>CAWDBS010000060.1:0-199621 GCA_963800415.1 uncultured Actinomycetes bacterium
CCACCAGCGCCCGCAGCGTGCCCGCCAGGCCAGGGTCGGTCGCGTCCGCGCGCTTGCGCCCGCCACCGCCCCGGCGTGCCGCCCGCCCCGGTTCTTCTTCTCCGTTCTCCAGCTCGAACACCCCGCGCGTGACCGTGGAGCGTGCCGCGCCGGTGGCCCGGGCGATCAGGCTTACCCCGCCGCGGCCGCCTTCGCGGGCCTCGGCGGCCATCCACAGGCGGCGCTGCCGCTCGTCCAGGAATGGCGAGAGAAGCTCCCATTTGCGCGTGACCTCGGCCTCGCGGTCAGCGGCGGTGACCATAGCACAAGCGTAGGCGCCCATAACGGAACTGTAGCAGTTATTCTTGGACGCTTACTTATGACCGCCACCCGCCACGGCACCGTCTACCGCATCGACGTCGAGACAGGAAAGAGCACCCTCATGGCGCGACTGGACATGCTCGCGCTCGGCTGCGACCTGGCTTCAGGCCACCAGGGACGCGCCTACGTGCTGGAGCATCCAGGCAGCCCCCGATCGTTCATTCCTATCGTCGTCGCCTTGTCCGGGTACATGCCATGAGATCTACGTCCAGGCGGCCCGCGCACTGCTACTAGCAGCACCCTCGCCCGCGACTGCGGGCCGCCTTACCCCAACTCGCTGTCGCCATCACCCGGACCCTCAGCTCAATCGTGGATGTCCCTGTTACGGCGGGATGTCAGGACCATCTCGCCGACCTGCTGGTCCGCGCCCCCACAGAATCCCCACAACTCCGCGTCCGCGGCCGGCGGCCCCCACAAAAAACCCACGGACGAAACGGCATTGCCCGGCACAAGACGGCACGGCTGCTAGCATGGCCTTGTCAGCCCTGACAAGCCTTTATGCAGGCAGCACGGGCTGACGCTAATGACAGCCCCGGGGCGCTCCCGGCCATGACAGGCCTTCTGTTAACCGGCAGGTTATAGGTTCGAGTCCTATCGCGGGAGCCAGCTGGAGTTACCATCGTCAGCCCTCTCACCTGCGACAACGCAGGAAGAGAGGTACTCCCCTGGTGTATCAAGCGCCCGTGCGGAGCAAGATCCCCACAAAATCCCCACAACCGGCACGCGGCGGGGCCGCACGGTCATCGCGCGCGGCCGGGCGAAGGCCGGCCGCACGGCACGCGGCCGGGTACTCGCGAGCGGGACCGGACGCGCGGCCACCCGGGCCGGCGGCCCGGTGATCGAGCTGGAGTGCGGGTACCTGGCCAACCCCCGGCTGGCGAAGGTGCACTGGCAGGCCGGGACCGCCCGATGCCCGCACCGCGGGTGACCGTCGCGGGTGAATCGGCGCTGTGGGTTGACCCCGCCGAGATCCCCGCCGCCGACGACGTGGCCGGGCTCGGCCAGGCGCTGGCTGCGGGGCGGCACGGGGACCGCGACGAGCTGATGGCCAACGCAGCTGCCTACAGCGGGCTGCGGTGGGGCGAGCTGACCGCCCTGACCATCCCCCAGGTCGACACCGCCGCCCGGGTGATCGCGGTGGACCGCAAGGTCATCGAGGTCGCCGGGCACCTGCACCTGGAGGCGCCGAAGAACCGCAAACGGCGGCGGACCATCTACCCCCGCGCCACCCCGGCCGGCTACCCGCTGGCCGAACGGCTCGCCGCCCGCCTCGAGCAAGCCCGCGCCGAACAGGACGCCGCCACCAACCCGCTGGGACTGATCTTCCCCTCCCCAACTCGCAAATACCTGCGGTCCTCCAACTTCAACCGCCAGGTCCTCAAGCTCGCCTACCTAGCGGCCGGATGGCGACCGACGGCAGCGGCGAGTGGACCTGGCACAGCCTGCGGCACTTATTCTGCACCACAGCCTTGTTCACCTGGAAGCTCGATGCCACCGACGTGTCCCGCACCACCCGCCCTGATCTGCCTAGCTGACGCCGGGCCAGGGAGAAACCGCGTCGTGACCGGCTGCACACGGGGATAGGCCGCACTGAGGAGCCTGGTCTTATTTACCGCGATGCCATCAGGTTCGATCGTGGGTGCCAACTTTCCCAGGCGTTACCGGGCGGCGGACGACCATGAGCCGGTTCAGCGCGGTGACCGCGGCGAGGCACGGCCATGGCATCTCGGCACCGCCCTGGCCGTGAGCTTCACAGTGGCGGTGGTTGGCCTAGCGGGCTGGCGTGGCTGGCGTGGGTGCTGCTGGGCGTGGCCGGGTACCGCCACAACGGGGCACCCGCACTCAAGGACACCGTCGGGGCGCTGCAGCTGGTCTTTTGGTCTTTGCCACAGCGGCCGGCGCTGGGGCGCTGGCCGCACTGATCGTGGCCCGTCGACAGAAGATCACCGCCTGTGTCGCCATGTCACCGCGCCGTGGATTGGCGGAGGCCGAGGCCGGTGAGCATGAGGTCCAGGCCGTAGCGGAACTGGCGGTCCATGTCGGTGTACAGGCGGGGGGCTGCTGCGGCCAGGTGGCCGTGGCCGGGTGATGAGGTGGCGAGCTGGTCGCGCACCTGCTGGCGTTCCTGGCCGGTGGCGTCCGGCCCCATCAGCGCGTACGGGGCCTCGAGCAGCGCGTGCCCGAGGGTGTAGAACAGCAGCGCCTGGTAGGCGGCCGCGGCGGCGGCGGCGTCCAGGCCGGCGCCGGACAGCAGGGCGAGCACCCGGTCGGCGCGCTCCTGGGTGGCCTGGCCCACGGGGGGCCGCCGGGCCACGATCGGCACCAGCGCGGGGCGGGCCAGCAGGGACCTCCGGAAGTTCCCGAAAGCGGCGGCGAGGTCCTCGGCTGGCTGCCCGGTCTGCGGGAACGGCCGGTCGCCGGCCACCACGGCGTCGGCCATGGCGTCGAGCAGTTCGTCCTTGGTGCGGAAATACCGGTAGACCGCGGTCGGGTCGGCGCC
The DNA here is from genome assembly GCA_963800415.1 of uncultured Actinomycetes bacterium. GTDB lineage: Bacteria > Actinomycetota > Actinomycetes > Streptosporangiales > Streptosporangiaceae > Palsa-504. The sequence continues at coordinate 2,861 of CAWDBS010000060.1, forward strand.
GAGCCGGGCCCCGAGCGCGCGCATGCTGACCGCGTCCAGGCCGGACCGGGCCAGCTCAAGCGCGGCGGCCAGTACTTTGTCCCGGGACAGGGAGCCTCGCGGGGCCCGGGCTGATGTTGCCTTGCGCGCTGCCACGGCGCCTCCTCAGATTGTCGTCCGCACAGCATATTCCACATCGTGGACAACAATATAGTCCACAATGTTGACAACAGCGTTGGGAAGATACATCCTGATGTCACCGCACCACGCCCGCAACCGAACCAGGGAGCCCCCATGATCACCGTTTTCATCGTCAGCGCCGCCGCCGCGGCAACCGTCAGCCTGCCCGCAGACCTCGCCTGGCGCCGGATGAGCGCACTGCCCGCGGTGCTGGCCGCGGCGGCCAGCGCGATCGCGCTGGTGGCCATCGCCGGGATCGAGTCGCACGCCGGGCTGCTGTCCGGCGCCGGCGCCGTCGTCGCGCTGATCTTCGGGCTCATCGCCGGCGGCGTGAGCGCAGACGCCCTCGCTAGCCGCCGCTGGGGACCGGCCTCCCGCCGGTACCACTGACCGCTGTTTCACTCACCGCCCGCGACTTTGACATCGGAGGATGCCATGACCACCACCAAGCCCGTCACCGCCCGGCCGCCGCTGCGGATGAAGCTGTCCATCGCCCGCGGCAACCTGATCCAGACCGCCGGCCTGGCAGCAGGCGCTGGGCTGCTGGCCCTGGCCGCCGCCATGACCGGCCCCAGCCCGGTACGGCTGGCAGCGGCCCTGGCCGGATTCCTGGTCATCTACGACTGCAGCCACGCCATCGGCCACTACCTGGCCGGCCGCGCCGTCGGCATCAGGTTCCGGTTCTACGGGATCCGCGGCACCGACCACCCCGAGGACTACCCGCCCGGGTTCCGGCAGCTGATGAGCACCGTCCCGTTCTGGTCCGCGGTCACCGATAAAGACTCGATGCGGACGGCCGCGCCCTGGAAGAAGGCCCTGATGTTCGCCTCCGGCGAGAACGCCACCGCCCTGTGCTCCCTGGCCGCCGCCTACGCCGTGATGGCCACCGGCGTCCCCGGCGGCAGGGTCCTGCTCCTGGCCACCGTGGCCTGGAACGCGGTCAGCACCATCACCGTCGCCCGTACCCCCAAGGGCGACTACGCCAAGGCACTCCGCGCGCTGCGCTCCCGCCCTGCCCCTGCCCCCGCCCGCTGACAACAGCCGCCGCTGGCCGCGGTCCCTGCCGCCGCCAGCGGCAGCCCACTGCCCCCGCGCTCCGCCGAACCCCGTGATCGTTATCAGCCAGCAAGGAGACCGCCATGATCATCAACCAGCAGGACATCGACCTCGCCACCCGCATCCAGCGCCGCCGCGACTTCACCGCGCACCTCACAGGATTCCTCAGCGGCGCCCTCGTCCTCGGCTGCCTGCTCCTCGCCGGTGCCAGCAGCGCCAGCCTGTACGCCGCGACATTGCTGACCTGGGCGACCGCCCTGTCTTTCCAGCACTTCCGGCACGTCCTGCGCGGCCCCGTCACAATCGCCGCCATCCAGGCTGAAGCCACCCGGCTCAGCGCAGCCGAGCGCGCCAAAGTTGCAGGACCGCGCATGACTTATCAGAGGTAATGGGCCATTACCTCTGATAGTCCGCATGCGCGGACCTGTCTGGAGCCGCGCACTCGCACCCGCTTAAGTTAAGTTAATGGCCCGATAGGACGAAGGTGCCGAACGGACCAGGCGAACCCGCCTTGGTTCAGTGACGACGCGGGCAGCGGCCTGGCCGCACATCCTCTTCCACGGCAAGCCGGTACGGGTGTATCAGAACGACGGCTGAACAACTCTTTGATCGTAACGGATAGTTTCATCTGAACTTGGTGCATCTTCCTGAGCACCCGGAGCTGCTCGCTCTATGGTGACGGCCGTGAGCCTGATCCCCTGGCAGGAAGGCTTGGCATGGACGACCAGCAGGCACACCTTCGCTACGTCATTTCGCTGGCACCGTACGGCAGCAGCAGCGAGGCCTTCTTCCGCTCCGCTTCCGGGGACGAGGAGATCCTGGGGGAGCTACGCCGACGTGCCGAGGCGGCGCACGACGCCGCGGCCGCGACCCACTATCAGGCTCTTGCCCTGGCGGCGTCCGGACGGGCCTCGCAAGCGGTCTCCCTGTTCCAGCAGCTTGTCGAGGCATTTCCCGACGAAGACAGCTACCGCCTGAACCTGTCCGTCACCTACGCGTTCCTCGGACAGCTGGATCTCTGCGAGTCGGAGCTCAACGAGATCGCCCGGAGGAGCTCGGATTCCGGCACGCTGGCCGATGTCAGGGCCAGGCTGGCTGCGGTGTCGGCGGACCGCCGGCAGGAGCTTGAAGCCAGGCAGGCATCCCTTCAGGCGACGGTGCTCCGGAAGAAGGTGCAAGGGGGAACCGCGAGCCAGGAGGATTACTTCCTCCTGGCTCGCCAGCTCTTCGGAAATGCAATGGCCGGCACTTCGGAGACCGGCTGGAGCGAGGCGACGGCCTTCCTGGAGAGTGCGAGCGAGCGCTTTCCGGACGACGTGCGGTTCCTCGAGATGCTGGCGACGTGCTACATGATCCAGTACCAGGACGAGCGATTGGATGCCCTGATCCCGCGGATCCAAAGGCTCGCCCCGGAGTCGCCCGTGATCGCCCGGGTAAAGGCCGCCATCCAGTCGGAAGAACCTGGGGCTGGAATGCCTGTAGGCAGCGACGAGCGGAGGGCACAGGCATGGTTCCAGCAGGCGGCCGAGGACCGGCCATCGGCGGAGGAGGCCGTGCGGGAGCTGAGTCACCTCGTGAACCGCTTTCCCATGAACCCGCGCTACCGGATGTACTACGCCCAGGCCCTGTTCGTCAGGGGGCACCACGATCAGGCACTGCACCAGGCGGATGTGCTCGCGCCGCTCGTGGGCACCGACTACATCGCCAACTACAGCATCGGGCAGATCTACACTCACTGCGGTCAGCCGGTGAAGGGGCAGCATCATCTGGAGATCGCGCTCGCCGCGGCGACGACGGAGCAAGACCGCGACGACGCGAGCAAGATGCTCACCACCGTGCAGCGGCTGTCGGCGGGGTGAACGGCCATGCCCTTTCCGGATCCGGATCTCGTCGATCGCCTGATGTTCGACTCGGTGGCCGGCGTCGAGGCTTCGGTCCGGCGGCTGGACCCGGATGATCGTAAGAAGCTGCTGGCCGCGCTGCGTGACCGCGCTGCCGCGTACGAGCGGGACAACGCGAGCGAGGAACTGGAACTGGTCCGGTTCGTGCTGGGAGTCGCGGAGGCCGGGAGCAACGAGACGGCGCCTCAGCCGGCGCTGATCACGACGCGCGACGAGCTCGATTCCGCCGCCACGAGGTGCTCCGACCCGGACGAGGCGATCGATCTCTTCCAGCAGTACGACGAGCTGCTGACGGAGGAGGAGCGTGCACTGCTTCGCGAGGTCACCGAGTCCCGCGCGGAAGCGAAACGGCTTCATGCCGCGGGGAAACCGGCCGAGGCAGCGACCACCCTGCGCCGGGCGGCGGTCCTGTGCCTGCAACTGGGGTTGAGGTTCCCCGCCGCCGCCCTCGGGCTCACCGTGGCAAAAACCCGCAGTCGCCTGGGGCGTCTGCGCTCCGCCCTGGCCGACGCCCGCACCTGTGCCGAGATCGCGGACGATGCCGAGCTCCCGGAGCTGGCCCTGCGAGCGCGGCTTTTCGCCGCCGACATGCTGGAGGATCTCGACCAGGGGGACGCGGCCGCGGCCGAGTACGACAGCGTCGCGACGCAGGCCGCGGCGAGACAGTCTCGAGCCATCGAGTTCCGGGCAAGGGTCGGCTCGGCCAGGTCCTTCCACAACCGCGGGCGCCACCTGGAGGCGGCATCCGTATTTCGTGACGCTCTCCTGTCTGTTGCCGCCTGGGGGGGACAGGAGCAGATGGCGGCGTTGCACAACAACCTCGGCACGGAACTGATCGCCCTGGGCCGTGCCGAACAGGCCGCCGGGGAGTTCCAGGCCGCCCTGGCCCTCCGGGAGGGCGCGGACTTCCGCAATTTCGGCCGCGTGCTCAGCCTCTTCGGCCTCGGCGACGCCAAGATGCTGCTGGGCGAGCGGGACGAAGCGTACGAGTACTGGCGCCAGGCCTATCAGCGGGGGTTCTTCTCAGGGGACCTCGGCCGGCTTCTCACCGATTTCGCCGGCCGCGTCGTCGCCCACCGAATCGATATGTCGGGCCGGGGTGTCGCCGTGATGGGGGAGATCCCGGACAACACCGCCGGCATGCTCAGGATCGGGCTCTACCGCGCGATCCACGACGGCGCCCCGGCCCGGGCCCTGCTGTTCGCCTCCTGGCTGGTCCACGAGCTGGCGTCGGCGGGCGACGTGGCGGAGAGCATCGCGCTGTGCCGCGACTTGCTGACGCGATACGCGGACGTCGACGAGCGGTCGACGGTCCTGCAGTCTCTCCGCATGAACTACGCGTCCCTGCTGCTGCGCCAGGGAACCGCCGGCCGCCAGGAAGCTCTCGATGTGCTGTGGGACAGCTACACGATGGTCGACCGCCAGATGGAGGAAGCCCTGCTCGACGAGCGGCGTGGCGAGTTCGCCGGGAAGTGGATCGGGGTCATCGAGATGCTGATCTCCCTCCTGCTCGATCACGGTGAGACCCTGGCGATTCCCGGGGGTGCCGATCCGCGACTGCTCGCGTTCGGCACTCACGAGGCCGCGAAGGCCAGGGGGTTCCTCGCCGCCCTGGCCGGCCTGGACGTCGCGGCTCCAGCCGAGGTCGACCCGGGACTACGCCACCGTGAAGCCGAACTCATCCGGCAAAGACGCGACCTGCAGACGGAGGCGGACCTGACCGGGTCGGGCAAGCTGTTCGGGAGGATTCAGGAGGTTCAGGGCCGGCTTCGGGACTGCTGGCAGCAGATGCAGGAGTCCGCGCCGGCCTTCGTCCGGCTACGGCGGGGTATCCCGTCCGACATCGAAGACGCGCGAAGGGTGCTGCTCGAGCACGCGACGCGGCCGATGGCCATCGTGTCGTTCTTCTGTGCCGCGGACCACACCCGGATCTTCGTACTGCGTTCGGACGACCCGGAGGTCGGTGTCGTCCGCAGCGAGGTGGGGCGAGACGCGCTCGAGTCGGTGGTGCTGCGGCTGCGACGCACGTTCAACACCGGGGAGTTCCCGGACCTGGGCCCGATCCGCCGGACGAACCCGTGGCGCAGGAGCCTGGGCTTCTTCGAGGACCTCGGGGAGGAGCTCCTCAAGTTCCTGCCCCTCGTCTCCGGGGCGGAGTTGCTCTGCTTCGTCCCCCATGGCCCCCTGCACGGACTGCCCCTGCATGCCCTGCCCGACGGTGACGGCGGCTACCTGGCCGAACGGACCGGCACGGTGTACGCCCCCAGCATCAGCTCGCTCTCCTACGTGCTGAGCACCAAGTCCTCTCCGGCCGAACGGGCGCCCACCGTGTACGCGGCGGGGGTCGCGGCCCGAGAGGATAACCACCCGGACTACCTGGAGCACGAAGACGAGCTGTTCGCGGGGGGTCGATGGGACATCCTCACGGATAGCGGGTCGGCCGTCACCAAGCGTCATGCGCTGCGGTCGAGCTTCGGACGTCGTATCCTGCACCTCACCTGCCACGGCTACTTCAATGAGCGGTCGCCCCTGGACTCCGGGCTGCTCCTAGCCGACGGGGGCGAGCGGCCTTCCCGTCTGATGGATCGGGTGTCGGCACTCGAGCAGGCCAGGACGATCCTGACGGCACGAGAGGTCATGAGTACGTCCATGGACGCCGAGATCGTCGTCCTCCGCGCGTGCGCCGGCTCGTCCATGCCGTGCGGAACGCCGGGGACGAGCTCGACGGGCTGAGCCGTGCCTTCTTGTATGCCGGTAACTCGGCGGTGATGGCGAGCCTGTGGAATGTCGACCAGCTGACATCCAGGGACCTGTTGCGGGTCTTCTACCGGCATTGGTCCGAACCCGGTCAAGAAGCCGGAGAAGTGGCAGGCCCTGCAGTGGGCGCAGCAGGAGTTCCTGCGGTCGGCCGAGGAGCCGTACCTGCGACACCCGTACCACTGGGCGCCCTTCGTCCTTCACGGAGATTGGAGATAGCACGTGAGTCACGCGGCTGGTCCGGAGGCACTGGACGATCGGTCCGTCCTGCTGGTACTCCAGGAGATAAGCGCCCAGCTGGGCGAAGGTCTGGCGGCCGGCGAGGGAACGGTCCAGACGGAGGACGAGGCGCGCCTGCTGCTGGCGGAACTGCTCCGTGAGTACGACGTCAAGGACGTCGACCCGAGCGAGATCGCGGCCAGTGAGACGGACGCGCAGGCTATGGCCCGCCGCACGCTCGACCTCCTCACCGAAGACCCCTCGACGGCGCCCGTGGCGCAGGCGGTGGTGGAGGAACCGCCGGAGGACGAGCAACTGGTCATCGAGACGGCCATCGTCGCCGCCGTGGTACTAGCGGCTCTGGTCACGTGGCTCCAGACCAAGGTGCACATCAGTGTCGAACGTGTGGACGGCAAGACCACGTTCAAGTTCTCGCTGGACAAGGACGCCACCGACCCGTCCCTACTGAAATCCCTGGCGGAGACCGTGGCGAAGCTGTTCCCCTGACCGCGACAGACGCGGCGACCTGGCGCGGCCTGGCTGGGACGGTCGGCCCGTCCGGCGTACCTCGCCGACCTTCGAGGGACTTCGCCCGAGCAGGCCCGGGCGCGCTGATGAACTGTTCCAACGCGACTGTCTTATCGGAGGTAATGGCGCATTACTTCTGGTAAGCCGAGTATGCCGCTGGTCGCCACCGTCGGCTCGGAAGCTGCTGACCATGCAAGCGCATGACCGCAGGTGGCGGCGTTCCGCGGCTTGACATAAAGGGCCGTTACCGGCATTCAGCCCTCATCGGCTAGCAGGATGCTGGCCCCGGCGGGCACCGGCTGCCAGATCCGCCGCGGAGCCTGACGGCGTGGGCTCTGAGCATCACGGGACTCGCACCCGCTAGGGGCGATGTCATCGGGGGCGCTCGTTGCCGCGGCCTCCGGTCTTGATGGTTGCGTCCCTGCCCCAGATGCGCTCGCGGTCGGGCAGGTCAGCAAGCTGGCGGGCGATCTGCTTGCGGTCTGGCTCGTCATCCCGGCGGATCTCCCCGATGGCAGTGCCGACCCGTTCGCGGACCTGCGCGCGCCAGGCCCTGAACTCCTCGTCGGAGGCGGATGCCGATGGCGGCTCGGTGTCGAGGATGTCTTGCGCGTACTTCTCCAGCAGCGCATCGACGGGAGTGCGGGGGCCGAGATAGCTGGCTTCGGCCGATCCGGGCCGCCCGGCCAGGACGTAGATCTGCTCCGCTGACGTGTTCGCTGTATCACCGGTACTTCGTCACGCTCTGCACCAGTAAGCAGGAGAACAGGGGGGTCATCATGGATGTCCTAACCGCCGGCCAGACCGGCACACCGGCAGTAGAGGCGCCCGCCGGGAATCGTGGCGGCATGAAGCCGGGGAAACAGTTGTGGTACACCGTCCTTGCGCTCGGGATCATGGCGGCGTCCTTCCTTACACTTCGGACCAGCACACCGGTAGTAGAGGCGCCCGCCGGGGATCATGGCGGCACGAACTCGGCATCGCAAGCCGTGCTAAGACCACCGCTTCCCTCGATGCCGGGGAAACGCGAGCAGTTGCGGTCCACCGTCCTTGCGCTCGGGATCGCGGTGGCGTTCTTCTTTGCGGCCTGGTGGCTGCATGGAAACACCTCAAGCGCGTACCGCATCGGCAGCCAGTGGGGTGCCTTTGCTGGCCTGTTCATTCTGGCGCTGGCCATCGAGCGCGCTCTTGAGCCGTTCAGCCGCCAGCTCGGGCCGGACACGACCACGTTCAAGGACGCAAAGGCCAGCGCGCAGGCGGATGACATGGTGGAGTGCCAGCTCGGGATTGAGAGGTGCCGGCGGCTGACGGCCGTCGTCACGTGGGGTGCGGCGACGGGTCTTGCCTTCTTCCTGTGCTCCCAGCTGAATATCACGCTCATGGAGGCCGTCAGCGCCAGCGGCTCTGGGGCACCGCCATTCTGGGCCGACCTGCTGGTGACCGGCCTTGTCGTGGGCGCAGGCACAAAACCGCTGCATGACCTTGTCTCCAACATTGAGCAGGGCAAGAAGTAAGGCCCTCGCCATACCCGGCGACGCCGCCGGGCCATGTCCTGGAGGTAGACCGTCCGGGCGTTCCGGCTCCGTTCGGTGGTGAGCCAGGCGGGTTGGAGGGGTGAGTCGTGAACGCGAAGCTGGACGGAGAGTTCCGGGAGTTCATGCATGCCCGGTGGCCGACCATGGTCCGGCTCGCGTACGGGCTGACCGGGGACCAGGGCCACGCGGAGGACGTGGCGCAGGCCGCGTTCGCGCGGGCCTACGCGTCCTGGCCGAGGGTCAGCCGGGCCGGCGACCCCGACGCGTACGTGCGGCAGATTGTGATCAACCAGAACCGGAGCCGGTTCCGCAAGCACCGGGTGACCGAACGGCTGACCGGCTCGCCGCCGGAGTCCGGCACCGTCGATGTGGCGTGGACCGATGCGACGCGGCATTACGACGAGCGTTCGGTGCTGATCGCGGCGCTGCAGCGGCTGGGCCCGCGACAGCGGGCGGTGATCGTGCTTCGCTACTGGATGGACCTGACCGAACTGGTGGATGAGGGATTCCAGTGAGGATCGACGACGAGCGTGACCTGCACGAGCAGCTGGAGGCGGCCTTCGGGGCCATCACCCCGCAGCCGGCCCTGATCGACGGGGCGGTCCGGCGGGGCAGGGCGATCAAGGTCCGGCGGCGCGTGGCCGTGGCGGCCGGTGCCGCCGCGGTGGTGGCCATCGGGGTCTTTGCCGTTCCGTCCCTGCTGCACCGGACGGCCTCTCCGGGCCCGGCCTCGCCGGCCAAGCCTTACACCGTGACGATCCAGGCCCCCGGCCCGCGCCGGGGTGGGCTGGCGCGGAACGGGTAACGCACAAGCGCCGGAGGGTCCCGGCGAAAAGACGTCGGCGATTGCATAGGAGGCACAAAATGACATCGACAACCTACAGGCCTGCCGGAAGCACGGGCGGGCGGCACGCTGAAGGTCGCGGCCTCGGGCTGGTCTTCTTCGCGTCGATCCTGCTGTTCGTTGCGGGCTTCTTCAACATGATCTACGGCATCGCCGCGATCGCCAACTCGCACGTCTTCGTCGCCAACGCGCACTACGTGATCGGCGACCTGCGCGCTTGGGGGTGGGTCACGCTGATCATCTCGGTCCTGATGCTGGTCGCGGGGGCCGGGGTCTTGGCGGGCAACCAGCTGGCCCGCTGGTTCGCGGTGGCCGTGGTCGGGCTCAACGCCATCGACATGATGTTCTTCATCCCGGCTTACCCGTTCTGGGCGCTGGTCATCATCGCCGTGGACGTGGTTGCGCTGTACGGGCTGTGCGCCTACGGCAGCCGCCAGAACCTGGAAGCCGTCTAGCGGCGCAGGCGCTGACCGGCCGCGGCGGGAACCCCGCGCTGCCGTAATCAGGCAGTCGGTGGTCCAAGGCCGGTCAGCCTCTCGCGGTTGCCGACTATCCGGTCGGCGGATTGGCGTGCGCCCGCTGGCGTTTACCCGCACAGCTCCCCGTAGATTTGCATGCCGCGCGGCACCATGATCTCGATGGCATGGAGAGCTTCTGGTCCCGCAGCTGGCGGACATGGGAGCCGCGCTGCCTGCTCCAGCCCGGCCTCGGGTGCGCTGCAAGCCAGGAAGATGTCGCTGGCGGCCGTGGGTCGCCCTGCCACCGCAGTCCGAACCCGTGCGGCGGAGTCACCCGGCCATGACCACCGCCCCGACCCGGGGTGCCCCAGGCCCGCCGGCCCCCGTAGCGAGCCGGGGAAGATGATTTGATCCCGAACGGGCCCGGTTCGTGCATCCCAGTGCTCCTTCGGCCGACGTGGCGAACGCACTAGCGCGCCCACGGCGTGTGCCTCCGGAGCTGACCGCTAGCCGAGCTAACACCTCGGCGGCTCGGACGTGTTCGACCAGGCCATCACCCAGTTCGCCGCCGCCTACGCCGACCAGAACGAACGCGACCACCAATCGCTCGTCAACGCCGTCGCCGCAGGACGGATCACCGCCGAACCCGACCTGTAAGATCCCGGGCACCGCCGCCCTGACCGGTGAACTGTCCGGGTACGTTGCTCCCCGACCTGACCCGATGTGAGGCAGCCATGACCGAAACGCAGCCAGCACCCGCGCCGAGCCCGCTTGGTCCGCTCGCCCGCTACGAGAAGAACCTGGCCGACCGCATCACCGGCTTCAACGACCCGCGGCAGGAGTGGCGGCGGCTGTTCGCCGAACTGCTCGGCACCTTCTTCCTGGGTGCTGGTGGCCGCCGGCGGGGGCATTAAGTCGCGGGCCCGCTCCCGCCGGCGTATGGCCGGTGCGAGATCCGGCGCCTAACCCGGGATTGTGGGGATGACCAGCGCCCGTGGTGATGAGACCGCCATCAGGAGAAGTCGGCGAGCACGGACAGGTCGAAGGAGATCGCGAAGGGTTCCGTCACTTTGAGGATGTCTCCCTCCCGCAGGGTGACCGGTTCGCCGTAGCAGCGGTCCTCCCCTAGGCGCAGAATCTGGACCTTCGGGTGCGGGTCGAAGTCGACGATCCAGTACTGGGTGATGCCGGCATTCGCATACTCACTGACCTTGCGCACCCGGTCCTCGCGCTCGCTGCCCGAGCCACGGGAGACTACCTCGACGGCGAGCAACATGTCGGCACCGTGATAGAGGGACAGGCCCAGCTCCCGGGCGGTGGCCGCAGCCTCGGCGCCGATGACGCCCAGGTCAGGCCTGCGGGCACCCGCCGGGGTGGAGATATCCATCGGCGCCTGCACATAGACAGCGGCCCGTCCATCCTCAGCCGCGCGCTCGATGATCCGGCGCAGACGCGTAGCGATGAAGTCGTGCCGGGTGCTCGGCGACAATTCGATCAGCCACCCGTCGACCAGCTCGAATGACTTGCCCTCGTCACGAAGCGTGTGCAGATCCTCGACCGTGTACGGTCCGTACCCGTAGTCGTCGGCGACACTCACCGGCTCCTGTCCTCTCTCGCAGCTTCACGCTTGTTATTACCCTAGATCGCCCAGGTCGGTTCCGAGTAGCGCTCACAGACGCTGGCGGCCGGGCAGAGCCAACTATGTGCGGCAGGACGGGCAGCTGGTGACCGAGATCGTCTCGGCGGCGTTCGGGGTGTCTGTGCGCGGGTAAGGAAGTTGGGTTGTGCGAGCAGCTGGCTGCGCTGGGGTGCATGATGCCGGGCCGATCCGACGAACAGCTGCGGGAGCCCGGGCGCCGTCGCCAGCGGCTCATGCAGCCTTTCTCCGTGCGGGACCGTTATGCCCTGGTATTCGTGCTCATCCTCGTCACCTACGCTTTGTCGGCCGGGCTGATGTCAGCGTGGGCGACTTCCTCGCTGCTGGCCGTGCAGATCGCCGTGCTGCTGGTGGCGCTGCGGGCGTCCCAGCCGATCCGGCCGATCCGGGCAGTCGCCTACGTCGCCCTGGCTGCGGCAGCCTTGGCGGCAGTCGCCAACCTCTTCCTCCATGATCAGGTCCACGGCGCCAGGATTGTCTCCTGGGCCAGCTGCCTGCTTTACCTGATTGCGCCGCTTGCGATCCTTCACCACCTGGTGGTCCGGCGAAGGGTCGTGGACGGCGAGACGGTCCTCGGGGTGATCGACGCCTACCTGATGATCGGGATGTTCTTCGCGTTCCTCTACCTTTCAGTGGGAGTTGATCAAGCGCAGCGTTCTTCGGCTCCCAGGGCCACGGTACGTTCTCGCAGTATCTGTTCTTCTCATTCACCACGGTCACCACGACCGGATACGGCAACCTTGTCCCGGCCGGCAACCCGGGCCAGACCTTCGCCGTGCTCGAGATGCGGCGTTCCAGCCCTATGAGAAGGGCGCAGATGATACCTTGTCATCAAGGCATCATGATCATTATGTTTAGATGCTATGAGGACGACGGTCACCCTCGATGACGACCTGGCTATCCGGCTGGAGAGGCACCGGACCCAGCATGGTGAGAGCTTCAGGCAAGCGCTCAACGAAGCTGTCCGCGTGGGCCTCGCCAGGCTCGAAGAACGCGCCGACGCCGTGCCAGAGGTGAGCCGGACACGCCCGCTGCCGCTGGGCAGGCGTCTTGCGGGCAGCATCGATAACGTCGGCGAGGTCCTGGCCATCGCCGAGGGCGAGGATTACCGCTGATGTACCTGGTCGACGCCAATATCCTCGTCTACTCCGCTGACGAGGGCTCCGAACATCATGCGGCCGCACGGGACTGGCTCGATGAGCGGACCGCCGGAGCGCCCAGGTCGGTCGGTCTGCCCTGGCCCAGCCTGCTGGCCTTTTTCCGGCTTGTCACCAACCCGCGCGTGTACTCACCGCCCGCGACCGCGGCAGATGCGTGGCAGCGTATTGAGGACTGGCTGTCCCGGCCAGCGGCCTGGATCCCCGTACCGGGATCGCGGCATCAGCAGGTGCTCGGCGGCATCGTCCGGGAATGCCGCCCTGCCGGGAACCTCGTGCCGGATGCGCACCTGGCGGCGCTCGCTGCGGAGCACGGCCTCACCGTCGTCTCCACGGATACGGATTTCGCCAGGTTCCCCGGCGTCGCATGGCTCAATCCCGTCTTAGCCGCGGCCTCATGACGGCTTCGCCGACTCGCGATGCTGACTCATGGCCTGAGCACGCAACGGGGCTGGTGAACTTCACAGGACCGGTGCTCTCAGGATCTAGAACAGACCTTCTGTCAACCGGCAGGTTATAGGTTCGCGTCCTATCGCGGGAGCCAGTCTTATGGCCTCTGACCTGCGTGAATGCATAAGCAGTGACGGTGTTCCCGCGGGCTTGACGGGCTTCCGGTTGTGGGGGTTTGTGGGGATCTTGGTCCGTCGGCCGGGATTCTGGTCTTTGTCTTCACCGTTTGCTGGCCGTGCCGGTGAGGATGGTCTCGCAGTCGGGTGGTTCTGCAGGTCAGCGGAGTTCCCACAAGAACCTGCCGGGCTGTACCCGGCCGCTCATCCGGTCAGGGTCGCCGGGCTAGGCGGCCATGGGCGGGTCTCGTGACGTCGCGGAAGCGTGCCGGTCGGCGGAATACGGTGCGCGCATCGCCGGGCCGGGCCCGGGGGCATGCATGGGCGCAGCGAGTGCGCTTGGCGATGGTTGCCGGACCGGGCTGCATGTCGTGCTGCCGTTCAGCTAGCCCGGCGACCGTGTAGATCAGGCTGATCTGCGTGGGGCAGCGGGGCCATCACGAGTTACCAGACAGCGGCCCGTAAACCAGATCTCGGGACCATGCAGCCAAGATCACGAAACAGTGCGGTCAGCCGGGCTACCTGGATGATCTCATCCGGGTAATGCCCGCTCACGGCTCCGGTGCGGACAGCGAATGGTGTGCGGGTGTACCGCCGCTGCCGGACGGCAGCGACCAGTTGGGGGCCTGGTTCTTACCCTCGATCCTGTTTGATGAGGGTGATGACAGCCCAGCCTTGCAGCGCAATCCGCTGTGGCCAGACGGCTAGAAGGTGAAGTCTCTCCCCACGACTTCTGTGAGGCTCGTGACCGGGATTGACCGGTAGTGCCGGCGGGTCGCGGACGCGTCGAATGCCTGCGGCCTGGTGTCCATGATGATGCCGGCCTGGATCTGCCGGGCCAGGGCAGGGTTCATGGGCTTGATTACCATGGACCCGAGGTGCATGAGCGCCCAGGGGATGTGGCTCACCTTGCCGTTGGCGCCGGTCTCGCGCTGGAAGATCCGGACGAATTCGGTCATGGTGAGGTTCTCTGGGCCGCCCGCGTCGATCATCTGGGCACGCATGGCCGGATCGGTCACCGCGAGGTCCGCGAAGCCGGCGACGTCGGCGCCGGAACCTGTCAGGCGTTGCTGCCTGACGCCGGTCACATGCCGGGGTTGTCCGCTTAGGGCGCCACGGGCGGCAGCCGGCCGTGATCAGGTCCCTGCGCCCCACACGTGGATCACCGGCAGCCCGATCCGCTCCGGTTCGGGTGGCAGGTTCGGACCGAACAGCTCGGCCAGCAGCGGGTGGACGACCGGGTGCAGCCGCTCGTCGGTGAAGCGCTCGCAGTCCTGCTCGGACTCCCACACGTCGTAGTAGCGAAGACCGCCTTCGGGCCGCTCGACCGCCAGGTGCACGATCAGCCCCTTGGGCGGCTCGCCGCCCAGGCCGTCGGTGATCCGCCGGTAGAAGGCCGCGTCGATCGGGACATCCTGGGTGAACGCGTACATCATCATGACCTCCAGATTAATCCGAACTAGCTTCGGATAGAAGTAGTATGGTGGACATGGCCCACCCAGTCAAGCGCCCCCGCTACGACAACACCGGCCGCCGCGCCCAGTCCGGGCAGACCAGGCAGCGGATCATCGAGGCCGCCCGGCAGCTCATCGTCTCGCGCGGCTACCGGGCCACCACCATCGCCGAGATCGCCGCCACCGCCGGCGTCCATGTCGACACGGTCTACCAGCTCGCTGGACGCAAACCGCTCATCCTGCGGGAACTCATCGAGCAAGCGGTGTCCGGCACCGACCATCCCGTCGCCGCCGAGGAACGGGACTACGTCCAGGCGATCCGGGCCGAGCCCGACCCCGCGGCCAAGCTCGCCATCTACGCCAGAGCCGTGCGCGACACCCAGGCCCGGATGGCACCGCTGTTCCTCGCCCTGCGCGACGCCTCCGCCACCGAGCCCGACGCGGCGCAGGTGTGGCGGGAAATCAGCGGGCGGCGAGCCGCCAACATGCGCGAGCTGGCCCGCGACCTCGCGCACGCCGGCGGGCTGCGCGCCGGCCTGTCCATCGACGAGGCCGCCGACACCATCTGGGCGACCAACAGCTCCGAGCTCTACGTCCTGCTCACCGCCGAGCGCGGCTGGTCACCCGACCGCTACCAGCACTGGCTCGCCGACACCTGGCGCCGGCTCCTCCTCCCACCCTGACCAAGGGCAGGCCGCGCCCGCGCCGCGCATCCGCTGACCACCGCCGCCAGCGCGGCGAACTCGCTGCCCGCCCTCTTCCGCCAGAGGCCCTGAGATCACGCGACTCCCCCCCGCTGGTACCCCCAGCCATGGTTCTCGGTGGCGAGCCGCTCGATGAGCGCGGTGATCACGGCGCGGACTGGCGGCCGGCCGGCCCGTCCGGTTCGAATAGGTCCACTTCCTGGTGACCAGGCGGCGGTGCCACCGGAGCACGGTGCCGGGCGTGACCAGCCGGTGGGTTCGCAGCTTTCCCGGCAGGAGCCGGATCAGCGCGGCGAGGACCGCGCGGTCGGCCCAGTCCAGCCTGGGCGGCGGAGTGGCGCGGCGCAGCACCGCGACCTCGTGTCGCAGAACCAGCAGCTCGGCGTAGTTGGAGGCGGGCGAGCGGCCTAGCAGGACAAGTCAGCCGCATAGCCGGATGAAGATCAGATAGAGCAGGCGGAGGGACACGGCTGATCATCATGACCTACGGCCGGCCCTGGTGCATCGCTGCAGCTCACAGGCCAGGCATACTTCTGGTACCCCACAGGGCCATGCGGATCAGCATCAGCAACTGGGCGATAACGCAGGCTGATGTGGACCGCAGCGTCGCCGCCGTTCTTGCCGCGGCATAACAGGCCAGCGCTCACCACTGACGCGATCCGCCAGCTCTGGCAGACGCCTTGGGCCCGTTACGCCACGTCACGATTCACCTGCGGCCGGACCGCTGAGGTCAATCGAGAAACGCTCCATACCGAACGATTCGGGCGCGTTCTCGGTAGGCAGATCATCGAACTGGTGCAAGAATGGCGGTCGTGACAGGTCCGTATGCGATCGCGGTCATGGCCGTCGCGCTTCTGCTCGCGGCCTGGGCCTTCGGACTCGTCCTGGCCGACCGGCCGCCCGGCGCCCCCCTGCTGGCGGGCGGCGCGGTGCTCGAGGCGCTGCTTACCGGCTTCCTCATCGGCGGTATCGCGCAGATGATCGGCAGCCACCGGGAGTTCGCCCGGGCCGAGTTCGTGATCTACCTGCTGGCGTGCGTGGCGATCCCGCCGGCCGCCGCCGGGTGGGGGTGGGGGGAGCGGGGCCGGGCGGGCACGGCCGTTCTTGCCGTCGGGTTCCTGATCATGCCTGTCATGGTGATCCGGGTGCAGCAGGTCTGGGCTGGCCCCGTTGGCTGAGACCAGCGGCGGGGCACCGGCTCGGTCGACCGCCCGCGGGTTCGGCCGGGTGCTGGTCGCCGTCTACGGACTGTTCGCCCTCGCGGCGACCGCCCGCTCGGCGGTGCAGATCGCCACCAAGTTCCACGAGGCGCCGCTGGCGTACCTGCTGTCCGCGTTCGCGGCGGTCGTGTACATCGTCGCCACGGTGTCGCTAGCCCGGGGGGACGCCGCCTCGCGGCGAGTTGCCACCGTGGCGATCAGCATCGAACTGGCCGGCGTGATCACGGTCGGGGCGGCGAGCGAGCTCGCCTCGAACGCGTTCCCGGACGCCACGGTGTGGACCGGGTTTGGCAGCGGCTACGGGTTCGTACCCCTCGTGCTGCCGTTCGTCGGCCTGTGGTGGCTGCGCCACACGCGCTGACCAGGCCGGTCCCGGGCGGGCACGGAACCGCAGCTCATTCATGGATACCAGCGCATGCTCGCGTTTCCGTTGCAAGACGTTTCACGGTTTGATCCCCGACGGGCGGCATCAGGAGGTCTGCGGTGTCCGGCGGCAGAGGAAGCGCGTCAAGTTCGTGATCCGCGGCCGGGGAACGGACTTCACTGCCGCGTTCGAACGTCGTCCTCGCCGACGCAGGGATCCGGACCGTGCTGTGAAACGTGCGGAGGCCTCGGATGAAACCTCGGGTTGAATACTGCACCTTTCCGGATCGATGCGTGGTGTTCTGATGTTGTCCTGGTGGAGACGGTAGCGGTGGGGTCTGACATTTCATTGCCGGGTTACGCGTCGTCAGCGGGAGCGGCGGGGCGTCGTCGGCTGAGTTTGCGTCCTTGTGCGCGGGCTGGGGGGTTGGGGCCGGGCGCGGGTAGAGGCACTGGCCTTTGTCGTTGTAGGGGTGCCCGGTGAGGAGTCCGGCGTGGTGCCAGGTCTTGATGGTTCCGGTGGAGACGCTGAGGCGGCTGGCGATCTCGGTCAGGGTGAGATTGCCGGCGTCGTGGAGTCGCTGTTCGCGGCTGCGCAGCTGGTAGTGGTCGCGGATGTTGCGGATGATGAGCCGGTGGAATGGGCGGCCTTCGCCGCTGGTCAGGCCGCCGTCGCGCTGGCATACGTAGGTGGGCGTCTGCTGACCGCCGCGGGTGTGGTAGCGGATGGTCATCCGGTTGCCGCAGCGGCCGCAGATGATGATGCCCTGCAGCAGCGCGGGTCCTTCGCGGGCGGGCCCGGCGGCGCGGTCGGGCCCGCGTGCGGCGGCGTTGGCGGCCAGCGTGGCGAGGTTGGCCTCGTACTGGCCGGTGGTGATGTATCCGGGGTGGGCGCCGCGCATGTCTTGGAATTGACGACGGTGCTGGTCATTGCCCGCCCCAGCCGGTCCCTCGGATGACCAGGACAGGACAGAGGGCATGATGCACGCAGTACTGGCTGACCGAGCCGAGCAGCGCCCCGGTGAATCCGCCATATCCCCGGCTGCCCACCACCAGCATGTCCGCCCCGCGGGCGGCCCGCACCAGCACCTCGGCGGGATGCCCCTCCACGACAGATGAGCAGATGACCACATCGGGTTTCACGCTGCTTACCTCGTTCAGCGCATCGGCAAGGGTCTTGCGCGCATCGCCCTCGAAGTCTGTCGCTCGGTCCGTGACTGGCGAAAAGCCGTATCTGGACGGCCACCGCCACGCGGTCACCGCTTCCACTGCGCACCCGGTTAGTTCGGCCTGAAGAATGGCCCAGCGCAGCGCTGCCATCGAGGACGGGGATCCGTCCACGCCGACTACGATGCGCCTGTCATCCCGGTCCTGCCTGCTCATCATCATCACTTCCGCTGACCTGGCTACCTAGCGAGCATCTCGCCTGACCACGGCCGCCGCCAGAGGCTAAATGCCCGGCAGGGGAGGACTATGAGCCTGTGCCCTCGTGCGGAACTGGGCGATCGGTGCCCTAAGGCACGATGCAGGCGATGCAGGACCTCATCGCTGATATGGAAAATGCATCGTGATTTTCGTCATGCCCTGCGGGACCAGCAGCGTCGTGAGCACAAACTCCCGCGACAATTTCCCTTGGGAGCCACTCACGCCGGCAGGACCTAACTGCTTGCAGGCCAGGCAACCATCTGAACAAAGACACCACAACCCCGGCCATGGTCAATCACTGCAGGGCGAGCAGGTGGAACTGCCACGGTCCCAGGTCAACGAACAACCCGGGGCTGGCCAGCTGGCCGCCGTCCCGCTCGAACACGCTCGGCCCGAGGATGTCGGTGAGCTGCCAGCTGCGGCCGGGCAGGTCCGGCCAGTCCAGCGGGACCCGCGCCTGGGCCGGCTGGCCGGATAGGTTGACCACCACCAGGTACCGGTTCCCGCCGTGTTCCCCCGCCCAGGACCAGGCGGCCAGGTTGGCGCAGGACTGGTTGCCTGGCCAGCCGCTGGCCTCCAGCAGCCGCCACGCGCCTGCCCGCACATGGTGGCCGGCGACGGTGGCCAGCAGGCGGCGGTACCAGTCGGCGAGGTCAAGGTCCGGCGGTTCCTCCGGGCGGCGCGAGAGGAAGAGCGGTGGCCGCACGCGGCGGCCCTCGAACTGTCCTTCGTGCCACAAGGTTGCGCCGGGCAAAGTGGCGACGGCCACCGCCGCGGCCCGCTCGGCATCCCCCGGTAGGCGGCTGGCGATGCGGGGCTCGTGATGGTTCTCCAGGAAGCGCACCAGCCGGGACTGGTAGCTCAGGTCGGCGCGCAGGTGGTCGCGGGCGGCGGACGCATCCTGGCCGATGATCCGGTCATAGAGCCGCTTGTCGTAGCAGAAGTTGAAGCCATGCTGCTGAAGCTCCCACTCCTTATCCCAGTAGGCTTCGGCGATCATCACGGTGTCCGGGTGCCGGGCGCGCAGCTCGGCTAGTACGGTCGGCCAGAACTCCTGGGCCTCGGCCCGGCCCGGCTGCCCCAGGTCCTGTCGAAGATGCGGTTGATCATTAGCATGGCCATGTCGCAGTGGATCCCGTCGCACTGTCCGGCGATATCCGCGAGCGTGCCGGCCGTCGCGGTGCGCAGGGCCGGGGAGAACGCGTCGAGCTGCACGACATCGGGCCAAGGCGGAAAGTACGGGTCGCGGCCACGGGCCAGCACCTGCCCGGCGGCTGCCATCCAGCCCGCTGGATCGGCCTTGATGTCGTGCTCATCGCCACGCACGAACAGTTCCGGGCGACTGCTTACCCATGGGTGATCCGGGGCCACGTGGTTGGGCACGTAGTCCAGGATCAGCCGCGCGCCGCGCTCAGCCAGGGCGGCACGCGCCACGGTAAGCCCGACAGGGCCGACGAAGGCCGCGTCGGCCACGTAGCGGCGTACGCAGTACGGCGATCCGATGACATCCGCGCGGTGAAGGTCCGGCAGCGCATCCAGGAACGACGCCTGCAGCTCGGGATTGGCGTTCGCCAGGGCCAGCCCGGCCGGGCTTCGTTCCCACACGCCCATCAGCCAGAACGGCGTCGATGCCGGGCGGGGTGACCGCATCCCAGTCGGCGTCCGCCACGTCGGCCAGGGTGACCCGCCGCCCGCCCGCCCGGGCTAGCCCGTTCAGCCAGACCGCGGTGTTGATCTCGTAGATCACCGGCTGATCCGGCCACCCAGTCATCGCATCACCCCCGTCCGCCGAAGCGCCGACGCGCTCTTGATGGCGCCGCGGCCACGAGTACGCAGTCCCTCGGCGCTGATCCTGCGGAAGAGCAGCGGCAGCAGCCCCACGGTACCGGTCCAGCCGGTCTGGTGACTCGCGCCGATGCCGACTCCGTTGTCGCCATGGAAGTACTCATCAGGATTGCGGCGTGGAGACCCCGGCTTTCAGGCCGGGGAGGAAACGCCGCGGGTGTGCGTCATTTTTGTAGGTAACCAAGATCATCTTGGCGGTTGGGGCGCGTCAGGCGGTTCGCGTCTGAGTGCGGGGCATGTTGCAGATGGCTTCCCAGGTGCTGCTGGCCTCGCGGCAGCGCAGGGCGATGATGGCGTCGGCGCCGGCGGTGGTCCAGTGCATGCCGGACTGCTTGAGGCGCTGGCCGATGACCGACTTGCAGCCTGGCCTCGACGACGCCGGAGCCGGTGAACAGGCCGCACTGGCGGAACCAGTGGTAGCGCATGCGGGGCGCGTTGTTCTCGAAGTAGCCCAGGGCGGTGCCGGGCTCGTCTTTCTTGATGCCTTCGAGGGGGAAGACGCGGGCGGCCTGGCAGATGCCGTCGATGTGGCCGTAGTCGAGGTCTTCCATCCGGGCGGCGAGCCATTCGTCTTTCCGGTCGCCGAGCATGAAGTCCAGGAGGCGGACGAGGTCGCAGAGGTGCTGGCGGGCGTGGTAGAGGTCGACGATCTGGGTGGCTTCGGGAACTTGCCGCCGGCGATGTTCCAGATCCAGGGCGCGCCGTCGCCGATGATCGTCATCTGGCGGACATGGTCCGCGCCGCGGCAGATGCCCTCTGCTTTCACGAGGCCGGCGAAGACGCTGGCGGGCTCGAGGTGGCGATGTAGCTGGAGGAGTCGCGGTCCCGGACCGGGTAGCCGTCGTCATCGAGCTTGTCCTGGGTGTAATGAGGAATTCCTCATTACACCCATCTGGGGTATTCAGTTAACCGGAGTAGCCTGCGAGCGTGGAGCATCCTCGCGCGGGTAGGCACTACCCGCGGTCTACGGGCGAGTTCCAGGCATGGTTCGGCACGGACGCCGACTGCCTGGATTACCTGGACTGGCTGCGCTGGCCCGGCGGTTTCGCCTGCCCGTCGTGCGGGCACGCGGGGGGCTGGCGGCTGGGCGATGGCCGGTATGAGTGCGCGGGCTGCAAGCGGCGGACCTCGGTGACGGCGGGCACGATCTTCGACCGGACGCGGACGCCGCTGACGGTGTGGTTCCACGCCTGCTGGCTGTTCGCCACGCAGAAGGACGGGATCTCGGCGCAGAGCCTGCACCGGTCGCTGGAGATCGGCTCCTACCCGACCGCGTGGGCGATGCTGCACCGGCTGCGGTCGGTGCTGGTGCGGCCGGGCCGGGACCGGCTGGCCGGCACGGTGGAGGTGGACGAGACGTTCATCGGCGGGCAGGAGCCGGGCCTGCGCGGCGGCCGGGCGCGCGGCAAGAAGGTGCTCACCGGCATCGCAGTCGAAGTCGGCACCCCGAAAGGGATCGGCCGGTGCCGGATGGCGGTGCTGGACGACGCCTCGGCCGAGTCGCTGAACCCGTTCGTCACCGGTGCGGTCGAGCCGGGCAGCACCGTGATCACCGACGGCTGGCAGGGCTACAGCGGGCTGGACGGCCTCGGCTACACCCGCGAGCGCCGCAGCCAGCGGGCCGCCCGCGCCCGCGGCGAGGACCCCGGCGAGCTGCTGCCCGCAGTGCACCGCGTCGCTTCCCTGGCCAAGCGGTGGCTGCTGGGCACCCACCAGGGCTCGGTGGACGAGGCCCACCTGCCCACCTACCTCAATGAGTTCGCCTTCCGGTTCAATCGGCGCCGCTCGCGAAGCCGCGGCCTGGTCTTCTACCGGGTGCTGGAGCTGGCCGCCGGGCATGATCCGGTTCGCTTCCGCGACCTCCTGGCCAGCAAACAGCCGCACCCAGTTCCCGCAGCACGGGGCTGGGGCCATCCGCCAAGCCTGGACCGTCCAGCGGCGAACCGGCCCTGGAGGACCAGCGAGCTCCAGCTGCAGCTACCGATCCCACTCCGGTTAAGTGAATACCCCAGACACCCATTATCTGGACCGGATAACTACCCGGTCCAGATAATGGGTGAAGAACACAGCGAGCTTGACCTCGCGGGTGCGGGCGCGCCCGTCCTCGCCTTTCCCGGCCCGGCCGGCGGCTTCCTTCGCGATGACCGGGACGCCGGTGCCGTCGATCGCGGCATACAGCTTGTCCGGCAGCGGCGACGGGGGGCAGCAGGACGAGCCTGCGGGCGGTGATCGCCCTGGCCCGGCTCCGGTCTGCGGCAGCCTTCGCTGCCCCGCTGGCCTCGGCGGACCTTTCGACCCGCTTGGCGGTCAGGTGCACCCCGGCCAGATCCTCCAGCAGTCCCGCCGCTTTCGCGAACGGCCCGGCCGCGGCCACCTTGTCGTTCATCGCGGCCAGCCCCGGGGACATGGATGTTCCTGCCACGCCGAGCCCGGCGTCCCTGGGGGCCAGGCCGTGCCCGCAGGCCGCGCAGTGGTACCAGGCGCGGGTGAAGGTGACCGGGCCGAGCACCGTGTCGATGACCTTGTCCCGGTAGGAGACGAACTCCGCCTCGTGGCCTTGGCCGCACTCAACCCGCGGGCCGCGGTAGCCAGGGTCGGCGGCCAGCAGCTTCCCCAGCACGCCGCCGCCCAGCTTCAGCATCCCGGCCCGGATCACGGCCTCGGCCGCCTCCAGCCCGCCGTCGCAGCCCAGCGACCGGGGGGCCTCGGCCGCCAGTCGGCCTACCTCGGCCGACGCCTCCGCCGCGAGCGCCTCCCAGAGCCCCCTTTTTCCCCTCCCGCAGGAGGGGCACCGTCATCGCCGTCGCCGCCCGCGGCCGGCGGAGCCGCCTGGCCTCGCAGATCGCCTCGTTCACCTGCACGAGCTGCTCGGTCACCGCCACGAACTGCCGGTAGCTCGCTATCTCGCGGCGCACCTTGTCCAGCTCGGCGGCGGCCAGCTGCCGGGTGCGCGTCCGGCCGCCCGCCGAGCGGGTCCACAGGTACCGCGGCCCGTGCCCGGGATGACCCGGCTGCGCGCACGCGCAGTTCGGCTTGCCGCAGCGCCGCCAGGTCTCGTTGACGCTGCCGGGACGGAAGTCGCCGATCCCGGCCAGCCGCGCGAACAGCTCTGCGCGCTGGCGTTCCAGGGCAACGTGTGAAGGCTCACAATGGAACACCGGCCGCGGACGGTGCGCGGGACCCGGCAACGGGGGATGATGGATCCGTGACCTTGCCGGCCCGGCGGGTGCAGCCGTGAACGTCTGCCTGCACGCCGCGTGCCGCGGTTCTGGGCGCACGCGGGCCAGGGGCCTGTATGCCGGGAGCGCGCCCGTTGACCCGGCCGACCCGTCTGGCATCGGGAGGCACTGGGGGAACTGGGGTGATCGGTTGAGCGCGCTCGCGGAGGGCGGGCGGTCCTATGCGCTGCTGGCTGACGGCACCACCATGACCATCCGGCCGGCGGGTCCGGGGGATTACGGGCCTGTCAGGCAGCTGCATGAGGCCATGTCGCCGGACAACCTGTACTTCCGTTTCTTCAGCGCGAGCCCGGCGGCCGCAGAGCACGAGGCCCGCCGGGTGTGCCTGGAGGCCGGCGCGGGCCTGGTGGCGCTGCTTGGCCTGCTGGGCGATGAGCTGGTCGGGGTCGCCAGCTACGAGCTCACTGCCGACGCGGCTGCCGCGGAGGTCGCCCTGGCGGTCGCCGACGGCATGCACAGGCGTGGTATCGCCACGTTGCTGCTTGAGCACCTGGTCTCGCTGGCCCGTGCCCGCGGCGTGAAGGTCTTCGTCGCTGAGGTGCTGCCGGGCAACAGCGCCGTGCTGCAGGTGCTTGGCGACGCGGGGCTGGCGGTGCGGCGCAGGTCCGGCAATGGCGTAGTCGACGTGTCCCTGCCGGTCCCGCCTAACGCGGCCCTCGGCGAGGCCAGCACGTACCTGGACGCGGTGGCCGGCCGGGAGAAGCACGCGGATGTGGCCAGCCTGGAACCCCTGCTGAATCCCCGGTCGGCCGCGGTGGTCGGCACGAGCCACCGCCCCGGATCGATCGGCCGGACGATCCTGCTAAACATCCGCGACGCCGGCTTCGCCGGCGCCTTGTACGCGGTCAACCCGCACGGCGGCGACATCGAGGGCATCCCGTGCGTCCCGTCGGTCGCCGCGCTGCCCGAGGCCCCCGACCTGGCGGTGGTGACGGTGCCAGCTGCGCGGGTGGTGGAGGTGGCGCAGGAGTGCGGGATGCGCGGAGCCAGATCGCTGGTGGTGGTTACCTCGGGCCTCACGCCGGCGCAGGCATCCGGCCTGCTGGAGGCGAGCCGGCGGGGGGGCATGCGCTTGGTAGGCCCGAACTCCTTCGGTGTCGCGGTGCCGGGCACGGGGCTGGAGGCCACATTCGCCGTGCACCACCCTTCCCCGGGCAAGACCGGCCTGGTCGTCCAGTCCGGAGGGGTCGGCGCTGCGCTGGTAGAGCAGTTCGCCCGGCTGGGCATCGGGACCTCCTCGTTCGCCTCGGTCGGTGACATGCTGGATGTCTCTGGCACCGACATGCTGCTGTGGTGGGAGGCCGATAACACCACCGAGCTGGCGGTGCTCTACCTGGAATCGTTCGGCAACCCGCGCAGGTTCGCCCGGACCGCGCGGCGGGTGAGCGCCAAGATCCCCATCCTCACCGTCCATGCCGGGCGGTCGGCCCCGGGCCAGCGTGCCGCCGCCTCGCACACCGCGGCGGCAGGCGCGCCGCTGATCACCCGGGAGGCGCTGTTCGACCAGGCGGGCATTATCGCCACCGCCAGCTTCGGTGAACTGCTCGACGCCTCCGTGCTGGTCGCGTCCCAGCCGGTCCCGGCGGGCAGCGTTGTCTCCATCGTGTCCAACGGTGGCGGCGCGGGCGTGCTGGCTGCCGACGCATGCGCGGAAGCTGGCCTGACGGTTGCCACAACGGGTCCGAAGATCCGCAGCCGCCTGCGGGAGGTGCTGCCCGTCGGCTCGGCCCTCGGCGGCCCGGTAGATACCACCTCAGCCGTCACCGCGGAGGCATTCCGCGAGGCGCTGCATATCGCCGCCGCCGAAGACGGCGTGGATGCGCTGATCGCTGTGGTGGTCCGGCACGCTCCTGTTGACCTGATCCCGGTACTCACCGCCGGGCGGCTGCCGGTCCCGGTCGCGGCGGTCGTGCTGGACCAGCCCGAGGCCGTCCGGCTCCTGCACGGCGGCGGCGTCGGCCCGGCCGTGCCTGCCTACGCCTACCCCGAAGCGGCCGCCCATGCGCTGGCCCGGGCGGCCCGCTACGGCTCGCGGCGATCCCGGCCGGCCGGCACGGTGCCGGAGCTCGGGGACCTGCGGGCGGCGGACGCACGCACGATCGTCGCTTCGTTCCTCGCGCGGATGCCGGGCGGCGGCTGGCTGTCCGCCGGCGAGGCCGACGACCTGCTGCGCTGCTACGGCATCCCGATGGTGGAGTTCCGCCGTGCCGATGACGCCGACGCCGCAATCGACGCGGCGGCCGGCCTGGGCGGTCACGTCGTGATCAAGGCTGATGTGCGCGGCCTGCTGCACAAGACCGCCGCGGGCGCGGTCGAGCTGGACCTGCACGAGGCCGACGAGGTGCGCGAGGCGATGCGCCGTCTGGCGGCCAAGTTCGCCGGGCGGATGTCCGGAGTGCTCGTCGAGCCGATGATCACCGGCGGCATCGAGACCATCGTCGGCATCGTGCAGGAACCGGTGTTCGGCCCGGTCGTGGTGTTCGGGCTCGGCGGGGTCGCCACCGAAGTGCTCGGTGACCGCGTGGCCCGCCTGGCCCCGCTGACCGGCGCCGACGCCGACGACCTGATCCACTCGATCCGCGCCGCGCCGGTGCTGCTCGGGCACGGCGGCCAGCCCGCGGCGGACATCGAAGCGCTGCGCGACACCCTGCTCCGGGTGTCACGGCTCGCCGACGACCTGCCGCAGGTCGCCGAGCTTGACCTCAACCCGGTGATCGCCCGCCCGGATGGTGTCATCGCAGTGGACGCGCGCATCCGCGTGACCAGCCCCCGCCTAGCCGACCCGTTCCTGCGCCAGCTACCCCCGGCGCCGCACGACGCCGCCTAGGCCCGGCCGAAGGCTGACAGCAGACCCAGGCACCGACGGCATCGCCGGACGAGATCAACGCGACCGGCGGCCGGGGCCCGGCCGGACCCGGCGAGCCCGACGCGATTGGCGTGGTTTCACCAGTTGAAGCGCTCATGGCGCATGAGGTGCAACGACGGAGGACCTTGGACTCTGGCAGGTGAGCTGCCTGGTGAGCGATACTGGCGGATCATGTGCTGGGTTTCCGCCGCTCGGGCCGCCGGGCGGACAGGCGCGGCTGGCAGGAAGCGGTGATCGATCGTACATTCGCGGCCGTGGTTCTGGACTGGGGCGTTGCTGTGGTGCCAGACCACCGGGCGTCCCTGAGAGCGGTGCGACGCCGGGTCGAGGCGTTGTGTGCTGATGGCGTGCACATTGCGGTGGTGGGCGGGACTGGTTGCGCCGACGTCGATGGCCACCTGCGGGCCCGCCCATCCGGGCCGGGCCGGCTTCTTCTGGGCGTGAACCGGGGGTCGGAGCTGTTCGAGGTTAAGGCAGATGGACCGCATCTGCTTCGCCGCCGGGTCGCCAGCGAGGCAGAGATCGCCGCGCTGGACCGTGCCAGCCAGGTCCTGGCTGGCACGCTGGCCAGCCGTGGGCTCGATGTCCGTGTCGTCGCGGGTCAGCGGGACCGCCGCAAGATCGACTTGGTCCCGGAACCGGCATGGGACTGCCCAGCGGAGGCTCGGATCGGCGGGCTGCGTGCCGTGGTGGCCGGCCGTCTGCGCCCGTGCGGGTTCACCGATATCCGCGATGTGGTGCGGCTCGGGGCCCAGCTGGCTGCGCAGTGCGGTCTGAGCGACGCGCGGGTGACCAGCGACGCGAACTACGTGGAGATCGGGCTCACCGACACGCCGGACTCGATGCGGGACATCCTCGCCGTGCTAGCACGCGCGGGGATCGGTCCTGGGCTGGTACTCGCGGTCGGCGGCAAGCCCGGTCCGCCGGATGCTGCCGATGGCAGCGGCTCATTGCTGCGCGTTCGGCAGGCGGCCGCGGTATCGGGAGGTGACCACCCGGCCGGGGCCTTCGCTGATATTTCCCCTGTGGGCGGGGGACCGCACGCGGTCCTCTGCCTGCTTGACGAGCAGCTGCGGCGGTGCCGGAAGCGTCGGGTCCCCTCGGTGGATGAGGACTCAGCGTGGATTGTGCGGGTGACGGGAGCAGATCGGCTGTCACCCCGCGCGGAGGAGAGTCTCTTCACGTTGGGCGCTGCGGGGTTCGCGACCCGCGGCTCGGTGGAGGAGCCAACGGGTCAGTCCGTACCCCTGACCCTGGCTGCAGGCGCATACCGGGGATCCGGGCCCGGTCAGCATCTGCTTCCGGGCCCGCGTTGGACCGGGCTGGACATCGACCCGGCCCCGGGCGGGGACATCCGGATGCTGGATCTGCGCACCGGTGTCTTGTTCCGGGAGGAGGAATCCGGAAACGGGCCTCCGATGCGCTCGCTGCGGTTCGCCAGCCTTACATTGCCGGGCGTGGTCGCGCTGCGCGCCGAAGCTTCGGTCGGCCGGCTGCGGGGTGGCTCGCCGTTCCAGCCGCCGCCCGACGCGCGGATGACGCAGGGGCGGATGCAGGACTGGCACTGGGCGCGGGTTGGCGGTGACGGCGGCCCGGGCATCGCGGCGGTGGCACGGCAGCGCCTTGGCCGTGACGGCGATACGCGCACGGTTGAGCGGGTCGCCGCGTACGTGGCGGATCCGCGCCGTCCGCCGGCGCTGTCGAGGGCGCAGGACATGGCCAGCGCCGCGGGGAGGCTTGGGTTTGAGCGGGTGCTCGCCAAACACCGGACGGCCTGGGCGCAGCGGTGGGAAGCGGTCGATGTGCGTATCCCGGATGATCCAGCCGCCCAGCTGGCGATCCGTTATGCGCTGTTCCAGCTGTGGTGCAACACCGGCCGGCATGATGAACTCGCTGTCGGCGCGCGCGGCCTGTCCGGTACCGGGTACGCGGGCCATGTGTTCTGGGACGCGGATGTGTTCGTGCTGCCCGCGCTGGTGAGCATCGATCCGCCAGCGGCGCAGGCGATGGTCCGCTACAGGCTGCGCCGTCTCGCCGCGGCGAAGGCGCGGGCACGCGCCGCTGGCCGGGATGGTGCCCGCTTTCCCTGGGAGTCCGCGGCCACTGGCGAGGACGTCACGCCGCTGTCCGGCCACGTTGGCGGCGACCTGGTGCCGATCCTCACCGGGCAGCAGGAGGAGCACGTGACCGCCGACGTCGCATGGGCTGCGGTGCGCTGCGCAGAGTGGACCGGGCGCCCGGTGCATCCGGCGCGGCCCGGGCGCTCGCTTCTGGCTGAGACGGCCAGGTACTGGGCGTCCCGGTGCCGGCGTGACCCCGGCGGCGCCGCGCACATAGACGGCGTGATCGGGCCGGACGAGTACCACGAGTCGGTCAGTGACAACGCTTTCACCAACGTGATGGCTCGCTGGAATCTCCGGGCAGCGGCAGGCGCGGCGGAGCGTGCGGGCGAGGCCGGAAGCGAGAGCCGGGGATGGCGGCAGGTCGCTGAGTCGATCGTGGACGGTTATGACCCGGTGACCAAGCGCTATGAGCAATTCGCCGGCTACTACAATCTTGAGCCGTTGCTGATGGAGCAGGTCGCCCCTGTCCCGGTCGCCGCGGATGTCTTGCTCGGCCGGGAGCGCATCGCCGCGTCGCAGGTGATCAAGCAGCCGGACGTGCTCATGCTCCACCACCTGGTTCCGGGGGAGGTGGCGCCGGGCTCGCTGCGGCCGAACCTGGATTTCTACGGTCCGCGGACCGCGCACGGATCGTCCCTGTCCCCGGCGATCACTGCGTGCCTGCTGGCCCGCGCTGGCCGCGCTGACGAGGCTCTGGCGATGCTGCGGATGGCGCTTGACCTGGATCTCGGCGACCTGACCGGGATGACCGCGGCCGGGTTGCACATGGCGACGTTCGGGGGGATCTGGCAGGCGGTCCTCACCGGCTTCGCTGGCGTGTCGGTGAGCGGGGGCCTGCTGCGCGTCGATCCCCGGCTGCCCACGTCCTGGCAGTGCCTGCAGGTACGTTTCCGGTGCCTCGGGCGGCGGGTCTGCGTGACCATCACGCCGGAGGCTGTCAAGGTCGGTGCCGACGGCCCGATCCTGGTGCAGCGGGCCGGCCGCAGCCGCGGCTGGTGTCCGGGCGGGTAACGTTAGGCAGGCTGCCCGAGTCCGGGGAGATGAACGATGCCTGAGGTGCTGGCGGCAGTGGAGGCGGGCCAAGACTCGCTCGTGACGGCTGTCGCGGAGCTGGTCAGCGTCATCGTGCAGGCGGATACGCGCCGCCTGGACATGCCCGAGGGCATCAGCCAGGAACAAGCGGCAGCGCTCATGCTGCGGGCACTGGATGAGCCTGCTGCTGTCCTGGCTGTGCTCGCGGCGCATTCATCGCCGCGTGCTGCCTGCTGGCGTGTCGTGCAGCGGGCCAGGAAGCCGGTGGTACTGGTGCCGCCGGGCGCGAAGGTGCGACGGCCAGCGATCAGCAGAGTGCTGCTGCCGTTGAACGGGACACCCGAGTCGGCGGTCGCGGTCGCTGACACCATGGGCCTGCTCGCGCGCGCCGGCGTGGATCTGGTCGTGCTGCACGTCTTCGATGCCGCCACGGCGCCCAGGTTCTGGGATCAGGCTGCGCATGCTCACCAGGCCTGGACGGAGGAATTCCTGGCCCGCAACGCTGCCACGGCCGGCGCCCGGCTCGAGCTGCGAAGCGGCTCACCCGGCGAGCACGTGGTGGATGTGGCGGGCGCCGAGGAAGCCGACCTCATCGCCCTGGGCTGGTCGCAGCACCTCGACGCTGAACGGTCGCGCACGGTCCGGCGCTCGGTCCTGCACGCCGGCGTGCCAGTGCTGCTCTTGCCGGTACGCAGTAATTAGGGGACCTTTGTCCATCGGGAGTGAGGCCGTGGCCTCTGGCGCCGCCGCACGCTGGTGAGCTGAGCTGTAATCGTGGTCTTTTACAGTGCGGGCTTGGACCTGAACGCCGAGCTTGCGGCCCCGGACGGCTGCCGGGCGTGCGGTGCGGCAAGCCTTGTCGCCGCGGCCGACGGCGGGCGGACGAGCTTTCTCTGCACCGCGTGCGGGCGGTGCTGGCGCGTCGAGCTGGGCCGGATCTCGCGGGTCGACCCCCACGGGTGCACCGACTGCCCGTACCGGCAGGAATGCCTCGCGCGCACTGCCGGGAGAGCTCCACCGGCAGCCGGCGATTGACAGGAGGTGACAGGAGATGCGTGTTGGCCTGATCGCGCCACCGTGGCTGCCGGTCCCGCCGCCCTCCTACGGCGGCACTGAGGGCGTCGTGGACAACCTCGCCCGTGGCTTGCAGGCACTGGGCCACCAGGTCGCGCTTTTCACGGTCGGGGAGTCCACCTGCCCGGTGCCGCGTCAGTACCTCTACCAGAGCGCGGCGGAACCGATGGGCGCTGGCGTGAAAGAGGCGGCCCACGTCCTGGCCGCGTACGAGGCGCTCTCCGGCGTGGATGTCATTCACGACCACACCCTGCTCGGCCCGTTGCTGGCCAGCCGCCGCGGGCTCGGTCACCCGCCGGTCGTGGTGACCAATCACGGGCCGTTCGATTTCGAGGCTCGCCGCATCTTCCGCGAGATTGCCGGCACGGCAGCGATCGTGGCGATCTCGCACGCGCAGGCCGGCACGTCAGGCGGCATCCCGATCGCGGCGGTCATTTACCATGGCGTTGACCTGGACGTGTACCGGTTTGGGCCTGGTGAAGGCGGATACCTTCTGTTCATGGGGCGGATGTCGCCGGACAAGGGGGTGGACCGCGCCGTGCGGATCGCCAGGCGTGCAGGGAAACGGCTGGTGATCGTGACCAGGATGGGTGAGGCCGCGGAACGCGCCTACTACCGGCGGTGTGTGCGGCCGTTGCTTGGGCCTGATGCCGAGGTGTCCCGGGAGCGGACACTGGCCGGGCGGGTGGAGTTGTTCCGCGGGGCCACCGCCCTGCTGAACCCGATCAGCTGGTCTGAGCCGTTCGGCTTGGTGATGGCCGAGGCGCTAGCGACGGGAACGCCTGTGCTGGCGTTCCCGAACGGCGCGGCGCCGGAGATCGTCGAACACGGCCTGACCGGTTACCTCTGCGCCGACGAGGACGCCATGACAGCCGCGATCGGGCAGGTTCCCGGCCTTGAGCGCCGTCGGTGCCGTGCGGCAGCCGAGCAGTCGTTCTCCATCGACCGGATGGCCCGTGACCACGTCCGTCTCTACCGGCGGGTGCTCAGCGGCCGCTATCCGCTGGCTGACCCCAGGCACCCCGCGCCGGGCGCCGGGCCGCAGCAGCTGGCCCGGAGGGCGTCGGCGTGACCCGGCAGTGGGCGTTCAGCGGGCCTCCGCCCACTGACGGGTTCGGTGCGAGTTCGGTGACGCTGATCGAAGGATCTGCCTTCTGTATCAGCGGGCCCGGAGGTGATATCGTCCCCGGCGGCTCACAAGGGCTGTTCGTGCGTGACACTCGGGTGGTGTCCCGCTGGGAACTGACGCTCGATGGCACCGCGCCGTCTTTGCTGACCGTGCAGCACGGCGAGCCGTTTGCCGCGACATTCCTGAGCCGGGTGCCGCCCCGCCCGGGCCTCGCCGACAGCACGTTGCTCGTCGTGCGGCGGCGTTATGTAGGAGAAGGCATGCGGGAGGACGTGTCGTTGCGCAATGACGCCCCGCACCCCGTCACCTGCGCGGTCGTCCTCACAGTAGACTCCGATTTCGCGGACCTGTTCGAGGTGAAAGAGGGATGGGTGCATCCGCGGCACGACGTGCGCACCCGCATCGGGGACTCTCATCTGCACATCGTCTGGCGGGGCGGCGGACACGAGCACGGGGTGTTCGTGCGTTCCGGCCAGGGGGCTGAGGCGGTCACCGGCGGGCTGCGCTGGCAGGTGACGGTTCCGCCGCGGGGCGAATGGAGTACCTGCGTCGAGACCGTCCCATCTGTCGATGGCAGGGCACTGTCGCTGCGCCATCCTTGCGGCCAGCCGATCGAGCACACCACGCCCGCCCGCAACCTCAGGGACTGGCGGCGCCGCAGCCCGCAGCTGCGGACGGCGGATGGCGACTTCGCCGCCGTGCTGCGCGAGAGCATCAAGGACCTCGGCGTGCTCCGGATCTTCGACCCCGGCCACCCTGAGCGGGCAGTCGTGGCGGCTGGCGCGCCCTGGTTCATGGCCCTGTTCGGCCGCGACTCGCTGCTGACCTCCTGGATGGCCTTGCCGCTCGACGCCTCCCTTGCTGTCGGCACGCTGCAGACGCTGGCCGACCATCAAGGCCGGGCCGAACACCCGGCCTCGGAGGAGGAGCCAGGGCGGATCCTGCACGAGATGCGCTTCGGCCCGGCCGCGTCACTCGCGCTCGGCGGCGGCAGCGTCTACTACGGAACCGCCGACGCCACCTCGTTGTTTATCATGCTGCTCGGTGAGCTGAGCCGGTGGGGCCGCCATGACGTGCAGGTGCGGGCGCTGCTTCCGCACGCCGATCGCGCACTGGAGTGGGTCGAACGCTACGGCGACGCCGACGGCGACGGGTTCGTCGAATACGCTCGCAAGACCGAGCACGGCCTGGCCAACCAGGGCTGGAAGGACTCATGGGACGGGATCAACTTCGCCGACGGCCGGATCGCCCAGCCGCCGATCGCTCTCGCTGAAGTCCAGGGCTACACCTACGCCGCCTACCTGGCGCGAGGGCGCTTGGCCCAGGAAGCAGGCGACACCGACGGCGCCCAGCGCTGGTCCGGCAAGGCCCGCCAGCTGAAGGAGGACTTCAACGAGGCGTTCTGGCTACCCGAGCACGGCTGGTTCGCCACGGGACTAGACCGGGACAAACGGCCAATCGACGCGCTGACCTCTAACATCGGGCATTGCCTCTGGACCGGCATCGCCGATCAGGACAAGGCGGCGCAGGTCGCTCAGCACCTGCTGTCCGATGAGATGTTCAGCGGCTGGGGCATCCGCACCCTCGCCACCTCGATGGCCTGCTACAACCCGATGAGCTACCACAACGGGTCCGTGTGGCCGCACGACAACGCCATCTGCGCCAGCGGCCTCATGCGCTATGGATTCGTGGAGCACGCCCAGCAGGTCGCCACGGCGATCCTGGATGCAGCCACCCATTTCGGCCACCGCCTGCCCGAGTTGTACTGCGGATACTCCCGGAGCGATTTCCCCGCCCCAGTGCCCTACCCAACGTCATGCTCCCCGCAAGCCTGGGCCGCTGCCGCCCCCCTGGAACTTCTGCGGGGCTTGCTGCGGCTCGACCCCCAACTGCCGGATCACCGCCTCTGGTGCGCGCCAGCGATCCCCGACCGCTACCTGCCCTTGCACCTGGACAAACTGCGGCTCGGGGACATGGAGCTGACCATCCACGTTCGCGGCGACGGCTGGGAACTGGACGGACTTACAGGCAAGGGCATCGACCTCGTACGCTCACCGCGGCCCCCGACGCCATGACAACGCCGGGAGGGGCAGTGCATGTCGGGCGGGTTCGCGGGGTCGCGGGAACTTGCTGCCGCGGGTTCGGTTTCGAGGAGGGCCGTCGATGACAGATGAGCCGTACCGGACGATCATTGAGCCGTTCCGGATCCACTCGGTCGAGCCGATGCGGCTGACCACCCGGGCCGAGCGGGTGGCCGCCCTGGCCGCTGCGGGGAACAACCTGTTCGAGCTGCGGGCCGAGGACGTGCTGATCGACCTGCTCACCGACTCCGGTGACGAACAACTCCGGCGGCGGCCAGCCGGTCAGCCTGGCCAACATCAAGGCCGTCCGCGAGGTCTGCGACCGGTACGGCAAGCCGCTGTTCCTGGATGCCTGCCGGTTCGCGGAGAACGCGTGGTTCATCAAGACCGGCGAGCCCGGCTACGCCGATGTCCCGGTCGCCGGGATCGTCCGGCAGATGGCGGCCCTGGCGGACGGGATGACGATGTCGGCGAAAAAGGACCCGCTGGCCAACATCGGCGGCTGGCTGGCCCTCAACGACGACAGCCTGGCCGCGCAGTCCCGCAACCTGGAGATCCTCACTGAGGGCTTCCCCACCTACGGCGGGCTGGCCGGCCGGGACCTGGAGGCGATCGCCCAGGGGCTGAGCGAGTGCACCGACGAGGGCTACCTGCGCTACCGGGTGCGCTCGATCGCCTACCTCGGTGAGGCGCTGGAGTCCGCGGGAGTGCCGGTCGTGGTCCCGTTCGGGGGCCACGCGGTCTTCATCGACGCGCGCGCCCTGCTGCCGCACCTGGACCCGCTGCACTACCCGGGCCAGGCGCTGGCCTGCGCGCTGTACACCGAAGGCGGAGTGCGCGCCTGCGAGATCGGAACCGTCATGTCCGGCCTGCGGCCAGATGGCACCGAGGTCCCGGCCGCCATGGACCTGGTCCGTCTGGCCGTCCCCCGCCGCACCTACACCCAAAGCCACCTCGACTACGTGACCGAAGCCGTCATCCGGGTGGCCAGCCGGGCAGCCGAGCTGCCCGGCATGCGCATCGTGTCCCAGCCCCGGCAGCTACGGCACTTCACCGCACGGTTCGCGCCGCTGCCGTGACCCGGGCAGGAGTCCTCGACGGTACCCGGACTTTCCTCGCATCGAGCGTGGGACCTGCGGGATCGACCCAGCCGACGAGCTCTAATCGGGAAGTCTGCCCCGGAGGAGGCGGCGGAGATCTGATCCGGTCCGCACATGACGCGCCTCGACCGCCGATCGACATGCCCTGCTGGACGGACGCGGATTCGGCGTGTAACTGCCTTAAAGACGGCCTAAGTTCCGTTGCGCTCCGTTACGAGCCGCCAATGTAGTTGACGCGCTCGAGCCGCCTGATTGCACGGACGCCGCCTCGGTACCGATCAAGAAGCTGGACGCTGAGATCTGGGCTTTCTGCGGCGAAGAAGGCAGCAGCAGGACCGCTCCGAAGAATCCCGCCGGTGGCGGTCGCCGCGATGACGAACGCAGCTGCCAGAGCCACGGCCTTCGTCCAGCCCGCCTCGAGCACCCGGCAACGGTACCGGCCTCCAGGCCACTGATTTCGCTGCACTCATCGTGGGAGGTTCGGCCTGCATGATCGGGTCGTTCGCCTCTTACGCCGCTGCGTTAGCCGACCCATCATGCGGCTTTAGGGGAGGGTGCGCCGGATGCTGGGCTTAGAGGAGACGGCTGATCAAGAGCCGCGCCAAGTTGCCTGGCGCGGCGTCATGTGATCGATCTGAGCCCGGAGGAAGTGGCGGACAGGGTCCGGGCCAGATTCTGACCTAGGCGGTGGCCGCCGGTCATGTAGCGGACGGCGCGAGCGGGCCCGGGCCGCCGCGGGCAGCGCATTGGCCCGCTCGATCGCCGCGATCACCGCGACGCTGGTGGCGGCCGGCGGCTTCGACACCCCCGGCGTCGCAGCTCGATGCGGTATCGCGATGGTGTCGTCTGTGCGCGGCGCGGCCGCCTCACATCTGGGGCAGAAGTCCCGCCGGACCGGGCCGCTAGGCCCTGCCGCGGGCCCGGCCCGGCCCGGAACGTGGATGCTGGGGTGGTGACGAATGGCTGGGCGTGACGGCTTGATGCTGGCGCAGCTCGTGCATGAGCCCTACGCGGATGTGTCGGAAACGCATTCGGCCGTGGTGTTCTTCGCCGGAGACCGTGCGTACAAGCTGAAGAAGCCTGTCAACCTCGGCTTCCTGGACTTCAGCACGCCGGAGGCTCGCGCGGCAGCGTGCCAGCGCGAGGCCGAGCTCAACCGGCGGTTCGCCCCCGATGTATACCTGGGCGTCATGGAGGTATTCGACCCAGCTGGCCGGGTATGCGATCACCTGGTGGCGATGCGCCGGATGCCGGCCAGCCGGCGGCTTTCTGCCCTGGTCCAGGCACGCGAGCCTGTCAGCGCCGCGGTCCGCCAGGTCGCGCGGATACTCGCCGTCCAGCATGCGTCGGCGCCGCGCGGCCCAGCCATCAGCGAGCAAGGCAGCCGTGACGCGCTATGGCGCCGGTGGAAGGACAACATCGAGCAGATCCGGCCCCTGCAGGGCGGGGTGCTCGAGGAGTCAGACGCCGATGAGGTCCAACGGCTTGCGGGGCGGTTCCTGGCCGGGCGCGCACCCTTGTTCGATGCTCGGATCCGCGGCGGCCGCGTCGTGGACGGGCACGGGGACCTGCTTGCCGAGGATATCTTCTGCCTTCAGGACGGCCCGCGGATCCTTGACTGCCTGGAGTTCGACGACCGGCTGCGCTGGGTCGACGGGCTCGACGACGCTGCGTTCCTGGCAATGGACCTGGAACGACTCGGCGCCAGCGAGCTCGCCGAGCGGTTCACCGGCTGGTACCTCGGGTACTCCGCTGACCCCGCACCCACCTCGCTGCGCCACCACTACATCGCCTACCGGGCGTTCGTGCGCGCGAAGATCAGCTGCCTCCGCTGCCGTCAGGGCGATCCGCTGGCAGGCGGCGAGGCCCGGCAGCTGGCCGCCATGGCGCTGCGGCACCTGCACGCGGGGGCCATCACCCTGGTCCTGATCGGAGGGCTGCCCGGCACCGGCAAGTCAGCGCTGGCCGGCGCCCTGGCCGGGCGGCTGGGCTTCACCGTGCTGAACAGCGACCGGATCCGCAAGGAACTGGCGGGAATCCCTCCTGAACAGAAATCTCCCGCTCCATACCAGGCCGGCATCTACAGCCGGTCCTGGACCGAGCGCACCTACAAAGAGCTGCTTCACCGGGCTGCGGAGTTGCTCTCGCACGGCGAATCGGTGATCGCCGACGCTTCATGGATCTCCGCGGACCACCGTGCCGCTGCGGCGGCCGTCGCTTACGGCGCAGCAGCCGACATCGTCCAGCTGCACTGCACGGCACCGGCCGAGCTGGCCGCGCGCCGGATGAGCAACAGGACCGGCAGCGCCTCCGACGCAGCCCTCCTGGTGGCGGAGAAAATGGCAGCCGCGCAGGCGCTGTGGCCGGAAGCCATCACCATCGACACGAGCGGCACCAAGCCGCCCGGGCCGGTCACCGTCTCAGCTGAGCCGGTCCGGCAGGCCCTCGAAGCGATCCGCCCGCACCAGCCCGAGCACCTCTGGCGGCCGAGCCGCCCCTACATGCTCCCGGACTGAACGGCACCCATCCATCACCGGGCCGATCACGATCTGCGCCCCCGCTGCGGTTATCCAGACGCATCAGCCCGGCGGCTTACGGCCCACCTCCGCCGAGATCGTAAGCGATTCGCCAACACTGCGCGGTGCTCCTGGCGTGCGCATCCGGCAACGCACTGCCAGCCCCGTTGCCGTCAGGGCGTCACATCTACCGCGGGCGGGTCCAGCACCGACCAGCCGGGCTCGCGATCGCCGGATTCGCCCCGGGCGGGCACCTGCCGGCGCTTGTCCTGACGGCCTGCGCCGCCGGCCTGCTCGCGACCCTGTTCACCGCCGCGCCCCGCCCGAAAAAGCATGTCCGGCCGCTTCTGGTGGCCTTGCAGCGGCATCCCGCCTACCGCGTCGCTGTGGTTAACCGCCGTCACGCTTGGCTATTCGCCGTGGCGGGAGACCGTATTGACACGGTAACCCAGCCACCGGCAGCGGGCGTGCGCAGCCCGCGTTACGGCGGCTGGTACGGCCTGGAATCGTACCGGGTCAACGAGCGCATCGCCGAACTCACGCACCATCACTTCCACGACATCGCCGGCATCCTCGCTCAGGCCAGCCGCCCCGGGCATGAGCGGCTCGTCGTCGGCGGCCACGCCGACACCATCCCGCAGTTCCTCGCCATACTCCCGCCTGATCTGCGTGGCCGCTTCGCTGGCAGCTTCGTAGCGGACACCTCCACCATGACGCCCGCCCGGGTCCGGGCGCTCGCCAGCCCCATCGTCACGAACTGGGTGGAGAAGTCCGGGCAACAACTGGTCACCCGGATCCGGCAGGAGCCGCCAGGCGGCCTGGCCGCAACCGGGCTAGCGGCATGCCTCACCACGGTCCGCCAGCACGCGGTCCATATCCTGGCCGTACCCGGCCAGGGGCTGGTCCCGGGGTTCGCATGCCGGCAGTGCGGCGCGATCGGCGCCACCGCAGTCGGCTGCGCCGATGCAGGCAGCGCGGCATTCGCCGTCCCGGACCTCATCGAGGAAATAGCCGTCAGCACGCTCCATGACGGCGGCCAGGTCCAGGCTGTCCCCGACCCGCCCGGCGGAATCGCTGCCCACCTCCGGTTCCCGCTCAGCCGCCGCGACGGAACCTAGCTATCATGGCCAGCACACAGGCCACCCGCGCGACAACGGGCAGCCGGGCCAATTGCTACCGAGAGCACCACTTCGGTCAGCCCGGCCTGTCCGACACATCCCGTGGCGGTTCGGGATTGATGCGGTGCCTGCAGTCGTCCACTCCGTTCACCGGGCGATGCCGTGCGCGAGGTGGCTGATGAACCAGTCTTTGGCCAGCCCGGCGGCGGTCTCGAGGGTGCCCGGCTCCTCGAACAGGTGGGTGGCGCCGGGCACGACAGCCAGGTCGTTCTCGCAGCGTAGCTCCGCCTGGGCTCGGCGGTTGAGGTCCAGCACCACGTCGTCATGGCCGCCGACGATGAGCAGTGTCGGTGCGGTCACGGCCGCGAGCCGGGGGCGGGCAAGATCGGGGCGGCCGCCGCGGGATACCACGGCCGCGATGCCAGTGCTGGGCTCGGCCGCCGCCCGCAGCGCCGCCGCGGCGCCGGTGCTGGCACCGAAATAGCCGACTGCGGCCCGGGCCGCGCGCGGCTGGGCGCGCAGCCATCCGGTGACCTCAACCAGGCGTCCGGCGAGCAAGCCGATGTCGAACACGTTGGCCCGGTCGAGTTCCTCTTCGGGGGTGAGCAGGTCGAAAAGGAGCGTGCCCAGCCCTGCCTCGTTCAGGACGCCGGCGACATACCGGTTGCGGGGGCTGTGCCTGCTGCTGCCGCTGCCGTGGGCGAAGACCACGATCCCGCCGGGGTTCTCCGGCACGGTCAGGTAGCCGGCCAGGCGGACAACGCCGGCGCAGGGCTCGACTTCCTCGCTCCGGGCCGGCGGGTCAGCCCCACCGGTGGCGCGCGTGGTGCTGGCTTGTGCCGGGGACTGCGGCGTGGCGGCGCGTTCCAGGCAGGCGATGACCTCCTCATCGGACACCTGGGGGAACTCGGCGTAGAACTGCCCGATGGCGAAGAACCCTCTCGGCGTCTCCACGCAGACCAGCTCGTCGGCATCGGTGCCGATCCCTGCCTTCCATCCCGGCGGCGCGACCGGCACAGCGAGCACTACCCGCGCCGCCCCCTGCGCCCGGGCGATCTGGCAGGCGGCCCGGGCCGTGGACCCGGTGGCGATGCCGTCATCGACCACCACGGCGACCCGCCCATCCAGCGGCTGGCGCGGCCGCCGGCCCCGGTAGCGCGCAGCGCGGGCTTGCACCGCAGCCTGCTCCTGCGCCTGGACCGCTGCGACCTCGTTGTCCGATACCAGGGCCGCGTGGACGATCTCGGGGTTGATGACCCGCACCCCGTCCTCGCCGACCGCGCCCATGCCCAGTTCGGGCTGGATCGGCACCCCGAGCTTACGCACGACGATGACATCCAGCGGCGCGCCCAGCGCCTGCGCCACCTGGAACGCGACAGGGACGCCGCCCCGCGGCAGGCCGAGGACAACGACGGGCTCGCCCCGCAGGTACCCGAGCCGGGCGGCAAGCCGCCGTCCCGCATCATCACGATCGGCGAAAACCATCACGACTCCTCATGGCAAGCTTCCTCGCCGCCGGGCCGGTACGGCCAGGGACCATGGTCACCTCCGGGCCAGCGCCAGGCTGCGGCCCGGGCTGGGCGCGTAGGCGATTCCGGCCAGGCAAGCGCGGCCGAGCGGTGCCCCCTTCCTGCCGGTGGTCGGCACCGCCGCGAGCATCCTGGCGCGAAGCAGCCGGGCCCCGAGCGTCGATGGCGGATACGGAGCCGTCAGCCGCGATTCAGCCGTGGCCCCCATACCCCGGTAGCCCGCGTTGGTGCCGGTGTAGAGGATGGAGAACCAGACCGCGTTCCAGTTGACCGTGCCTGCGTGGCGGTCGGGCCGGATCTGGAGCAGGACCATCTTGGGCACCGACGCGGCGGAGACGATGCGCAGCGGGGTGGCGCGCCGGCACGGCAAGCCCGATCAGCCATCGCGCCAGCGGCCGCTGCTAGCCCCGGCGGCCCGGCCGGCGGGAAGACAAGCTGCAGCCAGGGCGCGATCGCCGAGTTCGAGCACGCCTGATATCTGAGCGCACCAGGGACGGCCCGGCCGCCGCCCGGGACCGTCGGCCGCGCCGGCGGGCAGAACCCAGAGCTCAGCCCGCGCCAAGCCCGCATCGCCGGCTGCCTGCGAGGCTGGGCGGTAAAAGCAGGCACGGCGGGGCTTTTGCCTTCACGCGTGAGGGCTTTCGCCACCTTGTGCGGTCGTACGCGCCGGGCTAGTGCTTGAAGTGACCGGTCATGGCCCGCACGGCGGTCCTCACCCTGGGGGTCGGACGACGAAAGGGGACTTGACAATGCTAAGCGCTTCTGAAAAGGACATGGCAGTGACCAAGCCGGCAAAGGGCACAGTCGGATTCGCGCTGGGTGGGCTGGGCGGCTTCAACGCTTACGGAGTCGGGTTCCTGCAGGCGGCACGCCAACTGCAGGTGGCGCCCGATATCATCACCTGCACCAGCGGGATGATCGCGTGGGCGGCCAGGTGGCTCGACGGCGAGGATCTGGAGCCCTTGATCCTGGAAAAGTGCCAGCAGGAAAGCAGGTTCCCGCCATCGCTCGGCTGGCTGAACATGCTGTCGGTGGCCTTGTTCGGCTCTGCCGGCGCCTCCCGCTCCGCGCTGCCAGAGTACCTGGCGCGCTTGCTCACCCCGATGACCACCCGCGAGGAACTTCCCGAGCAGGTGCTCGACCGGCTACTCCCCGCGCAGGTCTGGGTCCCCGTGCGAGGGCATGAGGACTTGGAGCACATCGCTTCCGTGCTCAATAAGAGCCCGGTCCCGGTCGCCTTCAACACCGTTCATCTCGAGTCAGGACGGCCCTACCTGCATATCAATCCGGCAGCCAAGGAGTTCCTGAAGGTAACGGACGAGGAGACGGGGGAGGTGGGCGGCCCGCAGAAGTACGCCCCGATCAGCACCGAGACCGTGGGAGGTGCCCTCTGGCTCTACTTCTACGGTTTCGACAATGCCGCTCAGCATCGCCTCAACCCGCTAGGGCTCGTGGACGGCGCCTACAACCGGCAGTTCATCATCTCCGAGCTGCACCGGTGCAACCGGATCTACACGGTGCGGGCACTGAATACCAGGTGGCTGGACCACCCGCCACGGGATTACTTCGACAACGAAGTCTTCAAGGAGTGGCTGTGGCTGACCAGCGCCTACACCGCCGAGGTCGCGGGAATGGAGACGATCAACAAGTTGATCCAGAAGGGCGCTCTGCAGTCCCCCGGCTACAAGACGATCGAGCTGATCGAGGTGCAGATACCGCTGTCCTATGGCCCCTTCCAGCAGCTCTATGAGAAGAAAGGAGTCTACGAGCTGGCATTGAACGAAGCCATGTCCGAGCTGCACGAGCATGAGAAGGCGGCGCCGGCGAAATCGGGGTGACAATCGGCGATTTCGCCGCGACCAGGGCCGACGAGTCGCTCGTGACCATTTTGCGTGGCGCCTCTCATCGCAGGCGGAATGGCCAGGATTGGCCTTGCCCCGTCCCCCGGGGCACGCTGGCTGCGAGGTTAGCCGCGGTGGTGCAGGCTGTCTGGCCCCACAGAATCCCCACAAGTCCGGGGTCGCGGCGCCGGGCCCCACAGAAATACCCACGGACAAGACGACACAATGCGGCATTCAGCGGCACGGCTGCTAGCATGGCCGTGTTAGCCCCGACAGGCCTTTATGCAGGCAGAGCGGGCTGACGGTTGTGACAGCTTCGGATGTTCCCGGCAGCGACCGACCTTCTGTTAACCGGCAGGTTATAGGTTCGAGTCCTATCGCGGGAGCCCAATGATATAGCCCTGACCTGCGGGTTCTGTTCATACGGGACTGTCCCGGGGATTGGTCGGCCCGGCGCAGGTTGTGTTGGCTTGTGTTGATCAGGGCAGTCTGCGGCTTCGCGAGGACCGGGATGAGGGCGCGCAGGCCGGGCAGCGGCGGAGCCAAGCGCGGGGTTCGGGCGCGCCTGCGCACCCGGGAATCCATAGCAGACGCCGATCCTAGGACCTGTGTTCGGTTGATCTCGCCTTCTGTTGCCTGAGATTCCCTGGACCCTAGTGCACTTGCGCTGGTGGCCTGGACTGCCGCGGCACCTGCATCGAGGATGGGATGCCACCCGTAAGCAGCCTGGTCAGCCGGCTGGCGTATCTGACGCACGAAACGGGGAACTAATGAGCAGACAACAATTGCTGGCATGATGACCTGACCATGCTCATCGGCCCGGCCCGCGACGGCGCGCCGCTGGAGATCGGCGTGCTCGACCTCAACGGCGAGGATCCGGTCGTCATCCACCCGATGCGGCTGCGTCCCAAGTTCTACCCGCTCATCGGGCAAGGGTGATCTCATGAAGCACTCAGATGCTGAGATAGAAGACGCCGCGCGCCGGTTCGAGCGTCTGGCGGACAACCTTGACCCGGCCAGCATGGCGGCGGAAGACCTGTCAGACCTGCGGGCGGTAGCCGAGGCCGCCGAGCAGGTCCGCCGCGATGAGGCCCTGGTGACCGAGCGGGTCGCGGCGGCGCGGGCCCGCGGGCGGAGCTGGAACAGGATCGCTGTTGCGCTCGGCGTATCCCGGCAGGCCGCCGGCCACCGGTTCGCCAACAAGGTCGGCTGACCCGATTCCCGATCGAGCGACGAAGCCACCCGCAATCCACCTGCTGAAGGCGCGTGGCGATAGCCGCTCGCTGCTGCGTCCGAGTCGCGGCAGCGGGCGGCTGGTGTCACCGAAGCCGGGGCTGAGATCTTCACCGACCGCGCCGGTTCTGGCGACGTGACGGGGCTCGGTCCTGTCGATTGCTCTGATTGCGTCATCGACCAGCGCACCGACGACCACCTGAGTCACGCGGGCTACCGCACCGTTGCGGCGGCGGAAGCCCTCGATGAGTCGTACCCGGAACAGGCCGCCCGGTTGTGGCGGGCGCTTGGTCAAGACATCGTGAACGCGGCAAGAGCAAGCAGTACGCCGCTGCGGTGCAATACTTCGGCCGAACGCGGCGTGCGTCCGGGGTGCCGGTATCCGGGATCATGGTGGAATGCCCGATGATGAACTGCTGGAGCGTGTCCGCGAGCTCCGCGCTCGCGGACGGTCGCCGAAGGAGATCGCCCGCGCCCTCAAGGTGCGCCCCGCGGCTGTGACGCCGCTGATCCGGCGGCTCGCCGCTGCCGAGCCCCGGGAGAAGGAGGCGCCGCTTATCGGCTGCTGGGTCAACCAGGGCTGGTCGTCGAGCGTGCGGTTCACCGGCCACCCGGAGTGGCCGGACACCGGGGCAGGCGAGACAGGGGAATCTGGGCTGGTCATCGTCGTCGTAGCCCGTGAGCGGGGCAGTTCGGCGCGGGTGTGCGAGTTCCTAGTCGACACCTGGTGCCTGGGCGTGAAGAACGCGCTGGGGCCGAAGCCGGTCGACAGGAGGAAGGTCCCGTCGTTTTGTGCTGATGCCTTCCGCAGTTATCCGGGGGAACCCGTGGAGGTGCCGCTGGTTCTCGCCCAGCGGATCGTGTTCGGCGCGGTCGGGTACGCTCGCGGGCTCGGGTTCGAGCCGCACGCGGACTTCGCCAAGGCCGCGGGGCATCTGGGTGAGTGGGACGGCGTGTGCGACCTGGAGTTCGGCAGGGACGGGATGCCCATGTACATCGAAGGCCCGCATGACGACACGTGGCGCATCATGCACACGCTCCGCCAGAACGTCGGCGACGGCAACTTCCATTACCTGGCGGGACTGCGGTCCTGACGGCAGGTGAATCCCGATAGCCTTCGGCTTCCGGCCAGCGGGCTGCCTGCTCATGCGCTCCCGTACCATCGCAGTCGTGCACCGATATGATACCATCTTGGTATGGCTATGACTCTCCGTCTTCCGCCCGAGATCGAGGCGGATCTCAAGCAGGTCGCCGAGACCGAGCACCGGAGCGTCCAGCAGACGGTTCTGGTCGCGATCGAGGAGTATCTGTCCGCCCGGGAAACAGCCGAGATTCTCGCGGACCCGGTTGCCCTGCGCAACCTGGCGGAGGCCCGGGAATCGGAGCTCGCCGGCAACGTCGTCTATGGAACCGAAGCGGTACGCGCGCTGCTGGCTGAGCGCAAGAAGTGAGCGCTGACCGCTACGAGCTCGGGATGACCCGTCCCGCTAGACGAGCGATCGCGGAGGGGCTGCCTGAGGACGTGGCCGCCGCTGCGGTGGAATTCATCACCGGCCCGCTGCTGGATGTGCCGCGCCGTGTCGGCAAGCCCCTCCGGGGTGAGCTCAGCGGGTTGCACAGCGCGCGGTTCGCCACTCAGTGGCGGGTCATCTACCGCATCGACGAGGGAAAGCATGCGGTCGTGGTCCAGGACATTCAGCATCGTTCGAATGCATACCGTCGCCAATAGCGACTCCACCGCGGCCGTGCTCTCCGGTTCTGGAGCGTCACGGCGGCCAGTGCCAGATCCCGGCACACATGCCTGACAACGAACTGATGAGCGGGTTCGCGAGCTACGTGAACGCGGCCGCACCGAAGGAGATCGCCCGCACCCTGAAGCTTTCGCCCTCGGTGGTTCACGGGTCACCCGGACTGGCCGGGCACTGGCGTCGGCAGCGAGGGGAGTCCCGGCCTGATCCAGGTTCTCGTCGCCCAAGGTGCTGGGGGACCTGGCGACGCCAAGGCCGGCCTGGGGTAGCGCGTTCGGTGATGCCGGCGACAGGAGTGGCTGCGGCGTACGGGTCTGTCGCTC
Organism: uncultured Actinomycetes bacterium; assembly: GCA_963800415.1. Taxonomy (GTDB): domain Bacteria; phylum Actinomycetota; class Actinomycetes; order Streptosporangiales; family Streptosporangiaceae; genus Palsa-504. The sequence continues at coordinate 47,661 of CAWDBS010000060.1, forward strand.
CTACGTATCCGCTGATGCCGGTAAGCGGGCGTGCTACACTATCCTACGTGAAGCACGTGAAATTGTGTGGTGGTCACAGTGGCTAACCAGAACATCACCCTGTCCCTCCCAGAAGAGGACCTGCGGGAGGCGCGGGTCCTGGCGGCGCGGCGCGGCACCTCGGTGTCGCAGCTTCTCGCCCGCATGCTCAGGGAAACGGTCGAGCGAGAGACGGGGTACGACACCGCTAAAGAACGCAGCCTGGCCGTGCTCCGCGAGGGCATGGATCTAGGCACGAGCGGCCGCATTACCTGGTCCCGGGACGACCTGCATGAGCGGTAACCGCCAGTTCGTCGACACGAACGTCCTTGTCTATGCCCACGACGTCACGGCCGGGGACAAGCACAGCCTCGGACGCGCCCTGGTCGAGGAGTTGTGGAATACCCGGCAAGGCTGCATCAGTGTTCAGGTGCTGCAAGAGTTCTTTGTCACCACGACGAGGAAGATCCCTAAGCCGCTCGATGCCCCGGCAGCCGCACGGATCATCGGCGATCTGGCTCACTGGCACGTGCACGCTCCCGCCGCTGGCGACGTCCTCGCGGCCATCGATATCCACCAGCGAACCGGAGCGTCCTTCTGGGACGCGATGATCCTCCGCAGCGCGAAGGAACTCGGCTGCGGAACCCTGCACTCGGAAGATCTCAACCCCGGTCAGGCATACGACGGCGTCCAGGTCCGTAACCCGTTCCTGGCCTAGCCGCCAAGGATCTCCAGCGCCTCATTCATGCCTGCGTGCCGGGCTTAGAGGCCGGCGTAGCAGGTCAGCGGACTTCGGTGTACTCGCTGCGGTCCAGCCGCAGGACGTCGGTGTAGTCGCTGCCCTGTGGCTCTGCGACGTCGGTGTACTGGCTGCCGTCCAGCTGCACGGCACGGAAGCTGCGCCCGGCGACCAGCTTGCGCAGGTGCCGCATCCCGCTCATGCCCGCGACCGCGACAGCTATGACGGCGGCAAGGATCGAGCCGCCAAACAGCGCGAGCCCGCCGGCGACGTGTCCGAGCATCATCATGACCACTCCGGCCAGCAGAGCCGCCGGCATGGCCACCACCAGCAGCAGCGCTAGCAGCGTCACGGCGATCACGGCCCTGGCCGACCTGTCCGGCGTCCGCTCTGCGTACCAACCGGCCATCACGCTCACCTCTCAACGCCCGGCGCCGTCAAGGACCCAGGCCCACCCAAATAACACGATATGTCGCATCCCTTAGGTCAACGCGCCGCTCGATCAGAATCATCCCGTGACCGTCCGGCGCGCTGACCAGGGACCGCAGAGAGATCGGGCCGGCACTCGCCACCATCGTGATCGTGATTCACGCGTGCCGGCGGCGGTGATTCGTGTCCGAATCTCGGCGCGGGGCCGGTCAGGACAGGCCGGAAGTCCCTGGCCTCGTGGGTGAGCCTGTGCTACTCCGAGGCTGGGGACCTCGTGGCGAGCCCGCGCCGCCAAAGCCACGACAGGACGTTGGTGCCCGCAACCGTGAACGGCGAGCCTGCCTGGTGGCTCAACCTGCAGGCGCACCCGGACGCCGAGGTTCACCTGGCCGACGGGCCCCGCCTGGTGAGGGCCCGCGCCGCGGCTGGCGAGGAACGGTCGCGCCTGTGGGCCCGGTGGCGCGAGATAGACAAGAACCTTGACGCCTATGCCGCGCTTCGGTCGACCGAGACCGCGGTCGTGATCTTCGAGCCGCAGCCCGCGCCTCATTGATCCTGATGTCATCGCACGGGCCAGAAGAAAGCGCTAACCGACCGGCGGGCTAGGGCGTGGGTCAGCCCCCAAGTTGCGCGAAGAAGCGCCCTGTTCGCTCTGATAAATGAAAGGAATTTAGGCAGAACGGCCGGTGGTGCTTTCACCCAGGCGCTTATCACGGCGCAGCCGCTGGCGTCATAGATCTTCACCCCATGGACCGACTGGTACTGCTTCGGTCGGCTCAGCCGGTGAGGGTGTCGAGGGTGACGAAGGAGTAGCCCTGGGCGCGCAGTCCGCTGATCACCTGGGGGAGCGCGTCGGCGTCGAAGGTGGTGTGATCGTCGGGGTTGGATCCGACGTGCATGAGGACGATCTCGCCGGGCCTGGCCGCGGCCAGCACCCGGGAGACCACGACCGAGGCGCTGATCTTTCCCGCGGTTCCTTGCCAGCCGAGGGTGTCGACGGTCCACCGGACCGGCACGTATCCGGCCTGGTTGGCGAGGGTGATGGTGCGGCTGTCGGCGTCGCCGAACGGGAACCGGAACAGCGGCGCCGGGTTCTGGCTGGTCACGGCGGTGATCTGCTGCGCGCTGCCGAGGATTTCGTGCCGCACTGCCGTATCGCTGAGCTGGGTGAGGTGAGGGTGGGTGATGGTGTGGTCGCCGATCCGGAAGCCCGCCGCGGCGATCGACCGGGCGGCCGCCGGGAAGTCACGGACGAAGTTCCCGGTGAGGAAGAACGTGGCCGGGACGCCGTCGCGGCGCAGGGTCGCCAGGATTGAGGGGACCGCGTCGGCGTTGGCGCCCGCGTCGAAGGTCAGCGCCACGGCGCGCCGGGTGGTGGGGATGACGGTCCAGTCCTTCCCGGCCAGCCAGCCAGTGACCGGCCGTGTGCCGGGCGATGCGGGACTCGTGGAGGACGGGCGCGGCGAAAGCGTGGCCGGTGGCGCGGTGCTGGCCGGCCTACCGCGCGGCGAGGTGACCGGCGGAGAAGCAGGAGGTGCCGACGTGCTCGGCGCGGTCGTTGCCCCGGTGCCTTGCTGCGCGCCCGGCGAGGGCGTGCCGCCGCAAGACGCCAGCGCGGTCACCGCCGCGCCCGCCACGGCAAGCCGGGCGATCAGCGAGGTCCTCATGCCGTCAGCATGCGCCTGGCCGGGCCGGCCGGAGCCGTCCGAAGGTCCCCTTTTCCGGCGTCGATGGTCACTCAAACGGGACTTTCGGTCCGCACCCGGGGGACACTCGGCGTCTTGGCAGCCCTTGCTATATCCCTGGAACGCGGCGTTCCAGGGCGGTGAGACTCGCAGGATGATTTGTTGTCATCAAGGTATCGAGAACATTATGTTCTGATGCTATGAGGACGACGGTCACCCTCGATGACGACCTCGCCATCCGGCTGGAAAGGCACCGGACCCAGCATGGCGAGAGCTTCAGGCAAGCGCTCAACGAAGCCGTCCGCGTGGGCCTTGCCAGGCTCGAAGAACGTGCCGATGCCGTGCCGGAGGTGAGCCAGACTCGCCCGCTGCCGCTGGGCAGGCGTCTTGCGGGCAGCATCGATAACGTCGGCGAGGTCCTGGCCATCGCCGAGGGCGAGGATTACCGCTGATGTACTCTGGTCGACGAGGTGCTTGCTCGGCGGGCGGCACGCAAGGCTTCCGATGGCTGAGCCGGTGCTCGCAGCGACACGGCTAGCGGGGACTGCCGCCGAGAGGATGCTCCTCGTCGTCGGGCCGTCGCTCGGCACTGCTGTCGGGACGCTCTGGGGGCCGTGCGCGGCACAGCTAGCCGGCTTCGAGGTGGTCGGATGGGACCTGCCGGGGCATGGGCTCAGTCGGCCTGCTGCGGAAGGATTCACGGTCAAGGATCTGGCCGCCTCCGTGCGGGCCCTGGCCAACGCGGCCGCGGCCAGCAGGCCGGCCTACTACGCGGGTGTATCCCTCGGTGGTGCGGTGGCGTTCGAGCTCGGTCTGGCCCCTGGCCCATTCCTGGCAGTCGCTGCCGTGGCGGCTGCGTCACGCATCGGCGAGGCGTCCTCGTGGACGGAGCGGGCCGAACTCGTCCGCAGGGCCGGTACGCCGGCTATGGTGGCCGGCTCCTCTCAGCGATGGTTCGCCCCCGGTTTTCTGGAGCGCGGCGGCGACACCGCCGGGCGGCTGCTGCAAACCCTGTCTGATACCGACGACGAGTCCTATTCGCTGGCCTGTGAGGCACTAGCGGAGTTCGACCGCCGCCCGGACCTTGACCGGGTCACGGTGCCGTTCCTGCTCGGACCTGGCGAGCACGACGGCGTCGTGCCACCGGCTCGCGCGCAGCAGGACGCCGACGCAATCGCCGGAAGCCGACTGCAGGTATTCGCGGGGTGCGGACATCTGCCGCCAGCCGAGTCCCCGAGTGCGGTCGCTCAGGCACTGACCGAACTCTTTGCCCATGATGGCCCGGCATAAGCCGAGTGGTTGGGTGACCGCATCACCACCGACCGTTCGGGAGGATAAATATCCCATATTTTACTAAACGAGTCGTATCTCTGTTTTTTTGCCGACCGGGCCGTGGTGCGTGGCTGAGCCCTCGTGCACCCTGGGATTCCCAGCGTCGCCCCCTCCCAGCGAAAGGGCCGTTCGTCCCGTGGCTTAGTGCCCATGGTCGCTAGACGCTCATCAGGCGGCCGGCCGAGGCTGAGGATGCGAGCAGCAAGGCGTCGCATTATCCCAGACGTCCTGCGTCCTTAACGCAGGTTCTGCCTGGTAGGAGGCAGCCATGAAAGAAATCCTCGACACCATCCTCGATCCTGGCAGCCAGCCCGCTGATTTCGCCGCCCTGCCGCTGCCGGAGTCCTACCGTGCGGTCACCCTGCACCGGGACGAGGAGCACATGTTCGACGGCATCCACACCCGTGACCGGGACCCCCGCAAATCCCTGCACGTAGAAGAGGTGCCGGTCCCTGAGCTGGGCCTGGGTGAGGCGCTGGTCGCGGTGATGGCGAGCGCGGTGAACTACAACACCGTATGGAGTTCGATTTTCTCGCCGGTCTCCACCTTCGCCTTCCTGCGCCGCTACGGGAAGCTATCGGAGCTCACCGCGCGGCACGACCTGCCGTATCACGTGGTCGGCTCGGACCTGGCCGGGGTCGTGCTGCGCACCGGCCCCGGAGTGACCGTCTGGCAGCCCGGCGAGGAGGTCGTCGCGCACTGCCTGTCCGTGGAGCTGGAAAGCTCCGACGGGCACAACGACACCATGCTCGACCCGGAGCAGCGCATCTGGGGCTACGAGACCAACTTCGGCGGCCTGGCCGAGCTGGCCCTGGTCAAGACCAACCAGCTGATGCCCAAACCCAAGCACCTCACCTGGGAGGAGGCCGCGACGCCTGGCCTGGTGAACTCGACCGCCTTCCGGCAACTGGTCTCGGACAACGGCGCGTCGATGAAGCAGGGCCACAACGTCCTGATCTGGGGCGCCAGCGGCGGCCTGGGCGCTTACGCCACCCAGTACGCGCTGGCGGGCGGGGCGATCCCGATCTGCGTCGTCTCCAGCGAGCGCAAGGCAGAGCTCTGCCGGTCGATGGGCGCCGAGCTGATCATCAACCGCAGCGCCGAGGGCTACCGGTTCTGGAAGGACGAGCACACTCAGGACCCGAAGGAATGGAAGCGTTTCGGCGCCCGGATCCGCGAGCTCACCGGCGGCGAGGACGTCGACATCGTCTTCGAGCACCCTGGCCGGGAGACATTCGGCGCCTCGGTGTACGTGGCCCGCCGCGGCGGCACCATCGTGACGTGCGCCTCGACCTCGGGGTTCATGCACGAGTACGACAACCGCTACCTGTGGATGAGCCTCAAGCGCATCATCGGCTCGCACTTCGCCAACTACCGTGAGGCGTGGCAGGCCAACCGGCTGGTGTCCAAGGGCATGATTCACCCGACCATGTCGGTGGTCTACCCGCTGGAGGATGCCGGCCAGGCCGCCCTGGATGTCCACCGGAACCTGCACCATGGCAAGGTCGGGATCCTGTGCCTGGCCCCGCAGGAGGGTCTCGGCGTGCGCGATCACAAGCTGCGCGAGAAGCACCTGACGGAGATTAACCGGTTCCGGGACCTGTGAGGATGGGCAGAGCATGACCGAGCCGAACGGGCCGGGGCGAGCGCCTCGGCCCGCCCGGGAGCGTCCCTGGCTGATGCGGACCTATGCGGGGCACTCGACCGCGAAAGAGTCCAACGCGCTGTTCCGCCGGAACCTGGCCAAGGGGCAGACCGGCCTGTCGGTGGCGTTCGACCTGCCCACCCAGATGGGGTATGACGCCGATCATGTTCTGGCCCGCGGCGAGGTCGGCCGGGTCGGTGTCCCGGTCGGACACCTGGGCGACATGCGGGCACTGTTCGACGGCATCCCGCTCGAGCAGAGCAATACCTCGATGACGATCAACGCCACGGCCATGTGGCTGCTGGCGCTGTACCAGGTCGCCGCCGAGGAGCAGGGCGCCGACATCGCCAAGCTGACCGGCACCACGCAGAACGACATCATCAAGGAGTACCTGGCCCGCGGTACCTACGTTTTCCCGCCGGGCCCCTCGGTCCGCCTCACCACCGACCTGATCGCCTACACGGTGGCCCGGATGCCCAAGTGGAACCCCATCAACGTCTGCAGTTACCACCTCCAGGAGGCCGGGGCTACCCCGGTGCAGGAGATCGCGTACGCGTTGTGCACCGCGATGACGGTCCTGGACGCGGTCCGCGATTCCGGCCAGGTTCCCCCGGAGCGGATGGGCGAGGTCGTCGCGCGCATCTCGTTCTTCGTCAACGCGGGCGTCCGCTTCGTCGAGGAAATGTGCAAGATGCGGGCCTTCACGCGGCTCTGGGACACGGTCACCCGGGAGCGGTACGGCATCGACGACCCCGCGTGCCGCCGCTTCCGCTACGGCGTGCAGGTCAACTCACTCGGCCTGACCGAGGCGCAGCCGGAGAACAACGTCCAGCGGATCGTCCTGGAGATGCTGGCCGTCACCCTGTCCAAACACGCCCGGGCCCGTGCCGTGCAGCTCCCGGCCTGGAACGAGGCGCTGGGCCTGCCGCGGCCCTGGGACCAGCAGTGGAGCCTGCGCATCCAGCAGGTGCTCGCGTACGAGTCGGACCTGCTGGAGTACGGCGACCTATTCGACGGTTCCCCCGTGGTCGAGGCCAAGACCGCCGAGCTGATGGCCGGCGCCGAGGCGGAGATCGCCGCGGTGGCCCAGATGGGAGGGATGGTACCGGCGGTGGAGTCCGGTTACCTCAAGGCCCAGCTGGTCGCCTCGCACGCGGCCCGGCGCGCGCGCATCGAGTCCGGCGAGGAAAAGGTCGTGGGGGTCAACTGCTACCAGGCCACCGAGCCCAGTCCCCTCACCGCGGACGCCGACACGGCGGTCTACCACGTGGACCCGGCCTACGAGCGCGCGGTGCTGGCTGATCTGGCGGAATGGCGCCAGCGGCGCGACCAGGAAGAGGTGGCCGCCGCCCTCGGCCGGCTGCGGGCCGATGCGGCGCGCCCGGACGTCAACCTGATGGGCGCGACCTTGGCCTGCGCCCGGGCGGGCGTCACTACCGGCGAGTGGTCCTTCGCGCTGCGGGAGGTGTTCGGCGAATACCGGGCCCCCACCGGTGTCGGCAGCGCCCCGATGGCACCCGCCGGACCGGGCTGGGAACTGGCCGCGGTCCGCGAGGCGGCGCGCGCCACGGCTGCGGAGATCGGGGCGGGCAGGCTGCGCCTGCTGCTGGGCAAGCCCGGCCTGGACGGGCACTCCAACGGTATCGAGCAGATCGCCGTCCGGGCCCGCGACGCCGGGTTCGAGGTGATCTACCAGGGCATCCGGCTCACCCCCGAGCAGATCGTGGCCGCCGCCGTCGCCGAGGACGTGCACTGCGTGGGGCTGTCGATCCTGTCCGGGGGGCACGCCGAGCTGGTGCCTGACGTGCTGCGCCGGCTGCGCCAGGCCGACGCCGGGGACATTCCGGTGGTGATCGGCGGGATCATCCCGCCGGCCGACGCTGCCAGCCTGCGCGCCCAAGGAGTAGCCGCCGTCTTCACGCCCAGGGACTTCGGCATTACCGTCATCATCGGACACATCATCGAGGTGATACGACGGGCCCACGAACTCCAGCCGTGGCCGGGCCGGCCTGCCGCCGTAGCCACGACAATCGAAGGGTGACAGGACCTGACATGACTAGCGCAACGACCGCACCCATCACCGCGACCGGCCGGCTGCGCCCGCGCCGTTCCTGCCTAGCCGTCCCCGGCAGCAGCCCCCGCTTCCTGGAGAAGGCCCAGGGCCTGCCCGCGGATCAGGTGTTCCTGGACCTCGAGGACGCCTGCGCGCCGCTGGTCAAGGAGAGCGCCCGGCACATGATCGTCGACGCGCTCAACGACGGTGACTGGGGCGGTAAGACCCGCGTCGTTCGGGTCAACGACTGGACCACCCACTGGACCTACCGGGACGTGATCACGGTGGTCGAGGGCGCGGGCCCCAACCTGGACTGCCTGATGCTGCCGAAGGTGCAGGACGCCGAGCAGGTCAAGGCGCTGGACCTGCTGCTCACCCAGATCGAGAAGACGATGGGTTTCGAGGTCGGCCGGATCGGCATAGAAGCCCAGATCGAGAACGCCAGGGGCCTGATGAACGTCGACGAGATCGCCGCCGCCTCGCCGCGGCTGGAGACCATCATCTTCGGCCCCGCGGACTTCATGGCCTCGATCAACATGAAGTCGCTGGTGGTCGGCGAGCAGCCCCCCGGCTATCCGGCGGACGCCTACCACTACATCCTGATGCGCATCCTGATCGCCGCCCGGGCCCACGACCTGCAGGCCATCGACGGCCCCTACCTGCAGATCCGCAACGCCGGCGGCTACCGCGAGGTTGCCCGGCGGGCCGCCGCCCTGGGCTTCGACGGCAAGTGGGTGCTGCACCCGGACCAGATAGCGGCGGCCAACGAGATCTTCTCCCCGTCGCAGGAGGACTACGACCATGCCGAACTGATCCTGGACGCCTACGACTGGTGCACCTCGGAGGCAGGCGGGGCCAAGGGGTCGGCCATGCTCGGTGACGAGATGATCGATGAGGCCTCCCGCAAGATGGCCCTGGTGGTCGCCGCCAAGGGACGGGCCGCAGGCATGCCGCGCATCTCTAAGTTCGAGCCCCCGCAGCCCGCTGGAGAGTGAGCACTATGCAGTTCGGACGGACATATGAAGAGTTCGAGGTCGGAGCGGTCTACAAGCACTGGCCGGGGAAGACGGTCACCGAGTACGACGACCACCTGTTCTGTCTCCTCACTATGAACCACCACCCGCTGCACCTGGACGCGAACTACGCCGCCCGGGCCACCGACTTCGGCCAGAACGTGGTGGTGGGCAACTACATCTACTCGCTGCTGCTCGGCATGTCGGTGCCGGACGTCTCGGGCAAGGCGATCGCGAACCTGGAAGTCTCCTCGCTCAAGCACGTGGCGCCGACCTTCCATGGCGACACCATCTACGGCCAGACCACCGTGCTGTCCAAGCGGCTCACCTCAGCCGGCGACCGGGGCATCGTCCAGGTCGAGACCCGCGGCTACAACCAGGACGGGACCCTGGTGTGCGTGTTCCGCCGCACGGTCATGGTGCCCACCGAAACCTACATCAAGGAACGCGGCGGCGAGCAGCCCGGCCGCCCCGAGCCGGCCAGCTGACCCCAAAGGAACTCGCCATGGGACGCCTCGCACAAACCGAAGGCCTGACCGAGTTCGAGCAGGACATCCTCGCCACGGTCCGGGACTTCACCGCCAGGGAGATCATCCCGGTCGCGACCGAACTCGAGCACCGGGACGAGTACCCGGCCCAGATCGTGGCGGGGCTCAAGAAGCTCGGCCTGTTCGGGCTGACCATCCCGCAGGAGTACGACGGCCTCGGCGCCTCGCTGCTCATCTACGCCCTGGCCGTGGAGGAGATCGCCCGCGGCTGGATGTCGGTGTCGGGCATCATCAACACCCACTTCATCGTCGCCCACATGATCGCCCGCCACGGCACCGCCGAGCAGAAGGACTACTTCCTGCCCAAGATGGCGGCCGGCGAGGTGCGCGGCGCCTTCTCCATGTCCGAGCCCGGCCTCGGCTCCGATGTCGCGGCGATCCGCACCCGGGCGGTGCGCGACGGCGACGACTACGTGATCAACGGCCAGAAGATGTGGCTGACCAACGGCGGCACCTCCAACCTGGTGGCGGTGCTGGCCCGGACCGACGACGGCCACGACGCCCCGCACCGGAACATGACGACCTTCCTGATCGAGAAGGAGCCGGGCTTCGGCGCCAACCCGGCGGTCCCGGGCCTGACCGTGCCCGGCAAGATCGAGAAGATGGGCTACAAGGGGGTCGACACCACCGAGCTAATCCTCCAAGACGTCCGCATTCCCGCCGCCCGCGTGCTCGGCGGCAGCACCGGCCGGGGCTTCTACCAGATGATGGACGGCGTCGAGGTCGGCCGGGTCAACGTCGCCGCCCGCGGCTGCGGCATCGCCCTGCGCGCCTTCGAGCTGGCCATCGACTATGCGCAGCGGCGGCACACGTTCGGTCAGCCGATCGCCCAGCACCAGGCGATCCAGTTCAAGCTGGCCGAGATGGCCACCAAGGTCGAGGCAGCCCACCAGATGATGGTGATGGCGGCACGCCGCAAAGACTCCGGCCGCCGCAACGACCTGGAAGCCGGGATGGCCAAGTATCTCGCGTCCGAATACGGCAAGGAAGTCGTGGAGGACTCCTTCCGCATCCACGGCGGCTACGGCTTCTCCAAGGAGTACGAGATCGAGCGCCTGTACCGGGAGGCGCCGATGCTGCTGATCGGCGAAGGCACCGCGGAAATCCAGAAGATGATCGTGGGACGCCGGCTGCTCGAGGAGTACCAGATCACCGACTAGCCGCGGGCCAGTCGTGTTTGCCTGCGGGCTCAGCCCTGCCGGGCAGCCACCGCGGTCACCAGGGCGGTCCGCATCGCCTCTACCGGCCCGGGATGACCAGTGATCAGCTCGACCTGCGCAACCGCCTGGTACAGCAGCACGGTGAGACCGCTGACCACCGGGCAGCCTACGGCCAGGGCTGACCTGGCGAAAGGGGTCGGCCACGGCGCGTACACCACATCAAGCACCATGGTGTCTGGTTTCCAGCGGGTCGCGCTCAGCGGATCGGCTGCGCCGCCCGGCAGCGTGGAGATGACCAGGTCGGCGGCGGGCAGCGGTTCGGTGAACAGGCCGTCGGAAATCGTCGGCCGCATCCCGAGTCGCTCGGCCGTCTCGCGTAGCTCGCCGGTACGGGCCAGGTTGCGTACCAGGACGATCGGCGACTGGTGGCCCAGCTCGCGCACCGCGGCGAGGGCACCCTGCGCCGTGCCGCCCGCGCCGAGAATGACCGCCTGCTCGACCCGGGCCAGCCCGGCCTCCCGCAGCGCCGAGACCATGCCGGCCACGTCAGTGTTGTCCGCCCGCCTCCCGCCGGCGGCCCGGCCGGAGGGAACACCAGTGTGTTCGCGGCCCCCACCGCCTCGGCCAGCGGAGATACCTCGTCGGCGACGATCAGGGCCACCCGCTTGAGCGGCATCGTCAGCGACAGACCCGCCCACTCGGGTCCCATGCCGTCGATCAGGCGAGGCAGGCCCGGCTCGTCGCACTCGATCGTGTCGTAGTGCCAGCCATGCAGGTTCAGCGCCTGGTAGGCCGCTCCGTGCAGTACCGGAGAGAGCGAGTGCTTGATCGGGGACCCAAGCACGGCCGCCCGCCGTGCCGTCTGGTCTACCGCGATGGGGGTAACGTCCGCGTTCATTTACCTATCTCCAGGTCTGCCCCCGGCGCGGGTATGCCCCGGGCCTGCTGGTCGGCCAGGGCCCGCGCCGCGCCTTGGCATGAGGTCTGTAGCAGGTTAGGGTCGACGGCATCCAAGATGCCAATCCGCCGGCGGCGGTCCAGGCCACCCTGCGTGGGTGATGCCCAACCCGGAGCTTGGGCAGAGCCTGCTTGTATGAACGAAATCCTGACCGGGGGCCCTCATGCTGACCGTCGCCATCGCGAATGCGTCGCTCCAGGATGCTCGGCTGGGACCGCAACCCGCTACGGAGGCGGCGACATTAATGCCATGCGGCTAGATCGAGGCGCCGGGCCGAGCTCCGCCGCGCAACCGTTATGTGTTTCTTCACTTGGGTGTGCGGCTGGAAGTAAGGGGTAGCGGCCCTGACGATGTTGCACGCGGAACCGCGCGGAGCCTGGCGTGGATGCCGCGGCGGCCGGATGGAGGTATGCGACGAATGCGATGGCGGCAGACTTTCTTGGCAGAGGTAGCTGAGACGCTTCAGCAGCTCGGCATGAGGGCGTGTCCCGTGTGCGGCTCGACGGAATCGCTCGGCATAGGCCGCTTCCCCGTGCTCTTGGTCGATGGCGACTTTCCTCTCGACGCTGACCCCCTCCCGCTGGGGGATGAGCGCAGTGGCGACATGACCTTTGCCGTACGGGTCGAATGCACCATGTGTGGCCACCTCATGTTGTTCAACGCCCAGAAGTACCGCAACGGGGATGAAAAGATCATGGTGCTGGGGCTAACCGAAGGGCAAGACAGCTAACTCTTCAGAGTGACTGCCTCCCCGACCACTTCTTCGCCGTGCCAGGAGCTAAGCTCCCGGTACTGTGTCCATTCGGCCCGGCGGACCCATTCGGCCCGGGGGCCGGTCCGAGGTGCTTGTCATACGCGGCTAGTGCCGTCTCTAGGGGGCGTGGCCCGCGGAGCCATTGAAGACGGGGCGGGATCTCCGAGTAATCCAGGTAGGGATGGTCGCCGCAGCCAGGGCAGATGAGCTCAAACAGGCCGGTGTAGCCGCCTTCGAAGCGACCATCCACAATACGGGCCGGCTGACGCCGCACGAACGCCGTCCTGCCGTGGCCGGGCTGACCGGCAAGCGGCAGTGTCCCGGAGCCGTCGGGCTCGATGCGCAGCCACGGGTCACGGCGATCACGCGGGCGCGACGTGGAGGCGGCGGCCCGACGGGCAGCGGACCCGGCACTGGTCATGGTGTCAAAGCTGCCTGGATCGCTCATTTAACTCACCGCCAGGCGGTAGGAGTTCCGGCGCTGCCGGGGCCTGGAGCAGCACGTCCGTACCAGGCGATCATACACCCAGGCGCCGCGCAGCCAATGTCCAGCCGAGTCAGATGATGCCCGGTGTCGGAAATATTAAGGCTCTATTTCCCGGCCGTTTGCCGTGGGGGCCGAGCGCGGTCTCCCTCGGTGTAAGCGAGTCCCCGGTCACGGGCCCCCCGCCACGGCACCCGCGGGGGTGAGCAACGGCGGGGTGGCGACGACGGCGCGGCGGATAACACTACCGCCCCGAGGGGTGACAGCTATAACATGCCTTAGCTGACGGCACCGCGAGATCGGCTCGGTAGGTGCACCGGAACTGCCCGGCGGGTGAGAGACTGCTTGACGTCTCAGTGGGCTAGCTGAGGGGACGCCATGCGGAGCAACGGCACATGATCCTCGCTGCGGCCGAGGTCTCGGCCTCGACGTTCACCGTGCTGATGGATCACGTGGCCCAGGGTTTCGAGGCCCTGGGAGCCGCGATCCTGGTCGTGGGCGTGATCTGGTCCTTTGTGCTCGCGGCGATGGCCGCGCGGCGGTTCGGGTGGTCAGCCAAGGCTTACCTGGTACTGCGCCAGTCATTCGGCGGGACCCTGCTGCTCGGCCTGGAAATCCTGGTCGCCGCCGATCTGCTTCGGACCGTCGCGGTCGCGCCTACCCTTGACAATGTCCTCGTGCTCGGGCTGATCGTGGTGATCAGGACGTTCCTGAGCTTCTCGCTGGAAACCGAGATCGAGGGCGTTGCGCCGTGGCGGCGGGCCACGATGGGCGGTGCCGGGACGATCCGCCGGGCGGCGGCGAGCGCGTGGGAGCCCGAGACACCGACCTGATACGGGTCGCAGACCGGGAACGACGCTGCGGGCCGGTCGGCGCGGTAGCCTCCCGTTCGGCCCGGCCGAACTGCCGTAACCAGGTCGTCCGAACCGTCAGCGGTAGGCCCGGCGGGCCAGGCAGGATGGCTCCGATCAGCCACAAGATCGGGAACACAAAGCCGAGCAGGCCGAGGACCCAGTGCCCCTTGCGGAAGGAAAGTACGGCGATCGTCAGCACCAGAACCAGGTAGAGGATGGACATCGAGATGGCCCAGGCTGTTCCTGACATAGCCTTATCTCCGTTCGGTCAGACTAGTGAGCTGAAGCCCGATGCGGTAAGTCGCACGGATACGGTGGCTTGCCATCCCGCATTCAGCACCGTCGTATCGAGGGCGAACGCCGACGGTCCGCTTTCCTCCCATAGCCTTCAGCGTGCGTCGCGCTGGCGCATCACCCGTTATGGATGACCACCCGAGGTATCAGTAGGGGGGTGGCTGGTCAGGGGCTCGTAGCGCGCGTAGCGATGCCTCGAAGGACATCAGCCGGCTGCGGACGACTTCGGCGTACTGCGCGCCGGCTCCTCCCGGGGCCCGCTCAGCGTCCATCGCGGAGCGGACCGCCTGCAGCGAAGCCAGCGCCTCGGCGGCCCGGGCGCCAGCCTCCTCGTCCGGGGCTGATTCGCGCAGCGCGTACAGCGTCTGCGCAAGGTCATCCGAGCGGCGCTGGATGTCTGACCAGCGAGCGGCTGCATCACCGGCGGCAAACGCTGCAGGGGTTTCCGCGACGCTCATCGCGTCGTGGAGAGCCGAGCCCTTGGCGTACGCGTCGATGACCCTCGACCGCCAGTCCGTCGCGGCCGCAGAGCGACGGCCGGAGGAGTGCACGATCCAAAAAATCAAACCAGCGAGCACGGCGGCACCCAGAAGAATCCACAGCCATAGCAGGTTAGTACCCGACCCGCCGCTGGCCGGCGGCGAACTGCCCGGCTGTGTGGTCGGCGGACTGGCGGTGGCGGTAGCGGTAGCGGTAGCGGTGGCGGTGGCGGTGGCGGTAACCGTCACGCTCTGGCCGGGGGAAGTGACGACACTCGGGCTGGGGGAGGTGGTAACGGTCGCGCTGGAGGTGGCGCCACGACTGGCCGACAAGCTCGAGATCGCGCTCTGGACGCTACTCCCGCATCCTGCCAGGCATCCGGCGGCCAGGATGGCTGCCGAAAAGAGAAGGCTCCTTCTAAACCGCCGCATGCCCGATCCTTCCGTGCGATGTTTTCTGACCGACGCTGGGCAAAGTCATTCACAGTAATGATCCCGCCGATCGGACCACCCGGGCCTCACCCGTCTCGGGGGACCTGGCTGGCACTGGGGAGCTTGGCACCGGTCGTGCTACCGGGGAGCGCAGTGCCAGCGGCAGCGGGAGGCAGTACGTCGTACGCACTGTTTATCAGTCCCACCTGCTCGGTGGTGTATATCCTTTGCCGGCGCACGTCCCGGACGAAGGCGGGCCACCAGCTCACCAGCGCGCCGAGGCGGTTGCGGAAGCCGGTCAGGAAGCCGATGTGGATGAACAGCCAGATGACCCAGGCGAGGAAGCCGGACAGGTGCACGCGCCCCACCGAAACAACCGCGCGGCCACGGGACAGGTAAGCAGCCGACCCCAGGTCACGGTAGCGGAACGGCTTGGTGGCCATGTGCCCGGTGACCTCGTGTTTGATGCGTTCCCCGGCGTATATGCCGGTCTGCATGGCGACCTCGCATACACCGGGGAGCTTGTTCAGGCTCATCACGTCCCCGGTCACGAAGATCTCGGGGTGGCCGGGAATGGTGCAGTCGCCGCCGACCATGATGCGGCCGGCCCGGTCCTGCTTGGCGCCGGTGGCCGCCGCGATGGCCGCCGCGACCGGCGGCGCTGCCACCCCGGCGGTCCACAGCACGGTGCCCGCCTCATGGCGGGTCACCGTGCCGTCCTGAGCGCGGACGCTCAGCCCGGTGCCGTCTATACCGGTCACGATCGAGTGCATGTGCTGCTCGACGCCGAGCTTGTCCAGGGTGCGTGCCGCCTTGGCCGACAGCTCCGGGCCGAACGAGGCGAGCGGGGCGTCCCCGCCGTCGAACAGCAGCACCCGGGCGTCCTCGGGCTTGATGTGCCGGTATTCGTCGCGCAGCGTCTTGGTGGCCACCTCGCGGATCTGCCCGGCCAGTTCGACGCCCGTGGGTCCGGCGCCGACCAGGGCGAAGGTGAGCCAGCGGGCGCGTTCGGCCGGGTCGGCCGCGGTATCGGCCATCTCGAACGCGCCGAAGACGCGGCGCCGGATGACCAGGGCATGCTCGATGGTCTTCATGCCGGGCGCCCACTGGGCATACTCGTCGTGCCCGAAATACGACTGCTGCACCCCGGCCGCCACGATCAGGTAGTCATAGCCGAACTCCAGCTGGTCCCCGAGCGGACGCGTCGCCAGGACCCGGCGCCCTTCGGTGTCGATGCCGGTCACCTCGGCCAGCACGAAGTCCGCGTTCTTGTGCTTGCGGAGCAGATCCCGCAGCGGGACGGCGATCTTCCCCTCGGACAAGATCCCGGTCGAGCACTGGTACAGCAGCGGCTGGAACAGGTGGTGCGGGCGCCTGTCGATCAGGGTCACCCGGACCGGGGCGCGGCGCAGCACCCGGGCGGCGAACAGCCCGGCGAATCCGCCGCCGATGATCACCACGCGGCGCTGGCTATCCTGGTCGTCCATGGCGCGTCCCCGATCCCGGTTGTCCTTTATTTCTGCGCGCGGCTCAGCCTGCCGGGTCGTACCACGTTTCCCGGCCGGCCAGGAGCCGCTCGGCCTCCTTGGGACCCCAGCTGCCCCGGGCGTAGGGGTGCACGGGGACGGCGTCGCCGAGCACCGGGTCGACGATCTTCCACGCGGCTTCCACGGTGTCCTGCCGGGCGAACAGCCAGCGGTCCCCGTCCAGCGCCGCGCCGATGAGCCGGTCATACGGGCGGATGTCGGACCCGGGCTGCTGCGCGAACCCCAGCTCCTCCGCCTGCGGCTCCCAGCCGGCCCCGGGCTTCTTCCCGTGCAGGGTGAGGCCGACCGCCGTCTCCGGCCAGATCCGGAACCTCAGCATGTCCGCTGGCCTGGCGGGCTCGATCCCGAACACGTCGTGCGGCACCGGCTTGAACGTGATCGTGATCTCGGTGGCGGTGACCGGCATGGTCTTGCCCGCCCGGATCAGGATCGGCACCCCGGCCCAGCGCCAGGTATCGGCGGTGAGCCGGACCGCGACGTACGTCTCCACGGTCGAATCCCGGTCGACGCCGTCCACCTGGCGGTAGCCCTCGTACTGGCCGCGCACCGTGTTCTGCGGGGTCAGCGGGCTCAGCGCGTTCACCACCTGCTGCTTGGCGTCCCGCCAGCCGGAAAGGTCGTGCGTGCTGGGCGGTTCGGCCAGGACGGTCGCCAGTACCTGGAGCATGTGGTTCTGCAGCACGTCCCGGATGGCACCGGTCCGGTCGTAGAACCGGCCGCGGTCGGCGACGTCGAACGCCTCGGCCATCGTGATCTGGATGTTCTCCACGTAGGTCCGGTTGAGCAGCGGCTCGATCACCGAGTTGGCGAACCGGACGAACAGCACGTTCTCCACCGGGTCGAAGGCCAGCCAGTCATCGACCCGGAAGATCGCCTCCTCGCCGAAGTACTGGTGCATGGTGTCGTTGAGCTGCCGGGAGCTGGCCAGGTTGATGCCGAACGGCTTCTCCACCATCACCCGCGCGTCCTTCGTGCGGCCGGCTGAAGCTATTCCCTGCGCGATCCGCCCGAACAGCTGCGCCGGCACCTCCATGTAGTACAGGACCCGCTGGCCCGTGCCGATCTGATCCGACATGGCCTTGTAGGTGCCGTCGTCGCCCAGGTCCCCGTCCACATAGCGCAGCAGGCCGAGCATCTTGGTCGCCGCGGCACTGTTCGGGTCCATGTTGTTGAGCTTCAGCGAGGCGGTGGCGTAGTCGCGGAACTGCTCCAGCCCCCACCCGCTCTTGGCCACCCCGATCACCGGGACGTCGAGCACGCCGCGCTGGACCAGCCCCACCAGCGCCGGGAACGTCTCGATCTTGGCCAGGTCCCCGGTCGCGCCGAAGATCACCAGCGCGTCAACGTTGTCGGACATGTCATTCCTCCTGAGCAGTCGTTACGATCACATCGCGCCCGGGCCCGGTGAGCATCCCCCGCAGCGGGCGATCCGGCTCAGCTCCCGGGCCGGACCGGGGGAGCGGCAGGCCGGGGTGCCGGCTCCGGCGCGGGCGCGGCTTCGGGGGATGGAGCGGGCGGCTCGAATTCCTCCCGGCTGACGCGGCGCCGGAACACGTAGTAGGTCCAGGTCTGGTAGGCGAGTACCACCGGCAGGAGGATGATGACGACGACGGTCATCACCTTGAGCGAGTACGCTCCGGAGGCTGTGTTGTGCACCGTGAGGTTGTACGCCGGGTTGGTGGAGGAGACCATCACGTTGGGGTAAAGGTCGGTGAAGATCGCCACGATGCAGGACGCGATGGTGATGGTGGTCGCGGCGAAGGCGAAGCCTTCGCGGTGCTCGTAGACCAGCCAGACGGCGGCGAGGACGGCGAGCACGGCGAGCAGTTCGATCACGTTGAGGAAGAAGGCGGTGCCGGCGGTCACGTGGGTCCAGATGATGAAGCCGATGACGGCGGCGCCGGTGACGGGGGCCACCCGGCGGGCCACCTGCCAGGATCGCTCGCGCATGTCGCCGGTGGTCTTCAGGCACAAGAACGT
This sequence comes from uncultured Actinomycetes bacterium, assembly GCA_963800415.1. Classification (GTDB taxonomy): domain Bacteria; phylum Actinomycetota; class Actinomycetes; order Streptosporangiales; family Streptosporangiaceae; genus Palsa-504. Next base: position 66,065 of record CAWDBS010000060.1, read on the forward strand.
CGCGCCGTGCAGCAGGCAGACCAGGACCAGGGTGATGCCGGTGAACAGGGCATAGGGCTGGAGCAGGTCCCAGAACGAGCCGGTGTAGTTCTGGGCCGAGTTGATGGGCAGCCCGTGCAGCAATCCGGCCAGGGCCACGCCGATCAGCAGCGGGGCCAGCAGGCTGCCCGCGGGCAGCAGGACATCCCAGCTGCGGCGCCAGCGGGCCGCGTCCCGCTTGCCGCGGTACTCAAAAGCCACCCCGCGGACGATCAGGGCGGCCAGCAGCAGGACCAGCGCGAGGTTGTAGGCCGAGAACATCGTGGCGTACCAGCCAGGGAACGCGGCGAACATGGCGGCCCCGGCCACGATCAGCCAGACTTCGTTGCCGTCCCACAGCGGCCCGATCGTGTTGATGGCGGCCCGGCGGCCGGCCTCGTCGGTGCCGATCACGGCGTGCAGCATGCCGACGCCGAAGTCGAACCCCTCCAGGATGAAAAAGCCGGTCCACAACACCGTGATGACGATGTACCAGAACGGGATGAGGCTGCTCATGGTGACCTCAGTACTGGACGGCCGGCACCGGCGCGCCGGTGTCGGCTTCGGTGCGCGGGGGCGGGAGCTGCTGGCGGGAGTACCGCAGCATCAAGATCAGGTCGACGGTGCCGAGCGTGCCGTACAGCAGGACGAATGCCACCACGCTGATCCACAGCGTGGTGGTGCTGACGGTCGGCGAGATCCCGTTCTTGGTCAGCATGATGCCCTGCACGATCCATGGCTGCCGGCCGCTTTCGGTCAGGAACCAGCCCGCGGTGTTCATGCCGAAGGGCAGCACCGCCCCCCACACCGCCACCCACAGGAATACCCGGGAGGTGGCGAGTTTCTTCCGCCGGATCAGCCACAGCCCCCACGCCGATATCCCCAGGACCAGGACCCCCAGGTAGGCCATCACCCGCATCGCCCAGTACTGGATGAACACGTTCGGCACGTAGTAGCCGGGCCCGTACTGCGTGGTGTACTGGGACTGCAGCGGGTTCAGCCCGACCACCTGGCCGTTCCAGTGGTTGGTGGCCAGCAGGGACAGCAGGTGCGGGATCGCGATGATCTCGGTCGGGGTCTGGTCGTTGTTGCCGCCGCCGATCTGGAACAGCGAGAACGAGCACGGCTGGCAGGTGCTCCACTGCGCCTCAGCCGCCGCGATCTTCATCGGCTGGTACCTGGCCTCGATCACCCCCAGCTCATCGCCGACCAGCATGGTAAACAGGATCGCCGGGACCAGGACGATCAGCGCCAGCCGCGCCGACCGGGTGAACACCTCGCGGTCCCCGCGGTGCCGCAGCTGCCACGCGGAGACGGCCAGCATGACTACGGCGCCGGTGACCAGCGACGCGAACAGCACCTTGGCGTACCCCCACACGAACACCGGGTTGGTGAACAGCGCCCAGATGTCGTTCAGCTGCGGCTTGCCGTTGACCATGGCGTAGCCGACCGGGTGCTGCATCCAGGAGTTGGCCGCCAGGATGAACGCCGCCGACAGCGCGGAGCCGGCCGAGACCGCCCAGATCGTCAGCAGGTGGATCCGGCGGGGCAGCCGGTCCCAGCCGAACAGCCACAGCCCCAGGAAGGTCGACTCCAGGAAGAACGCGGCCAGCCCCTCCATCGCCAGCGGCGCGCCGAAGATGTTGCCGACCAGCCGTGAGTACGCGCCCCAGTTCATCCCGAACTGGAACTCCTGCACAATGCCGGTCACCACGCCGATCGCCACGTTGATGACCAGCAGCGTGCCGAAGAACCGGGTCAGCCGCAGGTAATCATCGCGCCCGCTGCGGTGCCACGCCGTCTGCAGCAACGCGGTCAGGAAAGCCAGCCCGATCGTGATCGGGACGAAGAAGAAATGATTGACCGACACAAACGCGAACTCCACCCGCGCCAGATCCACGTTCGTCACCGGCTGTCTCCGCTTCTTGATCCCGTGATCAGCAGTCCCGCGTTCACCCCGAACCTCGCGGCATACTCGGCTCCCCCTGTCGTGGCACCATCCTCGATTCCGCGGATGCCTAGCACTATCCGCCGAGGGTCGGCGGCCGGGCATCCCCCGTGCGGGGTGATTGCCTGGCCGGTACGCCAGCCCGGTCAAGCCAGCCCGGCTTCACCCTTAATGGGCGATTCCCTCCGTCCCCGAGTCGGCGACAGTAGTCGCATGGCGGACCAATATGACGTGATCATCGTCGGTACCGGTGCGGGCGGGGGTACGCTCGCGCACACCCTGGCCCGGTACGGAAAGCGGATTCTGCTGCTGGAGCGGGGCGATTTCCTGCCCCGTGAGCTGGCGAACTGGGACCCGGGTCCGGTGTTCGTGGACGGGCGGTACATCTCCCGCGACACCTGGTATGACTCCGACGGCAAGCAGTTCCAGCCGCAGGTGCACTACTTCGTCGGCGGCGCCACCAAGCTCTACGGGGCGGCGCTGTACCGGCTCCGGCCGGGGGACTTCGGCGAGATCAAGCATGTGGACGGGCTCTCGCCTGCCTGGCCGCTGGGCTACGACGAGTTCGAGCCCTGGTACACCAGGGCCGAGCGCCTGTACCAAGTGCACGGCAACGCTGGCGAGGATCCGACCGAGGGCCACCGGAGCGCGCCCTACCCGTGGCCTGCGGTCTCGCACGAGGCCAGGATCCAGCAGATATCCGATAGCTTGGCCAAGGGCGGCTACCACCCCTTCCATGCCCCCTGCGGGATCATGCTGGATGAGGCACGGCGGCCCGCCAGTACCTGCATCCGCTGCGGAACCTGCGACGGCTACCCGTGCCTCGTGCACGCCAAAGCCGACGCTGAGGTCATCGCGGTCCGGCCGCTGCTGGGCCAGCCGAACGTCACCCTGCTCACCGGTGCCGAGGTGCTGCAGCTGGAAACCGACCCCGGCGGGCGCAGCATCACCGGGGTCGTCGTCTCCCGGGACGGAAACCGTGAGGTCTACCAGGGCGACATCGTGGTCGTCAGCGCCGGGGCCGCCAACAGCGCCAAGCTCTTGCTCAACTCGGCCAATGACGCTCACCCCCAGGGCCTGGCGAACGGCTCGGATCAGGTGGGGCGCAATTACATGTTCCACAACTGCAAGGCAGTCGTGGCCCTGTCCAAGGAGAAGAACGACACGGTGTTCCAGAAGACGCTGGGGATCAACGACTTCTACTTCAGCACGAAGGACTACGAGTGGCCCGCCGGCAACATCCAGATGATCGGCAAGTCCAATGCCGAGGCCATGCGAGGCGAAAAGCCCAAGACGACCAAGCTCGCCCCCGAATGGACCCTGTCCGATGTGGCGGAGCACGCGGTGGACTTCTGGCTCACCACCGAGGACGTGCCGCTGCCTGAGAACCGGGTGACGACCGACAGCGACGGCAACGTCCACCTTGCGTACCAGGCGACCAACAACGCCGAGGCCGACCGTCTCTATGCCGAGCTGAAGAAGATCCTGAACCACACCGGGCATGGCCGAGCATCACGTCCTGGGCAAGAACTTCTACATGGACATGAGCATCCCGGTGGCGGGCTGCGCGCACCAGGCCGGCACGTGCCGGTTCGGCACCGACCCCGCCACCTCGGTGCTGGACGTGAACTGCAAGGCCCACGAACTGGACAACCTCTACGTCGTGGACACGAGCTTTTTCCCCAGCATTGGCGCCGTGAACCCGGCCCTGACCGCGATGGCCAACTCCATCCGGGTGGGTGAGCATCTGGCCGAACGACTGGGCTGACCGCCCTAGCGGTCGGCGGTCAGCACCTGCTCGGCGTCCCACATCTGCCGGTAGAGCGGGCATTCCCGCAGCAGCGCCTGGTGGGTGCCGCGGCCGGCGATCTTCCCCGCCTCCAGCACCACGATCTCGTCCACCTGGTCCAGCCCGCGCAGTTCGTGAGTGATCAGCAGGGTGGCCCGGCCCCTGGTGGCGTCCAGCAGGTCGGCGGTGACAGCGGCCCGGGTCTCCGGGTCCAGGTGGGCGGTCGGCTCGTCCAGGATCAGCAGGTCCGGCCCGGCGAGCAGGGCCCGGGCCAGCGCGAGCCGCTGGCGCTCTCCGCCGGATACCGCCCCGCCGCGGGTCCCGGCCTGGGTATCCCAGCCCTGCGGGAGCGACTCGATCCAGGGCAGCAGCCGCGCCTGCCGGGCGGCCTCGGCCAGTTCGTCGTCCGAGGCGGCCGGGCGCGCCAGCCGGAGGTTCTCCCGGATGCTGGCATCGAAGATATGCGGGTCCTGCGTGCAGCCGCCGATCACCGTGCGCACGTCGTCGGCCCGGTAGGCGCGCAGGTCATGGCCGCCGAGCGTGGCGCGGCCGGCGGCCAGCTCGCAGAACCTCAGCAGGACCGCGGCGACCGTGGACTTCCCCGCCCCGCTCGGGCCGACCAGCGCGACCCGGCGCCCGGCCGCCAGGTCCAGGTCGACCCCGTCCAGCGCCCACGGGCCGTCAGGTGAGTATCGCACCCGGGCGTCCCGCAACCTCACCCGCAGCGGCCCGGCGGGCAGCGGGCACGGCGCGGCCGGCTCGGCGACCGGCTCGGGAGCATCCAGGACCGCTGCGACCCGGGCCGCGCTGGCGCGCGCCTGGCCCACCTGCACGGCCGCCGAGGGCAGGGCGGATACCGCTTCGAACGCGGCCAGCGAGGTGAGGGCCAGCACCGCCAGCGGCACCCGGGTGAGCGTGCCGGCTCCGACCGCGGCCACGCCGAGCAGCAGCACGCCCCACAGGGTAAGGCCGGTGGCGGCGGCGATGAGTCCGGCGCCCAGGCCCTCCCCGGAAGCGGACCGGCGGGCTAGCCTGGTGAGCGAGCGGTCGAGCGTGCAGACCTGATCCAGTGCGGTGTCCTGCGCCCCGAACGCGTGCAAGTCGGCGGCCCCCGCGACCAGGCCGGTGAGGGCGGCCGCGAGCTCGCCCCGGGCCGGAGCGGTGCGCCTGGCCGCCGCCCGGGCCCGGGCGGCGGCCAGCAGCGGCACCGCCACGCCCGCGGCGACCAGCCCGGCTGCCAGCACACCCGCCGCGGGGGCGAGCAGCAGCAGGCAGGCGATCACCGCGCCGGCGCCCGCCAGCGCCGCGGCCAGCGGGGGAGCCACCGCGCGGATGAGCAGGTCCTGGGTCGCGTCCACGTCGGAGATCAGCCTCGCGAGCAGATCGCCGGAGCGGAAGGCCTGCAATCCGGCCGGCGCCAGCCGTTCCAGCCGCCGGTAAATGCCCACCCGGACATCAGCCAGGACCCGGAAGGCGACGTCGTGGGAGGCCAGGCGCTCGCCGTAGCGGAAGGTGCCGCGCCCGACGGACAGCGCGCGGACCGCTACCACCGCCGCGGTGATGGCGATGATGCTCGGGTGCTGGGATGCGCGTGCCAGCATGAACCCGGACACCGCGAGCAGGGCGACCCCGCATCCCGTGGCGGCCGCCCCGGCCACGACCGCGAGCAGCAGCCGGCCGCGCAGCGGCCGGGCCAGCCGTAGCCACCGCAGCAGCGGGTCACGTCCCCGGCCCGGCCCGGCCCGCAGACGCCGTGAGCGGAGCCGCGGCCTCACGGCAACACCGCCACTGACCTGCCCGGCTGCCCGCCCGGCGCGGGCGCCAGCAGGCGGCCGTGATCGAGGGTGAGCACGCGGTTGGCGCCGACCCGGCCAGCCATGCCGGTGGGTGACCAGGATCACGGTCCGGTCGGCCATCAGCGTCTGGATGACCGCCAGGATCTGCCCGGCGACGAGCGGGTCGAGGTGGGCGGTGGGTTCGTCAAGCAGCAGCAGCGGCGCGTCCCGCAGGAACGCGCGAGCCAGCGCGATCCGCTGCCGCTGCCCGGCTGACAGCCGCAGCGCCTGTTCTCCGAGCGGCGTGTCGTATCCATGGGGCAGCGCCTCGATGAACGCGTCCGCTCCGGCGAGCCCGGCCGCCCGCACGATGTCCCGGCGGCTGGCTGCGGGCTGGCCCAGGGCGATATTGTCCGCCGCGGTGGCGGGGAACAGATACGGCCGCTGCGACACCCAGGCAATCTGCCGCCGCCAGCGATCCACGTCGATACGGGTGAGGTCGACGCCGCCCGCCGTGATCCGGCCGCCGGTAGGCTCGGCGAAACGCAGCAGCAACCCGAGCAGGGAGCTCTTGCCCGCCCCGCTCGGCCCGGTGACCGCGATCTGATCGCCGGGCCGGATCGTCAGCGATACCTCAGCGAGCGCCGGCTGGTCACGCCCCGGATAAGTCAGGCTCACCGCGTCCAGGGTGATGTCGTCGCGCCGCAGGTCGGACGTGGCCGATCCGCGCGCCCCCGGGGCAGCGCCGTACACCGGCGACGGCACTGTCTCGATGATGTCGCACGCGCGTCCGGCCGCGGCGGCGCCCTCCATGCTGGCGTGGAAGTGCAGGCCCACCGCGCGGAGCGGCAGGTAGGCCTCGGGGGTGAGCAGCAGCACCACCAGCGCGGTCTGGTACCCCATGTGGCCGGCCAGCAGCCGCAACCCCACCTCCACCGCGACCAGCGCCGTCGCCAGTGCCGCGGCTAGTTCCAGCACCAGCGCGGACAGGAAGGCCACCCGCAGCGTGGCCATGGTTGCCGACCGGTAGCCGGCGGTGACCTCCTCGATCATGTCCGCCTGCGCCTTAGCCCGGCCGAACACCTTGAGCGTAGGCAGGCCCTCCACCACGTCCAGGAAATGGCCGCCGAGCCGCGCCAGCAACCGCCACTGGCGCTGGGTCCGCGCACGGGTATGCCAACCGACAAGCACCGCGAAGACCGGGATGAGCGGCAGCGTCACGGCGATGATCACGGCAGAGATCCAGTCGGCTGTCGCCACCGTGGCCAGCACCGCCGCGGGCACCAGGCAGGCCAGCACCAGTTGCGGCAGGTACCGCGCGAAATAAGGGTCCAGGCCATCCAGTCCGCGGGTGGTCACGGTGGCGATCTCGCCCGGCTGCTGCCGTGCCAGCCAGGCTGGTCCGAGCCGCTGCAGGTGGGCGGCCAGGCTGCGGCGCAGCTGTGACTTCACCGTAGCGGCTGCCCGCAGCGCCGCGACCTCGCCGCCGTAGGCGGCGGCCGCCCGGACGGCCACCACGGCGAGCAGGGCGATCAGGGCGGCCGACAGGGCAGCCGGGCCGGTGCCCCGGGCCGCGCTGGCGAGCAGCCGCGCCAGCAGCTCCGCCTGGGCGATCACCATGCCGGTGATGACGACGCCCAGCGCGGCCGCCACCATGAGATAGCCGCGGGCGCCCCGGGCGTGCCGGAACAGCCTCGGGTCGACCGGCCTCATGACTCGCCGGGAATGTGCACGGCCAGAGCTCACCCCGGCGAGCGCGGATCCCAGGAGCACCATGACCGAGCGAGGGCCAACGGTGACGCGGTCGTCGGCGTAGTGTGCCGCTGCGGATCCAGCCGGGGAGTCCGGGTCGTAGGTATCGATCTCGACCTGCCATGTCGCCTGTGGCCTCGTGGCGGGCAGGGTGAAGTCGAGCGGCTCCCACCAGGCGTTCACGAGGACCAGGAAGTCGTCATCGACCAGCCACGTGCCGTCGTCGGCCCGGTCGGGGTCATCGGATCCGTCCAGGTACAGCGCGATGGCCAGGGCGTTCGGGTCCGACCAGTCGCCGGCGGCCATCTCGGTGCCTGCCGGGGTGAACCAGCGCAGTTCGGCTGCTTCGGTTCCGGCCAGGAACCGGCTGCGGCGGAACACCGGGTGCGCCCTGCGCAACGCGACGAGCCGTTTGGTGAAATCGAGCAGGCCGGCGTCGGGCCGTGACCAGTCGAGCCAGGTGATCTCGTTGTCCTGGCAGTACGCGTTGTTGTTGCCCTGCTGGGTCCGGCCCATCTCATCGCCGCCGAGCAGCATCGGGATGCCGAAAGAAAGCAGCACGGTGGTGAGCATCGCCCGGGACTGGCGCGCTCGCAGGGTCAGCACGCCGGGGTCGTCGGTCGTTCCCTCCGCGCCGCAGTTCCACGAGCGGTTGTCACTGGTCCCGTCCCGGTTGGCTTCCCCGTTGGCCTCGTTGTGCTTGTCGTCGTAGGAGACCAGGTCGCGCAGCGTGAAGCCGTCGTGGACGGTGATGAGGTTTACCGAGGCGGTGGGCCGGCGCCGGGCCCGGCCGTACATGTCCGACGACCCGCAGAACCGGGCGGCGAACTCGCCGAGGCCGACGGGGTGGCTGCGCCAGAAGTCACGCATGGTATCGCGGTACTTGCCGTTCCACTCGCGCCAGATCGGCGGGAACCGGCCGAGGTCGTAGCTGTCCATCTGCCCGACGTCCCATGGCTCGGCGATCAGCTTGACCTGCGACACCACCGGATCCTGCGACACCAGGTCGAAGAAGGCCGACCTGGTGCCGAAATCGCCCTCCTGGCGGGCCAGGGTGGGCGCCAGGTCGAACCGGTACCCGTCGACGTGCATCTCGGTGACCCAGTACCGCAGCGAGTCCATGATCAGCTGGAGAGTCAGCGGATCGCCGGCGTTCAGCGAGTTACCGCAGCCGGTGGTGTCGACGTACCGGCTCGGGTCGTCCGGGTCGAGCCGGTAGTACGCGGGGTTGTCCAGGCCGCGGAAGCAGAGCGTCGGGCCGTCCTCGCCGGCCTCGCAGGTGTGGTTGAAGACCACGTCGAGAAGAACCTCGATCCCCGCCGCGTGCAGTGCGTCCACCATCGCCTTGAACTCGGTCACCTGCCCGCCGGGGCGCCCGGCCCGTACCGCGGCGGAGTACCGCTGATGCGGCGCGAAATACCCGATCGTGTTGTAACCCCAGTAGTTGGTGAGCCCCCGCTGCACCAGGAACGCCTCGGGGACGCTCTCGTGCACCGGCAGCAGCTCGACGGCGGTCACGCCCAGGGCCTTCAGGTGCGCGATGGCCGCCTCGTGACCCAGGCCCGCGTAGGTCCCGCGCAACTCCGCCGGCACCCCGGGGTGGCCCATGGTGAAGCCCTTGACGTGTACCTCGTAGATGATCGTGTCCGCGTACCCGTGCCGCGGGCGGCCGTCGTCCCGCCACGGGAATGGCTCGTCGGCCACGACCACGCTGCGCGGGACGAAAGGCGCGGAGTCGGCCTCGTTCGGCCCATCCTGATCGCCGGCCGCGCCGCCGAGCACCTCGGGTCCGAACCTGACCGTCCCGTGCAGGGCCCGGGCATAAGGGTCGAGCAGGAGCTTGGCCGGATTACAGCGGATCCCCCGGGCCGGATCGTAGGGGCCCGTGGCCCGGTATCCGTAGGCCTGCCCCGGCCCGACGCCCGGCACGAAGGCGTGCCAGACATCGGCGTCGCGGTCCTGGAGCGGGATCGGGGTCTCGGCGCCGTTCTCGTCGAACAGGCAGAGCAGCATCCCGTCGGCGACCCCGGAGGCCACGGCGAAGTTCGTCCCGGTCGCGGTGACCGTCGCGCCCAGCGGGAACCGGCTGCCCGGCAGCGCGTTGACGGTCGGGGCAGCTGGCGCGGCGCTCATTGCCCTGCCTCCATGGCGATCCGCCGGACGACGTCGCCGACCGCCTCGACTTCCCCGTACCGGCGGCGGATCAGGTCGGCGACCACGCCGGTCCAGCCGGTCTGGTGGAAGGCGCCGATCGCGGCGCCGTTGTCGCCGTGGAAGTACTCGCTGAAGATCAGGTTGTCGTGCCATTCCGGGTCGGTCTGCATTTTCTCGGTGCCGCCGAAGCAGGCCCGGCGGCCGTCGGCGTCGTTGGTGAAGATCGAGATCAGCCGGTCCGCCAGGTCGGCGGCCACCTTGTCCAGGCTCAGCTGCTGGCCCGACCCGGCCGGGTACTCGATCGTGTAGTCGTCGCCGTAGAACCGGTGGTACCGCTCAAGGACGGTGACCATCAGGTAGTTCAGCGGGAACCAGACCGGGCCGCGCCAGTTGGAGTTGCCGCCGAACATGGAGGTGGTGGACTCGGCCGGCTCGTAGTCGATCTTCGCTGTGACGCCGTCGTATTCGAGCGTGTAGGGATGCTCGCGGTGATAGGCGGACAGCGCCCGCAGGCCGTGCGGGGACAGGAACTCGTTCTCGTCGAACGCTTTGGCGAGCAGCCGCTCCAGCCGGTCCGGCCCGCACAGGCTGAGCAGCAGCCGCCGCTGGCCGGGCTCCCCGCGGAGCATGCCGAGCTCGCTGAGCTTGTCCGGGTGACGTAGGTCGTGCCGGTCCAGGAAGTCCGCGAACCCCTTGCCGACCGTGAGCGCGCGCTGCAGGTCGTCCTCGGTCAGGACCGCGGCGGCCAAGGCGGGGATGATGCCCACCATCGACCGGACCCGCACCGGCACGGTCTCCCCGCTCGGCGTCTTGAGCCGGTCGTAGTAGAGCCCGTCGGTCTCGTCCCACAGCCCCAGGCTGTCCAGCGCGTCGGTGATGGCGGCGAAGTGCTCGAGGAACTTCAGGATCAGATCCGCGGCGGGCCGCCGGCCGGACCGGTTCAGCACGACGGCCATGCCTCCCATGGCGATCGCGTAGAAGCCCATCCAGCCGGTGGCGTCGGACTGCTCCAGGACATCGCCGGCCGGCAGGTGCGACCGGTCGATCGGGCCGATGTTGTCCAGGCCGAGGAAGCCGCCCTCGAACAGGTTGTTGCCCTCGGCGTCCTCCCGGTTGACCCACCAGGTGAAGTTGACCAGCAGCTTGTCGAAGATCCGGCTGAGGAAATCCAGGTCGCGGCCGCCGTCGATCGCGAACACCTCCAGCGCCGCCCACGCCTGCACCGGCGGGTTCACGTCGCCGAAGTCCCACTCGTAGGCGGGCAGCGCCCCGTTCGGGTGCTGGAACCACTCCCGGCACAAAAGGATCAGCTGGTACTTGGCGAACGCGGGGTCTACGTGCGCCAGCGCCACGCAGTGGAACCCCAGGTCCCACGCGGCGTACCACGGGTACTCCCACTTGTCCGGCATCGACATGATGTCGAAGGCGTTGAAGTTGCGCCAGTGGCTGTTGCGCCCGGTCAGCCGCTGCGGCGGCGGGGTCGGCTGGGTGGGGTCGCCGTCCAGCCAGCGGGTCACGTCGTAGTAGAACAGCTGCTTGCTCCACAGCATCCCGCCGAACGCCTGCCGCATCACCATCGCCTCATCGGCGGTAGCGTCACGCGGCGTCAGCTCGTCATAGAACTCATCGGCCTCGGCCCGCCGATCCGCCATCACCTGGTCAAACGCAGTGCCGAACGCGGCGCTCGTGCCACCGCTCGCCGTTTGCCCGGCCGGCCGCAGCCGCAGCCGCAGCTCGACCGTCTCGCCAGGCGGCACGGTGACCTTGTACCAGAAGGCGCACTTGGTGCCGCTGCGTTCCGGGTTGACGGTGGGCGCCCCGTGCACCACGTGGTCGTTGATGCCGTCCTTCGGATACGGCGTGATCGGCGGTGAATCGAACAGGTGTTTGGTATTTGTCTCGTTCTCGCAGTACAGCACCTGCGGCGCCGTGCCGTCGGGTCCGGAGTCGGCGATCAGTTCGAGTTCACCGAGGAACGGATGCTGGATGCTGACTGCCGCCGCGCCCGGCGCGTTGGCTTCGGCTGCGCCGAGGGTCGGCTTAGGCGAGTCGTGGTCCCAGGACCAGGTGTTGCGGAACCAGGACGTGGGTAGCACGTGCAGCGTCTCGGTGTCCGCCCCCGCGTTGGTCACCGAGATCGTCATCAGCAGGTCGTCAGGGTCGGCCTTGGCGTAGTGCACCTCGACAATCCAGTACCGGTCGCTGTCGAACACCCCGGTGTCGATTAGCTCGTATTCGGGCTGCAGCCGGTTCCGCGCCGCGTTCTGATCGATCAGGTCCTGGTACGGGAACGGGCCTTGCGGGTAGTGGTAGCGCCAGCGGTTCCAGGCATGGCTCGGGATCGCGTCGAGATACCACCAGTATTCCTTGACGTCCTCGCCGTGATTGCCCTGCGCCCCGGTCAGCCCGAAGGCACGCTCCTTCAGGATCGGATCGCGTCCGTTCCACAGCGCCAGGCCCAGGCAGAGCCGCTGCTCAATATCACAGAACCCGGCCAGGCCGTCCTCGCCCCACCGGTACGCGCGGGACCTGGCCTGGTCGTGCGGCAGGTAGTCCCAGGCCTCCCCGTTCGCGCTGTAGTCCTCCCGCACCGTCCCCCACTGCCGCTCGCTGACGTACGGCCCCCACCGGTACCAGTCGCCTGCCTGGCGAAGCCCGTCCTCGAGCCTGCCAAATCCCGCCACCCGGTCACGTTCGGCGCCCATCGCAGCCCTCTCCTCGATGTACGGCAGTGTCCCTGCGAGGTCGATCCCTGCGTGGTTGCGGATCTGCGTCACCCGGCAGCGCGATCGCAATCGGACCGGGACCTTGCAGAGGACTTCTGTCTTTCTTTATACGGGCTCGGAAAGGCTGGTACCTCACCCGAAAAGGGTGACGGCCGGGTTGCCGTAACTCCTACCGATCCGACGGGGAGAACGCCAACTTGATTGAGCTTTAATGTGGCTCGAAGCAGCGTCCGCGCTCGTAGATGAACAGTCAGCAAACTGATGACTAATTTGCGGTTAAGAATGGCTGCCACGATGCGGGAAGCACGCGCGACCATGCGTATCTAGCCGAGTCCCGGACGGAAACTAAAGGTGTGTCACCTGTGGTTTCGTGTGGTTAAACCGTGCAGCAAGAGCACTCTTGATGCAGATATGGATGCCGGGCCAATATCCAGTGCTGGATGCGCAATCGAGGCAATGAGGACTTATCCGCGGCATGAGTGCTGAGTCGGCGGGCACCGCCTGGCGAACGCGTCCCGCCGGCCCGGGTCCGGCGGGACGCGCTCTAAGGCTCCCCCCTGGCAGGACCTCGCACCGGAGAGAGCCACCTCAAATATCAACGGCGAGCCTGACCCCCTGCTCAAGATCTACTACAAGTCATCTGACTCTTTGCTGAAGAATTACTACAGGTAACCTGAATGATTCCTGATCAGGCTACGGGTCCAAATGCGCACCACGATGTTCATGGCGCAGCGACTACAGGTGGCTGAACCCGCTGGACTCTTCCTTCGACATGGGCACGGTGATCGGATGCTTCGAGAAGTGAGCCACGGCGTCCCGGAAGTCGTCAAGGAGCAGGGAGGCCATGTCCAGGCTGACGCCCAGTCGGACCAGGATGCGCTGCACGGGTATGTCGGCGGCTGTTCCGGTGAGGGTGTAGGCGGGCACCTGCCATCCTCGTGCGCGCAGCCGGTCGGCGAGATCGAACAGTGTGTAGCCAGGGTCTTCGCCTTCGCGGATCCGCCAGGTGACTGTCGGGATGCCCGTGGCTGGGTTGCTGTCGCATAGGAGCTCGAACGGCCCGAGCTTGACGATCTCGCCGGCGAGGTACTGGCCGACTGCATAGGACGCGTCGTGGACGCGCTTGTAACCCTCAAAGCCGAGCCGGAGGAAGTTGTAGTACTGGGCGACGATCTGGCCAGCCGGGCGGGAAAAGTTGATCTGGAAAACCGGCATGTCGCCGCCCAGGTAGTTGACATGGAAGATCAGGTCGTCGGGCAGTTCTTGTCGGTCCCGCCACAGGACCCAGCCGACGCCCAGCGGAGCCAGGCCGAACTTATGGCCCGAGGTGCTGATCGACTTGACTCGGGGGAGACGGAAGTCGAAGGCCACCTCGGGCGCACAGAACGGGGCGAGGAAGGCGCCGCTGGCGCCGTCTACGTGAATGCCGATATCAAGGCCGGTGTCGGCTTGGAGCTGGTCGAGGGCGCGGGACATGGCCTCCACCGGCTCGTAGGCGCCGGTGTAGGTGACGCCCAAGGTGGGGACCACCATGATCGTGTTCTCGTCGACCCGTTCGAGCATGGAGGCCGGATCCATCATGTAATGGCCATGAGACATCGGGACCTCGCGCATCTCGATGTCCCAGTAGCGCGCGAACTTGTGCCACACCACCTGCACCGGGCCGCACACCATGTTCGGCTTGTCGGTCGGCTTGCCTTCGGCCCGTCGCTTCGCCCGCCAGCGCCATTTGGCGGCCATCCCCGCCAGCATGCATGCCTCCGAGGAGCCGATGGCCGACGCGCCGATGGTATTGGCGGCTTCCGGTGCATGCCACAGGTCAGCCAGCATGTGCACACACCGCTGCTCGATCTCCGCGGTCTGCGGGTACTCGTCCTTGTCGATCATGTTCTTGTCGACCGACAGCGCCATCAGGGCGAGGATTTCGGGTTCGGCCCATGTCTGGCAGAACGTGGCCAGGTTCTGCCGGGCGTTGCCATCGAGCATCAGCTCGTCCGAGACCACCTGGAACGCCTGCATCGGAGCCGTCTCGTCCCGGGGGAACCGGTACTTCGGGACAGGTGCCGTCAGGTCACGGCCGACGAACACGCAATCTTCCAGCTGCTGACGGACGGTGTCACGCTCGTGCAAAGGCATAGTCGGCATCTCCCTTGATCGGGACCGCTCTCCGTCGGGATCGCCGCCGCCCGGCACCACTCTTCGTCAGGAGACGCGGTTCCCGCAATTCTGCGCGGTACCGTCCGATGACGTCCTCACCCACAGTGGGTGACCCCACGATGCGGTCGATCGATGGCGACTCCGGTCAGTGCGCGCTGACACCTTCGGTGCGTTCGGGAGAAAACGAGCCCGGCAGCAGCAGCGCCGTCCGCGCTGTCAGGGACAGCCGGTATTGCGTACACGACGGCAGGCCATCAAGGGTCCGGCTGGTCTTTGCTTGCGGGCGGGTCCGGGCGCTGCGGATCATGGAGGCGGCGTACCTCCACGACCTGCACGCCGAAGGTCTGGAGCCGGGCGAGCAGCCCGTGCAGGGCGGCCTGATCCCGCAGGGGGCCGTGCAGGATCGTCTCGACCGGCTCCACGGACGCGCTCAGCCGCTCGAAGTCAAGCAGGACCTCAGGCGGGAGGATCCCGACTACGCGGATCTCGTAGTATGAGGATGACAACGGAGCCCCCAGCAATCGCGATGGGCACAGGTTAAGGTTCCACGTTCCTGCGCCCTGGTCGGCGGCGCTCCATGCACCACGGGTGAATTTGTCACCCTGGCGAGATTTCCGGGCGGGTGGGCGGCCAGGCTATCCAGCGTGTCGTTGTCCGGTCACCTCGGAGACGTCGAGGACCATACCACCGGCGGGTCCTGCGGCCGCGAGCACCGATGCTCGCCGCAGCCTCTTGCGCAGGTACCGGCGCACTTGAGGGCTAACCGGGATCCGCGCAGGCGACCGGGCCCCCGGCGTTTCCGGAACCGGCTCGCTCCTGGCCAGCCGGGCCATCACGCGGGCATCGCACCTGTTGGATCACCCGTCGCGGGTGGGGCGCCGCGGGTGTCGGACTTGATGAACTGGATCCCGGCTTAAGTCACCCGAGCGTCTGCCAGCTACTTCAAGATGTTCACGGCACGGGAGACGACGAGTACCGCGACCACCAGCGAAATCGCCTCCTCGGACATCATCATGAGCTTCGCCCAGGGCCTGATCGCCGAGACGTCGGTCGGGCTGAAGGCCGTGGCCGACGCGAACGACAGGTGCAGGTAGTCCATGAACTTCGGATACCAGTCAGCCGCTACGTACTGAGAATGGGCCATTTCGGGGAAAACGAAGGCGGGCTGACGATCCGTTCCGCGTGCGCGCGCTGCCGCTCCGCCCCGGTCGAGATCCCAGTACCACAAACCGAAAGCGAGCACGTTAGCGAGCCAGATCGCGCCACCGCTGGCGAGCAGGATGTTGGCATCATCGCTGAACTTGGCATTGTCGATGATGCCCACGACCAGACGCACCGCGGCGGCGGCGTTCACGACAGAGACAAGTCCGATCAGCGTCCCGGTCATGACCCGGAGCCATCTGGAATCGCGGTCGATGCGCCCGGGGTCGCCGATGATGAGTATCGCGAGCAGGGCGAATTCGACTACGACGAAGGCCCAGCGGGCGTCTCCGGACCTGAGCTCAGGTGGCAATGCCGCACGCAGTCCTCCGGCGGCCAGCACCGCCAGCGCCATCGGCCAGCGGCTCTCGCCTGTCCGCGGCGGTTTGTCCAGGCTGCCTGGCGCGGGTCCACTGACGCTTGTCATTGTCACGTGACCAGCAAATAGATGCTGTTGCCTGCGAGCCAGAAGCCCAGCAGCAGGAAAACCAGAATGACTACCTGGTCTTGGTGCGTGTCCAGCCAGGTTCGCATCCGGTCGAGCCGGACCGTAGCCGCGGCCGGCGCGAAAGCCGTGTACAGCTCGAGGTACACAAAGCTGGAGGTGGCCAGCAGGCAGAAGAGCAGCAGCGTCAGGTAGTCCGCGGCGGTGGACAGCTTGGCCTGGACCACTGCATCGGCACCTGCTGCCACCAGCGCCCAGGGCTGGAGAAATACAGCGAGCCCGGCGGCGGCCCACAGCGAGAGCCGGTCTAGCCTCGCCATCCAGCCCGGCGGCTTGCGAGGGCGGCCCACCCTACGCCGCTGCCGCGCGGCCGCCAGGATTAGCACGACGCCAAGGGCCAGCTTGACGGCCAGCGCGGCGGTCGACGGGGCGGTGTTCGGCCTGGGCGGATTGCCGCCGGTCGTCAGGACGACGGCGGCGATCACGGCGACCAGGCAGGCCAGCCAGCCGAGGATGAACGCCAGGCCCTTCCAGATGCCCTTCTCCGCGCTCAGGATCAGGATGAAGGCCGTGAGAGGAAACGGCTCGAGGGTGATCCCGAGCCCGATAAGCATCAGGTTAAGTACCATGTCGGCTCCGCCGCCCCCGCCCAGGTCCGCCGGCCGTCACAGGCCGGGCTCGGCGGTGATCTCGTGAACGGGGACAGCATCATCCGGCCATACCTGATCGGCACCAGCTCAGGAACCCGCGACTTCCCCTGCTCCGCTAGCAGGCCGATCGGGTCTGGCCGGTCCGGAGGCAGGTCGAAGACAGCATGACTGTCGCGTGGCACCTCAGCCCGAGCGGTCTTACCGCGGGCAGCACGTTCGGCTGGGGTCAGTCGCCCCAGCCCGGACTCAAGCTGGAACCGGTGCGTACGTCTAGGCGGAGCCTCAGCCGTCTGCGCACTCATCGTCGGCTCCAATCTCGGTACGTTCCGGGAACCACGATTCCGTGCTGGCCGTCGGGGTGCCTCACCCCGGTCGGGTGAGTGGGCAGCCGTTCGGCCGGGTTACCCTCATAGGGCCTGGATAGATGGGTTGTCGGCAGCTGGAGGCGGCTTGTCGTTGTCGGGCGGACATGAATCTACCGAGCACACGCTCGCAGACAGGCATCCCGAATTGGCAATCGAAGGGAATGCAGCAGATCTTCCGGCGGCATTGCCGAGTGATGAGCATGTTTCTGGCGAGTCCGGAACGCCCGGTCCCGGCGGCAGGTCCCCCGGGTCGCGGCGAGCCGCTCGGCGTGCTCGGGCTGGCCGACTGAGGCGGCTGATCAGCGCGGTCCGCGAGGGTGACCGTGCGGCCGTGGAAGAGGGGATTCTGCGGCTAAGCCAATCTCGGCGGTGGCTCGCTCCCCTTGCTCTTGCTGTCGGCGCCTTCGTCATGTTGTTTGACGGAGTTAAGCTCCTGTTCACCAACTGGCGGCTGACCCTGATCCAGGTGCTGCCCGCGATGTGGATCTGGGCCGCCATGCTCGACTTGAAGGCTCATGCCCTGCACGGGAAGTCCTTCCACGTACTGACCGGTCCAGTCGTGATCCCGATCGTCCTGGCCGTTACCGCCATTACCGCGGCGAGTTTCTTCCTGAACGCCGTGTTCGCCTTCGCGATCGCGAGCGAGGGCCCGCCCCTGATCCGGCCCGCGTTCACGCAGGCCCGGTCACATCTGGCGGTGGTACTGGGATGGGGCGCCACGGTGGGTCTTGGCCTGGGCCTGGTGACCGTGGTCGTCACCCGCTGGGGGCGACCGTGGTTCGGCCTGTCGCTGGGCATCGTCGTCGCCGTGATGATGGTCTGCTATGTCGCCGTACCGGCCCGGCTCGTCGGCATTAAGACCACCTCTTCCAAACGCGACAAACTGACCGCGAGCGCAGTGGGCGGGGCAATCGGGGCGGTCGTCTGCACACCTCCCTACGTCCTCGGCCGCGTCGGGCTGATCATGCTGGGGTGGTCGCACACGTTCTTCATCCTCGGCTGTGTCCTGCTGGCGATCGGGCTGACCTTGCAGGCAGGCGCCACCGGCGCCGTTAAGGCGGTCAAGATGAGCGCCAAGCTCGTCTCCGGAACCCAGCAGGCCGCAGGTGATGACCCGCCTCCGGAGCAGGCGGATCGCCCAGAGAAAGCCTAGGTCCGAGGGTGGCGTATCATCCTCACTGGGTGATGCGCCACCGACCGATCCAGCCGGATGCTTGCGGAGTAGAAGTCCAGGGGCTCATCCGGCGCCCGGTCTCCGGCCGTCCCGCCGTTGGGGAGATGGGCCGAAGCAGACCGGCCGATCACGCGAAAAGAGGCAGGAACATGGCAATTGGGCCAGTGCAGCTGCTCGTATTGGGGTTCAATCACCCCAACTTCCACGGTGAGATCATCACCGAGCTTGAGCGGCTCCGCGAAAGTGACACGATACGGGTAATCGATGCGATGGCCGTCTACAAAGGTGCCGACGGCGAGCTGGAAGTCGAGCATCTCAGCAATCTCTCTGCCGAGGAAGCGATCGAGTACGGCAGCAAGATCGGTGCGCTGATCGGCCTGGGCATCGAGGGCGAGGAAGGTATCGAGGCGGGCGCGGTCGCGGGCGCCGAGGAGGTGGCCGCCCAAGGCGGCGTCAGAGTGTTTACCGAGGAAGAGGGCTGGGATATTCTGGAGGACATCCCGAACGACTCCGCGGCAGCGCTCATCCTGATCGAACACCACTGGGCGGTACCGCTGCGCGACGCGATCATGCGCGCCGGGGGCTTCCGGATCAGTGATGGGTTCATCAGCCCGCTCGACCTCGTGGCGATCGGGCTGGTCACGGCCGAGGAGGCCAAGGAACTGCACGAACTGGAAACGGCCGCGGCGGCAAGCTGACAAGTGCCGCGCTGCCACTGCCACTATTATCTGGAGGCTTAAATGTTCGGAGGACGCAGAGTAGCCAGGCGCACGGGACGGCGCACCGCCAGGCGCGTTTCCCGCAGGTGATGGCCCAGCAGGAGCCTGTCAAGGCTCCTGCTGCTGGTTGAGGGCACCGTCAGCCGGTGCGAACATGAGCGCCGCCGATCTGGAGATCGTGGCGGCCCATTATGTTCGTCCCGGCTGCGCGCGGCCACGGGCCTGTACCTGCGGCTACTCGCTCGGGATCGGGCTGCCACTGGCCGTCGCCTGGCGCCTTTAATCTCGCTGCACGGTAGCGAGGATCGGGAGCATCTACGGCATGTCCAGCAGGAGTTCGTCATCACGGGCTGTCGCCAGGGCACGTCACCGGCTCGCGACCATGACGTGGATTCCGGGCGGCACGTTCCTGATGGGCTCGGCGGACTTCTATCCGGAGGAGCGCCCGGTACACCGTGTCACCGTGGACGGATTCTGGATGGACAGCCATCCGGTGACCGTGACGGAATTCCGGCGCTTCGTGACCGCGACCGGGTATGTGACCGTCGCTGAGCGGCCGCTGGTGGCGGCCGATTACCCCGACGCCGACCCGGACCTTCTGGTGCCGGGATCACTGGTGTTCCAGCCCACGCCTGGCCCGGTCGACCTGCGCGATTACCGCAACTGGTGGGCGTACGTCCCGGGCGCTTGCTGGCGTCGCCCGCAGGGACCTGGCAGCGACTGCAGCGGCCGCGGACGCCATCCGGTCACTCATGTCGCCGCCGAAGATGCACAGGCCTACGCCGCGTGGGCGGGCAAGGAACTGCCCACCGAGGCCGAATGGGAGTACGCGGCCCGCGGCGGCCTCGACGCCGCCGTATACGCATGGGGTGATGAGTTCGCGCCGGGCGGCCAGATGATGGCCAACACCTGGCAGGGCGAGTTCCCCTGGCAGAACCTGCTCACCGATGGCTACGAGGGGACCTCCCCGGTGGGAGCATTCCCCGCCAATGGCTACGGGCTCCATGACATGACCGGCAACGTATGGGAATGGACCGGCGACTACTTCACGCCACGTCATCCGGCTGAGGCCGCCCACGCCTGCTGCGTGCCCCGCAACCCGCGGGTGAGTTCGCCGGAGCGCAGCAGGATCGCCGGCGAGCCGGGCGCGAACCTGCCGCGCAAGGTCATCAAGGGCGGCTCGCACCTGTGCGCGCCCAGCTACTGCCTGCGCTACCGGCCAGCCGCCCGCCAGGGCGAGACCGTCGACAGCGCCACCTGCCACCTCGGCTTCCGGTGCATCAGTCGTGGTAGCCCGCCAGCCACCGGGTAGGCCACCGACGCCCGGGCGCCCGTCGTCGGCACGGCAGCCCCAGATGAGGAAAGCCACGGCAGGGGTGGCCGTGCTCGCGTCTGGCCCTTCTTGAAGTCGTCCTTCAGGCTGAGGACGGTCCAGCCTGGCTCGCCGCCGCGGCGAGCCAGGCTGATGCACACCCGTCCGGTAGGCGTCCCCGGGCGCCAGGAGCGAAGCAGCCCGGTGATCGCACCCGTTCTTATTACTCCCGCGCCAGCATGGCCTGTGCTTCGCGCTCAAGGTCGACGTAGGGATCACCGCTGACGTCGACGGCGACCCGTTTGATCGTGCCGCCGGTGAAGGCGTGCGGGTGCTCGCCCGGGTAGTCATCCGTCACCGGTTCACCGCTGTCACGGCCGACGCACAGGCCTTCACCGGCGAGGGAGAACATCCCGGGCTGAGTCTTGATCCGTCCCTCGCCGACCTTCTTATCCCCGTAGTAAAGGGACAAGATCCCGGTGGACACGTGTGGCGGATCCTCCCCGTCCTTGTTGAACGACGCGGAAAGGATCTGGTTCTCCCCGGTCGGGATGTCCTGGGTGGCGACGATCGACTGCTCCGCCATGCCGATGAAGTTGTTGACGTAGTGCAGCCGGTTGTCCTTGATGTACAGGGCGTGCCCGCCGAACCGCGACCCGTGCGCGAACAGGACGCCCTGCGCGCCGGGGTCGGGGATGTCCACCAGCGCCCCGATCGTGAAGGAACGGTTCCGGACGTTCACCGCCTGCGCTTCGGGCACTTCGGCGGTATCGGGGAAGTAGGCGTACCGGTCACGGGGGGAGGCCAGCTGCGGCCTTGGCGTCGTGATGATCTCCAGCGCGGACCGGTCATCCAGCGGGAAGGCGTCGTTCTGGCCGGCCTCGGCGAACCACAGGTTGACCAGCTCCCGTACCTTCTCCGGGTGCTCGGCGGCCAGGTCGTGCATCTCAGACCGGTCGGTGTCGGTGTGGTAGAGCTCCCAGGTGTCGTCGTTGAAGTTGCTCCAGCCGCTGATCGTGGGATGGGTGGTGACGGCCTTCCAGCCGTCATGCCAGATTCCGCGCGAGCCGAGCATGGAGTAGAACTGGGTCGTGCGGGCCGACGGCGCCGACGCGTCCTCGACGCTCGAGCGCATGCTCACCCCGTCGAAGCGGCTCTGCACGTGGCCCTTGATGGTGGCCGGCGCGTCGACGCCGAGGAAGTCCAGGATGGTGGGCACGATATCGATCGCGTGGTGATACTGGTGGCGGATCTCGTCCTTGCCCGCCGTGACCGAGGGCCAGGAAATGATGCACGGGTCGGCGGTGCCGCCATTGAACTCATACCGCTTCCACATCTTGAACGGGGTGTTGAAGGCCATCGCCCACCCGTTGGGGTAGTGATTGTAGGTCTTCGTCCCGCCGAGTTCGTCGATCATCGCCAGGTTCGCCTGGATGTTGTCGGGGACGCCGTTCGCGAACAACATCTCGTTGACCGAGCCGTCGGGGCCGCCTTCACCGCTGGCCCCGTTGTCCGACACCAGGATCACTAGCGTATTCTCCCGCTGCCCCGATTCCTCCAGGTAGTCGAGCAGCCGGCCGATGTGATGGTCGGCGTGCGCCAGGAAACCCGCGTAGACCTCGGCCATCCGCGCGAAGAGCCGCTTCTCATCGGCGGACAGCGAATCCCAGGGTCGGGTGACATCCAGCGGCGGGAACGGCTGGCCCGTGGGTCCCTTGCGGGTCTCGGGGGTGCCGATCGGGTTGATGGCAGGCAGCTCGGTGTCCGCCGGGACAAGGCCCAGCTCCTTCTGCCGGGCCAGCGTCTGCTCGCGCATTGCCTCGTACCCCATGTCGAAGCGGCCCTTGAACTTGTCGGCCCACTCCTTGGAGACGTGGTGCGGCGCGTGCGCGGCACCCGGCGCGTAATACAGGAAGAACGGTTTGTCCGGGGCGACCGCCTTGGCGTCCTGGACGAATTCGATCGCCTTGTCGGTGATGTCGTCGGTGAGGTGGTAGCCCTCGGACGGCAGCTTAGGCTGGTCCACCGGGTGGTTGTCGTAGACCAGGTCCGGGTACCACTGGTTGGTCTCCGCGCCCAGGAACCCGTACCAGCGCTCGAACCCCCGCCCGGACGGCCAGTTCCGGCGCGTGGAGGCGACGTTCATCTCGACGGTGGGACACAGGTGCCACTTGCCCACCATGTAGGTGTTCCAGCCGCGCTCGCCGAGAATCTCCGAGATCATGCCGTTTTCCGGCGGGATAGTCCCGCTGGCGTTCGGGAAGCCGACGGCCGCCTCGGTGATACAGGCCATGGAGTTACGCGTGTGGTTGCGCCCGGTCAGCAGGCACGAGCGAGTCGGCGAGCATAGCGCGGTGGTGTGCCATTGCGTATAGCGCACCCCGTCGGCTGCGATTCGCTCGATGTTCGGCGTCTCGATCGGCCCGCCGTAGCAGCGCATCGCCGAGAAACCCACGTCATCGAGCACGATATAGACGACGTTGGCCGCGCCGTCGGGTGCCCTGGGCGGCTCGAACGGCGTCCAGTCCGGCACCGAATCGCGGATATCGATGTTGATCGTGCCCTTGAACGGCTCGCTCATCTCACTGCTCCTCGCGCCCAGGCGGGCATCTGATTGGTCTCACCACAGAGCTGACCTCCCGGGGAGGTGCTGTCGCTTGCAGCCCGAAAGACCCACGTCATGATGCTGGCAGCGCTCACTTGGGCGGGCATCACCCGTCATGGATGAGCAGTCAGCTGAGCATCATCGGCGACCCGGAGCTCGCGCCGGAGCTCGCGCCGGAGCATGAGCCCGCCGACGATCTCGAAGACACCCATGATGACGAACCAGATGCCGAGCAGGGTAGCGAGGACCGTCAGGGAGGAGGCGGGGGTAGCCGCGACTACAATGCCGGCGATCAGGCTTATCGCGCCGAAGGCAATCCACCAGGCCCGTCCCTCGCGGACGTTGCCGGAGATCCCGCCGATGAGCGCCGTCAGCCCCTGAACTATCCAGGTGATGCCGATAATCAGGCCGATAATCGCCCTGGTGAGGTGGAGATGACGAATCAGGATGACGCCGACCACGATGAACATCAGGCCGGCCAGGCCGAGCCAGACCCGGTGCATTTCCTGTGGGCCGAATACCCGGATGAGGTGGAAGATCCCCGAGATGATCATGAGAACGCCGAGCAGGACCGCTAGCACGTTCAGGGAGCCGGTCGGGTGGAAGCTCACGACGAGCCCGAGGATCAGGGTCAGGGCGCCGAGGATCAACGTCGCCTGCCATGACTCCGCGAGCAGTGAAGAGGGTGACGGCTGCGCATCATTGTCGCCGGATGGCATCAGCGATCCTCCTGCTTGTTCTCAAGGGCTTAAGCCCTCAGGTGGCCAGCCAGCACCGAACCCGTGGAAGGCCCGCGCGCTCTTGCCGATATTCGATGCTCTCGTCACCTAGGTCCTCACCCGCCCTGGATGATTCCTTCCGGCAGCGGCCACACGCACAGTGGAGCAAAGGATGCCGCAGCCGGGCGCCGCCTAGGGGGATGCCGATGACCGAGGGACCGATTGGCCCGGGCTCGCTGCGGGACGCTGGCCCGCTGCAGGCCGGGAGCCCGTTGCGGACGCCGCGCGCGGCGGCAGTCGCCGGGATTGTCTTTTCGGTGCTCCTGATCTCTGCCCTGGTACTGCTCAGGATCTCTGTCCCCGCTCGTCCCGCCGTCCCGGGATCGTGGCTGACCGATCCAGGACGCAGAACAGCGGTGGCGATCGCGTTGAACCTGGTCCCGTTCGCCGGGATCGCGTTCCTCTGGTTCATCGGGGTGCTCAGGGACCGGATAGGGGAGCGCGAGGACCGCTTCTTCGCGACCGTGTTCCTGGGCAGCGGCCTGTTGTTCGTGGCCATGATCTTCGCGGGCGCGGCCATCGCCGGAGGTCTGTTCGCGGGCCAGAGCTCCACCCCGCCCGGTGCGGGAACCCTGGCTCTGGGCCGCAACGTCACCGCGATGCTGGTGAACGTCTACGCGATGCGTATGGCGGCCGTGTTCACGCTGACGACCGTGACCATCGCGCGCCGCACCGAGATCGTGTCCAGGTGGCTCACTGTCGCCGGGCTCGTGAGCGCGCTGGTCCTCCTGGTCGGCGTCGGCTTCTCACCCTGGGTGGAGCTGCTGTTCCCAGCGTGGATCCTGGCTCTGAGCATCGATATCATCGCCGCCGGGCTGAGACCCCCCGCCCGCGCCGCCGGACCGGCAGGCCGGGAATGATCGCCGACCGGGCCTTCCGGCCTACCCGATCTCCACTGCCCGAGCCGCGAAATCACCCCGCGCGGATGATGCCGGATTCGGGTATGCGGGCCGTTCATCGGGTAATTCCGAATCACGCTCCGGTAATGAGCCCGTAGATGCCGTCGAAGACCATGATTCCTCCCACCGTCGCCAGCACCCCGGCGAGCACGGTCCTGCCATTCGCACGTAGCCAGCTGTTAAAGGCCTTCAGACGCTGCTCGGTTGCCCTGGGCGCCACCATGTGGAGCGTTATCGGCAGCCATACAAGCAGAACATTGATAACGACGACGAGGATCACGGCCAGGGCGGTGACCTCGGGGCTGGCCGGCGCCGTGGCGATCACCTGCAGAGCGGCGATGAAGGTGACACCGGGGGCAAACACGAGCAGGCCGACGGCAAACGCGCTCAGCGGGGCCGGATCGGCGACCATCTTGGATACCAGGCCATGCTGGCCCTTGGCCGGATCACGCGGCCGGGCTTTGCGGGTCGCGATGAAGGTGCCCGCCGCGAAGAGCAGGATTCCGAGGCCGAGCCGAAGACCGTAACGGGCCGCGTGCTGGTCGGGATGGTTCAGGCCGACGCTACGCAGCGCGATGAGTACCACGACTCCCATGACCGAGCTCATGAGCACCGCGCCGGCCAGGTAGGACAAGCTCGTCAGCCCGGGCCTGGCGGAGCCGAGGTAGATGGCGGCGATCAGCAGCGCCGTCGGGGACAGCGCTGACAGTAGCGCCAGCCCGCCCGCCTGCACGAGCACCGGACCCGGCCTACCGGCAAGGAGAACGTGGCGGCGGACTCACCCGGTTCGGCCGGGGCGCTTTCACGGTTGACCTGCGGTCTGCGGCGCGGGTGGCCTGCCGATCAGCTCGATCAGGCCCAGGACGACGAGCAACACCACGACGATCAAGATGACGACTAGCGCGGTGGGCTCGCCCCAGAAGACGAATATGAGGGCGGCGAGTGCCACCGCTCCGACACGGAGGCTCTTGCGGTGCAGGTATGTCCACTGGCCGACCGGGCCGGTGGACACCCCCTTGCGCTCGCCGAAGTTCCGGAGCCAGTCTATTCCCGACTTGATCGCCGAACGGGTCTGGACCGCCGTGTGAGAGGGGCCGGTGAAGAACGCCCCGATGGCGACGACCAGCCCGACCGCCAGCACGACACGGAGCCCCACCTTGATGAAATGAACAAACGCGTCGAACGCGGCGCTAGCGGCATCGCTGGGCAGCACGCTGCTGGGGACGCTGCTGAGGTAGATACCTCGGCCGATCTCCAAGCCGATGGCAAGGACCAGCATGGACGCGGCCAGGCCGAGCCCGGCTCCGACCAGGGCCCGCCGGCGGCCCCGCGCGACGTACACTCCGGCGCCGAGGAAGAGCAGCACCACTATGGGCAGCACGATCTTGCCGGCCTTGACCAGCCGGTAGAGCGACTGAGCCTGGCCGAGGTCCTTCGCCTGGAACAGCGCAAGGGTCGGGCTGACCGCCGGGATGTTGCTCGCCAAACTGAACCCGTGCGCGATTAGGTCCTGCTTGGCCACGTCGATGAGCGGGCCGAGGTTGATGACGATCTGGCCGTTGCGGACGCTGACCGAAGAGTTGCCCTGTCCGGAGAGCACCTTGACCAGCGCCTGGTGGGCAAGGGTATTGACCTGCACCCAGGCCGTGGCCATGGCCTGGCTGGATATAGCCGTGTGCACTGTGCTGGATATGAAGCCGGTTACCGCGCTGGCGATCTGCGGGCCGAATTGGCTGAGCAGCGAGCTGATCCTGGGCAGGCCCTTGCTGTTGAGCTGGGCGGCGGCCTGATTGATGGTTCCGGTCAGGTTGAGCCTGCTCGTTATCTCGTTCGTGATCTTCTCGGTCAGCACGTTCTGGATAGCTGGGTCATGAATCAGCGGCTCCACGGTCGCGACCCACCGGCCGGTGTCGGAAACCTCGTTGCCAGCCCACACGCCGAGCACGGAGAGCGGAGCGAGCAGGCATCCGATCACGATGAGCAGCGTGGCGACCGGGGTCCGCCAGCCGATCCGCCGTCGGCGCTTTGCGCCCGCCTGCTCCTTGTGGAGCTCGGCCGTCTCGGCGCGGAGGCGTTCCAGTTCGGCTCGCTCATCGGCGCTGAGCGAAGGCTCTTCGGCAGCCGGCCCCGGCTGACCGCCAGTGTCAGACAAGCTCACCTCGCCATCACCTCCGCTGCATCCGCAGCACAGTGCCATTCTCGGTGCCGCGGTAGTCGTGTCGCTGGATTTACCCGGCGCTGCGTGAGTCCAGGCTGTCTGGCCTGACCCGGACTTGCCTCACCCCACCGGGGTGAATCCGTTGAACGTCACGATACGTCGGCGGGACGATCCGCGGTCGCCGTCCCGTTCTGCCAGGCGCCAGCCCCGGCCGCGCGCCGCCCTGGCCTGCGCCAGCTTTATCTTGACCTGCTGGCTCGGCGGCACCTCCATCTCCTCGACCCAGCGGCGGATGGCGGACAGATGAAAGCCGCTTACGGCCAGGCCGCCAAGACGATCAGGCCGCCGACTCCGACCAGCCCGGCCCCGGTCAGCATCGGGGCGGGTTTGACCTGCGGAAGGTTACGCGATTTTCGGTTGCAGCCATGGCTCCGTCCTGATGGTCGATTGGTGATCGTACTGTCGCCGCACCGGGGCATCATCCCCCCGGGGTGATTGCCCCGGGTACGACGTGTCCGCTGCCCGTGAACCTGCCGCCCGGTCGGCCGATCCGCGGCCGCCGGTGCCCTTGAACGGCCGCGGCCAGCTCATCCGCGTGAGGTGATGATGGCGTGCGGGACCGGTTCATAGAATCGCGTCACCGGTCAGAGTCAGGGGTGGTGGTCATGCCTAACGACCGATCAGCATCGACGAGCGTGTTCCCGCCGATCGCCGATTACGGATTCTTGTCGAACTGCGAGCAGAGCTGCCTGGTGGCGCCGGACGGGTCGGTCGAATGGCTGTGCCTGCCACGCCCCGATTCCCCGAGCGTCTTCGGCGCCCTGCTCGACCGGTCCGCGGGTATGTTCCGGTTCGGTCCCGGCAATATTCACGTGCCCCAGCACCGCAGATATGTGCCGGGGACAATGGTGCTGGAAACGACCTGGCAGACCCCGACGGGATGGATGACCGTTCACGACCTGCTGGCCGTCGGCCCGGTCCAGCATGAGGAGCGGCGGGCGGATTATCACCGGGCCCCGGCTGATTTCGGCGCCGTCGGCGCGCTCGTCCGCATCGCGACATGCATCAGCGGCCGGGTCGAGGCCGTGGTGAACTGCGGCCCGCTGTTCGATTACGGGACCACTGGCGGCGTGTGGAGTTACCAAGGTGACGGCTACGACTCGATGACGATCGCCCCCGCGGAGGGTGACATGCGGCTCAGGCTGGCGGGCAGCATCCCGCTCGGCGTGCTGGGTGCCCGCTGTTACGGCCGCACCACCCTCACCCAGGGCCAGTCGGCCTTCATCGCGTTGTCCTGGGGGAGCGGCAGCGTTCCGGCTAACCAGGACGAGGCATTGGCCATGCTGAACACCACGGTCGATTTCTGGCGCGACTGGCTGAGCTCAGCCAAGATTCCCGACCATCCGTGGAAGCCCTACCTCGACCGCAGCGCCCTCACGCTGAAAGGGCTCAGCTACGCCCCCACCGGCGCCATCATGGCGGCGTCGACGACCTCGCTGCCGGAAACGCCCGGCGGGGCCCGCAACTGGGACTACCGTTTCACCTGGATCAGGGACTCCGCGTTCATGCTCCGCTCGCTGTACCGGCTGGGCTTTGACTGGGAGGCGATCGAGTACTGGGGTTTCGTCATCGACGCGGTCAGCGGGGGTGATCTCAGCCGCCGGTTCGAGCTGCAGATCATGTACGGGATCGGCGGGGAACGCGACCTGACCGAGCGGACCCTGGACCACCTGTCCGGGTATCGCGGGGCGCGTCCGGTCCGGGTCGGCAACGGTGCGTGGAATCAGCAGCAGCACGACGTGTGGGGGATGATCCTCGACGCCCTGGACGTCCAGTTCCGCCGGGGCGCCGTCACGATCGTGGCGCCGGTGTGGGAAGGGCTGGCCGGGTTCGTGGATGCCGCCCTGCAGCACTGGCGTGAGCCCGACCAGGGTATCTGGGAAGTCCGCGGCGATCCCAAGCACTTCACCGCCTCCAAGGTGATGTGCTGGGTGGCGGCCTCACGCGGCGCCGATCTCGCCGCCGAGCGGGGAGATGGCGAACGCGCCAGGCGCTGGCAGGCAGGCGCCGAGGAGATCAAGGCCGAGATCCTGGACAAGGGCGTTTCTGAGCGGGGCGTATTCCGGCAGCATTATCAGACCGACGACCTGGACGCCTCGCTGCTGCTGCTGCCCATCATGGGGTTCCTGCCTCCCGATGACAAGCGCGTCAAGTCGACCGTGCTGGCCATCGCCGACGAGCTGACCCAGGACGGCCTGGTCCTGCGCTACCGGGTCGAGGGAACAGACACCGGGTTCGAGGGCAAAGAGGGAACCTTCACCATCTGCTCATTCTGGCTGGTGACCGCGCTGGCCATGATCGGCGAAACCGAACGCGCCCACGGCCTGTGCCAGAAGCTGCTGTCCTTCGCCGGCCCGCTGGCGCTTTACGCCGAGGAGATCGACACCACAGCAGGCGAGCATCTCGGTAATTTCCCGCAGGCATTCACCCACCTTGCCCTGATCGAGGCCGTATCGCTGCTCATCAAGTCCGAGCAGGAGGGCGGCTCCGCCGCCGGCGAGGAAATCCTGTCTGCGGCGTCCCGTCCCGCGCCACATTCGGTGTCGCCCACGCTCGGACATCACCCAATGCAGGTGAGGTCTCGCGGCGCCCGTAAGGGAGATTATGGTGACGATGCCATCTGATCCTCTTACGCTCTTGCGGTCCCGGAGCTACATTGCGCTCCTGGTGCTGGCCGCCATCATCGGCGTGCCTGTCTCGGCGATCGCCTACTTCTTTCTCGCCTTGGTGAGCAAGATGCAGGGATGGATCTTCACCGACCTGCCCAAGGGCCTGGGCTTCCACGGCGAACCGCTGTGGTGGCCGATCCTGCCGCTGGTGCTTGCCGGGGTGCTGGTCAGTCTCACCATCCGTTACCTGCCTGGCAAAGGGGGCCACTCGCCAGCCGACGGGTTCAAGGTGGGTGCAGGCCCTCCGTCGCCGATCGAGCTTCCAGGGATCGTGCTCGCGGCATTCGCCACCTTGTGCCTGGGCGTGGTGCTCGGACCCGAGGCACCCTTGATTGCCATCGGCGGCGGCCTCGGCGTCGTGGCCGTCCGCCTCGTCAAGCGGGACGCTCCGGCTAGGACCAGCACCGTGGTGGCGGCGGCCGGGAGTTTCGCCGCGATCAGCACGCTGCTCGGCTCGCCGCTGCTCGGAGCGTTCCTGCTGATGGAGGCCTCCGGGCTGGGCGGTGCGATGCTGGAGCTTGTGCTGTTGCCCGGCCTGCTGGCGGCTGGCATCGGTTCGCTGGTCTTCATCGGCCTGGACAGTGCGACCGGGCTCGGCACGTTCTCGCTGGCGATCCCCGACCTTCCCCACGTCGGATCGCCGACAGGCGCCGAATTCGGGTGGGCGCTGGCGATCGGGGTAATGGCCGTCCCGCTCGGCTGTGGGATCCGATGGCTCGGGCTCTTCCTGCGGCCCTATGTCGAGCGGAGGATGCTGCTGGTGACGCCGGTGGCTGGGCTGGCCGTCGCGGGCCTGGCGATCGCGTTCGCCGCGGGATCCGGAAAGAGCTCCTCCGAGGTGCTGTTCTCCGGGCAATCCGCGCTTGGCCCGTTCATCAGCAACAGCGCCAGTTATACCGTGGGAGCGTTGCTGCTGCTCATCGTCTGTAAGGGACTCGCCTACGGCGTTTCGCTGAGCAGCTTCCGCGGCGGTCCTACTTTCCCGGCCATGTTCCTCGGGGCGGTGGGCGGCGTGGCGCTGTCGCACCTGCCGGGGCTGCCGCTTGTGTACGGCCTCGCCATGGGCATCGCCGCGATGACCGTGGTGATGCTCAGGCTCCCGCTGACCTCAGTCCTGCTGGCCACCTTGCTGCTGTCGTCGGACGGTCTGCAAGTGATGCCGCTGGCCATCGTGGCGGTCGTGGTCGCGTACGTGCTCTCGGCGAGGTTCACGCCATCCCCGGCGCCTGCTCAGGAAACCCCGCCTGCCGGCGAGGACGCCACGCCCCCGGCGGTCATCCAATCGGGATAAGGCAATCGAGTCGTTCCGGGCGACACACTTGGCCCTGGTGTCACGGAGATCTCTGGCCGGCCGCCGCTGCCCCCTGCGCCGCGGGTGATATTTTGTCACCCTGGGGAGATTTCGCGCGGGATGATGATAGGTCACCCCATCCGCGCGCAACATGTTTATAACGAGACGGAATCGATAAAGACGAGCTAATCTATCGGACACGGGGATGCGCCCTGGAGGGCCAGCTCACAGGGTCGGCTACCGGGTCGGCCGGATCGGGGAGTATACCGATGACGCCCAGTTCCGACTCCCGTGCGACGGGCCGCCCTCGGGGACAGGTGACCGGCGCTGAGGATCCTGTCCTGATGTCGAAGATCACTATGCCCCGCCAGCCTGCCTGGGCTGTCCGCCGTCCGCAGATCGATAAGCTCATCACGGAAGGCACGCGAGGCCCGCTGACCACGATTACCGGCCCGGCGGGGTCCGGCAAGACCATGGCCATCGCCTTGTGGGCGGCTGACGACTGCGCTGCTGACTCCGACCCAGCCACCTTGGTCTGGGTCACCCTGGATGACCACGACAACCGGCCGAAGGTCTTCTGGTCCTATGTCGTGGCGGCTCTGCGGCGAGCCGGAATCGCGATACCGCGGGTCGGCCCGGCCGCGGGTCGCGGGCCGGTCGACCATATATTCCTGCTGCGACTTGCGTCGTTGCTGGCGGCGCAGGACCCGCCGGTCGTTATGGTTCTCGATGATCTCCACGTGGTGACCGAACAAGACACGCTGGATGGCCTGGCCTACGTGCTGCGGAATGCGACACCGGGCCTGCGTCTGGTGATCTCATCGCGGATGGACCCGCTGCTGCCCCTGCACAGGTACCGGCTCACCGGAGAACTGACCGAGATCCGCGCAGACGACCTGGCCTTCAGCGTTCCCGAAACCGCCTTGCTGATGGCTCAGCAGCGCATCACGCTGTCGACCGAAGGGCTTGAGCGCATCGTCGGGCGCACTGAGGGCTGGGTGGGGGGAATCCGCCTGGCGGCGATCTCGCTGGACGGACACCCCGATCCTGAGCAATTCGCTAAGGAATTCGACGCCGAGGAGAGCGCCGTCACGAGTTACCTGGTGGACGAGGTGCTGAACGCCCAACCCGACTCCATCAGGGAGTTTCTGCTGCGGACCAGCATCTTGAACCGGGTATGCGCCGCCATCGCCCGCGAGCTGACCGATGATGGCCAAGCGACGGATGTGCTACCGGCCCTCGCGCGGGCGAACGCGTTCGTCCGGCCAGCCGGGAACGGGTGGTACCGCTACCATTCGCTGTTCACCGCGGTATTGCGCCTGAAGCTCCGGTGCGAGTACCCGGGCCAGGTGGCCGAGCTGCATCGGCGAGCTGCCCGGTGGTTTCAGCAGAACGGCTCGCTCAGCGAGGCGGTACGGCACGCCGCGGAGTCAGGTGACTGGCCGTTCGCGGCCCGGATAGCCCTGGATGAGTTCGCGATCGGCCAGCTCATCGAGCCGCGGGGCAACCGGTCGCTCGCCGAGGGGTTCCGGCGGATGCCCGTGGAGCCGGCCTGGGCGCGACCTGAGCCGTTGCTTGTGGAAGCCGCGATTGAGCTGTCCGGCACGGACGGCGTCCCGGGCACGGCCGCGCTCGAGGCCGCCGAACGCATCCTGGAGCGCCTGCCTGCCGGGGAGGAAATCCCGGCCCGGCTGGCCGCCGCGCAGCTCCGGCTTGCTGTTTCCCGCCGTATCGGAGATCTCGATGCGGCGAAGGCCGCGACCGCCAAGGCCGGGGCGCTGCTGCAGGAAGTCCCCGCAAGCGGTCTCGCCCGGCATCCGGAGATTCAGCTGCAGGTGCAATCCGGCCGCGGAACGGTCGAACTCTGGTCGGGCGATCTCGATCAGGCGGCCGCCACGTTCAGTGCGGCCATCGCCGCCGCGGCACCTGCCGGCGATGCCTACGAGCAGGGTGAGTGCCTGGGTTATTTTGCCCTCGTGGAGGCCCTGCGCGGACGGCTGAGCCACGTCGTCGAGCTCGCCGGACTGGCGGCAGCGGCAGCCGAGAGCGGCAGCGAAGGGCTGGCTGAGTTCACCAGCCCCGCCGCGACTGCCGCCCTCGCCTACGTGCATCTGGAACGCAACGAACTGCGGCAGGCGCATGGCCAGCTGAGGCTGGCGGACGGTGCTCTCCGGATCGCCCCGGACAGGCTGGTAGGCGCCATCGCCTGCCTGGTGGCAGCACGCTGCCAGCTGGCCGAAGGCAGCACCAGGGCGGCGTCGGACATGCTCGGTCGCGCACGACAGGGCTGGTTGCCTCCGCGCTGGCTGGAACATCGGCTGACGCTCATTCAGTCACGGGTTTGCGCTGCGGCCGGCGACATCGAGTCCGCCGTTGACTTGGCTGAACGCGCTGAGCCTCAGTCTGCGCGCGATGCTGCCGTGGCCCTGGCACAGGCATGGCTGGCCGCCGACGACCATCAAGCTGCCGGGCGCGCCATGGCCACGGGGGTGGCCATGGCGGGTGAGCCGCCGGAGCAGGTCCAGCTGGAAGGATGGCTGGTCGATGCCCAGCTCAGTTACGGTGCCGGCGACGGAGTGCGGGGCCGCCGATCACTTGAGAAGGCGCTGCGGCTGGGCCAATCTGAGCGGCGCCGCCTGGCCTTCGCTATGGAACGCGCCTGGATCCGTCCGGTGCTGCGGCGCGATCCCGAGCTCGCGCACGCTTATCAGGACTTGCTAGAACCTGGACAGATGATCACTAGCCGGATCCCGGCGCAGCGGGGCAATACGGGTCAAGCCGCCCTGATGATCGTCGAGCCGCTCAGTGCGCGCGAGCGCGAGGTGCTCCGGCACCTGTCCCGAATGCTTAGCACCGCCGAGATCGGCGCCGAGATGTACATCTCAGTGAACACTGTGAAGACCCATCTCAGAAGTATCTACCGCAAACTGTCGGCGGCTCATCGCGGCGAGGCGGTCCGCCGCGCCAAGGAACTCAAGCTGATCTGAAGGCGTCACAGGACGCCGATCTCGCGGCGCGAGCTGAGGGTATGCCGTCCCGCGCCGCAACGGCCGTCACCCGGTCACCCACGAGGGATGACACGCCACAGCCGATCAGTTGGTTGGATCGCAGCATGATCATTCGGCTGGCGATCCGCGTCGTGGTACTCGCGGTCATCATTCACGACCAGCCTGAGTGCGCCATGGCCGACGGCTGAAGCCGTCACCGCGATGTCTCGCCGGGAAAGGATAGAGATGGATATCGGACCGGTGGAGCTTATGGTGCTCCTCTTCCCCGGTATGCGGGCCGATCCCGCGGCGCACCTCCCGGCAGCTGTCCAGTTGCTGGCCGATGCCTGACCTTGCGCCCATGGGTCAGATCAGTTGAAGCTGGCGTGCCCGGCGGACTGCTTCGCTGCGGTGGGCGGCAGACAGCTTTCGGTAGATGTTCCTGAGGTGTGTCTTGACGGTGTTGACGGAGATGTACATCTCGCTGGCGACCTCGGCGGTGTTCAGCATGCTTGACACGTGTACCAGCACTTCCAGCTCGCGTTCGGTGAGCGGCTCGAGAACCAGGGCCGGGGCCTGGTCCGGGGCCTTCCTGGGCGCGGGGAGCTGGTCGTGGCCTAGAACCGGGGCGAGCAGGGTCCGGTGGGTGGCGGCTAGTTCGGGGTCGCGCCGTAGCACCGGCCCGAGCCAGCCGCGCTCGGCCGCGAAGGGCAGCCTGAACTGCTCAGGTTCAGCCAGCCGCAGCGCGGACGCAAGGGACCTGCGGCCGCGCGTATTGTCGCCGTTGGTGTAGCTGAGCCAGGCGTCCACCAGCCATGCGTGCAGGCGGATGTGGTCCGGTACCCTGCTGTCGGCCGCGAGCACAGGAGCGAGCGCGTGCTGTGCGTTGTCGCCGTCTCCGGCGGACGTCCAGGCGTGCGCGAGGGTGACCGCAGCCTCCGGCGAGGTGTCGCTGCCGGCCCGTTCGGCTGCGGCCAGTGCTGCCTCGATGTCGCCGGCCGCGGCGCATGCTCGTGATTCGACCAGGCTCAGCTGCTGGTCCAGCCACGCCGGGAAAGGCCATCCGGACCGTGCCCTGGTGATGATCTGCGCGGCCACCGCGGCGCGCCCCTCGGCCAGGGCACCGCCCGCCGCGACCAGGTAGGCCACCGTCCCGGTCAGCTTGTCCGGGCTTACGCCGAGGGCGGTGTCCGCCTGCTTGATCCAGCTGCGTGTCTCGCGCAGCTCGTTGCGCTGCAAGTGCACCCAGGCGAGCGCGACGAGCGGCGCGGGATCCGGGTTCCGGCCGAGCTGCTGCTGCTCCCCAGCCAGCAGGGCCGCCTGGCCCGCCAGTTCCGCAGCGTGGCTCAGTCGGCCCCGCAGAGCTTCCACCAACGCCAGCTGCCCGATCCAGCCGGCTTGCCCGTACTCCCCGCAAGCGTCCCCGCCCGAAGCGGCATCGGCGCCGGAAGCGGCCCCGGCCACCCCGGCCTCCAGGACACGGGCCGCCTCGTCCAGATGGCCGTTCCAGAGCTCGACGGCTGCGCGGCCGGACAGCACACGTCGGGAGAGGTCGGGATGCTGGGCCGCCCTTGCCCCCCGGACCCTGGCGAGCATGAGCTCCGCGCGGCTGGCGGCCTCCGCCGCCGCCGTCAGGTCCCCGCTGCGAAGACAGACGGCGAGCCGGATAACCGCGGCGGCCAGCCGGCACGTGGCCTCCTGATCAGCGGGACAACGCTCCAGCAGGCCATCAGCGGCATCGAGCGCGGTGGCACATGATTCTTCCCGGCCGGCGGCCAGCGCGATCGCCGCCGAGATCAGGTGCGGCTGCGGGCCGGTCCATGCCTGGCCGGGCGGCATGTCCGCGAACTCCTCGGCCAGGCACTGGCCATCCTGCGGATCCATGATCTGGCCGATGGCCAGCTGATCGATGACCAGCCCGGCGGCGAGCTGCCAGTCACCGGCCCGGGAGGCGTGTCGCACTGCGTCGGCGAGCAGGCCATTCCGCTCGTACCACCGGGCCGCCCGCCGGTGCAGCGCGGCCACCCGGTCCGGATCCTCGTGCCGCAGCTTCAGCCGCAGCATCTCGGCGAACAACGTATGGTAGCGATACCATCCGGACCCGATGGGCTGGAGGAACGCGTTCGTGCGCACCAGGGTCATCAAGATCCCGGCAGCCTGCTCATTACCGGTCAGGTCGACGGCGGCATCGGCGCTGACATGTCCCAGGATGCTTGTGCTCAGCAGAACGTCACGGACCTCAGGTGGCTGGACGTTGAGCACTTCGTCCACCAGATAGCCGATCAGGGCACTGTCCTCGGCCATCAGCTCCTTGACGAACTGGGCCGGATCGGGATGATCCCCCAGTGAAATCGCGGCCAGGCGGAGGCCGGCCGCCCAGCCCTCTGTCCGCTGGGTCAGGCTTTCCAGCGAGTCCGCCGCCAGCATGCCGCCGTGCTGGGACAGCAGCAGGCCGGCTTCATCGATGCTGAATGCCAGGTCGCTGGCCCGGATCTCGGTCAGCTGCCCGGCCAGCCGGTACCGGTGCAGCGGCAGCAGCGGATCCATTCGCGAGCCGACCACCAGGCGCAGTCCGGACCCCACATTCCGCAGCACGAACTCGAGCCCCTTCAGCACCCCCGGCTCGGACAGCAGGTGCAGGTCATCAAGAACCAATGTCACCGCAGGGTCCTGGGCGGCTAGCGCCGCCGTCAACCGCAGCAAGAATCCGTCATCGTCCGCCTCCCGCCCGGCCCGCAGCGTCTTCGGCAGGGCCACGCCGCACCGGCGCAGCGCCGCCACCACATAGGACCAGAACACCCCCGGCCGGTTGTCGAACTCATCCACGCAGACCCACGCCACCGTCCCGGGGTCCGCCGCCGCCCACAACGCCAGTGCCATCGTCTTACCCGCGCCTGGCGGCCCGGTGACGACCGTCAGCGGGCACCACCGGGTACCTTCGGCGATCAGCCTGGTGATCCGCGGGCGCTGTACCGCCCAGTCCGGCACATTCGGCACCGTGATCTTCGACGCCAGGATAGGGTTACTGGCGGATACCGTTGACCGTCGTCCGCTGACCGGCGCGTGGTCCGCAACATTGGCAGCCATCGATACCTCCTACGCTCCCATCCTCCACTGGCTAGCGACCCGATGGTCCCCGGCCCTCAAGCAGGGCGTTTCGCCCCCCAAGACCACCCAACGTCAGCCGGTATGGCTGCGCATCATGCGATTAGCATGAAATCGCAATCCCGCCCGTGTCTACGCCTTCAGGACAGGGAATCCCGGCTGGAAGCGGCCAGCACACAGCGGCGCGCGCCAGATTGATCAGAGGTGACTGAGGACCCGTCAGTGATGGACCCGTCAGTGATCGTTCGGCTCTTCCAGCGCGGCCGTCACCCGTCCAGGAGGCCAAGCTCCCGGGACCGGACGACCGCCTGGCTGCGTGAGGAGGCGCCCAGCTTCCGGTAGATCGACATGGCGTGCGATTTGACGGTGTGCGGCGACAGGAACAGGTCGGTGCCGATCTCCGGGAATGACAGGTGCGTGGCGAGCATCGGCAGGACCCGCAGCTCGGCACCGGTCAGGGACGACGCCCCGGGGGTACTTGGCGCATGCTCCGCCGACAGCTGAGTCCGAAGCGCCCGGGCCTCGCCGACCAGGGTGCCGAGGTCGGGCCGGCGGTTGAGCAGCTCATCGATCTCCCGCATCAGCGTCCTGGCCCCGGCCACGTCGGCCAGCGCGACGTGCACGCGGGCGAGCTCGATCCGGGCCTGAACGGCGAGGTGGGGTATCGCGAAGGTCATCAGGGGCCGCAGGCGCTGAGCGCCGACCAGCTGCTGGCGGGCCGCGGGGATGTTCCCCCGGTGAAAGGCGGCGCGAGCTTGCACCGCGCAGCCGAGGAGGGTCTCCATTCCGACCTGGCGCAACGCGGTGGCTGCTTGTCCGGCCAGGACCTCGGCCCGGCTCCAGTCACCGCGCGCCATGGCTAGCAGCGACCGCTCGCTCAGTGCCTCCGCGAGGGTCTCGTGCGCCCCGACTTCCGCCGCGACGCCGACCGCATCCTCCAGGTACGCGTCACCGCCATCGAGGTCACCGGACAGTATGCGCGCGATCCCCTGACAGAGCGCGGCTATCGCCGCCACGATGTCCGCCGCCGCGAGCTTCTGCGCCGCCTCGTCAGCGTCCGCGCGCATCTGCCCGATTCCGTGTCGGCACAAGATGGCCCGGAGCACGGCGGCCCAGGCCTCGGCGGCAGGGTCATCGGGCCGCGCCCCGTCCTGGTATTGCCAGCGATCGACCGTGTTGGCCCACCGCTCGGCCTCGGCCGGCCGTCCCGTTTCCGCCGCGAGAAACGCGGCCGACACAGCGACCATCGGGTGTCCCGCGATCCCGTCCCGCTCCTCTAGCCACCGGAACCACCGCTGCAGGGTGGCGAACCGGCCCTGCCGATTGGCCGGCAACCACAGGCGCTGCACCAGGGTGGCCGCCGTGCCGACGTCTTCGGCAGCCATCGAGTATTCCAGCGCTTCCTCGGGCAGGTCGTTTCGCAGGCACCAGGCGGCCGCCCGGCGGCGCAGGACCGGCATCAGCCCGGGCTCCAGGCGTTCCAGCTCCGCTAGCAGCATGTCGCGGAACAGGTGATGGTAGCGGTACCACTGGCCCCGCCGGTCCAGCGGCACCAGCAGCAGGTTCGACCGGGCCAGATCGGCCAGGGTCGCGGCGGAGCCGGGTAGTTCCAGCACCGCGTCGCAGAGCGGCCCGGATATCCGCTCCAGCACCGCGGTCCGGGTCAGGAACACCCGATGCCGGTGCGAGATCCGCGCCAGGAACTCCGACTCCATGTACTCGCTGACCAGCCGGTCATTGCCGCCGAACGAGACCGCCGCCGTCCCCAGCGGGCCTCCTTCCCGCAGATACAGCGCCGCCAGGTAAAGGCCGGCTGGCCACCCTTCGGTCCGCTGATGGAGGGCCGCCACGTCATCCTCGCCCAGCGTCACGTCGGCCGCGCGCAGCAGCGAGGCGGCCTCCTCGCGGCTCAGCATCAGATCATCCGGGCCTATTTCCAGGACGCGGCCTTCCGCGCGCAGCCGGGCGATCCGCAGCGGTGGCTCGCTCCGGCCCGCGAGTACCAGCCGCGAGCCGCCCGGTACGTGATCCGCCAGCACCGACAGCGCGTCCCGGCACTCCCGGTTGTGCAGCAGGTGCACGTCATCCAGCACCAGCACCACCGGCGCGGTCATCGACCAGAATGCCGATCCCAGCCGCGGCACCACCGAGCCGGGGACCGAACTCACGGGCGAGGCCAGCGCCTCGAACACCCGTCCGCCGACCGGCTGCACCGCGTCCAGCGCCTTGGCCACGTAGCTGAGCAGGACCCTCGGGTCGTTGTCGTGCTCGTCGACCGACACCCACGCGAAAGCCTGGCTGTTGCGCCCGGCCCAGTGCGACAGCAACGTCGTCTTCCCGTAACCGGGCGGCGCGACCACCGAGATGATCGGACGGGAGTCGTCGTGCACCAGCCGTCCGATCAGCGACGGCCGGCGGATCGTCCCGGACCGCACCGGGGGAGGGCGGAGCTTGGACGCGATAAGATCCAGCCCCGGCCCAGCCGCACCCTGGGCCGGAACGGGCCGCTCACGTACGTCGATGTTCTTCACGCCTCGAATCGCGTCTCTCCAGACGATCTGCCGTACTATGCTCTAGCGCGGCTCTTCTCACGTCAAGAGAATACGACGCAGAGCAAGCGACAATGGCACGTCACGAGCAGGCAGCGTGCCCGGAGTCCGGCCTTCGTCCGGGTACGCCGGTATCACTACCGGTGATCCCGCACGGCCTGGGTGTTACCGCCCGGCTCCACCCGCAGGCATTGACAGCGAAGTACGTCACACCGACGTGGTCTCAATCGGTCGCGACCGGGATCATCCGGTGATATTCGCCAGGCTCTCCCGCATCTTCTGGGTAAGCGGATCGCCCGGCGGCAGCACGCGCTCGCCGCGCGCGACGATGTCGCTGAGCATGTTCATCGCGTCGCCCAGCCGGCCCGCGGCGTAGTACCCGCGGGCCAAATCCGCCCGGCAGGCCAGGGTGGTCGGATGATCAGCGCCCATGATCCGTTCGTAGCCCGCGCTGGTCTCCTCGTACAGCTGCAGCGCCGAACCCATCCGGCCGGCCGCGAAGTGCGCGGCGGCGAGGCTGCCGCGAGCCTGCAGCGTGTCCGGATGATCGGGGCCGAGCGTGCCTTCCAGGTCGGTGAGAACCCGCTTGTACTGGGCGATGGCGTCCTTGGTCTGGTCGCCTGCCAGATAGGCGGCGGCTAGCCCCCGCCTGGCGGCCATGGCGCCGGGATGCTGCGCGCCCTGGATGCGCTCCCGGTCGGCCAGCGAGTGCCGGTACGAGCGGATCGCCTCGGCGCCCCGGCCCGCGGCCAGGGCCGCGGCGGCGTACTCTTCCCGCGCGGCGAGCGTATCGATGTGGTCCGCGCCGCGGACTATCTCGCTGCCGGCCACCGCTTCCTCGAGGACGGTGACGGCGTCCTCGGGCCGGCTGACGGCCACCAGAGCGCGGCCGAGGCAGACCTTGGCCGCGATGGCGCCCGGATGATCGGGCCCGAGCACGCTGGCGCGGCCGTCGAGGACGCGCTGGAACCGCGAAACGGCCTCCGCCGGCTGCCCGGCCGTCATCAGCGCCTCACCCAGGTAACCGCACACCATGAGCGTTTCCAGGCTGCCCGGACCGAGGACCCGCTCGCCGTCCGCGGTAAGTTCGCGCCAGTAGGCGACCGCCGGGCCGATCAGCCGCGCACTGTCCATGCTCTGCCCGGCCAGCACCAGCAGCGGGTGCGGGCGGCCATCCGCCCACAGCACATCCCCGCCGGTCAGCCGCAGGCTGACGGCGCACGACCGCAGGTCCGCGGCCAGCCGTGACTGCGGATCATCCCGGGGCCACACCTCGAGCAGCGCGTCCGCGGCGGCCCGGGCCGCCCGGTCGTGGAGGTCCTGGGGCACGGCCGCGCGGATCACCGCCTGCATCACCGGGCTGATCCGGACCGCGGGCGGCGTGCCCGGCGGGTCGACGGTCATCAGCCCGGCCCGCTGCAGGCTGAGAATCGCGTTCCAGGTCCGCTGCGGATCCGGCGGCTGCGCGACCTCGCTCATCGCGAACTGGCCGGCGGCCAGCGTGGTGAACACGGCGCCGGGTATCCCGTGGCCGTCGAGCAGCGCGGCCAGCGCCACCAGCGACCGGATGTTCACGCCCGGCGCCAGATGCTCGGCGTACTCGGCCGAGAAAGTCCAGGTGACCGCGGCGGCCGACGACTCGGCGTGGCCCGCGTCCACGAGCTGCTTCTGCCGCTGCATGAAGTACTGCCGGTAGTCGCGGCAGGACATGCCCGAGCTGGCGATCACCGCGCTGGCCTGGGCCAGCGCGGCCGGCTCGCAGCCGAGGTCCCCCACCAGGTCGATCGCTCCGCTGCGCTGGTCGGGGTCGGTGCTGAGGCGGCCGGACAGGTAGCTCATCGCCTCCCGGGTGCTGAAGGCCGGCACCTGCAGCGTCAGCGTCCGGTGCTCGGCGGAGAGCGCCGCCGGATTGGCCGTCGTGATCAGCAGCCTTCCCGCCGGGCCGGAAGGCCAGAGTCCCCGCAGGTCCGCCGGGTCACGCAGGTCGTCGAGCACGACGAGCCACGGTCGGCTGGTGGCGTTGAGCCAGCCGACGAACCGGGCCGCCACCGATTCGGCGTCGCCGGCGCCACTGGCTCCTACCGCGGCGGCCGCTTGCACGAAGCCGGACAGCACCGACGCCCGGCTGCTGGCCACCACCCAGGTCAGCACGTCGACCCCGGGGGAGCGCCACAGCGATTCGGCGAAATAGCGGGCGAGCTGGGTCTTGCCGCTCGACGCCCGCCAGTCCTGGGCACTCGCGGGCACCTGCTCGCTGACCAGCGCCGCCGCGGTCCCGGGCATCAGCGCGGTCTCGAGGTCGGGCACCGTATCCGGCCGGGCCGTGAAACCCTCGGCCAGCGGAGGTACCGGACCGGACCATACCGGCCACGCGGAAGACTGGCCCCGG
This sequence comes from uncultured Actinomycetes bacterium, assembly GCA_963800415.1. Lineage (GTDB taxonomy): Bacteria > Actinomycetota > Actinomycetes > Streptosporangiales > Streptosporangiaceae > Palsa-504. The sequence goes on from CAWDBS010000060.1 coordinate 107,740, forward strand.
GCAGGCCCGGCAGGCTGCCCCGCGCCATCTGCCGACATTAAGCCGTAACTGCCGGTAGGCACCCGGAACCTCCTGGTACGTCCGGTTGGTCCAGTGACTAACGATACGGCCACTACGTGCCGACGCGCCGGAAGATCGAAATGACCCGTGCCCCGTAAAGATCGTGATAACGGTCAGCCGGCCATCGGCGTGACCAGCGGGCGCCCGCTCGCAGCCAGGTAGGCCAGCTTGCCGGGGGCGAGGAACTCGCCGACCTGGGCATCGCTGAGGGATGCCACGCTAGGAGCCGATCGCGTTGCGCAGGCCGAACACCCGTCGTTCCCGCCGCAGCGCCGAGGCCACCACCCGGTCGCGCCAGGGGGTGCTGATCGCCGCCCGGTAGGCCGGGTCTTCGAGGACCTCGGGGCCCGCCAGCTCGTGCAGGGACAGGAAACCGGGCCCGGGCGCGTCCATCGCGCGGACGAGCCGGAACCGGCGGATCCGCCGCCAGCCAGGCACCTCGAGCAGCATCGGGATGTGCTCCTCGGTGTACCAGGCGGCCAGGTCGTCCTCGCTGTCCTCGGGCACGGACATGGCCACGGCCAGGATCACCGGGGCCGTCCGGTCGACCGGTGACCCGTCCTCGCTGACCTGCTCGTAGACCCGGCGGTCGAGGGTGGCGAGCCCGGCGCCGACGGACTTGTCCCGGTCGCTCGCATTCGCGCTGAGCGCCTTGTATTCCGGGCTGTCGATGACGTCCGGGCTGTCCAGCTCGTACAGGGCGAGCCACGGCGGCTTCTCCTCGTCGAGCGCGCGGTACCGGTGGGCGCGGCCGAACCCGGGTACGGTCAGCCGGGCCGGCCCGTGCTCGTGGTCGTACCAGTCGTGGAACTCCGCCTCGTCGACGGAACCCGGCTCGCTGTAGACGTAGAAAAGCCCTGCGGCCATCGCGAGCTGACCTTCCGGATAGGCGACGAAGACTCAATGATCGTATGTCGTCACCGCCACCGGACGGCGAAGGCCCCGCGGCGGGAACCGCCGCGGGGCCCGAGGCGCACCAGATGAGCCAGCGGCTCAGTCGGTCGGCGCCGCCATCGGGTTGACCCCGGCCAGGTCCTCCCGCTTGACCCGGATCGTGACCACCGTGATGATCAGCGCCAGCAGCGCGATCCCGGCCGAGACCAGGTATCCCTTGGAGAAGCCCACCGACAGGGCGTGGTCGGTCATCGCCTTCTGCAGCGCGGCCTGCTTGGCTGCGGACAGGTGCACGGAGGCGTGCTGCGCCGCCGCGGCGGCCGCGGCCGCCTGCGCATGGATGCTGTTCGCCACCGCGCTCCACGCCACCGTGCCCAGGATCGCGAGCCCGATCGACCCGCCGACCTGCTGGCCGGTGTTCAGCAGCGAAGACGCCACGCCCGTGTCGTTGTCGGCCACCTTGGCCAGCGCGACCAGCGAGAGCGGCACGAAGATCAGCCCCATCCCGAACGCGGTCACCAGCATCGGCCCGAGCAGCCCGGAGACGTAGTGGCTGTTCTCGGTGATCCGGGACAGCCAGAACATCCCGCCGGTGGCGATCGCGCTGCCGGCCAGCATCAGCGGCCGGGCGCCGATCCGGCTGACCAGCTGGGACGCCACCGCGGACGCCACCATGATCATGGAGACCATCGGCAGGTAGGCGATGCCGGTCTTCAGCGCGCTGTATCCCCACACGTCCTGCACGAAGATGGTGAGGAAGAAGAACATGCCGAACAGCGCGGTGCCGACGCACAGCATGATCAGGTAAGCCCCGGTCCGGTCGCGGCTGCGCAGCACCCGCATCGGCACCAGCGCATGCTTGCTGCGTACCTCGATGAACCCGAACGCCACCAGCAGCACCGCCGCGGCCACCAGCGACACGATCACCTTGGTGTCACCCCAGTGCGAGACGCCGTTCGGGCTGGTCGCGGCGCTGGATAGCCCGTAGACGAGCGAGGCGATGCCGAGCGAGCCGGTGATCGCACCCGGCAGGTCGAAGCGTCCCTGCCGCCGCTCCGACTCGGGCAGCACCCGGGTCGCGAGGAAAGCGACCAGGAGGCCGATCGGCACGTTCACGAAGAACACCCAGCGCCAGGAGGCGTACTGGACTAGCAGGCCGCCTGAGATCAGGCCGACCGCGCCGCCGGCCACGCTCATCGCCGCGTACACGCCCATCGCGCGGTTGCGCGGCGGCCCTTGCGGGAACGTGACCGCGATAAGTGACAAAGCCGTGGGTGCGGCGAACGCGCCGCCTATGCCCTGCAAGACCCGGGCGCCGAGCAGCCAGGCCTGGCCGGTGGCGAACCCGCCGAGCAGCGAGGCCAGCGTAAACAGCAGGATGCCGAAGATGAAGACCCGGCGGCGCCCCAGTAGGTCGCCGGACCTTCCGCCGAGCAGCAGCAGCCCGCCGAACGCCAGTGCGTACGCGTTGACGACCCACTCCAGGTTGCTGCCGGAGAAGCCAAGTGCGGTCTGGATGTGCGGCAGGGCGACATTGACGATGGTCGCGTCGAGCACGACCATGAGCTGCGCCGTCGCGATGACGGCGAGCGCCAGGCCCAGCCGTCGTGACGGAGCCCCCGAAGCCGCGGCGGCGTGTGACGCCGCCGCGTTACTGACCTCCCGGGTTGGTCGCCCGGTGTCTGGTGATGTGGCGGACAAGACAATTCTCCCTAGATTGAGGGCGTACTGAACTACCGCCGTGACCAGGTAGGTTCCACGGTCACGCGCCGTACTTCGGTGTTAAGGATTTATTGGTCCGAACGGACCGAGGCTCCCGTTCCCCGTGACAGCTATTCCTTCCCCGTGAGGTCGTCGTCCTCGGTTATGACGACCCTGCGGTCTTCGTCTCATCGCATGTGACGAGATAGAGGCCGCGGCTGTGACAGCATCACCTCCCGCCCCGAGATCGGAGCATCTTCCTCATCAGCCCGAGCAGGCACCGGCGCTCGCCGGTGTCGAGCGCGGTGCACCACGGCGCCCGGGTTATGAGTTCGCGGAACAGCCGGTCCCTGACCGCCACGCCCTCCGCGGTGAGCACGATGTTCTTGCTCCGCCGGTCCCGCTGCGAGGGCTCCCGGCGGGCCAGTCCGTGCTTCTCCAGGGCGTCCGCGATCGTGGTGATGAAGGAAGGATCGCAGCCCATTCGCTGGCCGAGTTCCTTCATCGTCATGGGTGCGTCGAGCTTGAGCAGGGCGACGGCGTCGCTGCCGTTCAGCCCGAATTCGATCGCGATGCGCTGGCCGAGTTCATGCACGCTCTTGATGAGCTCGGGGAGCGTATCGCTGATCTGCTGGTTGAGCTGCTCGTCAGTCAGCGGCTCTGTCATATAAGGCTGGGCGTGCGGGACCGGCTCGGCGTGAAGCACCACCCCCGGGTGCTCGTCCATATGCGGTCACCTCCGCCCGAATCCTCTAGACAATTACCTGAGTACCTCAACCATTGAGTGCCTCAACTATATTTCCCACCTGCTGGTGCAAGCAAGTCAATAACGGGAAGAATTCCTCCGGGCTCACCGCGCACAACTGGCAGTGTCCAACTACCTGGGATCGTCCGGCGTCTTTACTCCCGGGCGCTCACGGGCAGCGCAGGCCGAAGGGAAGGCTCGCGATGGCGGATGACCAGGGGCGGCGTGCGTTCCTACGATGGGCGGCGGCCACGGGAGGGGCCGGCCTGCTCGCGTCCTGCAGCCGGGGCGCCGGGACAACCGCCGTGGTGGCCGGTGCCAGCAGGACCGCGAGCGCGACCGCGGGCGGCGCGGCCCGCGCCGCCGCGGCCCCCCGGGCCACGGGATCGCCCGCCCCCGCCGACTGGACGGCCCTCGGCCAGGACCTGTCCGGGCCGCTGGTCCGCCCCGGCGAAGCCGCCTACACCGTGTCCACGCGGCTGTTCGACCCGCGGTTCGACTCGCTGCACCCGGCCGGCATCGCCTACTGCCGCAACCCGCACGACGTGGCGACCTGCCTGGCCTTCGTGCGCAAGTTCGGCGTCCCGGTGGCGGCCCGGTGCGGCGGGCACAGCTACGCGGGCTGGTCCTCGACCAGCGGCCTGATCATCGACGTGACCCGGATGTCCGGGGTGAACGTCAGCGGGAGCACCGCCACCGTCGGCGCGGGCACCAAGCTGATCGACTTCTACGACGGGCTGGCCTCGCATGGCCGTGCGGTACCCGGCGGGTCCTGCCCGACGGTCGGCATCGCCGGCCTCACCCTGGGCGGCGGCGTCGGCGTCGTCTCCCGCGCCTACGGGCTGACCAGCGACAACGTGCAGTCGCTGCAGATCGTCACGGCCGACGGGCAGGTCAGGACCTGTAACTCGGGCCAGAACTCCGACCTGTTCTGGGCCTGCCGCGGCGGGGGCGGCGGCAACTTCGGCGTGGTCACCTCGTTCACCTTCCGCACCCACCCGGCCGGCGAGATCGTCCTGTTCTTCCTGTCCTGGCCGTGGTCGCAGGCCGCCCGGGTGATCTCGGCCTGGCAGTCCTGGGCGCCGCACGCCCCGGACGCGCTCTGGTCGAACGTGCACCTGGCCGCGGCGCCGGGCGGCTCGGTCCCGAGCATCGAGGTGGGCGGCACCTTCCTGGGCAGCCTCGGCGCGGCTGCCGCGCAGCTGGAGAAGCTGTACGCGGTGGCAGGCTCGCATCCGTCCTCGCCGTTCATGGAGACCACCTCCTGGCTGAGCGCGATGCTGGTCGAGGCGGGCTGCGCCAGCCTGACCGTGAACCAGTGCCACCTGCCCACCCAGACCCCGGGTGGCCGGCTCTCCCTTGCCTCGGAGTACGCCAAGTCCGACTTCTTCACCAAGCCGCTGAGCGGCCACGGGATCGGCACCCTGCTGTCCGGCGTGGAGGGCTTCCAGCGGGTGGCCGGCGCGCCCGGCGCCTCCGGGGGCATCGCGTTCGACGCGCTCGGCGGCGCGGTCAACCGGGTCGCCCCGGGCGCCACTGCGTTCGTGCACCGCAACGCGCTCTTCCAGGCCCAGTACACCACCACCTGGCCGGTGGGCTCGGCCGCCGCCGCGGTGGCCCGCCAGCACGCCTGGCAGCAGTCGTTCTGGCAGTCGATGCGCCCCTACGCCAGCGGCCACGCCTACCAGAACTACATCGACCCGGCGCTGGCCAACTGGCGGCAGGCCTACTACGGCGCCAACTACACCCGGCTCACCCAGGTCAAGGCCACATACGACCCGGATCGCGTGTTCACGTTCCCGCAGGCCGTGTAGGGCGGTCCTGCGTGGTCCGGCGTGGCGGGCATGATGGTATCTCCGCAAATGTTGATATCTGTTCCCGTACGCTAGCTAGCCCACCGATGACGCAAGCCGCCGACCGATGTAGGTTCTGATGACAAGTAACGCTGAACTCCAGACCGCGGTCGCCGCCGCTGGCGACGATCAGGTCCACGTCCTGCTCGTCGAGGACGACGACGGCGACGCCGTGCTGGTCGGCGAGCTGCTGCGCGAGGTGGGAGCCGCGGTCGTCGTGCAGCGCGCGCGGTCCCTCACTCAGGCCAAGAACCTGGTGCCCGGCGCGGCCTGCGTGCTGCTGGACCTCGGCCTGCCGGACTCGCAGGGCCTGAACGGGCTCAGGCAGCTGCTGCAGATCGAGCCGGAGGCGGCCATCGTCGTGCTGACCGGCGAGGCGAGCGAGCACCTAGGGGAGCAGGCGGTCCGGGCCGGCGCTCAGGACTATCTGGTCAAGGGCGAGGTCGCGGGGCACATGCTGAACCGGGTCATCCGGTACGCGGTCGAGCGGCGGCGCGCGGAGGAAGCGCAGCGGGCGCTGCACATGGCGCAGATCCAGGCCCAGGAGAACGCCAGGCTGGAACGGGGCCTGCTGCCCTCGCCGCTGCTGGCCGACTCGCGGCTGACCGTGTCGGCGCGCTGCCTGCCCGGCGGCAAGCACATGCTGCTCGGCGGCGACTTCTACGATGTGGTCCAGTCTTCGGACGGCTGGGTGCACGCTCTTATCGGCGACGTGTGCGGGCGCGGCCCGGCCGAAGCCGCGCTCGGCGTCTGCCTGCGGGTGGCGTGGCGCACCATGGTGCTGGCCGGCCGGCCCGCCGAGGAGATCTTGTCCACGCTCAGCGAGCTGCTCGAACATGAGCGGCAGGACGACACGATGTTCGCCACGCTGTGCATGACCTCGGTGCACCCGGACCGGACCACCGGCTGGATAAGGATGGCCGGGCACCTGCCGCCGCTGCTGGTCAGCCGCGGCGGCGTCGCCGAGCTTCCCACTTTGTCCGCGGCGCCCCTGGGGCTATCCGAGGTGCGCGACTGGCCGGGCACCCAGATCCGGCTCGACGGCAGCTGGTCGATTCTGCTCTACACGGACGGGCTTATCGAGGGCCGGATCGGGAAGGGGTCAGAGCGGCTCGGTAGCGAGGGCCTGATGGACCTGATCAGGGACGCTCTCGACGGCCCGGACCAACCCGGAGAGGAGCTGCTCGACCAGGTGATCGATCGTGTCCGCGAGCTCAACGGAGGAGACCTGGACGACGACCTGGCCGTAATGGCCCTCGGTTTCTCATCCCCGGATTAACGATGACTGACGCAAACGCCAGCCCTCAGCAGACCCCGGCCAGCTCGCCACCCGCCAGGTCCAACGGGGCCAACGGGGCCGGGCGGGCCGTCGCCGTGGCGGACCGGATGGCTGCCACGGCGGACGCGGCGAACCGCTGGCCGCTCAGCCGGATCGTCGGCGTCGCCCTGCTGATCCTGCTGTTCTTCTCGGTGGCCGCCATGGTGGCGGGCGGGACCGCGCTGCTCAGCCTGCACAACAACCGCCATCGGGTGCTTACTGTCCTCGACCCGGCCACGCTCCAGGTGCAGCGGCTCGACACCGCACTGATCGACCAGGAGACCGGCGTGCGCGGCTACGCGCTCAGTGGGCAGCGGGACTTCCTGGCCCCGTACACCAGCGGCGTGGCCGAGGAGCAGGACGCGGTCAAGGCCCTGCAGGCCGTCACCGGCCAGCTGCCGGGCGGCGCCGCGGCCGACCTCCAGAGCGTGATCGCGCAGGCCGACTTCTGGCGCACGCACTACGCGCAGCCGACCATCGACCAGGTCGCCCGGACCGGAAAGCCCGTGGTCAGCCCTGACATCGTGACCGGCAAGGCCGATTTCGACGCCCTGCGGGGCAAGATAGCCGCGCTTCAGGCCGAAATCTCGGCCGCCAGGACCCGAGCGGTCGCGGCCCTGAACGACTCGGCGACCGTGCTGGACATCGTGTTCATCGCGGTCGCGGTCGGCTTGGCGGTGATCGTGGTGCTGCTCGCGCTCGGCCTGCGGGCGACGGCGATCAGGCCGCTGCACCGGCTCGCCGCCGAGGCCCGCCGGGTGGCCGGCGGTGACTTCACGCACGAGGTCACCCTGACCGGTCCGCGGGAAGTGACCAACCTGGCCGCGGACGTGAACAGTATGCGCGAGCGCATCCTGCAGGAGCTGGCCGCGACGCGGGACGCGAATACCGCGCTGCAGGCGCACACCGAGGAGCTGGAGCGCTCGAATTCCGAGCTCGAGCAGTTCGCCTACATCGCCTCCCACGACCTGCAGGAGCCGCTGCGCAAGGTGGCGAGCTTCACCCAGCTGCTGCAGCGCCGCTACGCGGGCCAGCTGGACGCCCGGGCCGACCAGTACATCGAGTTCGCGGTGGACGGCGCCAAGCGGATGCAGGCGCTGATCAACGACCTGCTCCAGTACAGCCGGGTGGGCCGGTCCGCGCGCGAACCCGCCCTGGTGTCGAGCGAAGCCGCGCTGGCGCAGGCCAGGAACAACCTGGCCGCGGCGATGGAGGAGACCGGCGCCACCGTGGAGACCGGGCACCTGCCGCTGGTGCTGGCCGAGCTGACGCTGCTCACCGCGGTGTTCCAGAACCTGCTCAGCAACGCGCTGAAGTTCAGCGGCGGCAAGCCGCCGCGCATCGTGATCACCGTCCGCCGGGAGGAGCCATTCTGGCTGTTCTCCTTCGCCGACAACGGCATCGGGGTAGACCCGGAGTACGCTGAGCGGATCTTCGTGATCTTCCAGCGGCTGCATGAGCGCAGTGCCTACCCGGGTACCGGCATCGGCCTGGCCATGACCAGGAAAATCATCGAGTATTTCGGTGGCCGGATCTGGCTCGACACGACCTGCACCGAAGGTTCGCGGTTCCTGTTCACGCTGCCAAGGCCGGACGAAGACCTTAGGCAGACCCAGCAGGACGGTACCGCCGGGGCGTCGGGGACACGTACCCAGGAAGCAGCCGACGCCTTGCTGCGCGAAGACGAGGAAGCCGATGTGTAACGAGTCGAAAGTGATCGACGTGCTGCTGGTCGAGGACGACGAGGGCGACGTCCTCATGACCAGGGAGGCCTTCGAGTACTACAAGATCCAGAACCGCCTGCACGTGGTAACCGACGGTGAGCAGGCCCTGCAGTTCCTGCACCGGGCCGGCCCGTACGCCGACGCGCCGCGCCCCGGGCTCATCCTGCTCGATGTCAACCTGCCCCGGCGCAGCGGTCTGGAGGTGCTGGCCGAATTGAAGCAGGACGACGAGCTGCTGACTATCCCGGTGATCATGCTGACCACCTCGCGAGCCGAACAGGACATCGTCCGCAGCTACGCGCTGCACGCCAACGCGTTCGTCAGCAAGCCCGTCGACTTCGAGCACTTCATCGAAGCCATCCGGCAGATCGACATGTTCTTCCTGACCCTCGTCAAGCTCCCCGCCTAAACCCCTGGCCTCCTGAACCCGACACCCCCCCAGCCCCAGCCCCAGCCCCGGCACCCCGGCACCGCCGGGACTTGTCGTGGCTCGCTGCATCCCTCCTGTGGCTCCTGGGTGGTGGGGATTGGGTTATGAAACGGCGCTTTGAGGTATCAGCCTTCTAAGCGGGTGACCCGCAGGGACGGTCACCTGGAGGAAGCCAGGCCGTCAGGCTGGCGGGCGCGGGATGCGGAGGAATGCGCGATGCGGACGTACCGTGGAAGCGTGGCCAGGCATCCCGCCTACGGAAACGCACGAGCAGATCGGCGAGCACCTCCTCGCCGTGGTCGTCGACGGAACGTCCGGCCCGATCCGCGGCAGTCCCATATTCCGGCACCACATGCCGGGCCTGCACCAGACCCACGTGGAAGGACGTTAAGGTGGCGCGCCGCGAGCGGCCGCTAGCGCGGCCCGGAATCCTGGTGGCGGTGGCCCTTATCGCGGCGGCCGGGATCATCCTGTTCGTGCTCGACCAGCAGATCACCACTGCCTCCCCTCCGTCGTCCCCGCCGGCCAGCGCGTCATCTTCACCCGCCGTCGCGCCAGCGCTTGCCGCGTTGCTGCGGCAGGGAACCCCGGACACCGCGCCCGGCTACTGGCAGCAGCCCAGCGCCGCGCTCCAGGCTGCCGCCGCCGGCGCGGATGACGCCCGGTTCCGCGCGCTCGGCACGCTGCTCGTGAAAGACGGCTTCGCCGGCGCCGTCATCAACCTCGGCCGGGAGATGACCGGCGGCTGGTACAACTGGAGCGAGCGGAAATGCCCAAGCGCCGAGCCGGACTGCTACGCCCTCGCCTGGCGGCACGACGTGGACGCCATGCGGTCGGTGCCCGGTCAGCACTTCCGGTTCCTGTGGACCGTCTTCCCCGGCACCGCGGCGGCGATCGACGCGTGGCCCGGCGCCGCCTACGTGAACCTCGTGGGCACCGACATCTACGACTGGTACGGCGGCCCGCACGGCACTTACCCGCATACCGCGTCCGGCCAGCTGGACCACGACGCGAGGTGGCGAGAGATCCTCACCCAGCCCGGCGGGCTGGACTGGCTCGCCCGGCTGTCTCTGCTCACCGGCAAGCCCATCGTCATCCCCGAGTGGGGCCTGGACTTCCACAGCTTCGGCGGCCAGGACGACCCGGCGTTCATCACCCGCATGCTCGCCTGGCTGCACGCCCACCACGCGACCGGCGTCTACTGGGCGGTCGGGCACGTGGTCCCTTATCAGGCTGTCCCTCCCGGCCCGCTGCTGGCCGGCCTGGGCGTGTACGCGGGCAACCCGGCCGGGGTGAACGGCCTCGGCCTGCTGCTCGGCGGCCGCCCGCAGTACGCCGAGGCATTCCTGCCCGATCATCAGCCAGTTTCCGATTCGTCTGCGCAGCCGGTGCTGGCCGCCTGGCAGCATGCCGGCTACCAGCTCATCCTCGGCGTCCCTATGGTAGCGCTGACCGTGCCCAGCTATGCCGGGCCGCCCGAGCCGGGGCGGCGGCCGTATCAGCTGGCCGACTATCCGGATGCGGTGGCCGCGTTCCGCCAGGGGATTTCCGGCGTCCGCCGCTCCTGAACTGCGGCGAGAACTGCCGCCAGCCGGCTAGGTCGATGTCGCCGGTGCGCTGACCCAGCGTACCTCGCCGTCATGGACGTCGGGGGTGGGCGACAGCCCGGCGGCCTGGGCGACCCGCTGGGAGGCCACGTGACCAGGATGGATATGGGCTACGACAGTCCATCCAGCCGCCTGCAGCAAGGCCACCAGGCTGCGCGCGGCTTCCTTAGCGTAGCCGCGGCCCTGCGCGGGCCGGATCACCACCCAGGCGACCTCAGCCGGACCGGCAGCGGGACCGCCCGCAGGCAGCGTCGCCTGCACTGTCCCTGCCACCGTGCCGGCCGCACGCACCCGCACCACCCAGTTGCCCCACATCTGGTCACCTCCGGGTGAGCGGCGCGCCGCCAGGCGCGCGTAGCGGGCGGCCAGGGCCGCCGCGGACAACGGCGCGTCGCCGGTGAACTCGTGCAAGGAGGGATCGTCCAGCAGCGGCGCGAGTTCGCTGGCGTGGGCCACGGCAAGTGGCTCAAGGTCAAGGCGCTCAGTAGACCAGCCTCGGTCAAGGTCGATCACCCATCGACCATAGCTGTTGGAAAGCCGCCCACCTGGCGGCCCGACCCGCGGCGTGGCCGGATGCTGGTGGGGGATTTGGCCGAACCACCTCGACGGGGTGTGACGCTCATGGCCGGATCGCTCAGTGGGCGCTGGAGTCGGCCCAGATGTTGATGCCGGCGTCCACGGCGTGGCGGTCGATCGCGGCCAGTTCCTCCCCGGTGAAGTCGCTGTGGCCAGCCGCGGCGAGGTTCTCCTCGAGCTGCGCGACGCTGCTGGCGCCGATGAGCACCGAGGTGACCCGCGGGTCGCGCAGCGCCCAGGACAGCGCGAGCTGGGCCAGGGACTGGCCCCGGGCCGCGGCGATCTCGGCCAGCGCCCGGACATGCACCATGGTCCGTTCGGCAATCTGGTCGGCCGGCAGCGACCCGTCCTGCGCGGCCCTTGACCCGGCCGGGACCCCGGCCAGGTACTTGCCGGTGAGCACGCCCTGGGCCAACGGCGAGAAGGCGATGCAGCCCACGCCCTCATGGCCGAGCACGTCGAGCAGCCCGCCCTCGATCCAGCGGTTCAGCATCGAGTACGACGGCTGGTGGATGAGCGGCGGCGTGCCCATCCGCCGCAGGATCGAGATCGCGTCCAGCGTCCGTTCGGCCGAATAGGAGGAGATACCGGCGTACAGGGCCTTGCCCGACTGGACCGCGGTGTGCAGCGCGCCCATCGTCTCTTCCAGCGGGGTGTCCGGGTCGAAGCGGTGGGAGTAGAAGATGTCGACGTACTCCAGGCCCATCCGGCGCAGCGACTGGTCCAGGCTGGCCAGCAGGTACTTGCGGGAGCCGTGGTCGCCGTAGGGGCCCGGCCACATGTCATAGCCGGCCTTGGTGGAGATGATCAGTTCGTCGCGGTACGGGCGCAGGTCCTCCCGCATGATCCGGCCGAAATTGATTTCCGCGCTGCCGTACGGCGGACCGTAGTTGTTGGCCAGGTCGAAGTGCGTGACGCCCAGGTCGAACGCGCGGCGCAGGATAGCGCGCTGGTCGTCGATCGGCTTGCCGTCGCCGAAGTTCTGCCACAGTCCGAGCGACACCTCGGGCAGCATGATCCCGCTGCGCCCGCAGCGGCGGTAAGGAAGCCTGCTATAACGGTCACCGGCAGCGACATAGGTCATGCCGGAAGTCTTTCACTCCCGGCGGGCCTGGCGTCGGCTGCCTCGTGAAATCATGTTGCCGGCTGTACACGACGCGAGGGAGGACGGCGATGTACGACGCGATGCTGGCCGAGACCGTCATGATCACCGGGCACAACGGCGACGAGATCGAGGCGTACTCGGCCCGGACGCTCCGGGACGAAGCGGTCGGCGGCGTGGTGGTCATCCATCACCTGCCCGGCTACGACCGGCAGACCAAGGAGTTCACCAGGAGGTTCGCGGCCGGCGGCCGCAACGCGGTGATGCCGAACCTCTACCACCGCGAGGCGCCCGGCGCGGCCCCGGACGACGCCATGGCGGCGGCCCGGGCGTCGGGTGCGATCCCCATCCCGGACCAGCGGATCGTCGGCGAGGTCGCGGGCGCGGCGGCGTACCTGCGCGGGCTGAGCAACTCCAACGGCAAGGTCGGCGTGATCGGTCACTGCTCCGGCGGGCGGCAGTCGTTCCTGGCGGCGGTCAGCCTGCCGCTCGATGCGGCCGTGGACTGCTACGGCGGCTTCGTGGTCGAGACCCCGCCCGAGGGGCACCCGCTGCACGGCGCGCCGCCCCTGGTCGAGCGGACTCCGGACCTGTCCTGCCCGCTCCTCGGCCTGTTCGGTGCCGAGGATCAGCACCCCTCGCCCGAGCACGTCGCTGAACTCGAAAACGCGCTCAAGGCGCACGGCAAGACGTACGAGTTCTACTCCTACGACGGCGCCGGGCACGCCTTCCTGGCGGTTGACCGGCCCAGCTACCGGCCCGAGGCGGCCGTGGACGCCTGGCAGCACATCTGGGCCTTCTTCGGCCGTTACCTGTTATCGTCCGTGCTCTGAGAGGAGTCGTCCATGTGCACGTACCTGACGGAGAAGGTCTCGGTCACCGGCAGCGGCAAGGGGCCGTCCGGATGGTTCCGGCTGACCGACGCGAGCGTGTACTTCGACCACCCGGTGCACGCCCAGGCGGAGCACACCCTCAACATCGACTTCCTGGACCCGGACGCCGGCCCGTCGGCGCGGGTCGCGGTCGAGCTCACCGCGGAATCGGCGCGGGCCCTGGCCAAGGCCATCCAGGCCACGCTGGATTCGGCACCTCCCGGCCTGGTCACCTAGATCCCGAGGCCGCCCGCCGCCGCGCACCCGCGCACCCCGCGCACCCCCGGAACCCCGGGAATGTCAGTGCCTCGTGCCACTATGCATGGAGGGCCCCCGCGCAGGGTGGCATACGCGGGATGGAGGCGGCAGGAATGCGGTTCATCGTCGAGCGGGACACGCTGGCTGAGGCGGTTGCCTGGGTCGCGCGCTCGCTGCCATCGCGGCCCGTGCTGCCCATCCTGTCCGGGCTCCTGCTCGAGGCGTCCCCGGGCACCCTGACCCTCTCCTGCTTCGACTACGAGGTGTCGGCCAGGATCCAGGTGGACGCGGAGGTGACCGAGTCGGGCACCGCCCTCGTGCCCGGGCGGCTGCTGGCCGAGATCACCCGGAGCCTGCCGCCGCTGCCGGTCGAGGTAGATCACGAGAAGGATGACGTCACCGTGACCTGCGGCCCGGCGTCCTTCACCCTGGTCACCCTGCCGGTCAAGGAGTATCCCCGGCTGCCCGAGCTGCCCCGGCTGGCGGGGACCGTCGACGGCGGCGTGCTCGCCACGGCGATCGGCCAGGTGGCGCTCGCGGCCAGTCGCGATGACACGCTGCCGGTTATCACCGGGGTGAACCTCGAGATCGACGACGACGCCATCAGGTTGGTGGCGACCGACAGGTACCGGCTCGCCATCCGGGAACTCGGCTGGAATCCCTCTCACCCGGGCAATCGCGGCACGCTGCTGGTGCCGGCCGAAGACGCTGTCCGACGCCGCGCGGATGATGGTGCCCGGCGTCCCCGTCCGGGTCATGATGCGCGGCGAGCCGGGCGGCGGGGCCGGCGACGCGAACTCGGCGGACTCACTGCGGGCGGCCGACGCGATGATCGGGTTCGAGTCCGGCGGCCGGCGGCTGACCACGCGGCTGATCGCGGGGGAGTACATCAAGTACATGTCCCGGTTCCCCGACGGTTTCGGCAGCCGCGGGGACATGCCTGCCATCCCGCTCGCCGAGGCGGTCAAGAGGGTGGCGCTGGTCGCCGAGCGCGGCAGCTCGGTGCGGCTATCGTTCGGCCACGGCAAGGTCACGATCGAAGCGGGCACGGAGGGGCAGGCGCGGGCGCGGGAAACGGTCGCCGCCGACTTCACCGGCGAGGAGACCGAGATCGCGTTCAGCCCGCACTACCTGATGGACGGCCTCAGCGCGGCGCTGATCGCGGCCACCGGCGCCTCGGGTGCCGCGGACAAGCCCCAGGGTTCCGGTAAAGCCGAGTTGGCCGGTAAGGGCCAGAACGGAGAGAACCAGAACGGAGAGAAGGGGCCGTCCGTCCCCGATGAGGCGCGGATCCGCCTGCAGTTCACCAGCCCGACCAAGCCCGCTCTTATCACCGGCTGCGCCGCGGACGGCGACGAGCCCGCTCCGGATTACCGCTACCTGGTCGTCCCGCTGCGTACCCTGGCCAGCACCTGACGGCTAGCCGCCACCCGGGGGGCCGGGGATCCGCGGGTACGGGCCGTAGTAGGAGTGCCGGGACATCCACGCCATGATCAGGATCCACGTGGCGAGCGCGAAGAGCAGCATCGCGAAGACCAGGAACCGGCCCGCGTCCGGAGCCGGGACCGGCAGCGCGGCCTCGGCCCGGCGGACCTTGGGTGGCCGGGGGAGGTCGGCCATCAGGCCGTCGATCTGGCGCTGTGTCTTGGTGGTGAGGGCGGCGTCGATCCGCTCGGTCAGCTCGTCGAAGGTCAGCCGCCCCGCGACGAAGTGCTCGCGCAGCTGGGCCATGGCGATGTCGCGCTCGGCGTCGCCGATACGGAGGTCATAGTCGTACCGCGTCCGGTCTGGCACGTGCCAGCCCGGTACCAGTTCTTCGCGCGGCTGTGCCGCGTCGGGATCCTCGTCTACCATTCCGGTTCGGACGTCATATCGCCTTGTCATCGGCTCCCAGAATTCGTCAGGCCGGCTGCCTCACACTTCAACGATAAGACGAGCTGGCCCGGCGCGGAACCCGGACGTAGCGAGAATCACCAGCGGCGACGTCCCCGAGGCCCCCTGGGGCCTCGCGGCCCGGGGGAGCCGCGCCTGCGGCCAATCCCGATCAGCCGCCTGACCAGCGCCAGCGCCGCGAGGAACAGCACGATCGCCACCGGCCTGCCGCCGCCGCCGAGACCGCCGAAAAGAAATACGCTGCCGAGGATGACGAAGAGC
Organism: uncultured Actinomycetes bacterium; assembly: GCA_963800415.1. Lineage (GTDB taxonomy): Bacteria > Actinomycetota > Actinomycetes > Streptosporangiales > Streptosporangiaceae > Palsa-504. Next base: position 123,034 of record CAWDBS010000060.1, read on the forward strand.
CACACCATGCCCATCATCGGCGCGAACGCGCCGCCCAGCCCGTGCGGACGCTGGCTCCCCTGGCCGCTTTCCCAGCCGTTACCGTCGTCCTGACCAGGCCTGCTGACCATCGGACCCGACCAGGCCGGTCCCTGCCATGCGGTGCCCCCGTACGGCATGCCAGCGGCCTGCGGGAGGTCGCGCATCACAGTATTCAGGTCGGCCCTGGTCTTGGCCGCGAACGCCTGGTCGAGGCGCTCGTTCAGTTCCTCGAGCGTCAGCCGCCCGTCGGTGTAGTGTTCACGCAGCTGAGCGGCGACTGCTTCGCGATCGGCGTCCCCGACGCGCACGTTGTATCCCGTAGCCATCGTGCCCTCCGTAGCAAAGAACGGGGAATCCCCAGTACTTAGCACGATATATCGCGAGCAATCGGACGGCAAGCTGAGTTGTCATACGCGTATCAACGGAGCCGGAACGACCTCCGATTAGGTGCTGGTCCAAACGGGGGGCCGGCGGCAGGGAGGGGCCATAATGCGCCAGGTGCTCCAGCAGGTAGGGCCGGAACGCGGCCGCGGGGGGATGAGCTCCGCTGGGATCGGGGGGATAGTCCCGGGGGCGGCCGCCATCGGAACGCGTCCGATGCCGTCCTACGGTCGACGGACTACGAGGGTCATCGCCTGGCGCCAGCGGGCGCCGCGGGCCTCGTTCCGGCAGCGGGGCTCGTTCCGGCAGCGCGTCGCGGCCTGGCGGGTGCGCAACTGGCGCCGCGCAGTGCTGGCCTGGTTCGTCGTGTCCCTGATCATCATGGCCGTCGCGGCCGAACCCACGACGGACTTCCCCAAGGCGCAGGTCCGTTCGGTGCCCGCCGTGCAGATGGTCCTGCGGGTGGCGGGCGGGCTGACCGTGGCCGGCGTGCCCGTACTGCTCATCGCCCTGCCCTGAGGCCGGCGTAACGTGCCGGGCCGCGCGGCCGCCGTGCTGGGCCGCCGGCGGCCGGCCGTGCCGTGCCGTGCGGCCGGCCTAGAGTTCGTCGGCGGCCAGCGCGTCGCCGACCGGGGTGCGCCGGTACAGCACCGAGCGCCCGGACGCGGCCCCCTCACCGGCCGCGGCCGGCAAGCCCGTCCCGACGGCTAACACCCTGGCCGTGGCCGTATCAGGAGTCAGCGGTGCCGACTCTATATAGGACATGAACGCACAATCCTCTCCCGCGCCGGCCGCGTTGGCTCCGGGGGCGGTCGGCACCCCCTGGTGGGAGCGGCCGATGGGCCCGCCGACAGTGCCCGTCCCGGTGCCGCCGAGCGCCGCCCCGCCAGCCCGGGCCGCCCCGCCAGTCCAGGCCGCCCCGCCGCCGAGCGCCCCGCCGCCGGTCAGCTCCATCCCGCCGCCCTCGTCGGACCCGAACGCCAACACGATTCCGCCGTCCCGGGCCGTACCGCCGCACCGGGCCGCTCCGGCTCAGCCGCTCGACATCCGCGCGCTGCTGCATCCGGCCGAACACTCTCGCCTGCTCCTCGCCCTCTCGGCCTCCGCGGTCGTCTTCGGAGCCGCGGCCATGATCGCGTACGCCGCCAGCGGCTGGACCGACCTGGCGGTGTACGCCGGATACCTGGCCGCGGCCGGGGTCGTATTCTGGCTGGGTCTGCAGATAAGCCGGTCCCGCCTGCTCGGCGGGGCGGTCCGGGTCAGCGAGACCACGCTGCCGGAGCTGCAGGCGGTTATCGACCAGGTCCGCGCCCGGCTGGATTACCGCAAGCGCGTCGACGTCTACGTCAAGGACAAGGTCGACGGCGGTTCGGTCATGACCAGCTATCTGGGCACCCGGCTGATTCAGATCGAAGGCGGCCTGGTGGCCGAACTTCTCGGCGACGAGCGCTACAGCGAGCTCACCTACCTGATCGGGCGGCACATCGGCCAGCTGAAGGCCAGGCACGAGCGGCTGTTCCCGGTCTTCCTCGCCCTCACCGTAGTCGACTCGCTGAAGTTCCTCCAGCTCTTCCTCGCGCCTTATTCCCGGGCCACTGCCAAGTCCGGCGACCAGATCGCCGCGGCCTGCTGCGGTGATATCCGGGCCACCGCGGCGATGATGAACCGGCTGCTGGTAGGCAAGGAACTCGGTCCGCGGCTGGCCATCAAGGGCGTCCTCGACCAGGCGGCGATCGTCCGGCGCCGCTGGCTGCCGCGGCTGGCGCAGCTCTTCATGAGCCTGCCGCACGCCACCAACCGTTATCTCAACCTGCTCGCGTTCTTCGCCCGCGTCGCCCCGGAGGAGATCAACGCGTGGCGGGCGACCCTGGACGAGGCCACGGCCCGCCGGGTCACCGTGGCGCTGCAGGCCTCCCCGAACCGCCGGCCGCCGCGCCGCCGGCCGGGCCCCCTGCCGGTGCTGCTCGCGATCCTGGTCACTGGCGGCCTGCTGGCCGGCTGCGGCTGGTACATCTTCGGCCCCGCCAGCCACGCCAGCACGGCTAACACCGCCCCCGGCGCGGACCGCACGGGTAACGCCGGGACCACGCCAGCGCCTGGTCCGTCCGGATCCGCGCCCGGTCCGTCCGGATCCGCGCCCGGTCCGTCCCTGGCCGCCACCCCCGCCGCCTCCCAGCAGCTGCTCGCGCGCATGCCACCGGGCTTCGCCGGCACCTGCCAGGCGATCCCCGTGCCCGCGTCCGACGCCTCGCAGGGCGCCGACGCCGAGGTGGCCTGCCAGCCCCAGGCGCTGGGCAGCGGCGGTTCCGTCAGCTACGTGCACTACCGGACACCGGCCGCGATGCAGGGCGTGTACGCGGGCCTGACCCGCGGCGTGCCGCCGGGTAACTGCACGTCCGGGAACGGCCAGGGCAGCTACCAGCAGGGATCGTCCCAGCCGGCCGGCGGTTACGCCTGCTACGTCAGCACGACCGGCCGCCACGAATTCGTGTGGACCAACAACGGCCTGAGCATCCTCGCCCTCGCCACCACCGACAGCATGCCGCTCGCGGACCTGTACCAGTGGTGGCTGGGCGACACCGGCCCCTAGTAAGCCAGCTCGGACCACGGAGCCGGGCCGCCGAACATAATCAGACACGATCATGATCCCGAACGGTCCCGGCACCTGCCCCGGCGCCACCTACTGCCCCGCCTGCGCGTCAGGCCGCCGGCAACTGCGCGATTCCGGTATCTGTGGCAGCGTGCAGATTATGAGCGAAGGGATGCAGAGCCCGATATTCGTCGGGCGGCGTGATGAGGTCGTGTCGCTCGCCGCGCTGCTGGACCGGGCCCGGGAGAGTGAGCCGGGGTTCGCGATCGTCGCGGGCGAGGCTGGCGTCGGCAAGACCCGCCTGGTCACGGAGCTGGCGGGGCGCGCGGCCAGTTCCGGGTTCACCGTGCTGGCCGGCCACTGTGTCGAGCTTGGCGCGGAGGGCCTGCCGCTCGCCCCGCTCATCGACGCGCTGCGCACGCTGGCCCGCACGACGGCACCGGACGAGCTGGCCGAGGTGCTCGGCCCGGCCCGGCGCGGTCTGGGCCGGCTGCTGCCCGAACTCGACCCCGGCGCTCTGCTGGCCCAGAACCTGGGGACCGAGCGGCCGCGGACGGGATCCAGGTGTCCCAGCTCCTCGAGCTGGTCCTGGGGCTGCTAGGCCGGCTCAGCGCCCGGCGGCCGCTGCTGCTGGTCCTGGAGGACCTGCACTGGGCCGACCAGTCCACCCGGGAGCTGGTCGCGTTCCTGATCAGGTCGCTGCGCGGGGTCCGGGTCGTGCTGCGCGCGGCGCAGCAGGAGGCCGACTCCTCCGTCTCCCTCGGCCTGGCGCGGTGCTACCTCGGCGCGAGTGACGAAGGTCTGGATGACCTGCGGGCGGGCCTGGCCCTAGCGGCCGAAATCGGCGCCCATGCCAGCGCGCTACGCGGTTACGTGAACCTGTCCGACGTGCTGGAATTCCTCGGCCGGCACGACGAGGCGGCCGAGGCGGCCAGGGAAGGACTCACCCTGGCGGGACGGGTCGGACTCGGCCGGGCCCTGGGCACCTACCTGACCGGCAACCTGATCGAGCCCCTGCTCCACCTCGGCGACTGGAGCGAAGCCGACCGGCTGGCCAGCCAGGCGCTGAACGCATGCCCGAGGGCGTCTTCGTCGGCAGCGTGCTGCAGCTGCGCGCCGAGCTGGCCGCGATGCGCGGGCGGTATCAGGACGCGGCCGCCGATCTGCGTGCCGCGCGGCGGGCGCTTGGCCAGAGCACCGACATGCAGTTCGCCACCACCCTGCTGTACACCGACGCCCTGGTCGCGCTGGGCCAGGGGGATGTCGGCGCGGCGCGCCGCCTAGCCGCCGAAGGGCTCGTGGCCGACGACTCGCTGCAGTTCGCGCGCTACGTCTGGCCGTTGCTATGGCTAGCGGCCAGGATCGAGGCGGACGAGGCCACCCTGACCCGCGACCGGCGCGAGGAGGTCCCGGACAGTACCGCGGAACGCTGTCGTGAGCTGGCGGCGTTCGCCGCGGACCTAGCCGCAGAGACCGCCGCGGCGCGCGGTTACCGCGCGCTGGTCACGGCGGAATTGGCCCGTGCGGCGGACCAAGGTGACGTGGCGCCCTGGTCGGCGGCGGCGCAGGCGTGGCACCTGGCGGGGGAGCCCTATCCGCGGGCGTACGTCCTGCTACGCCTGGCCGAGGCATCGGCGGCGGCGGGCGACCGGCAGGCCGCCGGGCGCAGCGTCCGGCAGGCCCACGCCCTCGCGAGCCAGGTCGGTGCGATCCCGATCGCGCACGAGGCCGAGGCGCTGGCCCGGCGGGCCCGGCTGAGCCTGCAGGAGCCCGCCGAACCAGCGGTCACCCGGCCGGCCGAGGACCCGCTCGTCCGCTTCGGGCTGACCGAGCGGGAGCGCGAGATCCTGGCGCTGCTCGCGGCCGGCCGGTCCAACCCCCAGATCGCGGAAGCCCTGTTCATCAGCCCGAAAACGGCCAGCGTGCACGTATCCAACATCTTGGCCAAGCTTGGCGTGGACAGCCGGGTGGAGGCCGCCGCCGTGGCGCATCGCCTCGGCGTCACCGGCTGAGGGCCCGGCCGGCTGAGGGCCTGGCCGGCGCAAGGGCTGAGCCGGGGCGGATAGGGCACCCGTCCGGGAAATATAAGCGCCCCGGTCCGCCCGGTTACGGCGGCGCGCCAATGTGCGGGCCAGGCCCTTAGCCGGATCGTGGAATCACTCCACCACGGTAGAAGGACGTGACCACGATGACCATTCAGAACGCGCCATCCGGGACCATCCGCGCGGCGCTGCGCTATCCGGCCTTCCGGTGGCTCCTGTCGGCGCTGGCCGTGTCGCAGATCGGCGACTGGCTCTACAACCTGGCCCTCGTCGTGCTGGTCTATGACCGCAACCACTCAGCGCTCTGGGTCGGCGCCACCACCGCGGCCCGGGTGATACCCATCGTCGCGCTCGGTCCGCTGGGCGGGGTATTCGCCGGCCGGTTCGACCGGCGCCGCATCATGATCAGCTCTGACATTACCCGGATGGGGCTCATGATCCTGCTGGCCGCCGTGGCCGCGGCCCGGCTGCCCATCCTGCTCGTCCCGGTGATCGCGGCCATGGCGACGGCCGCCGCCACGCCCTACCTGCCGTGCGTCTCCGCCATCACTCCGCGTGTCGTCGACGACGCCGACCTGCCCGGCGCCAACGCGGCGCGTTCCGCCGTGGCTGGCACCGGGATCATCCTCGGTCCGGCCCTCGGCGGCGTCCTGCTGCTCCTCGGCTCGCCTGCCTTCGCGTTCGCGGTGAACGCGCTGACCTTCGGGCTGTCCGCGGTTGCGGTGCTGGCCATCCCGGCGGGGGCCGCCTTCCGGTCCGCCCTGTCGGCGGATCGCCGCACCGGGCTGCTGCGTGAAATGGCCCAGGGCGCCGCCGCGCTCCGTGCGCGCCCCGAAGCGCTCCGGCTGGTCGGCGCGGACATCATGTGCAGCGTGCTGTACGGGACCCAGACCGTGCTGCTGCTCGTGGTGTCACGCCAGATCGGGCTCGGCACGCAGGGGTACGGCTACCTGTTCGCCGGCATCGGGGCCGGCGGCCTGCTGGGCACCGCGCTGGCCGGCCGGGCCAGCCGCAGCCAGTACCCCCGCCACGTCCTGGCCCTCGCGCTGGCCGCCGCCGGGCTGCCGATGGCGCTGCTCGCGGTGGTCCACTGGCCGGCGGTAGCCGTCTTCCTCGCCGGGCTCACCGGCGCCGGCGCGCTGCTGGTGGAGATCCTCACCGAGACCGCCCTGCAGCGGACGCTCGACGAGGACACGTTCGGCAGTGCCTACGGCCTGGCGCTGCAGGCCTCACTGGGCGGCATCGTGGCCGGATCACTGATCGCTCCCGTGCTGGCCGGGGCGCTGGGCGGGTCAGGCGCACTCGTCGCGGTCGGTGGCGCGGTCCTCGCCTACGCACTGGTCGTGCTGCGCGGCACCGTGCGGATTCCCGGCGCCATCCGGCCGTCGCGGCCAGCCGTAGCGGACGCCGTGCCCGCTCGCTAGAGTCGGCTGCACGTAACCAAGCCAGGACGCCAAGCGGAGGCCAGCATGACGAGTTCCCTTGTGAGCATCGGGTCCGGTGACCATCACGTGCTGGCCGTGCACGGCTGGTTCGGCTCGGCCCGCGGCTGGGGCTCGCTGCCGGACTTCCTGGACCGCTCGACCTATACCTACGCCTTCATGGACCTGCGCGGCTACGGTGACCGCAAGCAGGTCCCCGGCGAGTTCACCATCGAGGAGGCCGCGGCCGACGCGGTCGCCCTCGCCGACGAACTCGGCTGGGACCGGTTCTCGGTGATCGGGCACTCGATGGGCGGCAAGATCGCCCACCAGATGCTGCTGCAGGCCCCGGACCGGGTGGGCAAGCTGGTCGGCCTCAACCCGGTGCCGGCCAACGCGGTGCCCATGGACGAGCAGGGCTGGGAGCTGTTCTCCGGCGCGCCGGGCAACGCCGGCCACCGGGCCGCCATCGTCGACTTTACCACCGGTAACAAGCTGACTACCACCTTCATCAACCACGTGGTCCGGCACTCGCTGGAGAACTCGACGGTGGATGCATTCGCCGCGTACCTGCAGGCCTGGGCCAAGTCTGATTTCTCCGACAAGGCCAAGACGGACACCAGCACGCCGGTCAAGCTGGTCGTCGGCGTGAACGACCCGGCCCTGTCCGCCGACGTGATGGAGCAGACCTGGCTGGTCTTCTTCCCCGAGGCCGAGATGACCATCCTCCCCGACGCCGGGCATTACCCGATGTTCGAGTCGCCGGTATCGCTGGCCACCTCCATCGAGGAATTCCTGGGGCGCGATTGACGACGGCGGCTCGTCCGGCCCGTCCGGACACCGAGGTCGTCTTCGACCCCGCCACCTACACCGGCGGAGTGCCCTTCGGGGCGCTGGCCCGGCTGCGCCGCGGCACCCCGGTGGCGTGGGTGCCGGAGATCCCCGTGCTGGGCTGGCCGGAAGGCCCCGGGTTCTGGCTGGTGCTCAGGCACGCCGACGTCGAATCGGTGCTCAAGCGGCCGGAGCTGTTCTCCTCCGCGCTCGGCGCGACCCAGATCCGGGACCCGGCCACGCCCCAGGCGCTGAGCTACGTCCGGCGGATGATGCTCAACATGGACCCGCCGGAGCACTCCCGGCTGCGGCGGCTGCTCGGCCGCTCCTTCACTCCCCGGGCGGTCGCCCGGCTCGAGGACCGTATCCGCGGTCACGCCCGGGCCATCTGCGACCGCGTCTTCACCGGCCCGCGCGGAGAATGCGACTTCGCCAAGGACGTGGCTGCCGACCTGCCGCTGCTGACCCTCGCCGACGTGCTCGGCGTGCCCGAGCAGGACCGCTGGCTGCTGTTCGACTGGTCCAACCGGGTGATCGGTTACCAGGACCCCGACTACGCCTCCTCGGCCGAGTTCGACCCGGTCGCCGGCACGGCCATGGCCCGCGAGGCGCTCGCCGAGCGGCCGTCCCCCGGTGCCGACGGCCGGATGCCCGACCCGCGCTCCCGGGAAGGGATGCCGGACCTGTACGCCTACGCCCACCTGCTGGCCGAGGAGAAACGACGCCGTCCCGGAGACGACGTGATGTCGATCCTGCTGGCCCAGTCGGACGAGGGTGGCGCCCGGGTATCGGCGGCCGAGTTCGAGAACATGTTCTGGCTGTTCGCGGTGGCCGGCAACGAGACCCTGCGTAACGGCCTGCCCGGTGGGTGCATCGCGCTGCTCGAGCACCCGGAGGCGCAGGACGAGTTGCGCGCCGACCCGGCGCTGCTGCCGGTCGCGGCCGACGAGATGCTGCGCTGGTGGACGCCGGTGATGACGTTCCGCCGGACCGCGACCGCCGACTGCGAGCTCGGCGGTCAGCCGATCCGGGCCGGGGACAAGGTGGTCGTCTCCTTCACCTCCGCCAACCGTGACGAAGCCGCGTTCGCCGACCCGGATCGCTTCGATATCCGCCGCCAGCCCAACCCGCATCTGGTATTCGGCCACGGCCCGCACTTCTGCCTGGGCGCCCAGCTGGCCCGCACCCAGATGCGCGCCCTGTTCGCCGAGGTGCTGGCCCGCACGACCTCACTCGGCTACGCCGGCCTGCCGTCCTACCTGCGCTCCAACTTCCAGCGCGGCGTCAAGCGTCTCCCCGTCGTCTGGACCGCCTAGGGGCACCATGTGTCTGGCCGTGACCAGGTACCTGGCCGACCACGCGGACGAGGCGGTCCCCCGGGAAATCACTGGAATGTCAGCGGGGACCGCTAAGTTTGGACTGGGGCAGTTTCGGTGATGGGAAGAGGCCTTGGTCACGTACGAAGCGCAGGACGGAGCAGCGCGGCGGGCAGGTGAACAGCGGCGTGCGGAGCTCGGCGAGTTCCTGAAGGCGCGGCGGGCCCGGCTCAGCCCGGGAGACTTCGGCATGCCGCGTGGTTCCCGGCGCCGTACGCCGGGGCTGCGGCGTGAGGAAGTGGCGCTGCTGGCCGGCGTCGGCGTCACCTGGTACACCTGGCTGGAGCAGGGCCGCCAGATCAACGCCAGCACCCAGGTGCTGGACGCGGTGGCCCGCACCCTCCGGCTGGACCGGGTGGAACGGGAGCACCTCTACCGGCTGGCCGAGGCAACGCCGCTGCGCACCGGGTGCCCGCGTCAGGCGCTACCCGACACCATCGGCGAGATCATCCGTTCGCTGGACCCGCTCCCGGCGTCCCTGATCAACAGCCGGTTCGACATCCTGATGAGCAATGACGCCTCCGAGGAGCTGTTCTGGGACTGGCACTCGATGCCGTGCGTCCACAAGAACACCCTGTGGTGCTGCGTCACCGAGCCAGCCGCCCGGGGCAAGTTCCCCCACTACGATGCGCACGTCCGCTACATGGTGGCGCGGTTGCGCTCCGCCTATAGCAGGCATATCGGCGACCCGGACTGGGAAGAGGACATCCGCCGCCTGGCCAGCCTGAGCCGCGAGTTCGCCGAGCTGTGGGTCCGGCACGACGTGGCCGATTCCGAGCCGCGGAACCTCACCTACCTGCACCCGCGCGCCGGGGCGCTGCACCTGGCCGTCAGCGAACTGGACGTGCCGGCGATGCCCGAGGCGCGCATCGTCGTCTACACGCCGCGGGATGCGGACACCCGGGCCAGCATGCCGCTGACCCGCCGGACCGCGGAGCCCGCGCCGGTGGCCGGATAGCGCCTGGTCAGTTGAGGAAGTAGCTGCTGCCGCCGGACTCGGGGTTGGTGACCATGGCGATGACGGTGATCGTGCCGGCGTTGGCGAAGGTCAGCCGCAGCATGATGTCCTTGCCGTCGTGCATGGTTCCGGCGCCCGTGATCAGCAGGTGGAAAGAGTCCGGATTGAGCAGCGTCATCGAGTTAGCCGCGATGGGGATCTCCGGCACGGTGCGCATGGTCAGGATGCCCGAATGCCGCGCCACCGGAGCGCGCAACTGCACCGTGCCGCCGACGCTGGTCTGCACCGAGATCAGCTTGTCGGCCTGGCCATTGTTACGGATATCCAGGTACGCGACAGTGGTGCCCGGCGTCGTCGGCTGCGGCACGTACGCACTGGCGACTGCGATCGACGACGCGGCGTGGGCCGACGCGCATCCGGTCACCACGAGCGCCGCCAGCAAGGCGGCGCCCACGATCCCCAGGACGGACGTCGGTCTGCGCACGCACACAGGCTACCGCGCCCCTCGCCGTCAGCCGCGGTCGGCAGCGGTGCCGAGAAGGCCGAGCGGCGGGGATCCGAGGTCCAGCATCGCCTTGTGGAAACGCTGTAGCGTGTAGCCGGCTCCCCAGTCCTTCCTGGCCCGTTCCCGGAGCTTGAGGATCTCCAGCTTGCCCCAGGTGTACCGGCCGTACGTCGGGTCGAAGGTGGCCCGCCGGGCCTCGGACATCGCCGCGGGCCCGGACAGGTAGGTATCCGCCTCGAACCGGCGCGCCGCGTCGCCGATCGTCATCCCGGCCGTGTGCACGCCGATGGCGCACGCCAGCCTGGTCACCCGCACCAGTGCCTCCAGCCAGACGCCGATCGGGATCCGCGGGTCCTCGGCGCCGAACCCTTCTTCCACGCAGAGTTCCTCGCCGTAGTGTGCCCAGCCCTCGGCGAACGCGGTGGAGTGCAGGGTCCGCCTGACCTCGGACGTTACGTGCCGCAGCGCACGGCCGTGGGAGAAGTGCCCGGGCGCCACCTCGTGCACGGCGATGCCGGGCAGCGTGGTGTGGCTGAACACCTCCAGCCATTCCTCCTGCTCACGTTCCGGCCAGGATGCCTCCGGCGGGGTGATGTGGAACCAGGACGGGCCCTCCGGCTCACCGGGCGCGGCCCAGGACATCATCGCCATGGCCCACCGCCGTGACTCGGGCGCGAGCCCGACCAGGCACACCCCGTCGTGGTAGGGAACCAGGTCATGGTCGCGAGTGAACTCGATCGCCCGTTCGGTCCAATTCCGCGCCGCGTCGATCACGCCGGGCCCGTCGGGGTGGTCCCGGACCAGGTGGCGGGCCACCTCGAGCGCAGGCCGGGATGGGTCGAGCCGGGCGCATCCGTCGGCCAGCAGGGTATGCAGCCGGTCCCGTTCGGCATCGGCCTGCTCGGCCAGCCTGCCCAGGTCGACCGGAAGCGCCTCGGCGGTGCTCATCAGGGCGGTGAGCCCGGGACCGCCGAGCGCCGGATCGGGATCGCCTGCCGCCGCGGCGCGTTCGACGTGCGCGACCAGCCGGGCGTGCGCGGCCCGCGCAGCGACCAGGGCAGTCTCGTCCGGAACCGAACCGGATCCGGGTCGCGCGGAGAGCCCGGCGGCCAGGCCGCGGATGCCGCCGAGCAGCGCCTCGGCGACCGGGGCGCTCACCTGGTCGAGTGACTCGACGGCCGCGTCCGCCACCTGCGGCCAGGCGGCGAGGTGTTCAGCCCGCGCGGCCTCCCGCTCCTGCTCGGGCGCGTAATCCCGGTCGTAGCAGGCCAGGTCGAGCTCGCCGAGGTGCAGGATCGGGTTCCTGCGGTGCAGTTCGAGCCCGGCGTAGATGACCTGCTTCTGCTCCTCGGCCGCGGACAGGTGAGCCTCGTCGTGCGCGTCCGCCAGCCGCTCGCCTTCGGCCCGCGCCGCCGCCAGCCGGGCGAGCCCGGCGCGGACGCCAGCCGGGGACAGGTCCTGCGGCTTGCCGTCGTATTCGTGCCGGCCGGCGAATTCGCGGGCCTCGGCGACGTCGAGATCGCAGACGGCACGCACCCGCGGGGAGAGGTCCATGCGGGAGACGTTACCTGAGGTGCCGGCCACGGGCGCCAGCCGGACACAGGGCCACCCGTGGGGCCTGATGAGAGGATCGGGTCATGGGCGAAATTCCCGAATTCACGACCAGGCCGGAACTCGCGGGCACGTTCGGCATGGTGGCCTCGACGCACTGGCTCGCCTCGGCGGCCGGGCTGGCGGTGCTCGAGCACGGCGGTAACGCGTTCGACGCGGCCGTGGCCGCCGGGCTCGTCCTCCAGGTGGTCGAGCCGCACCTGAACGGCCTCGGCGGTGAGGTCCCGGTCATCGCCCACCACGCCGGGCGCGGCGAGACCTTCGTGCTCTGCGGGCAGGGGATCGCGCCGGCCGCCGCCACGCCGGAGGCGTTCGCCGGCCTCGGGCTTGACCTCGTGCCCGGCAGCGGCCTGCTCGCCGCCTGCGTGCCCGGCGCGTTCGGGGCCTGGATGCTGCTGCTGCGGGAGTTCGGCACGCTCCGGCTGCGGGACGTGATGGGCTACGCGACCGGCTACGCGGCCAGCGGCTACCCGCTGCTGCCCGCCATCAGCTGGGGGATCGCCAGCGTCGCCGAGCTGTTCCGGGACTACTGGCCGAGCTCGGCCGAGGTCTACCTGCCGGGCGGCCACCTGCCCGCGCCCGGGTCGCGGTTCGCCAACCCCGCGCTGGCCGCCACCTACCAGCGCATCCTCGACGAGGCGGAGGCGGCGAGCCGGGACCGCGACGAGCAGATCGAGGCAGCCCGGCGGGTCTACTACGAGGGCTTCGTCGCCGAGACGATCGCTGCCTACGTCGCCGCTGCCGAAGTCATGGACGTGACCGGCCAGCCGCACCGGGGGCTGCTGTCCTACGCCGACCTGGCGGGCTGGCATCCGCGGCTCGAGGAACCGCTGACCTATGAGTTCGGCGGCCTGACCGTGTGCAAGACCAAGCCGTGGGGGCAGGGGCCGGTGTTCCTCCAGCAGCTCGCGCTGCTCGACGGGTTCGACCTGGCGGCCATGGGCCCGGGCACCGCGGATTACCTGCACACCGTGACCGAATGCGGCAAGCTCGCGTTCGCCGACCGGGAAGCCTGGTACGGCGACCCTGACTTCACCGACGTGCCGGTCAAGGCGCTGCTTTCGGCCGAATACGCCGACGACAGGCGCCGTCTGGTGGGACCCGAGGCGTCGGCCGAGCTGCGTCCCGGCGCTCCGGAGGGCCGGGCGCCCCGGCTACCGGACTTCATGACCGGCGGGGGCGCTGGAACCGGCGGGGGCGCTGGAACCGGCGGGGGCGCTGGAACCGGCGACGACGGGACCGTGGCGCCGAGCCTGGACGTGGAGCCGCCCGCGCCGCGGCTGGACCCGCGGCACCGGCGAGCCGACGATGCGCACCAGCGGCCCGGGTGGCCCGGACCCGAGGGCCGCCTCGAGTTACCGGGCCGGCGACACCTGCCACCTCGACGTGGCCGACCGGTTCGGCAACATGGTGTCCGCCACGCCGAGCGGCGGCTGGCTGCAGTCCTCGCCCGTCATCCCCGGCCTCGGCTTCTGCCTCGGCACCCGGGCGCAGATGTTCACCCTCACCCCCGGGCTGCCCGCCACGCTCGCGCCGGGCAAGCGGCCGCGCACCACGCTCACCCCGAGCCTCGCGCTGCGGGACCGCGAACCGTACCTGGCCTTCGGCACGCCCGGCGGCGACCAGCAGGATCAGTGGTCGCTGCTGTTCTTCCTCAACCACCTGAAGTTCGGCATGAACCTGCAGCAGGCGATCGACTTCCCGTCGTTCCACTCCGCGCACATGCCGTCGTCGTTCTACCCGCGCCAGGCGCAGCCCCGGGTGCTCGACGTCGAGTCCCGGGTGGGCGCGCCGGTGATCGAGGAGCTACGTCGCCGCGGTCACCTGGTCAACGTCCGCCCCGCCTGGTCGCTGGGTCGGGTCAGCGGGGTGGCCCGCCGCAACGGCGTCCTGTACGCCGCCGCCAACCCCCGCGGCATGCAGGGCTACGCCGTCGGCCGCTAACCAGGGCCCGCTAACCCAGAGCCCCGCTTACCGGCCCAGGCTCCCGGATCTCAGCCGCGACCCCGGACCGTCGCCGGGACTTCAACCACCCGCCGCCGCCTGTTCACTCAAGCGACCCCGAGCGGAGCGTGTCACCGCAGAGGCAATGACGCATGTCATGGGAGGTTCCTGAGGGACGGCACTACCTGCCCGCTCGCCCGGGTGGTGGTATGGGAGCGCAGGCGGTCCGGGCCGGAGAGCGTGCCGGATAAGCCTGCGCCGAGGCGCTCCGGATCGCCTCCGAACGCGGGTGGCTCTAGACCATAGGATGAAGCGCGTGACTTCATCCGGATACCTGCGCTACCCGCACATTCACGGTGATCTTCTCGTCTTCGCAGCCGAAGATGACATCTGGCTCGCCCCCGCCGGCGGCGGCCGGGCCTGGCGGCTATCCGCCGACCACGCCCAGGTGAGCTACCCCCGCTTCGCCCGCGACGGCGCCAGGATCGCCTGGACCAGCTGGCGGGACGGCAACCCGGAGGTCCATACGGCCGACGCGGACGGCAGCGCCGCCAGCCGGCTCACCTACTGGGGCGACGCCAGAACCCGGGTGACCGGCTGGACCGAGCACGGGGAGGTCCTCGCGGTCTCCGCCACCGGCCAGCCCGAGGCCTTCCTGACCTGGGCGCACGCGGTCCCTCTTGAGGGTGCGCCGCCGCGGCGGCTGCCGTTCGGCCCGGTGGTCGACCTGGCCCTGGAACCGGCGGGCACCGCGCTGCTCACCGGCCGGATGAACAACGAGATGGCGTACTGGAAGCGTTACCGGGGCGGCACCCGGGGCAGGCTGTGGATCGCCAACGCCGAGGACCCGCTGTTCACCCGGCTGCTCGCCAACCACGCTGGCCAGCTCGGTGCGCCGATGATAATCGCCGGCCGGCTGTTCTTCCTGTCCGATCACGAGGGCACCGGCAACATCTACTCCTGTGCGCTGGACGGCAGCGACATCACCAGGCACACCGACCATGACGGCAGGTACGCCAGGAACCCGTCTACCGACGGGCAGCGGATCGCCTACCACGTGGCCGGCGACATCTGGATCCTGGACTCACCCGAAGCGCCGGAGCCGCGCAGGCTCGACATCACCCTCGGCTCCCCGGCGACCGGCCGGGCTCCCCGGCTCATCTCGGCGAAAGACCACCTGGGCAGCCTGAACACCGACAAGACGGGGCAGGCCAGCGCGGTTGAGGTGCGCGGCACGGTGCACTGGCTGACCCACAAGGACGGCCCGGCCCGCGCGCTGCACGTCGACGCCGCGGCCCGGGCCAGGCTACCGCAGGTACTCGGCGACACCGGCCAGGTGGCCTGGGTCACCGACGCCGCCGGAGAGGACGCGCTGGAGATCGGGCCGGTGACCGGTGAGCTGGAGACCGTCCGGATCGCCGAGGGCCTCCTCGGCAACGTACTCAGCCTGGCCGCGTCCCCGGACGGGGCCACCGTGGCCGCCGCCGCCCATGACGGCAGGCTGCTGGTCGTCGACGTGGCGTCCGGGCAGGTCACCGAGCTGGCCGCGTCGAACGACGGGGCCGTCGACGGGCTGTCCTGGTCGCCGGATTCGGCCTGGCTGGCCTGGGCCCAGCCCGGCCCGCAGCCGCTGCGCCGGATCCGCATGGCCCCGGTAACGCAGGGAGCCGACCGCGACGTCATCGACGTGACCGACGGCCGGTTCACCGATACCGACCCGGTGTTCACTCCTGACGGCCTGTACCTCGCCTTCATCTCGCGGCGCAGTTTCGATCCGGTGTACGACGAGCAGACCTTCGACCTGTCGTTCCCGCTCGGCAGCCGCCCCTACCTGGTGCCGCTGGCCGCCGAGACGCCGTCGCCGTTCGGCCCGCTGCCCGGTGGCCGTCCGCTGGGCACCGATCCGCCCGCGCCGGACAAAGACAAGGACGATTCTTCCGAACGAACCGAGGTATCTGTCGACGCCGAAGGTCTCTCCGGCCGCGTGGTGGGCGTCCCGGTGGTCGAGGCCAGGTACTCGGGGCTGCATGCCACCAAGGGTGGCCTGGCCTGGCTGCGCGAGCCGGTCGCCGGAGTGCTCGGGGAGGGCGCCGCCAGCCCCGAGGACGACGCGCCGCGGCCGGTCCTGGAGCGTTTTGACCTGCGCAAGCGCGAGGTCACCGAAATGGTCGGCGAGCTCGACTGGTTCGACGTCAGCGGCGACGGCACCCGGCTGGTGGTCAAGGACGGGGACGACCTGCGGATCCTGCCGTCCGAGGACAAGGACGACCACGGCTCGGGCGAGTCGGTCACCGTCGACCTGTCCCGGGCCAGGTTCCAGGCCAACCCGGTCGCGCTGTGGCAGCACGCCTACGCCGAAGCGCCGGCTGATGCGCCGCGACTTCTGGAGCCCGGACATGTCCGGGGTGGACTGGGACGGGGTGCTGGATAGCTACCGGCCGCTGCTGGACCGGGTCCGGGGCGCGGACGATTTCACCGACCTGATGTGGGAAGTGGTAGCCGAACTGGGCACCTCGCACGCCTACGTCGGGAAGGCCGGCCAGGACTTCCGCGGGCCCGGCCCGGGTCCCGCGGCCGTGGGGCTGCTCGGCGCGGACATCTCCCGCGACGGCTCCGGCCGCTGGATCGTGGAACGGGTCCTGCCGGGTGAGTCGTCCGACCCGCGGGCGCGCTCGCCGCTCGAGGCACCCGGCGTGGTGGTCCGGCCCGGGGACGAGCTGATCGCGGTGGACGGGCGAGCGGTCGACCCGGTGCTCGGCCCGGCGCCGCTGCTGGCCGGGACGGTCGGCAAGCCGGTCGAGCTCACAGTGCGACCGGGGGGACGACCCCCCAAGACCCCGCCGATCACGGGGGGGCTGTCCGCCCCCCCGTTCCCCCCCGACGCGTGGCCGTGGTGCCGCTGCGCGACGAGCGGCGGCTGCGGTACCAGGACTGGGTGACCGGCCGCCGCCACCTGGTGCGCGAGCTCGGCGAAGGACGGCTCGGCTACCTGCACATCCCGAACATGGTCGGCGAGGGCTGGGCCGACTTCCACCGCGACCTGCACACCGAGATGCGGTTCGACGCCCTGGTCATGGACGTGCGCGGGAACGGCGGCGGGCACATCTCCGAGCTGGTGGTGGAGAAGCTGGCCCGCCGCGTCATCGGCTGGGACCAGGGGCGCTGGCTCCAGCCGGTCTCCTATCCCCGGGACGGACGGCGTGGCCCGGTCGTCACGCTGGCCGACGAGTTCGCCGGATCCGACGGGGACATCGTCACGGCCGCGATCAAGCTGCTCGGCCTCGGCCCGGTGGTGGGTACCCGGACCTGGGGCGGCGTGATCGGCATCGAGGGCATTCCCGGCCACGAACTGGTCGACGGCACCCACATGACCGTGCCCAGGTACGCGTTCTCGTTCGACGAGTACGGCTGGGGCGTGGAGAACTACGGCGTCGACCCGGACGTGGAAGTGCTGGTCACGCCGGACGACTGGGCCGCGGGTCGTGACCCGCAGCTGGAGACCGCGGTGCGGCTCGCGCTCGAGGCGCTGGAGAAGCAGCCGCCCAAGGTGCCGGCCGACCCGGCGACCGGCCCGTCCAAGGCCCGCCCGCCCCTGCCGCCCCGGGAAGCACAGCCACCCCGGAAGCACAGCCACCCCGGGAAGCACGGCCACCCCGGGAAGCACAGGCACCCCGGGAAGCACAGCCACCCCGAGAAGCACGGACACCCCGGGGCATGCCCTGATGGCGTCCGGTTACCTCGCCGTTACGGCCGTCGAGGCCAGCTCACGTCGCGCCGCCCGCACCTCCGCGCACCTGCCCCGGCGTTTTCCCGGTTCTCTCTCCTCCCACAGCTCAGGTGCCTGATGATCGCCGATCCTGTCCAGCTGCAAACGCGCCGGGTCTGGGCGCTCACGGTCATGTTCTGCGTCGCGGTCGCCGTGCTGACCGCCGACGCCATCTCCAAGGCGCAGGTGCTGGCCAGGCTGCCCGGGCACCCGCCGGTCCGGCTGCTCGACGGGCTGCTGACGCTGGACCTCACCTTCAACGCCGGCGCCGCCTTCGGCGTCGGCACGTCCTACACCGCGGTCATCGCCCTGATCGTGTGCGGCGTGATCGGCTACATCATCCGCACCGCCCGGCGGCTGCGCAGCGTGGGCTGGACGATCGCGCTCGGGCTGCTGCTCGGCGGGGCGATGGGCAACCTGGGGGACCGGCTGTTCCGGGCGCCAGGACCGCTCCGCGGCCGGGTGGTGGACTGGATCAACCTGCCGCATTTCCCGTGGACGTTCAACCTGGCCGACGCGTCGATCACCTGCGCGGCCGTGCTGATCGCCGGGCTGGCGCTGCGCGGTGTCCGGATCGACGGGACCTCCCCGGCGCACGCCGCCGACCGGATCGACGGCGCGTCCGCGGCGGCCGCTGGCCGTGACGGCGGCGCCCGGCTGGTGGACCGTGACGAATGCGCCTCTTGACCCAGGACCAGACCCGGGCCAGCTACGACAGCGGTTTCCCCGGCCAGGACAGCTGTGAGATGGTAACGGTCACCGGCCGTCCCGGCCGTCGGGCCTGGCCCGGGGCGGTGTGATGTCGCCCGCGGCTGCCGGCGGCCGGGTGATATCGGGAAGGAGTGCTTCGGATGGCGAAGTGGAACCTGGTGGCGATGGGCCAGGCGGGCCTGACCGGCTGGACGAGGGAGGTCGCCCGGCCGGTCGCCCGTTTGGTCGCCCGCAGGGCCGGGCGGCCGGAGGCGGAGATCCTGGCGCTTATCGGTGCGGCGTTCCTGGCGATCGCGCTGATCGACTTCCTCCGCGAGGTCGATGCCGTGATCGCGGCTGGGCGGACCGGCCGTCAGCCAACCGATGACGCTCCCGCCGGGGCCTAGGACGGGGATAGCGAAGGCCGGCGCCGTGTCCGGATGCGGGAATCCGCTTTGGCTGCCAGATGCCCGCGGGGCTGGTAAGAAGCGGTGGTCACCGGGCCGATGAGGGGTGCGCCGGCTGCGCGGCTGGGGCATCCCGATGACCTGGGCCAGCGCCGGCTTTTTCGGCGGACTGCTGCTCGGCCTGTCGTCGAAAGCGGCCATCATGCTCGGCGCGATCTTGATCGTCTCGGGCCCCACCGTGGTGACGCCCATCCTGCGCGCCGCCCGGGCCGGTAAGAAGCTGACCACGATCTTGGGCTTTGAGGGCACGACCGTCGACCCGATCGGCGCCATCACCGCCGTGGTCATGTTCCAGGCCCTGACAGCCAGCCACGCGCATCATGTGCTGACCGGAACGCTCGGTTTCGCCGGGCGGATCGGCCTCGGCGTCGTCGGCGGCGCGGCCGGAGCCGTCGTGCTGTGGCTGCTGCTGAAGAAGCTGAAGCTCACCGGCATCCTCGCAACCGGTTCAGCGGGCCACAGTGCCGTCATCCCGAACGGGTGATGCCTTTGACAGCGAGCGTCCCCATCATCGAGTGATGGGGGAGTTTGCGGCTGGTATCACCATCACAAGGGAACTGGTCAGGCATGAATGAGCTTAGCCGGAGCCGCTCGCTGCGTGAGGGCAGCCAGCCGGTGCGGCAGGCACGGACGGTGCACCATCATAATCGCATCGTCTGGTTGCTGATCGGGCTGAAGCTGGCAGGGGATGTTCTGCGCAGCCGCCGGTCCCATGAGCTGGCGATCGTCGGTGCCATCATGCTGGCGGCGCTGGCCCATCAGGCCCGCGAAAACCACGCTCAGATCCTGGCGCGGTTGATCGCGTGGGACAGGCGGCAGGGGCAGACTCTGCGCCGCCAAGCCGATGGACACCATGGCCATGCTGCTGCGCGCCGGCCGGGCACCCGCTGAGCTGATGGCGATCTACGCGGCACAGGACTCCCGGCGCGGCCGCAACGACCCCTGCCCGTGCGGCAGCGGCGACGACCCCCGAGGAAAGGAGCCCATGATGAGTGCACGGACAGCTGAGGATGCGTCCCGAACTACACACCGCTACCAGCTCGAGTCCGGGCTGGGGCGGCTAACGCCGGCGGAGCGCGCGGAGCGGGGTAAGGAAGCACGGGCTGCGGTGCCGCGGGACAGTCATGCGGTGTTCGACCCGGGGCCGGACCGGCCCGACCCGCTCGGCCTGCTGGAAGAGCAGGCCAAGGCGCGGGTGCCGGAACTGGTCCCGGTGCGGTGGGGCCGGATGATGGTCTCCCCGTTCACCTTCTACCGCGGCGCGGCGCTGCCGATGGCCAGCGACCTGGCCGGCACCCCGGTGTCCGGGCTGGCCGTGCAGGCCTGCGGCGATGCGCACCTGTCCAACTTCGGGATCTTCGGCTCCGCCGAGCGGCTCCTGGTGTTCGATGTCAACGACTTCGATGAGACGCTGCCCGGCCCGTGGGAATGGGATGTCAAGCGGCTGGCCGCCAGCCTGGACGTAGCGGCCCGCGGCAACGGGTTCGGCGGCAAGGAACGGCGCGAGATCGTCACCGCCGCCGTCGCCCGCTACCGGCGGGCGATGCGGGACTTCGCCAAGATGACCAACCTGGACGTCTGGTACGCGCACGCGGACCTGGACCAGCTGCGGGCGGAGTTTGAGTCGCAGCTGCAGAAGCGGCAGCGCAAGCTGGTGGCCAAGGGAATGGCCAAGGCGCGAACCCGGGACAGCATGCAGGAAGTGGCCAAGCTGACCCGCCTGGTCGATGGCCGGCCGCGGATCATCTCTGAGCCGCCGCTGCTGGTCCCGATCGCGGACCTGCTGCCCAAGCAGATGGACCAGGAGGCCTTTCAGGCGCAGATCAACGACCTGCTCGCCGGCTACCGGCGGACGCTGGAAACCGACCGGCGGTACCTGCTCGAGCAGTACGAGTACGCCGATATGGCCCGCAAGGTCGTCGGCGTCGGCAGCGTCGGGACCCGCTGCTGGATCGTCTTGATGCTCGGCCGCGACGAGTCCGATCCGCTGTTCCTGCAGGTCAAGGAGGCCGAGGCGTCGGTGCTCAGCCGGTTTGCGGGGGCCAGCAAGTACGCCAACCAGGGGCAGCGGGTGGTCGCGGGCCAGCGGCTGATGCAGGCATCCAGCGACATCTTCCTGGGCTGGCAGCGTATCGCGGCAGGGCTGGACGGCAAGCAGCGCGACTTCTATGTCCGCCAGCTGCGGGACTGGAAATACTCCATCGCCATCGAGGACCTGGTGCCGCACGGCATGCGGATCTACGGGGAGGTATGCGGGTGGGCGCTGGCCCGGGCCCACGCCTGCTCCGGGGACCGGATCGCCATCGCCGCCTACCTCGGCGGCTCGGACGTGTTCGACCAGGCCATCACCCAGTTCGCCGCCGCCTACGCCGACCAGAACGAACGCGACCACCAATCGCTCGTCAACGCCGTCGCCTCAGGACGGATCACCGCCGAACCCGACATGTGAGATCCGGCTGGCCTGGCGCAGCGCAGGCGTGCGGCGGCTGTGGACGGAACTGGCCGACCAGGCCGGGGCAGGAGCATCTGGCAATGGCTGAACCCCCTGAGAGCCCGGTCACCGAAGGAGTCCGGAGCCTGGAGGTGCGCTGGATCTTCCCGGGCCAGCTGGAGGCTGCGGTGGCCGGATGGGTCGGGCGGTTCTCTGTGCCGCGCAGCGGAACCAGTGAGCTGCCCGCCTTTGCCGCCCCGGTAGCGCTGGCCTGGTGCGCTCAGCTCTTCCGGCCGGTGATCGCCACCGTCACGCCGACGCCGATCATGGCCAGCCCGCCCGCCCCGCCGACCAGCTCGAACCGCTGCGGTGAGCGCGCGAACCAGTTCCGCACCGCGCTCGCGGCGAACCCCCAGGCGCAATCGGAGACCGCGCCGATCAGAACGGAAAATAGCGCCAGCACCAGCATCTGCCCGGTCACGTCGCCGGCCCCCCGGTTCACGAACTGCGGCAGGATGGCCCCGAACAAGATGTACGACTTGGGGTTCGTGATCCCCACTACCATCCCGTCCCGCAGCGCCCGCCAGCCGTCCCGCGGCTCCGCCGCCACGGCGAAGGCAGTCGCCAGCGACTTGCGGTGCCGTATCGCGCGGATGCCGAGCCACACCAGGTACGCCGCCCCGACGACCTTGACCACCACGAACACCGTGGCTGAACGCTGCAAGATCGCGCCCAGGCCGACCGCCACGCACGCCGCTACCACGTAGTTGCCCGCGGCGTGGCCGCACGCGGTGGCCAGCGCGGTCCGCCGACCGTGCGCCAGCGCCCGCCCGACCACGAAGAGCACCCCAGGCCCCGGGATCACGATCAGCACCAGCGATGCCACCGTGAAGCCGAGCAGTTGCCCGCCGGTAATCACGGCGACACCAGCAGCTCACGGCCGGCCGCGCGCAGCGCGGCCACCGAACTTATGCCCATCAGGTGCAGCGTCCGGGTGAACTGGTCGGCCAGGAGGTCCAGCGCCTTGTCCACGCCCGGCTCGCCGCCGACCATCAGCCCGTACAGGTAAGCACGGCCGATCGCGCAGGCGTCCGCGCCCAGGGCCAGCGCCACCGCGATGTCGGACCCGTGCCGGACGCCCGAATCCACCAGCAAGGACACGTCCGGCCCCACCGCGTCGCGCACCGGCGCGATCAGGTCGACGGGGGAGATGGCCCGGTCCAGCTGGCGCCCGCCGTGGTTGGACAGCTGCACGCCGTCCGCCCCCGCCGCCACGGCGCGGGCCGCGTCCGCGGGCGACAGCGGTCCCTTGATGACCAGCTTCCCGGGCCAGCACGACCGCAGCGAACCGATGTCGTCCCAGCTGACGGTCGGGTTGAACAGCGAGCCGGTGCGCGCGATCGTCATCAAGCCGCTCCCGGCGAAGTTGCCGAAGTCGATCGCGTCGCTGCGCAGCATCCGCAGCCAGTACCCCGGCCGGGCCGCGATGCTGGCCAGCGTCCGGCTGGTCAGCGCGGGCGGGATGATCAGACCGTTCCGCTCATCCCTGGTCCGGTGCCCGGTCACCAGGGTGTCCACCGTGACCACGAGCACCCGGTACGCCGGCTGCCGCGGCCCGGTCGACGAGTTCCTTGGTCAGCCCGCTGTCCTGCAGGATGTACAGCTGGAACCACAGGTCGGGCGGGCCGGGAGGTCGGTCGGGGCTGGTTGGCCGGGATAGCCCGGGAGGGCGGTCGGGGCTGGTTGGCCGGGAAAGTACTGCCTCGGCGACCGCCTCGATAGAGGTGGTCGCCATGGTCGACAGCGTGTAGGGCAGGCCGTGCCGCTGCGCCGCGCGCGCCGCGCCGATCTCGCCCGCCGGGTGCATCATCCGGGTGTACCCGGTCGGCGCGAGCACCAGCGGCAGCGACAGGTCATGGTCGAGTACCCGGGTGGCGGTGTCCACCGCGGTGATCTCGGTCAGCGCCCGCGGCTGGAACCGCCACCGCCGGAACGCCCGCACGTTGGCCGCCATCGACAGCTCCTCGTCGGCGCCGCCATCAACGTAGTCGAAGACCGGCCGCGGGATCAGCCGACGCGCCGCCACGCGCAGGTCGAAGACGTCATGGCAGGCCGAGAGCCGCCTGCGGGCGGCATCGAGCTCGACCGGCTTCAGCTGAATCAAGCGGCGTACTTCCGAAGCCCTCATGTCCCGGACGATACGCGCCGCCGCGCGGCCAGGGAACGAGCAGGCTAAAAGTTAGTGTTACGATCAAATTCATAGACTTTAGCGAAAAATGGCCGCTGCCCCGCCGTGCCTCTCGCCCGGGTCGGCCGCACCATGGGTCTCGCCGAGGTTACGGGCGGGCGGTGCGTCTATGCGGCCAGGCGGCCAGGTGAAACGATCGTGCCGTGACGTCACCGCAGCCAGGCGAGATCCAGATCGAGGATCAGCTTGAGCGCCGCATCCGCAAGCCGGTCGATCTGCTGCGCTGCGTGCTGTCCTGCATCGAGATCGTCGCGCTGACCGTGGCCGGCATCGCTGCCAGCGCGACCACGGCTGCGGTCCAGGCCGACATCGTGGGCGTGAGCAGGCACATACCGACTGCGCTGCTCACGCTGGCGCGCCCGCTGGCGTTCTTCGCCCTGTTCATCCTGCCCGTGGCCCTGGCCGTTCAGCTCCTCGCCCGGCGCCAGTGGCGGCGGCTGGCCGAAGCGGTGGCCACCGGCGTCCTGGCTGCCGCCGTCACTGCGGTGGCCAACGACCTGCTCAGCCGGGAGCCCGCCAGCCGGCTCTACGACGCGATCATCATGTCCCACCCGGGCACGAGCCACATCCCCGCCCTCGACCCCGCCGTGGCGGGCCTGGTCGCCTACGCCACCATGGTCGGCCTCATCGGGCGGCCGGCCTGGCGGAACGCGCTGTGGGTGGCGGTCGGCGTGTATGCGGTCGTGCACGTGAGCCTGCTGCACACGCCGATGCTGACCCTGCTGATCACGGTGCTCGCGGGCCGCGCGATCGGCTTGGCGGTGCGCTATTTCGCGGGCTCCACCTCGCAGCGGCCCGGCGCCCGGGACATCGCGGCCACGCTGGCCGCCTCGGACCTGCCGGTAACCGCGATCAAGCGGGTCCGCTACGAAGGAAACCGGGTGGGCGGGTCACGCCATTACACGGTGACCGGGCGCGACGGCACCAGGCTGGACGTCGTCGTGTACGACCGGGATCAGCAGGCGGCCGGAGCGATCTACCGGGTGTACCGCTCGGTGCGGCTGCTCGGGCAGGTGTCGCGCAACGCCCCGCTGTCGGTGGACCGCGCGGTCGAGCACCGGGCACTGCTCTCCTACGCGGCGGAAGACGCGAGCGCGCCCACCCCGCGGCTGCGCGCACTGGTAAGAGTTGGCCCGGAAGCTGCCGTGCTCGCTTACGAGCACCATGACGGGACGACGCTGGCCAAGCGGAATCCCGGCTGCAGCGACGAGGAGCTCAAGCGGATCTGGGACGCGGTAGACCGGCTGCACGCCCGCCATGTCACCCATCGCGGGCTGACCGCGGACCGCATCCTGCTCACCGACGACGGCCAGGCCATGCTGCTCGACCCCGGCGACGGCGACGTAGCCGCCAGCGACCTGCAGATCCGCCTCGACATGGCCCAGCTCATCGCTGAACTCGCCCTCTACGTCGGGCCGGACCGGGCCGCCCGCCTGGCCCTGGAGAAGGCCGGTGCGGACAAGATGCTGGCGGTGGTGCCGCTGCTGCAGCCGGTCGCCTTGGCCCGCTCGACGCGCAAGGCGCTGCGCCGCCGCCGGGACGTGCTGCCCACCCTGCGCACGCGGCTGCTCGCGGCCGTGCCGGGCGCCGAGGTCGCGCCCGTCCAGCTGGAACGCATCCGGTTGCGCACCCTGCTGACCCTGGTCGCGAGCGTCGCCGCCGTCTACCTGCTGGCCGGCGAGCTCGCCCGGGAAAGCCTCGGCAGCGTGCTGCGCACGGCCAACTGGCACTGGGGGATCGCCGCGCTGGCCCTGTCGGCGTCCACCTACGTCGGCGCCACGGTGTCGCTATCCGGGTTCGTCGCCGACCGGCTGCCCTTCTTCCGCACCCTGCTGGCCCAGGTGGCCGGCTCCTTCGTCACGCTGGTCACCCCGGCCGCCGTCGGGGGCGCCGCGCTGAACATCAGGTACCTGCAGCGCAGGAAGATCCCTGCGCCGGTCGCCGCGGCCAGCGTCGGCGTGGCCCAGGTGGTGGCGTTCGTCCTGCACATCGTGCTGATCGTGATCTTCGCCGCGATCGCGGGCACCTCGGCGAAGGACCCGATCCAGCCGCCCCGGTGGGCCTGGTTCGTGCTGGCCGGCCTGGTCGTCGCCGCGCTCGCGGTGTTCGCGGTCCCGGCGGCGCGGCGGGTGCTGCGCGCCCGGGTGTCGCCGACGATTGGCCAGGTGCTGCCCCGGCTGCTCGAGGTCGCGCAGCACCCGCGCAAGCTCGCCCTCGGCATCGGCGGGGCGCTGCTGCTGAGCCTGTCCTACATCTTGTGCCTGGCCGTCTGCGTCGGGGCGTTCGGCCGGTCGGTGCCGATCGCGGGCATCGCCGTGGTCTACCTGACCGGCAGCGCCATCGGCTCCATCCTGCCTACCCCCGGCGGCCTGGGCGGGGTGGAGGCGGCGCTGACCGCCGGTCTCACCGCCGCGGGCCTGCCCGGCGCGGTCGCGGTCGAGGCGGTGCTGCTATTCCGGCTGCTGACGTTCTGGCTCCCGGTCCCCTTCGGCTGGGCCGCGCTGAGCTACCTGGAGCGCGAGCAGGCCCTGTGACTTCATCCCGCCCGCGAGGTAGCGTGGAGTGGCGAGGCCGTACCGCCCAGGGAGCGCGACATTTCCAGATTCCTGCGACTGACCAGGACCGCCGCCTTCTACCTCGTCACCTTCGGCATCGTCACGGCCGGCTCGATCTGGCTCGCGTTGCAGGTCGCGCCGCTGCAGACGGTCTCCGCGGCCGGGCAGACCGCCCAGGTCGGCGCCGCTGTCCCAGGCCTCAGCCTAGCGGGCCCGGGCGAGCTCGACCTGTTCGGCCAGGTGATGCCGACCAAGCCGCAGTTCGATGGCCCGATCCGCCCGCTGCTCAAGCTCACCCACATCACCATCAACCCGCAGGTCTCGCGGTTGCTGCGTTCGGACAGCCCGCGCTCACTCGAGCTGGACCTCAGCCAGCAGCTGGCGCAGGGCTGGACGCGCTATTTCGAGTGGGAGACGCTAATCGCGGCCGGATTCGCCGTGGTCGCGCTGATCGCAGTGGCCGGCCTGCGCAGGCAGTCGCACAAGAAGATGGCGAAGACCGTCGTCGCAGGACTCGTCGTGGTCACGGTGGTGAACGTCGGCGGCGTGCTGCTGACCGCGTCCAGCACGCCCGGGGTGCTGCGCAGCGTGAAGACCCTCGACGACCTGGTCGGCGCCGACCCGCTCGCCGCGCCGCAGCAAGCCGTCACCCGGCCGCTGCCCGGCGTGCAGGCCGTGGTGATCGGCGACTCCACCGCGGCCGCCGTGGGCAACCCGGCCGCCAGGAACACCACCACCCTGGACCGAGCCTGCGGCCGCAGCAGCGAGTCCTACGCGGCGGACCTGGCCATGGTGAACAACTGGAACGTGCTGAACCTGGCCTGCAGCGGCGCGACCGTGCAGAACGGCCTGCTCGGCGTCCAGGTGCTCGGCAGCGGGCAGGTCGCCCCGTCGCAGCTGGTCGAGGCGGAGCGGGCCACCCACGCCAAGGTGATCATCGTCAGCGTCGGCGCGGACGACGTGGAGTGGTCCATCATGACCCGGCTCTGCGTGGCTAGCACGGTGTGCAACGACAAGGTCTCCTCGGCCTTCTTCAGCAAGCAGATCGGCGACTTCACCCGCAGCTACTACACGCTGCTCGGCGCCCTGGCCGCGCTGCCTGGCAGCCCGGACGTCCTGGTCAACCAGTACTACTCGCCGTTCGGCGCGGATCTGCGCTGCCTGGCCAGGTACGGCATCACCGCGGCCAAGGAGAGGGTGCTCACGGCCCGGCTCGGGCAGCTGAACGCGGTGCTGGCGCAGGGCGCGCAGACGTTCGGTTTCGGGGTCACCGACCCGCCGTTCACCGGCCACGAGCTGTGCACCGCCAGCCCCTACGTCCAGGGGCCAGGGGACCCGGCGCCGCTGCACCCGACCGCGGCCGGCGAACTGGCCATCGCGCTCGCCGATCAGCAGGTCCTGCCGAAGGTCGAGGGCCTGGTCCCGGCGCCGTCCCCGTCGCCCAGCATCAGCCCAGGGCAGCAATGACCTGGCTGCGGTAGGCGGCCAGGGTCTGCTCCTCCTGGTCGTGCATCAGGTAGAGGGCGAACTGGTCCACCCCGGCGTCGGCCAGCTCACGCAGCCGGTCCACATGCGCGCCCGCCGGGCCGAGCAGGCAGAACCGGTCTACGATCTCGTCCGGCACGAAGTCCACCGACGGGTTGTCGGCCTTGCCGTGGTGCGCGTAGTCGTAGCCCTCCCGGCCCTTGATGTAGTCGGTCAGCGCGCGGGGGACCGGCCCGTCCGTGCCGTACCTGGCCACCAGGTCCGCCACGTGATTGCCCACCATGCCGCCGAACCACCTCAGCTGCTCCCGCTGGTGCACCAGGTCGGTGCCGACGTAGCCGGGCGCCGCCACGCACATGGTGATCGAGGCAGGATCGCGTCCGGCCGCCTCGGCCGCGGACCGCACCGAGCCGATCGTCCAGCGCGCGATGTCCGGGTCGGCGGTCTGCAGGATGAAGCCGTCGGCCTGCTCGCCGGTGAGCTTGAGCGCCTTCGGCCCGTACGCGGCCATCCAGATCTCGAGCTTGCCGTCGCGCACCCACGGGATGCGCAGCGGCTGGCCGTGCAGCGTCACCTCACGCCCCTCGGCCAGCCCCTTGATCACGGTCATCGCGTCGGACAGGGTAGCCAGCGACATGGGTGACTGGCCGATGACGCGGCGCGCCGAGTCGCCGCGGCCGATCCCGCAGACGGTCCGGTTGCCGTACATGTCGTTCAGCGTGGCGAACAGCGACGCGATCACCGACCAGTCCCGGGTGCCCGGATTGGTCACCATCGGCCCCACGGTCATCGCCGACGTGGCGGACAGGATCCGCGAGTAGATCACGAACGGCTCCTGCCACAGCACGTGCGAGTCCCAGGTCCAGCCGTGGGAGAAACCCGCCTCCTCGGCCCGCTGCATCATCGCGATCACGCCGCTGGCCGGCGGATTGGTCTGCAGCACCAGCCCGAAATCCATGATCCCTCCCGGAAAGAACAAGACAGGTACCGAACGAACTGGGTGTCTGCTACCGCAGATACTGATTCAGCCCGCGCGACAGGAACGCGCCGTGGCCGGGACGGCCCTGGTAGCTGCCGTCGCCGATCACCACGCGGCCGCGCGACAACGTGGTCACCACCTGGCCGGTGATCTCCATGCCCTCGTACGCGGAGTAGTCCACGTTCATATGGTGGGTCGCCGCGGACAGCGTCTGCCGCGCCCGCGGGTCGTAGATGACGATGTCCGCGTCGGACCCGGCCGCGATCACGCCCTTGCGCGGGTACAGGCCGAACATCCTGGCCGGCGTGGTGGCGGCGACCTCCACCCAGCGGGTCAGCGTGAGCTGGCCCGCCACCACCCCGGCGTGCAGCAGGTCCATCCGGTGCTCGACGCCCGGCATGCCGTTCGGGATCTTGGAGAAGTCGCCCCGGCCGAGCTCCTTGCCGTCCTTGAAGCAGAACGGGCAGTGGTCCGTCGAGACCACCGACAGGTCGTTGGTCCGCAGGCCGCGCCACAGCGAGTCCTGATGGTCCTTCGGCCGCAGCGGCGGCGAGGCGACGAACTTGGCGCCCTCGAAGTCCGGCCGGGCCAGGTCGTCCAGGGACAGGTACAGGTACTGCGGGCAGGTCTCGGCGAACACGTTCTGCCCGGTGTCCCGGGCCTGCGCGACCACCTCCAGCGCGTGCCGGGCGGACAGGTGCACGATGTACAGCGGGCAGTCCGCCACCTGGGCCAGCATGATGGCCCGCGAGGTAGCCTCGGCCTCCAGCTCCGGCGGCCTGGTCAGGCCGTGATTCACCGGGTCCGTGCGGCCGGCCGCCAGCGCCTGCGCGACCAGCTGGTCGATGGCGATGCCGTTCTCCGCGTGCATCATCACCGTCGCGCCCGACCGGGCCGCCTGCTGCATGGCGAGCAGGATCTCGCCGTCGGTGGCGTAGAACACGCCGGGGTAGGCCATGAACATCTTGAAGCTGTTCACCCCGGCCGCGATGCAGGCGTCCATCTCCTTCAGCGTCGTGTCGTTGACGTCGGAGACGATCATGTGGAAGCCGTAGTCGATCGCGCAGTTGCCGTCCGCCTTGGCGTGCCACGCCTCCAGCGTGGCCAGCAGCGAGGCGCCCTTGGCCTGGACGGCGAAGTCGACGATCGTCGTGGTGCCGCCCCAGGCCGCGGCCCGGGTGCCGGTCTCGAAGGTGTCGGCGGAGAACGTGCCGCCGAACGGCATCTCCATGTGCGTGTGCACGTCGATCCCGCCGGGCAGCACGTACTTGCCCGTCGCGTCGATGACCTGGTCCGCCGCGACCGCCGCGGGTGCGTCGCCGCCTCCGTCCGCGCCGCCGGTCCCGGTGATGTCGCGGGCCAGCACGGCCGCGATCTTCTCCCCGGCCACTAGCACGTCGGCGTCCAGCGTCCCGGACGCCGTCACGACCGTGCCGCCGCTGATCAGCGTCGTCGTCATGGCTGCACTAGCGACTCGTACTGGTCCGGCCTGCGGTCGCGGTAGAACTGCCACAGGTTCCTGACCTCGGCCAGCTGCTCCATGTCCAGGTCCCGGACCAGCACCTCGTCCTTGTCGTCGGCGGCGGCCTCGCCCACCAGCTGCCCGCGCGGGTCGGCGAAGTAAGTCTGGCCGTAGAAGTCGTTGTCGCCGAGCGGCTCGACGCCGACCCGGTTGATGGCGCCGACGAAGTACTCGTTGGCCACCGCGGCGGCCGGCTGCTCGAGCCGCCACAGGTACTGGGACAGCCCGCGGCTGGTGGCCGACGGGTTGAACACGATCCGGGCGCCGGCCAGCCCGAGCGCCCGCCACCCCTCGGGGAAGTGCCGGTCGTAGCAGATGTACACGCCGATCCGGCCGGCGGCGGTGTCGAAGACCGGGTAGCCGAGGTTGCCCGGCCGGAAGTAGAACTTCTCCCAGAAGCCCTTCACCTGCGGCAGGTGGGTCTTGCGGTATTTGCCCAGATAGCTTCCGTCGGCGTCGATCACCGCCGCGGTGTTGTAGTACACGCCCGGGTGCTCTTCCTCGTACATCGGCGCGATGATGACGATGCCGTGCTGCCGCGCCACGTCTTGCAGCAGCGTGGTCGTCGGCCCGTCCGGGATCGCCTCGGTATAGGAGTAGTAGTCGGCGTCCTGCACCTGGCAGAAGTACGGCCCGTAGAAGAGCTCCTGGAGGCAGACCACCTGCGCGCCGTCTGAGGCGGCCGCCTGGATGTGATTTACCGCCGCCGCGATCATCGAATCCTTGTCGCCGGTCCAGCGCTGCTGGATAAGCCCGGCCCGGACGATCTCAGCCATCGGGTCCTGCCCTCCTGTTAGTCCGCGTAAAGCCCCATCTTCCCGCCTGCCCCGCCTGGCCGTAAGCCCCAGGGCCCCAGGAAGACCCGGGTAATCTGTGCCCCTCTTGTATATCCCTACAATGCCCGCGGCCCGCCGCGGGGGCAGGCGAGACAGGGCTGGTCAGGGGGGCCCGTGTCTCGTGGGCGATCTAGGATCGGTTGCCTCCGACGCCTTGACGGCTCAGATCCGCTCTACCGTAATATCCGCATGATCGAGGGTTGCGGCGTAGGCGGTGATATCGCCAGGGTCGCTGGTGAGTACCTGGGCGGGTGCATGCAGCGCGGCTGCCATTACCACGAGCGCGTCTACAGCATCCGGCTGTTTCTTGCCCGGTAGTACCGCCCTACCGAGCATTGCGCCAGCTCTCTTGTAGGAATCCAGAGTGAATGTCTTGGCGCAAGCGACGCAGCCCGCGCTTGCGGCACTTGTGCCCCGGATTGGCGGTGATGCGCCGCGCGTCTGCGGAACCGTGCAGTCCTGAAGGTATTGACTGAAGGCATAGACCGTCTTCGGGTCCGGTGGCCATGACTGCGCGAGGATCGGGCCGATGATGATGGGCCGGTGCGGAACGGCCCGCAGCAAGTGATGCAATACGAGCGCCGCCGGCTTGCCGCCGAGAAGCGCGAGAAGCATGCCGGTGTCATAGACGACAGTGCGGGCGCTCATGCCACGTCGGCGTGATCCGGTCCCAGCGCCGAGCTAACCACCCTGCGGACGAGGGCCTGCTCCTCGGCGGATAGATCCTCGAATGCTGGCGGGTTAGGCATCGTCAGCGCGGTGGACTGCTCCATGGCACTGGCGTTGTCGGCGTCCAGAGGAGCGAAGGCTGCCGACGCGGCATCGTCGGCCGCCATCTGCGCCACAGCGGCGGCAACGATGTATGCCGACACGTCCATTCCTGCGGCGTCCGCATGGGTCTTGATCGCCAGGTGGACGTCAGGGTCGGTCGAGATAGTGAACCGGGTGTTCGGCATGCATTGAGCGTAACACGGCGTATTACGTTATCTGGTCAGGCCGCAAGGCAGTGGGCTGCCATCCCAGGGCTAGGTCGCGCGCCACGTGTATCTAACACAAGATTGTCAAGAATAGGGACCTAACCAACCGGGCGGGGAGCCTTCGCGGCCGCCTTCATCGCCTGCTTGTGGGAACGGACCTCGCCGAGCGACTCCTCGTCGGTGATGTCCGCGACCGAGAACCGCGTCCCCTCGGCCCCGAACGTCCCCGCCGCCTCTCGCCAGCCGGCCGGCCGCACCCCCAGCTGCTTGCCGAGCAGCGCCACGAAGATCTGCGCCTTCTGCGCCCCGAACCCGGGCAGCGCGGCCACCCGCTTCAGCAGTTCGGCCCCTGTCGCGGCGGATTCCCACAGCCGGGCGGCGTCGCCGTCGTACTGCTCCACGATCAGCCGGGCCAGGTCCTGCACCCGGGCGGCCATCGCCCTCGGGTAGCGGTGCAGGGCGGGTCGTTCGGAGAAAATCGCGGCCAGCCGGTCCGGGTCGAACTCGGCCAGCTCGGCCGCGGTGGGTTCGTGCCCCAGCCGCCGGACCAGGTCCAGCGGTCCGCTGAAGGCCTTCTCGAGCGTGACCTGCTGGTCGAGCAGCATGGCGGTGAGCAGGGCGAGCGGGCTGCGGCTCAGCAGCTCGTTGGCCTCAGGCACCACCGGCATCCAGATCGTCACGGCGCCCTCCCCTTAATCGGCCCCAGCGTCGGCTATGCCCGCAGCGTACTCCGTCCGGCAGATGGGCTGTCGCGAAGATCCAACCGATGCCCGGTGCCCTATAAGCTAGAAGCAGCTGGGCCGGCCCGGGGGCCCCCGGCCCGGATTGAGTGAAACGGAGTCAGCATGACACCGCATGCGAAGCTGGGAATCGCTGGGATCATCATCGGCTTCATCCTGCTTTTCATCGGGGTTCCGTGGTGGATAGGCCTGGGGCTCATCGTGCTCGCGATCGCCGTCCCCGTGGGCGGCTGGATGATGCTCGACGAGTCGCAGCGCCGCCGCTACCGCGAGCTCCGCCGCCGGCAGCGGGGGCAGATCCGCTAGACCGCCGCGGCCGCGACCGGCTGGGCGGCCGCGCGCGGGAATGACGGCTGCCCGGCGGCAGGTTCCACAGCTAGCGAGCACCGAGGGAAGGAACCGCCGATGGCCGTCCGCCGCCTGAACCACGCTGTCCTCTACGTGCACCGTCTCCAGCGGACCGTGGACTTCTACCGGAGCACGCTCGGCTTCGAGGTCCGGCTGGAGATCCCCGGCCGGGCCGCGTTCCTGCGCGCTCCCGGCTCAGCCAACGACCACGACCTCGGCCTGTTCGAGATCGGCACCGCCCCCGAGAGCCGCGCGCCCGACCGGCCTGACCGCCCCGGGCTGTACCACCTGGCCTGGGAGGTCGGCACCCTGGCCGACCTGGCCGACACACGGGACAAGCTGCTCAAGGCCGGCGCGCTGGTCGGGGAGAGCGACCACCGGGTGTCCAAGTCGCTGTACGCCAAGGACCCGAACGGCATCGAGTTCGAGGTCATGTGGCGGGTGCCCGCCGAGGACTGGGCCGCCGAGACGGCCGACGGCGAGATGATCCTCCCGCTCGACCTGGACGCCGCGATCGCGCGCTGGGGCCAGGACCAGCCGACCGGCGCGGCGGCAGGCTCGCCCACGTAAGCCCCGGCGGTTACCGGCCCTCGGCCACCCGGGCGTTGATGCCGCTGGGTTGGCGCGGGTAGCTGGCCCAGGCCTGCGTCGCGGCCTCCTCGACGGTCAGCCCGACTCGCGGCGTGAACCCCGTCTGATTCTCTACCGCGAGCTGAGGCTGGGACACGGTCATGTTCCACGCGAACGCGAGGACGACGCCGACCGCGACCGGGCCGATCGTGGACCAGAGCCCCGTTCTGCCGCGGCCGTCAAGACGCCGTCGTCTTATCCCCCCGCGCCCAGGATCGCTCCTTCGCACGGGTAGGGAGCGTACCAGGGCGCGGGATCAGGCGGACTCGGTTCACGGCAGCGGGGTTCTTACGCTGCGGTGACGGGTGCCCGCGCCGGCGTTACCCGGCCGGTGCCAGCTGCCCCGGGAAGAGCAGCGCCAGTTGCCGCGGATACCCGGCGATCAGCCGCAGCTCGTCGTCGGTCAGCGGCTTCCCGTGGCGGACGCGCACAGCTGGCCCGCGGTTACTCGCCGGTGGCGCCGTCGATCTGCTCGCGGAGGAGGTCGGCGTGGCCCAGGTGCCGCGCGTACTCCTCGATCATGTGCAGGTAGATCATGCGCAGCGACATGAGCTCGTTGTCGTGGGTGAAGGTGTCGTCCAGGGACGCGTTGGCCACGGCCGCGTCGGCCAGCTTGAACTCCTCGGTCAGCCGGGCGTAGTCGGCGGCGGCCCGGGCCGGGTCGACACGCTCGAAATCGGCTGCCTTATCGCCGCCGAAGGGATGCTCGACGGGCTCGCCCGCGAACCGCTGGCGGAACCAGGTCCGTTCCACCTTGGTCATGTGCCGCACCAGCCCGAGCAGCGACATGCCCGACGGCGGCACGGTCCGGCCGGCCAGCTGCTCACCGGTCAGCCCGGCGCATTTGTAGAGCAGCGTCGCGCGCTGCCAGTCGAGGAACGCCTGCAGCATCGGGCGCTCGGGACCAGTAAGCGGCCCTTCCGGCCGCTCAACATCCGGGGCTGTCCACGTCACGGCGCCCATCATCCCATGCCCGGCGGGACGGCACGGCAGCGATCGTAACTCGGCTTGGCGGGTGATGCGCAGCTTGGATTGCAGGTGCGGAAGTTCTTCCCAATCTGTCATGAATCGTCCGGTCAGGCCGTACCGGCCGGCCAGTGCCACCAGGGTCTCGGTCCGGTAGTAGAAGTCCTCGCGCAGCACCTGGTGCTCGGCGCCATCGGTCCGGTCGAAGGTGAAGTCGAAGAAGCCATCCGGCTTCATGACCCGCCCGATATGCGCCAGGCACTCCTCGATGACCTCGACCGGGGAGTGCGAGAACACGCTGTGCGCGTGCACCACGTCGAAGTGCCCGGCCGGCAGGAACTCCAGCTTCAGGTCCTGGACCAGGGTCAGGTGCGGCAGCTTGTCCTGCAGGCCGACCTCGGCCAGCGTGCGCTGCGCGGCCAGCAGGATGTCGGGGGAGATATCGATTCCGTAGTAGTCGCCCGCGTCCAGGTGCTCGATGAACAGGCGGCCCGCGCGCAGGTTCCCGCAGCCGATCTCGAGCATCCGCATGCCCGGCTTGAGGCCGTGCGAGACGAGGTAGTCGAACTGCATCTGGCCGATCTTGAGCCAGGATTCGTGCGTGTGGCTGCCCACCGCGCCCTCGTCGCTGCGGGCCGCGTCCGACCTCATCACCGCGCGGTAGTAGCTCACGTGGTCACGGTTCTTCAGCCGCAGCGCCGCGTCGCGGGCTAGGCGGCGGGCATGTGGCACGATGCGCTCGGGGTGACGCGCGGCATATCGGAGCATGAACGTCAGCCGTGAACGGTCGTTCGGATGCATCCCCCTAGTGAAGCAGAATCCGTGCCGCCGGATCGCTGTTCACGGCACACCTCGGGTCCGCGCCGTCTCCTGGGTGCAGGAGGGCGTGCCCGCGCGCACGGGTTTAGTGCTTGCGCACCGCCCCCCGGAGCGCGGCGAAGGCAGCCAGCCGCGCCGCCACCGTGATCACGACCGCGACCGGCAGGACCTGGGCCAGGTCGGTCGCCGGGGTGAACGCGACCAGGCCGAATGCCAGCGCCACCCCGCCCAGCGCCAGGGCCAGTGCCGCCGCCACTCGCGGGGCGCGCAGCGTCCGGCGCACCATCAGCCGCGCCTCGCGCGGCAGCCGCAGCACTATCCAGGCGAAGCAGGCCGCGGTGACCACGGCCGCGGCGCCGAGCGCGATCACGAACGGCAGCCGGTTCACGTGCGTGACCGCGGGAATCCAGATCAGCATCAGCGCGATCAGCGTGAACACGTAGATCGTCCGGGACACCGTGCGCAGCAGCACCACGTCGATGTTCCTGCTGTAGATGCGCTCGTCCGGGGTGGCCCGGGCGGCGCTGATGAAGTGCCTGATCGCGCCCGCGGTGTCGTGCCGCCTGAGCCTGATCCGGCCCAGTTCGTTCATCGCGCCGCTGTGCGCCGGGTCGAGCGCCAGGGCCTGTTCCTGGTGCTCGCGGGCGCCGGCCAGGTCACTGCGTGCCAGGCTCACCTTGCCGGAGAGGAAGTGCACGTCGGGCTCGTTCGGGGCCAGGGCGCGGGCCCGGTTCGCCGCCTGGGCCGCGGCGTCCAGCCGCTGCGCGGCCAGCGCGGCCTGCGCCACGCACACGTGCGTCTGCCAGTAGCCGGGCGCCAGGCGGCACGCCTCGTACGCCGCCCGCAGCGCGTCCGGGTATTTGCCCAGGTGAACCAGGGCGTTGCTGGCCAGCCGGTGCGGCCACTCGTCGGCCGGGTCGAGGGACATCGCCCGGTTGGCCGAGCTGAGCGCGTCGGTGTAGCGTTCCGCGCCCAGGTGCGCGCGAGCCATCAGGCACCAGGCCCGGCTGCTCTCCGGTTCGGCCGAGACCACCCGGGCCAGCAGCTGCGAGGCCTCGCTGAACCGCCTGACGTCGAGCATCGCCGCGGCCCGTGCCAGCTCCTCCCGCAGCTCGATCACCGGAGCACGCTCAAATCAGCCGGCGCTTGTGCAGGTAGGCGGCCAGGTCGTCGTAGCTGCCGTTCTCGTTGGCGAACAGCGCCACGTTGCGGGCCATCTCGAACCACGCGCCGAGCGACGGCTTGACCTCCCCGATGGCGGCCTCCAGGTCCGGCATGCCGATCATCCGGGGCTCGCCGCGGCGGACCGAATCCATCAGCGCCCGCTCGGCCGCCGTCTCGCAGATGTGCGCGATGTCGGCGCCGGAGTACCCGTCGGTCTGCCTGGCCAGCCTGGCCAGGTCGATGCCGGCGACCGGACGGTCCTTCAGGTGGTAGCGGAACACGCCCTCGCGGGCGGTGGCGTCGGGCGGCAGCACGAGCAGGGTCCGGTCGAACCGGCCGGGCCTGCGCAGCGCGCTGTCCACGTCCCACGGGTGGTTGGTGGCCGCCAGCAGGAACACGCCCTCGTTGTTGCCGGAGATGTCGTCAAGCTCCAGCAGCAGCTGGTTGACCGCGCTGCGCATCGGGGTGTGCCGCAGCTGCGAGCGCTTCTGCCCGATCGCGTCCACCTCGTCGAGGAACAGTACGCACGGCGCGTTCCGCCGGGCGATCTCGAACAGCTCGTGGATGTTCCGCTCGCTCTGCCCGACGAACATGTCGATGATGTCGGCGAATGACACGGCGATGAACCGCGCGCCGAGCTCGCCCGCCACCGCCCGGGCCATGAACGTCTTGCCGCAGCCCGGCGGGCCGTACAGCAGCAGGCCGCCGCGCAGCGACTTGCCGTAGAGCCGGCGCAGCTCCGGGTTGCGCATCGGGGCCAGGAAGGCCGCCTCCAGGCGCTGCTTCACCTCGGTCATGCCGGCCACGTCGGCGAGCGTGAGGCCGGCGTGCTCGGCGTCGTAGGCGTCCGCCTCGTCGATGCCCGCCGAGGCCGAATCCGCCGTCTCCCCGTCGCCGACGAACATCGCGGGCAGCACGTCGCGCAGCTCGTCCTCGGCCTGCGACCAGTCGTAATGCGAAGCCTTACCCTGATCGGCCCGCCTCCGGCGCGGGGCGCGGCCCGGCGGCGGGGCGGGCGACCCGTCCGTTCGGGAGAACGGGGGAGCGGCGGCTGGCCTGCGGCCTCAGCGGCCCAGGGCCTGGGCCCCGCAGCAGGCCGAGCGCCTGCGCGTTGCCCGGGTCGCGCTGCAGAACGGCGCCGAGCTGCCGGACCGCCTCGTCCCGCTGGCCGGCCCGCAGCAGCATCGTCGCCAGGTGCAGGCGGAGCGGCACGTCGTCGGGCATCGCCTCGACTGCCCTGCGCAGGCTGTCCAGCACGGTGGGTTCGGGTTCCATGCATCCGTCCGGTCCGTATGAAGTCGTCTCGCGCCAGTTCGCTCGCTCCCCTTACAGGGTAGTGCGCCCGCCCGGCCTCAGGCCCACAGCTCCGTCACGCCGACCAGATCGGCCAGCAGCCGCCGCGGCATCGGCAGCGATGGCCATCCCGCCCCGACCCTATGGGATCCGCGGGTAGGGTGCGGAGGGTGATGGAGACGACCAGACTGGGCCGCGGCGGGCCGGTGGTGTCCCGGGCCGGGCTCGGCCTGATGGGCATGTCGGGCATCTACGGGCAGGCCGACGACCAGGAGAGCATCGCCACCATCCGTGCCGCCCTCGACGCCGGGATCACGCTGCTCGACACCGGCGACTTCTATGGCATGGGCCACAACGAGCTGCTGCTCCGCGATGCCCTGCGCGGCCGGGTGCCTAGGGACAGCGTGTTCATCCAGGTGAAGTTCGGCGGCCAGCGCGACCCCTCCGGCGCGTTCATCGGGCAAGACGCCAGCCCGGCCGCGGTGAAGAACTCGCTAGCGTACACGCTGACCAGGCTCGGCACCAACTACGTCGACGTGTACCAGCCCGCCCGGCTCGACCCGCGGGTGCCGATCGAGGACACCGTCGGGGCCATCGCCGAGATGATCCAGGCCGGCTACGTCCGCCACATCGGGCTGTCCGAGGTGGGGGCGGACACCATCCGCCGGGCACACTCCGTGCACCCCATCGCCGCGCTGCAGATCGAGTACTCACTGATGAGCCGGGGCATCGAGGCGGAGATCCTGCCGACCGTCCGGCAGCTCGGCATCAGCGTGACCGCCTACGGCATCTTGTCCCGCGGCCTGCTGAGCAGCGGCACCGCGCGGCTGGCCCCGGGCGACCCGCGCACCCGCTTCCCGCGGTTCTCCGGCGAGAACCACGCGCGGAACCTTGAGCTGCTCGCCGCGCTCGAGGCCATCGCCGCCGAGCACGGCGTCACCGCCGCCCAGCTGGCGATCGCCTGGGTATCCTCCCGCGGTGAGGACATCATCCCGCTGATCGGGACCAAGCGCCGGGAGCGGCTGGCCGAGGCGCTGAAGGCCCTCGACCTGACGCTGAGCACCGACGACCTGGCCGCGATCGAAGCCGCCGTGCCGGCCGGCGCGGTCGCGGGAGACCGGTACGAGACGGCCGCGCTGGCCACGCTGGACAGCGAGCGCTGAGCCGCCGTGTCGTCGTCGTTACCCGGCGGAACTGAACCAACTGAACCGTACTCGCTGGCCAGGTCGCGGAGCCGAGCGTGGGGTCAGACCTGAAGCTCACCGGAGGCTAGCGGTTCGGCTGGAGGTTCCGGGTACAGGATCCTGTGCAAGCCCGCCGCCACGACGCCGCCGAGCAGCGGCGCGACTATGAACAGCCATACCTGGCTCAGCGCGGTCCCACCGACGATGAGGGCGGGGCCCAGGCTGCGAGCCGGGTTCACCGAAGTGCCCGTGACCGGGATTCCGATGAGATGGACAATCATGAGAGAAAAACCGATGACGATGCCAGCGGTTGCGGCATTCGCAGTCTTGCTTGTGGCGCCAAGAACAGCAAAGACGAAAAGGGCGGTCATGATCACCTCGATCAGGAAGGCACCTCCCGCGTTGATCTGGATATGGCTCGCGGCGCCCCAGCCATTCGTACCCAGGCCCGTCCTTGACCTGCTGTAGAAGGGTGAGGCGCTGAACGTACCCCACAGCAGCAAGGCCCCGAGTATGGCGCCTACGAACTGAGCGATCCAGTATCCGACGGCCTCCGCCACGGGGATCCGGCCAGAGAGCCACACGCCGATGGTCACGGCCGGATTGACGTGGCACCCGGAGATGGGCCCGAGCACATAGGCGAGGGCGAGCAGCACGA
The DNA here is from genome assembly GCA_963800415.1 of uncultured Actinomycetes bacterium. Classification (GTDB taxonomy): domain Bacteria; phylum Actinomycetota; class Actinomycetes; order Streptosporangiales; family Streptosporangiaceae; genus Palsa-504. The sequence continues at coordinate 162,472 of CAWDBS010000060.1, forward strand.
AGCCGAACGCGAGAGCCGTGGCGACGACCCCGGCGGCAAAACTGAGCCCCGCGGTGCCGAATCCGAACGACAGGGTCGCGACGCCGACACCGAAATAGACCAGGATCGCGGTCCCGAGTAGCTCTGCCGCCAGCTTCCGTACCATGACGCCCCCGAGTCTTCTTCGGCAACAAATCCCTTAGGCCGCCACTGTTGACGCTTCTGCTTGTGCTGTCAAGGTCAATCGTGGGTGAAAATGTGAGTAAGGCGCGACTCTGTACTCAGTGCCGGTCTTAACTTAGTGCCGGTAATCGCCGGCCAGCTCGCGCAGCCGGGCGTGCGTGCCGTCCATGACGCCGCCGCCGGCTCCGGAGCCCAGGTAGCGCTTGGCCATCTTGGCGATCGAGGTGTAGTTAGTGTCGCACACGTTGGCCAGCGGCGACTCGACCGCCTGGGTGACCAGCTGGTACGCGTCCAGCGGGTCCAGCCCGCACAGCGAGGCCACCCAGCTGACCATGTCGTGCTGGGCGATGCGGAACGCGTCCTCCAGCGGCCGGGCCGAGCCGGCCGACATGATGTGGGTGTCCGATTCGAGCCGCGGCCACGGGCAGGGCACGCCCTTGATCAGGTCCACGACCATGACGGTGTTCATCGCGCACTCGACCGCGACGCCGCAGGTCTCGCCCTCGCCCTGCCGCGCGTGCCCGTCGCCGAGGGACAGCAGCGCGCCCTCGACGTTGACGCCCAGGTAGCAGGTGACCCCGGCGCGCATCTCCGGCGTGTCCATGTTCCCGCCGAACGCGTCCGGCACCAGCGCGCTGCGTACCTCGAGGCTGGCCGGCGCCACCCCGATCGTGCCGTGCATCGGCTCCATCGGCAGGTCCATCTCGAACGAGCTGCGCCGCGCGCTGAACCGGCAGGTGCCCGCGGCCGCGTCGAGCTGCCACAGCCAGACCACCTCCGGCAGCGGATCCTGCAGCAGCGCGGTCAGATGCGTCCCGGTCAGCGCGCCGAACAGCGGCACGGTGGTGGACGCCGCCCAGGACCTGGCCGGCTCGATGGACACGAAGTGCACCGCGACGGTGTCGCCGGGTTCGGCCCCCTCGATGTAGAACGGGCCGGTCTGCGGGTTCAGGAAGGGGAACTCGCACACCTGCGAGACCAGGTCCTGCTCGCTGCGCACCCGTCCGGCGAAGCAGTCCTCGGTGTACACCTCCAGCACCGCGGGCGTCCGGATCCGCATCACCGGGGCGGCGCCGCCGAACGTCCAGGCGTACTGCGCGGGTTCGGGCCGGAACGAGACGACAACCAGGTCACTCACCGGCTACCTCCTCAACCGCGTCCAGGTGCGGGAGGCCGACGTCGGTGATCCGGCCTGGGTTCGTCCTGTACAGGTAGATCAGGCCGATCGCGTCGCGACGCAGGCCGGGCGCAGTTCCGGAAACAATCTTCTCCGTGGCCGCCATGGCGTCATGATCGCACGGACATATCCCCGTGCACAGGCTTGACCTGGGGTCCTTCGGAAGGTTTACCAGAACGTAGCCCTCGCGCCGTTCGCTGCACCATCATGACCAGGGCCACCAGCAGCCCGGCCACAACTCCGTCGAGCCAGAAATGATTGGCTGTCACCACGACGACGAGCAGCGTGAGCACGGGGTAGGCCGCGGCCAGCCAGCGCCAGCGGCTCCGCGACACCGTGATGACCGCGATGGCCACGATCAGCGCCCACCCGACGTGCACCGAGGGCATGGCCGAGAACTCGTCCGCGTCGAAGCCGCCGTGCCAGGAATACACCGACTGGCCGTAGCGCACCGCGGTATCGACCATGCCGGTAGCGGGCAGCAGCCGCGGCGGCGCCACCGGGATCAACTGGATGAGCAGGCTGACCCCGGTGAACAGGGCCACCGTGGTCCGGACCCGCGGATAGGACTCCCGGTGCCGGGCGTAGAGCCAGATCAGGCAGGCGCCCAGCAGCGGGAAGTGCAGGATGTCGTAGTACAGGTTGAACGCCTGGATCAACACCGGGTGGGGCAGGAAGGGCCGCTGCAGGGCCGTCTCGCTGGGTAGATACAGAACCCGCTCGGCGTGCCACAGCCAGCGCGCCCTGGGCATCGCCCCGGACGCGCTCATCACCGTGAACGATCCGGCGAACTGCCACAGCGCGTACAGCCCGAACAGCAGCGCGCTCTCCCACGCCACGCTGCCCCACACTGCCCACGCGGCCCAGCGGCCGGCCGGGCGCCCCTTCATCCGCCCGGCCCTGATCGCCATCGCGACGATGACCAGGACGCCGGCGGCCGCCAGGGCGTACTGCCACGACAGCATCAGATGCGGCACGATCGAGCTCCCGAATCGTCAACCGATCATCCGGAAAGGTCCCAGGATGATCATACGTAACCGGGAGGTACCCTCCGCTTCGCCCCCGCGCCGGTCAGCGCATGCCGTTACGGCTCAACCCGGAGGGGTCGGGCTCGGCCTGCGGCAGTGACACGCTGCCGGTCACGTCCGCGGCTAGCCGCACCCGGTCCCCGTCGACCAGCCGGACCTCCGCGCCGGGCAGCACCCGGTCCTCATTGACGTAGGTGCCGTTGGTCGAGCTCTCGTCCCTGATCGTGGCGTGCCCCGCGTCGTCCACCTGGACGGTGGCGTGCCGCCGCGACACGTTGTCGAACTGGGCGAAGGCCGCGGCCACCAGCGACTCGGCCGGATCCCGGCCGAGCAGCACGGACGTTCCGGCCGGGATATCCACGTTGCCAGTCGGGAAGGTGATCCGCATGACGACCGGAGAGATCCGGCGGCGCCGTCCGGTCGGCAGCGGATCCCCGCAGGTGGAGCAGAACCACGTCGGCGGCGTCGGTGACGGCCGTGCCGCAGTTCGGGCAGAAGGCGGCGGGGTCGGACCCGGCGGCGACGAAGCGCTGCGAGATGGTCGGCGTCAGCACGTCATCATCCGGTCCTGGGTGGTGCGGCAGATTAGCGCCGCACCGGAAGCAGATCAGATCCTCCGGCTGGACCTTGACGCCGCAATCGGGGCAGCTCAGGCTGGCCATGTTCTCGCTCTCATGTCTGGGTAGTCAACCCCCGTTAGACTACCGCCGCGGCCGGCCGATTCGCAGTGTTATCTCGGGGGGACGACCCCCCAGGACCCCCCGCGACCGGGGGACTCCATCCCCCCGCCCCCCCGGGCTGTGCGAAGGTGTTCCTATGGTCAGTTACCAGCTCGCGCCGGAGCAGCAGGACCTGCGGGACTCTGTCGCCCAGTTCGCCCGCGACGTCGTAGCGCCGGTCATCGGCGGCTATTACGAACGCGGCGAGTTCCCCTACGAGATCGTGGCCAAGATGGGCAAGCTCGGCCTGTTCGGTCTGCCGTTCGCGGAGGAGTACGGCGGCATGGGAGGCGACTATTTCGCTCTCTGCCTGGCCCTGGAGGAACTGGCCCGGGTGGATTCCTCGGTCGCGATCACCCTGGAGGCCGGGGTGTCGCTCGGTGCGATGCCCATTTACCGGTTCGGCACCGAGGCGCAGCGCCGCCAGTGGCTGCCCGACCTGTGCGCGGGGGAGCGGCTAGCCGCGTTCGGGCTGACCGAGCCCGGCGGCGGATCCGATATCCCCGGCGGCATGCGCACCACGGGGCGGCTCGAAGAGGGGGAGTGGGTGGTGGACGGCAGCAAGGCCTTCATCACCAACTCGGGCACCTCGATCACCTCGCTGGTGACCGTGCTGGCCATCACCGGCCGCGACGAGAACGGCCGTAAGGAGATCTCTTCCATCATCATTCCGAACGGGACGGCCGGATTCGTCCCCGGTCCGGAATATTCCAAGGTTGGCTGGTGCGCCTCGGATACCCGCGAGCTCTCCTTCACCGGCTGCCGGGTGCCGGCCGAGAACCTGCTCGGCGAGCGCGGCCGGGGCTACGCTCAGTTCCTGCAGATCCTGGACGAGGGCCGGGTGGCGATCGCGGCGCTGGCTACCGGCCTGGCCCAGGGCTGCGTGGACGAGTGCGTCAGGTACGCCGGGCAGCGCGAGGCGTTCGGCCGCCGCATCGGGCAGCACCAGGCGATCCAGTTCACCGTCGCCGACATGGAGGCGCGGGTGCACGCGGCCCGGCTGGCCTGGTACGACGCCGCGGCCCGGCTGGTGGCCGGCCAGCCGGTCAAGAAGGAGTCCGCGATCGCCAAGCTGACCGCGTCGAACGCGGCGATGGACAACGCGCGGGCCGCCACCCAGGTGTTCGGCGGCTACGGCTTCATGAACGAGTCCCCGGTCGGCCGCTTCTACCGTGACGCGAAGGTGCTCGAGATCGGCGAGGGAACCTCAGAGGTACAGCGGATGCTCATCGCCAGGGAACTGGGACTCGGCGGGTAGTCATTCCGGGTAGTCATTCCGGGTAGTCGTAGCGCTATTGCGGGTAATCCTGATGAATCAATAATCGGCGCGTAATTATCATCATTATGGGTTGATTAGTCGCCGGTCGGCTCGCGCGGGGCTTCGCCGGCCAGGAAGGGCCCGGTGCGCCTTAGGCCAGGCGGCCGCCCGGCCGACCGCAACCGATATGTCCCTTACCACCGGGCTGTTTGCCTGGTCGCTTGTGCTGTTTGCCCCCCGGAACGGGCGAAGGGTGATACTGTACGAGGAGTTACTATTCAGTCACCCGTCAGCGCCAGGATTCAATCGGTCATGACTGGGGCAGACGGCACGGTAACCTGCTCCGGGAAGATCTCACCGGTTTACTGACGAATGCGCCGTGGCGGCTACCCAGAAGATGATTATATGTCCTTACCCGTTTTGAAACGCGAGAGTGTGGCCTCGGCCGCCCTGTGGCCCGAGCAGCGGCGATCGTTGCGGAGGGAAAGAGGAGTGCGTATGTTCAGCGGCTTGAGCCGTCTTAGCCCTGCATGCGCGCTGGCCAGGCTTGCCGATGCGAGGTGCGAACGTAGTGCGTAGACGATCGGCGACGAATCCAGGGGACGTGGATGGTGCGACCGGGGCCGTCAACGGAGGGCAAGCCGACGGGGGAGGTTCAGGGCTTCTAGCAGGAGGGGCCGCTGCGGGTGACGGCCCGGCCGCGTCCGGCAGACGGGACGCGGCAGCCACAGGATCGCAGGCCACCGCCGCTCAAGGCGTGGCAGGAGGCCCGGCCGGGGGACAGCCCGGGGGACAGCAGGGCGCCGCGACCCAGAGCCCGCCAGGTACGCCGCCGTCGGCTGGCATGGTCCGGGCCGCCAGCCCGCAGCCGGGGCGCCCTGGCTCGTCCCGATCGCGGTTCGCCCTGGCCAACTGGCGTGTCCGCTGGCGGCTCGCCGCCATCATCGCGGTCCCGAGCCTGACCGCGATGGTGCTCGGCGCGCTGACGATCAACGGGGACGTCAACCACTGGCAGGCGACCGGGCGGGTCCAGCACCTCGCGCAGCTCAACGCCGAGGTGGTCACGTTCAGCCAGGCGCTGGAGGACGAACTCAACGTATCCGCCGCGTACGCGGCGACCCAGCGGACCGACGCCGGCCTGGCCGACCAGGTCAAGCAGGCGCAGAACGCCACCGACCGGGCCGCCAGCGCCGTCGTCAGCGGCTCCACGGGCGTCACCACCGGCGCCGGGTACCAGCTGGGCACCGTGCAGGACCTCAACGCGGTCCTGGCGAACATCAACGACCTGACGAACGTCCGCAAGGGCGTCACCAGCTCGAAGTTCCCCGCGTCGCAGATCGTCCGGGACTACAGCGGCAACCTCATCACGTCGGCGAACACGTTCAGCGCCGCCATCGGGACCGGCGCCAACGACGCCAGCCTGCAGGGCAACGTCACCACCCTGGGCGCCCTGCTGCGGAACGAGAACCAGGTGTCGGTGCAGCGGGCCCTCCTGTACGCGGCGCTCCGCTCCCCGCAGGGGACGCTGAGCTCGGAGGACCTCACCGCTCTCCGGCAGGCCCAGGCGCAGGCGGTCGCGGACCTGGCCGACTTCAACGCCTCCACCGACACGGCCGAGCAGCAGAAGTACAGCAACACCGTCAGCGGCGGCCCGGTGGACGTCGCGTCCTCGAACGAGATCCTGGCCGAGCAGATGGCGGCCAGCACGCCGCCGGTCCCGCTGCCTAGCCGGTTGAACGCCGCGGCCTGGAACGCGGACATGACGACCACCATCACGGACACCCGGACGGTGGCCAACGATCTGGCCAAGGCCGTGACCGGCCGGGCCGACGCGCTCAGGTCCAGCGCGACCACGAGCCTGCTGGTCACCAGCCTGGTGACGCTGCTGCTGCTGCTCCTGATGGTGCTGGTCTCGACGATCGTGGCCCGCTCGCTGATCCGCCCGCTGCGCAAGCTGCGCACCGACGCGCTCGACGTAGCCGGCCACCGGCTGCCCGAGATGGTGCGCAGGCTGAGCCAGAGCGAGGGCGCCGACGAAGGCGTCGAGATCGAGCCGATCGGGGTCACCTCCACCGACGAGATCGGTGAAGTCGCGCGGGCCTTCGACCAGGTCCACCGCGAGGCGGTCCGGCTGGCGGCCGACGAAGCCATGCTGCGCGGCAACCTGAACGCCATGTTCATCAACCTGTCTCGCCGTAGCCAGTCGTTGATCGAGCGGCAGCTGTCGCTGATCGACTCGCTCGAGCAGAGCGAGCAGGATTCCGGCCGTCTGTCCAGCCTGTTCCGGCTGGACCACCTGGCCACCCGCATGCGCCGCAACTCCGAGAACCTGCTGGTCCTGGCCGGTCACGAGGTGACCAGGCGATGGAGCCAGCCGGTGCCCCTCGTCGACGTGCTGCGCGCGGCCATCTCCGAGATCGAGCAGTACGAACGGGTCGTCCTCAACGTCCAGCCCGGGATCGTGGTGGTCGGCCAGGCCGTCAACGACGCCGTGCACCTGGTCGCGGAGATCGTGGAGAACGCGACCACGTTCTCCCCCGAAGACACCCAGGTGTACGTGTCCGGCCAGCCGCTGAGCAGTGGCGGCGTCCTGCTCGACATCACCGACAACGGCGTGGGCATCTCGGACCAGGAAATGTCGCACGCCAACTGGCGGCTGGACAACCCGCCGGTGGTGGACGTGGCCGTGTCCCGGCGGATGGGCCTGTTCGTGGTCGGCCGCCTGGCCGCCCGGCACGGCGTCCGGGTCCGGCTGCGGCACGCTCAGGCCGGCGGCCTGACCGCGCTGATCTGGCTGCCGGACACAGTAGCGGCGCCCGAGGCCGCGCCGCCGCTCGGCCGGCTCCGCCGGTTCGAGGCGGACGACTTCGGACCCGCTCCGTCGCTGTCCGCCCCCACCGCGACCGCCCCGCCCACCGCGGCCTCCCAGGCTACGGCGGCCGCGAGGATCCCCAGGTTCTCGCCCGCCGCTCCCGGGCGCCCGCGGCGCCCGCCGCTCCCGGGGCGCCCGCGGCGCCCGCCGCTCCCGCGGCGCCCGCGGTGCCCGCCGCTCCCGCGGCGCCCGCGCCGTCCTTCACCCCCGCCGCGAACGCCGAGTCACCGGGCTCTCCGGCGGGACCAGCCGGACCCGGAAGTCCCGGCCAGCCGAATCAGGGTGCGCCGGCCGAGGGTACCCCGGCCGGCAACAACTGGGAACCGGCTGGCAACGGCTGGGATCTGGGCAACAGCCCGGCCGACCAGGACGGGCCGCCGACCCAGGTGCTGCCGATCCGCAACGGCAATGCGGCCACGCCGGCGAACGGTAACGCGGCCGGCGACGGTGCCGAGCCAAGGACCGCGGCCGCGGGCGGGCCGCCGGGCCGCCCAGGCTGCCCGCCTTCGCCGGGCCGGCGCCACAGCGGCCGCAGGCTCCGCAGTTCCCGATCGGCAACCAGAACGTCCACGGCAGCGATGGACCGAGCGCGGACGGCACGGCCAGCGGGACGAACGGCGCGGCCGCGGGCGGCCCGGGAAACGGGGATACCGCCGATGACCAGGTGACGGTCCCGGTGGCCGGCCAGGAGCCGCGGCTGCCGATCTTCGATTCGCTGGAGTCCGACTGGTTCCGGCGGAGCGGGGAGACCCTGACCACCGCGCAGCGAGCCCAGGGCGCGCAAGCCACGCAGTCGACCGGGCAGGGCTCGTGGACGTCGCCCGCCGACGAAGGCTGGCGTGCGGCTCAGGTGGTAGCGTCGCCTGCGGCGGGCGACACTACCAACGCGGGGCTGCCGAGGCGCGTTCCAAGGGCTAACCTCGTGCCAGGCTCTGTCGGCGGCGGCGGTGCCCCGGGACATCAAGGAAGTCAAGAAGCAGAAGCCGAAGCGCCCGTCAGATCGCCGGATGCGGCTCGTTCCCGCATGGCCAGCTTCCAGCGAGGCGTGCGCGAGGGTCGCGCCGTCGCACCCCAGATCGAGGAGCCGTAGGACCCGATGAAAGCTCAAGGCCCAGGCACAGCGAGGCGAGGAGGAACCTGTATGGACGGGCGACGAGAGGAGTGCACATGAGCACGCCAGGACGCCCTGCGCAGGATCTCGGCTGGCTGATCACTAATTTCGTGGAGCGAGTGCCCGACGTGGCGCACGCAGTGGTGGTGTCCTCGGATGGCCTGCCGCTGGCGTTCAGCGCCGGCTTCCCGCAGGAACGAGCCGATCAGCTGGCGGCGGTGACGTCGGGGCTGACAAGCCTGACCCAGGGTGCGTCGCGGGTATTCGAGGGCGGCGCGGTGGTGCAGACCGTAGTGGAGATGCAGCGGGGTGTGCTGGTGATCATGGCGATCAGCAATGGCTCGAGCCTTGCTGTCCTCGCTGCGTCCACCTGTGATCTCGGGCTTGTGGCCTACGAGATGACCCTGCTGGTTGAGCGGGCCGGGCGGGTTCTCACCCCCGCCACCCGCGGCATCATGCAAGCAGCCATCCCGGGCGATGGACGACGGTGACCGGAGGTTTCAGTGGCGGGCCAAGGACGAGGTGATAGTCAGTCGCCGTTCGTGGGCTTGCCAGGTTCCTGGCAGGGCCGGGCCGGCTTGTGGGATGAGGGGCCGGGGCCTGGACGTTCGGGTTTCGGCTTCGGGACTGAGGACGATGGTTCCACCAGGCTCGTCCGGCCGTATACGGTAACAGGTGGCCGGACACAGCCGAGGTATCAGCTCGCCATTGAGGCACTGGTCACGGCGACCGTTCTCGAGCCCCGCGATCTATCGGTGCTGGCGCCAGAATGCCAGGCGATCCTGCAGTTCTGCCGGGACTGGAGATCGGTAGCCGAGGTGTCAGCGGTGCTTCGGCTACCGCTAGGCGTGGCCAGGATTCTCATCGCCGACATGGGCGCGGACGGGCTTGTCCGCATCCACCAGCGCGATGATTCTGAGGGCCGTCCGGACCTCAATTTGCTCGAAAGGGTGCTTAGTGGACTCCGTAAGATCTAGCGTCGCCCAGCCCAGGTCCGACGCGCCCGCCATGACCTCGGTCAAGATCGTGGTGGCTGGTGGATTCGGCGTAGGCAAGACGACATTCGTGGGCTCGGTGTCGGAGATCACTCCGCTGACGACCGAGGCCGTCATGACGGTGGCCAGCACGGATGTCGATGACCTGTCGCACGTGCCCGACAAGTCGACGACGACGGTGGCGATGGACTTCGGCCGGATCACGCTGGACAAGGACCTCGTGCTCTACATGTTCGGGACGCCGGGCCAGCACCGGTTCTGGTTCATGTGGGACGACCTGATCCAGGGTGCGATCGGCGCGGTCGTCTTGGTGGACACCCGCCGCCTGGCCGACTCGTTCCCCGCGGTGGACTACTTCGAGGCGTCCGGCCTGCCGTTCGTGATCGGCATCAACGGGTTCCACGGGCAGTTCCCGCACCGGTCGCGGGACGTGAGCGAGGCGCTGGCGATCTCGCCGGACGTGCCGGTGATCCCGTGCGACGCGCGGAACCGGGAGTCGACCAAGGCGACCCTGGTCACCCTGGTCGAGCACGCCATGTCGATGCAGACCGCCGGCCGGTTCTGATACGTGACTGCTGGTTCCTACACGACCAGCACGGCCTTCCTCGAGGCCCTGGCCGAGGCCGGGGTCTCATACATCTTCGCGAACCTCGGCAGCGACCATCCGGGCCTGATCGAGGCGCTGGCCCAGGTTAACGCCGGGGGCCGCGCGGCGGAGTTTCCGCGGCTCATCGTGTGCCCGCACGAGACCGTCGCGCTGTCCGCCGCGCACGCCTACGCCAGCGTGACCAGGCAGCCGCAGGCCGTCTTCGTGCACGTCGACGCGGGCACCCAGAACCTCGGCGGCGCGGTCAGCAACGCGATGCGCGGCCGTGTCCCGGTGCTCATCTTCGCCGGCGCCGCACCGTTCACGATCACCGGCGAGCTGCCGGGCGGGCGGAACGAGTTCATCCACTGGATCCAGGACGTGCCTGACCAGCGCGGCATCCTGCGCGGCTACGTCAAGTACGACAACGAGATACGGACCGGCCGCAACGTCAAGCAGCTGGTCCACCGAGCCCTGCAGATCGCCCGCAGCGAGCCCGCGGGCCCGGTCTACCTCGTCGGTCCCCGCGAGGTGATGCAGGAGCAGGTCGAGCCCTCCGCGGCCGACCCCGCGGAATATGGGCCGGCCGGCCCCGCCGCGCTCACCGACGAGGCGACCCGCGACATCGCGACCGCGCTGGCGCGCGCCAGCAACCCGCTGATCGTCACGTCCTACCTGGGCCGCAACCCCGACGCGGTGCCCGCGCTGGTCGAGCTGGCCGAGCTGCTGCAGATCCCGGTCCTGGAGTCGGCTGCCTTCCACGTCAACTTCCCTGGCGATCACCGGCTGCATGCCGGCTACCAGTTCACCACCTCCGCGCAGAACCCGGTGCTGGCCGCCGCCGACGTGATCCTGGTGCTGGACAGCGACGTGCCGTGGATCCCCGCCACCAGCAGGCCCGCGCCGGACGCCGCGATCTACGTGGTGGACGTCGACCCGGTCAAGGCGAGCATGCCGATGTGGCACGTGCCCGCGCGGCGCCTGGCCGCCGCGGACTCGAAGGCGGCGGTGGAGCAGATCACCCGGTTCGTTCGGGATAATGTCCTGCTCGACGCCGGCCTGGTCGAGGTCCGGTCGGCCCTGGTCGCGGACGCCAGCCGGGCCCGGCGGGCCGCGCTGGAAGCCCTCGAGCAGCCGGAGCCGGGCGTGATCACGCCCCGGTACCTGACCGCGTGCGTGCGCGAGCTGCTGGCCGGCACCGACGCGCTGGTCCTGACCGAGGCGATCACCAACTACCAGGTGGTGGCCGAGCACCTGCGGGCCAGCCGGCCGGGGTCGCTGATCGGGTCCGGCGGCGGTTCCCTGGGCTGGGCCGGCGGCGGCGCCGTCGGGGCTAAGCTCGCTTGTCCCGAACGGACTGTCGTATGCCTCACCGGCGACGGCTCGTTCCTGTTCGGCGTGCCGTCCTCGGCCCAGTGGGTCGCCCGGCGATACGGCACCCCCGCGCTGACCATCATCTACGACAACCGCGGCTGGGCGGCGCCGAAGTTCTCCACGCTGCAGGTCCACCCGGACGGCGCCGCGGCCAGGGCCGACGACTTCCACGTCAGCTTCGAGCCGGAGGCCGACCTGCCCGGCGTGGCGCGGGCGGCGGGCGGCGCCTACGGGGTGACGGTGTCCGATCCCGGCGACCTGCCCCGGGTGCTGAAGGATGCGCTGGCCGTCGTGCACGGCGGCCGTTCCGCCGTGGTCGGCGTGCATCTGCCCCCAGTCTGATCTAGAGTTCCCCACGGAGCCGTGAGGGGAGAAGGTCGTGAGCACGCAGACGGAGCAGGAGAGCTTCAGCTTCCAGGCGGAAGTGGTCCAGATCCTGGACCTGATGGTCCATTCGCTGTACAGCAACAAGGAGATCTTCCTGCGCGAGCTGATCTCGAACGCCTCGGACGCCATCGACCGGCTCCGCCTGGAGTTGCTCGCCCGGTCCGAACTCCCCGACGCGGACGGCCCGCTGCAGATCCGGGTCAGCTACGACTCCGGCGCACGGACGATCACCGTCGCCGACAACGGGATCGGCATGAGCCGCCAGGAGGTCATCGAGCACATCGGGACCATCGCCAAGTCCGGGACCCGCGAGTTCCTGCAGGCCCTGACCGGCGACCAGCGCCAGGACGCCTCCCTCATCGGGCAGTTCGGGGTGGGCTTCTACTCCTCGTTCATCGTGGCCGACCGGGTGACACTGACCACCCGCCGGGCGGGCCTGACCGCGGCCGACGGCGTCCGCTGGGAGTCGGACGGCCGGGGCGCGTACACGCTGGAGGCAGCCGAGCAGCCGTCCCGCGGCACCACGATCGTGCTGCACCTGCGCGAGGGCGAAGATGACCTGCTGAACGGCTCCCGGCTGCGCGCGATCATCCAGAAGTACTCCGACCACATCAGCCTGCCCATCGTGATGCCGCCCGACCCCGGGGATTCGCCGACCGGGGAGACCGCCGGGGACACCCAGGTCAACCAGGCCGCCGCGTTGTGGACCCGGCCCAAGGGTGACCTCACCGAGCAGGACTACAAGGACTTCTACCGGCATCTCACCGGCGACTTCACCGACCCGCTGGCCTGGGTGCACAGCAAGATCGAGGGTACGTACGAGTACACGCTGCTGCTGTTCGTCCCGTCCCGCGCCCCCTTCGACCTGTGGATCCCTCAGGTCGGACGGGGCGTCAAGCTGCACATCAGGCGGGTGTTCGTGCTGGAGGACTCCGGCCAGCTGATGCCGCAGTACCTGCGGTTCGTCCGGGGCGTGGTCGACTCCAGCGACCTGCCGCTCAATGTCTCTCGCGAGCTGCTGCAGGGCAGCCGCGTGGTGGACAACATCCGGTCCAACGCGACCAAGAAGGTGCTGCGACTGCTCGCCGACACCGCGGAGAAGGAGCCGGAGAAGTACGCCACGTTCTGGCGGGAGTTCGGCCCCGTCCTCAAGGAGGGACTGGCCGAGGACTTTCCGAACCGGGACGCGATCGCCCGGCTGCTGCGCTTCACCTCCACCAGGTCCGGCTCGGACGAGCCGGACGTCTCCCTGGCCGACTACGTGGGCCGGATGAAGGAAGGCCAGCAGCACATCTACTACCTGCTGGCCCCTGGCCTGGCCGCGGCCCAGGCCAGCCCGCACCTGGAGGCGTTCAGGAAGAAGGGCATCGAGGTCCTGCTGCTGGGCGACGGCGAGGGCATCGACAACTGGGTGGTGGCCAGCCTGCGCGACTTCGACGGCAAGCGCCTGCAGTCGGTCGCCCAGGGCAGCGGTGATCTCAGTGAACTCGAGGACGAGGCCGAAGCCGCCGCCAAGGAGCAGGCCAGTACCGAGTTCGCCGGGCTGGTCGGCCAGCTCAAGGCGGCCCTGGACGGGCGGGCCTACGACGTCCGGGTGAGCAGCCGGCTGACCACCTCGCCGGCCTGCATCGTGGCCAACGAGCCCGAGATCGACATCAACCTTGCCCGCCGGCTGCGCGGCTCCGGCCTGCCCAGCCAGCCGGTGCTCGAGATCAACCCGCAGCACCCGCTGGTGCGGCGGCTCAACCGCGAGCCCGCCGACCCCCACCTGGCCGGATGGGCGCATGTCCTGTTCGACCAGGCGGTGCTCACCCTGGGGGCGCGCCTCGAGGAGCCCGCCGCCTTCGTCGGCCGGCTCAACGACCTCCTGGTCAACCTGGCTTCCGCGGAAAATCCAGCTTCCACGGACCCTGCTCGGAGCCGGAGCCGGAGCCTTAGCCAGCGTGCCCGACGCACCTGTTGCGCCAGGAAAGCTCCTGGCCATCAGCGACCTGCACGTCTCCTACCCCAGGAACCGGCAATGGGTCGAGGACCTGCCGCCCGGCTCGCCGGGGGACTGGCTCCTGGTGGTCGGCGACGTGTCCGAGAAGGTCGCCGACATCGAGTGGACGCTGCGGACGCTCCGCGGCCGGTTCGGCACCGTGGTGTGGGTACCCGGCAACCACGACCTATGGTCTCACCGTTCTGATCCGGTCAAGCTGCGCGGCGAGGAACGATACCAGCACCTGGTGGCGCGGTGCCGCGAGCTCGACGTGATCACCCCTGAGGACTCTTACCCGGTGTGGCGAGGCGCCGGCGGCCCCGCTGTGGTCGTCCCGCTGTTCCTGCTCTACGACTACACGTTCCGCCCGGAGGGCACCAGCACGAAGGCCGAGGCGCTGGCACAGGCCTACCGCACCGGCGTGGTATGCACCGACGAGGCCGTGCTGCATCCCGACCCGTACCCGAGCCGGGAGGCATGGTGCCAGGCGCGGATCGACGCCACCTTGCCGCGGCTGGCCGCCCTCGGTCCCGGCCTGGCGACCATCCTGGTCAACCACTTCCCCCTCACCCGCGAGCCCACCCGCGGGAGCAGGACAAGTACCCGACCCGCCCGCGCAAGCTGACCCAGATCCTGCCCGCCGAGTCGGCGTCGACGGTGCCGGCAGACTTGGTGTAATGTGCACCGGGTGCCGGGGCGGTAGCTCAGCCGGTCAGAGCAGCGGACTCATAATCCGCCGGTCGTGGGTTCGAGCCCCACCCGCCCCACCTGCGGTTTCACTAGGATCCTTGGTCGATCCGTGGACCGGATCGTGGACCGATGTCGGTGGTCCGATGTACCGTCGATGTCATGGTTAGAGGACTGGCCGGACACATAGAGCGACTCCCCAGCGGATCCTGGCGCGTGAAGGTATACGCCGGGATCGACCCGCTGACGGGTCGTGAGATCCGGCCGCGGAAGACCTGCAAGACCGAACGGGCCACGCAGATCGAGCTCGGCAAGCTGCTCGAGCAGGCCGTAGCGGGACGCCAGCCCGACTCGGCCGTCACCGTGGCTCAGCTGCTCGACCAGTACGTGTCAACAGCCGGGTGGGACGTGTCCACCCGGGAGAGCAACCTCGGGTATATCCGCCGGACCATCAAACCCGCTCTCGGGTCCACGCAGGTCCGCAAGGTCCGCGGCCCGCTGCTGGACACGCTCTATGCCCGGCTGATGCGATGCGGCAACCTCGCGTGCACCGGCAAGCCATTCACCGAACATCGCAACATCCCGGACCTGCGGCCCGACCCGGCCGACCCCCGGCTCGAATGGGAGCAGGCCGCGGATCGTGTGCGGGCAGCGATCCGCTCTGGGCAACTGGCCTCAGGTGACACGCTGCCGTCGGTGCCCGACCTCGCCAGGCTCCAAGGGCTGAAACCGGGAACTGTCCGGCACGCGTTCCTGGCGCTCGCCGAAGAAGGGCTCGTGCACATCCGCCACGGGCGGACGACCACGATCGCAGCCGAATCGGCCGCTGAGAAGCCTGGTACGCGCCTGCAGATCACTCGCCCGCGTCCTGGCCACGACTGCAAGCTGTCCGGCTGCCGCCCGCACGTCTGCAAGCCTATGGCCAAGGGCACCATCCGCGGCATCCACGCCATCCTGTCCGGGGCCTTCGAGGCAGCGATGCGGTGGGAGTGGACCGACCGGAACCCGGCCCGCCTCGGCCAGGCCTCCCACCCCCAGCCGTCAGACCATCCTGGCTACCTCGCCGGAGTATGTGGCCAAGGTGATCGCCGAGGCCCGCGAGCGCAGCGTTGCCCTGGGCCTGTACTTGTGGCTAGTGATGGTTACCGGTGTCCGCCGCGGTGAGCTGTGCGGCCTGCAGATCCGTGACGTCGACCTGGACCGCGCCCTCGTGCACGTTGCGTTCAACTACGTCGTTCGCGGCGGTCAGCGCGTCCGTAAGGACACCAAGACCCACCAGGACCGCTGGCTTGCCATCGACCCAGTCACCTGTGCGCTGATCGAAAGCTATCTAGCTGAGATCAGGACCGAGCTGGCCGCAGTCGGCGTCGAGCTGCGAGATGACGCGTACCTGTTTTCCAACGACCCGGCGCACGCCCGGCCGTGGAACCCGGATTGGGTCTCGCACAGGATCGCTGACGCTGCGGATCATAGCTGGCCAATCCGCCGATGCAAACCCCGATCGACGCCGGGTACGTGCTGATCGCGATCGGCACCCAGCAGCAACTATCCGCCCTGCAGCACCCCGCGAATCAAGTCAGTTGACGCCAGGCACCACGCCAAGACGCTCAACTGCGGCGGCGCTGCGGCGCTCTCGTGCGGTGGCGGGCGCGGCTCGCCGCGGCCACGTGACGGCCGTGGCGAGGAATGTGTGCTCAGGACGCGGCAGCAGCAGGGACGGCGGCTATGTGCCCGTTGGCGCTGCCGCGCAGGAACGCGCCGTGTTCCAGCAGCAGGAGCGCCATGTCATCGTGAGCGTGACCGCCGGTGTGCCGGTTTACGGCTCTCATCAAGGTGTCCAGTGCCTGATCGCAGTCAGGTGCGAGAAGCGCCGTTGCAATCTCGTGTTCCGGAAGGAAGTGCCCGTGGGCGTCACGGCTTTCGACGAGCCCGTCGGTGTAGAGCAGCAGCCGGTCGCCGGGCGACCAGGCCGCGGTGAACGCGGTGAACTCATCCTCAAGGCCAAGCGGCAGCGCGGCTTTCCCGTCGGTCAGCGGCTGCAGGTCGCCGCGATGGCGCAGCAGCGGCGGGTGATGACCGCAGTTGACAATGGTCAGCTCGCCGGCCGGCGTGATCTGTGCCAGCGCCGCGGTGACGAAGTCCTCCGCGCCCAGATGCGGCCCGATGGCCCGGCCGACCTCGCCCGCCACGTGCTCCAGGGCGGGCAGCGCGACGGCGCTTCGGCGGAAGGCGCTGAGCACGTGCCGGGCGAGCAGGACGGCGTCCAGGCCCTTGCCGCGCACGTCGCCGATGATCACCCGGATCCCGTACTGGGCGGGGATGATCTCATACAGATCACCGCCGACCGAGGCCTCGCGTGTCGCCGAGCGGTAGCGGGCCGCGATGGTGATCCCGGTCATCTCCGGGGGCAGCGGCGGAAGCAGCGCGAGCTGCGCGGCCTCCGCGACCGCGGTCATCCGCGCCAGGCGCTCCTCGCGCCGGCGGCGCATACCCGCCACCACGACCGCCATCGCACAGATGGCGCAGACCACACCAACCCGGATCCAGTAGGTCACGCTCCCCGCGGCGCCGTCCCACCAGCCAGCCCCGATGGCGAGCGCCACCGCGGTGCCCGCGAATACGGCCGTGCGGCGTTCGTCCGCGACGGTGGCCGCGACCAGCGGCGCAAGGCTGAACAGCGAGAACACCATCACGTCTGCCGTCGCGTGGACCACGCCGAACAGGACCAGGCACAAGGCCATCACGGCTGTTGCGACATGCTCGGCCGACGGGCGTGACCGCCCCGTCGCTCCCGGCTCTCCCGCTGGCGCGAGCAGCTTCATCGCGGTTCTCCGCCCGGTTCGGAACATGCTGCAGCGATGTGGCCCGCCGCGGCGGGGTCCGGGCTTGTGGCAGGTGGCAGCGAAGGCGCCCGACGGCGACAATGCTGCGCCGTGCAGATTAGCAGAGCAAGTCCGATCACCACGGGCAAATGGCACAACAAATCCGGTAGCGCCCGGTCACGGCTCACCTGCTGTATGGCCGCGGGCCCGTCACGTGCCCGTTACCTCTGCCGTGCGGTGCACCACGCGTGCCGGGGCGCCGGA
This sequence comes from uncultured Actinomycetes bacterium, assembly GCA_963800415.1. GTDB lineage: Bacteria > Actinomycetota > Actinomycetes > Streptosporangiales > Streptosporangiaceae > Palsa-504. Next base: position 179,895 of record CAWDBS010000060.1, read on the forward strand.
ATCGCAGTCCTTGGTCATCGCAGATAGAGACGTGTAACCCCTGTGCAATACCGCCACGATCACCGGGCAGGCCAGAAGCCAGGGACCCCTTTGCGGCTGCGCTATGTTCACCTCCCCGTTGTCAGGGAGCCGCGCCGGGGTCTTCCCGCCACGGCCCACGTCGGCAGCCTGTTCACCTCCTCGGCTGCCACCTCCAGCGCCATCACCGGGACCGCCTGGGTGTTCTTCATCCTGGGCGGTATCGCCGCGGCCACGGCGAACCAGGGTCTGTACGAGCGGGCCTTCGAGCTGGAGGGCCGGGGCCAGGGACATGCCCCGCCGGCTGATCTGGCTGGCCGTGCTGGTGGGCTGCTCAGCCCTGGCCGGCTGGGCCGGGCCCTGGCTGCGCGGCGCGGGCGGCCCGGTCGTGCTCGCGGTCACCGGCCTGGTGGTGCTCACCGGCTTCTGGTGGTTCACGAGCTGGTTCCTGCTGGCGGGACCTGTTCCCGGCCGCCGTCGCCACGGCCGTGTCCTGGCTGGGCATGGAGGCAGTGTTCTTAAAGGCCGCGAGTGCGTCCCGCGGCATGCGGATGACCGGCGGTCCCGGTGCGCACGGATGCCGGAGCGGCACGCGGGTTCGGGGCCGTTCGTCACGCTCCGCGTCGGCGAGCACCCGGATGGGACAACCGAACGCCGGGAATCACCCCGGCACCGCAAGCACATGTTCGCTGCCCCCGGCACGCGGCTCCACGTGGCGGGCGCCGCAAGATCGCGACTGCTGGACCGGCGTGCTGTTCGCGGACGGCTCGTTGTCTTCCGGGTTCGGCGCGCTCATCCGCCCGCCACACCTGGCCTGGGTGACGCGCCATGCGTTCAGCCCTGTGATGCTAGTGGTGGGCGGCCCTTCGGCGCGAGAGACGGCGGGTTCGGGATGACGGCAGACCAGGTGTTGTTCGGGGTGGGCCTGATCTTGGTGCTCGCGGTCGGCTCTGAGGTGCTTGCGGCCGGCCTGCGGATTCCCGCGCTGATCATCTTGTTGCCGGCGGGCTTCACCGCGGGCGCGCTGACCAGCGACGTCAACCCGGAGCACCTGCTGGGGGCGGCGTCCGAGCCGCTGGCGTCGCTGGCGGTCGCGGTGATCCTCTACGACGCCGGCCTATCGCTGGACCTGGGCAAGCTGCGCGGGCAGACCCGCCGGGTGGTGATCCGGCTGATCGCCGTCGGGGTCCCGGTTACGTGGGCCTTCGGCGCGGTGTTCGCGGCGCTGCTGCTGGGCATGTCCGCCGGGGCCGCTGTGATGACCGGGGTCATCCTGGTGATGTCGGGGTCGACGGTGGTGGGATCGTTGCTGCGCTTCGTGCGGCAGGCCGAGCGGCTGCAGCGGGTGCTCGCCTGGGAAGGGTCGCTGATCGACCCGGTCGGCGGCATTCTCGGGGTGGTCGCTTTGGACGCCGTGGCGGGTACCCAGAATGGCCTGGCCTACCACGTGGGGGAGTTCCTGATCGCCGTCGGGATCGGCGTTGCCGGGGGTGTCACCGGCACGGCGCTGCTGTGGTTCTTGCTGTGCAGGCTCCGGCTCGGCGCGGTGCTCGGCACCTCCGCCCAGCTGGCCTGCGTCATCGGCGTTGCGGCCGCCTGTGACATCGCCCATGAGGAAGCCGGGCTGCTGGCCGCGATCATCATGGGGCTGGCGGTGGCGAACATGCGCGGCTTTGACGTCCCGGCCCGGCGGCCGTTCTTCCAGACGCTGGTGCAGCTGACCATCGGCGTGCTGTTCGTGTCCATCTCGGCCACCGTCACCCCCGCGTCCCTGAGTGACCTGGGGTTGCCGACCCTGGGGCTGGTGGCTGTGCTGGTGCTCATCACCCGGCCGCTGGTGGCGTTCGCGGCCACCGTGCGGACGGACCTGACCAGGGGGGAACGTGAGTTCACCGGGTGGATGGCCCCCCGCGGCATCGTCGCCGCGGCCACCGCGTCGGCGTTCTCGGCCCAGCTTGCCGCCCAGCACGTCGGCGGCGCGTCCAAGATCTTGCCGGTCACGTTCCTGGTGATCGTCGCCACGGTTGCGCTGTACGGCCTGACCGCGGTGCCGGTCGCGCGCCGGGCCGGGGTCACCCGCCCGGCCCGCGCCCGGCCGCTGCTGGTCGGCGGGCAGGGCTGGGTCATCGACCTGGCCCGCGCGCTGGCCTCGGCGGGGCTGGAGGTGCTGATGTGGGCCGGGTCCGGGCAGCAGCGCGAGCAGATCACACAGGCGGGCCTGGAACTGGCGCCCGGGGAGCTGCTGGCCTCGGCCACCGCCGCCGGCGCCGGGCTTGACGGCATCACCGCGGTACTCCTGCTCACCGAGGAGGACGACTTCAACGCCCTCGCCGCCGCGGACCTGGCAGGCAACGTCGACGGCCCGGTGTACCGGCTCGGGCCGCGGTCGCCCGGCCACGGCGTGGTCGCGCCCTACACCGGCGGCGAAACCCTGTTCGGCGCCGGCTTGACCCGGTCTGACGTCGGCCGCCGCCACGCCGGGGGAGCTCCGATCTTCACCCGGCCAGCTGACGGCGGGATCCCGGCCGGCGCCGACCTGCTGTTCCTGGTGCGGGCGGACGGCGCCCTGGCACCGGTCACGCACACCAGCACCCCGGCACCCAACGAGGGGGACACCATGATCCTGCTCGGCCCCGCTGGATATCTACATCCAGGCCGCGTCACCGGGTGAGAAGGAGGAAGCGAACTGGCTTCCCGCGCCCGCGAGCGGGCCGTTCAGCCTCACGGTCCGGATCTACTGGCCGGCCGACGCGGTGCTCGACGGCACCTGCACGCTGCCGCCAGTGACACGCCTGAAAGATCACTAGAGAAGGAGCAGGAAATGAAGCTATCAGCCAAGGTGCCACCGGATGACGAAGGCGCGAAGCTCGTGCGCTTCGAGGACGTCCACGGGCAGCGGTACACAGAGATCTTCCTGATCGGCGGCCACGTGCTCACCCGCCACCTGGTCGGCGGGGTCTACAACACGATCGGGCTCAACGACCCCGCCGGGACCGGGGACACCAGCCCGCAGGACATCCTCAACAAGGTCGACGTCGATGCCCTGGAGGAGGAGTACGACCTCCTCCGGGCCTTCAAGAACGGTCCGAGGCTGTGGTGCCTGGACTGGATCGAGGCCATGGTCGGCAAGGAGCGCGACTTCAGTGGCCTGCACGCGCGCTGGGTGACCTGGCTCGAGTACCGGGACCGGATGCGCCGGGCGGCCGGGATGGGCACGCTGGGCGCGTGGTACGACCAGCTGGAGGCCGGGATGCTGCTGAACCTGGTCCGGGAGGAGGTACAGGTCAAGCAGCTGGACAAGAAGGAGGCCCGCCGGGCGGAAAAGCACGTGGCGCAGGCCTACGGCAACGACAGCACCCAGGTGTCCGCCAAGCGGACGGCTGAGGTCGGTGGGGAGCTGCGGATCGTGGCGGACCCGCCGCTGATCGTGCCGTTGGAGGACCTGGCCGTGCCGGGGACCGAGTGGGAGGATCCCGCGCCGCTGATCATGAAGCTGCTGGCCTCTTACCGGCGGACCCTGGGGCACCAGGGCCATCCGCTGGAGGAGTTCCGCTATGTCCACGCGGCCCGCAAGGTGGTGGGAGTGGGCAGCGTGGGGACCCGCTGCTACGTCCTGCTGCTGATTGGCCGTGACCACGACGACCCGCTGTTCTTGCAGGTGAAAGAGGCCCAGGCTTCGGTCCTGGAGCCGTACGCCGGGCGCAGTGCCTATCCGCATCACGGCCAGCGGGTGGTGATGGGCCAGCGGCTGATGCAGGCCGCGGGCGACATCTTCCTGGGCTGGCAGCGGATCAACGGGACTGGACGGCGTGACCCGTGACTACTGCGTGCGGCAGTTCCGTGACTGGAAGGGCGGCGCGGACGTGGAGAACATGCTCGTGCCTGGGGCCACGGTCTACGCGCGGATCTGCGGTGCGACCCTGGCCCGGGCGCATGCCCGGTGCGGCGACCGGATCGCGATCGCCTCCTACCTGGGCCAGTCTGATGCCTTCGACCGTGCCATCGCCGGCTTCTCTGCCGCCTACGCCGGCCGGAACGAGCGTGACTTCGAGGCGTTCACTGCGGCGGTAGGCTCCGGCCGGCTGACCGCCCGGACCGGCCTGTAGACGCCCGGGGGGAAGGGGGGTATTACTCAGTCAAGCCGGTCCAGCCTAAGCCGGCGTTCCGGCTTGGCCGGCGGCAGAGCAGTCAGGAGGAGTCATGGGAGCAGGTGGCAGCGAGCAGGCCGATGACAACCTGGCCAAGGTCAACCATGTCGTGGTCATGATGCTGGAGAATCGCTCCTTCGACCACATGCTCGGGTACCTGTCCCTGACCGGCGGGCGGCCGGACATCGACGGCCTGCGCCCCGGGTTCGCCAACTCCTGCCAGGGGCGCAGCTACCCGGTTCACCACCTCAAGACCACGGCCGTGGAGCTGGACCCTGACCACTCCTCGGCCGCGATCGACCGGCAGATCGCCGGCGGGAGCATGGGCGGTTTCGTGGCCAGCGCGGCCGCGACCCTGGCCGGGCGCGGGGATGACGACGGCGACCCGGGCTGCGTGATGGGCTACTACGACGGCGCCGACGTGCCCGTCTACGATCACCTGGCCGGGGAGTTCGGGGTCTGTGACCGCTGGTTCAGCTCCGTGGCCGGCGCCACGCTGCCGAACCGCCTGTACGCACTGTGCGGGGTGGCCGCCGGAAGCCGGGATGACCGGCCCGCGCATGTGCCGCCCCTGTACCACCAGCCGTCATTCGTCCGCCACCTCGACGCTGCCGGCGTGCCGTGGCGCTGGTACTCCTTCGATCCCGGGACGCTGCGCCTAGCCGACGCCCGCTACCGGCTCGGGCACCACGACCGGTTCGGCTACTTCAGCAAGACCGGCCTGCCGTGGCGGGCCGTTCTGGACCTCACCTGCAACCAGAAGCTGCCCAGCTTCCTGGACGACGCCGCGGCGGGCACGCTGCAGGCGGTGTCCTGGATCGACCCGGCGTTCACCAACTTCAACCCGCTCGGCTTCCCGGTCAACGACGACCACCCGCCGGCCGACGTCACAGACGGCCAGGATCTCGTGCTCGCCACCTACGACGCGCTAGCCTCGAGCCCCCTGTGGGACCGTTCGCTGCTGGTCATCGTCTACGACGAGAACGGCGGCTTCTACGATCACGTCCCGCCGCCCGAGGCCGCCGACGACGATCCCGGCATGTTCGGCCGTTACGGCGTGCGGGTGCCAGCGATCATCGTCTCACCGTGGGTGGAGCCGCGCACCGTCTCCAGCACCGTGTTCGATCACACCTCGGTCATCAAGACGATCCTGCTGCGGTTCTGCCCCCAGGCGCTGCGCGAGCGGCCGCTGGCCGAAACGAGGCGGCCCAGGCGGGCCAGGCTGGGCCCGCAGTACCCGGGTCTGCGGGTGGCCCAGGCCAGCCATCTCGGGGAACTCCTGACCCGCAGCACGCCACGACCCGCCCCCCCGCGCGACACCCTCGTGCGGCAAGCCGCAGCCAGGACCGCAGCAGCCGCAACCAGCCAGCCCGAGCCCCGTGATACGGCAGCGGCCGACCGCCCGCTCAACGACCTGCAACAACGCATCCTGACCCTGACCCGCGAGCTGCAAAAGCGCGGGCACCCGGCGAACACGCCCTGACGTCCAGCCGTCGCCTAAGGCAAGTATGACGGCCGTCTGTAAACCTCGGCCCCTGACGGCCAGGCCACTGGCGGGATGGGCAGGGCGCTCTCAGCGACGTTACGCACAGTAACAGGATGTCGGCACGGGAGGGGTATCGGCGCGGACCGGCGCGTCAGATAATCCCAGCGCCGCGAGTGCCGTTTGTGCGATGACCCGTGTCATCTGTGCAGCTAGCGCGCATGATGCACGAGGCCGTGCTTCTTGTAAACGGCAGGCCATCGGTTCGAATCCGCTCACCGGTTCCCAGCTCAGCGGGAGTTGAGCCTTCGCCTCTACCTTGATCGTGGAACACCGCCGTGTTGTGACGTCCTGCTGTCGGTCCATCCCGTTACCATGGCCCTCATGAGCGAACTGCCCGTCGGCGACACCCACGACGTGATTCGTCATAGCGGCCAGGTGGTAGCGGTGGTCGTGCCGATCGAGGAGTACCGGCAGCTGCGCCAGGCGATGCAAGAGCAGCAGGTCAACGAGGAGTTCGACGCTGCCAGGGACAGGTACCTGGCCCGCTGTGAGGCCGGGGCGATCCGCTACGTGTCGCATGAGGAAGCGGGGCGCCGCCTAGGCCTGCCGTCCCGGTGAGCTATCAGGTCAACTGGGAGATTCAGGCGCTGGACCAGACGGCGGGCTTCCTTGGCGACGATCCCGTCGGTGTCGCTGTGCTCTGGGACGCTGTTAGCCAACTCGCCGATGAGCCGCGGCCGCCGGAGTCGTTCCCTTACGGGTCGCCGGATCTGCGGCGCCTGCGGGCCGGGCGGTACCGCGTCTTCTACGCGATTGATGAAGAAGGGCAGGTTGTCCAGATCGACCACGTCGCCCGCCTGCCGTAGCCCTGGCATATCAGCCCTTGTCGGCGGTAACGGTCTGTAGCTGGCATCCGGTGATCGCCCTGGTAGGGCGTGGACCGGTTCGTGGACCGAGCCACCCGTGCAAACGGTGCAATCAGCGCCATAGGCGGCACGACTCGGTGGTATCCGTGCAGGTAGCGCGTCCGGAGCGCCGGGGCGTGCTTCTCATAATCCGCCGGTCGTGCGTTCGAGCCCCACCCGCCCCACCAGCAGTTTTACTAGCTGTCTCGGCGTCCGCCGGTCAGGCATCTGGCTGCGCTTGGTGCGGGCCTAGCCTGACCGGCGGACTCTCGGGATGGCTGACGCGCGCGGTCAGTCGCGCTTGGGCTGGAGGGGCGGGCACGTACACGAGTTGTCGGTCGTGAGCCCCTCCGTCTCGAGGATCTGGTCGGTGGGGATCAGCCCGAGCACGGCAGTGACGTCCTTCGCGGCGGCCGCGTCGAGCGTGCCGGCCGCGGTTCCGGCCGCGTCGGCCCCGCCGAGCGCCGCCGCCGCGACGCCGAGGAACGCACGGAACGCGGGTCCGTCGGCGAACACCGGCTCGACCGTCTGATTGTGATCGGTACTGAAGTCGTAGGTGATCGAGGTTCCGACTGTGTTGCCCTGGGCGTAGGTGGCGGTGCTCTTGTTTTCCGAGTCCGCTGGCGGCGCGTAGACGATCGCGGCCGGGAGGAGGGGGATCGTGAACCCGCCGGCGGCAGGGATGCTCTCGGTGCGCTGGATGAACAGCCGGTCCTGGTGGCCCCCAGCGCCGGCCTGCAGGGTCCAATTGTGTGTCGTGATGTCCCAGGCGTTGACAGAGACGCTGGCCTGGCCAGCGGCGGCGTTTGTCGTGTACCCGTCGACCGTGACGCTCCACGGGCCGGTGAAATTCGTGACGTTGAACTGCAGCAGCACGGGCGCGACCGGGACGGATGGAGCGGGCACCCGCGTGACAGTCTCCCGCCCCTGCCGCCCAGTTGGTTATCGGTGCCGGTATCACGGCTGGCTCCATGATCACTGCCGGCCGCTGGTTGACCACACGCGACGGCTCACACGAGGATCCACATAAATCGAGCGGCCCGTAGAATCGCGGTTACGTCGCCGCCATGCGCGGGTGGGGTGAGACGTGTCCAGGTCGGGCAGTCGCCGACGGCCGGGTGCAATTCGTACACGGCCTGGCTGCTGGCCACGCACTGCGCCTAGCCTGGCAGCGTGCAATGTTGATGGCTGCCGCCCGCGGACGCGGGCAAGCCGCAGATGTTCCTGGCGGCACGGCCAGCCGCCGGGAGCCGTCCAGGCTGCGGCTAACGACCCTGCAAATGCGATCACTCCAGCTTCACCGGCCGCCGGGGCGAATTGGCGCACTTGATGGGGATGCGCTACTTCCTGGCTTCTGGAGCAGGAAGTGGCGGTAGCCCCAGCTGTCTTCCTGGTTGAAGCCCTCGTCGAGTATCTGCAGTCCCGCCCCGTTGAGCCAGCCTGTTACCCGGCCGCGACCGGGGTAGTAGTGGTAGCCGGCGACATTGCCGTCGATGACTTCGCCGCGCACGGCCGGCAGTCCGCGCCGGGTCAGCGTCGTGAATGCCTTCTCGATCACCGGCTCGTCCACCTCCTCGACGGTCAGGTAAAGCAGGCCGCCCGGGCGCGCCGCGCGATGCAGGTTCGCCAGCACCAGCGGCCAGTCTTCGGGCGGGACGTTCTCCATCGCGTCGATCGTCAGGACGGCGTCGAACTCGCTGGTGTAGGGCAGTTTTTGGAGCCGGACGTGGTCGAGGGCGATCGCGATGCCGCGTGCCCGGGCCTGAGCCAGCATGCCCGCTGATTGGTCGGCGCCGACGACGCGGTGCCCGGCCGCGGCCACCATCGAGAAGTACCTGCCTGTCCCGCAGGGCACATCCAAGATCTTGGCGGCCGCTGGGCAGGTGCGCAGCAGTCGCGCCACCCAGCGTTGTTGCGGCTCGTTGGGGTAGCCGTGGTCGTCGTAGACGGGCGCCTCCTGGTCATAACTGGCCAGGACTGCTGCGCGCCGCTGGTCGAGCCAGGTCTGCCGGTCCATGGTGCCTCCTTGGGTGGTAATGGTGGCGTTGCCGGTACCGATCGCGCGCCCGAGGCGGAGGATGCCGTCTTCTGGCGCATACGCGTCAGCTTGCGGCCCGGGTCTGCCCCCGGGCGTGCCGGAATACCGTGCGTATCGTGGTCTGATCGGTGGCGTGGCCGGGTCTTAGCTGGTTGCGTGCCTGATACCGGCAGCTGCTGGCTCAGCCGGGCTGGTATCGCGGCTGGTTCTACCATCACGGCTGGCCAGCGGGTTCGCCACACGCGATGGCCCACACAAAACCCACATGAATCGGTCGGCCCGCCTGGAGGCCGCGACGGCGGCGGCCGCCGAGCGCGGACCAATGTGGCACGGAACTCGCTGAGCCAGGCCGACTGCGGCGGGCCGGACGCCGGTGCGGCCTGGTTGGCCGGTGCTGGCGGGATGGCTGCGGCGAACAGGCCTGCGTAAGCTTTTGGACGTAGGTCCTGCCAGTGCCCGGCCGGTGGCCGCGGACGGGTTTTGAGGGGTGGGGGGCGGTGGCGGAACAGCCTGGACTGGAGTTCGCGGGGGTACTGCGGCAGCTGCGGACCGAGGCCCGGCTGACTCAGGAGGAGCTGGCCCAAGCGGCCGGCCTTTCCCCGCGGTCGGTCAGTGACCTGGAACGCGGCATCCACCGCACCGCCCGCAAAGACACCGCCGTCTTGCTGGCCGACGCGCTGGACCTGGCCGAGCCCACCCGCGCGCTGTTCGTCGCGGCAGCCCGCGGCCGCGCCTCGGCCGCGGAGGTACTGGCGGCCGTGCCAGGGCAGGCGCCGGGAGCCGCCGCCGCGGCGGCCACCAGGACCCTGCCGCGTGATACCGCCAACTTCACCGGCCGCGAGCGGGAGCTGGCACGGCTGCTGGAGGCCCTGATCCCGACGGCTGCGGACGGCGGGGTGGTGAGCATTCACGCGATCGACGGGATGGCCGGAATCGGCAAGACCACCTTCGCGGTGCACGCGGCGCACCGGCTCGCTCCAGATTTTCCCGATGGGCAGTTCTTCCTGCCGCTGCACGCCCATACCCCCGGCCAGCGGCCGGTCGACCCGGCCGATGCGCTGGGCAGCCTGCTACTGACCGCCGGGCTAGCCCCGCAGCAGATCCCGCCCGGCGTGGAGGCCCGGGCGGCCAGGTGGCGGGGCCAGGTAGCGGGCAAGAAGATCTTGCTGCTGCTCGATGACGCCGCCAGCCATCGGCAGGTCCGGCCGCTGCTGCCAGGAACGGCGGGCAGCCTGGTGCTGGTCACCAGCCGCCGTCGGCTGATGGCACTGCAGGACGCCACGGTGGTCAGCCTCGATGTCCTGCCGCCCGGCGAGGCGGCGGCGCTGCTGGCCCGGCTGGCCGCCCGGCCCGGAGTGCGGGCCAGCGATGCCGCAGTAGGCGAGCTCACCCGGCTATGCGGCTATCTGCCGCTGGCGATCGGGATGCTCGCCAGCCAGCTGCGGCACCACCTGGCCTGGAAGCCCGCAGAACTCGCCGCCGACGTAGCGGCGGCCCGCGACCGGCTGGCCCTCATGCACGCCGAGGACGTGTCGGTCGGCGCCGCGTTCGCCCTGTCCTACACCGACCTCACCGCGGCGCAGCAGCGGCTGTTCCGCCGGCTCGGCCTGCTCCCGGGCCCCGGCATCGACGCCTACGCCGCCGCCGCGCTCGACGGCACCACCCTGGACTCCGCCCGCCGCAGCCTTGAGGGCCTGTATGACCAGCACCTGCTCACCGAGCCCGCAGCCGGCCGCTACCAGCTGCACGACCTGCTCCGCGAGCACGCCCGCGCCCTGGCCGCCGCAGACAACCCGGCCGAATCAGACACCGCCACGGGCCGGTTGCTGGACTACTACCTGCACACCGCCCTGGCCGCCGGCCGGCACTTCGCCACGCCGCCCGCCGCCCGCCTCCAGCCGCCCGGCCGCCCACCGGCCCAGGCTCCCGACGTGTCCAACCTCGGGCAGGCGGCCGCCTGGCTGGATGCCGAGCGTGCGAACCTGCACGCCGCCGTGGAGTACTCCGCCGACCGCGCACGTTCCCGTCATGCCATCGCGATACCCGCGGCGATCAGCGGCTTCCTGACCGCCCGTGGTTACTGGGACCAGTCAGCCGCCCTCCACGGGAGCGCCCTCATCGCGGCGCGGCAGGCTGGCGACCGGCTCGGCGAGGCCGACACGCTCACCGAACTGGGCGTCTTGCAGGCAGAAACCGGCAGCTACCCGGTCGCGGCCGCCACCTTGACCCGGGCAGTGGCGCTCTACGGTGACGCGGGTGACGTGCCCGGCCAGGCCCACGCCCTCAACCAGCTCGGCTATCTTCGCGTGCTGACCGGGGACTACCCGGCCGCCGCCGCCAGCACTCAGCAGGCGCTGGCGCTAGCCCGCGCCGCCAGCGACCGCTTCGTCGAGGCCGACACCCTCATCCACCTGGGCCTGATGCAGCAGCTGACCGGGGACTACCCAGCCGCCGCCGCCAGCCAGCAGCAGGCCCTGGCGCTGTTTAGTGACCTCGGCGACCTGGAAGGCCAGGCCGAGGCCCTCAACTGCCTCGGCATCGTGCAGCAGGAAACCGGAAATTACCCGGCCGCCGCCGCCAGCCACCAGCAGGCGCTGGCGCTGTTCGGCGCCCTCGGCAACCTGCAAGGCCAGGCCAACGCCCTCAACGACCTGGGGATCGCGCAGCAGCAGACCGGGGACTACCCAGCCGCTGCCGCCAGCCACCAGCAGGCCCTGGCACGGTACCGCGAATTCGGCAACCGGCTCGGCCAGGCCGAGGCACTGAACCGCCTCGGCGACCTTTCCTTGCGCACCTCGGCCACCAGCCAGGCCCACGAGTACCACGCCCAGGCGCTGGCCATCGCCCGCGACCTCAGCGCGCCCCTGGAGGAAGCACACGCCCTGGAAGGACTCGGTCAAACCAAGCTGCAAGACGGCAACCCCAGCGAAGCCGCCGTGCATTTGCAGCAGGCACTTACGATCTACCAGCGCATCGGCGCCCCCGCCGCACGGCGGGTCCAGGAAACCCTCCAGAACCACAGGCCGACCCCCGGAGCCCAGCCAGCCGCGCCCGAAGGCGAACGCCATCAACCGCGCATACCCGCCGCACCCCAGGAAGCCACAGAACAGCCTGTTCGGTGTGGCACGGACGATCAGTAACGGGACCTTCAGCCCCGTCCAGATCGGCGGATCTCGCAGCGAGAGCCGCAACCAGCGATCGTCACGCAGTGCGACCGGCGTTCCAGAACGTGAGCGACCTGCCGATTCGGCGTGCGCTGGGCGTCGCCTTCTCGCCGGGGGACAGCGATGCAGATTAGGTGATATAGCGGCTTTACTCCGACGCCAGCCACGGTCGCATGTGCGCCCGCAAAACGGGGCCGGTCGCCATTGCGAGGCTGCTGCTGGACATAATGAATGGATGACGCCGGTCAGCCCCTATGTGACGCGGCCGCTCAGTCCTGACACCTGGGACGACTTTGCCCGTCTGGTGGAGGCTAACAACGGGGTCTGGGGCGGCTGCTGGTGCATGGGTTTCCACCCAGAGGGCGTCGGCAAGGGCCATACCGTTTCTGGGAACCGTCTGGCAAAGCAAGCCCACGTTCGCAACGGAACGGTGCACCAGATTCTCGTTTACGACGGCGATGAATGCGTCGGCTGGTGCCTGTACGGGCCGCCGGTCGAGCTACCGAACATCAAGAACCCGAAAGCCTATGCCAAGGGCCTGGGCGAGATGCCCGACTGGCGGATCGGTTGCATCTTCGCTGGAAGCGGGCACCGGCGCAGTGGGGTTGCGCGGGCGGCTCTCGGCGCCGCGCTGGCCGCCATCCACGATGCTGGAGGTGGGCTCGTCGAGGCCTACCCCGAGCAAGTCGAGGGGCGCGCCCCGCAACGCGGCGCCTATTTCCATACTGGCCCGGCCGACCTGTTCGAGGAGTTCGGCTTCGAGCAGGACCGGAAGATAGCGAAGTGGCGGTGGGTGATGCGGCTGCGAATCCGGTTTGACCGAGTCCTGCCGATCCGTTGCCGCAGTGGGTGACAGCCTCGAAAAGGCTCACAAGGCTGTGAACAGATCTTCTCAACTGCGACCGGTCGCAGCTCATACCGCCACTCCCGGACGCCGCTCGTAACGGCGGATCTCGCGCGACGGTGGCCACCAGCGGCTGTCACCATACGTAACCGCTCTTCCTGAAAGCGAGTTGCCATAACGATTCTGGGAAATGAGGATGTTCGATCGCAGGCCGCTGGCAGGCCGCATCGCACGAGACTTAGGTCATGACTGACGCCGAGCCACCTCTTATTTCCAGCTGGCTAGCCGTCATGCTCCAGGAGCAGGGCGGCGTCAATGAGCGGCTGGCATGCGAGCGGGGTCCGTGGGCTCGGGGAAGTCGGCCTTGGTGATGCCGTCGGCGTGGCCGGCCGGCCACTGGACCAGTTCGATCCGATAACCGTCGGGGTCGGTGATCCAGCTGGTCCGCGGTCGGTCCGTGTGGTCGGGGTCGGCGGGCGAATCGGCTGCAATGCCCTTAACGGCAAGATCGGCGAGGGCGGCATCCAGTGACTCAAACTGGATGACGAGATGATTGATACCGGTGCCGAGTTCTACTTTGCCTTTCGCCGGGTTGCGGACCAGCTCGATGGTGACGAAGGGATCGCCCGGCAGCTGCAGCATGGTCAGGTTACCGAACGGTGTCCCCTCGACGGTCCCGGAGACCGTGTAGCCGACGGCGCGGTAGAACGCGAGTGACGGGTCGAGATTGCTCACCCGCAGGCCGGCGTGCAACGTATGAGGCAATCATTATTAGGCCGACCGTCACAGCGCACGCCGTCAGTGGCAGATGAGGACGGTGCGGGAGCCGGGAACCCCTGGTTACCCAGCATTCAGGCAGTTGCCGCTGTGCTGGTAGTGCGGGTAATGGGTCAGGCTGGCTGCCGCCTGGTGAGCGCGGGCGAGCGCGGGCGAGCGCCCTGCTCATCAGCCAGCGCGCGGACCCTGCGGAGCCTGGGCAGGCTTACAGTCAGGGCGTGGCTAGGCTAGCCGCCGCAGATCACCGGGAAGGAGCGCCATGGCGCAGCTCGATGCCGACCGGTACGTCGCCGAGATCGAGGCAAGCACAGCAGGGCTGGCGGAGATCTTGGCTGAGTATGATCAGAGCCTGCCGATCCCCGCCTGCCCGGAATGGGCGCTGCGTCAGCTTGTCACGCACGTTGGCAGGGCGCACCGGTGGGCCGCCGAGATCACGCGTACGAGGTCTGACGTGTTCATTGCGTTCCGGGAGGTACCGGACGGCAAGCTGCCCGATGATCGCGCCGGGCAGTGCGCGTGGCTGCGTGCCGGCGCGGCGCGGATCGTCGGCGCTGCGCGGGACGCGGGCAGTGATCTGGTCTGGTCGTTCACCGGGCCGGTGCCTGCCGGTTTCTGGATGCGCCGGATGGCGCACGAGACGCTGGTGCACCGGGCCGACGCCGAGCTCGCCGCGGGTGCCGAGCCCGAGCCAGTCATTGAAGCGGAGATAGCTGCCGATGCCATCGACGAATGGCTGATGCTCCTGGCCGGCGGGCTCGGCAACTCCGGCGAGCGGGCTAAGGCGCTGACCGCCGGTGCCGGCCTGCACATACACGCAGCCGATGACAGACTTGGCGGCCGCGGCGAGTGGCTGGTCCGGCACGACGCGGGCGGTCTGGCCGTGGAGCCGGGTCACGGCAGGGGCGATGCCGCCCTTGCCGGCCCGGCCGCCAGCTTGCTGCTCGTGCTGATGCGGCGAAGGCTGGTTTCCGATCCGGCAGTGACCGTTTACGGGGACAGCGCCGTGGTGGCTGGCTGGCTGGCAAGCACCGCGTTCTGACGGCGGGCCTTTCGTCCGCGGCAGGCTCCGTGCCAGCCAGGTGCCGGCCGCGTGCGACCGGATCGACCGGCGCCGATGACGATCTCAGCGCACTGTTCGCGGATCCGGAAGCCACGGACCGGTCACCACGCAGGCTGCGGCGGTGATGCACCGGCGGCCGGACCGCCGGGCGCGCGGATGGGCTCACGCTCGAGTCAGGTACGTGATACGGGTGGCCGGACTGCCCGCCAGGCAGGGTCGCAGCTGCCCGCAGAGATCCCGGACGGCCCGCGGCCCGGGTATCCTGGCCGGCCGTCAAAGACCTGCGCGCTGGTGACCGCGCCGCGCGCGCATGCTGCCTCCGTCCGTCGGGCTCAAAGGCAACAGCCAACCCGGCGCAGCCTCGCAGGACTCGAGTGAACAGGCCTGTCTCTGCGGCGAACTCGACCGCGACGGCGCAGCGATCGGTAGGTGCCGCTGTGCGGCCTCGGACGGCCGGACGCTAAGCACTCCGTCATCGGCATGAGCGCGCGAGCAAGAGCGCAGATCGGCCCGATCGGCGACCGCCGCGCGCCGTGAGGCCGCAAAGGTTCGGCCGCACCTAACGGCGGATCTCGCGCGACGGCCGCGGCCAGCGATTATTACGTAGCGCGACCGACGTTCCAGAGTGTGAGCGAACCGAGCTGCCGAATACGCGCTGCTGGTTGAGATAAGACCGGTGTCGTCGGCAAGGCGCAGATCAGCCATTCCGGGTTGCTCTTGTGTTACGAGTCGGTCCACCCTGGCTTGCTGCTGGTATTCCGGTCGGCCCGGGCGCTGATGTGGGCAGGGACTGGATGCCGGGGGATCACGCGGGCGTATGTGTGATCAGGCAGATGGACCCTGGCCCTTGTCTGTGGTGCTGTCCGATACTGGTGGCGTGCGGCAGGTGCTGTGCCCGGTGCTGGTGGGGCGGGCTGAGGAGGTCCGTCACTTGGAGGCTGCGCTGGCCGCAGCTGGAGCAGGACGCGGCGGCGTGGTGCTGATCACTGGCGAGGCGGGGATCGGCAAGTCGCGGCTGGTCCGCGAGGCGGCGCGGGCGGCCGAAGCACTCGGGCTCGTCGTGCTGACCGGCCGGGCGGTGGCCAGCGATGTGCCGACGCCGTTCCGGCCGTTTGCCGAGGCGCTGGCCTCGGCAGGGCGGGCGGGCCGCCTGCCCGACGGCCCGGAGCTGGATCCGTTCCGGCCGGCGCTGGGTCGGCTGGTTCCGGAGTGGCGGCAGCCGCGGCAGAGGGTAGGCGATGAATCGCTGGTGTTCTTGGGGGAGGCGGTGCTGCGGCTGCTGCGTGCGCTGTCCGGGGAGGCTGGGTGCCTGCTGGTCCTGGAGGACTTGCACTGGGCGGACCGGGAGACGCTGGCGTTGCTGGAGTACCTGGCCGACAACTCGGCAGCGGAGCGGGTTCTGTGCGTGGGCACGCTGCGTGATGAGGAAGGCGCCGCGGCGGCTGGGCTGGCCAGCGTGCTTGAGGCCCGCGGCTCAGCGGTGGTGCTGCCGCTGAGCCGGCTGGATGCGGCGGCGGCCGATCGCATGGCGCTGGCGTGCGTCGGAGCCAGCCAGCTGCCGGATCTAGTCCGTTCACTGGTCGCAGAACGGGCGGAGGGTCTGCCGTTCCTGGTCGAGGAGGTCTTGGCCGGCCTGATCGGTGACGGGTCGCTGGCCGAGCGGGACGGCCACTGGCATGTGTCCGGCCTGGCCGGGGCCGGGGTGCCCGGCACGTTCGCCGACGCGGTGCGGCGGCGGCTTGACGGGCTGGCCGCCAGTTCCCGCCGGGTGATCGACGCGGCTGCGGTGCTCGGCCGCAGGTTCGACTGGCGGGTCCTCGGCCCGGTGACCGGCATGCCGGACGCCGCCGTGGCGGCGGCACTGCGGCAGGCGGTGGGCTTGCAGCTGGTCGCGGCGGACCGGGATGGTTTCCGGTTCCGGCATGCGCTCACGCATGAGGCGGTGCTCGTCGGCCTGCTGCCGCCAGAACGGGCGCTGCTGGCCGGCCAGGCCCTGGCCGCGGCCGAAGCCGCGCATCCCGGCTTGCCCGGGACATGGTGCGTGCTCGCCGCTGAACTCGCCGGCGTCTCGGGAAACACGGCGCGGGCCGGCGCGCTGCTGCTCAAGGCCGGCCGTCGTGACCTGGCCGTGGGGGCGCTGGCCAGCGCCGAGCAGACCCTTACCCGGGCAGGCGCTTTGATCGGCCCGGATGACCCGGCGCTGGGCGGCCCGGTGGGCGAGGCGCTGACCGAGGTCTTCGCGTTGTCCGGCCAGGTGGACCGGGCGATCGAGATGGGTAAGGCGCTGTTGGCCCGGTTCGGCGGCCAGCCCGGGTCCGCCCGGGTAGCGGCCTTGCATCTGGGGATCGCCCGTGCGGCGATCGCCGGCGGGCGGTGGGCGGAGGCTGCCGCGAGTGTCGAGATCGCCCGCCGGTCAGCCGGTGCCGATACCGCGCAGGTGGACGCGTGCGCGGCCCAGGTCGCGGTCGGCCGGGGAGAGCTGGGCCGGGCGGGCGAACTGGCCCGCGCCGCGCTGGCCGCGGCCGCGGGCGGCGAGCTGGCGGAGGTGGCGTGTGAGGCGCTGGAGGTGATCGGCAGGGTCGCCCGGCAAAGCGACCTCGACGCGGCGGAGCGGGCATTCACCCGTGCCGCGACCGTTGCGGGCCCGCACGGGCTGCGGCTGTGGCATGCACGGGCGCTGCACGAGCTTGGCACTATCGACCAGTTGCGCACCGAGAGCACGGCCCGGCTCGAGCAGGCGCGCGAGCTAGCGGCGGCAGAGGGCGCGCTGGCGCTGACCGCGACGCTGGACCTGCAGATCGCCGCCGGGCTGAACAAGCAGTTCCGGGCCGGTGAGGCGCTGGAGGCCGCCGGGCGGTCGGCGGAGGCCTCGCGCCGGTTCCGGCTGGCGACTTTGCCAATGGCGCTGATCTTCCAGGCCACCGCGCACGCGATCCGCGGTGATCAGCAGGACATGGAGGCCAAGATCGCCGAGGCTATCGCGCTCGCTCCGGGCGACCCGGATGTGCTCGGCTGCGCCGAGGGCCACTGCCGGGCTACGTTCGCACTGCTGGCCGAGCGGCTCAACGAGGCGCACGAGCGGATGACGGCCGGGGCCGGGCTGCTGCTGAGTTCCCCGGCGACGATCGCGCCGCCGTTCCTCGGGTTGTGGCCGCTGCTGGGTGCCCTGCTGGAGCAGGACGCGGCCAGCGCCGCGGCCCGGGTGCGGGCCGCGCACGGCACCCGGCACCTGGTAGTCGGCTCCCTGCTCAGGTATGCCAACGCGGTCCTGGTCGGCCGGCGCGGCCAGCGAGAGCAGGCCGAGGCGGCGTTCGCCGCCGCGGACGCTGAGATGGGGCCGCTGGTGGCCTGGTACCGGCAGTACGCCCGCCGGATTGCCGCGCAGGCGGCGCTGGCCGACGGGTGGGGTGAGCCGGTCGGCTGGCTGCGGGAAGCCGAAGACTACTTCGCGGCGCGCGGTGACGAGCTGGTAGCGGCGGCCTGCCGCGGGCTGCTCCGCCAGGCCGGGGCGCCAGTGCCGCGGCGGCGGGCTGGAGGGACGCAAGTGCCGGGCCGGCTGCGAGCGCTCGGCGTGACCGAACGTGAAGCCGACGTCCTCAGGCTGGTCGCCCAGGGCCTGAGCAACAAGGAGATCGCCGGGGCGATGTTCTTGTCGCCACGCACGGTCGAGAAGCACGTGGAGCGACTGCTCGCCAAGACCGGGTTGCGCCGGGCTGAGCTGGCTACGTATTCAGCCGGCCTGGGTACGTAACCGGTACCGCGCGGAATACGGGCCGCTTACCGATGTGACAGCCGGCGGCCGCGGGCCACGATGCGGTATGCGGGTGCGCCCGGCACCCGCCCGCACCGCGGGAGGCCCCCCCACATGGCCATCGACGAAGCGAAGCCGGATAACCTCCCCGCCCGGTTCATGGCCGATCCGGGGTTCACCCAGTTCTGCCGGGCCGCCCAGGCCCCGTCCAGCCTCGTCTGCCAGGCGCGTCCGTGATGACCGCATCCGCCCAGGCCAGCCCGGAAGCCAGCGCGACGGCCGGCATCCAGGGGGTGCTGGCCCTGCCGGGTGCCCAGCTGGCCTACCAGGTGACCGGCACCGGGCAGGCCGTGGTGCTGGTCCACGGGTTCGGGCTGGACATGCGGATGTGGGATCCGCAGGCCGCGCATCTGGCGGCACGGTCCCGGGTGGTCCGGTATGACGCCCGCGGGTTCGGCGCCTCCGGCCCGTTCGACCCAGCCGTCCGCTACACCCACGCCGGTGACCTGCTCGCCTTGCTGGACCATCTCGGTATCGGGAAGGCGGTGCTGGCCGGGCTGTCGTTCGGCGGCCGGGTCGTGACGCAGGCCGCGCTGTCCGCCCCGGACCGGATGGCCGGCCTGATGCTGCTGGACTCGGTGCTAGATGGTGTCCCGTGGGACCCCGGCTCGGCCGCGGCATCCGACACGGCGGTCCGGCAGGCCCGGGACCGCGGGTTGCTGGCCGGCCGGGCGGCCTGGCTGGCGCACCCGCTGTTCGCTACCGCCCGCCAGCACCCGCGGCTCGCCGGTCAGCTCGCGGAGATGATCGCCGGCTACCCGGGGCGGCGCTGGACCGGCCACGACCCGCACAAGCAGGCCGGGCCGCCGCCGATCGACACCCTGGAGAAGCTGGCCATGCCGGTCCTGGTGCTGGTGGGCGAACACGACGTGCCGTGCTTCAAGGAGATGTCTGCCGTGCTCGCCCGCCGCATCCCGGGCGCCCGGTACCACGTGGTCCGCGGCGCTGGCCACATGATCAACATGGAGCAGCCCGGCACGGTCAACGAGCTGCTGGCCAGCTTCCTCGCCCAGCTCACCGGGGATCAGCGATGTCACCGGTGACGGTGGCGGCCGTGCAGGCCGCGCCGGAGTTCCTGGACCGGGACGCGACGATCGGCAAGGTGGTCGCGCTCGCCGAGAAGGCCGCCTCCCGGGGCGCCCGGCTGGTCGCGTTCCCCAAGGCGTTCGTGCCCGGCTACCCGGACTGGGTCTGGCGGACCCGGCCATGGGATGCCACCGCGACTGTGCTGTACGCCCGGTTGCTCGAACAGGCGGTGGTGGCTGACTCCGCGGCCTGCGACGCGCTGGCCAAGGCCGCCCGGCGGCTCGGGATCTGGCTGAGCGTCGGTGCCACCGAGCGTGACCAGACCAGCTCGACGCTCTATAACGCGCTGCTGCATTTCGCCCCGGACGGGACACTGGCCGGCCGCCACCGCAAGCTGATGCCCAGCGGCGGCGAGCGACTGGTCTGGGGCGCCGGCGACGGGTCGGGCCT
>CAWDBS010000061.1:0-319511 GCA_963800415.1 uncultured Actinomycetes bacterium
CCTCCAGGATCTCGGCCGCAGGACACCCGATCCGGCGCCATCATACGAGGTCATCTCGTTCGCCAGCGCGCACCAGGCGGCATAATCGCGGCGCGTGACGAGGGCCACTCTAAGCAAACGATTGCGTATCCGGTCCCGGCGTCGGATCACCGGCCTGCAAGTCACCGAGCGATGACGCATCACCGCTGGTCACGTGGTGCTGCCTGGACCGCAAGACCGTGCCAGAGCATGACAATTTCGTCATTCGCGACGCTAAGTGTTGCCTTGCGGCGCGTGTGACTGGAGTATCTACCCCGTAGGTGCCGGCCTGTCCCTGTCCGCACGGCTGGATATTGCACGTGCATGATCGCGTACCACGCGTTCGTACCGCGGGTTTAGAAGCGAGGTGGTGATCCGGTGTCCGTGGCAGCCCGGGCGGCGTCTCTGCTCGTTGCCTTCCTGGTAGTGGTAGGGCTGGGGATCTTCGTAGCCCTCTATTACATCGGCGGGCAGAGCTCCCTGCCGACCGTCCACTATGCCGCCTCCGGTGGCCAGGTCAACGTGATGCTGCAGGAAGATCCGCAGAACAACTCCGCGAGCAAGCCCGACTGGGTGAGCTACTTCGTGCAGGACCCGGGGACCAGGCAGTGGATCCACACGACGTTGTTCTCCGTCCCGGCCAACACGAAGGTCAACATGACCATCTACGGCTACGACGGCTGCACGCCGCTGCGGAACAACTTCTTCAGCGGGGTGCGGGGCGTCATCGGCAACACCGTGACCGTCCAGCAGTTCAGCAAGAACAACACCGCCCTGGGGTCGCCGCAAACCGTGTCGCTCATCAACTCATGGGCGGATTGCAACGTGGGGCACACGTTCGCGATCCCGGCCATGAACCTGTACGTGCCGGTCGCCTCGCCCAACGCGAATAACTCGGCGAACAACCTCTGCGGCACGTCGCCATGCACCCCCACTTCCGGCGGCGCGTACGCCAAGGAGACGTTCAGCTTCATGACCCCGGCTCATGCCGGCGTGTTCCGCTGGCAGTGCCTGGTGCCCTGCGGCGGTGGATTCATCGACGGTAACGGCGGTCCCATGCAGACCGTCGGCTACATGACGGGCAACATGGACGTGGTGAGCTCATGACAACGACGCCAACCGCGGAAGCCGAGCCGCGGCACGGCCTGCGGCTCTTCGTGATCTGGTTCGTCCTGTCGCTCGCCGCGACCCTGGTCATCTGGTTCGTCTGGTACCCGCACATGCCGCCGGGCGACATGTCCGACGCGGCCAGGCACCAGCAATTCGACATCACCGTGCTGGCGATCAGCGCCGCGCCGGTCGTCATCGCCGTCCTCCTCTATTTCATCTACGCGATCGTGGTCTGGCGGGCCCGGCCCGGCGACGACAGCGACGGCGAGCCGATCTACGGCAACACCAAGGTCCAGACGACCTGGATCGTCGGCACGACGATGATCGTGCTGTGGTTGTTCGTCTTCGGCACCGTCGAGCTCGTCGTGCCGAACGGCGCGGGCGCCGGCGAAGGTCCGTCGCCCATCTGGACGCCGGCCGGCCTGACGTCGGCAATCTGGACTCCCGGCGGCAACAAAGTTCTGCAGGTCCAGGTGATCGGCCAGCAATGGACCTTTACGTACCGGTACCCCCAGTTCGGCGGGATGGAAAGCACCGAGCTGATGCTGCCGGTGAATACCGAGGTGACATTCCACGTGACCTCGCTGGATGTGATCCACAGCTTCTGGGCCTACCAGCTTGGCGTGAAGGCCGACGCCAACCCGCAGGTGGATAACGTGGCGTTCGCCACGCCGAAGTCGCTCGGCAGCGTCACCGTCCGGTGCAACGAGCTGTGCGGCATCTGGCACGGCGCCATGTTCAACTACGGCCACGTGGTGAGCCAGTCCGCGTTCGCGTCCTGGGCGAGCGGCGTGCGAGCGAAGGAGCAGAGTATCGGGGTGCTCGCCGCGCTGCCGCCCTTTGCGCTCACCTACGATCCCACCGTGATCCCGCAGCTCGGCGCCAACCTGCCCAAGATAGACGGCATTACGGGTGCCGCAGGCTACTACTACCCGCCCGGGGACCCGGTGACGCCGTGACGCGCTTCCCGCCGCGGCTAGCGGCGCAGGTAATGTCCGCCATGACCTCGGCGAAGGGGTGACGGGATGGCCATCGAGACACATCCGGATCTAGCAGAGCCCGCGGGCAGTGGTCCCGAGGTCGGCGGGCCCGGCGGGGTCATGCGGCCATGGTGGCTGCGTCCGGGCGTGCATACCGGCGTGATCGCAGCCGCGGTCGGCTACCTCCTCGGCCACTGGCTCGGCAACTTCCTGTCCAGCGATTACGCCAGGAACGCGCTGTCCGACACCAACGACGTGCCGATCCTGCTCGGCTACACGTTCGCCGTCATCGGCTGGCTGGCCGGGCTCGGCGTGTTCAACGACCTGGGCCGGCTGATGCTCGGCAAGCCGCTGCTGGCCGAGATCCGGCGGGGCGGCGGCGAGGTCGGCCTGTCGAAGTACTTCAGGTACACCCTCGACCACAAGGTGGTCGGCATCCAGTACCTGTTCGGCATGATCGGCTACTTCCTGACCGGCGGCCTGTTCGCGATGGCGATCAGGAGCGAGCTGCTGTCGCCGTCGTACCATCTCCTCGGGCCGAATCAGTACCTGATGGTGGTCGGCGAGCACGGCACGATGATGATGATGATGATGTCCTCGGTCATCCTCGGGCCGTTCGGCCAGTACTTCGGCCCGCTGCTGATCGGGTCGAAGCGGGTCGCGTTCCCGCGGCTCGAGGCGCTCGGCTTCTGGCTCACCCCGGCCGCCTACGTAATCCTGCTGTCCGCCATCTTGTTCGGCGGGTTCCCGACCGGCTGGACCGGCTACGAGCCGCTGGCCACCCAGGCTGGGCAGGGCATGGACGCGTATTACTTCGCGTTCGGCCTGATGGGCATCTCGATGATCCTGGCCGGCTTCAACATGATCGTCACCGTGATCAATTACCGGGCGCCCGGTATGCGGTGGAGCCGGCTTCCCATGTTCGTGTGGTCGATGTTCACGGTCTCGTTCCTCCAGGTCCTGGCGGTGCCGGTGCTCGTGGGCGCCTGCTACATGGGTCTTATGGACCGCACCTTCGAGACCGCGTTCTTCACCAACCAGCTCGGCGGTTCCAGCTTCCTTTACCAGAACCTGTTCTGGTTCTTCGGCCATCCGGAGGTGTACATCCTGGCGCTGCCCGGGTTCGGCGTCATCTCCGAGGTGGTCGCGGTGTTCTGCCGCAAGCCGCTATTCGGCTACCGGATCGCCGCCGCCGGGATGCTCGGCGTGGGTATTCTCAGCTTCTTCGTCTGGCAGCACCACCTGTTCATGAGCGGCATTAACTCGGACATGCGGCCGCTGTTCATGCTGACCACCGAGCTCATCTCCATCCCGACCGGTTTCATCTACCTGGTCGGCATGGGGACGTTCTGGAAGGCGAAGATCCGGTTCTCCATCCCGATGCTGTTCGCGCTGGCCTTCTACTTCAACTTCCTGATCGGCGGCATCAGCGGCGTGTTCCTGTCGGACGTGCCCGCGGACACGACCGAGCACGGCTCCTTCTTCGTGATGGCGCACTTCCACTACACGATCATGGGCGGCCTGATCTTCGCGTTCATGTCCGGCATCTACTACTGGCTGCCGAAGATGACGGGCTACAAGCTGAACGAGAAGCTGGGCAAGCTCCACTTCTGGACCATGTTCATCTTCTTCAACACGACCTTCCTGCCGTTGTTCGCGCTCGGCCTGATGGGCATGCCGCGCCGCGTGTTCGAGTACGCGCGCAACCTGGAGACCCTCAACGACTGGGTGTCGATCTCCGCCTTCTGCCTGGGCGGCTCGATCCTCATCTTCCTGATCAACTTCGTCATGTCCATGCTCTTCTGGCGGGAACGCGAGGTCGGCAACCCGTGGCGGTCGCGCAGCCTGGAATGGCAGGTATCGACGCCGCCGCCGCCGGAGAACTTCAAGCACGTGCCGGTGATCCTGTCCGGCCCGTACGACTACGGCGTTCCGAACGCGCTCCCGGTGGCCGACCTGAATCCGCCGCCTGGCGTCGTCGGCGCCGCGTACGCGAGCGGAGTGGAGGCTAAACCATGACGGACATGACGGCATCGCCGACTCCATCGGCGCAGGAGGTCGCGCTCGCGGCCGAGGACGAGGGCTACTACCACGAGTCCGCGCTCAACGCGACCTGGACCGGCTCGCGGCTGGCCATCGGCGGCCTGACCTTCCTGTTCGGCGCCTTCGCGTTCGCCTACTTCTACCTGCGCTCGCTCAATTCGAGCGGGCGGTGGCAGGGGTCGGGCTTCGTGCACCCGTCGCTGTGGATGGGCACCACGATCATGCTCCTGGCGGCGCTGAGCGCCGGCGTGCACTATTTCGCGCTGCAGCGGATCAAAGCCGGGCAGAAGACGACCTGGCAGGTCGGCGGGCTCATCGCGCTTGGCCTCGGCCTGGCGGCGGTCGCGCTGCAGGTCTACCAGCTGGCCAACCTGCCGTTCCCGCCGGGCAGTTCCGGGTACTCGAGCGTATTCGTCGGTTTCTACGCCATCTTCCTGGTCGTGCAGCTCTCGGTTCTCCTGTGGCTGGAGATGCTGCTCGCCAGGTCCAGGTATATCCCGGCCCTGTCGTTCGTCGAGCAGCCCCCCACGTACACTGACACCTACCTGGTGCAGCGGTTCCAGGCGTCGCTGAGCGCATTTTCCACGGTCTGGAGCTATCTGGCCGTCATAGCCGTGCTGTTCTGGCTGCTGTTCTACAGTCTTTGAGCGCTGAAAGCCGAGGAGAAAGAGGGATCGGAGTGCACGGTCTGATCGCGGCGTCTGCCGACAGCAGCGCGTGGACCTACGGCGCGGCAATATTGTCGTTCGCGTTCCCGATGCTCTTGTTCGTGGTCGTGGCCGCCTGGCTGTACGTGACGTATACCAAGCCGGAGCTGGTGCCCGGTCACCGCAATCCCGCCATCGAGCGCCCGGTGATCTTCACCCCGGTCCCCGGGCCGCCGCCGGCCGCCGCCGGCGGCAGCGACGAGAACAAGGCGAAGCCTGAGGGCGGCGAGTGACCTTTCCAGCGGCGGTCTCCGCGGATGCGGCAGGGACACTCGGCCACGGCCCTGTACGCCGTCCGGCGGCCGCCGGACGGCGAGTGTGGTGGTCCGCGCGCTGGTGGCGCTGACCAAGCCGCGCATCATCGAGCTGCTCCTGGTCACCACGGTCCCGGCCATGCTGCTCGCCCAGCGCGGCGTGCCGTCCATCCGGCTCGTCCTGGTCACGCTGGTCGGCGGCACGCTGGCCGCGGGCAGCGCCAACACCATCAACTGCTACATCGACCGCGACATCAACGCGGTCATGAAGCGGACCTCGCGGCGCCCGCTGGTGGTCAACGGCCACGGCACCATCAAGCCGTGGGAGGCCCTGGCCTGGGGCATCGCGCTCGGCGCCGGAGCCACGCTGCTGCTCGGCCTGATGGCCAACTGGCTGTCGGCGGCGCTCGCCGACGCGGCCATCCTGTTCTACATCTTCGTCTACACGCTGCTGCTCAAGCGCCGCAGCCCGGCCAACATCGTGATCGGCGGCGCCGCGGGCTGCTTCCCCGTGCTGGTCGGCTGGGCCGCGGTGACCGGCACGGTGAGCCTGCCCGCCGTGGTGCTGTTCGCGGTCATCTTCCTCTGGACGCCGCCGCATTTCTGGGCGCTGGCGATGAAGTTCCGCAAGGACTACGCGGCGGCGAACGTGCCGATGCTGCCGGTGGTCGCGTCGCCCGCCGCGGTCGCGCGGAAGATCCTCTGGTACTCCTACGCCATGGTGGCGGCCACGCTGGCCCTGGTCCCCTACGCGGGCTGGATCTACGGTGTCTTCGCCGCCGCGCTCGGCGCCTGGTTCGTGGTCGAGGCGCATCAGCTGAACGCCCGGGTGGCCGCGGCCGACGCGGACGGGCAGGCGGGCTCCACCGCGGCGCCGATGCGCCTGTTCCACCTGTCGATCGCGTACCTGACGCTGCTGTTCGCGGCGGTCGCGGTCACCGCCCTGCTCCCGTGGGGACGCTGGTAGGCCCTCGGGCGCGGCGCCCGGCCGGGACCTGTCGTGCCGCCGTCGGCGGTCCGCCACGACGCCGTCTTTGCCCCGGGATGTCAATTGTCCTCGCCCGGCTGTGTCAGGATATTTACCGGGGATCTCGGGCAACCCGGCCGTGTAACCATTCCTTCATGTTGAGCCGGTAGACCGTCTGCGGGGACTTGAGCAGGTACATCGAGGAGGTAGGCGAGTGCTACGACCGGCATCCCGTCGCGCTGGCCGGCGAAATGCCCCGGCGGACGGGTCAGAGTCGTACGGGCCAGGCCCGCGCGAGTCAGACCGGTACGAGTCCCCGCGGTACGAAGCCGGTCCCTACCGCCCGGAGCCCGATACCGCCGGCCGACGGGCGGCGGTCTACGACCCGGGCCGCCGTACGCTCCGGGCCAGGCTACGGACCCGAGCCGCCCTACGCTCCCGGGCCGGGCTACCGGCCTGAGCAGGACCAGCCGGATGAGGGCCCAGGATTCCCCGGCGGCGGCGACCCGTCCTGGCCGGGCGACGGGCCGGGCCACGGCGGGCGGAGCGGGGGCCGGCGCAGGCCGCGGCCGGATCCGCCGGTTCTTCCGCCTGCGCACGGTCCGGGTCATCCTGGTCCTCATCGCCGTGTTCTGCTGCTGGGCTCGCCTTCTCCGTCGGGCAGGCGCTGACCGCGCCCGGCGGCGGCTCGGTCTCCTCCAAGCTGGCCGAATGGGCCAGGGACCACTACCTGGGCCCGGTGGTGACCTTCGGCGAGTGGATCTCGTACCAGCCGCCCAAGGTGGGCGGCAAGCCGGGCTTCTCCCTGGCCGCCCCGCCCGGCGCCACGGCCAGGAATTACAAGCGCACGCACGGATTCGTGCCGAACATTCCGGAGAAGCTGACCTCGCCGGCCCCCCAGCCGCTGCCGGGCGAGGGCGTCTGGCGCGTGCTTGAGACGGTCAACAAAGAGCCCGCCATCTTCGCCACCTTCCTGCGCCCGGACAAGGTGCACACCTCCTACGTGGCCGGGATCGTGTCGCTGGACCAGCGGCTGGTCAGCTTCCATTTGCATCCCGGGGCCGAGGACCCCGGCCCGGGCAACTGGAAGGCCGCGACGTGGATCCCGCCGGGCGCGCGCAACGGCCTGCTGGCCGCGTTCAACGGCGGGTTCAAGCTGGACTCGGCGGGCGGCGGCTTCTACCTCAACGGCGCCAGCAAGGGGAACCTGGTCAACGGGGCCGCGTCGGTGGTCTACTACCGCAACGGCACGATCAAGATCGGCACCTGGGGCAGCGAAGTGCGGATGACGCCGAACGTCGTGGGTGTCCGCCAGAACCTCAGGCTCATCGTCGATCACGGGCAGGTCCCGGCCACGGTGAACCAGAACGTCCAGGCCAGCTGGGGCGCCACCCTCGGCGGCGGCTACTACGTCTGGCGTTCCGGGATCGGCATCACCAAGGGCGGCCGGATCATCTTCGTGTACGGCAACGGGCTTATCGTGCGGACGCTGGCCGACCTGCTCAAGCGAGCCGGCGCGGTCGAGGCCATGCAGCTGGACATCAACCCGGAGTGGATGTCCTTCGACTACTACAAGGCGAACGGCCATCCCGCGGACCCGACCCCGCGGGCCTTGCTGCCCGACCAGCAGGGCAGCGCATACCGGTACTACTCGGTCTACAGCCGCGATTTCACGGTAGTCTACGCACGGTGACCGCCCAGACGAGCGCCACCGAACCAAGGTGGCCGCGCGGCCCAGGCACGCCCGCCGCCCGCGCTGGGCGGTGGCGGTGCTGCGCACCGCCCGGCCGCGCCAGTGGCCGAAGAACCTGCTGGTCTTCGCCGCGCCGCTGGCCGCCCCGACGCTCGGGCGGCCGCGACTGGCCTGGTCTATGCCCTCGTGGCCGCGGCCGCCTTCGGCTTCGCCTCGGTCGCGGTGTACTTCATCAACGACGTGGCCGACGCCGAGCGCGACCGCCGCCACCCGCGCAAGCGGTACCGGCCGGTGGCGGCCGGCGACCTGCCCAAGCGGCATGCGGTCGTGCTGGGCGTGGTGTGCGCCGCGGTCGGCCTGGCCGGCGGCGTGCTGATCTCCGCGCCGCTGCTCACCGCGTGTGTGGGCGGCTACCTGGTCCTGTCGTTCCTCTACTCCTGGGTGCTCAAGCACATCCCGGTGGTCGAGGTGCTCTTCGTGGCGTCCGGTTTCCTGCTGCGCGTGCTCGGCGGGGCCGCGGCCACGCACGTGCCGCCGTCGGGCTGGTTCCTGCTGGTGTGCAGCCTGGGCGCGTTCGGCGTGGCCATCGCCAAGCGCTACACCGAGCTGACCAACCTCGGCGCCGAGGCCATCAAGCACCGGCCGGTCATGCGCTGGTACCGGCCGGCGGCGCTGCGGCTGAGCCAGATCGTGGTGGGCGCCCTGATGATCGCGGCGTACCTGGCGTGGGCGGCCGGGGAACACCCCGGCGCCAGGCCCTGGCACCTGGCCAGCGCGCTGCCGCTCGCCGCGGCCCTGGTCCGGTTCGGCTTCCTCACCGGCCGCCGGACGTCCGCGCCGGTGGAGGACATGCTGACCAGGGACGTCCCGATGCTGGTCTGCGAAGCTGAGCTGGCTGGCGCTGTTCGTGGCGGGCCTGTAGCGACAGATGACGGGTGGACGAATGGATATTTTCCCGAACGGGTCTGGGCACCCGCCCCGGATCATGCTGCTCGGCGGCACCAGCGAGATCGGCCTGGCCATCCTCGGCGCGCTCGGCGCACCCGCGGACGCCGAGGTCATCCTGGCCGGACGTGACGAGCAGCGGCTGGCCGCGGCGGGCAAGGAGCTGCCGTACCGGGTGCGGACCGCGCCCTACGACGCGATCGAGACCGGCGGCCACCAGGCGTTCGCGGACGCCATCTTCGCCGAGGGGCCCCTGGACATGGTCGTCTCGGCGGCCGGCATCCTGGTCCCGCAGGAGGAGGTCGAACGCGACGTCCGGCGCGCCGCCGAGATGATCGAGACCAACTTCACCGGCCACGTCACCAGCCTGCTGGCCATCGCCGCCCGGATGCGCGCCCAGGGCCACGGCACCATCGTGGTGCTGTCCTCGGTCGCCGCGGTCCGCCCGCGCAAGGCCAACTTCGTGTACGGGGCGGCCAAGGCCGGCCTGGACGCCTTCGCCCGCGGGCTGACGGACTCGCTGCACGGCACCGGGGTCCGCGTGGTCCTGGTCCGGCCCGGGTTCGTCACCGGCCGGATGACGGCGGGCATGGCGCCGGCGCCGCTGGCCACGACGCCGGAGCAGGTGGGCGCGGCCACCGCGGCCGCGCTGCGCGGCGGTAAGGCGGCCGTGTGGATCCCGGCGCCGCTGGGCGGCCTCGCCCTGGCCCTCCGGCTCATCCCGCGGTCAGCCTGGCGTCGTGTTTCGCGCTAAAGCCGCCCCCGCCCAGGTAGATTCGGAAGCTGTGAGGGTGCTGGTCGCGGAGGACGACGAAGGCCTGGGCGAGGTCCTGGCGCGCGGGCTGCGGGAACAGGGCTACGTCGTGGACCTGGTGCCCGACGGCGAGACCGCCGCCTCCTACCTGCGCTTCTACCAGTACGAGGTGGCCGTGCTCGACTGGCGCATGCCCAAGCTGTCCGGCCTGGACCTGGTGCAGAAACTCCGCCGCAGCGGCACGGCCATCCCGGTCCTGATGCTCACCGCCCGGGACACCCCGGCGGACCGGATCGCCGGCCTGGACGCGGGCGCGGATGATTACCTGGTCAAGCCGTTCGACTTCGGCGAGCTGCTGGCCCGGCTCCGGGCGCTGCAGCGCAGGCCGCCGGTCAGCCAGTCGCCCCGGATGAAGATCGGGGAAGTCGAGTTCGACCCGGCCGCGCGCGAGGTGCTGATCCAGGGCCAGCGGCCCGCCCTGACCGGCACCGAACTCGGCATCCTGGAGATTCTCATGCGGCGCTCGCCGGGCGTCGCCGACCGCCGCTCGATCGCCCAGCATGTCTGGGACAACGAGGCCGACGCGTTCGGCTCGAACACCATCGACGTTCACCTGGCCCGGCTGCGCTCCAAGCTCGCGGGCGCCGGCGTGCGGATCGAGACCGTCCGCGGCGTCGGCTACCGGATCGCCCCCCTATGACAGATGCTGTCACAGATGAGAGCCAGCCCCGCGGCCAAGGTCGCCGCCGTCGCGACGGCGGTCATCGCGGGCGTCTACATCGTCGGCGTGATCGTGCTCAACCTGGTGGTCGCCAAGCACCTGACCGAACAGAACGACGAGCGGCTGGCCGGCCGCCTCACGGTGGTGCGGCACGATCCGGCGGCGCTCAGCCAGCGAGTGGCCCGGTCCGGCCCCGCTGACTCGCCGTCCGAGGCGGGCAGCGACATCGACGCCGACGGCGTGCCGGTGTTCCTGTGGTCGGCGAATGCCCGCGGGACGGTCACCGGGCACAGCCCCGGGGCGCCCGCGCTGCCGTCGGCCCTGCTCGCCGCGCATGCCCCGCGCGAGGGGTTCGCGTTCACCGCGAACCTCGGCGTGGTGAGCCCGTTCCGGCTGAAGATGACCAGGTACGGCAGCGGCTGGCTGATCGCCGGCCAGAGCCTGGCCGGCGACGCGCACACCCGGCGGCTGCTGCTGAACGCCGAGATCATCGCCGGGCCGTTCCTGCTGCTCGCGATGTTCCTCGGCTCGCTGGTGGTGGGCCTGCGGGCGCTGGCCCCGGTCGAGCAGTCGCGCCGCCGCCAGCTCGAGTTCACCGCCGACGCCTCGCACGAGCTGCGCACTCCGCTCAGCGTGATCAGGGCGGAGGCCGACGTGGCCCTCAGCGCCCCGCGGGAGGCCACCGAGTACCGCGACGCGCTCACCCGGATCCAGGGCGAGAACCGGCGGCTGCGGCAGCTGGTGGATGACATGCTGTGGCTGGCCAGGTTCGACTCCAGGCCGCCGCCGCCCGGCGACGAGCCGGTCGACCTGGCCACGCTGGCCCAGGCCTGCGCCGACCGGTTCCGCGCCGTCGGCCCCGCGGTCAGCGCGGAGACCCCGGACGGCGCCGTGCTGATCAGCGCGCCGCCGGAGTGGATCGACCGGCTGGCCGGCGTCCTGGTCGACAACGCCTGCCGTCACGCCGGCCCGGACGGCGAGGTCCGGATCCAGGTCCGCGCCCAGGGCAGCCGGGTCAGCCTGACCGTGGAGGACAGCGGGCCCGGCATCCCGGAGGCCGACCGGCCGCGCCTGTTCGACCGGTTCCACCGGGCCACCGAGCACGGCTCCGGGGCCGGCCTCGGGCTGGCCATCGGCGATTCGATCGTCCGCTCAACCGGCGGCCGCTGGCACATCGGCGACTCGCCGCTGGGCGGGGCGCTCATGTCGGTGTCCTGGCGGCATTCCCAGGGGCCGGGATCGCGCGCTGAGCACCCGTCACCTTGGCAGGCTGTCCGCTCCAGGCGTAGGCTGCGCGGTCTAGGGCGCTCGCAAACCCGAGGTCAGGGGGACGTGCATGGCCGACTTCGCGCAGACGATCGCGACCGCGTACGCCGTTGACGGGGCCGCGCTTGACCTCGGGCGCGGCGTGCACGATGGTGCGGTCGTCCCGGCGGCGACGGTCAAGCTGCCGCTGCGGATGGTCAACCGGCACGGCCTGATCGCCGGCGCCACCGGCACCGGCAAGACCAAGACGCTGCAGGGGCTCGCCGAGCAGCTGTCCGCGGCCGGCGTGCCGGTCCTCGTGGCCGACGTCAAGGGCGACCTGTCCGGCGTCGCCGAGCCGGGCGAGGTGGGCGGCGCGGCCGCCAAGCGCGCCGCCGAACTCGGCGTGCAGTTCCAGGCCCGGGGCTTCCCGGTGGAGTTCTTCGCGCTCGGCGGCATCGGCCCGGGGATCCCGATCCGGGCCACCGTCTCGGACTTCGGGCCGCAGCTGCTGGCCAAGGTGCTCGGCGCCAACGAAACCCAGGAGCAGTCGCTGTCCCTGGTGTTCCACTACGCCGATCACAAGGGGCTGCCCCTGCTCGACCTGTCCGACCTGCGCGCGCTGCTCAGCTACCTCAACTCCGACGTCGGCAAGACCGAGCTGGCCGGGATCGGCGGGCTGTCGTCCGCGACGGTCGGGGTGCTGCTCCGGTCGCTGACCGGGCTGGAGGACGGGGGTGGCAACGAGTTCTTCGGCGAGCCGATGCTCGACGTCCATGACCTGATGCGCACCGCCCCGGACGGCCGCGGGATCATCTCCTGCCTGGAGCTGCCGGCCGTCCAGGACAAGCCGAAGCTGTTCTCCACGGCGCTGATGTGGCTGCTGGCGCAGCTGTTCGAGGAACTGCCCGAGGCGGGTGACCTAGACAAGCCGAAGCTGGCGTTCTTCTTCGACGAGGCGCACCTGCTGTTCGACGAGGCCACCAAGGCGTTCCTGACCTCGGTGGCGCAGACCGTCCGGCTGATCCGGTCCAAGGGCGTGGGCGTCTACTTCATCACCCAGACGCCCAAGGACGTGCCCAGCGAGATCCTCGGCCAGCTCGGCAACCGCGTCCAGCACGCGCTGCGCGCGTTCACGCCGGAGGACGCCAAGGCGCTCAGGGCCACCGTCTCGACGTTCCCGAAGTCCGCGTTCTACGACCTGGAGACGCTGCTCACCGGCATGGGCATCGGCGAGGCGGCGGTGACGATCCTGTCCGAGTCCGGGGTGCCGACACCGGTCGTGCACACCCGGATGACGCCGCCTGCCTCGCGGATGGGACCGGCCGACGACGTCGAGGGCAAGGCCAGGGCGTCCTCGCTGTGGGCCAGATACGGCCAGCGGGTGGACAACGAGAGCGCCCGGGAGATACTGGCCGCCCGGCTGGCGCCGCCGGCCGAGGCCGCCGCTCCCGCCCCCGAGCACAAGCAGGCGGCCGCCCAGCATAAGGAAGCCGCGGGCGCGGTCGCGGGCGGCGTGGCCGCGGTGACCGCCTTCCTGCAGTCCAAAGAGGGCAAGAAGCTGCAGAAAGACGTCGTGCGCGGGGTCTTCGGCCTGCTCAAGAAGGGGCGGTGAGGCGGCTGTCTGGCGCCGGTGCCGTGGCCGGCCTCTCAGGGTGCTCACAGCCGCCGTGCGGCACGGTAAAGCTAAGTCGAGCGGGTACGCTCCGATAACGGGGATAGCGAGTGAGGTGTCATGGTTCAGGTTCCGAGGTTGTCGTCCCGGCGGGCCCGGTGGGCCGTTCCGGCCGGCGCGCTGGTCATCACCGGCGGGGTCCTGGCCGGGTCGCTGATCTCGGTGGCCCAGGCCGCTCCCGGGCTGCCCGCGCGCAGCCCGGCCCAGCTGCTCGCCGAGGTGGCCGATTCCACCACCCCGCCGCTGACCGGGACGGTGCTCCAGACCGCCTCGTTCGGCTTGCCCGCGCTGCCCGCCACCGGGAACCCCACCTCGCTGTCCTCGCTGCTCACCGGGTCGCACACGGTCCAGGTGCGGTACTCGAGCCCCGCGCACTTCCGGCTGGCCGTGCCGCAGCCGCTGAGCGAGAGCGACGTGATCAGGGACGGCGGCACCGCGTGGCTGTGGCAGAGCACGCTGAACAAGGTCACCAAGTTCACCCTCCCGGCCCATTCGGCCAAGGCCGTCCCGGAGCAGCCGCTGACGCCGCAGCAGGCGGCCCAGCAGGTGCTGGCCGCGGTCGGGCCGACCACCACGGTCCGGGTGGACAGCACCGTGACGGTGGCCGGCCAGGCCGCTTACGCGCTGGTCCTCGCGCCCAAGGATGCCCGGTCGCTGGTCGGCCAGGTGCAGATCGACATCGACGGCCGTAACGGCGTCCCGCTCCGGCTGCAGGTCTTCGCCCGCGGCGCGAGCAGCCCCGCCTTCCAGGTGGGGTACACCGACATCCGCTTCGTGGCCCCGGCGCCCGCCGACCTCAGCTTCACCCCGCCGCCGGGTGCGAAGGTCACCCAGGTCAACCTGGCCAGCCACGGCACCGGAGACGGCAACCACGGCACGCCCGACGTGGCCACGATCGGATCCGGCTGGCTGACCGTGCTCACGCTGCCGTCGTCCATGCTGACCACGGGCACGCCGTCGCCGGGGGCCTCGCCCGGGGCGGCCGGGGACAGCTCCGCCGTGCTGCACGCCCTGCTCGCGTCGGCCACCCCGGTGCACGGCGCCTGGGGCACCGGCCGGCTGCTGCGCACCAGCCTGGTCTCGGTGCTGATGACCGACCAGGGCGGCACGTTCGCCGGCGCGGTCGAGCCCAGCGTCCTGTACGCGGCCGCCTCGGGCCACTAGGCGCAGGGATACCTTGACCGCCATTGCGACCAGCGGGCTGACCAAGCGGTTCCGCGGCGGCCAGCTGGCCGTCGACCACCTCGACCTGGCCGTCCCGCACGGCTCGGTCTACGGCTTTCTCGGGCCGAACGGATCAGGCAAGACCACCACGATCCGGATGCTGCTCGGCCTGGCCTACCCGACCAGCGGCAGCGCGACGCTGCTGGACGTGCCGATGCCGGCCGGCGCCACCCGGGTCCTGCACCGGGTCGGCTCGCTGGTCGAGGGACCGGCCTTCTACCCGTTCCTGACCGGCGCCGGCAACCTGGCCCGGTACGACGCGGCCGACCGGACCGCCGACCCGGCCACCGCGCGGGCCAGGATCGAGACGGCCCTGGACCGGGTGGGCCTGCTCGCGGCGGCGAAGAAGCGGTACCGCCACTACTCGCTCGGCATGAAGCAGCGCCTGGCCATCGCCGCGGGCCTGCTGCGGCCCCGGGAGCTGATCATCCTGGACGAGCCGACCAACGGGCTCGACCCGCAGGGGACCCGGGAGGTACGCGCGCTGATCAGGCAGATCGCCGCCGACGGCACCACCGTGTTCGTGTCCTCGCACCTGCTGGCCGAGGTGGAGCAGATCTGCACGCACGTAGGCGTGATGCGGACCGGCCGGCTGGTGTTCTCCGGTTCGCTGCCCGAGCTGCGCCGGACCGGAGCCGCCCGGGTCACGGTGCAGACCGCCGACCCCGAGGCGGCCGCGAAGGTGCTGACCGGCCTGGGCCTGGCCGACGCGCAGGCGACCGCGGCCGACGCGGCCGGGAATGCCGACGTGCAGGCAATGCCCGGGGAAGCGCCGCAGGTGTCCGCCTTGCTCGGCGACGCGTCGCCGGAGCAGGTCTGCGCCGAGCTCGTGCACGCCGGGATCGGCGTCCGCGGCTTCGCGGTCACCTCGCCGAGCCTGGAAGACCTGTTCGTGGGCCTCACCGGGGAGGGCTTCGATGTCGGCGCCTGATGTGCCAGTAGCTGACGTGCCGGCAGCTGACGTGCCGGTGGCGCCCGGGCTCGCACCACGGCCCGTTCGGGCCTCCCTGAGATTTTTCACCGCCGAGCTCCGGCTGGTGTTCCGGCGCCGGAGGAACCTGCTGCTGCTCGCCGTGACCGCCGCGTTCCCGCTGGTCATCGGCATCGCCCTGCGCCTGGCCTCGCCTCATCCGCAAGGCGGCAACGGGGCCGGGGTGGCGTTCTTCAACCAGCTGGCGGGCAACGGCGTGTTCCTCACCTTCATCGCGCTCAGTACCCTGCTCGTCCTCATCCTGCCGGTCGTGGTCGCGGTGGTGGCGGGCGACTCGGTCGCCGGCGAGGCCGGCTACGGCACGCTGCGTTACCTGCTCACCGTGCCGGCCGGGCGGACCCGGCTGCTCGCGGTCAAGTACGGCGCGATCGTGACGTTCGGGCTCAGCGCCACGTTCATCGTCTCGGCCATGGCCCTGGTGGCCGGCGCCGTGCTGTTCCCGGTCGGACCGGTCACCCTGCTGTCCGGAGCCACCGTCTCACTGGCCGACGGGCTGCTGCGGCTGCTGTTCGTCACCGTGTACGTGGCGGCCGCGATGGCCGCGCTCGGTGCCATCGGGCTGGCTATCTCGACGCTGACCGAGCACGCGATCGGGGCCATCGCCACCATCATGATCCTGGTGGTGACCAGCGAGGTGATCGACAACGTGCCGCAGCTCGCGGCGGCCGGCCCGTACCTGCCCACCCACTGGTGGCTCTCCTTCGACGCCCTGCTGCGCGTCCCGGTCGATACCTCCACCCTGCTCCGCGGGCTGCTGTCGTTCGCGGTCTACGCGCTGCTGTTCGGCTCGTTCGCCTGGGCCCGCTTCACCTCGGCCGACGTCACCAGCTGAGCACGCATCGGCTGCGTCTCATGCGTTATTGCAACTAGATTGCAAGTACTCCTACACTGGGCGGGCCAGGAGACCTCACCCGGGAAGGAGACAGATGGCTGACCCACGCGGCCGCCTGAGGAAAATCCGCCAGGGACTGAGCCCGGCCGAGTGGGCCCGGTTCGGCGGCATGGTCGCGGTGGTCGTCGCGCTGCACGTGCTGGGCTGGGTGATGCTGACGGCCGCGCTGGCCGGTCACTACCAGATCAGCAAGACGACGGTATTCGGGGTCGGCACCGGCGCGCTGGCCTACACGCTGGGCATGCGGCACGCCTTCGACGCCGACCACATCGCGGCGATCGACAACACGACCCGCAAGCTGGTCAGCGAGGGCAAGCGGCCGCTGTCCGTCGGGTTCTTCTTCTCCCTGGGCCACTCCAGCGTCGTGTTCGTGCTGGCGATCTTGCTGAACTTCGGCATCCGGGGGCTGGATGACCAGGTCAGGAACGGCAACTCCGGGCTGCACACCATCACCAGCGTGGTCGGGACCTGCGTCTCGGGGTTCTTCCTGTTCCTGATCGCCGCGTTCAACATCGTCGTCCTGGCCGGGATCATCCGGGTCTTCCGCGAGATGCGCGGCGGCCGGTACGACGACGCCGAGCTCGAGGAGCAGCTGAACAAGCGCGGCCTGATGAACCGGTTCCTCGGCCCGCTGGCCCGCCGGGTCGACACGCCGTGGAAGATCTACCCGATCGGGTTCCTGTTCGGCCTGGGGTTCGACACCGCCACCGAGATCGCGCTGCTGGTGCTGGCCGGCACGGCGGTGGCCGGCGGCCTGCCCTTCTACGCCATCTTGTCGCTGCCGATCCTGTTCGCGGCCGGGATGAGCCTGTTCGACACCGCCGACGGCTGCTTCATGAACTTCGCCTACGACTGGGCCTTCGCCAAGCCGGTCCGCAAGGTCTACTACAACCTGACCATCACCGGCCTGTCGGTATTCGTGGCGGTGTTCATCGGCGCGGTCGAGCTGCTCGGCCTGCTGGCCCAGAACTCCCACCTCAACGGCTCGTTCTGGGTCTTCCTGGCCAGCTTCAACATCAACACCGCCGGGTTTTTCATCGTCGGGGTGTTCGTGGTCACCTGGGTGGTCGCGCTGGCCGTCTGGCGTCTTGGCCGGATCGAGCAGAAATGGGAAACCGGCCCCGCCGTCACCGCGGACGCGCCGGACTAGAGTCACTGCGTTATCACAACCATCGAATCGCCCCGCCGCCCCGCCGCGCGCGGCTGGCCGCACCGGCTGGGCGCGCGGTTACCAGGTGAAGTCTTCTTCCCAGAATTCGGTGCTGCCGCGAGCGGACTCCCGGGCGGACGCCTCCTGGCCGCGGAGCTCGACCCGGCGGATCTTGCCGGAGATCGTCTTGGGCAGCTCGGCGAACTCGAGCCGTCGGATCCGCTTGTAGGGCGCGACCCGCTCGCGGCAGAACGCCATGATCGACTGCGCCAGTTCGCCTGACGGCGAGCGGCCCGCCGCGAGCAGGATGTAGGCCTTCGGCACGGCCAGCCGGACCGGGTCCGGGGACGGTACCACGGCGGCTTCGGCCACCGCCTCGTGCTCGATCAGGACGCTCTCCAGCTCGAACGGTGAGATGCGGTAGTCCGAGGCCTTGAAGACGTCGTCGGTCCGGCCCACGTAGGTGATGTAGCCGTCGTCGTCCGAGCTGGCGACGTCGCCGGTGTGGTAGTAGCCCTCCCGCATGGCCGCCGCGTTCAAGGCTTCGTCGTCCAGGTAGCCGGTCATCAGGCCGAGCGGCCGCCGCGACAGGTCCAGGCAGATCTCCCCGTCCCGGGCCGGCTCGCCGGTCAGCGGGTCCACAAGCGTCACCTCGTACCCGGGCAGCGGCCGCCCCATGGACCCCGCCCGCACCACCTGACCAGGAGTATTACCCACCTGCGCGGTCGTCTCGGTCTGGCCGAACCCATCCCGGACGGTGATTCCCCAGGCCTTGCGCACCTGCTCGATCACCTCCGGGTTCAGCGGCTCGCCCGCGGCCACGCACTCGCGCAGCGCCGAGACGTCCGCCGCGGCCAGGTCGGCCTGGATGAGCATCCGCCACACCGTGGGCGGGGCGCAGAACGTGGTCACCCCGCAGCCGCCCAGCGCGGCCAGCAGCGAATCCGCCGAAAACCGCGGGTAGTTCAGAACCAGCACGGTCGCGCCCGCGTTCCACGGCGCGAACAGATTGCTCCAGGCGTGCTTGGCCCAGCCCGGCGAGGACAGGTTCAGGTGCACGTCGCCCGGCTGGATGCCGATCCAGTACATCGTGGACAGGTGTCCCACCGGGTAGCTGACCTGCGTGTGCGCGACGAGCTTGGGCAGGGCCGTGGTGCCCGAGGTGAAGTAGAGCAGCAGCGGGTCGCCGGCCCGGGTGACCCCCTCCGGGGTGAACTGCGCCGGGGCGGCGAACGCGTCGGCGTAGGCGTGCCATCCCGCCGCCGGCGGCTCCGCCGGACCCGCGGCGACCGCGATCCGGGTCCAGTCTCCCGGTAGCCCGGAGAACTTCGCCAGCTGCGAGGTGTCGGTGATCACGTGCCGGACCTGGCCCCGCGGGATCCGGTCCGCCAGGTCGGCCGCCTGCAGCAGCGTCGAGGCCGGGATGATCACCACGCCGAGCTTCATCGCGGCCAGGATGATCTCCCACAGCGGTGCCACGTTGCCGAGCATCAGCAGCACCCGGTCACCGCGCCGGACGCCGAGGCCGCGCAGCCAGTTGGCGACCTGCCCGGACCGGGCAGAAAGCTCCGCGTAGGACAGGCTGGCATCAAACCCGTCGTCGGCGAGGATGCGCAGCGCGGGCCGGTCCGGGTGCTCGGCCGCGATCACGTCGAACCAGTCGAGCGCCCAGTTGAACTCGCTGAGTTCGGGCCAGGTGAACTCGCGCCGCGCGGACTCGTAGTCGTCCCGGTAGCGAAGCAGCAGGTCCCGCGCCGCGCGGAACACGGCCGTCGAAGAGGCAGAGTCGGTCATTTGCCTATCGTGGCAGGTCCCACGCGAGTCAGGGAAGACCGCGCAGACGAGGATGGCCCGGACCGAACTCCTCGGTGTCGAAATCCCTCGGTGTCGGCCGAAGGCGTCCCGCTAGCGCGCACTCGCGCACGTGATGCAGGTCCGTGCGGCCGGGCGGGCCGCCAGTCGTTCGGCCCCGATGGGCTGCCCGCACCGTTCGCACCCGCCGTACCGGCCCTCCGCCAGCCGCCGCAGCGCGGCGTCGACCGCCGCCATCTGCTCCCGCGCCGCCTCGAGCAGGGCGGCGGCGTGCTGGCGCTCGAACGCGAGCGTCGCGCCCTCCGGGTCGTGCTCGTCGTCGATCCCGGCCGAGCTGGCCGCCTCGGCCAGCCCGGCGAACTCCCGCTCCAGCGCGGCCACCCGCTGCCGGGCGCGGGCCTGCTCGGCCAGCAGGAGCTCGCGCGCGTTCGCCATGCCCTACCTTAACCACGTGGCGACCAACGGCGCGCCGGCTGACTCGGCCTGCCTTGGTCGGCTAACGCCTGGTCACGCAGGAGCACGAGCCCGTGGTGCTCGGCGAAATCACCGAAACCGGCGGGGTCGAGCGCCACCAGCGGCACCTGATATCGCAGGCAGCAGGCGGCGATCCAGGTGTGGCTCGGAGGTCGAGACGGAAACAGACGGCGACAGAGACGGCGAAGCGCGGGCTGCAGAGGGGCGGCCTTCAGGTGTCCTTCATGTTGCCCGGATAGCCTCTGCGCGCGATGAGAAAGATGAGAAACGAGCGGCGCGGCTCATAGGTTACCGAGAAGGTTCGTGCAGGGATTTCCGAGTGCGAGGCCGCAGAATGAGATACATGAGCAAAGCACGCCGAGACGACGGAATCCGCCAGGCCATCGCCGCCAGGGAACACGGCCGGAACAAGGTCCGGTCGACGACGACCACGGTCGCCATGGCCAGCGTGGTGACGGCCGGCGCGCTTGCCCTGGTCCTGCCAGGATCGACGCACAAGACCACGTCCAGTGGATCCGGCTCCGCCTCGACGGGCTCGTCGAACTCGTCCTCGGCCAGCTCAGGCTCCGGTTCGTCCGGCTCAAGCTCAGGCTCCACCGGCTCTAGCAACAACGGCTCCAGCTCCACGAACTCAGGCTCGTCCAGCTCGAACTCCGGCGGCCTCGGCTCCGGCTCCTCGCCCAGCTCGAGTTTCGGCGGCAGCCAGGCCACCTCCGGCGGGTCGTGATGCCGCGCCCCGCCGGGGACACAGCGACGACTGCGACGGACGACACCGCGATAGACGCAGGGGACACCGCGACAGACGCCGCGGGTACCGCCCCGGCTGCCGACAGCGCGTCGGCCAGCTGGCGCGCCCTCGGCACGCTGGTCCAGCTGGTGGTGACCGACCCGGACGCGCTGGCCGAGGCCCGGCGCCTGCTCACCCGGGACCTCGCCGAGGTGGACGCGGCCTGCAGCCGGTTCCGCGCCGACTCGGAGATCTGTGCCCTCGAAGGCGGTCGCACCGCCAAAATCAGCCCGCTGCTGGCCGAGGCCATCGCGGTGGCGCTGCGGGCGGCCCGGCTGACCGACGGCGACGTGGACCCGACGGTAGGCGCGGCCATGTCCGCGGTAGGATACGATCGTGATTTCGAACAGGTTCCAGCCAAAGGCCCGTCGCTCGCGCTCACGGTCAGGACGGTGCCCGGCTGGCGCGAGGTCCACCTGGACGGCCAGTCCCTGACCATGCCCGCCGGGATCCGGCTCGACCTGGGGGCGACCGCGAAGGCGTGGGCCGCGGACCGGTCCGCGGCGCGGATCGCGGCGCAAACCGGCTCCGGCGTGCTGGTCAGCCTGGGCGGCGACATCGCGGTGGCGGGCTCGCCGCCGGACGGCGGCTGGCGGATCCGGGTGCAGGACGTGACCGGCGCGCCCGAGGAGCCGGTGGCCGGCCCGTACG
Organism: uncultured Actinomycetes bacterium; assembly: GCA_963800415.1. Lineage (GTDB taxonomy): Bacteria > Actinomycetota > Actinomycetes > Streptosporangiales > Streptosporangiaceae > Palsa-504. Next base: position 21,094 of record CAWDBS010000061.1, read on the forward strand.
CCCTGGTCGCCATCCGCGACGGCGGCCTGGCCACCTCGAGCACCGCCGCGCGCCGCTGGCAGCGGGGCGGCGACGTGCTACACCACATCCTCGACCCGCGCACTGGCCTGCCCGCCGAGCCTGTCTGGCGTACCGTCTCGGTCGCGGCGGGGACCTGCGCCGACGCCAACGCGGCGAGCACCGCCGCGGTCATCCGCGGCCGCCGGGCCCTGGGCTGGCTGGCGCAGCTCGCCCTGCCGGCCCGGCTGGTCGACGCGACCGGCGCGGTGTTCACCGTGGCCGGCTGGCCGGATGAGCCAGAGACAGCCGAGCCCCACCCCGGCGAATCAGAAACAACACAGAAGTAATGTGCAGGCTCCGCATATCGCGGTAGCCGAGGATAGATGACGTGAACAAGCGAATGAACATGAGCACACGAGGACGGCAGGGATGAGCAGCAGCACCGCCTTCTGGTACGCCAGCCGTGCCACCGGGATCGTCGCGCTGTTGCTGCTGACGGCCGTCCTGGTGCTCGGCATCCTGGTCAACCGGCAGGGCCGGCTGCCGGGCCTGCCGAGGTTCGCGGTGACGAGCCTGCACCGGAACCTGTCCCTGCTGTCGGTGGCGTTCATCGCCGTGCACGTGCTGACGGCGGTGCTCGACACCTTCGTCAGCATCCCGCTGGCCGCCGGGGTCGTCCCGTTCGCCTCGGGCTACGAGCGGCTGTGGCTGGGCCTGGGCGCGATCTCGCTGGACCTGATGCTCGCGATGATCGTCACCAGCCTGCTCCGCGGCTACCTCAATCGCGTGCTGTGGCGGGCCATCCACCTGCTCGCCTACCTGAGCTGGCCGATCGCGTTCGCGCACGGCATCGGCTCGAGCAAGGACCTGCAGCAGGGCTGGATGCTCGACATGGCGGTCGCCTGCGCGGTGATCGTCGGTGCGGCGGTAATCTGGCGGCTGGCTCACGCGGCCCGGCAGGTGCCCAGGGCCGGACGGGTCGCCGCGATCTTCGCCCAGCACACGGCGTCGGCGGCCAGGACGGCTCGCCGGGACCGCCAGGCGGTGTCGCGATGACCACCGCCCTCAACCAGCCGACACCGCACCAGCCAGCACCGCACGAATCGGCGGCAGGCGGGGCAGCCCGGCAGGCTGCCGGGCTGCCCCGCCTGCTGCCGGCCACGCCGGAGGACCTGCGCGGCCACCTGGCCAGGTACGGCCCCGCGCCGTACCGGGGCCGCCCCGGCGTGCTGATCGGTGAGCTCGAGTCGTCCGGCCTGACCGGCCGGGGCGGCGCGGCCTTCCCGGTGTACCGGAAGCTGGCCGTGGTGGCCCGCGGCCGCGGCGTCCGGAAGGTGATCGTCGCCAACGGCGCGGAGAGCGAGCCGGCTAGCCGCAAGGACGAACTGCTGCTGCGGATCGCGCCGAACCTCGTGCTCGACGGCCTGCAGCTGGCCGCCGAGGCGATCGGCGCCACCGAGGCGCACCTGTACCTGCACTCCGCGCCCGGCCCGGAGATCCTGCGGGCGCTGGCCGAACGGGCCGACCGGGGCCTGGACGGGCTCGGCGTCACGATCACGCAAGCCCCGCCGCGTTTCCTGGCGGGCCAGGAAACGGCGCTGGTGAACCGGCTGGGCGGCGGCCCCGCGCTGCCGACGTTCCAGCCGCCGCGGGTCAGCGAGCGCGGCCTGGACGGGGCGCCGACCCTGGTGCAGAACGTCGAGACGCTGGCCCACGTGGCGCTCATCGCGCGGTACGGCCCGCGCTGGTTCCGCGCGGTCGGCACCGACGCGGAACCCGGCAGCATGCTCACCACCGTGTACCGGCCGGACGCCAGGACCCAGGTGTTCGAGGCGGAGATCGGCGCGCCGCTGCGCGGCCTGCTCAGCGACCGCGCCGACGTCCAGGCCTGGCTGGTCGGCGGCTATCACGGCACCTGGCTGCCGCTGCCGGACGCGGCCGGGATCACCCTGGACAACCAGTCGCTGCGCCGGTTCGGCGCCGCGGCGGGCGCCGGCGTGCTGGCGGCGCTGCCGTCCGACCGGTGCGGCCTGACCGAGGTGGCGCGGGTGACCGGCTACCTGGCCGCCGAGTCGGCCGGCCAGTGCGGTCCGTGCCTGAACGGGCTGCCGCGCATCGCGGCCGGGCTCGCCGAGCTGGCGGGCGCCGGGCACCGCAAGCAGACCCGCGCCGACGTCGAGCGGTGGGCCGGCCTGGTGACCGGCCGCGGCGCCTGCAATCACCCGGACGGCACGGTGCGGTTCGTCCGCAGCGCCCTGACGGTGTTCGCGCCCGAGATCGCGCGGCATGCCCGGGGCCAGTGCTCGGCCACCAACCGCAGGCCGTTCCTGCCGCTGCCCGACGGCATTCCCACCAGCGAAGACGACTGGACCTGACCATGGCACAGACCTTTAATGCCCAGACCCTGCGGGTGAACCCGATCAACTGCACCGGGCACGGCGTGTGCGCCGAGCTCTTGCCCGAGCTCATCTCGGTGGACGAGTGGGGCTACCCCATCGTGGACCCGCGGCCGGTGCCCCCGGCCCTGGACCGCGAGGCGCGCCGCGCCGTAGCCGCCTGCCCCACCCTCGCCCTCAAGCTGGCGCGGACGCAAACGCCCGCCCGTTCGGGTTAGAGAACGTCGTGACCCGGGTGCGGCTCCACGGGAACCGCGGGGATCGAGCCCAAGCGGCCGGCCTGGTAGTCCTCGAAGGCCTGGACGAGCTCGGCCCGGGTGTTCATGACGAACGGGCCGTACGCGGCGACGGGCTCCCTGATCGGCTCGCCGCCGAGCAGCAGGATGTCCATGTCGTGCGTGGGGTTCGCCGCGAAGGTGATCGCGTCGCCGGCCCCGAACACGGCCAGCTGGCCCATCCGCACAGGCCGCTTTTCCGCTCCGACGGTCCCGCTGCCGGCCAGCACGTACCCGAGCGAGTTGAAGTCCGCCGGCCACGGCAGCCGCACCTGCGCGCCGGCCGAGACGGTGGCGTGCACCAGGGCGATCGGCGTGTGCGTGATCCCCGGGCCGTCATGCCCCGCGAACGACCCGGCGATGACGCGCAGCAGCGCCCCGCCGTCCGCTGAGGACAGCAGCGCGACCTGCCCGGCCCGGATGTCCTGATAGCGCGGTGGCGTCATCTTCAGCCGGGACGGCAGGTTCACCCACAACTGGAAGCCGTGGAACAGCCCGCCGCTGACCACCAGTTCCTCCGGCGGCGCCTCGATGTGCAGGATGCCGCCGCCGGCGGTCATCCACTGGGTGTCGCCGTTGGTGATCAGCCCGCCGCCGCCGTTGGAGTCCTGGTGCCGGAACGTGCCGTCGATGATGTAGGTGACGGTCTCGAACCCGCGGTGCGGGTGCCACGCGGTGCCCTTGGGCTCACCGGGGCCGTAGTCCACCTCGCCCATCTGGTCCATGTGCACGAACGGGTCGAGCCGCGTCAGGTCCACCCCGGCGAAGGCACGCCGGACCGGGAACCCCTCGCCCTCGTAGCCGGACGGCGCGGTGGTGACCGACGTGACCTTCCGCTCGGCTTGCGCCAGGCCGGGCTCCGGGACCCGCGGCAGTACGAGAATGTCGTCAACGGTGATCGCTGGCATGGTCTACCTCCTTGAGCTAGTGCCAGCATAACGATGCTTGAAAGATCAAATATTCCGAACGGCCGTGGTGCCTGCCCCGGCTCCCCTGCTCGTCACCATCGGCTCGTCATCGTGGGCCCTTCCGATGTGTTCTGTACTATGGGCCGGCATGGATCCCTACGCGAGCGCGGGCGTGGACGAGGAGCGCGAGCAGGACGCCTTCGCCCGGGCGATGCGTCCCTGGCTGGCCCGGACCAAGGTCCGCTCCCCGATGGTGACCAGCATCACCGGCCTGGCCAGCGGGTACTTCGCCACCCTGATGCACATCCCGCCCGGGCCGCCGCTCGCGCTGACCACCGACGGGGTCGGCACCAAGATCCTGCTGGCCCGGCAGGCCAACCGGTGGGAGCCGGTCGGGATCGACTGCGTGGCCAACAACGTCAACGACGTGATCTGCGTCGGGGCGGTGCCGCTCGCGCTGCTCGATTACCTGGCCACCGACCGGATCGAGGAGGACGTCCTGGAAGCGGTCGCCCGCGGCCTGTACCAGGGCGCCGCCGACGCCGGGATCGCCATCCCCGGCGGCGAGATCGCCCAGATCGGCGCCATGCTGGCGCCGGCCGCGGGCGGCCCGCCCATGCTGGACCTGGTCGGCACCGCGATCGGGGCGGTGCCCCCGGGCCGCACTCCGGTGGACGGGTCGCAAGTCCGCGCGGGCGACGTCATCGTGACTCTGCCCAGCTCGGGCCTGCACAGCAACGGCTACTCGCTGGCCCGCCGGGCGCTGGCCTCGCTCTCACTGGACAGCGAGGTGCCCGGCACCGGCCAGCGCCTCGTCGACGCGCTGCTCGCGCCGACCCGGATCTACGTGCGCGCCGCCGAGGCACTGTGGGAGGCCGGGGTATCGCCGCGGGGCCTGGCGCACATCTCCGGCGGCGGCCTGCTCAACCTGGCCCGCCTGGCCGCCGACGTGTCGTATACCCTCGACGCGCTGCCGCCCCCGCCGCCCGTCTTCGCGCTGATCGCCGAGGCGGGCGGCATCCCGCCGGAGACGATGTACGCCACCTTCAACATGGGCACCGGCTTCTGCGTGGTCGTCTCGCCCGCCGAGGCGCCGGCCGCGGTCGACGCGCTGAAGAGCGCGGGCGAGGAGCCCGTCATGGCAGGCTCGGTCACGGCGCGCCCCGGCCGGTATGTCTCGATCCCGTCCGCGGGACTCCTGGGCCGCGGCGATCTGTTTTTCCCCCGGGGGGACGACCCCCCCGGTGACCCCCGCGCTGTCCTTCCCGGGGGGACCCATCCCCCCGGACCCCCCTTGGGAGGGGCTGCCCGCCCCCCCGTCCCCCCCGGGGATACCGTCTAGACATGGACGTCCGTGGCTATGTCGAGGCGAACGCGCGCGCGTTCATCGACGACCTCAAGCAGTGGCTGGCGATCCCCTCGATCTCCGCTGACCCGGACCGGCACGCCGACGTGCGGCGCAGCGCCGAGTGGCTCGCCGGGCACCTGCGCGCGGCCGGCTTCCCGGTTACCCAGATCCTGCAGACCGGCGGGCTGCCCGCGGTGTTCGCCGAATGGCCGGCCGCGGACCCGGCCGCCCCGACGGTGCTGGTGTACGGCCATCATGACGTCCAGCCGGCGGAGCCGCTCGAGGAGTGGGACAGCCCGCCGTTCGAGCCCGCCGAGCGCGACGGCCTGCTGCTGGGCCGGGGCGCCTCGGATGACAAGGGCCAGGTGCTCATCCATTCCCTCGGCGTGCGCGCCGCTCTGGCCGCGGCCTCGGCTGCGGCGCCTCCGGTCACCCTGAAGCTCATCGTCGAGGGCGAGGAGGAATCCGGCTCCGAGCACTTCGCGGACCTGCTCCGGCGCGAGCAGGCGCGGCTGGCCTGCGACGTGATCGTGATCAGCGACACCACCATGTGGGCCGCCGACGTGCCGTCCATGTGCACCGGCATGCGCGGGCTGCTCCCGGTGGAGGTCACGCTGACCGGGCCGGTCCGCGACCTGCACTCCGGCTCGTTCGGCGGCGGCGTGCCGAACCCGCTGCACGCGATGGCGAGCCTGCTGGCCGGCCTGCACGACGAGCAGGGCCGGGTCACCCTGCCCCGGTTCTACGACCGGGTGCTGCCGCTGTCCGAGCAGGAGCGTGACCTGCTGGCCCGGCTGCCGTTCGACGAGAAGCACTGGCTCGCCGAGGCGGGCGAGAGCGGCGCCGCCTACGGCGAGCAGGGCTTCAGCACGCTGGAGCGGATCTGGGCCCGGCCGACCGCCGAGGTCAACGGCATGTGGGGCGGGCACACCGGGCCCGGCTCCAAGACCATCATCGGCAAGGCCGCGCACGCCAAGATCTCCTTCCGGCTGGTCGCCGACCAGGACCCGGCCGAGGTTGCCGCGGCCTTCCGGGAGTACGTGGCCGCGCGCACCCCGGACGGCCTGGCGGCCACGGTCGCCGTCCAGCCCGCGGTCCGGCCCTGCCACTCGCCCATCACCTCCCCGGCCGTACTGGCCGGCCGCCGCGCGATGCAGCGGGCATTCGGCCGCGAGGTGCTGTTCACCGCCGAAGGCGGCAGCGGCCCGGAGGCGGACCTGGCCGAGATCCTGGCGGCGCCGCTGGTGTTCGTCGCGGTCGGGCTGGACTCGGACCAGATCCATGCGCCGAACGAGAGCGTGGATCTGTCCTTGCTCCTGCGTGGGGCCGAGGCGTCGGCATACCTGTGGGACGAGCTAGCCCGCGCGGACCTCAGGTGACGCCGCTGGAGTCGCTCGCCCTGGCTCGCGGGACCGTCGACCGGGTGACCCATCGGCGGACCGACAAGGAGTGGCTGGACGCGGCCTGGGCCGATCCGCGCACCCGGGTCCTGGTCGTCTCCGACGGGCGCGCACTGGTCCGGCTGGATGACGAGCATGCCGAGCTGATCTTCGTATCGCCGCGCGGAGGCGCCGGCCGGGACCAGGTTCCTGCTCGGCCAGGACGCCGACGCCGTGGTGTACTTCGGGGTCTCCGGGGACCTGCCTGCCGCGCTCCCCCCGAGCCCCCCCGAGGCTCGCGCCCTAGCACTGCGCGAGGTGGGGTCGCTGCTCGGCGACCGCGACGCGGGCCTGCTCACGCACGCGGTGGCGCTGGCCATCTGGCACGACACGCATACGCACTGCCCGCTGGACGGGACGCCCACCGTGCCCGACCCCGGCGGCCACTCGACCAGGTGCCCCGCGGACGGCACCGAGCACTTCCCGCGCACCGATCCCGCCGTCATCATGCTGGTGACCGACCCGGACGACCGGTGCCTGCTGGCCAGGAACGCCGCCTGGCCGGGGCGCCGGGTGTCGATACTGGCCGGGTTCGTCGATCCGGGGGAGTCCGCCGAGCAGGCCGTGATCCGCGAAGTGGCCGAGGAGACGCAGATCAAGGTCACGAACGTCCGCTACGTCGGCAGCCAGCCCTGGCCGATGCCGCGCAGCCTGATGCTCGGCTTCCGCGCCGAAGCCCCGGCGGGTCAGGCCATCGTGGTGGACCGCGACGAGATCGCCGAGGCGCACTGGTTCAGCCGGGACGAACTGCTCGCCGCCATCAAGGCGCGGCAGATCGCGCTGCCGCCCCCGGTGTCGATCGCCAGGCACATCATCGAGTCCTGGTTCGGCGGGCCGCTGCCGTCGACCTGGACCGAACCGCGCCCGTCCTGACCCCGTAAGGTGTCCAGCGTGAATGTGCACTCCGAGGTGCGGCCGCGAACCAACTGGGCGGGCAACATCACGTTCGCGGCGCCGGACTTCTACCGCCCGGCCGCGGTCCGCGAGCTGCAGGCCGTCGTCGCGCGCGCCCGCCAGCTCCGCGTCCTGGCCACCGGCCATTCCTTCAACGACATGGCCGACTCGCCCGGCGCCCAGGTCAGCCTGGCCGGACTGCCGCCGGACGTGGAGGTCGACTCGGCCGCCTCGCTCGTCCGGGTCGCGGCCGGCCTGAGCTACGCCGGGCTGGCTTCCCGGCTGGACGCGAAGGGCTTCGCGCTGCGCAACCTGGCCTCGCTGCCGCACATCTCGGTGGCCGGCGCCTGCGCGACCGCCACCCACGGCTCCGGGGCCGCCAACCAGAACCTGGCCGCGGCCATCACCGCCCTGGAGCTCGTCACCGCCGAGGGGGACATCGTGGAGTTCCGCCGCGGCGAGGACTCCTTCCCCGGCACCGTCGTGCACCTCGGCGCGCTGGGCGTGGTCACCCGCCTGGTCCTGGAGGTGGTGCCGTCCTTCGACGTCAGCCAGCGGGTCTACGAGGGCCTGCCGCTGGAGGTACTGGACGACCACTTCGCCGAGATCATGGCGAGCGGCTACAGCGTGAGCATGTTCACCGACTGGCGTGCCCCACGCCTCACCCAGCTCTGGATCAAGAGCCTGGACTCCTCCGTCCCCTCAATCACGCAAGCCCCGTGGTTTGCCGCGCCGGCCGCCCCGGCCGCGCGGAACCCGGTGCCCGGCCTGCCGCCAGACACCTGCACCGAGCAACTGGGCGTGCCTGGCCCGTGGTTCGAGCGACTGCCGCACTTCCGGCCCGGGTTCACCCCGAGCGCGGGCGACGAGCTGCAGTCGGAGTACCTGCTGCCCGCCGAGCACGCGGTGCCCGCCCTGCAAGCGCTGAACCAGGTCCGCGACCGCATCGCCGCGGTGCTGCGGATCTGCGAGGTCCGCAGGATCGCCGCCGACGATCTGTGGCTGAGCCCCTGCTACCGGCAGGACAGCGTGGCCTTCCACTTCACCTGGATCCCCGACACCGCCTCGGTACTGCCCGTGGTGGCCCTGGTGGAGCGGCAACTGGCCCCGTTCGCCGCGCGGCCGCACTGGGGCAAGGTCTTCACCGCCACGCCGGCCGAACTCCACTCCCACTACGAGCGCCTGCCGGACTTCCTGGATCTCGCGCGGCACTACGACCCGGCAGGCAAGTTCCGCAACGCCTACACCGCTCGCTACCTGGCCCGCTAGCGCGCTAGCCTGGCCACTGTGTCGCCGGAGGGGACGGCTGCCTACGACGGCCTGACGGACCTGCCGCCGCTGGTGGCACGCGCGGTCGGCATCGCGCGCGGGAGAACTTCGACGTGCTCGTGCCGCCCCGAACACGGGATGCCCCCTTCGACCTGCTGGTGCTGGACGGCGGCGCGCGCGGCAAGGGCGGCGGGATCGCGGCGGACGCGGACGCTGCTGCTCCGCCGAGGCGGCACGATCGTCATCGACGACCTGACCCGGGCCGCGGACTGGCTCCTGACCTGGCCGCCCTGGTGGCCACCCGCCGCTACCAGCGCGCGCCGGGCTCGCGTAGCAGCGCCGCACGGGGATCCGCGCGCTTAGAGGTGGCTTGCTGCCCTGGCGAGACACCGGCGGATAAGGCTGATGCCGCCGCGGTGCCCTCGATTGCCGGAGGGGCGGCGGATGGAGGCAGCTGTGCCTTCATCCGGGCCAGCTCGCACTCCTCCGTCCCCTCAATCACGCAAGCCCCGTGGTTTGCCGCGCCGGCCGCCCCGGCCGCGCGGAACCCGGTGCCCGGCCTGCCGCCAGACACCTGCACCGAGCAACTGGGCGTGCCTGGCCCGTGGTTCGAGCGACTGCCGCACTTCCGGCCCGGGTTCACCCCGAGCGCGGGCGACGAGCTGCAGTCGGAGTACCTGCTGCCCGCCGAGCACGCGGTGCCCGCCCTGCAAGCGCTGAACCAGGTCCGCGACCGCATCGCCGCGGTGCTGCGGATCTGCGAGATCCGCAGGATCGCCGCCGACGATCTGTGGCTGAGCCCCTGCTACCGGCAGGACAGCGTGGCCTTCCACTTCACCTGGATCCCCGACACCGCCTCGGTACTGCCCGTGGTGGCCCTGGTGGAGCGGCAACTGGCCCCGTTCGCCGCGCGGCCGCACTGGGGCAAGGTCTTCACCGCCACGCCGGCCGAACTCCACTCCCACTACGAGCGCCTGCCGGACTTCCTGGATCTCGCGCGGCACTACGACCCGGCCGGCAAGTTCCGCAACGCCTACACCGACCGCTACCTGGCTGGTTAGGCCGCTCGTTTCCCGATGCCGTGGCGGGTTTCTGGCCTCCCGGTCCGACCGGCGGGCGACCGATATCGGTCGGCTAGCTGCCGTCGCGCAGGTTCTCCGGCGCACCGGGACCGAAGGTGATGTGGTCGAACGTGGCCGCGCACCCCTGACCGGTGGGGGACTGGGCCAGGAAGCCGACCCGGACCAGTTCGGCGGCATCCCCGCTGAGCGCGAAGTAGCGCACCAGTCGCCACCACGCGCCGTCGGTGGAGGCGTGGAAGGCCCAGGCCGCGCCGGACCGGGTGATCCGCAGCCACAGGGTGCGGCCGTCCACCTCGAAGGAGTTGCAGTCATCCGAGGTCCCCCTGGTCACCACCGTGACCGCGGTGGGCGTGAGTTGCGGCGAGTACTCCAAGCAGAGCTTGGCCCACTGCCGTTCGGCCGCGTGCAGCAGCAGGACCCCCGCGTCGTACATGCTGCCGAACTCCACGCTGACCTGTGCCGCGAGCGTGAAGTCGCCCGCCGGGGGCAGGCCCACGAACCGGCCGGCGTCGGGAACCGGCCCGGGGTCGGTCCCGGCGGGATCGACGAACATGTCCGTGCCCGCCGCGGCCGTCAGCGTCAGCACGCCGCTCCGGACCCGGCAGCCGGGCGGCGGGCTGCCCGCCGGCTCGAGCGCGAACGGCAGCGAGGGCAGCTTCAGTGCGGTCACCAGCGTAGTTTGCCACGACATGCGCCAGACGCGGCACGGCTGTCGTGGAAGTGCCAGCTGACCGCGGGTACCGCGCGGGAGCACGTCCGGGTGGCCCGGGCGCTGACCCGGATCCCCACCCCCGAGACTGAGCGGGGCCCGGCCGAGATCGCCGGGCCGATGACGGGGAACCAGCTGGAGCGGTTCGCCCGCGCCGAGCAGGCCACGCCCGACCGGGCGCGCACGTTCGACGATCCCGGCGACTGCGACCGGCTGACCCTGCTCAAGGCCCGTTACGAGCCGGCTGACATGTTCCGTGCCAGCCCGATCATTCCGCGCGCCAGCGAAACACGACTGAAAGAGCCAGCCAGAGCCGGATGCCATTTGACAGCCCGAGGAAGCATATGTAAGTTTAATCTTACAGGTGAAGAAAATGACTGAAACACACACCAGCGAGGAGCTGCTCGCCACGCTGACCGCCATCGCGCACCCCTTCCGGCTGCGGATCATCGCGGAGCTCGCGGGCGGGCGAGTGCACGTCAGCGAGCTGGCGCGCCGGCTCGGCATGTCCAGGCCGCTGCTGTACATGCACCTGGACCGGCTGGAGAAGGCGGGCCTGGTGACCGGGCATCTGGAGCTGTCCGATGACGGTAAGGCCATGAAGTACTTCGAGCTGGTCCCCTTCGAGGTGCGCGTCACGGCCGAGACGGTCCTCAGCGCGCTCGCCGAAGGCGAAGACGAAGGCAACGGGGCGCAGGCTCTTAAAACGGAGGAGAGCGACCAATGACACACATGACCACAACGCTGGCCTCAAGCGGCGCCAACTACACCCCGATCGGCATCCTGCTGGCGATCTTCGTGCCGATCTGCGCGGCGGTCGCGGTGATCGTCTGGAACTACTACCGGCTGCAGCGGCACCGCGCCGACGCCGTCGCGATGGCGTCCTACCGCAAGCTGGCCGAAGAGGCGGTGGCGAACATGGCCGAGCTGCGCGCCGAGATGGCCAAGCTGGCCGAGCACGTCAGCGCCGTCGAGCAGCTGATGCGAGACGTGGGATGAGCACCGCGATGAACGCCCTGAGCCTGCGCCGCGATCCCATCCGGCTCGTGCTGTCCAGGGGCCTCTGGGCGGGCGCCTGGTACCTGCTCGCCTACCAGGTCATCGGCTGGGTGCTGTTCGCGATCGCGCTGAGCGCCGTGCTCACTGGCGCGGTTCTCAGCTTCACCCTGGCCGGGCTGCCGGTGCTTGTCGCCGCCGCCGCGACGATCAGCTGGTGCGCGAACGTCGAGCGGGCCAGGCTGCGCACCGTGGACCCCGAACCCGTCATCGGCCGGTACCGCGAACCCGTCGGCCCCGGCGTCATGAACCGGCTGCGGACCCGCTGGCGGGACCCCGCGACCTGGCGCGACGTCGCCTACCTGCTCGGCGTGTTCGTCCCGCTGGCCGCACTCGACCTCATCGTCTTGGCGGTCTGGCTGGTGTTCCTCGCCGGGATCACGCTGCCCATCTGGTACTGGGCGCCGTGGCAAGAAGTCCACGGCGTGCGATACCACGGCTACCAGATCGGCTACTTCCCGAACGGACCGCACGGCCACCCCGGATACGGCCTCTACGTCGACACGCTGCCGAAGGCGCTGCTCGCCGCCGCCGTCTTCCTGATCTTGTTCCTGCTGTTCAACTACGTCCTGGTCGCGACCGCCCGCGCGCACGCCACCGTTGCCCGCGTGCTGCTGCACGCCCCGGCAGACCCGCTCAGGGAGGCAAAGGAGGTACTCAGCCGTCCCGGCCCGCTCAACGAGTTCAATCCAGGCGAATTTATCCCGAACGGACCGTAGCCGACTGTCCCCGCCCACGAGGGTCCAGCTCACGGGCGGGGACCAGGCCGCGGCCAACTCGCACGGCAAACACCTACTGCGCCAACAGAAAGGGACTCCCATGCGTCAACCGCGCACTCCAGTATTCCCCATCTCACCACCCGCCGTAGCGCACGACCCGCCGTCGGACAATCACGCCCGACCCAACCTGACCGAACGGGTGGCCGGCTGGAGCGCCAGGCACCGCAAGACCGCCGTCTTCGGCTGGCTGCTCCTCGTCGCCGCCGTCTTCATGGCCGGCCAGGCGCTCGGCACGAAGAACCTGCCGCAATACGACGCCGGCCAGTCCGGGCAGGCCGAACGCGTCCTGAACCAGGTCGCGCCGGCGCAGTACAACAAGTACGCAGAGACCGTGCTGATCCAGGCCACGGCACCCGGCGCCACCTTCGCCGCGGATCCGGCCATCCGGCAGGCGGTGAGCCAGGTGGCGGCGTCGCTCGCGGCCCTGCCCGACTACGCGACCGGCATCACGACACCGCTGTCCGCCGGCGGCCAGGCGCTGGTGTCGAAGGACGGGCGCAGCGCCCTGGTCACCTTCGACGTCCCCGGTAACGTCAACGACGTCAACCAGGCGGCATCCGCTCTCCAGCACGCCGTCGCGACCGTGCAGGACCGGCACCCGGACCTGCGCGTCGCCGAGACCGGCGACGCGAGCATCGCGCAGGCCATCAACAACTCGCTGAACTTCGGCAAGGCCGAGGGGACCTCGGTGCCGGTCACGCTGATCCTGCTGCTGATCGTGTTCGGCGCGCTGGTCGCGGCCGGCATCCCGGTGCTGCTCGCGCTGACCGCGGTGACCGCCTCCCTCGGGGTGCTGACGATCGTCAGCCACTGGCTGCCGGTCAACGGCTCCACTTCCGAGGTCGTGGTGATCGTCGGGATGGCCGTCGGCGTCGACTACTCGCTGTTCTACCTGCGCCGGGAGCGCGAGGAGCGGGCCAGGGGCCGGTCGTTCCCCGAGGCGCTCCGCGTCGCCGCGCGCACCTCGGGCCGCACGATCGGCGTGTCCGGCCTGACCGTGATGACCGCGATGTCCGGCCTCCTCCTCGTCGGCGGCGGCCCGTTCGGTGGCATGGCCCTCGGCACGATCGCCGTGGTGGGCATCGCCGTGGCCGGGTCGCTCACCGTGCTGCCCGCGCTGCTGGCCTGGCTCGGGCCGAAGGCCGACGCCGGACGGATCCCCTTCCTCGGCCGCAGCCGGGCCGCCGCCCGCCCGTCCCGGCTATGGACGGCACTGGCCCGCCGGGTGGTCGCCAGGCCGGTGATCTGGGGCGGTGTCGCTGTGGTCGCGCTGCTCGCGCTGGCTGCGCCGGCGCTCGGCCTGCGGCTCGGCGAACCGGCCGCGGACGCGCCGAAGGACGCCGCCGTGATCCGCACGATGGACGCCATCGAGCGCGCGTTCCCGCAAGCCCCGGCGCCGGCCGAGGTCGTGCTGAGCGGCACGGACGTCACCGGGCCGAAGGTGCTCGCCGCCGTGGACGCGCTGCGCTCCCGCGCGGCGGCCGGCGGCGCGATCCACGAGCCGGTGACCGCCAGCGCGATCGGCGGCGGGCGAGCGCTCGTGGTCGGCGTGCCGCTGGCCGGCAACGGGGCCGACTCGGCGTCCACTGGCGCGCTGCTGACACTGCGGAACCAGATCCTGCCGGACACGCTTGGCAAGGTGCCCGGGGTCAGCTACGCGGTGGCCGGGGATACCGCGGGGTTGTACGACGACGTTCACATGCTGCACTCCAGCCTGCCCGCCGTGTTCGCCTTCGTCGCGGTGCTGGCCTTCGTGCTGCTCCTGGTGGCGTTCCGGTCCGTCGCCATCCCGCTGGTGTCGATCGCCCTGAACCTGCTGTCCGTGGGCGCGGCCTACGGCCTGGTCACGCTGATCTTCCAGGACGGGCGGCTGCAGGGTCCGCTCGACTACACGTCGTTCGGCGGGATCATCTTCTGGGTGCCGCTGATGATGTTCGTGTTCCTGTTCGGGATCAGCATGGACTATCACGTGTTCATCCTCAGCCGCGTCCGCGAGCTGTGGGCACGCGGCTCGTCGCCGAAAGAGGCCGTCGTCGGCGGCATCGCCTCCAGCGCCGGGGTCGTGACCAGCGCGGCCCTGATCATGGTGGCGGTCTTCTCGATCTTCGTCACCATGCCGCTGATCGACCTGAAGATCCTCGGCGTCGGCACCGCCGCCGCGGTCCTCATCGACGCGACGGTCGTCCGCGGGGTTCTCGTCCCGGCCGCGCTCGCCCTGCTGGGCGACCAGGCCTGGCGCCTGCGCCGCGGCGGTGACCGCGGCGGCACCGCCCCGGTGCCCGCCCACCTCCGCCAGGTCACCTCGGGGACGGTGGCCCCGCCCATCGCGTAGCGGCCCAAGATCACGGGCAGGTCGCGGCGGATATCGCCGCGAACTGCCCGTGACCTCGCTGCACGCCCCGCGCGAGTGGCCGGAGTACCACCCCGGGTACTACGCCGTGTTCCTGCGCGACCTGGACGGGCACAACGTCGAGGCCGTTCACCACGGCTAGGCCGCCAGCGGGCCCCAGCGGGTCAGGGACGCCGCCGGTAACGTCCGGTGCCGTGCCCTGCCCCTGGAGACCCCGGAGATCCGCCCCGCCGTCCGCCGGGCCCGGCCCCGCAGGGCGTTCCGGTTCGGCTGCCGCCGCGGCCCGGTCGTCGGCTCCGGGGTCCGTTCCCCCCGATGCCGCACCTCGCGGTGCCGTTCGCTCCGGTGCCGCTCCTCCGGTGCCGTTCGCTCCAGTGCCGGGCCAGCAGCGGCGGCTTGGCCGCGGCCGGGTCGGGCAGGTGCCCGGGCTCCAGCTCGGAGCGCAGCCGGTCCACGTGGGCGAGGATCTCGCCGCGCAGCTGCCATCCCTCTGGACGTTCGGTTGGATCGGTGGAGAGCAGGTCGGCGAGCTGGTCCTGCTGCCGCTGGGCCTCTTCCAGATGATCTTCCAGCGCCTCGGTGATCGGCTCAGCCGCGAAGGCCGAGAAGTCGGCGGACACCGGGTCGGCCTCGAGCAGCTGGCCGTAGGCCCGGACCGCGGCGGACAGTTCGGTCAGCATGGCGGCCAGCCGGGCCCGGGTCTCCGCTTCCCGGACCGGGCTGTGCTCGCTGTCGATCCGCGCGCTGTCGGCCACCGAACGGGCCAGCACCCGCATGTCCGTCGCGGCCCGCTCCAGCGTGTCGACGCCCTCGCGCAGCCCGGCGGCCGGGTCGCCGGACCGGAGCCTCCTGGGGTTCAGCCGGACGCTCTCCTCGGCCTGGGCCAGCGCGTCGTCCACCCGCTCGATCTCGCCGCGCAGCGCCCGGGTGCGGTCCAGCCACTCCGCCGCGCGCCGCGGGTCGGGCACCTCGGCCAGGCCGTCGGCCATCTGGCTGAGCAGGTCGGCCATCTGGCGGCTCAGGTCGCCGACCGCTTCCTTGGCGGGCTCCACTCGCAGCGGGGCGAACACCAGGCCGGCCGCCAATCCCGCGGCCGCGCCGACGAGGGTTTCGGTGATGCGGCTAGTGGCGGCTATGTGCGAGTCGACCGAGAAGATCAGCATGGCGCTGACCGGTACCTCCAGGATCTCCTCGCGGAGCCGGAGCGCGAGGCCGAGCGCGAGCGTGCCCGCGATGAGCAAGCCGAGCACCCACCAGCTGAACGGGACGTACGCGGCGACCGCGACGGCGGCGAGCACGCCGGCGGTGACCGCCGCGACCCGCCGGATGGCGCTGCCGATCGTATGGAACAAGGTGGCCTGCACCACGAGCAGCGCGGTCAGGGGGGCGAGCACGGAGCGAGCCGAACCGCCGGGCAGCTGCAGCGCGACCAGGTACGCGAACACCGCCGTGACGGTCAGCCGGGCGATGTACACCGCGGTCGGCTGCGCTCGGCGGCGGACCAGTGTGAGCTGCTCGGCCTGGCGCCTGGCGACCGCCTTGGCGGCCTGGCCGACGCTCTCGCCGGCGACGGGACGGACAGGACGGACGGCCCGGACGGGGAAACCTTTCATGAGCTGCTTACCGAGGTCTAGTGGGCGGCGGGATGCAGAGATAGCTCTAGCTAAGAGCAAAACCTCCTGTCAGTGACCAACGCGCGGCAGCTCGAGCTATTCCCTACGACCCCGATGCCGCCGTCAGCGCGGACACCGCGGCCTGGTACAGCCCGATCAGGCCGGCTTGCACCGCCGGATCGTGGAACCGCGGGTTCCACACCAGGTCGGCCAGCGAGTCGCTGATCACGAAGGCGGACGCCAGCCGCAGGCCGCGGACCTCGGCCACCGCGAACAGGGCGGCCGCCTCCATCTCCACGCACAAGACGCCCTCGGCCTGGTAGTGCCGGGCCTCGGCGACGGTCTCCCGGTACGGCGCGTCGATCGTCCAGGAGACACCGGGGCGGAAGGCCAGGCCGGACTCCCGCAGCGCGGCCCCCAGGGCGGCGGTCATCTCCGCCGGGGCGGTGGCCAGCCGGGCCGGCGGCAGGTAGTGGTGCGAGACGCCCTCGTCCCTGACCGCGGCCTCGCACAGGACGAGATCGCCGGGCTCCAGGTCGCGCTGCAGGCTGCCCGCGGTGCCGACGGACACGACGGCGGTCGTGCCCAGGGCGGCCAGCTGCTCCAGCACCGCGGTCGCGCCCGGCGCGCCGATACCGAACCGGCCGAGCAGCCCCACCTGCCCACCGGTGCTCGGCAACGGCACCGGCAGGTCCCGGCGCCGCGAGGATTCCAGCCCTTCGGCCCGGAGCACGTGGTCGTACAGCGAGGGCTGGTAGCAGAGCACCGCGCTGCCGGGAACTTCCCCGTCGTCCAGGGCGCCGACCTGCCGCATGTACGCGACGAAGTCGGCCGCGGTGAACATCGCCTGCCCGGCGTGCTTGCCCGCGAAGTTCGGATAGCTGGGCGTCGGCACGAGCGCCGATTCTACGCTCGCGGCTCGGCTCGCTGCTGGGCCCGCTACCAGCCCGCTCCCTGGGCCCGCTACCGGGCCCGGGCCCTGCCCCCGGCCGGGACCAGCAAGACCGCCACCGGCACGACCACCAGGCCGGCCAGCGCCCAGCTCAGCCCGAACCCCTGCGCCGCCAGCCCGACCGCCAGCGGCCCCAGACCGCCGGCCAGCCCGGCGGCGCTGCTCAGCGTCACCGCCACCGAACTCCGCCCGGGCAGGCTGCCGTACAGCCGGGCCTGCAGCACCGGATACCACGGCGCCGTCGCCGCGCTCAGCGCGGCCAGCACGGCCAGCTTGGGCAGCACGCCGGGGACGAGCAGGAAGCCCGGGTAGAGCAGGGCGGCGGCGAACGCGCTGACGCGCAGCACGGTGAGGTCGCCGACACGCTCCAGGATCACCACGAGCGCGGCGTCCCCGGCCAGCGCGGCGCCGAGCCTGACCGCGATGGCCAGCGCGGCGACCGCGGGCGTCACGTGCGCGACGTCCACCAGGTACAGCGCGAGGAACCCGGTGAACACGTCCACCAGCAGGTCGGCCACCTCGATCAGCAGCAGCCAGCGCAGCGTCCCCCAGTCCCGCAGCGCGGCGCCGATCTCCCGCGCCCGCGCGGTCCACGGCTGGCTCTCCCCGTCCGCGTGCCCCGAGTCCGCGGGCCCCGAGTCCGCGTCCTGGCCGTCCGCCTCAGCCTGGGCCGCCGCCGGGGCCGCGGCGACCGCCGGGCCCCGCAGGTACGCGCCGAGCCAGACGAGCGTGGCGATCCCGGCCAGCACCAGGTAGCCGGCCCGCCAGCCGCCGCCGCTGGCCAGCACCGCGGTGAGCAGCAGCGGCCCGGCCATGGCCCCGGCCGACCCGGCCAGGTCCCAGCGCGCCATGACCTGGGCCTGCCGGTCCGGCCAGGCGTCCATGATCTCGGCCTGAGTCAGTGACACGAAGGCGCCGGAGGCCGGGTAGAAGGCGACGAAGGCGCACATCAGCACGGCGAACGAGTGTGCCGAGGCCACGCCGAGGAGCGTGAGCACGAAGAGGATGCCGCCGCCGAGAACGGCTAGCCGACGGCGCCGGCCTGGCCCGGCCACAATGCCGAGCGGCAGCTCGAGCAAGCCGCCGACGAGCAGCGGCACCGAAGCCAGCAGCCCGACCTGTTCGTAGCTCAGCCCCAGGTCGCGCCGGATCAGCGGGAGCGCGGCTCCCTTAGCCCCGTCAACGAGCTCGTCGGCGAGCTCGATCGCGAGCGCGACGGCGAGAACGGAAAGCGCAGGCTTTCAACGTCAAGTGAAACCCATGCGGACCATGCTACGGCGAACCTGGCTGGCTGTCTCCGCAGTAACCGGCCACGACCGCAAACCCCAGGCTCACCGGCGGTTCTCGGTGCGCCACACCACCCGCAGGCCGGACCAGTCCTCGTCGATCGCGGCCACCTTGACGTCGACCAGCCCGATGGGCAGCGCGTGCTCGCGGATGACGGTGTCGGTGATGTCGCTGCGGTGGCCGGCCGCCCGGCGCGGCCAGGCGACCCAGAGCGCCCCGGCGGGATAGATCCGCCGGGCGAGCTCGCCGATCTGCCCGGCTATCTCGTCCGCCTGGGTGAAGAAGGCCAGGATGACGTCGGCGCTCCCGTCGGCATCGGGCTCCTCCAGTTCGGCCGGCGGGTCGCTCAGCGCCCAGCCGTCCGGCGGGTGATGCAGGTGGACCCGCTGCCCGGGCTTGAGGCCGAGCTTGGCCGCCTGCGGACGGCCCGGGTATCCCGGCGTCGTCACCAGGTGCTCGCCGCCGCCGATGGATTTGCCGTCCTGGGTACGTCTATCCCCGGTACCGGTCTGATGCACATCATGAACAGGAGCATGGCGATGTTCGCGAACACCAAGGCGTCAGCCCGCGTCCAGCTGGAATGTAGGGTCCACGCCCGCGATCCCACTGTCACATCGCCGGCGGCGCACCGAGCCCAGGTGGCCGGGAGACGCCCACCCGATCGCCAGGAGGCGCGTCAGCCGGAGGTGTCTGCCCGAATAAGGGGGCCTAACCGGTTGGTAAGCGCTCCCCGGCATATCGAGTAGCATACTGAGTATGCTACTCGTTATGATGATCGCATGAGCGTCCGGCACGCGCTGCTCGCGCTGCTCAGCGAGGGGCCCAAGTACGGCCTGCAGCTGCGTGAGGAATTCGAGGCGCGGACCGGGGAGGTCTGGCCGCTGAACGTGGGCCAGGTCTACACCACGCTGCAGCGGCTGGAGCGCGACGGGCTGGTCGAGTCCGACGGCGACGGCCAGGACGGCCCGCAGAAGGGCTTCCGGATCACCGCGGCCGGCGCAGACGAGCTATCCGGGTGGCTGCGCACGCCCTCGGACATGTCCTCGCCGCCGCGCGACGAGCTGGTGATGAAGGTCCTGGTGGCGCTGCGGGTGCCAGGGACGGACGTACGGGACGTGATCCAGGTGCACCGCAGGTACCTGGTGCAGCTGATGCAGCAGTGGACGCGGATCAAGGAGAACGAGGCCGAGTCTGACATGAGCCTGGCGCTGGTGGTGGACGCGGAACTGTTCCGGCTCGATGCCGTGGTCCGCTGGCTGGACGCGGCCGACGGCCGCATCAAGCGGGGCGCCGACCAGTCGGCAGACCCGCAGGCAAAGACGATAACGGGGACGACACCGGCCGTACCGAACATGCGGCGCAGGATTGGAGCAAGAAGATGAGCGTGCTAGAGATGCGGCGCGTGTCACGCAGTTACGGTCTGGGGGCCGCCGAGGTGCATGCGCTGCAAGACATTGACTTGATGGTCGACGCGGGCGCCATGGTGGCCGTGATGGGGCCGAGCGGATCGGGGAAGTCCACGCTGCTGACCATCGCCGGCAGCCTGGAGGATCCCAGCAGCGGCGAGGTGCGCGTCTGCGGGGCGGAGCTGACGAGGCTGTCGCGCAACGCCAAGGCGCGGCTGCGGCGCCGCTCGATCGGCTACGTGTTCCAGGATTTCAACCTGCTGCCCGGGCTGACGGCGGCGGAGAACGTCGCGTTGCCGCTCGAGCTCGACGGCGTGCCGGCCAGGAAGGCCCGCGCGGCCGGGCTGCAGGCGCTGGAAGAACTCGGCCTCGCCGACCGGGCGGCCAGTTTCCCCGACCAGCTGTCCGGCGGTGAGCGGCAGCGGGTGTCCATCGCCCGCGCCGTGGTGGGGGAGCGCCAGCTGCTGCTGGCCGACGAGCCCTCGGGGGCGCTCGATTCGGTCAACGGCGAGGCGGTCATGCGGCTGATCCACGCCGCCTGCAAGCGGGGCGTGGCCGCGGTCGTGGTCACCCACGACGCGCAGCTGGCCTCGTGGGCCGACCGGGTGGTGTTCCTGCGGGACGGCCGGGTGACCGACCAGACCCTGCCCGTGCCTGGCCCCGAATCGCTGCTCACGCAGGGAACGGGCCAATGAGCACGGCACTGCGCGAACGCCCGGCCTCGGCGGGAACACTCAAACGGGGGCGTTCCCGCCCGCCGGGCCGTGATCCGCTGGTCGTGGCGGATGTTCCGCCGCGAGTGGCGCCAGCAGATGCTGGTCCTGGCCCTCATCGTGGTGGCGCTGGCCGCCACCGTCGTCGGGGCGGCGGTGGCCACCAACACGCCACCCCCGGCCGGCGCGGGCTTCGGCACCGCGCAGGACATGGCCACGCTCCCCGGCGGCCCGCACCTGGCCAGCCAGATCGCCGTGCTGCAGCAGCACGTCGGCCGCGTCGACGTCATCGAGAACCAGACCGTCGCCATCCCCGGCTCGATCAACACCTACGACCTGCGCGCCCAGGATCCGCACGGCGCGTTCGGCGTTTCATGCTCTCGCTGGTCAGCGGGCACTACCCGGCCGGGCCGGGGCAGGTGGCCGTGACCCAGGGCGTGGCCACCACCTTCAACCTCAGGATCGGCGATCTGTGGCACCAGGGCGGACAGGTCCGCCAGGTCACCGGCATCGTGCAGAACCCGCAGAGCCTGCTTGACGAGTTCGCCCTCGTCGCGCCGGGTCAGGTCAGCACGCCAAGCCAGGTCACCGTCCTGTTCACCGCGCCGCGCGGCACGAACCCCGCCTCAATCGGCTCCGTCAGCCAGTACGTGGTGACCCGGCATGATGCGGTGGCCAGCAACCCGCTCAACCCCGAGACGATCGTGCTCGCGCTGGTCTACGGTCGGCATGCTGCTCATCGCCTTGGTCGCGGTGGGGGGCTTCACGGTGCTGGCGCAGCGCCGGCTGCGCTCGCTCGGCATGCTCGGCGCCCTGGGCGCCACCGACAGGAACATCCGTCTCGTGGTCCGGGTCAACGGCGTCCTGGTGGGTGTCGTCGGCGCGCTGGCCGGGGCGGTCCTGGGCCTGGCCGTCTGGCTGGCCTACCGGCCGCGGCTGGAATCCAGTGCCCACCACCTGATCGGGGTGTTCCAGCTGCCGTGGATCGTGATCGGACCGGCGATGGCGCTGGCCGTGGTGGCCACCTACTTCGCCGCCTCGCGCCCGGCCCGCTCGATCACCAGGATTCCCATCGTCGCCGCCCTGTCCGGGCGGCCCGCTCCGCCGAAGCAGGTGCACCGCTCGGCGCTGCCCGGCGTCGTCCTCTTCGTCATCGCCGCGGCCTTGCTGTCGTACTCCGGCAAGAGCGCCAACGGGGGCGGAGCGCCGGAACTCGTTCTCGGCATCGTCCTGCTCATCGTCGCGATCATCCTGCTGGCGCCCTTCTGCCTGGTGATCCTGGCCTGTGTCGGGCGGCGGGCCCCGATCGCGGCGCGCCTGGCCCTGCGCGACCTGGCCCGCTACCGGGCCCGGTCGGGCTCGGCCCTGTCGGCCATCAGCCTCGGCGTCTTCATCGCCGCCCTGGTCTGCATCCTGACCGCGCAGCGGTACGGGAACGTCCTGGACTACGCCGGGCCGAACCTGGCCTCGAACCAGATCATCGTGTACACGCCGAACGGCGGCCCGGGCGGCGGGCCCGGGCAACGGACCGGGCGGGTCCAGCCCATCCGGCACCGCCAGCACCCCGCAGGCCCAGGCGGCGGTCGCCCAGAACATCGCCAAGGCCCTCGGCTCGAACACCGTCATCGAACTCGACCAGGCAGGCGCCCATCTCGACCACCCCGGGGCCGGGCGATCCTGGTCAGGCCCGGTCTACGTGGCCACGCCCCAGCTGCTGCAGGCCTTCGGGATCAAGGCGTCCGACGTCAACCCCGACGCCGACATCCTGACCATGCGGCCCGGGCTGTCCGGCATCTCCCAGATGCAGCTCGTCGACGACGGCTCAGACACAGGGCGCACGCGCCCGGGCCAGTGCCTGGCCAACCCGGTCATCCAGGAGGTCGGCGCGCTGCCGTCCGGCACGTCGGCGCCCAACACGGTGATCACCGAGCACGCCATCCATCAGCTCGGCCTGCACACCAGCGTCTCCGGCTGGCTGATCCAGGCCCCGCACCCGCCGACCGCGGCGCAGATCACCGACGCCAGGCTCACCGCCTCCGCGGCCGGCATGACCATCGAAACGAAGTCGAGCACGCCCTCGTCGGCGGAGATCCTCAACTATGCCACCGCGTTCGGCATCGCCCTGGCGCTGGGCATCCTGGCCATGTCCATCGGCCTGATCCGCAGCGAGACGGCCGGGGACCTGCGCACCCTGGCCGCCACCGGGGCGAGCAGCTTCACCCGCCGGGAGCTGACCGCCGCGACCGCCTTCGCGCTGGCCCTGGGCGGCGCCGTGCTCGGCACGGTGGCGGCCTACGTCGCCGCCATCGGCTACGCCTGGGACAACCCCCTGGATGGCCTGTCCGAACTGTCCAGCGTGCCCGTCCGGCAACTGCTGTTCATCCTGGTCGGCATGCCGGTGATCGCGGCGGTCGTCGGCTGGCTGATGGCCGGGCGCGAGCCGTCCGCCATCTCCAGGCAGCCGCTGGAGTAGAGGGCACGCAGCACGGGCCGTTCGGCCTGAACCCTCCCCGCGGAGCGGGGCCTACTGACGTAGGCCGGGACCGGACTGCGGGCCCATGTCCTTGCGCTCCAGGATCTCGGCCGCGCCGCGGATCACGCACCGCAGCGGGTCCTCGACCAGGACCGTGCCGATGCCGGCCGCGGTCTCGATCCGGCTGGCCAGGCCGGGCAGCAGCGCGCCGCCGCCGGCCAGCCGGACCTTGCCCCGGACCACGTCCTCGGCCAGCCCGGCCGGGATATCCGACAGCATCTCGTGCACCGTGCCCGCGATCGCCGCGACGATCGGCTCGAGCGCGGCCGCCACCAGTCCGCCCGGCACGTACTCGGACCGCGGCGTCCGCTGCGCGACGTCCAGGCCGACCGCCTCGGCGAAGCCCTCGGCCCCGCCGGTGACGCCGAGGGTCATCTTCAGGTGCCGGGCCGCGCGCTGGCTGATGATCAGGCCGAGCTCGGTCCGCAGCGCGTGCACGATCGCCTCGTCCATGGCGTTGCCGGCCTTGCGCAGCGACTGGGACCTGACCACCCGCCAGCCGGCCACCGCCGCGACCTCGGTGGTGCCGCCGCCGATGTCGACCACGAAGCCGCCGGCCCCGCCGGTCAGGTCGAACCCGGCCCCGGCCGCGGCGGCCACCGGCTCGTCGATCAGCCGCACGTTGTACCTGGGCCGCCGGACGCTCAGCGCGGCGACGATCGACCGGCGCTCGACCGGCGTGGCCCCGCTCGGCACGCACACCAGCGCGTCGCGCCGCACAAGTGAGAAGCGGCGCGTCCGGCGCAGGAACGCGTGCAGCATGGCCGCGGTCGCGTCCAGGTCCGCGATGACCCCGTCCCGCAGCGGGTGGATCACCTGGATGTCCTGCGGCTCCTTGTCGGCCAGCGCGTCCGCCGCCTCGCCCACCGCGGCGACCTTGCCGACGGCCGTGTCGATGGCGATCGCGGTCGGCTCCTCGAGCACGATGCCGCGGCCAGCGACCCAGACGAGCGTGTTCACGGTGCCGAGATCGATCGCCACGCTACCCCGGAAGCGCATATTGCTCCCCTCTGTCCAACGTGGCGCCCTCAAATCCCAGCACGCCACTGCAGGCTCGCCCCGCCACGCGACGTTCGCTAAGCGTACAGCCGGCATTCTGCGCGAGCGAGCTGATGGATCCTGACGTTGGATTGTAATTATTTGATCCGATTATGGGTGTTATGTTCATCGGGGCCGGTGGAGGGAGACGTTTCATGCGGGTAGAGGGGTGGCGGTCGCGGTCGGCTTGCTTCGGGCTCACCGCCGCCGTGACAGCCGCCGCGCCCGGCGGATTCCTGGGTCGGTTGCCGCGCGCCCCGCGGCTGCGGGTCCTGCCAGGTCTTCGGTTTCCGCGTCGTCGGTTGCCGCCCTGGCCGACGTCGCCGTCCGGCCGGGCGTGCAGCATGTCGGCCGCGCGCAGGCCAGTCCGCCGACCACCGCTGACTGTGAGAAAGAATACAAGGTCGCATGCTACGAGCCGGCCCAAATCCAGCAGGCTTATCACCTGCCCGCGCTGTACGCCAAGGGAGTGACCGGCAAGGGGACCACGATCGTCATCGTCGACTCGTTCGGCTCGCCGACGATCAGGAACGACCTGCGCGTGTTCGACAAGACCTTCGGCCTGCCCGCCCCGCCGTCGTTCACGATCATCCGGCCCGCGGGCAACGTGGCCGCGTACGACCCGAACAACTCCGACATGGTCGGCTGGGCCGGCGAGACCACGCTGGACGTGGAATACGCCCACACGATCGCGCCCGGCGCCCGCCTCCTGCTGGTCGAGACCCCGGTGTCTGAGACCGAGGGCGTGCACGGCTTCCCGCAGATCGTCACGGCCGAGGAGTACGTGCTGAGGCACCATCTCGGCGACGTGATCAGCCAGAGCTTCAGCGCCACCGAACAGACCTTCCCGAGCGGCGCCTCGGTCCAGGCGCTGCGCCGCGTTTACCAGCTCGCCGCCCAGGACGGCGTCACCGTGCTGGCCGCCTCGGGCGACTCCGGCGCCGCCGACGTCAAGCTCGACGAGAGCACCTACTACCTGTTCCCGGTGACCTCGTGGCCGGACAGCGACCCCCTGGTGACCGGGGTCGGCGGCACCCAGCTGCACTTCAGCGCCAAGGGCCAGCCCGCCGCGCCGACCGTGTGGAACGACACCTACAACCAGGCCGCGAACGAGTTCGCCGACGGCAACGCCGGCCCGAACCCGCTGGCCGGCGGCGGCGGCCCGTCGGTCCTGTTCGGCCGGCCTGGGTACCAGAACGGCGTGCGGAACGTCGTCGGCGGCCACCGCGGCGTGCCCGACATCTCGATGAGCGCGGCCTGCAACGGGTCGGTGGACACGTACGGCACTTATCGCGGCGCGCCGGCGGCTGGTCCCCGGCGTGCGGCACCAGCGAGGCCACGCCGTTGTTCGCCGGCATCGTCGCACTGGCCGACCAGGTGGCGGGGCATCGCCTCGGGCTGATCAACCCGGCGCTGTACCGGCTGGCGGCCGAGGGCGCGCCCGGCATCGTGGACGTCAGGTCGGGCAATAACACGGTGTCGTTCCGCCAGGGCGGGCAGCAGCACACGGTGCGCGGCTTCGCCGCCGTGCGGGGCTACGACCTGGCCTCCGGGGTCGGCACGGTCAACGCCGCGCTCTTCGTCAGGGAACTCGCCTTCGCGGCCACGCACTGAAGGATCCAAAGATCTGAAAGATCTAATGCCGAACGGTCCGTGCTGCGTCCCCTGGTTACCGTGTAATCATCTGATGTTTCCGCGCTGCCGAACTACGCGCGGTGCGGGGCAAAACCCGATCTGCCTGCTGAGACTCGCCGGGCCGGCCCGTCTGGAGGATTCGGCGCGAAGCGCCGCTGTTCGGCGCTCTGTGCGAGATACATTGTCTGCGGGTGGCGCACCATCAACGCCGCGTACTTCGTGCCTACGCCCGCTGTGACCTCGGCTTTCCCGGTAAAACCATCCGCACCACTCCGCGCCTGCGGCGGTTAACCCCTACCTGGACGGGAAGTGGGAGCGCACTCCGGCGAGGTGACACGCAAGGAGGAGAGGAACCGATGGAGGACTTGTTCGATGTCCTGGCCGAAGACCACGAGGAGATAAGACAGGCGCTGGCCGAGCTCGAGAAGGGTCCGACCGCAGCGACGGGCGCCACCGAGGATCAGCTCATGCTGCGCAAGATCATGACCGAAGAGCTGATCATCGAGGAAGCCAAGCACGAGGAGATCGAGCTGACCTGCCTGTGGCAGGCCTTGCGCGATCACGTCCCCGGCGGCGACCAGCTCGCCGACCGGGTCATCTGCGCCGAGCTCGAGATCGTGGCCCTGCTGGCCGAACTGGACAAGCTGGACGTCAGCCAGCCGCAGTTCGAGAAGCTGCTCAGCGCGTTCACCCAGGCCGCCCTGGAGCATTTCGACTTCGAGGAGCGGCACGTGTGGCCGCGGCTGCGCTCTGCCTTCAGTTCCGGGGTCCTGACCGCCGAGGCCGCCGGCGAGCTGAGCCGCAAGATCGCCCGGGCCAGGCAGTCCGCGCCGGTCCTGCCCTTCCCGCGGGCCTCGGCCCCCTCAGTGGCCGGGTGAGGCGCCAGGTTCGACTGAGGGAATGCTCTGCGGAGAGCGTGAATCTGCAGCCCGTCTTCAGCTATCTATCAGGTTCGTGGTGCTCACTGGAGATTGCGAAACCGGTCCGCGTCAGTGTGCGGCGCGTCCCGGCTGACGAGCGACCCGACGCGCAGACCTAGGGCGTGATTTCAGATGCAGGATTACAGCGGCTACGGCGGCTACGGCCAGCCGCCGTCGGGCGACTTCGGGCCCACGGCGCCATTGCCCCCCATGCCTCCCCCGCCGCCCAGGCGCCGTATCGGCCTGCTGAGTTACCTGGGCGTCGCGCTGGCGGCGGGCGCCCTGGGGGCGGGCACGGTGGTGGCCGTCTATCACCCCACGGCGAGTTCCTCCGCGGTACCGCAGCCGCGCAGCAGCGTTCCCGCCCCGCTGCCCAGCGCCGCGATACCCACGCCGAGCAGCGGCGGCTCCGGCACCAGCGGCCTGCAGGGAAGCCTGAACAAGGTCGGGCAGGGCGTGGTGATCATCAACACCACCCTGCAGTACAGCAGCGAGCGCGCCGCGGGCACCGGCATGGTGATCAACGCCGACGGCCTCGTGCTGACGAACAACCACGTGATCGAGAACGCCACCAAGATCACCGCGACGGTGCCGGCCACCGGTAAGAACTTCGTGGCCAAGGTCGTCGGCTACGACGTGACCGGTGACATCGCGCTGATCCGGCTGCAGAACCCGTCCGGGCTGCACCCGGTCCCGGTCGGGGATTCCAGCAAGGTCAAGACCGGCGACTCGGTGGTGGCCCTGGGTAACGCCGAGGGGCGGAGCGAGATCGTCTCCGCCGCCGGCCGGATCACCGGAGTCAATCAGAGCATCACCGCCAGCGACCAGGGCGGGACGGTCAAGTCGGAGACGCTGCACGGGATGCTCCAGACGGACGCGGGCATCGTGTCCGGCGACTCGGGCGGCCCGCTGGTCAACTCGGCCGGGCTGGTCATCGGGATGGACACCGCGGGGAACAACGTGAGCTTCCCCGGCCAGCAGCAGCAGGCGTCCGGCTTCGCCATCCCGATCAACACGGCCCTCTCCGTCGCCCAGCAGATCGCCATGGGTCACGCCAGCTCCACCATCTCCATCGGTTACCCGCCGTTCATCGGGATCTACGTCGCGCAGGGCACCAGCAGCGACCCGCAGGCGCAGGCCGCGCAGCAGCAGCAGCAGAACAACGGCTTCGGCGGCTTCGGCGGCGGCAACGGCTTCGGCAACGGGAACGGGAACGGCGGCAGCCAGAGCTGCTACACCAACGACGCCAACCTGCCCGTCCCGTCCACGATCGCCCCGGTGAGCTCGGGCACCCTGGTCGTCGGCACGATCTGCGGCAGCCCGGCCGCGATCGCGGGGGTGACGGCCGGATCGGTCGTCACCGGCGTGAACGGCCAGGCGGTCGGCGCGCCGGGGACCCTGCACAGCCAGCTGGCGAAGTTCCGGCCCGGTGACACGGTGTCCCTGACCTGGGTCACCCCGTCCGGCCAGCGCAAGAACGGCAGCGTGACCCTCACCGCGGGCCCGCCGCTGTAAGGGATCACGGGCCCAGCCCGAGTGCTCCAGGACCGGAAAGCCCTCCGCAGGGGTTCAAAAGGCGGCCTGCGGTCGTCACACTAGATCATGTGTACGACTTCGACGTGCTGGTGATCGGCTCGGGGCCGGGCGGCCAGAAGGCCGCCATCGCCGCGGCGAAGCTCGAGCGACGGGTGGGCATCATCGAGCGCAAGGACATGATCGGCGGTGTGTGCCTGAACACCGGGACGATCCCGTCCAAGACCTTGCGCGAGGCGATCCTCTACCTGACCGGCCTGGACCAGCGGGAGATGTACGGGCAGAGCTACCGGGTCAAGGACGAGATCACCATCGCCGACCTGGCCGCCCGGACCAGCCATGTGGTCGGCCGCGAGATGGACGTGGTGCGCAGCCAGCTGTCCCGTAACCGGGTCACGACCATGACCGGAACGGGCAGCTTCCTCGACCCGCACACCGTGGAAGTGGACGGCAGCGAGGGCCGGGTCCGCCGGGCCACCGCGGACAAGATCGTGATCGCCACCGGCACCAGGCCCGCCCGCCCGGCCAGCGTCGAGTTCGACGAGCGCACCGTCATCGATTCCGACGGGATCGTCCACCTGCAGAAGGTCCCGCGCTCGATGGTGGTGGCGGGCGCCGGCGTGATCGGGATCGAATACGCGTCCATGTTCGCGGCCCTCGGCACCAAGGTCACCGTCGTGGAGCAGCGCGAGCGGATGCTCGAGTTCTGCGACGTCGAGGTGGTCGAGGCGCTCAAGTACCACCTGCGCGATCTCGCGGTCACCTTCCGGTTCGGGGAGACGGTGTCCTCGGTCGAGGCGCGACCGGAGGGCGCCATCGCGACGCTGCTGAGCGGGAAGAAGATCCCCGCCGACACCGTCATGTACTCGGCCGGACGGCAGGGGGCCAGCGAAGATCTCAACCTCGGCGCGGCCGGCCTGACCGCCGACAAGCGCGGCCGGATCGTGGTGGACGAGTTCTTCAGGACCGTGGTACCGCACATCTACGCGGTCGGCGACGTGATCGGCTTTCCTGCCCTGGCGGCCACGTCGATGGAACAGGGCCGGCTCGCGGCGCTGCACGCCTGCGGGGAGCCGTTGCACGCGCTCGGGCAGATTCAGCCGATCGGCATCTACAGCATTCCCGAGATCAGCTACGTCGGGCGGACGGAGGAAGAGCTCACCCGGGACAGCGTGCCCTTCGAGGTGGGCGTCTCCCGCTATCGGGAGCTGGCCCGCGGGCAGATCGTCGGCGATTCCTACGGCGTACTGAAGCTCCTGGTCTCGCTGGAGCACCACAGGCTGCTCGGCGTCCACATCTTCGGTACCGGCGCCACCGAGCTGATCCACATCGGCCAGGCGGTGATGGGCTGCGGCGGCACGGTCGACTACCTCGTCGACGCCGTCTTCAACTACCCGACCCTGTCCGAGGCCTACAAGGTCGCCGCCCTGGACGCGATGAACAAGATGCGCCAGATCGCCCGCTTCGCCTGACCCGCTGCGCGACATCCGCGAAACAAACGAAAAACATGGCTGTGATGCACGGTAAACGTGTGCAGCGTACGCTTCGGTTGTGGCGGACATTTTCGATGGCTACCGGCTTGCCCAGGCCTGGGACGAGATGTTCGCGGCACCTGGCCGGCCCCGGGCGCCCTACGACGCGCTGGTGTCCGTGCTCCAGCCGATGGACCCGGCCGA
This sequence comes from uncultured Actinomycetes bacterium, assembly GCA_963800415.1. Lineage (GTDB taxonomy): Bacteria > Actinomycetota > Actinomycetes > Streptosporangiales > Streptosporangiaceae > Palsa-504. Next base: position 50,905 of record CAWDBS010000061.1, read on the forward strand.
GCTGCGCTTCCGCGCCGACCAGATGGCGCGGGTCTTCACCGACCGCGGGGTCACCTACGACTTCGCGGGGGAGGAGCGGCCGTTTCCGCTCGACCTGATCCCGCGGGTCATCGACGCGGTCGAGTGGGACCAGGTGGCCCGGGGGGTGCGGCAGCGGGTGCGCGTGCTCGAGGCGTTCCTGGCCGACGTCTACGGCGCCGGGCGCGTCTTCGAGGACGGGGTGATGCCGTGGCGGCTCATCTACACCTCGCCCCGCTTCCGCCGGGAGGTGGCTGACTTCGTGCCGCCGAACGGCGTCCGGGTGCACGTCGCGGGCATCGACCTGATCCGCGACGAGGAGGGGCGCTTCCGGGTCCTGGAGGATAACGTCCGGGTGCCTTCCGGCGTGAGCTACGTGATCGAGAACCGGCTGGCCATGACCAGGACGTTCCCCGCGCTGTTCGCCGAGCAGAGCGTGCACCGGGTGGACGACTACCCGTCCCGGCTGCTGGCCGCGCTCCGCGCCGCCGCGCCGCGCGGCACCTCGGATCCGTGCGTGGTGGTGCTGACCCCGGGCGTGTACAACGCCGCCTACTTCGAGCACACCCTGCTCGCCCGGCTGATGGGCGTGGAACTGGTGGAGGGCCGGGACCTGTTCTGCGCCCATAACCGGATCTACCTGCACACCACCCGGGGCCGCCGCCCGGTCGACGTCATCTACCGCCGGGTCGACGACGAGTTCCTCGACCCGCTGCAGTTCCGGCCCGACTCGGTGATCGGCTGCGCGGGCCTCATCAACGCGGCGCGGGCGGGCAACGTCACCATCGCGAACGCGGTCGGCAACGGGGTGGCCGACGACAAGCTCGTCTACACCTACATCCCCGACCTGATCCGGTACTACCTGAGCGAGGAACCGATCCTCGACAACGTGGAGTCCTACCGGCTGGACGACCCGCAGACGCTGGCCTGGGTCCTCGATTCGCTCGACGAGCTGGTGGTGAAACCGGTCGACGGGGCGGGCGGCGCCGGCATCGTCATCGGCCCGCAGGCGTCGGCGGCGGAGCTGGCGGTGCTGCGCGAGCGGCTGCTGGCGGACCCGCGCGGCTGGATGGCGCAGCGGCCGGTGGCCCTGTCCACCTCGCCGGTGCTCATCGGCGAGGTTCTCGCGCCGCGGCACATCGACCTGCGGCCGTTCGCCGTCAACGACGGCGACGACGTGTGGCTGCTGCCCGGCGGCCTGACCCGGGTGGCGCTGCCGGAAGGCGAGCTGGTGGTCAACTCCAGCCAGGGCGGCGGGTCGAAGGACACCTGGGTGCTGGCCGGCCCGCGTCCGGCGGAACCAGCCGCGCCCGCGGCCGCCTTCTCGCTGCTGGCCGCCCGCCCGGCGGCCGAAACGCCCGCGGTGACCCGGCAGAGTCTGCGGGACGGACCGGATCAGTGACCAGTGACCTGCTCAGCCGGATGGCCGAGACCCTGTTCTGGACCGGCCGCTACATGGAGCGCGCGGATGACACCGCGCGGCTGGTCGACGTCTACGTGCACCGGCTGCTCGGCGATCCGGGGGTCCAGCAGGCGGGATCCGGCGCGGACTGCGGCCCGCTGTTCGGCATCCTCGGGGTCCATCCCGGTCCGGACGCCGAACCCGACGTCGGCACGGCGCTGTTCCGGCTGGCCTACGACACGAAGAGCCCGAGCGCGATCGCCGGCGCGGTGCTCGCGGCGCGGGCCGGGGCCCGCGGCATCCGCGAGGTGATCTCGAGCGAGATGTGGGAGTGCCTGAACGTGGCCGGCCACGGGCTGACCGGCCAGCGCCGCGCCGCGGACCGGCTGGGTCCGCACGTGTTCCTCCGCTTCATCAGGGAACGCGCGGCGCTGTTCTTCGGCCTGGCCGACTCGACCATGAGCCACGACGACGCCTGGCGTTTCCTGGTGCTCGGCCGGTCGCTGGAACGGGCCGACATGACGGCCCGGCTGCTGCTCGCGCGCATGCCGGGGCCGCCGGAGCAGAGCTGGCCGCTGCTGCTGCGCGCCTGCGGCGCCTACGAGTCGTTCATCCGGACGCAGGGCGGGGTCGCCGCGCCGGCCCTGGTGGCCGAGTTCCTGCTGCGCGACCGGCTGTTCCCGCGGTCGGTGCTGTATTCGCTGGTGACCGCGGAGGACTGCCTGGCCGCGCTGAACCCGGGCTCGGTGCGGATGGGCATGGACGATCCGGCCCGGCGCTCAGTCGGCCAGCTGCGGACCCGGCTGGAGTATGCCGACACCGGGCAGCTGGCCGAGCAGCTGGCCGAGCTGCTCGGCAGCCTGCAGCAGGCCTGCGCCCAGGCGTGCGAGGCGATCACCGGGCGGTACTTCCAGTACGAGGCGCCGGTCGCCTGGGAACGGGACGGCTGAGGTGCGCTGGCGGCTGCGGGTGGCGCACACCACCCGTGCCAGCTACGCCGGGCCGGTCCGGGCCTCGTTCAACGAGGTGCGGATGACCCCGCTGACGCTGCCGTCGCAGGTCACCCTGGAGAGCCGGGTCTCCGCGGGTCCGGGCGTCCCGGTCTGGACCTACTGCGACTACTGGGGCACGTTCGTCAGCGTGTTCGACATTGGTGAGCCACACGAGAGCCTCACGGTGCGGGCCCAGGCCACCGTCGAGACCGGCCAGGGGCTCGCCGGCCAGCCTCCGGTGCTGCCCTGGCAGGACCTGCGGGCGCAGGCGGGCTCCGGCCGGCTGCTCGAGTTCCTGCTGACCACCCCGCTGACCACCGTGACGCCGGCCGTCGCCGCCACCGTCCTGGACGCCGTGCACGACGCGGACCCGGCGCAGGCGGCGGAGGAGATCGCGGCGCGGGTCCGGGCGCAGGTCAGGTACATGGCCGGCGCCACCGGAGTGCGGACCAACGCCCAGGAAGCCTGGGATCAGGGCCAGGGCGTCTGCCAGGACATCGCGCACGTGACGGTGGCGCTGCTGCGCGCGGCCGGGCTGCCCGCCCGCTACGTCTCCGGGTACCTGCACGCCGACCCGGCGGCCGAGCCCGGGCAGACCGCGGTGGGCGAGAGCCACGCCTGGGTGGAGTACTGGGCCGGTTCCTGGCGGGCGTGCGATCCGACCAGCGGCGCGCCGGTCCGGGAGCGGCACGTCGTGGTGGCCAGGGGCCGGGACTACGCGGACATCCCGCCGCTCAAGGGCATCTACCACGGTGCGCCGGCCAGCGACCTCGACGTGACCGTCGAGGTCACCCGGCTTGCCTGACACCCGGGGCGACCCGCAGCTGCTATAAGTCCCCGGAAATAGGGCCTTTCGTCCCGGCGAGGGCAGGCCGGTCGGCCGGTGCCGTCCGCCGCGCCCCCGCTTAGCGTGGGGGCCCTTGCGAGGGAACCGGTGTGCCTAGGGCCGGCCGGAACCCGGCTAAGGGGTGAGACACGTGGCCGAGACGATCCGCCGGAAGGCGGCGCCGATCAAGGCAGTGCCGATTCCGGCCGGCCGGGCCGGCTACCTGATCAGGGTGGCGGCCCGGGCGCCATCGCTGCACAACACCCAGCCGTGGCGCTTCACGGTGCGCAAGCACGCGATCGAGCTGTACGCCGACCACGACCGCCAGCTCCCCGAGGATCCGGCCGGCCGGGAAATGCTGATCAGCTGCGGCGCGGCGCTGTACGGGCTGCGGCTCGCGGTGCGCTCACTCGGCCGGGTGCCCGAGGTGGACCTGCTCCCCGGCCCGGCCCGGCCCGGGGGACCGCGGCCGCTGGCCCGGGTCCGGCTGGGCGCCGTGCTGCCCATGACGCCGGATGAGCAGAAGATGCTGACCGCGGTGCCGCACCGGCATACCCACCGCGGTCCCTTCGAGCCGGAGCCGCTGCCCGAGGGCCTGCTTCCGCGGCTGCAGCAGGATGCCCTGACCGAAGGCGCGACGCTGACCGTCATCGACGCGGACCACGACTTCCCGGACCTGGCGGCGATCCTCGCCGTGGCGAGCCTGCGCCAGGTCATGGATCCGGTGTCCCGGGCCGACATAGAACGCTGGACCCGCGACCTCGGCAACCCGGCCAGGGACGGCGTGCCGGCGTCCGCGTTCCCGCCCACCCAGGCTCGGCCCGCCGGATGGCTGCCGCTCCGCGACTTCGATCTCGGCCGGGGTCTGGGGCAGCTGCCGGCCGGCGGGCCGCCCGCTCCGGTCACGGCGGTGCTGGTCACCCCCGGAGATGGTGACGAGGACTGGCTGCGGGCCGGCCAGGCCCTGCACCGGCTGCTGCTCCGCGGCGCGAGCCAGTGGGTCTTCGGCAACCTGCAGACGCAGCCGCTCAAGGTGGTCTGGGTGCGGGCGCTGATCCGCGAACAGCTGACCCTGCCGGGCTGGCCGCAGCTGCTGCTGCAGCTGGGCGTGGCCCGGACCACGCGCGCCACCGCGCGCCGTCCGCCGGCCGAGCTGATCGACCCGTAATCGGCCCGGATCCGACCTCTTGGCAGGCGTAAACCGTCTAGTTACAGTAGACAGATGGATGACATGCTGGTCGCGGAGGCCAGGCGGGCGCAGGAACGGCTGATCGATGCCGAGCGCGACGCCGAGGTGGCCCGGGCCGAGTTCCACCGCGCCGTCCGCCGCCTGCACCTGAACGGCTCGTCGCTGCGCGAGCTGGCCGGTGCCCTCGGGCTCAGCCACCAGCGGGTGCACCAGATCGTCGAGTCAGCCGGCGGTTCCCGCCGCTGGCGCCGCCGCCGCGAGCCGCGCTCCGACATGACGTGCACGTTCTGCGGGAAGCCGCAAATCAAGGTCTACAAGCTGATCGCCGGACCGCACGTGTACATCTGCGACGGGTGCGTCGGCCTGGCCAAGAAGGTGATCGGCTCGGGGGACGCCGCCAGCACCCAGCTCGGCCGGCTGATCGCCGTGCCCGAGCGGGAGAAGCGGGAGCGGTGCAGCTTCTGCGGCAAGTACCGCAGCCAGGCGCCCGGGCTGGCCGTGCTCTCGGCCAGCGGGAAGGCGCCCGGGGTCGCCGCCATCTGCAGCGAGTGCCTGGCTCTGTGCAACGAGATCATGGCCGAGAAGCTCATCTAGCCGCTTCGGCGCGTTGACCCCGCGCTCACTAGGTGAGCTCGCCCTAGGTGAGCTCGCGCAGGTACTGCGGCAGCATCTGCCGCCAGGTATGCCACTGGTGGTCCCACTGCGGGCCCCAGTTGTCCACCCGGTTGGGGATGCCCTTGTCGCCCAGCACCCCGGCCATCTGCCACGACGAGCCGACGTCCTCCCACTCGCCTTCGCCCGACGCGAGGATCACCCGGCGCTGGCGCAGCCGCTCGAGCTGCGGGCCTTCCAGGCCGGGCAGGAACTGCAGCGGCGCGGAGTGGTACAGGTCCTGGCTCCAGGCGTCGTCGTAGAAGCGCTCGATCCGGTAGCTGCCGCTCATCCCGATGGCCGCGGCGAAGACGTCGGGATACCGGCACAGGACGGCCACCGCGTTGAACGCCCCGATTGAGGCACCGGTCGTGATCACGTCGATGGCGTGGCCGCCGAGGTCGGCGTGGATGGCCGGCACGACCTCCCACCGGATGCACTCGTGGAACTGGCTGAGCAGCCACAGCCGGTGCTCGGCCGGACCCGCCTTCATCGTCATCGCCCGGCCGGCCACGCTGTCCACCGAGTACAGCTTGATCCGGCCTTCGGCCAGCAGCGGCCCGCACGCGTTGACCAGGCCGTGCCGCTCGATCTCCTGGGCATCGCCGCCCGCCGACGGGAAAACCAGCACGGGCGTGCCGACCAGGCCCCAGCGCACGACGGTGATGTCCGTCTGCAGGCGGTCGGAAAACCACCGTTCCCTGACCTTCAGCTCGTCATTCATAGATGATCACTCATACGGGGAAACCGCGAAACCCGGCCGCACCGGCAAGGGCAACCGGTACATCCGCGGCGCGCTGGGGCAGGCCGCGATGACGGCGGCGAAAACCGATACCCGGCTCGGGGCGATGTACCGCCGGATCGCCCGCAAGCGCGGCAAGCAGAAAGCCATCGTCGCGGTCTCCCGTGTCATCTGCGAGATCGCCTGGATCCTCATCTGCGACCCCGCCGCCCGCTACCAAGAACTCGGCCCGGACTACTACCACCCGGTCAGCCCCGCCCGCCAGACCCGGGCCAAGATCCGCGAGATCGAGCGCCTCAACCCGGGCAAGAGGGTCATCCTCGCCGATCACGACGCGGCCTGAACCGCTCAGCGCAACGTAACGATCCCATCACCCGTCACGTTCGGAAGTGACACGCTACTCGCCGTAATTTAGGCAGGTCACCCGCAGCCCCCGCACCCGAGCTACCGGAGGTAACTGGTTGCTGCCCTCAAGGTGGTGGTGGGTCAGATCATTCGTAGTAGAACTTCTGCGGACCCGGGAAAATCCACGACAGCCCGTCCCGCAGCCGGTCGCGCCAGTTTTCCCAGCTGTGCCCGTCGCGGGCCTCGACGTAACGGACGGTCATCCCGGCCGCCTCGAACACCGGGACCATGGACCGGTTCCGCACGATCAGCGGCTCGTAGACGCCGCAGCTGACGAACACCCGGTCGGCGACCCGGCGGGGCGCGGCCCGGTACCGGTTGACGAACCTGACCACCGGCTCGAACGGCGGGCCGCCGCCGTGGTCATGGCCGATATCGGTGAAGACGAACGAGCCGGACTGCAGCAGCAGCGACCCGTAGGTATCCGGGTTGCGGTACGCGGTTGCCAGCGCGGCCACGGCGCCGAAGCTCGAGCCCATCAGGCACCGCCCGGACGGCGTGCCGGCCAGCGGGAGCTCCGCCTCCAGCCGCGGCAGCAGTTCGGCGGTCAGGAAACGGGCGTGCGCCGCCGAGTTGGCGTACTCGGCCAGCCGGTCGCCCGGGTAGACGAACGCGGCGACGATCTCGGCGACGTCGAGCCGGTGGATGAGATTGTCGAGCACGGTCTTGGCCGCCGCGTAGCTGAGGTAGTCGCCGCCGTCGTGCACGATCAGCAGCGGGTAGCGGGTTCCTGGGTCGGCACGGCGGAACCGGGCCGGCAGGTAGAGCGTGACCGGGCAGTCCCGGCGCAGTGCCCGGCTCGGCACCACCATGTCCGCCAGCGACCCCGGCCGCGCTTCCGGGTCGGGCCGCGTCCAGTCCGGTATCTCGTGCCCGTGCGCGTAGCAGACCGAGGAACTGCCGACCGGGCTGTGCGCGAGGTGGGGGTTCAGCGGGTCGTTGATCCGCTCGCGGTGCCCGCCGCGCACCACGTCCAGCTGGTACTCGACCCGGGAGCCCTCGGGCAGCTCGAGCACCACGTACCACAGGCCGGTGCCGCGCAGCCGGCGCAGCGGCAGGTGATCGGGCAGGCCGAAGATCCGGTGGATGAGGAACACCTCGTCGGCCTCGCCCCGGTACAGGAACGTGCAGCGGGCGCCCTCGACCACAGGGACCTCGTGCCGCGCCAGGAAGCGGTCGACGGCGGCTGAGTCGAGCGGGCGCCGGTCGCGCAGCCGGTTGATGGCGAGCTTGCCGTGCTTTCTGCTCGCCTCCGGGCCGCTCTTGATGGTCACGCCGCCACCTGGCCGTCCTCGGTGATCACGCGGACGCCGGGCGGCCAGCTGCCGTCGCCGTCCACCTCGATCCGGGCGCCGGCCTCCAGGAGGATGCAGCGGGCCGGGGCGAACCTCCGGGCGAAGACCGCCATCCGGGGGGTGTCGTCGAGCAGCAGCCGGGCCCGGGCGTGCGGCAGCAGCACGACGTCGCGGAGCAGGCTCAGGCCGCTGCCGTACACCTCGGGGTGGCCGGGTTCCTGCGGCGACCGGTCATGGAAGAGCACGATCCGGTCCGCCAGCGCCATCGCCCCGGCCGACCAGGCGATCACCGGTGACCGTAGCGCGGCCGCCACGTTGAATAGATGCAGCACGTCGGCCAGCACGCCCACGTGCCCGCCGGCGACGACCACGGCAGGCGCCGCACCGAGGATCCGCTCCACCGCGGCCCGGTGCTCGGCGATCACCGGGCGGCCGTGCGGCTCCAGCCGCTGGAAGAACTCGCCGCGGGCGTGGTTGACCCGGCGCAGGTGCGCCGCGTCCAGCTCGCGGACCGCGGCGACCGCCTCGGCCAGCGCGCCGTCAGCCGAATCGCCGCTGCCAGCGGCGCCGGGCGAGCGTCGCTGCACCGCGTAGACCGCCCGCAGCGCGTAGTCCAGCCGCAGCAGGTAGACGTCCTGTAGCCCGGCGAGCGTCTCGGCCAGCCGGCGCTCCCCGGCCAGGTACTCCGGATCACGATCCTGCACGTCCAGCCACCGCCGGTACAGCGCGAGGTTGACCGCGCGGCCGCCGAGCAGCGTACCCAGCTCCCGGTCGTCGGGCTCCCGCTCCTGCCAGCCGGCCGTGACGGTGGCGATCGGGCCGTCGGGGGAAAGGCCAAGTGACCGGACTACCGCGCCCACCGTGGGCCTGCGCTGCGGTCCGAGCAGGATGACCCTCACGAGACGTAGACGTGCAGCGTGCGGCCCACCGCGTCGAGCATGCCGCGCAGCGTGTCGTAGTCGGGGTGGCGCATCCGCACGTAGGCGTTGGCCATGTACCCGGCCTCCACCGGCTGGGTGGGCGTGCCCGGCGGCGGCAGGTGCGCGTCGATGACCCACTCGCCGTACTGCTGCTGGAGCTCATCGACCCCGCTGTAGCCGGAAATCGAACCGTCCCGCTCGGGACGCAGGGCGACGATCCCGCTGGCATACCGCCGGGACGGAACCGCGCTCGTCCCGCCGTGCACGATCGCGTTGGCCCACTCCCGGTAGATGTCCATGTCGTTGCCCGCCGAGTACAGGTCCCAGGCCCCCACGCCGGGCGGCCAGGCAGCCGATCTCGGAGAACCTGAGCCCCTTCGGCCCGAAGAACCACTCCATGTGCGTGGCCGACGTGCCGATGCCGAGCGCGGCGATCACCCGGCGGCCCATGTCGCGCAGTTCCCCGTACTCCGGCGCGCTGTCGATCCGGTTGGTGGCGACGAACTGCGGGGAGATCCACCGGGTCCGCATCGCCTCGAGCACGTTCGGGTAATAGTGCGAGACGAAGTCCACGGCCACCTGGCCGTCGACGGTGATCGTGTCGTAGAAGCCCTCGTGCCCCTCGACGAACTCCTCGACGGCGACCGACTCGACGCCCTGACCGCCGAACACCCCGAGCGCCTCGTCGAGCGCCGCCCGGTCGTCCACCCGGACCGTGCCCGAAGCCCCCGCGCCGCTGCGCGGCTTGAGGATCAGCGGGAAACCCACCTCGGCGGCGAACGCATGCGCCTCGGCCGCGCTGTCCACCGCGGCCGAGGCGGCGGCGGGCACGCCCGCCATGCGCAGCGCCTCCTTCATCGACGGCTTGTCCCGGCACAGCCAGGCCGTCCGCACCGACGTGCCCGGGATCGTGCAGGCCTCCCGGACCTGCGCGGCGGCCATGGTGTGCGCCTCGACCGTCGCCTCGAGCCGGTCCACCCACAGCGTGTCCTGGACCCAGCGGACCGCCTGCGTCATCGCCGCCACGTCGGTGACCGACGGCACCCGCTCGTAGTGGTACAGCCAGCCCTTCAGCTGGTCGTCCAGCGTCTCGAGACCGTATTCGCCGATGCCGATCACGGTGGTGCCGGCCTCGGCCAGGGCCCGGGCGAACTGCCGCTGGTTAGCCGGGAAGAATGGCTCGACGAGGACGACGTTCATGCCTGGAATGGTAACTGGGTAGGTTCTTCCCACGGTGGTCGCCGGGTTCGTCGCGCCCTATCTGCTCGATACCACGACGCGGTTCGCCCAGGCGGCGGCGGGCGCTCGGGTTCCGGGACGGGTTCACCCACATGGAGTGGTACCGCAAGGCCGACGGCGAGGTGGTGTTCGGCGAGATCGGCGCCCGGCCGCCTGGCGCCCGCACGGCATGGTGATCGTCCGTCACCCGGAGCTGGCGAAGGCGATGGAGATGGCGCAGCGTTTCGCCGCCGAGCTGCACCTGTTCGCCGGCTAGTCCCCGGCACGCAGGACGCCTACGCTCTCTGCTGGCGTCATCCCAGCTGGATGAGCATCCTCACCGCTTCCGCACGGGTGCCCTGCGATCGGGCGGCAAGCGGAAGCTCAGCGCGCAGACCGTGCCGGACGGCCCGCGGTGCCAGCTGGCCTGGTCGGCGACCTGGCGGACGAGCCAAAGCCCATGGCCGGGTTCCTCGCGCCACGGCGTCGCCTCCCCGAACTCCGCCGGGGCGGCGCGGGCCTGCGCCGGCTGTGCTGCTCCGTCATCGGCGACCTCGCAGCGAACCACGTCCGGCATCACCCACAGCCGAACCCGCCCGTGCCCGGCACCATGGCGGACCGCGTTGGCGGCCAGTTCGTGTACGGCCAGAACGAGATCCCCGACGCGGCCTTCCGGCAGGGCGGCCTGGGCGGCATGAGCCGCCATCGCCGCGCGCAGCGCAAACAGCGAATCGGCGTCGAAAACCTGATCCAGGACCGGCGCCTTTCCGGCCGTCTGCGGCGTCCCGTCCGTCGACAGGGGCTGGCCGCGGGCGTCAGCGGTCATGCACTCTCACCAGGCCCACGCCAGCTATATCCTCCGCTCCCAGCAAGACGAACGTGGCCGCGATCCCGGGACGGCACCGCAAGATCACCGTCCGGGACGCGGCCAGGCCCCGCGCGGCATCCAGGATCATCCGGGCGCAGCAGCCGTCAATAAAGGTCAGCGGCGTCATGTTGACCGTGATGTCGCCCTCCAGCCGGATCGCCTCCGCTAGCGCGAGCGCCAGCGGCTCGGCATGCTGGTAATCGATCTCCCCGGCGAGCCGGATCCCCGGCGGCGCGTACTGGCGGCAGATCCGCAGCAGCGCGTCGGCGTGATATGTCGCCGCCGCTACCGAGCGGGTGTGGAAGGCCGCCACCGTTGCCAGCGTCACCGGGTCGAACCGCTCCCGGTCATACTGGCACAATACAGACACGCTCGTGGCCGCCAGCGCCGCCGAGACGCCTTCCTCGAAGTCCGGCAGCTGCTCCACCCCGCTGACCGGCCGCAGCGCCCAGCTCATATCGACCGCCACCCGAAGGCCGAGGTATCCCTCCCGCTGGCAGGCTGTCATCTGCTCGGTCAGCCAGCCCATGGCGTGACCGGCGCTGAACGCCTGCCCGGACAGCAGCTGGCCCGCTGATTCCGCCGCCACCATCTGCCCGGCCGCCAGCGCCGACTTCACCGCGATCCCGCGCCGCGCTAGTTCCGGCAGCCCGCGCTCCGGCCCCGCCTCGCTGACCCACACCACCTTCAGGCCGCCCGCCAGCCCGTCCCGCACGAACGCCGCGGTCAGGTCGAACAGCTCCTCAGGATCGCCGAACGTCAGGCACGCATGGTCGTTCACGGCCAGATCAGTGACCTGAGCGTCAGCACTGACCGCCGTCACCCTGCCACCTCCACCGGCACGGCATCCGCACCTTCCTGCGCGACATCCGCACCTTCCTGCGCGACATCCGCATCTTCCTGCGCTACCGGAACCCGCGCTACGGACAAAACCGTAGTGCTGGCCCGCTGCCTGCCGCGCGGCATTCACTGCACCAGGCTCATCATGCTCACGCTCACCACCACAGTCGTTGAAGGCTGGATGACGGAACGTCGTCTACCCTTCTTCGCTGCCGCTATGCAGACAGTGCTGGCGAGGTGGGACGGTGTGGTCCTGCATCCGCAGGCGTGGGCTTCACAGGTGCTCGGTGGAGGTCTTGTCGGCCAGGGCCTTGTCCATGGCTCGCACCTCGGCCAGCATCCAGGACTGGTAGTCATAACCGGGTGTCGGCATCGTCTCGTACCCGCCGACCACCGGGATGCCGTGAGCATGCGCCAGTTTGATGTACGACTCGGTAAGCGAGTCCGTGACCTGCTGGTTATAGGGGAAAACCTAAATCATGATCAGCAGCATGAACGCCATGGTGATGCTCATCGCGATCCGGCAGCCGGTCGCCACCCACGGGGCGAGAACCCCGGTGCCGTCCGCCGGGGCACTGGCCGGCGGCACCTTTGCGGCCAGGCCCTGAGCGGGCAGGCCCTGAGCGGCCAGGCCCTGAGCAGGCTCGGTCGGCGCGGCCGCAGCTGCGGCCGCGCCGGCGGCACTGCTCCCGGCCGTCATCCCGCTCCCCGCGGCGGCCCCGACCCCGGCCAGCACCCGGCCGGGCGATGCCACGCGGGCGGCCGCGAGGCTGTAGTGCCCGCTAGAGCCGGGGCCGGACAGCTGGTCCAGATCCCAGATGCTGTAGCCGACCAGCGCCAGCGCGAACAGGAGCGCCAGGAATGGCAGTTCGAGGGTCCCCATGCCGCTCATGCCGCCGCCCATCCCGTCCATGCCGCCCGATCCGTGCGCCGCGGGGGCCGACACGGCGACGAACATGTACAGCATGGCCCCGGCGTGGATGAGGTGCGGCGCGCAGTGCCCGCCCGCCAGCGCGCGGACGCCGCTGACCTGGGCGTCCCGGATGACCCGGTAGCCGAACCAGGCCGTCATCACGCCGAAGACGGCCTCCCACGCGCCGTCGGGCAGGGTCCGCAGGGCCGGGGCCAGCGTGCCGGCCATGGCGATGGCCATCAGCAGGTGCGCCACGTCGATGTCGGCCAGGGCCGCCGGCCGCGCCCCGCGCTGCCAGGGCCGCGCCGCGACCAGGCGGGCCGCGCTGACCACCGCGACCACGAGCATGATCGCGGCGAAGATGTCCAGGATCCAGGACGGGATCATGATGCGGCCATCCCTTCGTCGGCCCGGGCAGGGGCGGTGCGCGCCGGCGCCATGGCCACGGCTCGGGCCGGCCAGTAGGTGAGGGCCAGCAGGGCGAGCAGCGGCCCGGAGTTGAGGTCGGTGCCCCCGCCGGTCATGATCGTCCCGAATGCCTCGCCGAACACCCAGATCACCGCGGCTATCACGATGGCCAGGACCAGGGTTCCCCGGGCGGCTGGGGCGGGCAGGTACACCCCCGCCGCGACGATCACCAGGGCGACGGCCAGCACGATCGAGGCGGCCAGCCCCTGGTGGGCGACGAGCGAGGCGGCCCCCCGGTCCAGCGCGGCCAGCCACCTCGGCTCGCCGTCGGTCATCCCCGCGATCATGTCGTGCAGCGCCTGCGGCGCCCGGTTCCCTGGCAGCAGCGCGAAGTAGGCCAGGCTGAGCCAGAGCACGAGCCACAGCGCCCGCGCGACCGGGGCGCCCACCGCGCGCGCCGCGGTGAACGGCGCCGGCCTGCCCGGGCGGTCGGCCGGCCACAGCAGCACCGCGAGCAGCGCGTAGATGATCACGGCCCCCGGGGCGCCGTTGACCGGGCTCGCATCGCCGGTTAGCACCATCCCGAGCCCCTCGCCGAACCACCACACGCCCAGTGCCCAGGCGATGGAGGCGGCCAGCGCCACGCGTACCGTGGGCCGCCAGGCGATCCCGATCCCGATCAGTAGCTGGATCGTGGCGAAGATCGCGTTCAGCAGCACGAGATGATGCTGAACCAGGCTGGCGTTCCAGGTGATCGGGCTGGCGACGGCGCGCGGGTTGCCCGACGCCGTGCCGGAGATCATGTCGGTGAACCCCCTGGAGAACATGAACGCCTGGTACTGCAGCAGGCCGTCGAGCAGCCATATCCCGGCCAGCGTCAGCTGCAGCAGCCGCCTGGCGTCGGGCGCTCCCCGGGCCGCCTCGGCCCCGGTGCCCAGCCTGCTCCGCCACGCGCGCCGGACGCCCGCGGCGGCGATCTCGCTCATCTGGTTCTCCTCGCCTGCCTGGCCCGGGCGTCATGCCCGGACTGACGCATTCCCGGGAATCCCGGACCTCCGCAGCGCACCTCTCATAGCCGCCTGGGAAGGCAAGACAAAATACTAAAGGTCATTTTTCCGGGGTTCAAGAGTTAGCGGCAAGAAAGACCTGCACCTTTGTCATGTGGTAGAAAAATGCAGGTGAGAGCCGCTATGGATGACTATCCATGTTCAGCCTCTAAAACCCTCTAGCGGTATTCTAAGAACCCCGCCAGGGTATTTAATAAACCCCGCTAGGGTATTACCTGGCGGACCGGTAAAGTCATCGGCCAGGCCGGTCGCGGATCTCGGCGCAGATTCGCACAGCGACCACGTCGGCACAAGAGAACGAGCGGCTTCGCGCCGTAGTGCCATGCTGAGGGTCACGTTCCGCCGCTAATTCGCTGACGAACCGGCAGAGAGGGAGCCCAGCCATGAGTACGGCCATGACCTGCGAGAACCCGGCGTGTACCTGTGATCCGTGCAGCTGCGTGAACTGCGCATGCGGCGATACCGCGCGCAGCTGCGACAATCCCAGCTGCACCTGCGCGAACTGCACCTGTGCCGACTGCCAGTGCGGGAGGTAACGCACCGGGGGTGAGCCCGGATTCCAGCGGCAGCCCGGCGTCGCGCCAGGCCACCGCGCCGCCGGCCGGCCGAACCGGGCCAGCAGTTGCCGCAGGTGCACCCAGGGGTAGACGTTCGAGGTGTGGTCGTGCGGGCTGTACAGGATCTCGTCGCCGTCGGCCAGGTTAGCCAGGCCCCAGGACAGCGCCACCGCGTTCAGCCCGGCGGTGGCGCCGGGCGTGAACACGATCTCGTCCGCGCTCGCGGCGCCGATGAACCGGGCCGCCTGCTCGCGGACCTCGGCGATCCGCCTCACCCCGCGGGTCGACCACGGGTACGGGCCTGCTAGCCGGCGAACTCGTAGCCGGCTTCCTCGACCGCCTCGCGCAGCGGGGTGTCGCCGGGCAGCGGGTCGCCGGTGACGCGGACGGTGCCGGCCGCGACGTCGACGTCGATCCCGGTAACACCGGGCAGCTTGCTGATCTCGGCCCGGACGGCGCTGGCGCAGTGGTCGCAGGTCATGCCGGTAACCGCAATGGTACGAGTGGACACGCTCGCCAGCGTAACTCCCACGCCGGCAGGCTGGTGGTCCGGGCCACCCAGGTAGACTCCGGCACCCTGCGCCAGCCGAATCCTATTGTCGAGCGGGATACGATGGTCTGTGTTGCGCCCCCAGTAGGATTCGAACCTACGCTCCCGGCTCCGGAGGCCGATGCTCTATCCCCTGAGCTATGGGGGCTACGCGACGTGGGAAAGAGTACCAGTGAAAGAGCCCTCTCCGGACACGCGGCGGTAAGGTGCGCCATCACCGGCCAGAAGACGCTACCCTCACGGGCGTGACGCACGGATTGGGACGGGTGCTCGTCGTGGACGACGACGAGGTGATCAGGCGGCTGATCGCCGTGAACCTTCAGCTCGAGGGCTTCGACGTCGAGACGGCGGTGGACGGGCAGGACTGCCTGGACAAGGTGACGGACATCGACCCGGACGTCATCACGCTGGACGTGATGATGCCGCGGCTCGACGGCTGGGAGACGGCGGTCCAGCTGCGCAAGTCGCCGCAGACCGCGCACATCAAGGTGGTGCTGATCACCGCCCGCGCCCAGGAGGACGACAAGACCAGGGGCAGCCGGGTGGGCGCCGACGCGTACCTCACCAAGCCGTTCGACCCGAACGAGATGATCCGCGTGGTCCGCGAGCTGGCCGGCAACGCTCCGCTTTCTCCCCCGAGCCCACCCCATTTTTCTTCCCCGAGCCCACCCTAGATGATCACCGCGGGGCTGCGGCGCGCGATCGGTGCCGCGGCCGGCCGTGCTGGCGCGGACCCGCTGCTCCGCCCGGGCCCGGCGCCGGGCAGCTACGCGACCAGCCTGCCGTTCCGGCTGGGCCGCGATCCCCGCAAAGCCGCCGCCGCCCTCGCCGCCCGGCTCGGCGACGAGGCGTGGATCGCCGCCGCCGAGGTCACCGGACCCGGCTTCGTTACTGTGACGGTCACCCACGCCACCCTGGCCCGGCTGGCCATCAGGATCGCCAATGCGGGCCCGGCCTGCGCGGAAAGCGACGCGCTGGCCGGCCGCACCGTGCCCGCGCCGGCCGAGCGGCCGCTGGCCGTGCCCATTTCCGCCGCACCCGGCTGGCCGCAGGCGCGGGCGGCCCTCGCCGGGCAGCTGACCGCCCGGCTCGCCGCCACCGCGGGCGCGACCCCCGTCATTGATGCCGAACGGTCCTCGGTACCCGCCCCTGCTCCCCCCTCACCCGGTCCCGTGGCCGAAGCGATCGACTACGCCGGAGCCGACGCGGTGCGGTTCGCCCTGGCCCGCATGCCGCCAGACGGGCCGGAGCCCGAGCCGGCCGTCATCGCGCGGCACGTGCTGGCCAATCCCGCCTATGCTGTTCGGTACGCGCATGCCGCTGCCGCCGCCGTGCTGCGCTGGGCCGCCGTGCTGGGGACCAGGCCAGCCGGGTTCACGCCGCGCCTGCTCGCCGAACAGGGGGAGCTGGCGCTGCTCGACGCGCTGTCCTGGCTCCCGGAACGGGTGGCCATGGCGGCGCGCCGCGGACGTCCCGACGAGTTCGCCGGGTACCTGGCGGAGCTGGCAGCGCGGACGATTGACACCATGAGCACTACCAGCTTCAGGAAAGTACCAGACATCAGCAGCGAACGGCTTTGGCTGGCGGACGCGGCGCGGACCGGGCTCGCGGCCGGCCTCGGGCTGCTCGGCATCGACGCGCCCAGCCGCCTGTAAATACTGCCGCTCGCTACGAAGGGAACCGCTTGACATCCTCCGCCGCCCTGAAGGACAGGGATTCCAGCCGCGACCTGCGGTCGCGCTGTCGGTTCGCGGTTCACCGGCCCGGCATCCCGGAAGCCTCCCCGCGCAGCCACGGCATGCCCTGCCGCGGTTCCGCACCATGTGGTGCAGGTGCCCGCCTGGCTCTTGCGGACAGCCTGAAGGTATCATATCGCACTGACATTCTAAGGGAGGTGGAGCGGCGTTTCCTCCCCGGTCTGAAGGCCGGGGTCTGGTCGCCGCAATCCCGATGAGCCGTGTCGCGCACCCGGCCGGGCCACGCCATGGCGACGTGCTGCCCGCCGACCATCCGCCGGCCGCGCCGGAGGATCTGAACGCGCTGTACCCCGGGATCTGGCCGCGCGGCGCCCGGCGATCCGGCGGCGTGCTGACCCTCGGCGGCGTGGACGTGCGGGATCTGGCCGCCGAGTTCGGCACGCCGCTGTACGTCTGCGACGAGGGGGACGTCCGCTCGCGCTGCCGCGAGTACCTGGAGGCGTTCGGCCCGGACGGCCGGGTGTTCTACGCGGCGAAGGCGTTCTGCTCCCGGGCGGTGCTGCGCTGGGTGAGCTCGGAGGGCCTCGGCATCGACGTGTGCACCGGCGGGGAGCTCGAGGTGGCGCTGTCCGCCGGGGTGCCGCCGGAGCAGATCACGCTGCACGGCAACAACAAGACGCTCGACGAGCTGTCCCGCGCGATCGCGGCCGGCGTGGGCCACATCGTGGTGGACTCGTTCGAGGAGATCGCCCGGCTGGCCTACCTCACCGACCCTGCCCCGGGGGGCCGGCCCCCCGGAGCCCCACGAGACACCGTAACCCGCCCCGACGTCCTGGTCCGCGTCACGACCGGGGTGGAGGCGCACACCCACGAGTTCATGGCCACCGCGCACGACGACCAGAAGTTCGGCTTCTCGCTGGCCTCCGGCGCCGCCGACGAGGCGGTGCGGCGGGTCATCGCCTGCCCGGGCCTGGAGTTCGCCGGGCTGCACTCGCACATCGGCTCGCAGATCTTCGACACGGCAGGCTTCGAGGTGGCGGCGCACCGGGTGGTCGGGCTGGCGGCCCGGATCCGGGACGAGCACGGCATCGAGATCGCCGAGCTCGACCTGGGCGGCGGGTTCGGCATCGCCTACACCGACGAGGACGACGCGCCCGAGGTCAAGGGGCTCGCGCTGAGCCTGCGCGATATCGTGGACGAGCAGTGCCGGGCGGCCGGGCTGACCCGGCCGAGGCTGACCGTCGAGCCGGGCCGCGGCATCGTCGGCCCGTCCACCGTATCGCTGTACACGGTGGGCACGATCAAGGACGTGGACGGGCTGCGGACCTACGTCAGCGTGGACGGCGGGATGAGCGACAACATCAGGACCGCGCTGTACGACGCCTCCTACGCGTGCGCGCTGGCCTCGCGCGCCTCGGCCGCCGCGCCGATGCTGTCCCGGGTGGTCGGCAGGCACTGCGAGAGCGGCGACATCGTGGTGCGGCACGCGTGGCTGCCGGCCGACCTGGCTCCCGGCGACCTGCTGGCCGTGCCGGCCACCGGCGCCTACTGCCGGTCGCTGGCCAGCAACTACAATCACGTCGGGCGCCCGGCCGTGGTCGCGGTCGGCGCGGGCGCGGCCCGCCCGATCGTCCGCCGCGAGACCCTCGATGACCTGCTTAGCCTGGACATGGGATGAACCAGACCCTGCCCACCCTCAAGGTGGCCCTGCTCGGCTGCGGTGTCGTGGGGTCCGAGGTGGCCCGGCTGCTCACCGAGCAGGCTGATGACCTCGCCCTGCGCGTCGGCGCCCGGCTGGAGCTGGCCGGGATCGCGGTGCGCCGGGTCGGGCACCGGCGGGCCGCCGGGATCGACCGCTCGCTGCTCACCGCGGACCCGCACGCGCTGGCCACCCGGCCCGACGTCGACATCGTGGTCGAGGTGATCGGCGGCATCGAGCCGGCCCGGTCGCTGCTGCTGGCCGCGCTGAAGGGCGGCAAGCCGGTGGTCACCGCGAACAAGGCCCTGCTGGCCGAGAACGGCGCGGAGATCTACGGGGCGGCCCGCGAGTACGGGGCCGACCTGTACTACGAGGCCTCGGTGGCCGGCGCCATCCCGCTGCTGCGCCCGCTGCGCGAGTCGCTGGCCGGGGACACCGTGCACCGCGTGCTCGGCATCGTGAACGGCACCACCAACTTCATCCTGGACCGGATGGACTCCTCCGGCGCGGGCTTCGCCGAATCCCTGGAGGAGGCGCAGGCCCTCGGCTACGCCGAGGCCGACCCGACCGCCGACGTGGAGGGGTTCGACGCGGCCGCGAAGGCGGCCATCCTGGCCAGCCTGGCATTCCACACCCCGGTGACCGCGGCGGACGTGCACCGCGAGGGCATCACCGAGGTCACCGCCACCGACATCCTGTCCGCCCGGGCGCTCGGCCGGGTGGTGAAGCTGCTCGCCATCTGCGAACGGTGCGATAGCGGCGTCTCGGTCCGGGTGCACCCCGCGATGATCCCGCGCTCGCACCCGCTCGCCTCGGTCAGCGAGGCTTACAACGCGGTATTCGTGGAGGCCGAATCGGCCGGCCGGCTCATGTTCTACGGCGCGGGCGCCGGGGGCACCCCGACCGCGAGCGCCGTACTCGGCAACATCGTCGCGGTGGCCAGGAACCGGCTGGCCGGCACGCGCGGCCCGGACGCGTCCACCTACGCCGGGCTGCGGGTCATGCCGATGGGGGAGACGCTCACCCGCTACCACGTCTCGCTCGACGTAGACGACAAGCCCGGCGTGCTCGCCCCGGTGGCCGAGGCCTACGCCCGGCACGACGTCTCCATCGAGGCGGTCCGCCAGGCCAGCCGGGGCGCCGAGGCCCAGCTGGTGATCGTGACGCACACCGCGCGGGACGCGGCGCTGGCCGCGACCATCCGCGAACTGGAGGCGCTGCCCGTCGTCCGCGCGGTCGCCAGCGTGATGCGGGTGGAAGGGGAGGAAGAATGACAGCCCAGAAGGTGGCCCACCACCAATGGCGCGGGGTGATCGCCGAGTACCGGGACCGGCTGCCGGTCACCGACGCCACGCCGGTGGTCAGCCTGCGCGAGGGCGGCACGCCGCTGCTGCCCGCCCCGGTCCTGTCCGCCCGCACCGGCTGCGAGGTGTATCTCAAGGTCGAGGGCGCCAACCCGACCGGCTCGTTCAAGGACCGCGGCATGACGGTGGCCATCAGCATGGCCGCCGGGGCCGGCGCCCAGGCGGTGATCTGCGCGTCGACCGGCAACACCAGCGCGAGCGCCGCCGCCTACGCGGCCCGGGCCGGCCTGACCTGCGCGGTGCTCGTGCCGCGCGGCAAGATCGCCATCGGCAAGCTGGCCCAGGCGCTGGTGCACGGAGCCAAGCTGCTGCAGGTCGACGGCTCGTTCGACGACTGCCTGGAGCTGGCCAGGAAGCTGGCCGCCGAGTATCCGGTGGCGCTGGTCAACTCGGTGAACCCGGATCGGCTGCAGGGCCAGAAGACCGGCGCGTTCGAGATCGTGGACGAACTCGGCGACGCGCCCGACGTGCACTGCCTGCCGGTCGGCAACGCGGGGAACATCACCGCCTACTGGATGGGCTACACCGAGTACCAGCGGGCGGGCCTGGCGTCCCGGTCGCCGCGGATGTTCGGCTTCCAGGCCAGCGGCGCGGCGCCGATCGTGACCGGCAAGCCGGTGCTGCAGCCGCAGACCATCGCCACCGCGATCAGGATCGGCAACCCGGCGTCCTGGCTGCTGGCCGAGGCGGCCCGGGACGAGTCGGGCGGCCTGATCGAGTCGGTCACCGACCGGGAGATCCTCGCCGCGTACCGGCTGCTGGCCACCCGGGAGGCGGTCTTCGGCGAGCTTGCCTCCTCGGCGAGCGTGGCCGGCCTGCTGCGGGTCAGCGCGAACGGGCAGATCCCGGCCGGATCCCGGGTGGTCTGCACGATCACCGGCAACGGCCTGAAGGACCCGGACTGGGCCCTGTCCGGCGCGCCCTCCCCGGCCACCATCCCCGCCGACGCCACCGCCGCCGCCACCGCCCTGGGCCTGGCCTGACGACCGGCCCCACCCCCCGCCCTAGCCCCGGCCCCGCCCAGCACCCCTCAGCACCGGTCCCGCCCAGCACCGGCCCCGCCCAGCACCGCCCCGCCCCGGCCCCGCCCAGCACCCCCCGCACCGCCCAGCACCGGGTCCCGCCCAGCACCGCCCAGCACCGGTCCCGCTCTTCCCAGCAACCCCAAAAACCACACAAGCACCACGCAAGCACCCATCCCAGCCGGCACGATGTGACATCGTGCCGCATATAGCCGGCTCAATGCCACATCGTGCCGGCCGTTAACCGATTCTGTGAGGAGTTAGATGGCCTGGACGACCGACGTGGTGCGGGTGCGGGTGCCCGCCACCAGCGCCAACCTCGGCCCGGGCTTCGACGCGCTCGGGCTCGCGCTCAGCCTGCACGACGAGGTGAACGCCTGGGTCTGCGAGTCCGGGCTGTCCATCGAGATCTCCGGCGAAGGCGCGGACCTGGCCGGAGTCGGCGAGGATCACATAGTTGTGCGGGCGATGCGGGCGGTGTTCGCGGTCACCGGAGGCCAGCCGCCGGGCCTCGGGCTGCGCTGCGTGAACCGGATCCCGCACAGCCGCGGCCTCGGCTCCTCGGCCGCCGCGATCGTGGCCGGCATCCTGGCCGCGCGGGCGCTGGCCGAATCCGGCGCGGGATCGCTGCCGGATGGCGACCTGCTCGCCCTCGCCACCGAGATCGAGGGGCACCCGGACAACGTGGCTGCCTGTCTCGGCGGCGGGCTGACCATCGCCTGGACCGCGGACGGTCGGCCGCGGATGGTCCGGCTCGAGCCGCTGGCCTCGATCAAGCCCGTGATCTGCGTCGGGCCGACGCCGGTGCGCACCGAGGTGGCCAGGGGACTGCTGCCCGACCTGGTGCCGCACCGGGACGCGGCGGCCAACGCCGGGCGCAGCGCCCTGCTGATCGCCGCGCTGACGCAGCCGTCCGCCGGGGCACTGGAGGGCGCGTTGCTCGCCGCGACCCGGGACTGGCTGCACCAGGACTACCGGGCGGCGGCGATGCCGGAAACCGCGGTGCTGGTCGGCCGGCTGCGGGCGGCCGGCATCCCCGCCGTCGTGTCCGGGGCGGGCCCGTCCGTGCTGGCGCTGCTGGGCGGTCCGGACCAGGCAGATCGTTACGTCCTGGACAGCCTGGGTTCAATCGTGAAAGAAACGGGTATTGGATGGCACATAAGCTCGCTAGATGTCGAGCGGCAAGGTGCGCGTATCCTGCGCCCGGAGCCCCCGCTGGGCTGCTGACGCGGGAACGGGCGGCCAACCCGTCCGGCCGGGTGCGTGGCGACAGATCCAGGCCAGAAAATCGTTCCTGGAACGTGCACGCTGGGTACCCGAGGCCTGCTAGCGGGCCTCTTGGGACTGTTGCCTCTTCTTCCGCGCGACACGGACGGCTGCGAAGGAATGCCGTGAGTCCTCATAGTGTTAGGATTGGTGGCGCACCGGGTGCCCCGCTCTGGATTGGGTGCTCGTCGGCAAACCGGGCGCTCGCCGGCAAACTCCTCTGGGACGGTATTATTGCCGTACCCAAGGTCTTTGCCGCAGGATGTCTTGTTCTCTTCTCCACTGAGGAGCACGGCCAGCCTGGCGGGAGCATGCGATCCGGGGAGGCGGGCGAGCGGTATAGCCGCCCGGGTGCTCCTCGACCCATCTCCCTAGCTTGCGGACACATAGCGACGCACGGAGGAACACAAGGCGTTGCGGGAATCGTGGACATTCGGCGGCTATCAGAGCAGCGCGAATCAACTCTGGCCCCAAGGGGGGCCGCTATACCGGGTCGACGGGCCTCGCGGGTTCACCCAGGCGGCCGAGAATCATGGAAGGACCATTAGTGAGCGACACAACCGAACTCCTCAACGGCGCGCCCGGCGCGTCTGAGGACGCCTCCGTCGGTACCTCGGCGCCGCCCGCGGCCGCTGGCGGATCAGCGCCGGGAGACCCGGAGGCTGGCGGAGCGACGGCCTCGACGTCCAAGTCGCGCAGTCGCGGTGGCACGGGCCTTTCCTCGCTGCTCATGCCCGAGCTGCAGCGGATCGCGCAGTCGATGGGCATCCCCGGGGCAGGCCGGATGCGCAAGGGGCAGCTCGTCGAGGCGATCCAGGCCCGGCAGGGCGGAGCGGCCAAGCAGGAGACGGGTACCGCTAACCAAGGTTCGGACCAGCGTGTCGCGTCCGCGGGAGCTGACTCGACCCGCCTGCGAAAGCAGGACGCTATGGACCCAGACACACGCACGCAGCCTGGCATCGGAGACGGCGCCGCGACAGGCATCGGCACCGGTGCGCGCGGCGGGATCGGCGCGGACGGAGCCGGGCAGCAGCTCAGCTTCGACCAGGCAGCCGTGACCGACCGGCCGAACGGCCGGGCCCAGCAGGCTCCCGCCCAGCAGGCTCCCGCCCAGCAGGCCGGAGCCCAGGAGACGGCCGGCGCGCGGCCGGTCGCCCGGGAGGACGCCCAGCCGGGTGAGGCCGCGACGGGCGAAGTGCAGCGCGGCGACCGGCGGCGCCGGAACGGACGCCGGGAGGACCAGCCGTCGCGTGCCCGCGAGCAGGGCAGCCGCGACCAGGGCAGCCGTGACCAGGGCAGCCGTGACCAGGGCAGCCGCGACCAGGGCAGCCGTGACCAGGGCGGACGTGACCAGGGCGGCCGTGACCAGGGCGGCCGCGACCAGGGCGGCCGCGACCAAGGCGGCCGCGACCACGGTGGCCGAGACCGGGAACCCATGGCGGCCAGCCGCGGGCCCGCGGGCGACCAGTACGACGACGGCGACCGCCGGGGCCGGAGCCGCGACCGGTTCCGCAACAGGAACCGCAGGCGCGGCGACCGCCAGGCCGAGCCGGAGCCCATGATCAGCGAAGATGACGTGCTCATCCCGATCGCCGGCATCCTCGACGTGCTTGACTCCCAGGGGTACGCCTTCGTCCGTACCACCGGCTACCTGCCCGGGCCGAACGATGTGTACGTCTCGCTCTCCCAGGTGCGCAAGCACGGCCTGCGGAAGGGCGATGTCATCGAGGGTGCCGTCCGGCAGGCGCGTGAGGGCGAGCGCCGGGAGAAGTTCAACGCCCTGGTCCGGCTGGACAAGGTCAACGGCCTAGACCCCGAGAAGTCCGTGGGCCGGCCGGAGTTCTCCAAGCTGGTGCCGCTGTACCCGCAGGAAAGGCTCAGGCTGGAGACTGATCCCGGCAACATGACCACCCGGATCATCGACCTGATCTGCCCCATCGGCAAGGGCCAGCGCGGCCTGATCGTGTCGCCGCCGAAGGCGGGCAAGACGATGATCCTGCAATCGATCGCCAACGCCATCACCAAGAACAACCCGGAGTGCCACCTCATGGTCGTCCTCGTGGACGAGCGGCCAGAAGAGGTCACCGACATGCAGCGCACGGTGAAGGGCGAGGTCATCCACTCCACGTTCGACCACCCGGCCGACGACCACACCACCGTGGCCGAGCTGGCCATCGAGCGGGCCAAGCGGCTCGTCGAGATGGGCCACGACGTGGTCATCCTGCTCGACAACATCACCCGGCTGGGCCGCGCGTACAACAACTCGGCGCCCGCCAGCGGCCGCATCCTGTCCGGTGGCGTGGACTCCACCGCGCTGTACCCGCCCAAGAGGTTCTTCGGCGCGGCGCGCAACATCGAGCATGGCGGTTCGCTGACGATCCTGGCCGCGGCGCTGGTCGAGACCGGCTCGCGGATGGACGAGGTCATCTTCGAGGAGTTCAAGGGTACCGGCAACATGGAGCTGCGGCTGCGCCGCGAACTCGCGGAGAAGCGGCTCTTCCCCGCGGTCGACGTGGACGCGTCGAGCACCCGTAAGGAAGAGATCCTGCTCTCGCCGGATGAGCTCAAGATCATCTGGCAGCTGCGCCGGGTGCTGCACGCGCTCGAGCCGCAGCAGGCGCTCGAACTGCTCATGGAGCAGATGCGCAAGACCAAGAGCAACGCCGAGTTCCTGCTCCAGGTACAGAAGACCACCCTCGGTTCCTGAGGCCAGGAGTCACCAGAGCGACCCGCTGGCCGGCCACGGCCAGCGGGAATGCCAGGTCAGGAAAACTGGTTCCATCCTCTGGCACACTAGAAGCCGCAATCACGCGGTACCGGTTCACGCCTGCGGGCGACCCGGCGACCGCTCGAGGCAGGAGTTGTCACATGAAGGCTGACATTCACCCCCAGTACAACGTCACCACGGTGACCTGTGGCTGCGGGAACACGTTCACCACGCGGAGTACCGCGCCCAGCGGCACGATCCACGTCGAGGTCTGCTCGAATTGCCACCCGTTCTACACCGGCAAGCAGAAGATCCTCGACACCGGCGGCCGCGTCGCGAGGTTCGAGAAGAGGTTCGGCAAGAACCCCTCTACCAAGCCCGCCGACAAGAAGTAACCCGAAGGCCTGACCGCGGGCTGCCGCCCCGGTCAGGCCTTGCCTATGCGCTCCCGCGTGACACCCAGCTGCGCGCCCAGGCCCCGCTGGCCGGGACATGCGATCTCGCCGGGAGCGCAGGCTCAAGCGGCGTAGGCTGTCGCCCGGCGTAGGCTGTCGCCGTTCCGCGGAACGGCCTGACCACGGGAGCGCCCCATCCATTGCCGCTTACCCCATGAAGTACGAAAGGCAGGACCGGTGTTCGACCGGCTAGGCGACCTGGTTAGCGAGCATGCAGAGCTAGAAAGCGCGCTCGCTGACCCAGCCGTGCACTCCGACCAGGAGAAAGCGCGCACGCTTGGCCGCCGGTACGCCGAGCTGACCCCGATCGTGCACGCCTACCTGGAGTGGCAGCAGACCTCGGCGGACGAGGAGGCCGCGCGCGAGCTCGCCGGGGAAGACTCATCGTTCGCCGACGAGGCCGAACAGCTCGCCGCGCACCGCGAGGAACTCCAGGCGCAGCTGCGGAAGCTGCTCGTGCCGCGCGATCCCAACGACGGCCGCGACATCATCCTCGAGGTCAAGGCGGGCGAGGGCGGCGAGGAATCCGCGCTGTTCGCCGGGGACCTGCTCCGGATGTACCAGCGCTACGCCGAGCGGCGTGGCTGGAAGACCGAGATCCTGGACTCCACCGTCACTGGCCTGGGCGGTATCAAGGACGCGACCGTCGCGGTGAAGGGCAAGGGCGGCGACGGTGCCTGGTCCCGGCTGAAGTACGAGGGCGGCGTGCACCGCGTGCAGCGGGTGCCGGTGACAGAATCCCAGGGCCGCATCCACACCTCGGCGGCCGGCGTGCTCGTCGCGCCCGAGGCCGAGCCGGTGGAGGTGCAGATCAATGACAACGACCTGAAGGTCGACGTGTTCCGTTCCTCGGGCCCGGGCGGCCAGAGCGTGAACACGACCGACTCGGCCGTGCGGATCACCCACCTGCCGACCGGGATCGTGGTGTCCTGCCAGAACGAGAAGAGCCAGCTGCAGAACAAGGAGCAGGCGCTGCGCGTGCTGCGCGCACGGCTCCTCGCGCAGGCCGAAGCCGAAGCCGACGCGAAGGCCAGCGCGGAGCGGCGCAGCCAGGTGCGTACGGTGGACCGGTCCGAGCGCGTCCGCACCTACAATTTCCCGGAAAACCGCATCAACGATCACCGGGTGGGCTACAAGGCCTACAACCTCAACCAGGTCATCGACGGGGACCTCGACGGGGTGATCGACGCGCTGGCGACCGCCGACCTGGAGGCGAAGCTGGCTGGTGCTGGCGATGATGAGCCTGCTGCTTGATGAGGTCGCGCTGGCCGCATTGCGGCTGGCCGACGCGGGAGTGGAATCGCCGCGCACGGACGCCGAGCTGATCGCGGCCAGCGTGCACAACGTCAGGCGCGGTGAGCTGCACACGGTGCCCGACTCCGACTTCGACGCGCGGTTCTGGGCCGAAATCGCGCGCCGCGCGGCCCGCGAGCCGCTCCAGCACATCACCGGCCGCGCTCACTTCCGTTACCTCGAACTCGACGTGGGGCCGGGGGTGTTCGTGCCGCGCCCGGAGACCGAGGTGATGACCGGCTGGGCCATTGCCAGGCTGCGCGAGATGGACGTCGCCGAGCCGATGGTGGCCGACCTGGGTACGGGCTCCGGCGCGATCGCGCTGGCGATCGGCCAGGAGGTGCCCCGGGCCAGGGTGCACGCGGTCGAGGCCGACCCGCTGGCCCGGGCCTGGGCCGAGCGTAACGTCAGCAAGTACGTGGAGAGCGCCCCGTACACGGCGGGCCGCGTCATGCTGCACGCGGGCGACTTCGCCGACGTGCTCGGCGATCTCGACGGTACGGTTGACCTTGTGATCAGCAACCCGCCGTACATCCCGGTCGGCGCCTTCGTGGAGCCTGAGGCCGGCGAGTACGACCCGCCGGCCGCGTTGTGGAGCGGCGCGGACGGGCTGAACGCCATCCGCGTCGTCGAGCGCACGGCGCGTCGGCTGCTCCGCCCCGGCGGACTCGTGGCCGTCGAGCACGGCGCACAGCAGGGGGCGGCGGTGTACTGGGTGTTCCCCGAGGAGTCCGGCTGGCGGGACACCCGTAACAACAAGGACCTGGCGGGCCGTGACCGTTTCGTCACCGCCGCCTGGTCGGGCGAGGGGGCCTGAGGCATGGTCCCGGAAATGGCGGGAGTCTTCGGAGTGGCGGCCAGATGAGCATGCATTACGACTGCCGGGATCCGCAGCAGCGGACCGCGGGGATCGACGCCGCGGTGACGGCGGCTCGCGGTGGCGAACTGATCGTGCTGCCGACCGACACCGTGTACGGCATCGGCGCCGACGCGTTCATCCCGGCGGCGGTCACTACCATGCTGGCGGCCAAGGGCCGGGGCCGGAACATGCCGCCGCCGGTGCTCGTCGGCACCGCGCGCGCCGCGGCGGCGCTGGTGGACGACCTCGGCGCGTTCGGGCAGGACCTGATCGACGAGTTCTGGCCCGGCGCGCTCACCCTGGTGTTCCGGGCCAGCCCGACGCTGCTCTGGGACCTGGGCGACACCAAGGGCACGGTCGCGCTGCGGATGCCGCTGCATTCGGTCGCCCTGGACGTGCTCAAGCAGACCGGGCCGCTCGCGGTGTCCAGCGCCAACCGGCACGGCCAGCCGGCGGCCATCAGCGCGGACGAGGCGGAGCAGCAGCTCGGCGAGGCGGTTTCGGTGTACCTGGACGGCGGCCCGTGCGTCGACAATGTCCCGTCGACCATCCTCGACCTGACTGGGACCATCCCGAAGGTGCTCCGGACCGGCGCGATTTCCGTGGACCGGCTGCGCGCGGTGGCCTCGGTCATCGCCGAGAACGAGCACTACGCGGAGAACGAGCACTACGCGGAGAACGAGCACTACGCGGAGAACATGGAGGCCGCCGACTTCAAGCCCGCGGCACCGCATCCGCTCGAGGGCTCAGGAGGTTCGCTGGACCCCGCCACCGGTGAGCCGCCCTCTGCCGGGTAGCTAGTGCCATAAAGTGGCTCTGATGAAAGATAAAGGGTCCGATCAGATCCAGGCCCGCTGAGGCGGCATGCGCGAGTACGCTCTGGTCCTACTCGTCACCGCGGCGGTGACCTACCTGCTCACCCCGTTGGTGCGGCGGGTGGCGATCGCCACCCGCGCGATTCACGAGCCGCGGTCCAGGGATACGCATACCCAGGCGACCCCGCTGCTGGGGGGCCTGGCCATGTACGGCGGCCTGGTCGCCGGGTTGCTGATCGCCACCCGGCTCTCCTTCCTGCAGGATCCCTTCCAGACGGCTGGGTCGAGGAGCGAAGCCGGCCTGCTGCTGGCCGGCGGCCTCGTGGTCGTCGTCGGGTTCGTCGATGACCGGTGGGGGCTCAGCGCGATCAGCAAGCTGGCCGGGCAGGTGGCCGCGGCCGGCATCCTGGTCTGGAGCGGTCAGGCGCTGCCCTGGCTGCCGATGCCGAATGGCGGGGTGTTCTCGCTCGAACCGGACCTGAGCGTGACGCTGACCATCCTGCTCGTCGTGGTCACCATCAACGCGATCAACTTCATCGACGGCCTGGACGGGCTCGCGGCCGGAATCGTGGCCGTCGCCGCGCTGTCGTTCCTGGCTTACTCGTACACGCTGATCCGGACCGTCGGCAGCACCTCGCAGTCGCTGCCCGCGGTGGCGTCGGCGCTGCTGGCCGGCATGTGCCTGGGGTTCCTGCCGCACAATTTCTACCCAGCGCGGATCTTCATGGGCGACATCGGCGCGATGCTGCTCGGCCTGCTGCTCGCCTACGGCCCGATATCCAGCACCGACTCGCTCGACCCGGCCCTGCTCACCAACTACGCGCAGAACCACACCCTGGACCGGTTCCCGACCTTCCTGCCGCTGCTGGTGCCGGCCGCGATCTTCGTCATCCCGTACGCGGACCTGATGTTCGCGGTCATCCGGCGGACCCGGGCCGGCAAGCCGCTGATGGCCGCCGACCGGCAGCATCTGCATCACCGGCTGCTCAACATCGGCCATTCCTACCGGCAGAGCGTGCTGCTCATGTACCTGTGGGCGGCGCTGTTCTCGGTCACCGTGGTCTCGCTGTCGGTGGTGCGGAGCCCCTCGGTCGTATTCGTCGCCGCCACGGTGGTCGCGGTGCTCGCCCTGCTGCCCGCCACCATGCCCCGGCTGCGCCCCTGGCGGGCCATGGCCAGGCACAAAGCCGCGCCCGTCGTCGCGGCGTCGGCGGCCAAGGTGCCCCCCACTGGCCCGCGGCCCGCGTCGCCAGCGCCTGACGTGCCGCGATATCCCGTGATCAGCCCGTCGGCCGCCGCGCCACCCGCTGCCGCCGTCAACGGCGCGACGCCGTCCGGCCGCGGCACGCAGCCCGGCTACGTCCGCGACGCGGGCCCGTTCCGCGACACGAGCCCGTTCCCCGGTGATTCGTATCCGGCTGGCGCGTCCCCGCTGCCCGCCGATCCGCTGCCCCGGGCGGGCCGTCTCCCCGGCACTGCCCCCTTCCCCGGCCAGAGCCCGTTCGCCAGCCAGGATCCCTTCCCGAGCCAGGATCCCTTCCCGAGCCAGGATCCCTTCCCGAGCCAGGATCCCTTCCCGAGCCAGGATCCCTTCCCGAGCCAGGGGCCGTTTCCCCGTCAGGATCGGCGCCCCGGCCAGGATCCGTTCCGCGGTCAGCCGCCGTTCTCCGACACCGAGCCGTTCCCCAGCAGAGAGCCGTTTCCCGGTGCGCCGTTCCCGGACCCGGGGCCGGAGCCGGGGGAGGACCCGGCCGGGGGGCCGGATCCGTTCCCGCAGGCCCAGCGCCCCGACGCGCAGCCCAGGTAGTTGCCTCCAGCAGGACTCGCTTATACCTGTTCTTTACCTTCCCTTGGTGTTGTCGGCCTCGGACCCTGTCGCCCGCCCCGGGGCCCGTACCATCGGGCAAACACGGGAAGAATGTCCGGTTATGTAGGGGTTTTGCGGGCTGGCCCCGCGGGCCGCGGTACGCGCGGAACGCGGATCCGGACCCGGAAGGCGGGTCTGGAAGGGCCAGGCGCCCCATGTTGGTCATAAATTGTGTGCGATCAGGTAAAGACAGAGTCAAGGACTTTGTGATACGTTTCACGAGCAGCCCCTCTACGGCTAATGAGAGGCCCGTGATACCTTTCGTAAACCTGACCGGATACCCGCACCGCGGCCGCGGCGCGGCAACCGGCTCCTGCAACGCACGCGGGATATTGTTCCGCGTCAGCAGTGTTGCTGTCCAACCCTCAGGAGCCTTGTAATGCTGGCGAAGTACGCCACGATCGTACGGCGCGCGGGAGCGCTGACGGCCATCGCGGCCGCGATCATGGTCGCCGTGAGCGCCGCCGTGGTCGGCGTCAAGGGACTGATCGGCGCGCTGGTCGGGGTGGCCCTCGTCACCGTGTTCTTCGGCATCAGCGTGCTGGTGGTTGGCCGGGCGGCCCGAGTGAGCCCGCAGGCCATGATGGTGGCCGCCATGGCCACCTACCTGGTCAAGATCGTGGCCCTGGCCATCGTCGTCTCCGCCCTGAACGGTACCACCGCGTTCAGCACCAGGACCCTCGGCTTCACCGCGATCGGCTGCATCCTGGTCTGGAGCGCCGCGCAGGTCATCACGACGATCAAGCTCAAGATGCTGTACGTCGAGCCAGAGCAGCCTGCGGCGCGGCGAGGCGGGTGAGATGAGCGGCAAGGGCAAAGGCGCCTCCCGAGGGCTGACCAGGACAGGGATGGCGGCGGAAGGCCGGGCTCAGGGCCTGGACATCGGATGGACGGTGTTCAGCTACCTGATCGCCGGGATGCTCGCGTACGGCGCCATCGGCTGGCTGATCGGGCGGACCGTCCACGTATCGCTCCTCTTCCCGATCGGCATGCTGGTCGGTCTGGCGATCTCGATCGGCTTCATCATCTACCGCTACGGCAGGCAAGGAGCGGCGGAGCAGCCTCCCCGGAAGGAGATGACCGGTGACCGGTGACGTTCGGGGTGGTCGCAGTGAAGGGGGCTGGGGAGGCGGGTGGGGGATGCCACATCTTCAGCGGGTGCGGCTATCCCGCGCCCAGCCTGGAGAGCTTCATGTTCCGGCCGCTGTTCACGCATCGGCTCGTTCCATTTCACCAAGCCGATGCTGATCGCGGTGATCTGCGGACTGGGGGTGATCGCCTTCTTCTGGGCGGCCTTCCATAAGCCCCAGCTGGTCCCGCGCGGCGTGCAGAACCTCGGCGAGATCGGCATCCTGGCCGTGCGCGACCAGATCCTGCGCCCTTCGCTCGGCAAGCGGGGCGACTCCTACCTGCCGTTCCTGGTGTCGCTGTTCTTCTACATCTGGGTGATGAACCTGATGGAGCTCATCCCCGTCTTCCAGTTCCCGGCCATGTCCCGGATCGGCTTCGTCTGGCCGCTCGTGTTCATCGTCTACTTTCTCTACCTGTACCTGGGGTTCAAGCACCAGGGGTTCCCCGGCTACATCAAGAACATGATCCCCTGGGACGTGCCCAAGCCCATCCTGATCATCCTGATCCCGATCGAGCTGCTCAGGTTCTTCATCGTCCAGCCGTTCACCCTCGGCGTGCGGCTGTTCGCGAACATGTTCGCCGGCCACCTGCTGCTGCTGATCTTCATACTCGCGAGCTGGTACCTGGCGAGCGTGTCCATCGGGCTGCTCTTCGCGGCCGGCTCGTTCGCCATGGTGTTCTTCGTCTTCGGGCTCGAGCTGCTGATCGACCTGCTGCAGGCGTTCATCTTCACCACGCTGACCGCCGTCTACATCGCCAGCTCGCTGGAGGCGGCACATTGATCCGCCGTACCTACGACCCATCCGGCGGGACGAGCCGCCGGTACGACATGTAAAGGACTGAATCTATGTCTCTTGCCGCTTCTCTCGTATCCGCCGCCGCCGTGACCCCTAAGAGCGTGATAAGCATCAACGCCGGCGCGATCGGCTACGGTCTCGCGGCCATCGGCCCTGGCATCGGCATCGGCCTGATCTTCGGCCACGCGATCGAGGCGATGGCGCGCCAGCCCGAGGCCACCGGCCGTATCTCGCTGTATATGTGGATCGGCTTCTCGCTCACCGAGGCGCTCGCTCTGATCGGCCTCGTGGCCCCCTTCATCTTCAAGTACTGATTCTGCCGGAGGTGGCCGCACCATGTTGTACCGTAGCCGAGTCGGCAGACGTCGCAGAACCCGCTGATCCCGGCCTGGCCCGAGTTCATCATCGGGACGATCGTGTTCGTGGTCGTGTTCGGCGTGCTCGCCAAGATGCTGCTGCCGAGGATCCAGCAGACGCTGGCCGAGCGCACCGAGCTGATCGAGGGCGGCCTGGCCCGGTCCGAGGAGGCGCAGGCCGAGGCCACGCAGCTGCTCGACCAGTACCGCCAGCAGCTCGCCGAGGCCAGGCACGAGGCGGCCAGGCTTCGTGAGGAGGCCAGGGAGCAGGGCGCCCAGATCATCGCCGAGATGCGCGAGCAGGCTCAGGCGGAGGCCCGCCGGGTGACCGAGGCCGCCCAGGTGCAGATCGAGGCCGAGCGGCAGCAGGCGCTGACCGCGCTGCGGGCCGAGGTCGGCACGCTGGCGACCGAGCTGGCCAGCCGGATCGTGGGCGAGTCGCTCACCGACGAGGCGCGGCAGAGCCGGATGGTGGACCGGTTCCTCTCCGAGCTCGAGGTGTCCAGCCAGTGAGGCGTGCCAGCGGTACCAGGGCTGTGACACGGCCCGTTCGGTCCGAATCTCCGAAGTACGACCGGGGAGGCGATGAGCGTGCGCGGTGCGAGTAGGGCCTCGTTCGCCGCGCTCCGCGAGCGGCTGACGGCGGAAGACATCACCAGCGCCACCGTGGCCACCAGGCTCGGCGACGAACTGTTCGCGGTCGTCGGCCTGCTCGACGCCGAGCACGGGCTGCGGCGCGCGCTGTCCGACCCGGGCAAGCCCGCGGCGGAGAAGGGCGCGGTCGCCGGCGCACTGCTGCGCGACAAGGTGACCCGGCGCACCGAGGCGCTGGTCGTGGCGGCCGTCGAAGCCCGGTGGGCGACGCCGGGCGACATGGTGGACGCGATCGAGCAGCTCGCCATCGAGGCGATGGTTATCGCCGCGGAATTGGACGGCGGCCTGGACGACCTGGAGGACGGGCTGTTCAGGTTCGGCCGCGTGGTGGCCGGGCAGCCGGACCTGCGGGCCGCGCTGGCCGATCCCTCGCTGCCCGCGGATCGCAAGCAAGCTCTGCTCGGCGCGCTGCTCGAGGGCAAGGTGACCCCGGTGACCCTGCGCCTGATCAGCCAGGTCGTGCTGCATCCGCGCGGGCGCTCGCTGACCGTGGCCCTGGACCTGTGCGCCGCCATCGCGGCGCGGCGCCGGGAGCAGCTGATCGCGGTGGTGCGCGCGGCGACCGAGCTTTCCGCGAGCCAGCGCAGGCGGCTCGCTGAGGCGCTGGGCGCCTCCTACGGGCACCAGATTCACCTGAATGTCGTGATTGACCCCTCGGTTGTGGGTGGTATTTCCGTCCAGATCGGGGATGAGCTCATTGACGGGACCGCGGCCAGCCGGCTGGCCGCCGTCCGGCGCAAGCTGGCGGGCTGACATTGACATGCGGAAGAATCCGCCGCGGAAAGACCTGAAGCCGGAAGACTACGCACGGAAAGACATAGAGGACAATGGCTGAGCTGACGATCCGGCCGGAGGAAATCCGGGACGCGCTGGCGCGTTTCGTCCAGGAATACGAGCCCGAAGGCGCCTCGCGCGAAGAGATAGGCACCGTCACCGAGTGCGGTGACGGCATCGCCCGGGTCGAGGGCCTGCCCTCCGCCATGGCCAACGAGCTGCTCGAGTTCGAGAACGGCGTCCGGGGCCTGGCGCTCAACCTGGACATACGCGAGATCGGCGTGGTCATCCTCGGTGAGTTCAACGAGATCGAGGAGGGCCAGCAGGTCCGCCGCACCGGCGAGGTTCTGTCGGTGCCGGTCGGTGACGGGTTCCTCGGCCGCGTCGTCGGGCCGCTGGGCGAGCCGCTGGACGGCAAGGGCCCGATCGAGAACACCGAACTGCGCCCACTGGAGACGCAGGCGCCGTCGGTGGTGCAGCGCCAGCCGGTGAAGGAGCCGCTGCAGACCGGCATCAAGGCCATCGACGCGATGACCGCGATCGGCCGGGGCCAGCGGCAGCTGATCATCGGCGACCGGCAGACCGGCAAGAGCGCGATCGCCATCGACACGATCATCAACCAGAAGGCGAACTGGGAGTCGGGCGACGTCACCCGCCAGGTGCGCTGCATCTACGTCGCGGTGGGCCAGAAGGGCTCCACCATCGCCTCGGTGCGCCAGGCGCTCGAGGAAGCCGGCGCGCTCGAGTACACCACGATCGTGGCCGCTCCGGCCTCGGACCCGGCGGGCTACAAGTACATCGCGCCTTACACCGGTTCGGCCATCGGGCAGCACTGGATGTACCAGGGCAAGCACGCCCTGATCATCTTCGATGACCTGTCCAAGCAGGCCGAGGCGTACCGCGCGATCTCGCTGCTGCTGCGCCGGCCGCCGGGCCGCGAGGCCTACCCGGGCGACGTCTTCTACCTGCACTCCCGGCTGCTCGAACGGTGCGCCAAGCTGTCCGACGACCTCGGCGGCGGATCGATGACCGGGCTGCCGATCATCGAGACCAAGGCGAACGACATCTCCGCGTACATCCCCACCAACGTCATCTCCATCACCGACGGGCAGATCTTCCTCGAGACCGACCTGTTCAACTCGGGCGTCCGGCCGGCCATCAACGTCGGCCGGTCGGTGTCGCGAGTCGGCGGCAACGCGCAGATCAAGGCGATGAAGAAGGTCGCGGGCAACCTGCGGCTAGCCCTGTCGCAGTACCGCGACCTGGAGGCGTTCGCCGCGTTCGCCTCCGACCTCGACGCGGCCTCGCGGGCGCAGCTCGACCGGGGCGCGCGGCTGGTCGAGCTGCTCAAGCAGCCGCAGTACGACCCGTTCCCGGTGGAGAACCAGGTGGTGTCGATCTGGGCGGGCGGCAACGGGTACCTGGATGACGTGCCGATCGAGGACATCGGCCGGTTCGAGAGCGAGTTCCTTGACTTCCTGACGCGGTCGCACCCCGGCATCCTGCAGACGATCAGGGAATCGCTCGACCTGGCCGAGGACACCGTCACCGCGCTCAAGGACGCGATCGGGGAGTTCCGCAAGGGATTCGAGACCAGCTCAGGCGAGCTGCTCAGCGGCGAAGACGAGTCGGCCGAGGCGCTGGAGGACGAGGGCCAGGAGAAAATCGCCCGGCGGAACCCCCAGCCCGCCAGCGACGAGAAGAAGTAGCCCATGGGAGCCCAGCTTCGCCTGGTCAGACGGCGGATCGGCACGGTCCAGTCGATCTCCAAGATCACCCGTGCGCAGGAGCTGATCGCGTCGTCGCGGATCGTCAGGGCGCAGCAGAAGATGCGTGCCGCCGAGCCGTACGCGCGGGAGCTCACCCGCGCGGTGGAGGCGGTGATCAGCCGCTCGACCACGATCAACCACCCGTTTACCGAGGAGCCGCAGAACCCGTCGCGGGCCGCGGTGCTGATCCTGACCAGCGACCAGGGCTTCGCCGGCGCCTACAACGCGAACGTGCTGCGCGAGTCGGCCCGGCTGCGGCAGCTGCTGCAGGACCGGGGCCTCGAGCCGGTGCTGTACGTGGCCGGCCGCAAGGGCATCGCCTGGCACCGGTTCCGCGAGCTCGAACTCGCGGGCTCCTGGGGCGGGTTCTCCGCCGCGCCGAGCTACCGGGAAGCGCAGGAGATAACGACCGTGCTGCTCGAGGCGTTCAACCGCCGACGAGGGCGGCGTGGACGAGATCCACCTGGTCAGCACCGAGTTCGTGTCCATGCTGACGCAGCGGCCCGTCGGCCCGCCGGATCCTGCCGCTGCAGATCGAGGAGACCGAGGAGGAGAGCCCGTCAGGCCCGCTGCCGCAATACGAGTTCGAGCCTTCGCCGGCCGAGGTGCTCGACGCCCTGATGCCGCAGTACGTGGCGAGCAGGATCTATTACGCGATGCTGGAGGCGGCGGCCGCCGAGCTGGCCTCAAGGCGGCGCGCGATGAAGGCGGCCACAGACAACGCGGGCGATCTGCTCGAGAAGCTGACCCGTGAGGCGAACAACGCACGGCAGGCCGAGATCACCCAGGAAATCAGCGAGATCGTCGGCGGCGCCAACGCGCTCGCCGGGGCAAGCGCAACGAGTGAGTGAGGGACACATGACCGCGACCGTAGAAAACTCAGCCGAGAGCGGCGAAGCCGCGGCTGGCGCCGGCCGTGTCGCGAGAGTCAACGGCCCCGTCGTGGACGTCGAGTTCCCGGCGGACCAGATGCCGGAGATCTACTTCGCGCTGCACACCGATGTCACGCTCGGCGACACCACGCAGATGCTGACGCTGGAAGTCGAGCAGCACATCGGCGACAACATGGTGCGGGCGATCTCGATGCAGCCCACGGACGGCATGGTGCGCGGCGCCGAGGTGATCGACACCGGCGCGCCGATCGAGGTGCCGGTGGGCGATGTCACCAAGGGGCACGTGTTCAACGCCCTGGGCGAGACGCTCGACGTGCCCACCTCGTCCCTGCACATCACCGAGCGGTGGCCGATCCACCGCGAGCCCCCGCCGCTGGACCAGCTCGAGCCGCGGACCGAGATGTTCACCACCGGCATCAAGGTCCTCGACCTGCTGACCCCGTACGTCCGGGGCGGGAAGATCGGGCTGTTCGGCGGGGCCGGCGTCGGCAAGACCGTGCTGATCCAGGAGATGATCCGCCGGGTGGCCAAGAACTTCGGTGGTGTCTCGCTGCTTCGCCGGGGTGGGCGAGCGCACCCGCGA
Source organism: uncultured Actinomycetes bacterium (assembly GCA_963800415.1). Lineage (GTDB taxonomy): Bacteria > Actinomycetota > Actinomycetes > Streptosporangiales > Streptosporangiaceae > Palsa-504. The sequence continues at coordinate 87,767 of CAWDBS010000061.1, forward strand.
GGGCAACGACCTGTTCCTCGAGATGACCGAATCCGGCGTCATCGAGGACACCGCGCTGGTGTTCGGCCAGATGGACGAGCCGCCGGGGACCCGGTTGCGGGTCGGGCTGTCCGCGCTGACCATGGCCGAGTACTTCCGCGACGTGCAGAAGCAGGACGTGCTGCTGTTCATCGACAACATCTTCCGGTTCACCCAGGCCGGCTCCGAGGTGTCCACGCTGCTCGGCCGGATGCCCTCGGCGGTCGGCTACCAGCCGACGCTGGCCGACGAGATGGGCCAGCTGCAGGAGCGGATCACCTCGACCCGCGGTCACTCGATCACCTCCATGCAGGCGATCTACGTGCCCGCGGACGACATCACCGACCCCGCGCCGCACACCACGTTCGCGCACCTCGACGCGACCACGGTGCTGTCCAGGGAGATCACCGAGAAGGGGATCTACCCGGCCGTGGACCCGCTGGACTCCACCTCACGCATCCTGGACGCCAGGTACATCGGCCAGGAGCACTACGACGTAGCCCGCGAGGTCCAGCGGATCCTGCAGCGGTACAAGGAACTGCAGGACATCATCGCCATCCTCGGCGTCGACGAGCTGGGCGAAGAGGACAAGGTCGTGGTGCAGCGGGCCAGGCGGATCGAACGGTTTCTTTCCCAGCCCATGTTCGTCGCCGAGCAGTTCACCGGCCAGCCGGGTGTCTTCACGCCGCTGGAAGAGACGATCTCCTCGTTCAAGGCGATCAGCGAAGGCGAGTACGACAACCTGCCCGAGCAGGCGTTCTACATGTGCGGCGGGATCGAGGACGTGGAGAAGAAGGCCAGGGAGATGGAGCAGTGACCTTATATGTGGCACTGGTCATCCCGGACCGCGAGCTGTGGTCGGGCGATGCCAGGACGGTGATCGCCAAGACCACCGAGGGCGACATCGGCGTGCTCAGCGGGCACTCACCGATGTTCGGCATCCTGGCCGAGGGCAGCGTGGTCGAGATCTTCACCGAGGAGTCCTCGGTGAAGGCGGCGGTCAGCGGCGGGTTCCTCTCCGTGGCGGACGACCAGGTGTCGATCCTGGCCGCCCAGGCCCAGCTCGGCCAGGACGTCGACGTAGCAGGTGACCCGTCAGGAGCTTGCCGCCGCGCTCGCCGAAGCCAGCCCGACCGCGGAGGATACCCCCGAGGCCAAGTACGCCAGGGCGCTGCTGCGGGCCGCAGGGGACCAGGCTTAACCCTCGGTGGGCGGAGCGCTGGCGCTTGATGCGGTCTGGCTCTTCGCCGCCTTCCTGGTCATCGCGATCCTGGCCGCCGCCGGGATCGCCGCCCGCAGGTTCCTGCTCGAGCGCGGTGGCGGCACGGTCGAGTGCGGGCTGCGCAAGGGGAACGGGTCCTGGCGTCTCGGCCTGGCGTCCTACCAGCGCGAGGAGCTGTGCTGGTTCGGCGCCTTCGGGCTCTCGATGCGGCCGGACGAGGTGTTCCCGCGGCGCGATCTGACCGTGGTGTCCCGGCGCCTGCCCACCGACGCCGAGGCGGCCAGCCTGGGACCCGGCCGGATCGTGGTGGAGTGCCAGCTCGGCGAGGACAGTGGCCGGGCGGCCGTGCGGGCGTCAGCGGCGCGCCGGTTCGGGTGATGGCGCTGGCGGTGGCTCTGGTGCTGCTGGGTCGGGTCGTGGTCCTGGTTTTGATCCGGCCGGAACCCCTGGCAGGCGGGACCGTCGAGCTCGCCCTGGGCGAGGCGGCGCTCACCGGCCTGCTCTCCTGGCTCGAGGCCGCGCCGCCCGGCTCCCACCTGGACGTAGCCCTCTGAAGGCCCTCGCGCATGGCTACGTACCCAAGGACGATCCCCGGACATGGGGAGCCGCTATCGGCCAGCCCGCAGCCAGGTCAGGGCGTAGCCGCGTTCGCCGCCGGGCTTCCACAGCACGTCGTCGTGGCCCGCGTTGGCCTGGCGGGCGAGGATGAACAGCAGGTCGGACAGCCGGTTCAGGTAACGGGCAGGCAGCGGGCTCACCGAGTCGCCGTGCTCGCCGGCGGCGGCCCACGCACTGCGTTCGGCCCGGCGGGTGACGGTCCGCGCCATGTGCAGCAGCGTCGCCCCGGGACTGCCGCCCGGCAGCAGGAAGCTCCGCAGCGTCGGCAGCTCGGCATTGTACGAGTCGCACTCGTTCTCCAGCCGGGTGATGTAGGCCTCGTCGATCCGCAGCGGCGGATAGGGCGGCGGCGTGTCGGTCACCGGGTTGGCCAGGTCGGCGCCGACGTCGAAGAGCTCGTTCTGCACCCGGGAGAGCAGCCGGGATATGTCCGCGGCGAGATTACCGAAAGTGATCGCCATGCCGATGGCGCAGTTCGCCTCCTCCACATCGGCGTAGGCGGCGAGGCGCGAATCGGTCTTGGCGGTGCGGCTGCCGTCGGCGAGGGCGGTGCTGCCGTCGTCGCCGGTGCGGGTGTAGATGCGGGACAGCACGACGGGGTTTTCGCTGCGGTTACGCGACATGAACCCACCCTAAGGGAACCGGTGAGCGGACCTCGCTGGCCCGTGGCCGGAACGCCCGCGATCAAAAGAGCGTTATTGTTCCCTGTACCCCTCCATTAGGAGAGACCGCCCGTGTATGACTACATCATCGTCGGCGCCGGAAGCGCTGGCTGCGTCCTGGCGGCGCGCCTGTCCGCCGATCCGAGCGTCAGCGTCCTGCTCCTGGAAGCCGGGCCGGCCGACGACACCGACGAGATCCGCGCCCCCGCCGCGCTGAACAGGCTGTTCCAGACCGCGTACGACTGGAACTACTCCACCGTCCCGCAGCGCAGCGCGGCCAGCCGGACCATCTACTGGCCGCGCGGGCAAGGTCCTCGGCGGCTCGTCCTCGATCAACGCGATGATCTACATCCGCGGCAACCGGCATGATTTCCAGGCCTGGCGGGACGAGCACGGCTGCACGGGCTGGGGCTACGCGGACCTGATGCCGTACTTCAGAAGGGCCGAGGACAACTCGCGCGGCGTTTCGCGCGTATCACGGCACCGGCGGCCCGCTGGCGGTCACCGACCCCCGGTACAAGTCCCAGGCGTGCGAGGCGTTCATCGCGGCCGCCCGGGAGCAGGGCGCGGCGGCCAACGACGACTTCAACGGGCCGCGCCAGGATGGCGTCGGCTGGTACCAGCTGACCCAGCGGCACGGCCAGCGGTGCTCGGCCGCCGCCGCCTACCTGCATCCCGCCATGTCCCGGCCGAACCTCACCGTCCACACCGGCGCCCTGGTCACGAAGGTGATCATCGAGGGCGGCCAGGCGACCGGCGTGAGCTACCAGCACCACGGCGAGCCCCAGACCGCTCGGGCCAACGCCGAGGTCATCCTGTCCGGCGGCGCGATTAACAGCCCTCAGCTGCTGATGCTGTCCGGTATCGGGCCGGCCGAGCACCTGATCGAGATGGGCATCGACGTGGTGGCGGACAGCCGCGGGGTCGGCGCGAACCTCAGCGACCACCCGGTGCTGCCGGTCATCTGGTCCACGCCAGCGGATCCGCGGCCTGTGGGAGAAGGCCGGCCACGCGAACCAGCTGCGCTGGAAGCTGACCCACCGCGGCCCGCTGGCCAGCAACACGGCGGAGTCGGGCGGCTTCGCCCACTCCGAGCCCGGGCTGCCCGCGCCGGACCTGCAGCTGCACGTGCTTCCTGCGCCGTACCAGAACCAGGGCCTGGCCGATCCGGCCCAGCGCGCGATGTCGGTGCTGGTCGGCCTGGTCGACGTGGCCAGCCGGGGCCGGATCAGGCTGCGCAGCGCCGACCCGAGGCACCGCCCGGCCATCGACCCGGGCTACCTGTCCGACGACCGGGACGGCCGCGCGCTGGCCGCCGGGCTGAAGATGGTCAGGGAGTTCATGACGGCCCGGCCGATGGCCGCGATCTGCAAGAGCGAGCTGGCCCCCGGTGCGCACATCCGCTCCGACGCCGAGCTCCTGGCGTACGTCCGCACCAGCGTGGTGACCCTCTACCACCCGGTCGGCACCTGCGCGATGGGCGGTGAGGCGCGGTGGAACAGCGTGGTCGACCCTGAGCTGCGGGTCCGCGGCGTGGCCGGGCTGCGGGTGGTCGACGCGTCGGTGATGCCGTTCGTGCCGCGGGGGAACACCAACGCGCCCACGATCGCGATCGCCGAGCGCGCCGCCGACCTCATCGCCGGCCGGGCGCCCCTGGCCGCGGCCGATCCCGCCGACCCCGTCGACGCCCTGCGCCACCGCCGCGCACCTAGCCGAAGCGCCCCGCCGCCGCCCTAGCCACGCGCCCTAACGCAGCTCCGTCGTCGGTTGCCATAGCGCCAGAACTGACGAACGATCACGGACCTAACGAACCCCGGCGCTTGCCCCGGGGACGGTAGAGCCGGCCGTGCAGCAACGTCACCAAAGTGACGATCCGCCGCATGTCCCGGTCGCTGCGCTCAAACGACGTGAGGTTGATCAGCGGCCGCATCCGCTGCCGCGTGATGGCCTTGGGCCGGGTGAACTCACGCAGCCCGTCCGCACCGTGAATCCGCCCGAACCCGGACTCGCCCACCCCGCCGAACGGCAGCGCCGGCACGATCGCGAACCCGAGCACGGAGTTCACCGAGGTCATGCCGCTGCGCAGGCCACGCGCCGCCGTCATGGCGGCCGAACGATCACGGGCGAACACCGCCGACCCGAGCCCGTAGCGCCCCGCGTTGGCGAACGAGACCGCCTCGGCCAGGTTCACCACGGATGTCACCGTCACCGTCGGCCCGAACGTCTCCTCGGTCACCGCCGTCGAATGCTCGGGCACATCCGTCAAGATCACCGGCCGCACGTACGGCGCCGCCACCGCATCCGGGCCGCCGACCACCGGATGACCGCCCTGGGCCAGCGCGTCCGCCACGTGCTTGGCCACGGTCTCCGGCTGCGACGGCAGCGTCATCGGCCCGTACGACGCCTCGCTGTCGAATCCGGGCCGCAGCCCGGACACCCGTTCGGTGAGCCGCTCCAGGAAGCTGTGGTACACCGCGTCGGCCACGTAGACGCGCTCGATCCCGATGCAGGTCTGCCCGGCGTTGGACATCGCGCCCCACGCGGCGGCGTCGGCGGCCGCGTCGAGGTCGGCGTCGGCGCTCACCAGCATGCGCGTCCTTGCCGCCGCATTCGGCCAGCACCGGGGTGAGGGTGTCCGCCGCGGCGGCCATCACCTTGCGCGCGGTGGCGGCGGACCCGGTGAAGGCGACCTTGGCGACGCCGCTGCGGGCCAGCGCCTCCCCGGTCGATCCCGGCCCGGTGATCAGCTGGAACACGGGCTGCTCGTCACCGAAGATGCCGAGCGCCTCGGTAAATGCCCGGACCAGCCAGTCCCCGGTCGCCGGGGTCAGCTCGGACGGCTTGAACACGACCGCGTTCCCGGCCGCCAGCGCGTACGCGATCGAGCCGACCGGGGTGAACACCGGGTAGTTCCACGGCCCGATCACGCCGACCACGCCGAGCGGCTGGTACTCCACCGTGGACGCCTGGTTGATGGCCGCCAGGCCGCTGCGCACCCGGCGCGGGCGCAGTACCCGGCGGGCGTGCCGGGCGGCCCAGTCGATGTGCACGATGGCCAGGATGATCTCCAGCTTGGCGTCGTCGAGCGGCTTGCCGGTCTCCTCGTGCACGAGCTGGGCCAGCCGGCCCATGTACCTGGTCAGGTGCGATTTCCAGGCGAGCAGCCGGATCCGCCGCTCGGACCAGCCGAGCCCGGCCCACCAGACGGCAGCCTCGCGCGCGGCCGCCACGGCCGCATCCACTTCGCGGCGCCCGTGTACGGGGAAGGTGGCCAGCACTTCCCCGGTCGCCGGGTTTACTGTCTCAAGCATCGTTGACCAGTAAAGCATCGCCCGCGGGCGCAAGCCGCTGGGAAGACTGACGCTGGGATTTGATGCCGCCACGCCCCTACGTGCTCCTGTCCTGCGCTACCTCGGCCGACGGCTACCTGGACGACGCGAGCCCGCGGCGGCTGATCCTGTCCGGCCCGGCCGACCTGGACCGCGTGGACGAGATGCGGGCGGGCTGCGACGCCATCGCGGTCGGCGCGCAGACGGTCCGCCAGGACAACCCGCGGCTGCTGATCAGGGATCCGCGCCGCAGCGCCCGCCGCGCCGCCCGCGGCCTGCCCGCGCACCCGGCCCGGGTCACCCTCACCGGCACCGGCGACCTGGACCCGGAGGCTCGTTTCTTCGCCCCGGGCGCGCTCCGCCTGGTGTACTGCGCCACCCCCGCGCTCGGCCGCGCCCGGTCGCGGATCGGGGATAGCGCCGTACTCATTGACGCCGGTGACCCGCTGTCCCTCGATTTCATGCTTTCCGATTTGGCCGAACGGTCCGTGGCTGCGTCTCATGGTGGAAGGAGGCGCCCAGCTACTCGGCGCCTTTCTGGCGGGCGGCCTGGCCGACGAGCTCAACCTGGCCGTGGCCCCGTTCTTCGTCGCCGATCCCGCCGCGCCCCGGCTCAGCCTCCCGCTCAGCCTTCCGCCGGGCCTTCCCCTGGCCGGGCCCGGTGGCCCCGCTAGCCCCATGACTCTCGCCGAGGTCTCCCGGGTGGGCGAGATCGGGCTGCTGCGCTACCTGCTCGGTCCCGGCGGCCCGGATCACCGGTTCCTGCGCTGGGCGGTGGAGCTGTCCCGGCTGTGCCCGCCGTCGGACTCCGCGTTTTCCGTCGGGGCGGTCATCGTCGGCGAGGACGGCGAGGTGCTGGCCACCGGGTTCTCCCGCGAGCAGGAGGACCACGACCATGCCGAGGAGGTGGCGCTCCGTAAGCTGCACCCGGCCAGCAGTCCCTGGGCCCATCCCTGGGCCCGGACCCGCGGCTGCGGCACGCCACCCTCTACAGCTCGCTCGTGCCCTGCGGCGCCCGCGCGTCGCGCCCGGTGACCTGCGTCCAGCACATCGTCGCGGCGGGCATCCCGCGGGTCGTCTTCGCCTGGCGCGAGCCCCGCCTGTTCACCGACGGCGAGGGGGCCGAACAGCTCCGGGCCGCGGGCGTCGACGTCACCGAGGTGCCCGCCCTGGCCGAACGGGCCAGGGCGGTCAACGCCCACCTGGTCGGGTCCGGCGCGTGACCTCTCCCGAACTCAGCCCGACACCGCTCACCCGCCCCGGCTGCCGTAACGCCGCACCCGGCGACGCGTGACCGCCCCGGCGCCGTGACCGCCCGGGCTGAGGCCGTCAGAACAGGGTGTTCTCCGGCTCCATGCCCCGCATGCGGTCGTAGTCCAGGGTGACGCAGCGGATGCCGCGGTCGGTGGCCAGGGTGCGGGCCTGCAGCTTGATCTCCTGGGCGGCGAAGACGCCGTGCACCGGGGCCAGCAGCGGGTCGCGGTTCAGCAGGTCCAGGTACCGGGTGAGCTGCTCCACGCCGTCGATCTCTCCCCTCCTCTTGATCTCCACCGCGACGCTCTGGCCCGTCGGCGTCCCGGCACATCAGGTCGACCGGTCCGATCGGGGTCGGGTACTCGCGGCGGACCAGCCGCCAGCCCTCGCCGAGCAGGCCGAGCTGGACGGCCAGCAGTTCCTGCAGGTGCGCCTCGACGCCGTCCTTCTTCAGGCCCGGGTCGACGCCGAGCTCGACCGAGGTGTCGCTGATCACCTCGGTGATGGTGATGGCGAGCGTCTCGCCGCCCTTGTTGGTGACCGACCACTGGCCCGGCTCCTCGGTCAGCCAGCACGGCGGTGACATCCAGTTCAGCGGCTTGTACGAGCCGCCGTCGGAGTGCACGAGCACCGAGCCGTCCGCCTTGACGATGAGCAGGCGCAGGGCCGAGGGGAGATGGGCGGTGAGCCGGCCGACGTAGTCGACGCTGCACCGGGCGATGACGAGCCGCACGTCCGGTAACTCTACTGCGTCAGGGGCAATAGCCTTGACAGGCGTGAGCCCGCGCCGGATCCGCCGCGAGCGCTCCGGCCCTCCCGACCCCGTGCCCGGGCCCGAGCGCGTCGAGTCATGGCCGGACGGGGACTGGGTGGTTCGCCGGATCCCCGGCGCGGGATCGGCGAAGGCGTACCGCTGTCCCGGGATGTGACCAGGAGATCGTGCCGGGGACCCCGCACATCGTGGCCTGGCCCGCCGACGGCGCCCGGATGGCCGGTGGCATCGGCGTGGACGAGCGCAGGCACTGGCACACCGCGTGCTGGCAGCACCGGCTGCGCCGCGGCCCCGGCATCCGCCGCAGGCCAAACCCGTGACTGGCCTCAGCCTCGCCGCCGATCTGTCATCTCCCCGGGCATCGCGCGGACCTGCCCGCTCTCTGCCCGGAATGCTGCCGCGGGGCCTAGAATGCCTCGAGGGACGCCCGCGACTGACCGAAACCCTGGTCGGACAGCCTTGCGCTGCCTGCGCCGGTGACCGCCCACGCTGACCGACTCGGAGGCCCTCGTGTACCTGTTCGATCTCACCGGCAAGGTTGCCGTCGTCACCGGCGGGACCCGCGGGATCGGCCTGATGATGGCGCGCGGTCTGCTGCAGGCCGGCGCGTCGGTCTACATCAGCTCGCGCAAACCCGAGGCGGGCGATGCCGCTGTCGCCGAGCTCTCCCAGTTCGGCGTCGTGCTGTCGGTACCCGCCGACCTGGCCCGCGAGGAGGAGTGCCTGCGGCTGGCCGATGAGGTCGGCCGGTCCGAGGAAGGCGTGCACATCCTGGTCAACAACGCCGGCACCAACTGGGGCGCGTCCCTGGAGGAGTTCCCGTCCCTTGGCTGGGACAAGGTCGTCGACCTGAACCTCAAGACGCCGTTCTACCTGACCCGCGCGTTCCTGCCGCTGCTCGAGGCGGCGGGGACCGCCGATGACCCGGCCCGGGTGATCAACGTCGGCAGCATCGACGGGCTGCGCGTGCCGGAGTTCCACACCTACTCCTACGCGGCCAGCAAGGCCGGCCTGCACCAGCTCACCCGGGTGCTGGCCCGCGAACTCGGGCCGCGGCACATCACCGTCAACGCGGTGGCCCCCGGCCCCTTCGAGTCGAAGATGATGGCGGCGACGCTGGCCGCGCGCGGCGACGAGATCGCGGCCGCCTCCCCGCTCGGCCGCATCGGCCGCTCGGACGACATGGCCGGCGTCGCGGTCTTCCTGGGCGGCCGCGGCTCGGCCTACATCACCGGCGCCATCATCCCGGTCGACGGCGGCATCTGGGCCGCCAGCTAACCTGCTCGATCTATCCGGCTACCGGCAGATGGCGCTGGTGATGGCGCGGGCCAGCCAGCGCGAATTGCGCACCGAGCGCGGCCCTGCGCACCAGTTCCCCCACCGGTACGCCCAGGACGGCAAATTATCCGGGAGGATCCGGCCTTCCGGGAGGATCTGGGCCCTCCCGGGGTACCAGATCCTCCCTGTAGCTCATTTCCTCCCCGTTATTCGACGGGCCCACCCCGCCTCAGGACTCGGGGGTGAGCCAGAGCACGCCCATCGGGGGCAGGGTGATCGTGGCCGAGGCGGGCCGCCCGTGCCAGGGTTCGGGCACCGCCTCGATGACGCCCAGGTTGCCGACGCCGCTGCCGCCGTAGATCGCCGCGTCGGTGTTAAGGACCTCGCGCCAGCGGCCCGCCCGGGGCAGGCCCAGCCGGTACTGCTGGTGCGGCAGCGCGGAGAAGTTGCAGATGCAGGCGATCACTTCCGGCTCGCCGTCCCCGCCGGAAGCACGCCGATCGGACATCCGCAGGAAGGACAGCGTGTTGCCGGGGGCGTCGTTGGAGTCGATCCAGCTGAAGCCCTCCGGCGAGGTGTCCAGCCGCCACAGGGCCGGGGTCTGCCGGTAGATCGCGTTCAGGTCCCGGGACAGCCGCTGTACGCCCTGGTGGACGTCGAAGTCCAGCACCCACCAGTCGAGCCCGTTGTCCGCCGACCACTCGCTGCCCTGGCCCCATTCCGACCCCATGAACAGCAGCTGCTTGCCCGGATGCGCCCACATGTACGCCAGCAGCGAGCGCAGCCCGGCGAACCGGCGCCATTCGTCGCCGGGCATCTTGCCGAGCAGCGAGCCCTTCCCGTGCACCACCTCGTCGTGCGACAGCGGCAGGATGAAGTTCTCCGAGAACGCGTAGATCAGCGAGAACGTTATCTCGTTGTGGTGGTACTGGCGGTAGATGGGGTCCTGGCTCAGGTAGCCGAGCGTGTCGTGCATCCAGCCCATGTTCCACTTGAAGCCGAACCCGAGGCCGCCCAGGTGCACCGGCCGGGACACCCCGGGCCAGGCGGTCGATTCCTCCGCGATCATCGTGATGCCGGGGACGCGCTTGTACGTGGTGGCGTTGACCTCCTGCAGGAAGGAGATCGCGTCCAGGTTCTCCCGGCCGCCGTACTTGTTCGGCAGCCACTCGCCGTCCTTGCGCGAGTAGTCCAGGTAGAGCATGGAGGCCACCGCGTCGACGCGCAGCCCGTCGACGTGGAACTCCTCCAGCCAGTAGATGGCGTTGGCGACCAGGAAGTTGCGCACCTCGGTACGGCCGAAGTTGAAGACGAGCGTGCCCCAGTCGGGCTGCTCGCCGAGGCGCGGGTCGGAGTGCTCGTACAGCGGGGTGCCGTCGAACCGGGCCAGCGCCCACTCGTCCCGCGGGAAGTGCCCGGGCACCCAGTCCAGGATCACGCCGATGCCGGCCTGGTGCAGCGCGTCGACCAGGTAGCGCAGGTCATCTGGGCTGCCGAACCGCGAGGTGGGCGCGTAGTAGGAGGTGACCTGGTAGCCCCACGAGCCGCCGAACGGGTGCTCGGCCACGGGCAGGAACTCCACGTGAGTGAAGCCGAGATCCTTGACGTAGTCCACCAGCTGGGTGGCGAGCTCCCGGTAGGAGAGCCCGGGCCGCCACGAGCCCAGGTGCACCTCGTAGATGCTCATCGGCTCGCGCACCGGCTCGCGTCCGGCCCGTTCCGTCACCCAGTCCTCGTCGTTCCAGGCGTACCGCGAGGTGTACACGACCGACGCGGTGGCGGGCGGCTGCTCGGCCGCGTTGGCCATCGGGTCGGCCTTCTCCCGCCACACCCCGTCCTGGCCGCAGATCGCGTACTTGTACCTGGCCCCGTCGCTCACGCCCGGGATGAACAGCTCCCACACGCCGGACCCGCCGAGCGAGCGCATCGGGTACGCGCGGCCGTCCCAGTAGCTGAAGTCGCCGGTGACGCGGACACCGTGGGCGTTCGGCGCCCAGACGGCGAACGACGTGCCTGCGGCCTGCCCGACCTCGCGGACGTGCGCGCCGAGCACGCGCCATAGTTCCTCGTGCCGGCCCTCGCCGATCAGGTACAGATCGAACTCGCCCAGCGTGGGCAGGTACCGGTACGGGTCGTCCCGCACCTCTTCGGCGGACTCGCCGCCGGAGCCGTCGGGGTACGTCGCCGCGATCCGGTAGCCGGGCACCTTCTCGTCCGGCACGGTGACGGCGAAGACGCCCTGGTGCACGTGCGTCATGGGCAGCCTGCGGCCGTCGTCGAGGATGGCGGTCACCGACTCCGCCAGCGGCCGGAGCGCGCGGATGATCACTCCGCCCGGCCCCGGATGCGCGCCGAGCACCGAATGCGGGTCGTGGTGATGGCCCGCGACGATCCGTTCGATCTCACCCAGGCTCGGGCCATCCAGGTGGGGGCCATCCAGGTGGGGGCCATCCAGGTGGGGGCCATCCAGGTGGGGGCCATCCAGGTGGGGGCCATCCAGGTGGGGGCCGGCCCGGTGGGGGCCGGCCCGGTGGGGGTCAGCCTGGTGGGGGTCAGCCTGGTGGGGGTCAGCCTGGTTGGGGTCAGGTTCTGTCATGACGGCCACTCGATCTGTGGAAGCGACAAAGGGGGCTACAACTCGGCAATGGACTCTAGCGGAATGGAGACCCAAGTCGGCCGGTTCCTGGCCTCGTAGATGACCTCGTACACTGCCTTGTCGAGCAGCATCGCACGAAGCAGCACCGAATTCCCGGCTGGGTCCAGACCGCCGGCTGCGGCGTAGCCGGCGCAGAACGCGTCGCTGTTGCGCCGGACCCAGTCGCTCGCCTTGGGCGCGAGGCTGGCCGCGTCCGGGTGGGTGAGCAGCTGATGCCGGGCCGCGTAGTCGAACGAGCGGAGCATGCCGGCCACGTCCCGCAGCGGGGAGGACCGGGCGCGGCGCTGGGCCAGCGGGCTGGCGGGCTCGCCCTCGAAGTCGAGCACGACCCAGCCGGTCCGGGTGCGCATGACCTGGCCCAGGTGGTAGTCGCCGTGCACGCGCTGGGCCGGCACCGGCTCGATCAGCTTGGCCAGGTTGGAGTACGCGTCGCCGATCTTGTCCGCGTACCTGGACAGCTCGGGCACGGCCGCGGTCGCGATGTCGAGCCGCCGGTACATCTGCTCGGCCAGCTCGCGGATGGCCTCCGGTTCGAGCTCGGAATGGCCGAACGCGTCGGCCAGATCGCGGTGGACCTGCGCGGTGGCCGCGCCGAGCCGCTCGGCCTCGCCCGCGAAGTCGCCGCCGGCCTCGGCCGCGCGGGTGCCCTCCTCGGTGGCGTACAGGTCGCGCACGCTGGTCGCGGCCAGCGACCAGCCGTCCGAGGCGGCCCGGAGGTACCGGGACAAGATGGCGAGCACCGTGGTCGCGCCGACCATCGCAGTCTCCACCCAGCCGAACGGCTCCGCGATGTGCGACGAGCCGAGCTGGGTCAGCGCCGACGCCACCTCCAGGTCCGGGTTCGGCCCCGGGGTGATCCGGCGGAACACCTTGAAGATGGCGGATTCGCCGAACACCAGGCTGGTGTTGCTCTGCTCGCCGGTGAGCACCAGGCTGTCCAGGCCGGCCTGGATCTCCGCCCCGGGCATCCGGCAGAACCGCAGCATGCCGACGGTCCGGCCGGCCGCGATCGCGTCCAGCAGCGTCCGGGTCAGCGCCGTGTCGTGCAGGCCGTCGTAGATCTGCAGGCCGTGGTGCGTGCCGATCCGCGCGTGCCGCAGCCGGGCCGGGAGCCGGGCGCGAGAGCCGATGAACAGCTGGTAGCAGTCCGATGTCGCGCCGTGCGAGACGGTGACGATCAGGTGCCGCAGGCCGGGGTCACCGGGGATGATCTCGGTGTCGGCGACGATCGCGAGGTCATGGACGGTCCGCCCCTTGCCTGCGAACCATCGCTGCTTGACCAGCCATGTTGCCAGTGTGTCTTCGAAAGTCATGAGCGCTTACCACATCCCCGTGGCTGGTCCGGGCAAACCCGCCCCGGCCGAATTCCGGACTGAATGAGCACCGCGTCATTGCCGGTGGCTCTCGGGCGGCCCGGCGAGATGCTCCGCGGTGGCCGGCGGCTGGCTCCGTTCACCCTCGATACCGCCTCCGGAGACCGCGGGCCGGTTCTCGGCGGACCGGTCACCCCGGACCGCGGGCAGCTGGAACCAGTAGAACCCGTGACCCGGCAGCGTCAGCAGGTAGCTGAGCTCGCCGATCCGGGGGAAGACCACGCCGCCCATGCACTCGACCGGGGTGACGCCCATGAACCGGCGCAGGTCGAGCTCGACCGGCTGCGGGAACCGGGACAGGTTGTTGACGCACAAGATGCGGTCCGAGCCGTCGGAATCGCCGTCGGCCGAGGCGTCCGGCAGCCGGACGAAGGCCAGCACGCTCGGGTTGGAGGAGGTCAGCTCCTCGTATATGCCGGTGCCGAAGACCGGGTGCCGCTTGCGGATCTCGATCATCCGCTTGGTCCAGTGCAGCAGTGAGCCGGCGTTGCGCTGCTGCGCCTCCACGTTGAGCGCCTGGTAGCCGTAGATCGCGTCCATGATCGGCGGCAGGTAGAGCCGCTGCGGGTCGACCTGGGAGAAGCCGCCGTTGCGGTCCGGCGTCCACTGCATCGGCGTCCGGACGCCGTCCCGGTCGCCCAGCCAGATGTTGTCGCCCATGCCGATCTCGTCGCCGTAGTACAGCACCGGCGAGCCGGGCAGCGACAGCAGCAGCGCGGTGAACAGCTCGAGCTGGTTCCGGTCGTTCTCCAGCAGCGGGGCCAGCCGGCGCCTGATCCCGATGTTGGCCTTCATCCGGGGATCCTTGGCGTACTCGGTGTACATGTAGTCGCGCTCGTCGTCGGTGACCATCTCCAGCGTCAGCTCGTCGTGGTTGCGCAGGAAGATGCCCCACTGGCAGCTGGCCGGGATGGTCGGGGTCTGGGCCAGGATCTCGGTGACCGGGTAGCGCTGCTCCCGGCGGACGGCCATGTAGATACGCGGCATCAGCGGGAAGTGGAACGCCATATGGCACTCGTCGCCGCCGACCTCGGCGTCGCCGAAGTACTCGATCACGTCGGCCGGCCACTGATTGGCCTCGGCCAGCAGCACCCGGTCCGGGTAGAGCTTGTCGATCTCGGCCCGGACCCGCTTCAGGTACTCGTGCGTCTCCTTCAGGTTCTCGCAGTTGGTGCCCTCCCGCTCGTACAGGTAGGGCACGGCGTCGAGCCGGAAGCCGTCGATGCCGAGGTCCAGCCAGAACCGCAGCACCTCGAGCATCGCGTCCTGGACCCTGGGGTTCTCGAAGTTCAGGTCCGGCTGGTGGGCGAAGAACCGGTGCCAGTAGTACTGGCCGCGGACCGGGTCGAAGGTCCAGTTGGACTGCTCGGTGTCGACGAAGATGACCCGGGCGCCGGAGTACTTGTCGTCGGTGTCGGACCACACGTAGAAGTCGCCGAACGGGCCGTCCGGGTCGCTCCGCGACGCCTGGAACCACGGGTGCTGGTCGCTGGTGTGGTTCATGACCAAGTCGGCGATGACCCGGATGCCGCGCTGGTGGGCCTCGTCGACGAAGCTGACGAAGTCGCCGATGTTCCCGTACTCACCGAGCACGGACATGAAGTCGGAGATGTCGTATCCGCCGTCCCGCAGCGGCGAGGCGTAAATGGGCAGCAGCCAGATGCAGTCGATGCCGAGCCACTCCAGGTAGTCCAGCCGGGAGGTCAGCCCGCGCAAGTCACCGGTGCCGTCGCCGTCGGAGTCGGCAAAGCCGCGGACGAGTACCTCGTAGAACACGGCGCGCTTGTACCACTCCGGGTCACGAGGCTGGTCCACGTCGAAAGAGTCGGCTATCGCCTCGTGATGCTCGGTCACGGCAAGATCTCCTGGGTCTTACTGGTTCGTGCGGGTCTGGCACGGTCAGGTCTATGAGGTGGGCGTCACGGTGAAGATGTGGGCAGGCCGCGTCGCCGGGTCAAGGCGAATGTAATTGGCATGCCCCCACCGGTAGGACTCGCCGGTTAGCTCGTCCGTCACGATGAACTCACGGTCCACGCCGAGCGCGGGCATATCGAGCCAGACCGTCGCTTCTCTGGTCTGGTGTGGGTCGAGGTTCGCGACCACCAGTACGGTATCGCTCTCCGCCGTCCCTGGCTTATCAACGCGCTTGGAGAAGCAAATTAGTTCCGGCTGGTCAACGCCGTGAAAGCGGAGGTTGCGCAACCAGTGCAGGGCGGGGTGGGCGCGCCTGATCCGGTTGAGCTCGGTGATGTAATCCGCGATCCCGAAACCGTCCCGGGCGGCTGCCTCCCAGTCACGCGGACGGTACTGGTATTTCTCCGAATCCATGTACTCCTCACTGCCCGGCCTTATTGGTACGTTTTCGCACAGTTCGAACCCGGAGTAAATGCCCCAAGTCGGGGAAAGCGTGGCGGCCAGCACGGCCCGGATCTTGAACGCGGGCACCCCGCCGTGCTGGAGGTACTCGTTCAGGATGTCCGGGGTGTTAGTGAAGAAGTTGGGCCGCATGTACGCGGCCGCGGCGCCGGACAGCTCGCGCATGTACTCGGTCAGCTCCCAGACGCCGTTGCGCCAGGTGAAGTACGTGTAGGACTGGTGGAAGCCGATCTTGGCCAAGGTGTGCATCATGGCCGGCCGGGTGAACGCCTCGGCCAGGAACAGCACGTCCGGATCGGTGGACCTGATCTCGTTGAACAGCCGTTCCCAGAACCGCAACGGCTTGGTGTGCGGGTTGTCGACCCGGAAGATCCGCACCCCGTGGTCCATCCACATCCGGACGACCCGCAGCATCTCCGCGTAGATACCCTCGGGGTCGTTGTCGAAGTTCAGCGGGTAAATGTCGTGGTACTTCTTGGGCGGGTTCTCCGCGTACGCGATGGACCCGTCGGCCCGGGTGGTGAACCACTCCGGGTGTTCGGTCACCCACGGATGGTCCGGCGAGGCCTGCAGCGCCAGGTCCAGGGCGATCTCCATGCCCAGCTCGCGGGTCCGGGCCACGAAGGCGTCGAAGTCGTCCATCGTGCCCAGGTCCGGGTGGAGCGCGTCGTGGCCGCCGTCGGCGGACCCGATCGCCCACGGCGAGCCCGGGTCGCCCTCGCCCGGGGTCAGCGTGTTGTTCCGGCCCTTGCGGAAGGTCGTCCCGATGGGATGCACCGGCGGCAGGTACACCACGTCGAAGCCCATGGCGGCGATCGCGTCGAGCCGCTTGGCCGCGGTGCGCAGCGTGCCCGACGCCGGCGCCCGGCGGCCCATCGGGTCAACCTGGACCCCTTCGGAGCGCGGGAAGAACTCATACCACGAGCCGTACAGCGCCCGCTCCCGGTCCACCTGGACGGTCAGCGGCCGGGACCTGGTGACCAGCTCGCGCAGCGGCCAGACGGTCAGGATGGCGGCGATCTGCGGATCCTCGGCCGCCGCCAGCCGGTCCCACGGGGTCAGCCCGCGGTCCCGCATCCGTGCGGCCACCCCGCGCAGCGCGGCGCGCGCCGCCGCCGGGCGGCTCGCCCCCGGCGGCTGGGGAATCCGCCGCGCGGCCCGCTCGAACAGCAGCGCGCCCTCGGCGAGCATCAGCTCCACGTCCTGGCCTGCCGGTATCTTGATGGCCGCGTCATGGTGCCAGCTGGCGATCGGATCGGCCCAGGCCTCCACGTGGAAGCGCCACACGCCCTCGCTGGTCACGGTCACGTCCGTACCCCAGCGGTCGATGCCCGGCGCGAGCTCGCGCATTCTCACGATCGGCCTCGCCTGGCGGTCCGGGTCACGCAGCACCACGCCGGCCTTGATGATGCCGTGCCCCTCGCGGAATACCGTGGCGCTGACCTGGAATGTCTCGCCGGCCACCGCTCTCGCGGGGCGGCGCCCGCACTCCACCGCCGGCTCCACGTCAAGGATCGGGATTCGTCCAATCACCCTGGTTACGCTACCGACCGCGGCTGACTTAATGCCAGCGCGGGTGCCGGTTAAATTTGCCGCCGTCCCCGAGTCGGGCGATGAACCGAACGAACCGGCATCACGCCACTTCGTTCGGGATAATGTGAACTTATTTTCCAGTCGCGGCCGGCTGGCTTTTGCTCTGGGCTCAGCCGATAGTTCGTCGTTGCGGGCGCGGACCGATTAAGGTCTGCCCGTGAGAGCGATTCGCCGGTTCACCGTCCGCGTCACCCTGCCCGAGCCGCTGGCCGCGCTGCACGGCCTGATGCTGAACCTCCGCTGGTCGTGGCACCGCCCGACCGCTGACCTGTTCGCGTCGATCGATCCCGCCGCCTGGGCGGCTGCGGACGGCGATCCGATCGCGATGCTCAGCGGCCTGCCGTCGGCCCGGATCGCCGCGCTCGCGACCGATGAGGAATTCCTCCGCCGGCTCGGCGAGGCCGAGCGGGACCTGCAGCGGTACATGTCCGAGCCGCGCTGGTACGCGGCCGAGGGCAGCGGGCCCGAGGGACCGCCGGACCAGGCCGGCCCGGCCGCGGTGGCGTACTTCTCGCCCGAGTACGGCATCACCGCCGCGCTGCCGCAGTATTCCGGCGGCCTGGGCATCCTGGCCGGCGACCACCTGAAGTCGGCGAGCGACCTCGGCGTGCCGCTGATCGCCGTGGGCCTGCTGTACCGGCACGGTTACTTCACCCAGTCGCTGTCCGTGGACGGCTGGCAGGCCGAGCGGTACCCGTCCGACGACCCGAACGGGCTGCCGCTGGAACTGCTCCGCGACGCCGCCGGCGCGCCGGTGCACGTCACGGTGGGCCTGACCGCGGGCCGGCAGCTGGGCGCGCAGGTCTGGGTGGCCCAGGTCGGCCGGGTGCCGCTGCTGCTGCTCGACTCCTACGTGGAGCAGAACGAGGCCGACCTGCACGAGGTCACCGACCGGCTGTACGGCGGCGGCAGCGACCACCGGCTCCGCCAGGAACTGCTGCTCGGCGTGGGCGGGGTACGCGCGGTCCGGGCGTTCTGCGCGCTGCGCGGGCACCCCTCGCCCGAGGTGTTCCACACCAACGAGGGGCACGCCGGGTTCCTCGGCCTGGAGCGGATCCGCGAGTACGCCGAGCAGGGGCTGAGCTTCGACGAGGCCGTCGAGGTCAGCCGGGCCGGCACCGTGTTCACGACCCACACCCCGGTTCCGGCGGGAATCGACCGGTTCGAGCGCAGCCTGATCCGGGAGCATTTCGCCGCCGACCCGCTGCTGCCCATCGACCGGGTGCTCGCGCTCGGCGCGGAGACCTACCCGGGCGGCGACCCCGAGGTCTTCAACATGGCCGTGATGGGCATGCGGCTGGCCCAGCGGGTCAACGGCGTCTCGCTGCTGCACGGCCAGGTGAGCCGGGAGATGTTCGCCGGCCTGTGGCCGGGCTTCGACACCCGCGAGGTGCCGATCGGCTCGGTCACCAACGGGGTGCACACCCCGACCTGGGTGGCCCCGGAGATCCTCTCGCTCACCGGCACCTCGCTCGGCGAGGCCAGCGGCTGGGACTGGGGGCGGGCCGCCGCCGCCCCGGCCGGCGAGCTGTGGCAGGCCAGGCACGCGCTGCGCACCCGGCTGGTGGCGGAGACCCGGCGCAGGCTGCGCGCCTCCTGGCGGCAGCGCGGCGCGTCCGACGCCGAACTGACCTGGATCGACGACGTGCTCGACGAGAACGTGCTCACCATCGGGTTCGCCCGGCGGGTGCCGTCCTACAAGCGGCTGACCCTCATGCTGACCGATCCCGCCATGCTCAGCCAGCTGCTGAACGACCCGTCGCAGCCGCTGCAGATCGTGGTGGCGGGCAAGGCCCACCCGGCCGACGAGGGCGGCAAGGGCCTGATCCAGCAGATGGTCCAGTTCGCCGACTCCCCGGACGTGCGGCGCCGGATCGTGTTCCTGCCCGACTACGACATGGCCATGGCGCACGCCCTGGTCCAGGGCTGCGACGTGTGGCTGAACAACCCGCTGCGCCCGCTGGAGGCCTGCGGCACCTCGGGCATGAAGGCCGCGCTGAACGGCGGGCTCAACGTCTCGGTCCGGGACGGCTGGTGGGACGAGTGGTACGACGGCGGGAACGGCTGGGAGATCCCCTCGGCCGGCGGCGTGGCCGACCCCGCGCGGCGCGACGCGCTCGAGGCCACCGCGCTGTACGAGCTGCTGGGCAAGTCGGTGGCGCCGCTGTTCTACGACCGGGATACCGAGGGCGTCCCGCAGGGCTGGGTGGAGCGGATCCGGCATACCTTCCGCTCGCTCGGGCCGAAGGTGCAGGCCGAGCGGATGGTCCGGGAGTACGTGACGGCGCTGTACGTGCCCGCCGCGGCGGCCTCCCGGCACCTGGCCGACGCCGCGGGGTTCGGCCCCGCGCGCGAGCTGGCGACCTGGAAGCGGCGCGTGATCCAGGCCTGGCCGCAGGTGCGGGTCGAGCACGTGGAGGCGGAGGCCGCCGGGCAGGCGCTGGGTTCGGCGCTGACCGTCCGGGTCTCGGTGGCGCTCGGCGAGCTCACCCCGGACGACGTGATGGTGGAAGCGGTCTACGGCCGGCCCGACGACGCCGACGAGATCGTCTCGCCGGCCTACGCGGTGCTAGCCCGGGGGGACACTCTGCCCCCCGGGGATACCCCTGACCCCATGGGCCCGGAACCCGCCGGAGTCTCTCCCGGGGGGATCCATCCCCCCGGGACCCCCGGGCGAGGGCATCCATCCCCCCAGACCCCGCTGGCCCGCCCCCCCGTACCCGCCGGGGCGCTCGTGCGGTACTCCGGCGAGCTGCCGCTGGACCAGCCTGGCCCGTTCGGCTACACGGTGCGGGTGCTGCCGAACCATCCGCTGCTCGACAGCCGCGCCGAGCTCGGGCTGGTCACGTACCCGCAGGCGCCGGCCGGCATGACCAACGGTGATCTGCGGTAAGGAGCTGTCATGGGCGAATTCGTCAACCTGGAAGTCGCGGACGGCATTGGCACGATCCGGCTGAACCGGCCGCCGGTCAACGCGCTGAACGACCAGCTGACCGGCGAGCTGGCCGAGGCCGCGCGCGCGGCGGCCGGCTGGACGAGGTCCGCGCGGTGATCATCTACGGCGGCGAGAAGGTCTTCGCGGCCGGCGCCGACATCAAGGAGATGGCCGAGGCCAGCTACGCCGCGATGGCCAGCCGGCCGATCGGGCTGCTGGAGGCCACGACGCTCCTGGCCGGCATTCCCAAGCCGGTGGTGGCGGCGATCGCCGGCTACGCCCTCGGCGGCGGGCTCGAGCTCGCGCTCACCGCCGACTTCCGGGTCGCGGGGGAGGGCGCCCGGCTCGGTCAGCCCGAGATCCAGCTCGGCATCATCCCCGGGGCCGGCGGAACCCAGCGGCTGCCCCGCTTGGTCGGCCCGGCCAAGGCCAAGGACATCATCTTCAGCGGCCGGATGGTCAAGGCCGCCGAGGCGCACGCCATCGGCCTGGTCGACCGGGTCGTCCCGGACGACTCGGTCTACCAGGCCGCGCTGGACATGGTGCAGCGGTACGCGGCCGGTCCCGCCCTCGCGCTGCGCGCGGCCAAGCAGGCCATCGACCACGGCCTCGACGTGGACCTGGCCACCGGCCTGGAGATCGAGCGAGTGCAGTTCGCCGCGCTGTTCGGCACCGAGGACCAGCGAGCCGGCATGCGCAGCTTCCTGGAATACGGCCCCGGCAAAGCCACCTTCACCGGCCGCTGACCGCACCCGCCGCGCGAGCACCAGCCGCTGGGCCCCGGCGTGAAATTCAGCTGCCGGCCACGAGCCTGCGCAGGGCCTGGGCGGCCTGGGCGTTCTGCTCGGCGTAGCTGACCAGCGCGCCGGCCAGCGTCGCGGCCCATTCGCCGATGGGCACGGTCTGCCGGGACAGCACCACGCCGCGCACCGCGCGGCAGACCTCGGCCACCGCCTGGCCGTTGCGCACCGCCAGCGTCATCTGCAGTTCGCCGAGCCGGGCCACGACCTTGGTGATCTCGCCGGGGCGGCCGCGCATCCGGTCGGACATGGACCGGTCCCGCTCCACCGACACGCAGTCGCTGGGTAGGGCCTCACCCAAGGACTGGGCCAGCACGCGAGCGTAGATGGCCACATCCGTGCTGTCGGCGCGCAGCGCGGCGGTAACCATGTCCAGCGAGAGCGTGTCGTCATGCTCAGTCATAGGTCAGTCCCACGGTAGAGATTGTAGTGCTCACGGCGTTATCGGCCCCTCGTCGAGCCTAGGGCAGCTGAGCCGTTACAGATAGGCAACATGTGGTTCGCTCCACAACACGCGATCTGTCTCGTACTCTGGAAGCCGCGATGCCTGCGACGGAACACCTGCCGAGGTCCCTCGGCCCGTATCGCCTTCAGGACCGCCTCGGGGAAGGCGGCATGGGGGTGGTGCACCTCGCCCGCGATCCGGAGGGCCGTCCGGTGGCGGTCAAGGTGCTCCATCCGGCCGGCACCGAGGGGGCCAACGCGCGCCGCCGGCTGGCCCGCGAGGTCGAGACGATGCGCCGGGTCCGCAGCCCGTACGTCGCCGAAGTCCTCGACGCCGACGTGACCGGCGAATATCCCTACATCGTCACCCGGTTCGTGGCCGGGCCGACGCTGGAGGAGATGGTGCGCGGCCGCGGTCCGCTGTCCGGCCAGGGACTGCGCAGGCTGGCCCACGGCATCGCCGAGGCGCTGACCGCGATCCACGCGGCGGGCGTGGTGCACCGCGACCTGAAGCCGGGCAACGTGATGCTTACCGACGACCGGCCCATCGTGATCGACTTCGGCATCGCCCAGACCGGCGACGCCACCCGGCTGACCCAGACCGGCCTGGTGATGGGCACGCCCGGGTATCTCGCCCCCGAGGTGATCGAGGGCCAGCCGAGCAGCCCCGCGTCGGATATCCATTCCTGGGGCTCGACGATGGCGTTCGCGGCGACCGGCCACCTGCCGTTCGGCGGCGGCTCCTACGAGACGATCTTCTATCGCATCGTGTCCGGCCGCGCCGACCTGACTGGCGTCCCCGCGCCGCTGGTGCCGCTGATCTCTGCGGCACTGGCCAGGGATCCTTCGCACCGCCCGTCGGCTAGCTGGCTCAGCGCCCAGGCCAGCGCGCTGGACATGTCGGCGGCGGGCCCGCTCCCGCCCGCCGGTGTTCCCGCGCCCGCCGGTGTTCCCGTGCCCGCCGGCGCGCTCGCTGCCGCGCCTGCGCCCGTGATCCCGTCCGCCGTGCCCCAGGTGCCCAGGGCGCCCCGGGCACCTAAGCAAGCGGCCAGGGATGTCGCCGACCTGCTCCCGCCCGTCAACTACGCGCCGTCCCAAAGACCCCAGCAACAACAGAAACCCCAGCCAGGCTGGCCGGTCGCGCCCGCCGACCACAAAGACCAGGCCGGTCCCTGGGGACCGCAAGGCCCCAAGCCCGCGCCCGCAGGCCCGCGCCCCCAGGCCCGCCCGAACACCATGGCCGGCCTCGCTCTCATGGTCGCGGCAATAGCGCTGACCGTGGTGCTGCCGGTGGCCGGGCTGATCGCCTCGCTGGCCGTGATCACCCTGCTCCGGGCCGCGGACCGGGCGCAGAGCACGCTAGCGGTGCGCCGGTCGGTGCGCGGACCGCGGGCCAGTGACCTGGTGGTCGTGCTGATCACCGCGCCACTGACGGTGGCCAGGGCGCTGCTCACCGAGATCCTGATGGCCCCGCTCGCGGTCCTCGCCGGCGCGGCCGCCTATGGCCTGGCGGTCGTGTTCACGCACAGCATGAACATGCCGCGCGCCGGGGCGTACGCGGCCGCGGCCGTGGTGGCCTGGTACGGTCTCGGCCCAGGCTCGGGCCGCCCGCGGCGCCAACTGAACCGGATGGCCGGGGCCGTGGCGCGCACGCGGACATCGGCGGCGGTGATCGCGCTGGCCGTCTGGGCGCTCGCGGTCGCCGCCGTCTTGTTCGCCTGGTCGCAGACCCCGTACTACTGGCCTGCGGTAGCCCCGCACCTACCCGGCCTGCACAGCCTGATCACGTCGGTCTCGCACTGGCTGCTCAGGAACACTTACGGGTAACTGCTCGCCGAGGTCGGTCGGCGGCATCGGCTTGACCAGGCCGAGCGCGACGACCTCGTTGGCCAGCCTGGTGCGGCGGTTCGGGCCCTCGGGGGTCCGGAACTTCTGGTAGAGCCGGAGCAAGTGCTGCTTGACCGCCGCCTCGGTCACCACCAATTCGGTGGCGATCTCGTGCGCAGTGGCCGGGGTGGCGAAGGCCTCGTCGGAAAGCGCGGGCCGGCACAGCGAGATCAGCACGTCCAGCTCACGGCGGGTGAGCTCGGGTACGACCGAACGGCGCAACTCGGCCTCGGCGATGATCTCTTCCTGCTCGATGCCGCCGATCCGGCCGCGGGCGGTGCCGAAACTCAGCACGTCGCCCTCGTCCAGAACCCGGCGGGCGATGGGGCGCCCGTTAACCCGGGTCCCGTTCCGTGATAAACCGAGGTCGACGACGTAAATGTAGGGGCCGCGGCGGATCAGTTCGGCGTGCAGCCGGGAAACACTGGGATCATCCAGGCGGATATCGACGCCTTGGCCGCGGCCAACGGTTGTCACCACGTCGCGCAGCGGAAAGACTTCGCCAGTTTCCTCGATGCGGAGGAACGGTGTGTCCACTACGGACCCTCCTTTCTATCGGAGCCGTGACTAAGGTCTTACCACCGGGTTACCCCCCGTGTCACGGGTCCTACCGTGAGATTGCGTGCGGATCGCCTGGGCGCATCGTGGTAACGGCCTGGCCAGCGCCCGGTAAACTTCGCAGCGGAAAGCCGGGAGGCACATGCATGGCGAATAGGCCGGCGAACGCTGGCTCTGGCCGGGGACTGGCGCCCACGGGTGACGTTGCGCCGCTTCTGGGTGTCGCAGCGTCACCGACAGGCGCCGCCGCGCCCCGGCCCCCGGTCGGCCACCGCGCCACTCGCCCCCGCTCGCCCCGCGAGTCCCGTGCGTCGCGCACGCCCCGAGAATCACGTCCGCCTAGTCCATCCGGGGAGCGCGGCGATCCCGAAACCAGCGGGCTGGCCTGGCTGCCCTACCTGATCGTGCTCGCCGGTGCCGGCGCCGGGATGTTCGTCGTCTGGCAGGGCTCGACGTACGCGGGCCGCGGGGCCGGGCTGGTGGGCTGCTCGCTGCTGGCCGGGGCACTGGCCCGGCTGATCCTGCCGGCCCGCTACGCGGGCCTGCTGGCGTCCCGCCGAAAAGCTTCCGACGTGCTGGCCTTCGCGGTGTTCGGCGCCGCGGTGCTCGCGGTCGCGCTGATGCTGCCATAAGCAGCAAGTCCACGAAGGGAACCTGAGAAAATCATGGCCAAGATCACGGTGGCGAACCCCGTCGTCGAACTCGACGGTGACGAGATGACCCGCATCATCTGGCAGTACATCAAGGACCAGCTGATACTGCCCTACCTGGATGTCGAGCTCGAGTACTACGACCTCAGCGTCGAGCACCGCGACGCGACCGACGACCAGGTGACGATCGACGCGGCGCACGCCATCCAGCGGCACGGCGTCGGCGTGAAGTGCGCCACGATCACGCCGGACGAGGCGCGGGTCACCGAGTTCGGGCTGAAGAAGATGTGGCGCTCGCCGAACGGCACGATCCGCAACATCCTGGGCGGTGTCATCTTCCGCGAGCCGATCGTGATCTCCAACATCCCGCGGCTGGTGCCGAGCTGGACCAAGCCGATCATCATCGGCCGGCACGCGCACGCCGACCAGTACAGGGCCAGCGACTTCGTGGTGCCGGGCCCGGGCACGGTGACGATCACCTACGTCCCCGACGGCGACCGCAACCAGCCCATCGAGATGGAGGTCGCCCGGTTTACCGGCGGCGGCGTCGCGCTGGCGATGTACAACTTCGACGACTCGATCCGCGACTTCGCCCGGGCCACGATGCGCTACGCGCTGGACCGGAAGTTCCCGCTCTACCTGTCCACCAAGAACACCATCCTCAAGGCCTACGACGGGCGGTTCAAGGACATCTTCGCGGAGACCTTCGAGTCCGAGTTCAAGGCGGAATTCGAGGCGGCCGGCATCACCTACGAGCACCGGCTGATCGATGACATGGTCGCGCAGGTGCTCAAGTGGGAGGGCGGCATCGTCTGGGCCACCAAGAACTACGACGGCGACGTGCAGTCCGACGTGGTGGCCCAGGGCTTCGGCTCGCTCGGCCTGATGACCAGCGTGCTGATGACGCCGGACGGCCGCACGCTCGAGGCCGAAGCCGCCCACGGCACCGTTACCAGGCATTACCGCCAGCACCAGCAGGGCAAGGCCACGTCCACCAACCCGGTCGCGTCGATATTCGCCTGGACCAGGGGGCTGGCCCACCGCGGCAAGCTCGACGGAACCCCGGAAGTCACCAGGTTCGCCCAGCGCGCTCGAGGACGTCTGCGTGCGGACGATCGAGGGCGGCGAGATGACCAAGGACCTGGCCATGCTCGTCGGCAAGGACACAGCCGTTCCTGACTACCCAGGAATTCCTCGGCGCGCTGGACAATAATCTGCGCCAGGCCATGAGCTCGTAAAATTACCCCCAATAATTCCGAACGAGCCTGGTGTCTGCCCCGGGCCCGCTGACATGCAGTCCGGACGAAGGAGTTCCGAGAATATGTCTCGCCAAGGCAAGGTAACCGTCGTCGGGGCCGGGTTCTACGGCTCCACCACCGCGCAGCGGCTGGCCGAGTACGACATCTTCGATGAAGTCGTGCTCACCGACATCGTCCAGGGCAAGCCGGAAGGGCTGGCCCTGGACATGAACCAGTCGCGCCCGGTCGAGGGGTTCGAGACCAAGGTGACCGGCCAGACGACCGGCCCGGGCGGCGAGGGCTACGAGGTGATCGGCGGCTCGGACATCGTGGTCGTCACCGCCGGACTGCCGCGCAAGCCCGGCATGAACCGGATGGACCTGATCGAGGTCAACGCCAAGATCGTCAGGAACGTGGTGGAGAACGTCGCTAAGTACGCGCCGGACGCGGTGCTGATCATGGTGTCCAACCCGCTGGACGAGATGACCGCACTGGCCGCCAAGGTGTCCGGCTTCCCGTCGGCGCGGGTGATGGGCCAGGCGGGCATGCTGGATACCGCCCGGTTCAGCTACTTCGTGGCGGAGAAGCTGGCGGTCCCGGTCGGGGCGGTGCGGACGCTGACGCTCGGCTCGCACGGCGACACGATGGTCCCGGTGCCCTCGGCCTGCACGGTGAACGGCCAGCCGCTGGCGAGCCTGCTGCCCGCCGAGGAGATCGAGGCGCTCGTCAACCGGACCAGGAACGGCGGCGGCGAGATCGTCGCGCTGCTGAAGACCGGCTCGGCGTACTACGCCCCGTCGGCCGCCGCGGCCCGGATGGCCCGCGCGGTGGCGGAGGACTCCGGCGTGGTCATGCCGGTGTGCGCGTGGGTGGACGGGCAGTACGGCATTTCCGGCGTCTACCTGGGCGTGGAGGCCGAGATCGGCGCCACCGGCGTCCGCCGGGTGGTCGAGCGCGACCTGACCGAAGCCGAACTCGCCGGCCTGCGCACCGCCGCCCAGGCCGTCCGCGCCAAGCAAGCCGACGTCGCCAGCCTCTGATCTGCCAGCCTCTGATCCGCCAGCCGCTAAGGGGCCGGTCTCGTCCTCCAGGGGCCGGCCTCAGCGCTTAGCCCGGCGGGACCGGCCGCCAGGCGGCGCAGCGCCAGCTCGGCGTACAGGGCGGTGCCTTCGGCCAGCGCGGCGTCGTCGAAAACCGCGATCGCCGAGTGGTTGGTGGGCGCGGTCTCCGGGTCGCGGTCCGGCGGGCAGGCGCCGAGGAACACGAACGCACCGGGCACTTCCTCCAGCACGAAGGAGAAGTCCTCCGCGCCGGTGATGGGGAACTGCGCCAGGTGGGCCCGATCCGGGCCGAACGCGTCGGTGACCGTCCGCAGCGCGAACTCGGCCTCGGCCGCGTCGTTGACGGTGACCGGGTACTCGGCCGCGTATTCGACGTCGGCGGTCAGCCCGTGCGCGCCGGCGATATCCCTGACCAGCCGGGGCACCAGGTCCGCCAGCGCGGTCCGGGACGAGGCGCTGTAGGAGCGGGCGGTGGCCAGGAACCTGACCTGGTCACCGATCACGTTGTCGGTGGTGCCGGCGTGGAAGCTGCCGACCGTGATGACAACCGGGTCGAACACGTCGAACTTCCTGGTCACCATCGTCTGCAGGGCGAGCACCATCTCGCACGAGGCCGGGATCGGGTCGGCGGCCCGGTGCGGCTGGGAGGCGTGCCCGCCGCGCCCGTGCACGGTGACCGTGATCTGGTCGGCGGCGGCCAGCATCGGGCCGGGCCGGGTGGAGAACAACCCGCCGGGGAGCTTGTTCGAGGTCACGTGCAGGCCGTAGGCCGCCACCGGGCGCTCGCCCGCCGCGTCGAGCACGCCCTCGTTGATCATGTACCGGGCGCCGGCGCAGCCCTCCTCGCCCGGCTGGAACATGAAGATCACCGTGCCGGGCAGCTCGGCCTGCCGGGTGCAGAGCAGCCGGGCGGCGCCGGCCAGCATGGCCGTGTGCAGGTCGTGACCGCACGCGTGCATTGCGCCGGGCACCGTCGAGGCGTACGGCAGCCCGGTCGCCTCGGTGACGGGCAGCGCGTCCATGTCGCCGCGCAGCAGCACCACCGGGCCCGGGCGCCGGCCGCGTAGCACCGCGGTCACCGAACTGAGCGCCCGGCCGGTGCTGACCTCCAGCGGCAGCCCGGCCAGGGCGTCGAGCACCTTCGCTTGCGTCTTCGGCAGGTCCAGGCCGATCTCGGGCTCCATATGAATCGAATGCCGCAGCTCGGCGATCTCGCCCGCTAGCTCCGCCGCCTCGTCGCGCACCTGCACGTGATCCTCCTCAGGTCGACACCAACTGTAAGCTCAGCCGCCGGGCGCTAGCCGACGGGACGGCGTCCAGGAACTCGGGCTGGGTCCAGGCGCGCCGGGCGAACGCCTCGGTGACCGCGTCGCGGACCGGGCCGCGGGCCGCCTCGGGCACCAGGGCGAGCACCGAGCCGCCGAACCCGCCGCCGATCATCCGCGCGCCGCACGCGCCCGCGGCCAGCGCCGCCTCCACCGTCGCGTCGGCCTCCGGCCAGGACACCTCGAAGTCGTCGCGCAGCGACGCGTGCGCCTGCGCCAGCAGCCGCCCGATGTCGCGATAGGTGCCCGCCCGGTGCTGGCCGGAGGGACCCGCCGGGGCGCGCAGCAGCGCCACCACCTCCAGGACGCGCTGGTTGTCCGCGACGACGTGCCGGGCTCTGCGCCGCAGGACAGGATCGGTCAGCCGGTCGGTATCACCCGGGTCCGTCAGGTCTCTCAGCGAAGGGATGCCGAGACGGCGGGCCGCCTCTTCGCACTCGGCCCGCCGCTCCCCGTACTCCCCGTCGCTGAGGTGGTGCTTGGCCCGGGTGTTGATGAGGAGCAGGCTCGCTCCGGCCGCGGCGGGCTCGAACGGCACCTGCGCGACCTCCAGCGAGCGGCAGTCAAGCAGCAGCGCGTGCCCGGCCTGGCAGAGCAGCGAGGCGGACTGGTCCATGATGCCGGACGGCACCCCGACGAACTCGTTCTCGGCCTGGCGGGCCAGCGCAACCAGGTCGGTGCGGGGAATCGTCAGCTCGCCCAGTTCGGTCAGGGCCAGCGCGGTCGCGCATTCCAGGGCGGCCGAGGAGGACAGGCCGGCCCCCGCGGGGACGTCGGAGTCGATGGCGATGCGGGCGCCGGGTACCCGGTGGCCGGCCGCCTCGAGCGCCCACGCCACGCCGGCCGGGTAGGCAGCCCAGCCGGTCACCTGGCCGGGCGCCAGGCCGTCGAGGTCGACCTCCACCGCGGCCGCGGGTTCCTGCCGGGAGCACAGCGTCAGCCGCCGCCCGGCCTGGCGCGCCGCGGCCGCCGTGACGCTCTGGCTGAGCGCGAACGGGAGCACGTACCCGTCGTTGTAGTCGGTGTGCTCGCCCATCAGGTTGGCCCGCCCCGGGGCCAGCCACACGCCGTCCGGCTCCCCGCCGAACCGCGCCCGGAAGAGTTCGGCCGACCTCACTCTGTCTCCCCGCTCGCCTCCGGCGCCCTTCGGCTCGCTCACCGAGAGGCGCGTGCCTGGGTGAACCGCCAGGCGTCGGCGGCCATGGCGCGCAGGTCCTTCTCCGCCCGCCAGTCCAGCTCGGACTGGATCCTCGCGGACGAGGCCACCAGCACGGCCGGATCGCCGGGCCGCCGCGGGCCCGCGTCCGCGCCGATGTCGGCCCCGGTGACCTCGCGGCACACCTCGATCACCTCGCGGACCGAGAAGCCGGCGCCGTTCCCCAGGTTGTAGATGCGGTGCTGGCCGGGCCGGCAGGCCGCCAGCGCGCGCAGGTGCGCGTCGGCCAGGTCGGTGACATGGATGTAGTCCCGGACGCAGGTCCCGTCGGGAGTGGGGTAGTCGTCGCCGAAGACCTGCACCGGGCGGCCTTCGGTCGCGGCGGCCAGTACGTTGGGGATGAGATGGGTCTCCGGGTTGTGCCGCTCGCCCAGCCAGCTGCCGTCGGCGGCCTGGTGCGCGCCGGCCACGTTGAAGTAGCGCAGGCTGACCGCGCCGAACCCGTACAGCCGGCAGAACTCCGTCAGGGTGGTGTCCACGGCGAGCTTGGACGCGCCGTAGGGGCTGGTCGGGCGGGTCGGGTCGGTCTCCTCGACGGGCGTGCGCTCGGGCTCGCCGTAGACGGCCGCGGTGGAGGAGAACACGATCGTGCGGACCTGTATCTCGCGCATCGCCTCGAGCAGCGCGACCGTGCCGCCCAGGTTGTTTGACCAGTACTTGGCCGGGTCCGCCACCGACTCGCCGACCAGCGACTTGGCCGCGAAGTGCAGCACCGCCTCAACGCCGTCGGAGAGCACCTCCGCGGCGCAGTCACGCAGCGTGCCCTTGACGAACGTGGCGCCGGACGGCACGGCGTCGGCGAACCCGGTGGACAGGTCGTCGAGCACGATGACGTCGTGCCCGGCCGCGATCAGCTGCGCGGCGACGACGCTGCCGATATATCCGGCACCGCCGGTGACAAGCACTCTCATCAGGCCTCCCGGAGCCGTTGCGCCGCTTCTTCAGGGACGATGTCGTTGATCCACACGCCCATGCCGGATTCCGTGCCCGCCAGGTACTTCAGCTTGCCGGCCGCCCGCCGGACCGACAGTACCTGAAGGTGCGTGGCGAACTGGCGGCGCGCGCCGGAGTCCTGGACCGGCGCCTGGTGCCAGGCGGCGATGTACGGCGCGGGCTGGCCGAACAGCGCGTCGAACCGGCGCAGCACGTCCAGGTAGAGCGGCCCGAACGCGTCCCGGGCGGCCTCGCTGAGGCCGGTCATGTCGGGCACCCGGGTGACGGGGAAGATCCGTACCTCGTACGGCCAGCGGGCCGCCTCGGGCACGAACACGATCCAGTGCTCGTCTCTGGTCACGATCCTGGTGCCAGCCTGGAGTTCGGCCGCGACCAGGGCGTCGAACAGGTTCCCCCCGGGGTGCTCGCGGGCGTAGTCCCGGGCCTGGGTCACCATCTGGGCCAGGCGCGGCGCGACGAACGGGAACGCGTAGATCTGCCCGTGCGGGTGGTGCAGCGTGACGCCGATCTCCTCGCCCCGGTTCTCGAAGCAGTACACCTGCCTGGTCTCGGGCAGCGCGCTCAGCGCCTGCGTCCGGTCCGCCCAGGCCTCCAGGACGGTACGGACCCGCCGCGGGGTGAGCTGGGCGAACCAGGAGTCGTGGTCGGAGGTGAAGCAGACCACCTCACAGCGGCCGAGAGGTTCGCTCAGCGACGGGAACCGGTTCTCGAACACCACCACGTCGTAGCTGTCCGCCGGTATCTCGGTGGGCCGCCCGGGGGCCGACGGGTCAAGCGGGCACTGATCGGGCGGGGGCAGGAAGGTCCGGTCCTGGCGGGCGGCGGCGATCACCACCCACTCACCGGCCAGCGGATCCCAGCGGATTCCCCATTCCGGCAACCCGGTCGGCAGGGCGGGACCGGGCGGCCGCGGCGGCAGGGGCCTGGTGTCCCGGGCCTGAGCGCGGCCGAGTCCGGGCGCCTCGTCGAAGTAGACGATCTCTCGCCCGTCCGCCAGCCGGGTGCTGGATTTCCAGATCGATTGCGTGCCCACGGGACCCCCACGTTATCCGGTCTAGACTGGCCAGACACATCATGCGCCGGGTAGCGGGGGCCCCGCGGCAGAGGGCCGGGACTGCCGCGAGCCAACGGGGGCGCTCTCCCCTCGAGCGAGCCAAAGGGCGCCGGCCCTGCCTGGACTGAGGAGCGAGGAGCCTGCGACGAGCGACGAGGGAAGGCAGGGCCTGAAAGGCGCCCGGAGGCGAGCGAGAGAATGAGCAAGGTCGTCGTTGAGATCATCATCGTCTTGGTCATCGCGTGCATCGGGGGGTTCTTCGCGGCCTCCGAGATGGCCCTCGTATCGCTGCGCGAAGGCCAGGTCAGGGCGCTGGCCAAGCGCGGCAAGCGCGGCCAGCGCGCGGCGCGGCTGGCGCAGGACCCGAACCGGTTCTTCTCCGCCGTGCAGATCGGCGTCACCCTGGCCACCCTGGTCACCGGCGCCTACGGGGCCGAGACGCTGGCCGCCGCCCTGAAGTCCTGGCTGGTCGAGCAGCAGCACATGTCGGCGGCCTGGGCGGGCCCGGTCTCGTTCATCGCGGTGACGATCTGCATCACGTTCGTGAGCCTGATCCTGGGCGAGCTCGCCCCCAAGCGGATCGGGCTGCAGCGGGCGCCCCGGCTGGCGCTGCTGGCCGCGCCGCTGCTCGACCGGATCGCCACCCTGGCCCGGCCGGTCGTCTGGCTGCTGACCGCGACCACCAACCTGGTCGTCGCGGTCCTCGGCGGCGATCCCCGGGTCGGCCGCCAGGCCATGACCGAGCAGGAAGTGCGCGAGCTGGTGACCAGCACCCATACGCTCAGCCAGGACGAGCGGCACATCGTCGGCGAGGTCTTCGACGCGGGCAAACGGCAGATCCGCGAGGTCCTGGTGCCGCGCACCGAGGTGGTCTTCCTGGACGCGGAGACGCCGGTCGCCGAGGCCGCCGTCATCGCGATGGGGGTACCGCATTCGCGGCTGCCTGTCTACCAGGACACCTACGACAACGTGACCGGGTTCGTGCACGTCCGGGACCTGCTCGGGCCCGGTGTGACCAAGGACTCTATGCCGGTCAGCCGGATCAGCCGGCCGGTGAAGTTCCTGCCGATCAGCAAGACCGTGCTCTCCTCGCTGTCCGAGATGCGCCGCGAGCGGGCGCACCTGGCCATCGTGGTGGACGACTACGGCGGCACCGCCGGCATCGTCACGCTGGAGGACCTGGTCGAGGAGCTGATCGGCGACATCAGGGACGAGTACGACATCGAGCAGGATCAGGCGACCAGGCTGCCGGCCGGCGACGTGGCGGTCGACGGCCTGCTCAACCTGGACGAGTTCACCGAGCAGACCGGCGTCGAGCTGCCCGAGGGCCCGTACGAGACCGCGGCGGGTTACGTCCTGGCCGTCCTCGGCAACCTGCCCTCCGAAGGGGACAGCGTCCAGGTGGCCGGCCGCACCATCACCGTGATCGAACTCGACGGCCGCCGCATCGCCCGCCTGCGCGTCACCGCCAACGTCCCGGCGCCGGCCGTTCCCGCCGCCCCCGCCGCCCCTTCCGGTCCCGCCCCCCCGCCCGGCTCTCCGGGGCCAGGCAGCTCCGCCGCCCCGCCTGAAGACACGGTTTCTGCTGGTCAGGTCCGGCTAGACTCGGAGGCCCCGCAGGAAGGCAGCCAACGGTGAAGGACGGCCCAACGGTGAAGGACGGCCCACCGTGAAAGGCGGCCCACCGTGAAAGGAGGTCAGCGTGCCCGGTGGCTTTGACACCGTTCTCGTCGTCGATTTCGGCGCGCAGTACGCGCAGCTGATCGCCCGCCGGGTGCGCGAGTGCCACGTCTACTCCGAGATCGTCCCGGCCACCATGCCGGTGGACGAGATGCTGGCCAAGCGGCCGAAGGCGATCATCTTGTCCGGCGGTCCCTCGTCCGTCTACGCCGACGGCGCGCCGCCCGCCCCACCCGGCCTCTTCCAGATCGGCCTGCCCATCCTCGGCATCTGCTACGGCTTCCAGCTGATGGTGGCCGGCCTCGGCGGCACGGTCGAGCGGACCGGCGCGGCCGAATACGGCAGAACTGTGTTGGTCCGGGGGGACGATCCCCCCCAGACCCTGCTGGCCCGGGGGGACGACCCCCCGGAACCCCCCGAGCACGGGGGGGCTGCCCGCCCCCCCGTACCCCCCGGGGGCCCCCCTTCTGGGGGGATGCTGCTGGCCGGCACGCCGGCCAGGCAGCAGGTGTGGATGTCGCACGCAGACACCTGCACGGCGGCCCCGCCGGGCTTCGCGGTGACCGCGCGGACCGACGTGACGCCGGTGGCGGCGGTGGAGAACGCGGGCCGCAGGCTCTTCGGCGTCCAGTTCCACCCCGAGGTCATGCACACCGAGCACGGCCACCGCATCCTGGCCCGCTTCCTTGAGCTGGCCGGCTGCCGCCCGTCCTGGACCACGCTGAACGTCGTCGAGGAGCAGGTGGCGCTGATCCGCGAGCAGGTCGGCGGCGGCCGGGCCATCTGCGGGCTGTCCGGCGGCGTGGATTCCGCGGTCGCCGCGGCACTCGTGCAGCGGGCCATAGGGGACCGCCTCACCTGCGTTTTCGTCGACCACGGCCTGCTGCGCCACGGTGAAGCCGAACAAGTCGAGCAAGACTTCGTGGCCGCCACCGGCGTCAAGCTGAAGGTGGCGAACGAGGCCGAGGCGTTCCTGTCCGCCCTGGCCGGGGTGGCCGATCCGGAGCAGAAGCGGAAGATCATCGGCCGGGAGTTCATCCGCGCGTTCGAGCGCGCCGCCCGGGAGATCACCGCCGAGGCCGGAGAGCACGGCGAGGCGTGCGAGTTCCTGGTCCAGGGCACGCTGTACCCGGACGTGGTGGAGTCGGGCGGCGGCACCGGCACCGCCAACATCAAGTCGCACCACAACGTCGGCGGGTTGCCCGACGACCTGAAGTTCGGTCTGGTCGAGCCGCTGCGCTGGCTCTTCAAGGACGAGGTGCGCCGGGTGGGGTCCGAACTCGGCCTGCCGCCCGCGATCGTCCGCCGCCAGCCGTTCCCTGGCCCCGGGCTGGCGATCAGGATCATCGGCGAGGTGACCGCCGACCGGCTCGCGGTGCTGCGCGAGGCCGACGCCATCGTGCGCGAGGAGATGTCCGCCGCCGGGCTCGACACCCTGGTCTGGCAGTGCCCGGTGGTGCTGCTCGCGGACGTGCGTTCGGTCGGCGTGCAGGGCGACGGCCGCAGCTACGGCCACCCGCTCGTGCTCCGCCCGGTGACCAGCGAGGACGCGATGACCGCGGACTGGGCCCGGCTGCCCGACGAGGTGCTGGCCCGGATCTCCACCCGCGTCACCAACGAGGTCCCGGAAGTCAACCGCGTCGTGCTTGACGTGACCAGCAAGCCGCCCGCCACCATCGAATGGGAGTAAACCCATGCTCCGGACGGCCCACAGGTCGGGGAAGGTCGGCAGCGTGCGCATGGCGTGCGTGGTGCTGCCGGACTCCAGTTCGGCCTGTAGCTTGCCGAACTCGTGCAGCAGCTGCTTGAACCACAGCTCGTAGATCTGGTGGATGACGATGAACAGCATCTCGTCGTGCTCGCTCGACCTGGGCTGCTGCGCCGACAGCAGCTGATCGAGCCGCAGGTATCCGGAGTAGGTGACGGGTTCAGCCATGGTCCTTGCCGCGTTCGGTCTCGATGATGTCACGGGTAGCGGCGGCGGCCGTCCAGACGTCAGTGAACCGCGTCGTGAGCGGGGACAGGCCGAACCGGAGCCGGTCCGGGGTCCGGTAGTCGGTGACGATGTTCGCCTCGGCCAGCTGTTCGACGAGCCGCCCGGCCTGCGGATGGCAGTAGGTGACGTGACCGCCGCGGCGGCTGCCGTCCCGCGGCGTGGCCAGCGCGCAGCCGAGCGGCTCCAGCCAGGTGCCGCCCAGGTCGATGAGGTAGCTGGTCAGCCGCAGGCTCTTGGCGCGCATCGGGTACAGGCCCGCCTCGAGCAGCAGCCGGGCCCCCTCTTCCACCGCGGCGGTGCCCGGGATGGACGGGGTACCCGTCATGAACTTGGCCATGCCGGCCGCCGGGTGGTACCTGGGGCCCATGGCGAACTGGTCGCGCTGGGAGAACCAGCCCCAGATCGGCTGCCGCAGCACCTCACGCAGCCGGGCCGAGACGTAGAGGAACGCCGGCGCGCCCGGACCCGCGTTGAGGTACTTGTAGGTGCAGCCGACTGCCAGGTCCACGTCGCAGCGGTCGAGCTCGACGGGCACCGCGCCGACCGAGTGGCTCAGGTCCCAGAGCATCAGCGCGCCGGCCTGGTGCGCGATCTGGGTGACGGCGGCCATGTCGGCCAGCGCGCCGCTGCGGTACGCCACGTGGGAGAGGCTGACCAGCGCGGTGTCCTCGTCCACCGCGGCCCAGACCTCGCTGGGGTCCAGGCCCTGGTCGAGGTCGGTGCGGAGCATGCGCAGCTCCGCGCCGCGCTGGGTCGCGATGCCCTCGACCACGTAGCGGTCGCTGGGGAAGTTGTCCTGGTCGGTGACGATCACGTGCCGGCCGGGCCGGGCGTCGAGCGCCGCGCACGCCAGCTTGTACAGGTTCACCGTGGTGTTGTCGGTCACCAGGACCTGGCCCGGCGCCGCGCCGGTGAGCTCGCCCACCAGGTCGCCCGCGCGGCCGGGCAGATCCACCCAGTGATCCCACGACCTGGCCAGCGCGGTGCCCCACTCCTCGCGCAGGACCGCCTCCAGCCGCCGCAGCGTGGCCCGCGGGAGCGCGCCGAGGGAGTTGCCGTTCAGGTAGATCAGGCCCGGGTCATCCAGCGCGAACCGGTCGCGGAACCCGGCCAGCGGATCCGCCGCGTCCAGTTCCTCGGCGTACGCCCGCTCCAAGAACACCTGGGACATACCGCACACCATAACTCCCAGGCCACAACGCCCAGGTCGCTGCGCCGGGGCGTCAGGTGCGGTTGCCCTTCCGCCAGGGGAATCCGATGGCCGTCCCCTCGCTCGTTTGACGTGCCCGGCCGCGACCACTACTGTTCGGGATTAGCACTCACTAGTGTAGAGTGCTAATGCGACGAGGCAGTCTGGCACCCGCGACGGCAGGCGGCCGCGCTCGCCCTCTCTAGCAACTCACCATTAGCCTTTCCGGAGGGGGAGGTCAGATCG
This sequence comes from uncultured Actinomycetes bacterium, assembly GCA_963800415.1. Lineage (GTDB taxonomy): Bacteria > Actinomycetota > Actinomycetes > Streptosporangiales > Streptosporangiaceae > Palsa-504. The sequence continues at coordinate 124,151 of CAWDBS010000061.1, forward strand.
TGACGACCGCCACCAAAGTAGTCATCAAGCCGCTCGAAGACCGGATTGTGGTCCGCCCGCTTGAGGCGGAGCAGACCACGGCATCCGGACTTGTGATCCCGGACACCGCCAAGGAGAAGCCCCAGGAGGGCGAAGTCCTTGCCGTTGGCCCGGGGCGCTTCGACGACGCGGGAACCAAGCGCGTGCCGATCGACGTCAAGGTCGGCGACATAGTGCTGTACAGCAAGTACGGCGGCACCGAGGTGAAGTACGCGGGCGAGGAGTACCTGGTGCTCTCCGCTCGCGATGTCCTCGCCGTCATCGACAAGTAGTAAAGCTACGGGCTCCGGCGGCAGCCGCCCGGCCGAGCGCCGGGGTCTGGCCGCCGGAGCCCGTGAGCATGCCCGCCCGCCTGATGCGTAGTCGGCATGCCGACTGAGAACTCGATCCAACCGTAGGTTGAGGTAGTAAATGCCCAAGATCCTGGAGTTCGACGAGGACGCCCGCCGCTCGCTCGAGCGTGGCGTCAACAAGCTCGCCGACGCTGTGAAGGTGACGCTAGGCCCGCGTGGCCGCAACGTCGTGATTGACAAGAAATGGGGCGCTCCCACCATCACCAACGACGGCGTGACCGTCGCCAAGGAGGTGGAGCTTGAGGACCCCTACGAGAACCTGGGAGCCCAGCTCGCCAAGGAAGTCGCCACCAAGACCAATGACATCGCCGGGGACGGCACCACCACGGCGACCGTCCTAGCCCAGGCGATGGTGCGCCACGGCCTGCGTTCGGTCGCGGCCGGCGCCAACCCGATGGACCTCAAGCGCGGCGTCGACGCCGCCGCCGCCGAGGTCTCCAAGCGGCTGCTCGATGCCGCGCGTGACGTCGAGGAGCAGACCGAGATCGCGCACGTCGCGACGATCTCCGCGCAGGACGACAAGATCGGCGAGATGATCGCCGAGGCGTTCAGCAAGGTCGGCAAGGACGGTGTCATCACCGTCGAGGAATCGCCGACGATGGGGCTTGAGCTGGAGTTCACCGAGGGCCTCCAGTTCGACAAGGGCTACATTTCGCCGTACTTCATCACCGACCCCGAGCGTCTCGAGGCGGTCCTGGAGGACGCGTACATCCTCATCAACCAGGGCAAGATCTCCTCGATGGCCGACTTCCTGCCGCTGCTCGAGAAGATCGCGCAGTCCAAGCGGCCGCTGCTGGTGATCGCCGAGGACGTCGAAGGCGAGGCCCTGGCCACCCTCGTGGTGAACAAGATCCGCGGCCTGCTCAACGTGGTGGGCGTGAAGGCGCCCGGTTTCGGTGACCGCCGTAAGGCCATGCTGGCCGACATCGCGACGCTGACCGGCGGCACGGTGGTCACCGACGAGCTCGGCATGAAGCTGGAGTCGGTCGGGCTGGAGAGCCTGGGCCGCGCCCGCCGGGTCGTGGTCACCAAGGACAACACCACGATCGTGGACGGGCCGGCGACAAGTCGGCGATCGAGGAGCGGATCAGGCAGATCCGCAACGAGATCGAGGACACCGACTCCGACTGGGACCGGGAGAAGCTGCAGGAGCGGCTGGCCAAGCTGTCCGGCGGCGTCTCCGTCCTGCGCGTCGGCGCCGCTACCGAGGTCGAGCTCAAGGAGAAGAAGCACCGCCTTGAGGACGCCATCTCCGCCACCAGGGCGGCCATCGAGGAGGGCATCATCCCCGGCGGCGGCAGCGCCCTGGTGCACGTGGCTAACGGCCTCGACGACCTCGGCCGCACGGGTGACGAGGCGACCGGCGTACGGGTCGTGAAGGCCTCCCTGACCGAGCCGGCCCGCTGGATCGCGATGAACGCGGGCCAGGAGGGTTCGGTCGTGGTCGCCAAGATCGCCACCCTGCCCGTCGGGCATGGCTACAACGCGGCCACCGGCGAGTACGGCGACCTGGCGGCCCAGGGCGTCATCGACCCGGTGAAGGTAACCAGGTCCGCCGTCCAGAACGCCGCGTCGATCGCCGGCATGCTGCTGACCACCGAGACCCTGGTGGTCGAGAAGCCGGAGGAGCAGGAGGCGTCCGCGGCCAACGGCCACGGCCACGGACACGGCCACTCGCACTGAGATAGCGGGCAAACGCAAACGCGGGGCCACCGGACTGTGGCCCCGCGTTTGGCTTCCTGCGGTCCCCGGTCGACAGGCGCGCCCATAGGATGGGTGCATTCCGCAGCGGCGGCTCCCGGTGAAGGTGCCTTGGCATCCTCCCCCGCCTGAAGGCAGGGAATTCCAGGTCAGGAGGCAAACAGTTGAGGTTCGCGGTTCACAGGCCCGGTATTCCGGATGACTGATCAAGTACGCCCGGGCCAGTCCCTCCCCGGGGGGACCCATCCCCCCGGACCCCCCGTGGATAAATTCGCGCCCGTCGGCCTGACCTTTGATGATGTGCTCTTGCTGCCCGCCCACTCCGCGGTGCTGCCCAGTGAGGCGGACACCACCACCAGGATCACGCGCCGTTACCGGCTCCGCGTCCCGCTGGTGTCCGCGTCGATGGACACCGTGACCGAGGCCCGGATGGCGATCGCCATGGCGCGCCAGGGCGGCGTCGGAGTGCTGCACCGCAACCTGTCCGTGGAGGAGCAGGCGCAGCAGGTGGACATGGTCAAGCGGTCCGAGGCGGGCATGATCACCGACCCGGTGACCTGCGGGCCCGACGCCACCATCGCGGACGTGGACGGGCTGTGCGGCCGCTACCGGATCTCCGGCGTGCCGGTGACAAGCCCGGATGGCGTGCTGGTCGGCATCGTCACCAACCGCGACATCAGGTTCGAGACCGACCACAGCCGCCCGGTGGCCGAGGTGATGACGACGATGCCCCTGGTCACCGCCCCGGTGGGGGTGGCGCCGGAGGAGGCGCTGCGGCTGCTGCGGCAGCACAAGGTGGAAAAGCTGCCGCTGGTCGACCAGGCGGGCCGGCTGCGCGGGCTGATCACCGTGAAGGACTTCACCAAGAGCGAGAAGTTCCCCTACGCGACCAAGGACCCGGCCGGGCGCCTCGTGGTCGGGGCCGCGGTGGGGGTCGGCGAGGACGCCAAGCGCCGCGCCCAGGCGCTGATCGAAACCGGCGTGGACTTCCTGGTGCTGGACACCGCGCACGGGCACGCGCAGGCCGTCCTGGACATGGTCCGGCAGATCAAGGCCAACTCCGACACCGAGGTGATCGGCGGCAACGTGGCCACCCGGGCGGGCGCGCAGGCCCTGGTGGACGCCGGCGCGGACGGCATCAAGGTGGGCGTCGGGCCGGGCTCGATCTGCACCACCCGGGTGGTGGCGGGCGTGGGCGTCCCGCAGGTCACGGCGATCTACGAGGCGGCCCGGGCGGCCCGGCCGGCCGGCCTGCCGGTGGTCGGCGACGGCGGCCTGCAGTACTCGGGCGACATCGCCAAGGCCATCGCCGCGGGCGCGGACACCGTCATGCTGGGCAGCCTGCTCGCCGGGTGCGAGGAGAGCCCGGGCGAGATGGTCTTCATCAACGGCAAGCAGTACAAGCTCTACCGGGGCATGGGCTCGCTCGGCGCCATGCGGAACCGGGAACGCGGCCGGTCCTACTCCAAGGACCGGTACTTCCAGGACGACGTGCTGCGCGAGGACAAGCTGGTGCCGGAGGGCATCGAGGGGCAGGTGCCCTACCGCGGCCCGCTGGCCGCGGTGGCCGGCCAGCTCGTCGGCGGCCTGCGCGCGGCCATGGGCTACTGCGGCGCCCGGACCATCGCCGACCTGCAGGAGGCTCGGTTCATCCAGATCACCGCGGCCGGCCTGACCGAGAGTCATCCGCACGACGTCAAGATGACCGTCGAGGCGCCGAACTACGGCGGCCGCCCGGGCCGGGACGGGACCGCCCAGTGAGCGAGCCAACGGGGCGCCTGAGGGCGCCGCGGAGGCGAGCGGAAGACAGACAGACATGACCGACGTGGAGATCGGCCGCGGCAAGACAGGGCGCCGGGCGTACTCGCTCAGCGAGATCGGCATCGTGCCCGCCCGCCGGACGCGGGACCCGGAGGAAGTGTCGATCGCCTGGCAGATCGACGCCTACCGGTTCGAGCTGCCGCTGATGGCCTGCCCGATGGACAGCGTCGTCTCGCCAGGGACCGCCATCCAGATCGGCCGCCTGGGCGGGCTGGCCGTGCTCGACCTGGAAGGGCTGTGGACCAGGTACGAGGACCCGGAGCCGCTGCTCGCCGAGGTGACCGAACTCGACGAGCAGGCGGCCACCCGCCGGCTGCAGGCCATGTACGCCGAACCCATTTCCGAGGACCTCATCGGCCGCCGGATCGAGGAGATCGCCAGCGCCGGGGTGACCACCGCCGCCAGCCTGTCGCCGCAGCGCACCGCGCGGTACGCCAAGGCCGTCGTCGATGCGGGCGTGGACATTTTCGTGATCCGCGGCACCACGGTGTCAGCGGAGCACGTCTCCGGCCGGGCCGAGCCGCTGAACCTGAAGCAGTTCATCTACGAGCTCGACGTCCCCGTGGTGGTCGGCGGCTGCGCGACCTACACCGCCGCGCTGCACCTGATGCGCACCGGAGCCGCCGGCGTTCTGGTCGGCTTCGGCGGCGGCTCCGGCCATACCACCGTGAAGGTGCTCGGCGTGGCGGTGCCGATGGCCACCGCGATCGCCGACGTGGCCGCCGCGCGGCGCGACTACCTGGACGAGTCCGGCGGCCGCTACGTGCACGTGATCGCGGACGGGTCCATGACCAGCAGCGGCGACATCGCCAAGGCGCTGGCCATCGGCGCCAACGCGGTCATGGTGGGCTCGCCGCTGGCCCGGGCGGCCGAGGCGCCGGGCCGCGGCTACCACTGGGGCAGCGAGGCCAACCACACCGAACTGCCCCGTGGCGCCCGGGTACGCGTCGGCACGATCGGCACGCTGGAGCAGATCCTGCACGGCCCGTCGACCGTCCCCGACGGCTCGATGAACCTGATGGGGGCCCTCCGCCGCACCATGGCCACGGCCGGCTACTCCGACCTGAAGGAGTTCCAGCGGGTCGAGGTCGTCGTCGCCGATTCCGGCCTGCCCGGCGGCCGCCGCTAGACTCCTGCGCATGGCTCAGCCCCAGTCCCAGCCAGCGCAGACCAGGCCAGCGCCGTCTAAGCTCCGCGTCCTGTCCGGCATCCAGCCCACCGCCGACTCCTTCCACCTGGGCAACTACCTCGGCGCGCTGCGCCAGTGGGTGGCGCTGCAGGACAGCTACGACGCCTTCTACTGCGTGGTCGACCTGCACGCGATCACGGTGCCGCAGGATCCGGCCCTGCTGGCCCGGCGGACCAGGGTCGCCGCCGCCCAGCTGCTCGGGGCCGGGCTCGACCCGGACCGGTGCACGCTGTTCGTGCAGAGCCACGTGCCCGAGCACACCGAACTGGCCTGGGTGCTCAGCTGCCTGACCGGGTTCGGCGAAGCGAGCCGGATGATCCAGTTCAAGGACAAGTCGGCGAAGGAAGGCCAGGACCAGTCCTCGGTCGGCCTGTTCACCTACCCGATCCTGCAGGCCGCGGACATCCTGCTCTACCAGGCGGACCAGGTGCCGGTGGGCGAGGACCAGCGGCAGCACCTGGAGCTCAGCCGGACCCTGGCCCAGCGGTTCAACCACCGGTACGGCCAGACGTTCGTGCCGCCGCAGCCCTACATCCTGGCCGACGTGGCAAAGATCTACGACCTGCAGGACCCGACGGCCAAGATGAGCAAGTCGTCGTCGTCTCCGCAGGGCATCATCGACGTGCTGGACGACCCGGCGGTGGTCCGCAAGAAGATCGCCCGCGCGGTTACCGATGCGGGCTCGGAGATCCGCGCCGACGCCGACGCCAAACCGGGCGTGACCAACCTGCTGCGGATCTACTCGGCGCTGTCCGGCGAGCCGGTGCCCACCCTGGAGGCCAAGTACCAGGGCGCCGGCTACGGCGGGTTCAAGAAGGACCTGGCCGAACTGGTGGTGGCCAGCTTCGCGCCGATCCGGGAGCGAACCGGGCGGATCCTCGCCGATGAGGCCGGGCTCGACCGCATCCTCGCCGACGGCGCCGCGCGGGCGCACCGGGTCGCCGGGCAGACCATGACCGCCGTCCGCGACCGCATCGGCCTGCTCCCGCTCTCCTCCTGGGGTCGCCGGGCCACCCCGAAGTAACCTGAGCACATGGAGCGCATGTCCGAGTCAGGGCTTCCCGTCGATCCCGTCTACGACGCAAGCAAGCTTACCGGTTTCCGGCCCGAAGAAAAGCTCGGCAGGCCGGGAGAGTATCCGTTTACTCGCGGAGTGTATCCGCGGATGTACGTAGACCGCCCCTGGACGATGCGCCAGTACGCCGGGTTCGCCACCGCCCAGGAGTCCAACCGCCGCTACCACGAGCTGATCGAGGCGGGCACCACCGGGCTCTCGGTCGCGTTCGACCTGCCCACCCAGATGGGCTACGACTCCGACGCCCGGGTCGCGCAGGGCGAGGTGGGCAAGGTCGGCGTGCCCATCGACACCGTCGACGACATGCGCACGCTGTTCGGCGGGATCCCGCTGGACAGCGTGTCCACGTCGATGACGATCAACGCGCCCGCCGCCGTGCTGCTGCTGATGTACCAGACGGTCGGCGAGGAGCAGGGCGTCCCCCCGGGCCAGCTCACCGGCACGATCCAGAACGACGTGCTCAAGGAGTACATCGCCCGCGGCACCTACATCTACCCGCCCCGCCCGTCGCTGCGACTGGTCGCCGATACCTTCGCCTACTGCCGCAACGAGCTGCCTAAGTGGAACACGATCTCCATCTCCGGCTACCACATGGCCGAGGCGGGCGCCACGCCGGTGCAGGAGATCGCGTTCACGCTGGCCAACGCCAGGGAATACGTCAGAGCCGCGCTCGCATCGGGCCTCAAGGTAGACGAGTTCGGCCCCCGGCTCTCCTTCTTCTTCGTCGCGCGGACCACGCTGCTCGAGGAGGTCGCGAAGTTCCGCGCCGCGCGGCGGCTCTGGGCTCGCATCATGAAAGACGAGTTCAAGGCCGAAGATCCCAGGTCGCAGATGCTGCGCTTCCACACCCAGACGGCCGGCGTGCAGCTCACCGCGCAGCAGCCGGAGGTGAACCTGATCCGGGTGAGCCTGCAGGCCCTGGCGGCGGTGCTCGGCGGGACCCAGTCGCTGCACACGAACTCCTTCGACGAGGCGCTCGCGCTGCCCAGCGCCAAGGCGGCCCGGCTGGCGCTGCGCACCCAGCAGGTCATCGCGCACGAGAGCGACCTGACCGCCACCGCGGACCCGTTCGCGGGCTCGTACGCGATCGAGTCGATGACCGAGGAGATCGAGGCGGCCGCGGAAAGCCTGATGGACCGGATCGAGGAAATGGGCGGGGCCGCCGCGGCCATCGAGCGGGGTTTCCAGAAGGCCGAGATCGAGGGGGCGGCATACCAGGTCGCGCGGGAAATCGACGAGGGCGAGCGTATTGTCGTTGGCGTGAACAAATTCGTCGTCACTGGCGAGGAGCCGTATCAGCCGCTCCGTTTCGACCCGGCCCTTGCGGCGGCGCAAGCGGCCCGGCTGGCCCGGCTGCGGGAAGAACGCGCCAAAGAGCCGGTGGCCCGCGCGCTTTCCGAACTCAAAACGGCCGCGCAGGGTACCGGCAACGTCCTATACCCGCTCCGGGACGCGCTGCGGGCCGACGCCACCCTCGGTGAGGTTTGTGACGCGTTGCGGGATGTCTGGGGCGAGTACCGGCCCCGGGAAATTTGATAACTAAACATTGTCGGGTACGGAGCACGGAGGCCGCGCATGGCTATCGAGTGGAATCCTTCCCGCGGCGCGACGCTCGGCGTCGAATGGGAGGTCCAGCTAATCGACAGCGAGACCAAGCTGCTGCGCCAGGAAGCCGGGAAGCTGCTCGGCGAGCTGCCCGTGGACGCCGGCACCGGGGAGCACCCGCGAATCCGGCACGAGCTGATGCAGTCCACTCTTGAGCTGGTCACCGGTATTTGCAGTACGGTCTCCGAGGCGAAAGACGACCTCACGGTAACGATCACCGAACTCCAGCGCATGACGGCGGAGCACGGTATCCTATTGGCGTGCGCCGGGACTCACCCGGTGAGTGACTGGCGAGACGCGACGATGGCGCCTATCCAGCGCTATGCGGAGCTTGTCGAGCAAATGCAGTGGCTTGCTCGCCGGATTCAGACCTTCGGCGTGCATGTTCATGTGGGGGTTCGAGACGGGCGCAAGGCGATTCCGATCGTCAATGCGCTAGCCGCTTACCTTCCGCATTTTCTCGCCATTACCGCGTCGAGCCCGTTCTGGTGCGGGTACGACACCGGGCTTGCCTCCAGCAGGTCGGTGACATTCGGCGCATTGCCGACCGCGGGCCCGCCGCATCGGCTTGCGAACTGGGAACAGTTCGAGGACTACATGGACACCCTGCTCCGTGCGGGGACCATCCGCAGCATCAAGGAGGTCTGGTGGGACATCCGGCCGCATCCGGACTTCGGCACCGTCGAGATCCGGATGTCCGACGGTGTGCCGACGCTGCGCGAGGTCGGCATGGTCACGGCGCTGTCGCAGTGCCTGGTTCAGCTGTTCGACGCCCAGCTGGACCGCGGCTACACACTGCCCTCCCCGTCGTCGTGGGTGGTCAGGGACAACAAGTGGCGCGCGACGCGATACGGGCTGGACGCGATCGTGATCACTGACGAGGCCGGCGCCACCGCGCCGCTGCGGGACGAGCTTTTCGAGCTCCTCGCCCAGCTCGAACCGGTAGCCTCAAGGCTAGGCTGCCAGGACGAGCTCTCCGTGGTCTCGGAAGTGCTCGAGCACGGCGCCTCATACGAACGGCAGCGAGCCGTCTACGCGCAAACCGGGGACCTGATCAGCGTGGTAGACGCCCTCGTTACCGAGTTCGCCGAAGACAGATTCTGTACTCACGGGGATGGTGGGCATGGAAGGCAATGATCTGCTCGCGGATCTGGATACGTTCCTGGCGGAGCACGAAGCCGAGCTGATCGAGTTCCGCCGCGATCTGCACGCTCATCCCGAGCTGGCCTACGACGAGCACCGGACCACCCGCCGGGTCGCGTCGCGGCTGGCCGCGGCGGGCCTGCGGCCGGTGGTCCTGCCCAAGGGAACCGGCCTGCTCGTCGACATCGGCTCGGAGCAAGCTCCCTATGCCGAACGATCGGTCGTTGCGCTCCGTGCAGATCTCGACGCGCTGCCCATGGCGGACGACAAGGACGTCCCTTACCGCTCCACCGTGCCGAATGTCTGCCATGCCTGCGGCCACGACGTGCACACCACCGTGCTGCTCGGGCCGGCCTGTTCCTGGCCGAGCAGGCCGTCACGGGCGTGCTGCCCGGGCGGGTCAGGCTCATCTTCCAGCCCGCGGAGGAGGCGGCCGGCGGTGCGCTGGACGTGCTCGCGGCGGGCGGGATCGCATCGGTGGGCCGGATATTCGCGCTGCACTGCGACCCCCGGCTGGACGCGGGCCAGCTCGGCGTGCGCTCCGGCGCGATCACCGCGGCCTGCGACCGGATCGAGGTGCGGGTGTCCGGGCCCGGCGGCCACACGGCCCGGCCGCACCTGACCGCGGACCTGGTCTACGCGCTCGGCAAGATCCTCACCGAGGTTCCCGCGGCACTGTCCCGGCGGGTCGACCCGCGGTCCAGCCTGAGCCTGGTCTGGGGCCGGGTCAGCGCGGGCACCGTGGCCAACGCGATCCCCGACGAGGGGCGCGCCGAGGGCACCGTCCGCTGCCTCGACGACGAGGCCTGGCATACCGCGCCCGACCTGCTCAAGGGGCTCGTCGACTCGGTGGCCTCCGCGTACGGCGTGAACGCCGAGGTCAGTTACAAGCGCTACGTCCCGCCCACGGTCAACGACCAGGCCAGTGCGGCCATGATCTCCGCGGCGGCGCTCGACGTGCTCGGCCCGGGCTCGGCCGTCCAGACGCCGCAGAGCCTCGGCGGCGAGGACTTCGCCTGGTACCTGGAATCCATCCCCGGCGCGCTGGCCCGGCTCGGCACCCGGGTGCCCGGCTCGGTCGTGTCGCACGACATCCACCAGCCGACGTTCGACGTGGATGAGCGTGCCATCGGCGTCGGGGTCCGCGTGATGGCGGCCACTGCGATCACCGCGCTGTGGGATGACGGCGCGATCGTCGCCCAGCCGCTGCCCGGCGTGACCGGCGCCTGACCAGCCCGGTCCTACTATCGCTGCCTGACCTGCGCTGCCCTTTACCTGCGCTGCCCTTTCCGGGCTTGCGTTCCCGGCCCGGGCGCTGCGTTAGGCTGGGCGGGTGGGCCAGCCGCAGACGTTCCGCTCGCCGACCGCGGTCGTCGTCTGGGTCGTGTGGCTGCTCTTCGCCGTCGGTAACTGGATCGACCTGGCCATCCAGGGCCGGGATCATCTGTCGGTGGTCGCGGCGGCTATCTTGCTGCTGGCGACCGGTGTCGGCTACGTCACCGCGCAGCGGCCCCGGATCATCGCCGATGACGCTGGGGTGACGATCAGGAACCCGCTGCGCGATCACCAGATCGGCTGGACGGGCGTGGCCAAGGTGGACCTCGTGGACCTGCTGCGCGTGCACTGCGCCTGGGGCGGCCCGGCGGGCGCGGCCCCCGCCGGCCAGCAGCACCGCAAGGTCATCAGCGCCTGGGCCGTGCACTACTCCCGGCGGCGCCAGTTCGCCGCCGAGGCCAAGGCCCGCCGCGTGGCCAGGTCCCCGGGCGGGCGCACGCCGATGGGCTTCCCGTCGGGCGGGCGCGGCCTGTCCTCCGGTGCCCCGGCACCAGGCTCGGGTGCCTCTTCCGCCGCGGCCGAAGCCGAGATGATCGTCCGGCTGCTCCGCGAGCGCGCGACCGCGGCCCAGGCCGAGGCCGTCTGGGCGGGCGGCGCGACAGATGCCAGAGCGGGCGAAGCCGCCGAGCGAACCGCGCCCGCCGCGGGAGCCGGCGGCACGGCCGTGAAGGCCGGCTGGCATGGTGCGGCCGAACCGCTGAAGAGCACGTGGAGCGGCCGGGCCATCGCCGCCCTCGTCATCCCCGCGCTGATCCTGCTGGTGGCCTGGCTTCTCTGAGCGCGGCTAGGGCCCGGACGCGGCCCCGGGCGGCTCGAACCCTTCGACCTCGGCGTTGGAGTCGCCCATCTTGGCGCACGGCAGGGCGCGCAGCGCGGCGACGTAGTCGGCCGGGGCGCCGGCCCGCTCCGCCGAGTCGGCGAGGATGCCGGTGCTCCGCGCCGACGGCAGCCCGCCCTCGTAGAAGTTGAGCACGTACAGCCAGGCCAGCACATTGCCGTCGAGGGTGTCCACCCGGACCTTGGCCTTGCGGTAATAGCCGAGGGAGACGCCGTCCCAGTTGTCGAGTTCCTTCTCGTCGTTTTCGAACATGTCGTAGAGCACGACGAAGACCCGCGAGCCCGGGTCCTCGACCACCGTGGCGAGGGCGCCGTCCCAGCCGATGTCCTCGCCGCCGAACGTCAGCCGCCATCCTTCCAGCCAGCCCGTTCCCCGCTGGGGTGAGTACGGGCAACGCGAGAGCATCTGCGCTGGGTCCATGTTGCTGCCGTAGGCGGCGTACAGTGCCACGGGGGAAAGCGTACGGTGTCCCGCCGCCGGACGCCGGGTATTGCCCCGGCCCTGATACCTGACTGCGACCAACTCACGCGGGAGAATTACCAATCGTGACCTTGCCACGTCACAGAATCGCGATCCTCGGCGGCGGGCCCGGCGGTTACGAAGCCGGCCTCGTCGCCGCCCAGCTCGGCGCCGACGTCACCGTCGTCGACTCCGACGGGCTCGGCGGCGCCTGCGTCCTCACCGACTGCGTGCCTTCCAAGTCGCTGATCGAGACCTCCCACGCGATGACGCTGCTCAACCGGAGCGCCGGGCTCGGCATCGCCACCGGCGGCCTGGCCACGGTCAACGCCGCGCGGCTGTACGAGCGGATCACCGACCTGGCCAAGGCCCAGTCCCGCGACATCACCGCGCGGGTGGCCGCGGAAGGCGTCCGGGTGATCGCCGCGCCCGGCCGGCTGGCTGGCCCGGGCACGGTGCGGGCGGGCGACGAGGAGATCGAGGCGGACGCGATCCTGATCGCCACCGGGGCGATGCCCCGCGTGCTGCCCGGCGCCGAGCCCGACGGCGAGCGCATCCTGAACTGGCGGCAGCTCTACGACCTGACCGAGCTACCCCCGGACCTGATCGTGGTCGGCTCGGGCGTCACCGGAGCCGAGTTCGCCTGCGCCTACCAGGCGCTCGGCTCGCGGGTCACGCTGGTGTCCTCCCGGGACCGGGTGCTGCCGCAGGAGGACCAGGACGCGGCCAGCCTGATCGAGGACGTGTTCCGCCGCAGCGGCATGACGGTGCTCGGCCGATCCCGCGCCCAAGCCGTCCACCGGGACTCCGGCGGCGTCACCGTGACCCTGCAGGACGGCCGGACCGTGACCGGGAGCCATTGCCTGCTGACCGTGGGCATGGTGCCGCGGACCGAGGGCATCGGCCTGGATGAGGCCGGGGTGAAGGTGGACGCGCACGGCTTCATCGAGGTGGACCGGGTGTCCCGGACGTCGGTCCCCGGCGTGTACGCGGCCGGGGACTGCACCGGCGTGCTCATGCTGGCCTCGGTCGCCGCCATGCAGGGCCGGATCGCGATGTGGCACACGCTCGGTGAGGCGGTGGGGCCGCTGCGGCTTGGCCACGTCGCCGCGACCATCTTCACCGACCCGGAGATTGCCACCGTCGGCGTCTCGCAGCGGGCGGTCACCGCGGGCGAGGTCTCCGCCCGGGTGCTCAAGCTGCCGCTGGCCACCAACCCGCGGGCCAAGATGGCCGGCTTTCGCGACGGTTTCGTCAAGGTGTTCACCAGCCCGGGCACCGGCGTCGTGCTCGGCGGCGTGATCGTGGCCCCGCGGGCCAGCGAGCTGATCCTGGCCGTCTCGGTCGCCATGGAGCAGCGCCTCACCGCCGAGCAGCTGGCCCGCACCTTCGCCGTCTACCCGTCCCTGTCCGGCAGCATCACCGAGGCCGCCCGCAAGCTCATGGAGTTCCCCCCCGGCGGCCCCTAACCCTTGGCAGCCGGGCGCCGAGCGCGAACAGCACCTGGCGCACCGCGCCCGGATCCCCCGGGATCCTGCTCATCGTGATCAGTCCGCGAGCTCGCAGATGGCCGCGCCCGCGGTGACCGTCTGGCCTACCTCCACGGACAGCCCGGTCACGGTGCCGTCCTTGTGCGCGGCCAGCGGCTGCTCCATCTTCATCGCCTCCAGCACGACTACCACGTCGCCGGCCGACACACGCTGCCCCTCGCTGGCCGCGATCTTGATGATCGTGCCCTGCATGGGGCTGACCAAGGTGGCTCCGCTAGCCCGGTGGGAGGACCCCGCGCGGCCTCCCCGCGACCGGGGGGACGCATCCCTCCGGACCACTGCCGGGCTGGACCCGCCGAACCCGGCCGGTACCACTACCTCGAGCCGTTTCCCGCCGACCTCCACGGTCAGCTTCTCCCGCTCGGCCGGCTCCGCCTCCTCCGGGGTCTCCTGCGGCGGCATGGGTCCGTCGAATTCGGTCTCGATCCAGCGGGTGTGCACCCGCAGCGGCTCGCCGGCGAACGCGGGGTCGGTGACCACGGCCCGGTGGAAGGGCAGCACGGTGGGCATTCCGCCCACCTCGAACTCGGCCAGCGCGCGCACCGAGCGCGCCAATGCCTCGGCCCGGCTGGCGCCGGTCACGATCAGCTTGGCGATCAGCGAGTCGAACACCTGCGGGACCGTCATCCCGGCCGCGTACCCGGCGTCGAGCCGCACGCCCGGCCCGGACGGCGGGTTCCATGCGGTGATCGTGCCCGGGGCGGGCAGGAAGCCGCGGCCCGGGTCCTCGGCGTTGATCCGGAACTCGATCGAGTGCCCGCGGGCCGGCGGGTCGTCGTAGCCGAGCGGCTCGCCCTCGGCGATGCGGAACATCTCGCGCACCAGGTCGATGCCGGTGACCTCCTCGCTGACCGGGTGCTCGACCTGCAGCCGGGTGTTGACCTCGAGGAAGCTGATCGTGCCGTCCTGGCCGACGAGGAATTCGCAGGTGCCCGCGCCGACGTAGCCGGCCAGCCGCAGGATGTCCTTGGAGGACCGGTAGAGCGTTTCGGTCTGCGCGGCGGACAGGAACGGCGCCGGCGCCTCCTCGACCAGCTTCTGGTGCCTGCGCTGCAACGAGCAGTCCCTGGTCGAGACCACCACCACGTGGCCCTGGGCGTCGGCCAGGCACTGCGTCTCCACGTGCCGCGGCCGGTCCAGGTACCGCTCGACGAAGCACTCGCCCCGGCCGAAGGCCGCGGTGGCCTCACGGACCGCCGACTCGTAGCGGTCGGCGACCTCCTCCTCGCGCCAGGCCACCTTCAGCCCGCGGCCGCCGCCGCCGAACGCGGCCTTGATCGCCACCGGGTAGCCGTACTCCCGGGCGAACGCGATCACCTCGTCGGCGTCCTGCACCGGGTCCGGGGTGCCCGGCGTGAGCGGCGCCCCGGCCGCCAGGGCGATGTGCCGCGCCCGGACCTTGTCGCCCAGCGCCTCGATGGCCTGCGGCGGGGGCCCGATCCAGGTCAGCCCGGCTGCCGAAACCGTCCGGGCGAAGTCGGCGTTCTCGGCCAGGAAGCCGTAGCCGGGGTGCACCGCGTCCGCGCCGGACTCCAGCGCCACCTTGATGATCTTGTCGATGTCCAGGTAGGTCTCCGCGCTGGTCGCCCCGCCCAGCGCGTAGGCCTCGTCGGCCATCCTTACGTGCAGCGCGTCCAGGTCGGGCTCGGCGTACACGGCCACGCTGCCCAGCCCGGCATCACGGCAAGCCCGCGCCACCCGGACCGCGATCTCACCGCGGTTCGCGATCAGCACCTTGCGCACTGCGGCCTCCCTGATTCCTGCTGCGCAGGAAGTCTAGTCAGTGAGATCATGCTGCCATCCTGACATCAGCGTCCGCACGGCCCGGCTGCCCGGGGCACGCCAGAGCGCCGCGTGGGGACTTTGGTCCCTAGCGGGGTGATCATCGTGCCTGGTCTGATGGGAAAATGTTCGTCGCTGCCGAGATGCCTGTGGATCTGAGCTTTCCTGACGCGGCGGACCGGCTCGCGAATCTGGCGCGCGGCGGGTCGCTGACCCGCATGTCGGAGGGAGCCTACGGTGATGGCCTTACCGGCCTGGTCCTGGTGGGCCCGCTCGGTGCCGTGCCGGGAATGTTCAAGCTGGTCAAGGTGCATGTCCTGGACGTGGTGACCCGCGGTGAGGCCGCCGTGCTCGCGCTGAGGTGGGAGGCTACCGGGCCGGGCGGCAGGCTGTTCCCTGCGCTGGATGCCGACATATGGCTGACCCCCGCCGGGGAGCATTCCACCCGGCTATCGCTGGCCGGGGTCTACCGGCCGCCGCTCGCTGGGCTGGGCGCGGGCCTGGACAGGGCGGTCTTTCACAAGGTGGCCGACGCGACGGTCCGGTCCCTGCTGGCCCGCGTGGCGGACGGCGTGCGCCGGGCTCCGCTGCCTTACCGCGTCCGCCTCTCAACCGAAGTGTGATCTCGGGTACGTAGAGTAAGCGCCAGACCGGTTGCGAGACCGTTGCTTGGGGCCTGGGACTCTCGGTGGTCGCCGACGTATCGACCTGCGTGACGACAACGACTTTTCGTTACGACGAGGTAACGAAAGCGTGACTAAGCTATCCGCTTTTGCCCGACGTGCGTTGAGTACTTCAGAACAGCGGGGCGGAACGGAAGGAGCCCGGGTGCGCCTGATCATCTCGGAGCGCCGAGGATGACCGTGCTCGGCATGCTGGCGTGGTGCGCGGCGGCGGTGAGCCTGTGGCTCGGCGCGCGCCGGTATGACAGCGCCGTCGCGCGGGCCTACCGGTGGCTCGCGGCCGGCGCCGCGCTGTACTGCGTCGGCCTGGTCATCCCGGGGATCCGCGGTGGCACGCTGAACCCGGCTCCCGGCCTGTCCTTCACCGACCTGCCGCCGCTGCTGGCGCTGGCCGCGCTGGCCGTCGGCACCGCGACGCTGACCATGGCCGAACGGGGCGGCGTCAACAGCCCGCACCGGCCGCAGCCGGGTCGTCCCGGCACCCCGGCCCGGCCGGACGGCCCGGCCGAGAATCAGCCGGGCGCGGAGGGCTCGCCGGGTTCGGTCCTGCCCGGGCTCGCGGACGGCTACGTGGTGGCCGTCGCGCTGCTGGTGATCGGCTGGACCACGCTGTTCAGCGCAGAGTTCCACCGGTCGGGTGAGCGGCCGGGCACCTTCCTGCTCGCCCTGATCCACCCGCTGGCGGACCTGGCCGTGCTCGGCGCGCTGCTGCCGATGGTCGCGGCCGCCTGGCACCGGGCCACGCTGCCCTACCTGGCCCTGCTCGCCATCGCCGTCGGTGACGCGCTGGCCGTGGGCCAGCGGGTGCTGGGCGGCCACCTGGGTGTCGCGGCGCAGCTGATGCCGGTGATCGCGGCGGTACTGCTCGGCGTGGCCCCGTGGCGGGTGACCGAGGGATTCGGGTCCAGCTGGACCCGCCGGACGGCAAGCTCGGCGGCGGCGACCGTCCTCGCGGTGCTGGCCGCCGCCGCAGCCACCCTGGTGGTGATCGGGAACGGCCTGGCCACAGTGCCGGCCGTCCGGGGTCGCGCTGCTCGTCGCGGGCGGCGCCGGGGTCCTCGTGCTGGCCACGCGGGTCTTCATGCTGGTCCGGGAGAACCTGGCCATGCTCGGCATCTGGCGGGAGTCCAGCCGGAGCCTGCGCGACCTGGCCAACCGGACCAGCGACGTGGTCCTGGTCTGCGACCTGGACGGCGTGGTCAGGTACGCGAGCCCGGTGATCGAGGACTACGGCTACCCGCCTGGTGCGCTGACCGGCCGGCGACTGCTCGACTTCGTCCACCCGGAGGACCGGTCCGCCGCGCTGGCGTCCGCCCGGCTGGCGCTCGGCGGGTACCATCCCACCGGACCCGAAGGCTCCATGTCGTCGGCCGGCGAGACCCCCGAAGGGGCCGCGGGATCCGGCCGGTTCCCGGTCCGGGTCCGGGCCGCCGACGGAACCTGGCGGCACATCGAGTCCACCGTGCTGCGCTACCAGGCGCCCGGCGAGCCCATCCAGATGCTGGTCACCGCGCGCGACGTGAGCGACCAGGTCGCGCTGCGCCAGCAGGTCACCCACCTGACCTTC
This sequence comes from uncultured Actinomycetes bacterium, assembly GCA_963800415.1. Taxonomy (GTDB): domain Bacteria; phylum Actinomycetota; class Actinomycetes; order Streptosporangiales; family Streptosporangiaceae; genus Palsa-504. The sequence goes on from CAWDBS010000061.1 coordinate 141,291, forward strand.
CACGACGGGCTGACCGGGCTGCCGAACCGGGCCTACGTCGAGGAGCGAGCCCGGGACGTGCTGCGCGACGCCGCGGTGGCCGGCCGGACCGGCGTCATCTTCCTGGACCTGGACCGCTTCACCGCGGTCAACGACTCGGTCGGCCACGGCGCGGGCGACCTCGTGCTGGCCCAGGCGGCCCGGCGGCTGCGCGCCGTCGTCCCGGTTCACGACACGGTCGCCCGCTGGGGCAGCGACGAGTTCGCCGTCCTGGTCGAGAACGCCGGGAACGTCCAGGAGGTAGCCGAGATCGCCGAGCGGCTGGCCGGCGCGATCGCCGCCGAGCCGTTCCGGGTGGCCAGCCAGCAGATCACGCTCACCGCGAGCGTAGGCGTCGCGCTGGCCGACGTGGACCCGCCCGGGCTCGTGCTGCGCAACGCGGACGTGGCCATGTCGCGGGCCAAGGACACCGGCGGCGACCGGGTCGAGGTCTACGCCGCGCACATGCACGCGGACGTGGTCCGCAGGCTGGAGATCGTCAGCGACCTGCAGCAGGCCATCAGCAACGGGGAGCTGACCCTGCAGTTCCAGCCGATCGTGGACCTGGCGACCTCGCGCGTGGTCGGGGCCGAGGCGCTGGTCCGCTGGTGGCGTGGCGACCAGGTGGTCCCGCCGCAGGAGTTCCTCGGCGCCGCCGAGGAATCCGGCCTCATCGTCCCGCTCGGCGAGTGGGTGCTGCGCGAGGCGTGCGCCCAGGGCGCCGCCTGGCGGCAGTCGTCCTCGGACGTCGGGGTCTCGGTGAACCTGTCCGAGCGGCAGATCACCGCGGCCGCCTTCAGCGCGCGGGTGGCGGCGATCCTCGCCGAGACCGGGCTGCCACCCGAGGCCCTCACCGTCGAGGTGAACGAGCGGATCCTGGTCGAGGGGGACGGGCTGATCGGCGAGCGGCTCACGGACCTGCACCGGCTGGGCGTCCGGATCGCCATCGACGACTTCGGCACCGGATACGCCTCGCTGGCCAACCTGCGCCAGTTCCCGCTGGACATCATCAAGATCGATCCCTCGTTCGTGGCCGGCCTCGGTCACGACGACACGCTCACCCTGCTGACCAGGACCGTGGTGCAGGTGGGCCGCGACCTCGGCCTGCGGGTCATCGCCGAGGGCATCGAGCAGCCGCGCCAGCTCATCGCCCTGCGCGAGATGGGCTGCGGTTACGGCCAGGGATTCATGGTGGCCAGGCCGATGGGCGCGTCCGGAGTGGAAGCCCTGATCAGGACGTCGGGAGACGGAGCCGCGCGAGCGGCCCGTCTCGGAATGTGAGACAACCCGCGTCAGCGGTTGACGCATCGTGTCCGAATGGCAGTAAGGTGTTACCCGTGAAGTACCCGCAGATCCTCGTACTTGGCCGGCGCGCAGGCAGCTGACCAAGCAGCTCACTGCGCGCTCCCCTCGACTGCCGTCCGGCACGAGGGGATTTTTTATGCCGCCGGATCCGAGCCAATGGAGACTTACCGATGACCGAGCAGATGACGGGCCGCAAGGAACCCGCAGGCACGGAGCGACCCGCGGGGGCCGCTACCGGACCTTCGGGTCCCAGCCCGCGGGACCTGGCCGCCCGCTCGCCGCACCACCCGCCCGCCCGCGGCGCTGACCAGCCACGCCCGGCCGAAGCCTCGCCTTCCGCCGCGGCCCAGGCGGCTTCCGCGCAGCCCGTTCCCGGGCCGCGCCGGTTCCCGCGCAGCAGGCGCCGGGCGCCGGGGCCGAGCCGCCGCGCGTGCAGGTCACCAGCCCGGGCAAGGCGCGGGCCACCGGAGCGCAGGCGCTGGTGTACGCGCTCGAGCGAGTCGGCGCGGACGTGGTGTTCGGCATCCCGGGCGGCGCCGTCCTGCCGGCCTACGACCCGCTGCTCGACTCCAAGATCATCAGGCACATCCTGGTCAGGCACGAGCAGGGTGCCGGCCATGCGGCCACCGGGTACGCGCAGGCCACCGGCCGTGTCGGCGTGTGCATGGCGACCAGCGGCCCGGGCGCGACGAACCTGGTGACGCCGATCGCCGACGCCTACATGGACTCGGTCCCGATGGTGGCCATCACCGGGCAGGTGCCGTCCAGCCTGATCGGCACCGACGGCTTCCAGGAAGCCGACATCTCCGGGATCACGATCCCGATCACCAAGCACAACTTCCTGGTCACCAAGCCCGAGGACATCGCCCGGACCATTGGCGAGGCCTTCCACGTGGCCTCGACCGGGCGGCCCGGGCCGGTGCTGGTGGACATCGCCAAGGACGCGCTGCAGGCGATGACCGACTTCAGCTGGCCGGTCCCGTTCGAGCTGCCTGGCTACCACCCGGTGACCCGGCCGCACGCCCGGCAGGTGCGCGAGGCCGCCCGGCTGATCAGCGAGTCCAGGCGCCCGGTGCTCTACGTCGGCGGCGGCGTGATCAAGGCGCGGGCCGCCGCGGAGCTGCGCGAGCTCGCCGAGCTGACCGGCATCCCGGTGGTCACCACGCTGATGGCCAGGGGCGCGTTCCCGGACCGGCACCCGCAGCACATGGGCATGCCCGGCATGCACGGCACGGTGGCGGCGGTCGGCGCGCTGCAGCAGGCCGACCTGCTCATCGCGCTCGGCACCAGGTTCGACGACCGGGTGACCGGCAAGCTGGACACGTTCGCGCCCGGGGCGCTGATCGTGCACGCGGACATCGACCCGGCCGAGATCTCCAAGAACCGCCGCGCCGACGTGCCGATCGTCGGCGACTGCCGCGAGGTGATCGCCGACCTGGTGGCGGCGGTGACGGCCGAGCACGAGCAGGGTCGCCGCGCGGACCTGACCGCCTGGCGGGCCCAGCTGGACTCGCTGCGCGGCACCTACCCGCTCGGTTACGACCAGCCGGACGACGGCACGCTGGCGCCGCAGTACGTGATCGAGCGGATCGGCAAGATCGCGGGCCCGGAGGCGGTGTACGTGGCCGGGGTCGGCCAGCACCAGATGTGGGCGGCCCAGTTCATCGACTACGAGAACCCGGGCACCTGGATCAACTCGGGCGGCCTCGGCACGATGGGCTTCGCCGTGCCGGCCGCGATGGGCGCCAAGGTCGGCCGCCCGGACGCCACCGTGTGGGCGATCGACGGGGACGGCTGCTTCCAGATGACCAACCAGGAGCTGGCCACCTGCGCCCTGGAGGGCATCCCGGTCAAGGTCGCGATCATCAACAACGGCAGCCTCGGCATGGTCCGGCAGTGGCAGACGCTGTTCTACAACGAGCGCTACTCCAACACCGACCTGCACCCCCAGGGGGATACGGGGGGCGGACAGCCCCCCCGGGAGCGGGGGGACCGGGGGGTCGCCCCCCGGGTGAACACGGCACCCGCATCCCCGACTTCGTCAAGCTCGCCGAGGCCTACGGCTGCGAGGGCATCCGCTGCGAGGAGACCGCCGACGTGGACAAGGTGATCGAGCGGGCCATGGCCATCAACGACCGCCCGGTCGTGGTGGACTTCATCGTGCACCGGGACGCCATGGTCTGGCCCATGGTCGCGGCCGGCACCAGCAACAACGACATCAAGTTCGCGCGCGGCCTGGCGCCCGACTGGGGAGGTTCGACCGAATGACCCGCCACACGCTGTCCGTGCTCGTGGAGAACAAGCCGGGCGTCCTGGTCAGGATCGCGGGGCTGTTCGCGCGCCGCAACTTCAACATCGACTCCCTCGCCGTCGGGCCCACCGAGCACGAGGAGATCTCCCGCATCACGATCGTGGTCAACTGCGAGGAGCACCCGCTCGAGCAGGTGACGAAGCAGCTGAACAAGCTGATCAACGTGCTCAAGATCGTCGAGCTCGAGCCGGGCTCCACCGTGCAGCGTGAGCTGATCCTGATCAAGGTCAGGGCCGACGCGGAGAGCCGGTCGCGGGTGCTCGAGGCCGTTAACCTGTTCCGGGCCAAGGTGGTGGACGTCGCCCTCGACGTGATCACCGTGGAGGCGACCGGGAACCGGGAGAAGCTGGACGCACTGATCAAGGTGCTCGAGCCGTTCGGGATCAAGGAGCTCGTGCAGTCGGGGATGGTGGCCATCGGCCGCGGCACCCGCTCCATCACCGACCGCGCACTGCGGCCGGTCGAGCGCAGCGCTTAGATTCATTCCGACCACACTAGAAAGGCCCAGGTAAGTGGCAGAGATTTTTTACGACGACAGCGCTGACCTTTCCGTCATCCAGGGCAGGCATGTCGCCGTCCTCGGTTACGGCAGCCAGGGGCACGCGCACGCGCTCTCGCTCCGCGATTCCGGCGTGGACGTGCGCGTCGGGCTGCCCGAGGGTTCGAAGAGCCGGCAGAAGGCCGTCAACGACGGCCTGCGGGTCACCACGCCCGCCGAGGCGTGCGAGGAGTCGGACCTGATCATGGTCCTGGTCCCGGACCACCTGCAGCGCGAGCTCTACGCCCAGGCCATCGCGCCCTCGCTGGTGGAGGGGGACGCGCTGTTCTTCGCCCACGGCCTGAACATCCGGTACGACCTCATCACCCCGCCGGACGGCGTGGACGTGTGCATGGTCGCGCCCAAGGCGCCCGGCCACCTGGTGCGGCGCCAGTTCGCGCAGGGCCGCGGCGTGCCCGTGCTCGTCTGCGTCGAGCGGGACGCGACCGGCAACGCGTGGCCGCTGACCCTGGCCTACGCCAAGGCCATCGGCGGCACCCGCGCGGGCGCGCTGAAGAGCACCTTCACCGAGGAGACCGAGACCGACCTGTTCGGTGAGCAGACGGTGCTCTGCGGCGGCGTCGCCGAACTGATCAAGGCGGGCTTCGCGACCCTGGTCGAGGCGGGCTACCAGCCCGAGTCCGCCTACTTCGAGTGCCTGCACGAGATGAAGCTGATCGTGGACCTGATGTATGAGGGCGGCATCTCCAAGATGTACTGGTCGGTGTCCGACACGGCCGAGTACGGCGGCTACACCCGCGGCCCGCGGCTGATCAACGAGCAGACCCGCGAGGAGATGCGCCGCATCCTGGGCGAGATCCAGGACGGCTCGTTCGCCCGCGAGCTGGTCGAGGAGTTCGACGCGGGCAAGCCGAACTTCCTCAAGCGCCGCGAGGCCGAGCGCAACGAGCAGATCGAGCAGGTCGGAGCCCGGCTGCGGCCGCTGATGTCCTGGCTCGCCGCGGACGAATAACCGGCGGCTCCACGCCGCCGCAGGCGGTTTCATCGCTCCGGGCGGGGTAGCGGATCGTGATGGCATATAACAGCACGCAGACCCAAGTCCGTCAGGTCGCAGGTGAGGGCGCGCCCGCGCCCCGCCCGGAGCAGAGCCGCCCGCGCAGGACGCAGACCGGCACGATCACCGGGACATGCCCGTTGCCGGGTCCCGGCCGCCGGCGTTCCGCCTCCGCGGGCGAGGTGGTGCTGGCTTACCTGCGCCTGCACGCGCACGAACTGCGCTCACTTGAGCCGGCGGTACGCGCCGACGAGTACGACGCGGTGCACCAGATGCGCGTGGCGACCCGCAGGTTGCGCGCCACCCTCCGGTCGTTCGGCCAGGTCATTCCCCGCTCCGCCACCGAGCCTGTGGCGGTGGAGCTGAAGTGGCTCGGCGGCCTGCTCGGCGCGGCGCGCGACGGCGAGGTCCTGCCCGCGCACCTGCGGGCCAGCCTGCGGTCCGTCCCGGTGGAACTCCTCATCGGGCCGGTCCAGGCCCGCGTGCAGGGTCACTTCGCGCCCCTCCGGGCCGCGGCGCACGCCGAACTGCTCGAGGCGCTCGACTCGCCGCGGTACGCCGCGCTGCTGGCCGAACTCGGCCGGCTCACGGCCGGCCCGCTGTCCGGCCCGCGGGCCGCCGACCCAGCCCGTGACGTCCTCCCGGCGCAGGTGCACAAGGCCTACCGGCAGGCGGCCAGGCGGATGCGCCGCGCCCGGCACGCACCGCCAGGTGAGGCCAGGGATGTCGCCCTGCACCAGGCCCGCAAGTCCGCCCGGCGCGCCCGCTACGCGGCCGAGGCCGCCCGCCCGGCGGCCGGAAAGCAGGCCCGCCGCTTCGCCCGGCAGATGAAGCAGGTCCAGTCGGTGATCGGCGACCACCAGGACGGCGTCATCGCCCGGCAGGCGGCCAGGGACCTTGGCATCGGCGCGCACCTGGCCGGCGAGAACGCGTTCAGCTACGGGCTGCTGTACGAGCGCGAGCAGCACCGGGCGAGGCAGCGGCAAGCCGAGGCACGGAACGGCGTGGCGGCGGGCGTCCCGCCAGAAGTACCGCCGGTGGATGAACTAGGACGTCAAAGTTTTGTCTCGGATACTGAGACAGGCGTCTTGAGAGGTGTCCGCCCGGATCCGGGCTCGTGTAACGTTGCAGGCACTATGCGACGTGTCGTACTCTTCGCCCGCCGCAGCGGAGCCTGATCGAAGGCAGGCCGGCAACCCGCTGCGGGGGTTGGCTGCTGGCCGTAAGTCCGATCTGAATCGCGATCAGGAGCAGCTCTCGTGTACGACATGTACCCCTGGAACGATCCCGGCTCCGGGGCGAACCACCATCAGGACGAGCCCGTGGCCGCCCGGCTGCCCGCGCCGCGCACCTCCCCCCGCGAGGCCGCCGCCAAGCCTGGTGAGGCCGCCGATCCGGCCGGGTCCGCCATCCGCGCCGTGCAGGTCGCGCTCGACCGGCGGGACAACGGCGGCCGGGACAACGGCGGCCGGGACAACGGCGGCCGGGACAAGGCGCAGACGCGCTGGCCACGGCCGGCCAGCCCGCGACCCGGCCCCCAGCAGCCCGGGCCCGCCAGTAAGGTTCTGGCATGGATTCACGAACCATCAGGCTGGCCGTCGTCGGCGGCGACGGGATCGGTCCCGAGGTGACCGCCGAGGCGCTCAAGGTGCTCCGGGCCGCGGTCTGCGGGGTCACCATCGAGGAGACCAATTACGACCTCGGCGCGCGCCGCTGGCACCGGACCGGGGAGACGCTTCCCGACGCGGTGCTCGAGGAGATCAGGAGTCACGACGCGATCCTGCTCGGCGCGGTCGGCGACCCGAGCGTACCCAGCGGCGTGCTCGAGCGCGGCCTGCTGCTCAGGCTGCGCTTCGAGCTCGACCACTACGTCAACCTGCGTCCGGTGCGGCTGTACCCGGGCGTCGCCTGCCCGCTGGCCAGCGGCCGCCCGGAGTCGGTGGACATGCTGGTGGTCCGCGAGGGCACCGAGGGCCCGTACACCGGCGCCGGCGGCGTGATGCGCAAGGGCACGCCCGCCGAGATCGCCACCCAGGAGAGCGTCAACACGGCGTTCGGCGTGCGGCGGGTGGCGCGGTACGCGTTCAACCGGGCCCTGACCAGGCCGCGCCGGAAGCTGACGCTGGTGCACAAGACGAACGTGCTCACCTACGCCGGCGACCTGTGGCAGCGGACCGTGGACGCGCTGGCCAAGGAGTTCGCCGACGTGTCGGTGGACTACTGCCACGTGGACGCCGCGTCGATGTTCTTCGTCTCGCAGCCCGAGCGCTTCGACGTCATCGTCACCGACAACCTCTTCGGGGACATCCTCACCGACCTGGGCGCCGCGGTGGCGGGCGGGATCGGGCTGGCCGCGAGCGGCAACATCAACCCGGAGGGGACCGCGCCGAGCATGTTCGAGCCGGTGCACGGCAGCGCGCCGGACATCGCCGGGCAGAGCAAGGCCGACCCGACCGCGGCCATCCTGTCCGCCGCCATGCTCTGCGAGCACCTGGGGCTGTCCGCCGAGGCCGCGCGGATCGAGCAGGCGGTCGCCGAGGACCTGGTCGAGCGCCAGGGTGCCTGGGCGGCGCGCACCACCGTCGAAGTCGGCGACGACATCGCCGAGCGAGTAGCCGGCTAACCGGCCGGCCCATCGCGCCTGCCGGGTCACTCCGGCAGGCGAACCCCGCCAGGCAGGCCCCGCAGCGCACCCAGCACAGGTGAGACCCTGGTCTCACCGGCTAGTCTCGAAGACCTGCCCGCGCGGGCGAGGAGGAGTTCCGCACCATGAGTGATTTTGATATCCGCCCCTCCGGCCATCCGGTGCCTGACGCCGAGCGCGAGGCGCTGCTGCGGTCGCCCGGGTTCGGCCAGCTTTTCACCGACCACATGATCACGCTGCGCTGGTCCGCCGAACGCGGCTGGCATGACGGCCGCCTCGAGCCGTACGGGCCGTTCACCCTCGACCCGGCCACCTCGGTGTTCCACTACTCCCAGGAGTTCTTCGAGGGCCTGAAGGCCTACCGCCAGGACAACGGCTCGATCACCATGTTCCGGCCGGACGCCAACGCGGCCAGGTTCAACCGGACGGCCCGCCGGATGGCGATGCCGGAACTGCCCGAGGAGACCTTCATCCGGGCCCTCGAGCTGCTCGTCGCGCAGGACCGCGAGTGGGTGCCGGCCGGCCAGGGGAACAGCCTCTACCTGCGGCCGTTCATGATCGCGACCCAGCGCGGGCTCGGCGTCAACCACCCGTCGAGTGAGTACCTGTTCTGCGCCATCGCCTCGCCCGCCGCGTCCTACTTCAGCGGCGGCGTCAAGCCGGTCGCGGTGTGGCTGTCGGAGGAGTACACCAGGGCGGCGCCGGGCGGCACCGGCGGGGTCAAGACGGGCGGCAACTACGCGGCCGCCTTCGTGGCCCAGCAGCAGGCCGTGGACCGGGGCTGTGACCAGGTGGTCTGGCTGGACGCCGCGGAGCACCGCTGGGTGGAGGAGATGGGCGGGATGAACCTGTTCTTCGTCCGCGGCTCAAACGGCAGCCAGCCGTGGATCATGACGCCCCCGCTGACCGGGACGCTGCTGCCGGGGATCACCCGCGACTCGCTGCTCAAGCTGGCGCCCGAACTCGGCATCAAGGCGGTCGAGGAACCGATCAGTATTGACCAGTGGCAGGCGGAGTGCGTGGCCGGCGAGCTGACCGAGGTGTTCGCCTGCGGCACCGCGGCGGTGATCACCCCGGTGGGCCGGGTCAAGGGCGAGTCCGCGGAGTGGCTGGTCGCGGACGGCGAGCCCGGCCCGGTGACCATGCGCCTGCGCGAAGAGCTGATCGGCATCCAGTACGGCCACCGCCCCGACCCCTTCAACTGGATCCACAAGGTCTGCTAACCCGCAGCCCCGCCACGAGACCTGCGTCCCGCGAAGCAGGTCGCCGTCTCGGATGGTGAGACAAAGGCATCATCAGCCGAACGAGTGTGGCAGACTGTCACCGTGACGTCAGGCCGCATCATTATCGGCAGGCGCGTCGGCACCTAGGGCCAAGCCCTAGCGCCCGGGCACCGCAAAGCCCCGGGACGTCGGCGCGCAGACCTCTCGCGTTCTCGCGAGGGGTCTTTTGTTTTGGCCGGACCCAGCGCGACCAAAGACCCAATCCCAGGAGAAGAATCCGATGCTCGACGACACCTTTCACGTCTACGACACGACCCTGCGAGACGGCGCGCAGCAGGAGGGCCTGAACCTCAGCGTGGCCGACAAGCTCCTCATCGCGCGGCAGCTAGACGAACTCGGTGTCGGATTCATCGAGGGCGGCTGGCCCGGCGCGATCCCGAAGGACACCGAGTTCTTCCGGCGCGCGGCCACCGAACTCGACCTCAGGCGCGCGCAGCTCGCCGCGTTCGGCGCGACCCGCCGGCCCGGCGTGCAGGCGGCCGACGACCCCCAGGTCGCCGCCCTGCGCGATTCGGGCGCGCCGGTCGTGACTCTGGTTGCCAAGAGCCACGACCGGCACGTCCTGCTCGCCCTGCGAACCACGCTGGACGAGAACCTGGCCATGATCGCGGACACGATCATCCATCTCCGCCAGCACGGCCAGCGGGTCTTCCTCGACGCGGAGCACTTCTTCGACGGCTACCGGTCCAACCCGGCCTACGCGCTCGAGGTAGTCAGGACCGCGGCGCAAGCCGGCGCGGACGTGGTCGCCCTGTGCGACACCAACGGCGGCATGATGCCGAACGAGCTCGGCGACGTGGTCGACGCCGTGCACGATGCCACCAGGACGCGCCTGGGCATCCACTGCCACGACGACACCGCCTGCGGCGTGGCCAATACCCTGGTGGCCGTCGACGCCGGCGTCAGCCACGTGCAGGGCACGGCGAACGGGTACGGCGAGCGGGCGGGCAACGCCAACCTGTTCAGCGTGGTGGCCGGCCTGCAGCTGAAGAAGGGCCGCGCCGTGCTGCCCGCCGAGGGCATCAGGGAGATGAGCCGGATCGCGCACGCGATCAGCGAGGTCACCAACGTCGCGCCGGACACCCATCAGCCGTACGTGGGGCTGTCCGCGTTCGCGCACAAGGCCGGCCTGCACGCCTCGGCGGTCAAGGTCGACCCGATGCTGTACCAGCACATCGACCCCGCCCTGGTCGGCAACGACATGCGGATGCTGGTCTCGGACATGGCGGGCCGCGCCTCAGTGGAGCTGAAGGGCCGCGAGCTCGGCTACGACCTGTCCGGCGATAAGGAGGTCATCGGCCGGGTCACCGACCGGGTGAAGGACATGGAGGCCCGCGGCTACACCTTCGAGGCCGCCGATGCCTCGTTCGAGCTGCTGCTCCGCGACGAGCTCGGCCAGCGGCACGAGTACTTCGCGGTCGAGTCCTGGCGCGTCATCATCGAGCGGCACCCGGACAACCGGATGACCAGCGAGGCCACCGTCAGGCTGAGCGCCAAGGGGGAGCGCCTGGTCGCGGTCGGCGAGGGCAACGGCCCGGTCAACGCGCTGGACAAGGCGCTCCGCGCGGCGCTCGAGCAGCTCTACCCCGAACTGGCCCGGCTGGAGCTGACCGACTACAAGGTGCGCATCCTGGCCGGCACGCACGGCACCGGCGCGGTGACCCGGGTGCTCATCGAGTCCGATGACGGCACCGGCGACAGCTGGAGCACGGTCGGCGTGGACGAGAACATCATCGCCGCCTCCTGGCACGCCCTCGAAGAGGCTGTCACCTACGGCCTCCTCCGCTCCGGCCGCGAGCCCAGCTAGGCGAGATCCTTGCGTACCCCCGGCGGCCGCCGGTCTCCTCCCGCCCATGCGCGTCGGCGGGCGCGATGTCCGTTTCGCCCCGGTCCGTTCGGGCCAATTAGCCGGCCCCGGGCCGCAGCAGGACGGCCAGGGATTTACGGTAGGGGCATGGACGACAAGCAGATCATGACTCACATCGACGAGCTGATCGAGACCGAGCACACGCTCCGTCAGCAGCTCGCCGCCGGTGAGCTGACCGCCCCCGAGGAACATGAGCGGCTCCGTTCCGCCGAGGCGGCGCTGGACCAGTGCTGGGACCTGCTGCGGCAGCGGCGGGCCCGCCGCGAGTTCGGCGAGAACCCGGATGAGGCGGCGCCGCGGCCGGTCACCGAGGTCGAGCACTACCTGCAGTAGCGCTCTCGCGGGCGGTAAGTCGACAAGAAGAGGAGTGGCGTGCGTATCGCGAGATTCGCCAAGGGCGACGGGGTCGCGTACGGCGTGGTCGAGGGCGAGCCATCCAGCGGAGGAACCGGGGGCCCGCCGCGGCCCGGACTGACGATCGCGGAACTGTACGGGCACCCGTTCGGAGTCGATCCGGGCGGGGTCCGGCTGACCGGGAACCGGTACCCGCTGGCCGAGGTCAGGTTGCTCGCGCCGGTGCTGCCGAGCAAGGTAGTGGCCGCGGGCCGGAACTATGCGTCGCACGTGCGCGAGATGAACGGCGAGCCGCCGGCCGAGCCGGTGCTCTTCCTCAAGCCGTCCACCTCGGTGACGGGGCCGGGGGACGCGATCAAGTACCCGGTGAAGCTCACCGACCGGGTCGATTTCGAGGGCGAGCTCGCGGTCATCATCGGCCGGCTCTGCCGCGGGGTGCCGCGGGAGCGCGCCGAGGAAGTGGTGTTCGGCTACACCTGCGCCAACGACGTCACCGCGCGGGACCTGCAGGCCAGGGACGGGCAATGGACCCGGGCCAAGGGCTTCGACACGTTCTGCCCGCTCGGGCCGTGGATGGAGACCGGGACGAACCCCGCCGATCTCGAGCTCGTCACCACGGTGAACGGGGCGGTCAAGCAGCAGGCCCGCACGTCCGAGCTGCTGTGGGACGTGCCCGCGCTGATCGCGTACGTCAGCCAGGTGATGACGCTGCTGCCCGGGGACGTCCTGCTGACCGGGACGCCGGCCGGGGTAGGGCCGCTGACTGACGGGGACGAGGTTTCCGTGACGATCGAGAGCATCGGCACGCTGACCAACCGGGTGGTTATCGGCGACTGAAATCATCACCATCCCGGGCGATGGCCCATAAAGGCGATCTCTAGTGCAAGCCATCGCGGCTAGTTTAGGATTAGCGTTCGGAGCAGGCGCACGCGCGCCATGAGCCGGGCTCGTCCCGAATGCCCGGACCTGGCGGGCGGGGGACCTTCCACGGAGTGGGGCAGCTGGGACTGAGACAGCTGGGGCGGCGGACCCTGGCCCAGCGACCTATTCCGGCACGGTCGCGGAAGGGTGGGCATCATGGGTGGGGGCGACATTCCTAATTCCGGCCGGCCGCCCAGCGGGCCATTTCCCCTGTATTCCTTCTCCTCGCTCGTGCCGGTGCGTCATTGGGCCCGCGACCCGGCGCTGCGCAGCTGGCCGGTGCTGCTGCTGGTCGCCCTGGTCTGCGTGCCGCCCATCGCGCTGGTCATGCTCAACCACGCGACCGAAGCCACGATCCGCGACGTCGCCTGGATCTTCGCGGCCTACTTCGCGGTGGCCTGGCTGCTGCTGCTCGGCGTCATCGTCCGTCCGCAGCACGTCAGCCGGGGCATGCTGGCCGCCGTGGCGGTGGTCGGCATCGTCACGCAGGCGCCCACCGCGATCTTCCTCGAGACCCAGCTGCACGCCGGCACCGGCAGCCTGCTCGACGTGTTCACCATCGGCGTCCCCGAAGAGCTGGCCAAGGCGATCCCGATCGTGGTGGTGGCGTGGATCTGGCGGCGCTACTGGCACACCCAGACGCCGAGGGATTACCTGTTCCTGGGCGCGGTGAGCGGACTGGTGTTCGGCGCGGCCGAGGTCGTGCACTATTTCACCAGCGTCCTCGGCTCGCTGTCGGGCAACGTCAACGGCCTGGTGCTGCAGGACCTCACCATCCAGTACATCTGGCGTTTCCTCACCGACCCGATCGACCACGCCATGTGGGCCGGCATCACCGGGTACTTCATCGGCCTGGCCATCACCGCCCGGCCCCCGAAGTACTCGGTCGGCCTGGTCGGGATCGCCATCGCGGCCGTCCTGCACGGCCTCAACGACTGGAACCCGGTCAACAGCCATGCCGCCTGGGTCCTGGTCACGCTGATCAGCGTGCTGCTGTTCCTCGGCTACGCCCGGGCCGGAGCCTGGCTGCCGCAGCAGGCGCTCACGTCGTCGGCGGACCTGCCCATGCCCCCGGGCCCGCCATCGCCCGCGCCCTGGGCCGCGGCCGCGCAAGGTCACCTGCCCCCGGCGGCGCACCCGGCCCCGGCGGGCTACGCCACCCCGGCCGGTCGCGGCGCCCCGGCGGGTCGCGGCGCCCCGGCGGGTCACGGCGCCCCGGCGGGTCACGGCGCCCCAGCCGGTCACGGCGCCCCGGCCGGTCACGGCGCCCCCGGCCGCGCCGGCCGGTCCGCCGGCGCCGCGTGAGCAGTGGTGGCAGCAGATGCCCGCGGCCCGCGCCACGCCGGCGACGCCGCCGGCCCATGCCTCGCCCGCGCCGCACGCCACCGCGGCGGCACCACACAATGCCGCCACTGTGCCCACCGCGACGCAGCCCACCGTGGTACAGCAGAAGCCGGCGCCCAAGCCGTGGTGGGAGCAGTAGCGACAGGTCCGTGACAGGCTAGTAGCGCCCGAGCCCGGGAGAGGAGGTGATTCCTCCGGTGGTCATGCTCGACCGCAGGAAACTTGCCGTGCCGTTGTTCGCGCAAGCCGCCGCGTTCGTCGCGGTGCTGGTCATTGGCGGGTTCACCGGCCACGCTTCGACGACGACGCCCGGACCCGTGCACGGCACCACGCCGGGTCCCAGCGCCAGCGTCAGCTCGGCGGCGACCAAGGGGCCCGCGCTCAAGCTCACCGTCAACGTGGTCGAGCAGGGCACCGACGGCCTGAGCGTCTCCGGCAGCCCGGTGAAGGTGCTGGAGAACGGGACGCTGGCCAGCGTCGCAGCGGGCAACCTGAACTCGGCCCTGGAGTTCGCCGCGAACGTGCCCGCCGGGCAGTATCAGGTGTGCATCGACCCGCCGATCGGCTGGGCCAGCGCGGTCCGCACCACGCACGTGCTGGCGGGCTGGATCTGCTCCGCATCCGACGTCAGGACGGGTCCCCAGCTGGTGACGTTCCGCCTGACCCCCCAGCTCCCCCAGGTGGGCCAATGACCTCGCACAGCCGTCGCAGACAGCAGGCCGAGCCGCCCGGCCCGCCAGGCCCGGCCCAGGCGGGCCCTGGCCAACTTGGCTGGGCCCTGGGGGTGATCGCCGCGGCGCTGATCGGCGGCCTGGCCGCGGCCACCCTGGTGCATGCCTCGGTCACCATCGCGGTGATCGTGTCCGTCGTCGCGGGCGGTATCGGGGTCGTCGCCCTGTTCCGGTCGCCAGCCCGGCCGCCCGAGCCGATGGCCGGCGACTGGGCGGACGCCGATACCGGTAGGTATCCCGTTCCGGGCCGCCGCCAGGCGCCGCGGGTCGCCACGGCGCCCCGGGCCGCCCCGCCCGCGTCCTTCGCCGCCGACCCGGTCGCTCCGGGCGCCCGCGGCCCGGCTGATCCCGACGGGCAGGGTCACGGCGGCCCCGGGCCCTCGGCCGGCGCCGGGCACGAGACCGTGGTTCAGCTGCTGCCGCTTCCGTCGCAGCCGGGAAACACGGACGCGCCCTGGTGGAATTCGGCCCAGGGGGCGCCCGCGCCGAGCGCCGGCGCCAAGCGGGCGCCCGCGCCGGACCTGTCCACCTACCTGGCGGCTACCTTCATCGCGCAGTGCCCGCGCTGCGGCGCGTTCGGGCTCGACATCCGGCAGGCCAGGGACCGCTGGGACTTCCGCTGCGAGTCCTGCGACTACACCTGGAGCTGGCAGCCGGGCACGCCGTGGCCGCCGGTCCGGGTCATGCCTCCCTGAAACCAACCCGTCCAGGCTCGCGTTTCTTGTTATCGCCGGTAAGCAACGGAGGTCATTTCATGTATGAGAGGGATATCAGCCGGAGAGATCCTGGCTGCGTGGTTTTCCTGCTCGACCGCTCCGATTCCATGAAGTCCACGTGGGCCAACAGCCAGGAGAGCCTGGCTCAGGGGGCGGCCCGGGTGCTCAATGAGATCTTGCTTGAATTGCTCTTCACGTCGCAGGGGGAGCCGGGGAAGGCGCGGCACTATTTCGACGTCGGCATCTTCGGCTACGGCATCCGCCCGGTGGCCGGCGGCGAGGGCGTCGAGCCGGCCTTCGGCGGGAAGCTGGCCGGCCAGCCGCTTGTCGCACTGCCCGATCTGCGGGACAACCCGATCGCGGTCCGGGAGACGCCGTCGGTGGACGTCGGTGCGCCGCCGAGCCGGGTGCCGGTCTGGGTCGAACCGGTACACGGCTACCGCACCCCGATGTGCCAGGCGGTCGCGGTGGCCGGCGCGCACGTCTACGAGTGGGCGAGCGCGCACCCCGACTCGTTCCCGCCGATCATCATCAACATCACCGACGGCATGGTGACCGACAGCCCGTACGAAGGCGCCTCCCTGGAGGACTGGGCGCAGCGGCTGGTCAACATCCAGACCAGCGACGGGCCCACGCTGTTCTTCAACATCTTCCTGTCCCCGGCGGCATCCAACGGCGTGCTGTTCCCGGCGACGGACTACGGCCTGCCCGAGCCGGGTCCCCAGCTGTTCCGGATGAGCAGCCCGCTGCCTCCGCCGATGATCGCCAACGCGCAGAGCACCGGCACCATGGTGGAACCGGGGGCGCGCGGGTTCGGCTTCAACGCCGATGCCACGATGCTGGTCAGGTTCCTCGAAGTCGGCACCAAAGTCGACGTGCGGGACTGAGCTGGCCCGCCGATGCAGATCCAGACGGTCACCTTCAGCGCTCCCAAGGACGGCAACGCGCCCGGCGAATGGCAGGACGGCGCCTGCGGAGGCGTCGTCGCCGACGGGACCGGGACGCCGCGCCGGGCCCGGTTTGTCGTGCTCGACGGCGCCACCGGCGCCTACGACCCGGTGCGCTGGGTGGACCAGCTGGTGCGGTCGTTCGCGCCGCAGGCTGGCGGAGCCGAGGGACCCAGGCTCGAGCCGGCCGCCATGCGCGCCTGGTTCGCGCAGATGCAGGATCAGTGGGCCGCGGACGTGCGGGCCTTCGACAGCATCATCGAGGAGCGCAAGTTCACCGAGGTCGGCTCGTTCGCGACCCTGCTCGGTTTCGAGATCTACGGGCTCGACGGCTCCGAACCCCACTGGCGGGCCGTCGCTCTCGGCGACACGGTGCTCTTCCACGTCCGGGCGGGCCGCCTGATCGCCGTGTTCCCGCCGATGGGGCCCGATGACTTCGGCACCCTGCCCGACGGCGTGCACACGTCGCCCGCCAGCCTGGGCCGGATGACCGAGCGCCTGCTCATCGGCGGCGGGGCGCTGGAGACCGGCGATTTCCTGTTCGCGGCCACCGACGCGATGGCCCAGTGGATCCTGCGCACCATCGAGCAGGGCGAGGCCAAGGTCTGGGACACTTTGACCACGCTGGCGCATCCCGACGTATTCGCCCGGCTGGTCGCGGATCAACGCAGAGAGCAGAACAGCGCTAAGAGGATGAAGAACGACGACGTGACGCTCATGCGCCTGCGGATGCTGGCCGGCCAGCCCGCCTTCCTTTTGGCGTGCCGGTGACCGGCCATCTCGCCCCGGGCACCTACCCGGCCGCGGGCGACTACTACAAGGCGGTGCAGGCGCCGGCCCGGACCTTCACCGTGCCGAAGCTCCAGGCCGCCGAGTTCGTCTGGGACAGCCTCGGGCCGACGCTGGCCCGGGGCAGCAGCGCCGTGGTGTTCCAGGCCGCGGTGGAGGGCAGGCCCCAGGCGCTGCGCTGCTACATCAGGAACGACGCCTCCAGCCGGGACCGGTACAGCGCGCTGGACGCCTACCTGGCCGGCCATGACCTGAGCCCGTACGTGTCGGGCACCACCTGGCTCGACGCGGCGATCATGGTCAACCGGGCGACCTGGCCGGTGCTGACCATGGAATGGATCGACGGCCGGACGCTCAACGAGTACGTGGACTATCTGGTGGCGGGGTCCAACGCCGCCGCTCTGACCACGCTGGCCGGCCGCTGGCGCGAGCTGGTCGCGCTGCTGCAGCGCAGCGAATTCGCCCACGGCGACCTGCAGCACGGCAACGTCATGGTCGACCAGGAGGGGCAGCTTCGCCTGGTCGACTTCGACGGGGTCTGGATTCCGCAGCTGGCCGGGCAGGCCCCGCCCACCGAGTTCGGCCACCCGAACTACCAGCATCCGCTGCGGCACGTCTGGGATCGCTGGCTGGATACCTTCTCCGCTCTGGTCATCTACCTGTCGCTGGTCGCGCTGGGCCGGGATCCCGGACTCTGGCTGGCGCTCTACAACTCCAAGAACCTGCTCTTCGCCAAGAACGACTTCTTCCCGCCGTTCAAGACCGAAGCCTGGAAGCAGCTGGCCGCGCTGGGGGACCCGCAAGTCGACGTGCTCGTCCGGCGGCTGCAGCAGTGCTGTGATCCGGACTGGGTGTCCGACAAGAGCCTGGAGGTGACCCTGGACCAGCAGGCAGCCCGCCCGGCGCGGCCGCAGTTCCCGGCGGCGCAGCCCTGGTGGGAGCAGAAGCCGGCGTCCGGCACCGGGTCCGCGGCCATGGCGCCGCCGCCGTCCCGGCCCTGGTCCCAGCCGGCCTCACCCGCGGCGGCCCCGCCTGTGGCGGCCGCGTCGTCTGCGGCCGCGCCGCCGGGCGTCGTGCCGCCGGGCGTCGTGCCGCCGGGCGTCGTGCCGCCGGGCGTCGTGCCGCCGGGCGTCGGGCCGCCGGGCGTCGTGCCGCCGGGCACTCCGGCGCGGCCCGGGGCATTGCCGGGCCCCACGCTGCCCGCGCCGCCGCCGCTGTCCGCGCCGCTCGGCAACGCCGGCACCGGGCCCATGCCGCACCTGCGGCAGACGATGGTGCCGCCGGGCAGCACCACCTGGTGGTCCTTGCCGCCGTCAGCTCAGCCTCAGGGGCCGCCCAGGCCGGGATACCACGGGTCCGTGCCGCAGCCGCCCATGCCGCTGGGATACGCGCCTCAGGGGGCTGTGCCGCCCGCGCCCGGGCCGCCCGTGCCCGCATCCCGTCCCCCGCCCCGGCCAGGAAGCCGCAGCCAGGGCCGGCCGTCGGCGCGATCGTATTCGGCCTCGGGATTCTGCTGCTGATCATCGGCGCGGCCAGTCACGTCGCCATCATCGTGATCGGCGGTCTGATCGCCGGCGCGTGGGGCATCTGGCGGTTCGTCACCGGGACCGGGAACAGCGCGAAACCGCCCAGCCAGACCTGAGGCCGCCTTACGGCACGACCCAGTTCAGCTGCCTCCAGTACGCCAGCAGGTCGCCAGCGTTCGTCCCGACCATGACGGCCATGACCTTCTGCTGGCTGTCGCTGGTGACGATGATGGGCTCGCTACTGGTGTTGACGTACTCCGCGATCGTGCCGGTCACGTTCGGTGTCGTGCTGGTGAAAGCCGACTCGCACTCGGTGAGGAAGTCGGTGAATTTGTTGCTGGTCGTGCACTCCCGGCTCTTGCTGAACTTCTCGGTCTTGAGGAAGTTGCTGAACCCGGTGGCGGTCGCGGCCGAGCTGGGGAACAGGTAGTAGAAGATGGTCCCGGCGGCTAGGCCGTGCAGACGAGCGCACTGGCTCACCGCGATCGCGCCGACCGCCGTGCCCGCGTTGCGGCAGTTGTTCTGGCTCAGCACCGCGCGGGGGATCTTGGTCAGCAGGATCTGGTAGTCCGACGTCGGGCTCGGGTCGGGGGACGCATCCGGTGACCCGTTCTGGGTCGGGCTCGTACTCGCGCTCGTCCCTGTGCTGGGGGACTGGGACGCGGTCGCCGCCACCGTCTTCGCCGGGAACGGGCTCAGGTGCGCCACCGCCGCGACCCCCAGATACCCGGCGACCAGCGCGATGGCCGCGGCGATTCCCAGTGTGTTGCGGCTGAACACCCAGGACCCCTCCGACCGCCGCCCCGGCCGGGGTCCCCCCGACGGTGGTGCCCCCTGCGATCCTCCCGGCGGCCCCATGTACCCCGAGCCCGGCGGCCCCCCCGGCGGCGAGGCCGCCGGGTACCCCGGGCCCAGGCTGGCTGCGCTTCCGGCGCTGCTCCCTTCAGGGGCTGGGCGCGGACTGGCTCCCCCTTCCGCGCCCCCGTCTTCGAGTGCGCCGCGCTTGTGCTCGCGTCGCTTCCCGCGGCTTCGTTCGCGTCGCTTCCCGCGGCTTCGTTCGCGTCGCTTCCCGCGGCTTCGTTCGCGTCGCTTCCCGCGGCTTCGTTCGCGGCGACCTCGTTCGCGGCGGCCTCGCTCACCGATGTCTGGCTTGGCGCGGCCACGTTCACTGATGGCTCGCTCACGGGGCTGGCGCTCCCGGCGCCCTCGGATTCCTCCGCCCCCGCGGCAGCGCCCGTGGCGGCCACGGCGGCCGAAGGCACCTCCGCCGGGTCCGCGGGAGTCACGCGCGACCCGAGCGGTGAGCTGCTCAGAACCGGTGCCCGGGACGGGAGTGGGGCCGGCCACAGGGCGGGGGGCCGACCCGGAGCCCGGCCGGGGGCCGAGGCCCACGAAGGATCCGGAGCCCCCCGTCGAGGGGCCCGGCGCTATATAGCCCAGCGCCCGCGCGAACTCCCGAACCACCCACAGGCACGCCGCCACGTCCAGTTGGTGCTCCTCGGCCAGGGTCGCCGCGGCTGACTGGATCGCGCCGTAGTTGCCCAGCCGGGGGATCAGGTTCCCGAGCAGCGCCGGCACGTCGGCCCGGGCCGCGCTGCCGATCAGCGCGGCCTCGCCGGGCAGGCCGCTGAGGTGGTCCCGGCAAACGTTGTCCATGATGGCCGCGTTGGACAAGGCCTCCGGCCCGTGCTCGGCCACGGCCTCGTACAGGGCCCGGCGAGCCTCGCCGTTCGGGTCGATGGCGTGCCCAGTCCCCTCCGTCACGAAGGACCTCCCCAGCGGTATCCATAGCGCGCTGCTACCGGTCACCTTAAGGGACAATTGCCTCCCGCTTCAGCGCAGGAAATCCCTGAGGTGACGGAGCTGTCGTTCGACGTGCGCCATCGGCACGTCATGACCGGTGAACGGGTGCACCGAAATGTCCTTGCCCGCGGTGATCTCGTTATACGCGGCGAACACCGTGGACGGCGGGCAGACCGTATCCATCAGGCCCACGCTGAGCAGGCAGCGCCCGGTGATCCGGCGGGCCAGCAGGGCGCAGTCCACGTACCGCAGGGTGTCGAGCGCGGCCGGAATCAGGTCCACGTTGTGCGCGAGGAACTCGGGCACCTCGGTGTACGGCGCGTCCGGCGCCAGCGTGATGCCGCGCTGGATATCGCACAGGAACGGCACGTCCGCGTGGCAGACCGCGATCGCCTGCGGGATCAGCGCGGCGCTGGCCAGTGCGAGCCCGCCACCCTGGCTGGTGCCGCTCACCGCGACCCGTGGCGCGCCGGTCAGCTCGCTGGCCGCCTCGACCGCCAGTACGGCGTCGGTGAACAAGCGGGTGTAGTAGTAGCTTTCTGGCTGGGCGATGCCCCTGGTCATCACCCGGGCGTTTTCCGGCCCGGCGGCCGGGTCGCCCTGGCGGTCGCCGGTGGCACCGGTGGTCCACCGGCCGCCCTGGCCCCGGGTGTCCATCACCAATACGGCGTAACCGAGAGCAGGCAGCAGCGCATGCTCGGCGGGCATGCCGCGCCCGCCGCCGTAGCCGATGAACTTCACCACGACCGGCGTGTGTCCGTCGGCTCCCGCGGGTTGCAGGTACCAGGCCCTGATGCGGTCGCCGCCCGCCCCGGAGAACTCCGTGTCGTACACCTCCACCGGCGCGTAAATATCGGCCTCGTACCTGGTCAGCACCGGCGGACTGGCCATGGCGCGGGCCTCGTCGAGGCGCAGCCGCCACCACCGGTCAAGGTCCGGCGGCTCCGCGGTATCCGTGCGATATTCACGCAACTGGTCCAATGGCAGGTCAAACCAGGGCATTGGTCCCTCCGGCCAGTCAAGACGCCTGAATCTAGCCCTACCATTTTCCTTGTGACGGCGGATCCCGAGGCACAAGGTGACCAATGGCGCCGCGTGTCCGGGGTATACCGTAACCGGGGCCAGGACGACGGGATGCACGGTGACGGTATGTATGCCGACGAGACGGACGACAGTCGCCGGGGTCGCGGCGGCCGAGGCCGCCGCGCCGCCGCGATCCTCGCCCTGATCCTCGGTCTCGTCGGGCTCGCCGTTTCCGCGATCGGGGTGGCTGTCCAGATGCTGCCCAGGCATTTCACCGCGAGTCAGCAACGCCAGATCGAGGCGTGGGAGGTCATGCGCCGCTGGCAGACGATGCCCGTCGGCCAGATCTTCCCGGCCTCGGTCTCCTACAAGCTTTCCGCCCAGACCCTCCAGGACGCGGCACCGCTCGACCTGGACGCGTTCCGTATCAGCATCGCGCCCCAGGAATCCGACTGCGCCAAGGCTGTGACCAGCTCGGCGGCCGGCGCGGTGCTGCGCAGGAACGGGTGCGAGGCGGTGCTCCGGGCGACCTACGTCGACGCCACCCGGAGCTACGTGATGACCATCGGCGTGGCCGTGCTGCCGAACGACACCGCGGCCGCCAGCGTCAACAGCGGGCTGACGCCGCCGCGGCTGGCCGCGGCGCACGCGGCGGGTCACGGCGGCCAGCTGCAGGCCGGCGTCCTGGTGGTCAGGTTCGGCGGCACCGGCGCCCGTCTTTACGACTACAACAGGCAGATCTCCAAGAGCTTCACGGCCGGCCCGTACGTCGTGATGTACGCCGTCGGGTACGCGGACAGCCGGCCACGGGTACCGGTCTCCCGCGACAGCTACTCCGACGCCGAAATGACCAGCATGGCCGGAGGCGTCGCGCATTCCGTCGCGCATGCGCTTGCCGCCCGCCCCGCCCCGCCGCGCTGCCCGGGAGCACCCGGATGCTGACATGGTGCCGGCTGGACCGGGACCGGCTGAACCAGAAATTGCGGCCCGGGCTCGCCTTGCTGGCCGCGGTCGGCGTGGTCTCGCTGGCCATCCTGCCCGGCCCGGCCGCCGCGGCCGTGCGGCAGGAAAGCGGGCAGCTGGCGCCCTCGGCCGCCGCCGATAGCATCCGGGGTAACCAGAACTGGGTGCTGACCATGCTCAACGCCGAAGCGGCCTGGTCGGTGACCAGGGGCGCCGGGGTGACCGTCGCGGTGATCGACAGCGGGGTGAACCCGGACGTCAGCGACCTGTTTGGATCGGTCACCACCGGTCCCGACTACACCGGCGTGACCACCAGCCCAGCCAGCAAGGACTGGGGTGTGCACGGCACCTGGATGGCGTCGCTGATCGCCGGGCACGGGCACGGCGAGGGCCTCAGCGGGGTCATCGGCATCGCGCCGCAGGCGCGTATCCTCTCGATTAGGGTGATCCCCGATCGCGCCGACCCGCATTACCGCCACTACGAGCGGGAGCGGGAGACCGTCATCCAGCAGTCGCTGGCCGACGGGATCGGCTACGCGGTGGCGCACGGCGCGCAGGTCATCAGCATGTCGATCGGCTACAGCACGCCGAGCGGCGCGGTCCGGGCGGAGCTGCAGCAGGCCTATGACCACGGAGTGGTGGTCATCGCCTCCGCCGGGAACTCGGGCGGCCCGGCAGGCTCGAGCCGGGCCGGCCAGGTGCCCTACTCCTTCCCCGCGAACTACCCGGGCGTGATCAGCGTCGGCGCGGTCGACGTCAACGGAGCGGTGGCCGGCTTCTCCAGCGAGAACCTCTCCGTCCAGGTGGCGGCGCCCGGGGTGCTGGTGCCTGCCCAGGGCCGGGACGGGCAGTACTGGTGGGTCAGCGGCACCAGCCCGGCCTGTGCGCTGGTGGCCGGGGTGGCCGCCCTGATCAAGTCCAGGTATCCGGACCTCGCGCCCGACCTGGTGGCCAGCGCGCTGACCTCGACGACCACGGACCGGCCGCCGGCGGCTACGACAGCCAGGTGGGTTTCGGCATCGTGGACGCGGCTGCCGCCCTGACCATGGCCGGGAGACTGGCGGGCGCCCGGCCCGCGGAGACCAGCGTCAAGGCCACCGTCAAGTATCACGGCGCGCTCGCGCAGGAGCCGGTCCGCCCGCGCGGTTCGGGCCCGCTCGTCCTGTTCGCGCTGCTCGCGCTGACCTCGCTGGTGCTGATCGCCGTGGCCGGGACCCGGCTGGCCGTGCTCCGGCGCTCAGCGGACCGGGCGAACCGGTGACGCGCGGCGACGGCGACGGATCGCCGCCGGTCGACGACTTCGCCAGCCATGTGCTGGATGTGGTGGACTCGATCCCGCCCGGCTGGGTGATGTCCTACGGCGACATCGCCGAGTACCTGGCCATCGGGCGAGGACCACGCCAGGTCGGCCGGGTGATGGCCGTCTACGGCAGCGCGGTGGCGTGGTGGCGGGTGATTCACGCCGACGGTACCCCCGCCCCCGGGCACGACAGCGTGGCGCTCCAGCACTACCTAGCCGAAGGCACCCCGCTCCGCTCGGCCCGCCCGCCCGTCCGGGTCGACATGCGCCGCGCCCGCTGGCCCGGTACCCCCTAGGCATCACCACGACGCTGTCACATCATGCCGGCTACTACCGGCACGCTGTCACATCATGCCGGCTCCTACCGGCACGCTGTCACATCATGCCGGCCACGCCCGGGACCGTCACGCGGCCGTCGTGAGGCTGGCGGGGTTTCTGGGGCAGTCGGGTCGCGCGGTGACGGGGCGGAACCAAGTCCCCGCACCCGCTCCGCATAACGCCCGGTACCCGCTCCGCATAACGCCCGGTACCCGCTCCGCATAACGCCCGGTACCCGCTCCGCATAACGCCCGGTACCCGCTCCGCATAACGCCCGGTACCCGCTGCGGAACCCCGCCGCGACACGCTGGCTGTTCCCCGGATCAGCCGTGAAATGTCAGTGCCGTCTGCTGGAATCGGTACTGATGGACCAAGCCCACGCACCCGCGTACCGCCTCGTCCGCCGGCCCCTGGCGGCGGACAAGGCGCCGCGCCTGGACCAGGCGCAGCAGCAGGTGGTGGACCACGCGGGCGGCCCGCTGCTGGTGCTGGCCGGACCCGGTACCGGCAAGACGACCACGATCGTGGCCGCGGTAGCCGACCGTATCGAGCGGCGCGGCATTTCTCCCGAGCGGATCTTGGTTCTCACGTTCAGCCGTAAGGCGGCGGCCGAGTTGCGCGAGCGCATCACCGCCCGGCTGTGCCGGACCACCCGCGAGCCGCTGGCGGTGACCTTCCACAGCTATGCCTACGCGCTGGCGCGCCGTGAGTTCGTGCTGGCCGGCGACGAGCCGCCGCGGCTGCTCTCCGCGCCCGAGCAGCTCCTCGAGGTGCGCCGCATGCTGCGCGGCGAGGCCCAGGACGGCGGCGCCCGCTGGCCGGAGCGGCTGCGGCCGGCCCTGGCCACCCGGGGGTTCGCCGAGGAGGTGCGCGACCTGCTGCTGCGCGCGGCCGAGCGCGGCCTGGACGGCCGGGGGCTGCGCCAGCTGGGCAAGCACCGGGACCGCGACGACTGGATGGCGGCCGCCGCGTTCCTGGACCGGTACGCGGCGCGCTTCGACCTCGCGCCGGTCCCGGCCTACGACTACGCGGAGATCGTCCGCATCGCCGCCGCCCTGCTCGGCCGCGAGGAGACCAGGCAGCGCGAGCGCGGCGCCTACGACGTGGTGCTGGTCGACGAGTACCAGGACAGCGACCCGGCCCAGGAGTCGCTGCTGATGGCGCTGGCCGGGGATGGCCGCGAGCTGATCGCGGTCGGCGACCCGGACCAGTCCATCTACGCGTTCCGCGGGGCGGACGTGCGCGCGCTCACCGAGTTCCCGGACCGGTTCCGGACCGCGGCCGGCCAGCCGGCGCCGGTGGTGGCGCTGCGCGCCTGCCGCCGCAGCGGCCCGGTCCTGCTGGCCGCGTCCCGCCGGGTGGCCCGCCGGCTGCCCGCAGCCCCGGCCGCGCCCGCCGCCCCAAGGCGCCCCGGCCCAAGGCGCCCCGGCCCAAGGCGCCCCGGCCCAAGGCGCCCCCGCCCCAGGCGCCCCGGCCCACCGTAGCTCGGGCACCCACCGTGACCTGGTTCCGGTGCCCGGCGCCCCGCCCGGCGAGATCCGCATCCTGGTGGCGGACAGCTCGACCCAGGAAGCCGCGCTGGTCGCCGACACGCTGCGCCGCGCTCACCTGGCCGACGGGGTGCCCTGGTCCTCGATGGCCGTCCTGGTGCGCTCGGCAGCCCGGCAGGTGCCGCTGCTGCGGCGGGCGCTGACCGCGGCCAACGTCCCGGTCGCCGTGGCCGGGGACGAGCTGCCGCTGGCCGACGAGCCCGGCACCCGGCCGCTGCTGATGCTGCTGCGCTGCGCGCTGCGCCCGGCCGAGCTGGACGAGCAGACTGCCGCCGAGCTCCTCTGCGGCCCGCTCGGCGGCACCGACGCCCTCGGGCTGCGCCGCCTGCGCCGGTCGCTGCATCTGCTGGCGGACGCAGATCCGGAGAACCCGAAGAACACCGACATGCTCGCGCACGCCCTGCTCGACCCGCGGGACCTGGCCGTGGTCCCGGACCGGGTGGCCGGGCCGGCCCGGCGCGCCGCCGGGCTGCTCGCCACGGCCAGGGACGCCATCAAGAAAGGCGGCAGCGCCGAGGACGTGCTCTGGGCCATCTGGGACGCCTCTGGCCTGGCGGCGCAGTGGCAGCAGGTCAGCGCGGCGGGCGGCCCGGCGGGCGCGGCCGCCGACCGGGACCTGGACGCGGTGCTGGCCCTGTTCGACAAGGCCGGGCACTTCGCCGACACCATGCCGCCGGGCGTGCCCGGCCTGTTCGCCGACAGCCTGGCCGGGCAGGAGATCGCCGGTGACACCCTGGCCGAGCGGGCCGTCCGGGAGGACTGCGTCCGCATCCTGACCGCGCACCGGTCCAAGGGCCTGGAGTGGGACGTCGTGGTGGTCGCGGGCGTCCAGGAGGAGACCTGGCCGGACCTGCGGATGCGCGGGTCCCTGCTCGGCGCCGGTGAACTGGCCGAGGCGGTGCACGCGGGTCGCCCTGACCTCGGGCCGGGCAGCGGCATCGGCGCCGACGTGGACGCCGCCATGCTGTCCGCCAAGCTGCTGGCCGAGGAACGCCGGCTGTTCTACGTGGCGGTCACCCGGGCCCGGCGGCGGCTCATCGTCACCGCGGCGGGCGGCGACACAGTGTCCAATTCGGCTGGCGACCAGCGCCCGTCCCGGTTCCTGACCGAGCTGGCGGGCGACGACATCGGTGTCGAACGGGTCGCCGAGACGCACGGCGGGCACCGCTGGCTGTCCATGCCCGCGCTGGTCGCCGACCTGCGCCGGGCCGCGTCCGACACCGCCCGCCCGCCCGCCGTCCGGCAGGCCGCGGCGGTGCAGCTGGCGCGGCTGGCCGCCGCCGGGGTCCGCGCGGCGCACCCGCGGGAGTGGTATGCGCTGACCGAGCTGTCCGACGCCGGCCCGATCGTGACCGGCGGGGAGGCGGTCCGGCTGTCCCCCTCCCAGGTCGAGTCGTTCACCCGGTGCGGGCTGCGCTGGCTGCTCGAGGCCGCGGTCGGCGCGGGGCGGTCGGACGTCCTGCGCCACCTGGGCACGGTGATCCACGCGGCCGCCGTACTGGCTGCCGACGGTGCCACCGAACGGGCCGTGGCTGATCGCATCGATGAAATCTGGCATCATCTCGACTTCGGGAGCGCCTGGTACAGCGCCAAGCAGCGGGCGCTGGCCGAGCGCATGGTGCGCCGGTTCCTCGACTGGCACGCCGCGAACCCGCGCAACCTGGTCGCGGTGGAGCAGGCCCTCAAGGTCCGGGTCGGCCAGGTGGAGATCACCGGGCGGGTGGACCGGCTGGAATCGGACGATCAGGGTCGCGCCGTCGTCGTCGACCTGAAGACCGGCGGCAGCGCGCCGCGCGAGGACGAGCTCGGCCGGCACCCGCAGCTCGGCGTCTACCAGCTGGCCGTGCTGCTCGGCGCGTTCGAGCGGTTCGGCCTGGCCGAGCCGGGCGGTGCCGAGCTCGTCCAGGTCGGCAAGGCGGCCGGAGTGACGCTGCGGGCCAAGGTGCAGCGGCAGGGCGCGCTGGCCGAGGACGACGAACCGGGCTGGGCCAAGGACCTGGTGGAGACCGTCGCGGCCGGCATGGCCGGGCCTGTCTTCCAGGCCCGGGTGAATCCCGGCTGCCGCACCTGCCCGGTCGCCTCCTGCTGCCCGGTCAACCCGGAGGGCGAGCAGGTGACCCCGTGACCCGGCCCGGCCCGGCCCCCATCGGACCAGCGCAGCTGGCCCGGCTGCTACGGCTACCCGAGCCGACGCCGGAGCAGGCAGCGGTGATCTCGGCGCCGCTCGGCCCGCTGGCGGTGATCGCGGGCGCGGGCTCGGGCAAGAGCGAGACGATGGCGGCGCGGCTGGTCTGGCTGGTCGCCAACGGGATGGTCCGCCCGGACCGGGTGCTCGGCCTCACCTTCACCAGGAAGGCCGCGGCCGAGTTCGCCGACCGGGTGCGCTCCCGGCTGGAGCGACTGCGCCGTGCGGGCCTCGGGGCCACCAAGCCTCCCAGCGCGGCCGAGGCCGCCGGGTCCGAGGACCCGTTCGGCGGGGACCCGGTGATCGGCACCTACCACGCCTACGCGGGGCGGCTGGTCAGCGACAACGCCCTGCGCGAAGGGCTCGAGCCGTCCATGCGGCTGATCACCCCCGCGCTGTCCTGGCAGCTCGCGGCGCAGATCGTGGCCGCCTACGACGGGCCGATGGACGAGATCATCTGGACACCGCAGACGGTCACCGCCGCCGTGCTCGAACTGGCCGGCGACCTGTCCGAGCACCTGCGCGACACCGCGGACGTCACCGCCGTGGGGCTGTGGCTCACCGCCGAGCATGATGCGCTGCCGGGGCGGATACCGGTGGCCGTTCGGAAGATAATCTCCACCCAGCGCGCCCGGGAGCAGCTTCTGCCGCTGGTCGGCCGGTACGCGGCGGCCAAGGCGGCGCGCGAGGTGCTCGACCACGGGGACCAGGTGGCGCTGGCGGCCCGGATCGCCAGCCGGCACCCGGAGGTCGGCGCGGCCGAGCGCGCCCGCTACCAGGTGGTCCTGCTCGACGAGTACCAGGACACCAGCCACGCCCAGCTGGTGCTGCTGCGGGCGCTGTTCGGCGGCGGGCATCCGGTGACCGCGGTCGGTGACCCGTGCCAGTCCATCTACGGCTGGCGCGGCGCGAGCGCGGGCAACCTGCGCCGGTTCACCGCCGACTTCCCGGTGGTGGCCCGGGTCCGGCCGTTCGGGGCCTCGGCGCCCTCGGGTCCGGCCCCGGTGCTCCAGCTGTCCACCAGCTTCCGCAACTCCGCGCAGGTGCTCGACGCGGCCGCGGCCATTCAGGAGGAACTGCGGTACGAGGCGCCCGACGTGCCCCGGCTGACCTCCGCGCCGGATCGGTCCGCGCGGGGCACGGTAGCGTGCGCCCTGCTTGAGACGATCCTGGACGAGGCCGAGTGGGTGGCCGCGCAGGCCGCCGTGCTGCTGGCCGGCGAGCCCGGCTGCGCGCCCGACGGGCAGCCCTGGCCCCAGCCCCCGAGTCCGGAGCGGCGCGCGACCGGGGTGCGGCCGTCGGACATCGCCGTGCTATGCCGGAAGCGGTCGCAGTTCGTGCCGCTGCGGCACGCCCTGGAGGCCCGCGGCATCCCGGTCGAGGTGGTGGGGCTCGGCGGGCTGCTCGCGGTGCCCGAGGTGCAGGACGTGGTGGCGACGCTGCGGGTGCTGCACGACGCGGGCGCCTCCGACGCGCTGGCCCGGCTGCTCACCGGGCCGCGCTGGCGGATCGGACCGCGCGACCTGGTCGCGCTCGGCCGCCGCGCCCGGGCGCTGGCCCGCGGCGAGGGCGACGGCCGGGCGCCCACCGCCGAGCCGCCGGGCCCGCCCGGCCAGGACCCCCCGGGCCAGGACCCCCCGGGCCAGGACCCCCGGGCCAGGACCCCCCGGGCCAGGACGCCCCCGGGCCAGGACGCCTCGGACGCGCTCGCCGAGGCCATCACCGACCTCACCGCGGAGACCGGCAGCCTGGTCGAGGCGCTCGACGACCTGGGCGAACCCGGCGGCTACTCACGGGCCGGCTACGCGCGGATGCACGCGCTGGCCGGTGAGCTGCGGCGGCTGCGCGCGCACATCGGGCGGCCGCTCGCCGACCTGACCGCGGAGGCGGAGCGCGTGCTCGGCCTGGACATCGAGGTCGCCGCGCGGCCCGGGGTCGACCCGGTCGCGGCGCGCGCCGACCTGGACGCCTTCACCGACGTGGCGGACGCGTTCACCGGCGAAGGGTCCGAGCCGACCCTCGGCGCGTTTCTGGCCTACCTGACCGCGGCCCAGCAGGAGGAGTTCGGCCTGGAGACCGGGCGGGTCGGCGAGTCGGACTCGGTCAAGCTGCTGACCGTGCACGCGGCTAAGGGCCTGCAGTGGCCGGCCGTGTTCGTGCCCGGCCTGGCGGTGGGGGAGCGGTCGCAGGTGTTCCCGGCCCGGCCCCGGGTGTCCACCCGGTGGACGGACAACCCGCGGCTGATCCCGTTCGGCCTGCGCGGGGACGCGGGCGACCTGCCCGAGCTCCTCGGGCTCGACGCCGCCTCGCTGGAGGCCTTCGGCGAGGCGTGCGCGGCCCGCGACCTGTCCGAGGAGCGCCGCCTGATGTACGTGGCGGCCACCCGGGCGGCGTTCTGGCTGGGCTGCTCGGGCTACTGGTGGGGCGAGGGCGGCAGCAGCCGCCTCGGGCCCTCGCCGTTCCTGGAGGAGGTCCGCCGGTCCGGCGTGGCCCAGGTCTCGGCCTGGGCGCCCGCCCCCGAACCCGACGCGGAGAACCCGCTGCTCGCCGAGGTGGACGCGGCGGACTGGCCGGCCACCCCGGCGGGGCGGCACTACCAGGCCGTCCGGGAGGCCGCGTCCCTGGTGGAAGGAGTGCTAGCCGGGCGGACGAGCCCTCCAGAGCCCCCCTTGAGCCAACCGGATCGGGACCTGGTGGCGGCGTGGGACCGGGACGCCGGGCTGTTGCTGGCCGAGCGGGCCCAGCGCCGCGGCGACGGCGCGACCCAGGTGGTGCTGCCCGCCCGGCTGTCGGTGTCGTCGCTGGTGTCGCTGGCCCGGGACCCGGCCGAGCTCGCCCGGCAGGTCCGCCGCCCCATGCCGCGGCCGCCGGCCAGTCAGGCGCGCCGGGGCACGGCCTTCCACCAGTGGCTGGAGCAGCGCTACGGCCAGCAGCTGCTCATCGACGACAACGCGCTGTTCGGGCCGCAGGACGACGACGCGCCCGGAGAAGGCGACCTGGCCGCGCTCCGGTCCCGGTTCGAGCACGGTAAGTGGGCGGACCGGTGGCCCCAGGCGGTCGAGGTCCCGTTCGAGACCCTCATCGGTGACCGGCTGGTCCGCGGCCGGATCGACGCGGTGTTCGGCGACGCACCCGGGGGCGGTTACGACGTGGTCGACTGGAAGACCGGCCAGCCGCCCAGGTCCGAAGCCGAACGGCATGCGGTGTCTGTCCAGCTCGCCGCCTACCGGCTCGCCTGGGCCGCCCTGGCGGGCGTCGCGGTCAGCCAAGTCCGGGCGGCGTTCTACTACGTCGCCCACGACCAGACCGTCCGTCCCGCCGACCTGCTCGACGAGGCCGGGCTGGCCGCCCTGATCGAGCAGGTGCCCGCGGAAGCCCCAGCGTAACTAGATCCCAGCGTAAATCTAGGTGTGCTCGGAGACGAGCACCGCCTGGGTCCCTGGCTCCAGCGCCTCGAATACGTGCGGCACGTCGCCCGGGTAGCGGATGTAGTCGCCCGGCCGCAGCTCCGTCGGCTCGCCGGCCACCCCGACCAGGGCGCGGCCGGCCCCGATCACCACGTGCTCCACCACGCCGGGCATGTGCGGCTCGGACGCGCGCGCGTGCCCGGGCTCGGCCACGATCCGGTACACGTCGCGCCGCGCGCCCGGCGGGCAGGCGGCGAGCAGGGTGGCCTGGTAGTCGGCTTCGGCCGCGGCGACCGTGGGGCCCTCGTCGGCGCGGATCAGCAGGATGGGCGGGCGCGGCGGGTCGAGCAGCCGGGAGAACGGGGCGTCCAGCGCGACGCAGATGGCCCACAGCGTCTCCAGGCTGGGATTGCCGGTGCCCGACTCCAGCTGGGACAGCGTCGACTTGGCGATGCCGGCCCGCCGGGCGACCTCGGTGAGCGACAGCCCGGACTGGCGGCGCTCCCGGCGCAGCGAGGCCGCGATGACCTCGAGCGGCGCCTTCGCCGACGTGGGAGGCTCGATGTTCGTCATATAAGTTCATCCGTTCGTTTTGACGAACGACGGGTTGGTGTCCAGAATAGGCTCCATGAGTTCGATAGGGAGAACTCTAAAGCGCGGCGTGCTGACTGATGCTGTGCTGGTTGACGTGGGGCTGACCTGCCTGGCTGTTTTCTTCATCGGCCTGTCCTACGGGGCCATCGCGGTCGCCTCCGGGTTCCCGCTCTGGGTGCCCGCCGCGCAGAGCGTCCTCGTGCTGGCCGGCGCGTCGGAGTTCCTGTTCGTCGGGATCGTCGCGGCGGGTGGCAGCCCCATCGCCGCGGCGCTGGCCGGCCTGCTGGTGAACGCCCGTCACCTGCCGTACGGCCTGGCCCTGCCCGCCGTGACCGGCCAGGGCTGGCGGCGGCTGATCGGCACGCACGTGATGAACGACGAGAGCGTGGTCTTCGCACTGGCCCAGCAGGATCTCCCGCGCAAGCGGGCCGCCTACTGGGCCTGCGGCCTCGGCGTGCTGGTCTGCTGGCCGGGCGGCGCGGTCCTCGGCGCGCTGATCGGCTCCGCGGTGCACGACACGAATGCGTTCGGCCTGGACGCGATGTTCCCGGCGGTGATCCTGGCGCTGATCGTCAAGGACCTGCGGGACCGGATGACCCTGCGGGCCGCGCTGACCGGGGCGGCCATCGCGCTGGCCACCACCCCCTTCCTGCCCGCCGGGCTGCCCGTGCTGCTGGCCCTGGCGGCGGTGCTCCTGCTGGTCCGGGAGCGACCAGCCGAGGCGCCCCCGCAGGCCGGCCGGAAATCCGGTGAGCACCCGGTGCAGGCCCGGTGAAGGACAGCACCCTGGTTGTGGCCGGCATGGCCACCCTGGCCGCCGGGACCTACGCCTTCCGGCTCTCCGGGCAGTTGCTGCGCGCGCGGATCAGCTTCCCGCCCCGGGCCAGGAAGCTGCTCGAGGCCGCCGCGGTGACAATGCTGGCGGCCCTGGTGGCCACCACCGCGCTGACCCAGGGGCATGGCTTCTCCGGCGTCGCCCGCCCGGCCGGGGTGCTGCTCGCCGGGGTCCTGGCCTGGCGCAAGGCCCCGTTCCTGGTGGTCGTCATCGCCGCCGCGGCCACCACCGCCCTGCTCCGCCTCCTCGGCGTGCGCTGACCCCCGCGGGAGCCCGGCCGCCCTCATCGTGGATCGCTGTGCCCGCTATGACGGGTATTCCGATTCGATCGTGCGAGACCTGACTTCAGGGCTGGAGGTAGCGCTCCACGGCCTCGACCTTGGCGGTCAGCGCTCCGGTCACGCCCGGCCGGATGTCCGCCTTGAGCACCAGGCTGACCCGCGGCGCCCGGGCCGCGACGGCGTCCACGGCCCGTTTGACCACCGCCATGGCCTCGTCCCAGTCACCCTCGATGGTGGTGAACATGGCGTCGGTCTGGTTCGGCAGCCCGCTGTCCCGAACCACCCGGACGGCCTCCGCCACCACCTCGCCGACCGCCTCCCCGGTGCCGAGCGGCGTAACGGAAAACGCGACGAGCACGGCGCGCTCCTCTCCCTAGTCAAGCCCATTGACCACACGCTACCGTCGTGGTGCGCGGCGTGCCGTGGGTGGTGCTGCTGATCCTGGTGATCGTCGTCGCCTACAGCTTCCTGCTCGGCCGGACCCGCTCCGGCCGGTACTTCTACGCGATCGGCGGCAACGCCGAGGCGGCCAGGCGGGCCGGGATCAACCTGAGCCGGATCCGGGTCGCCGCGTTCGTGCTGGCCGGGCTGACCGCGGGCATCATGGGCATCGTCTACGCCTCCTACCTCGGCTCGGTTTCCACCAACGTCCCGGGCGGCCAGAACGTCCTGTACGCGGTCGCCGCCGCGGTGATCGGCGGGGTTAGCTTGTTCGGCGGCCGCGGCAAGATGCTGGGCGCGGTCCTCGGCGGGGTCATCGTCGCCGTCATCTACAACGGCCTTCAGCTTCTCGGCCTGGGCGCCGCCGCCCAGTACATATGGACCGCGGCCGTCCTGCTCGCCGCCGTCACCGTCGACACGCTGGCCCGCCGCGGCCGGACAAGCACATAAGATCATCAATCCCGAACGGCCCGGCGTGCATGCCCTGGCCACGGTGGGCAGATAACCCCTCGAGATGAAAGCGAGGGAATGCCGATGCGCCTTGCCGTCCTGTCCTCGGAGGAGATGACCCCCGAGCAACTGGACCTGTACCGGGAGATCCTGGGCGGCCCGCGCGGCCAGGGGCCGCGCGCGGTCGCCCTGTCCAGCGGCGCGGGCGGCCTGGCCGGCCCGTTCAACGCGATGCTCTACGCCCCGTCCGTCGGCCACTGCCTGCAGGAGCTCGGCGCGGCCATCAGGTTCCGCACCCAGCTCGCGCCCCGGATCCGGGAGATGGCGATCCTGATGGTGGCGCAAGCCTGGGACAGCGGCTACGAGCGCGCCTCGCACGAGCCGATCGGCCGCGATGCGGGGCTCACCGACGCCGAGATCCAGACGCTCGGGGCAGGCACCGATCCCGGCTTCGCCGACAAGCAGGAGCAGGTCGCCTACTCGGTGGTACGTGCCCTGACCGGCCCGGACCCAAATACCCCCGACCTGGACGACCAGGAGTACGACACCGCGGTCGCGGTGCTCGGCGAGCAGGCCCTCGTGGAGCTGTCCGCCCTGGTCGGCTACTACGCGACGCTGGCCCTGCAGCTGCGCATCTTCCGCGTCCCCGCCCCCTAGCCCGGACACCCACCCGCCGCGAGCCTCCGACGCCCCGGCCTGCCCTGCCTGATCGCGGTAACCGGCGCGTCGCACCCCGGGCGGCAGGCCCAGACGGCCGGGCCGGCCGGTGCCGCTACCGACCTGGCTGTTGATGCGGCTAGGATGCCGCGGTGGTGTCGGTTTTGTTCGCGCTGCTTACGGCGCTGCTCAACGGCCTGGCGTCGGTCTTCCAGCGGATAGCTGCCTCGACCGCGCCGGCCGCTAAGGCGCTGCACCTGTCCCTGTTCGGCTACCTGATCAGGCGCAAGGTATGGCTGGCCGGCATCGGGATGGTGGTCCTGGCCGCGGTGTGTCAGGCGACCGCGCTGGCCACCGGCCCGGTCGCGCTGGTGCAGCCCATCTTTATCATCGAGTTGCCGTTTACCCTGCTGGTGGCGAGCAGGCTGGCCCATCGCAAGCTGCCGCGGAGGACCTGGTGGGCCGTCGGCCTAGTCACGGTGGCTCTCGGGGGAGGACTCGCCGCCGCCGCGCCGTCCGGCGGCGGGACCAACGCCAGCCCCAGAGTGTGGGTAGCGGCCTTGATCGTGACCGGCATCTTCCAGGCGGTGGTGATCACCGTGGGGGTGCGGACCCGGGGCAACGCGCGCGGCGCGGCGTTCGGGCTGGCCGCCGCCTGCGGCTACGCGCTGACCGCGACGCTGCTGAAGAGCGCGGTGGCGGCCCTGGATCACGGGGTCGGGGCGTTCTTCAGCTCCTGGCAGCTGTACGCGACGGCGGTCGCCGGGGTCGGCGCCCTGTTCCTTCTGCAGAACGCCCTGCAGGCCGGCTCGCTGGTCGCCGTCCAGCCACCGCTCACCCTCGGCGACGCGCTGATCAGCGCCTGCTACGGGGTGACCGTCCTCGGCGAGGAGGTGAACACCGGCGGCTGGCTGCTCGTCATCGAAATCGTCGCCGTGCTCGCCATCGCTGTCGGCTGCATCGAGCTCTCCCGCTCGCTGGCGATGGTGCACGAGGCCAAGCCCGGCGGAATTACGCCGTGAACCCGGCGCTGATCGCGCCCTGGCCGTTCCGTCCTGGCCGTTCTCGCCCTGGCCGTGCTAGCGGATGTAGACCGGCTCGCCCGGGACGTGCACCAGCTTGTGGAAGAAGGCGGCGATGTCCATCGGGATCCGTACGCAGCCGTGCGAGACCGGCGCCAGCGGCACGTCGGTGTCGCCGTGGATCGCGAACGCGGTGCCGATGAAGAACACCGGGTTGTACATCTCGCCCAGCGGGACCTGGACCCAGCCGGCCATGAACACGACCGTCTTGTAGTTGCCGGTCGGGGTGACCGCGTAACCGCAGCCGCCACCAGGGGAGCAGTAGTAGTAATGGCCCCCGGTCGAGACGTGGCTGATCAGCTCGACCCGGTTGTTGTGGTAGAGGACCAGGACCTCGCGTGACAGGCTGATCTCGACCCGGTTGGCGCCGCCGTGCCGGACGAGCACCCGGGGCGCCCGCGGGTGGGCCAGCGCCCGCTTCATCGCGGAGGTCACGTAATTGTGCGCCGGCAGCCCCTGCACCTCCTCGAACGCCCACACGGCCTCGAGGGTGTTGGCGCCGAACTGCCCGTCGATCGAGCCCGGGTAATACTTCAGCGCGGCCAGCCGCCGCTGCAGCGCCTTGACCGCCGCACCGCTCATGCCCGGCTGCAGGGCACGGCCCGCCGCGGCGGGCGCTGTCCGGGCCGTGTCCGCCGACCGGGCCGCGTGTGCCGTTCCGGCCGCGGGCGCCGCTCGGCGAGGCCCAGGCCGCGGTGGGCGCGGCCGCCGCGATGATCGGGACGAGCAGCAAAGGCATCCACAGGCGTCGCATCCCTGACCTCCGCACGCGTTCCGGGGCATGATTTGCCGCCCCGCTAAGCGCTTAATACCCCAACATTAGGTCTGGGTATCAGTTTCCCCCAGGACCGACATATCTCAATCCGGTAGCAGCCGAGTCTCGTGATGGTGAGCGGGTGTGAAGATACCGCCGTGGATTTGGCCTCAGGATGCGGTGATGACGGCCCTTGGGCAGCGGAGATCGCCTAGGGCGGGGGTGCTGTCGATGACCTGGACGGCTTCGGCGTAGAACTCGCCCGCCAGCCGCAGCCCGGGCACGAACCGGTCAGCCACCCTGCCGATGAAGCCTCCTTCTGGCTATCAAGTACCTGATTTACCCCTGGATTCTGGGTTGCCCCGGCCCTTAGGTGGTAGGCGCAAACGATGCCGAACCGCCCGGCCGAACCGCCCGCGAGCGAGCCGCGCTGCAGCGAGCCAGTCGCCCTGCACTCACGAGCAAGCCGCCTGCGCCGCTTTGTATGTCAAGCATGGCGCTTGACATCTCAACCATGCTTGGTAAACTTAGCAAAAGAGACATGTATGAGGAGGCAAAAACCATGGCTAGCACCCCCACGCGGGACCTCCAAGAGGAGATCATGACCGCGACGCGGAAGAGTCAGGAGACCGTGCTTCGCGCGATAAAGACCTGGGTCAACACGGTCCGAACCGTCACCCCGAAGCTGCCGTCGGTCAGCACGCCGCTCGCGGACCGGTTCCCCAGGCTGCCGTCGGTCACCGTGCCGTTTGCCGGCAAATGCCCAAGCCGGAGGACGTCGTGGCCAGCGGCTATGACTTCGCCGAGCATCTGCTCGCCCTCCAGCGGAAGTTCGCCGAGGACCTGCTTGAGGCCACGGTGCCGCTGATTCCGGGCAACACCAAGCGTGCCTGGGAAGGCCAGGCCAGCAACGACGCCGCCGCGGCGGCCAAGAAGGCGGCGGCGGCCCAGGAGGCCGCGCTGGCCGAGACCGCCAGGGCGGCAGTGAAGGCAGCCGCCGAGTCCGCCAGGGCGGCCGACAAGGCAGCCGCCGAGACCGCCAGGGCGGCCAGCACGGCTGTTGCCGAGACCGCCAGGGCGGCCAGCACGGCTGTGGCCGAAACCGCCAGGGCGGCCAGCGCGGCTGTGGCAGAAACCACGCCGAAGCCCGCCGTCGTGAACAGCAAGCCGAAGGCCCCGGCGACAACCGCCCGCAAGGCCCCGGCCGCGGCCGCCAAGGCCGCACCGAAGCCCGCGGCCGCAAAGAGCGCGTCCAAGCCCGCGGCGCCCAAGAGCGCGCCGAAGCCGGCCACCCCCCGGCGCGCGCCGAAGAGCACGGCACCGGCACCGGCACCGGCTCAGCGGCCAGCTGAGGCGCCAGCCGCATCGGCCACCCGGCCGCGAGATAAACCAGGCACGGCTGCTTGACATACCAAGCACAGCTTGGTATAGTTAGCAGTAGAAGCTAAACAGGAGGAAAAAATGACCACCACCAGCACCCCCACCCAGGAACTGCAAGACCAGTTCCTTGCCATCGTCCGCAAGAGCCAGGAGATGGCCCTCGAAGCGATCAAGTCGATGGTCGACACCGTTCAGACGGTTACCCCCAAGATCCCCTCGGTGGACGTGCCGTTCGCCGAGAAGCTGCCCAAGCCGCAGGACGTCGTGGCCAGCGGTTACGACTTCGCCGAGAAGCTGCTGAGCAGCCAGCGGAAGTTCGCCAACAACATCGTCAAGGCGACTGCCCCGCTGCTGCCCGGGAACGGCGCGAGCAAGTAAGACGCTAAGGCCGGTAGGCCACGTAGCGAAGAGGAGGTAACGAAAATGGCTAACACCCCCACGCAGGACCTGCAGAACGAGCTGCTGAACACGGTCCGCAAGAGCCAGGAGACCGTCATCGACGCCATCAAGACCTGGGTCGAGACCGTCCAGTCCATCACTCCCAAGGTCCCCGCCGTCGAGCTGCCGTACGCCGGCAAGCTGCCCAAGCCCGAAGAGGTCGTGGCAAGCGCCTACGACTTCGCCGAGCAGCTGCTCGCCAGCCAGCGCAAGTTCGCTGAAGAGGTACTCAAGGCGACCGCTTCGCTGGTGCCGAGCACCGAGGACACGACGTCCGGCCACAAGTAAGTCCTACGTAGCTCTAAGTCCTACGTAGCTCGCGAAGAGCCTGCTCGATTTCGAGCGGACGCGGCAGCGCCGGAACACCGGCGCTGCCGCGCACTATAGTTAGCGCAAGGAGAGAAGGAGAGGAGGCATCGTGACGGACCTGTGGGACGCCCAGCGGGAGGTGCTCGGCGCCTTCATCCGGGAGCAGCGCAAGCGCGCCAACCTGTCGCTCCGCCAGCTCGCGGAGCTGACCAGCCTGTCCAACCCGTACCTGAGCCAGGTCGAACGGGGCCTGCACCAGCCGTCGGTCCGCGTGCTCAAGGCCCTCTCCGACGCGCTCAACGTTTCCGCGGAAACGCTGATGGCCCAGGCCGGCCTGATCGACGCGATGGTGCCCGCCGAGGTGCAAGCAGACGGGGAGCGGACGGATAAAGATGTCCCGGACACCGAGGACGCCATCCGCGCCGACAAGCGCCTTGGTGACGACCAGAAGGCCGCGCTGATCGCCGTCTACCGCAGCATGCTCGGCTCGGCGCCCTCAACCCAAACGCAGCCCTCCGGCACAAGCCCAGACCCCGGGCCCAGCCCAGACCCCGGGCCCAGCCCAGACCCCGGGCCCAGCCCAGACCCCGGGCCAAGCCCAGACCCCCGGCCAAGCCCAGACCCCAGCCAAACCTAGCCGCCCCCGCCCCGCAGGGCCCACAACGGGCCATCGCGCTAGCTAACGCCCGGCTCCGGGCCAGTTCCCGTTCCCGCCGCCGCCCGCGGGGCGGGGACGCGCGCGGGCAGCTGGTCCAG
The DNA here is from genome assembly GCA_963800415.1 of uncultured Actinomycetes bacterium. Taxonomy (GTDB): domain Bacteria; phylum Actinomycetota; class Actinomycetes; order Streptosporangiales; family Streptosporangiaceae; genus Palsa-504. The sequence goes on from CAWDBS010000061.1 coordinate 180,126, forward strand.
GAAGCCCGCGATAGTGTCCTCGCGCAAGCCGCGAGGGTACCTCGAGCGGGTACGTCTTAGGCGGGCCCAAACCCTTACAGTTGAAGCATGCGAGGCTATACGCAGGACAAAGACGCTTACCTCAAGCGGCTACGGCGGATCGAGGGTCAGGTACGCGGGCTGCAGCGCATGGTGGAGTCCGACACCTACTGCGTCGACGTCCTCACCCAGGTATCCGCCGTGACCCGGGCGCTGCAGGCGGTTGCCCTGGGCCTGGTCGAGGACCACCTCGGCCACTGCGTCACCGAGGCCATCGAGGCCGGCGGCCCCGAGGCCAGTGAGAAGATCAAGGAAGCCTCCGAAGCCATCGCCCGCCTTGTCCGGTCCTGAGCCTCGGCTCGGACCCGAGAACCCCCGGGGCGACTGGCGCCGGTGGGTCGTCTACCAGGTCTATCCACGCAGTTTCGCCGACTCCGGCGGTGACGGCGTCGGTGACCTGCGCGGTGTCCTCAGCCACCTGGACTACCTGCAGCACCTCGGCGTCGACGTGGTGTGGATGTCCCCGGTCTACCGGTCGCCGATGGACGACAACGGCTACGACATCAGCGACTACACCGACATCGACCCGCTGTTCGGCACGCTGGCCGACCTGGACGAGCTGATCGCCGAGCTGCACGCCCGGGGCATGAAGCTGGTCATGGACCTGGTGGTGAACCACACCTCCGACGAGCACCCCTGGTTCGGCCAGTCCCGCTCCAGCCGGGACAACCCCAAGCGGGACTGGTACTGGTGGCGCGACCCCCGCCCGGGCGCCGTGCCGGGCCTGCCGGGCGCCGAACCGACCAACTGGGAGTCGCACTTCTCCGGCCCGACCTGGACCTGGGACGAGAAGACCGGCCAGTACTACCTGCACATCTTCTCCACCAAGCAGCCCGACCTGAACTGGGAGAACCCCGAGGTCCGCCAGGCTGTCTACGCCATGATGCGCTGGTGGCTGGACCGCGGCGTGGACGGCTTCCGCATGGACGTCATCAACATGATCAGCAAGGACACGTCCCTGCCGGACACGCAGCCGCGGCCCGAGTCCCAGTACGGCCCCGGCGACCAGTACTTCATCTGCGGCCCGCGCAACCACGAGTTCCTTCAGGAGATGTACCGGGAGGTCTTCGCCGGCCGGGACGCGCACATCCTCACCGTCGGCGAGATGCCCGGCGTCACCGTGCCCGACGCGGTCCTGTTCACCGACCCGGCGCGGCACGAGCTCAACATGGTCTTCCAGTTCGAGCACGTCCAGCTGGACATCGGCGCGCACAAGTACGACCCGCGCCCGCTGCGGCTCCCCGACCTGAAGGCGTCGCTGGCCCGCTGGCAGGCCGGTCTGGCCGAGAAGGGCTGGAACTCGCTGTACTGGAGCAATCACGACCAGCCTCGTTCGGTATCCCGGTTTGGCGACGACGGCCCGCACCGGATCGCCTCGGCCAAGACCCTGGCCACCGTCCTGCACCTGCACCGCGGCACCCCGTACGTGTACCAGGGCGACGAACTGGGCATGGCCAACGCGCCGTTCACCGCGATCACCGACTTCCGGGACATCCAGACGCTCCGGTTCTACGCGGAGGCGGTCGAACGCGGCGACACCGACCTGGCGCCGCTACTGGTGGCCATGGCCACGATGGGCCGGGACCAGGGCCGAACCCCGGTCCAGTGGGACGCATCCCCGGGCGCCGGTTTCACCACCGGCACCCCCTGGCTGGCCATCAACCCCGACCACACCGAGGTCAACGCCGCCGCCGAGGTCGGCGACCCCGGCTCGGTGTTCGAGCACTACCGCCGCCTCATCGCCCTGCGCCACGCCGACCCGGTAGTCACCGACGGCGACTTCGAGCTCCTCCTCCCGGAGCACCCCACGATCTGGGCGTTCCTCCGCCGCACCCCCGACGCCGAACTCCTGGTCGCGGCCAACTTCTCCGCCCACCTGGTCAGCACCGACCTGCCCCTGGACGCCGACTGGCCAGGCGGCCTCTATCGTCCTGACCAGCCATCCCGGCGACCCGCTCCAGCTCCTGCCCGCCCTGACACTCCGCCCCTGGGAGTCCGCCATCTGGCGTCGTGTCATCACGCACATCCAGAAGGTGGCGGAAGCAGCAGGTGCGGAGCTGCGGATCGAGAGCATCTGAAGGGGGGCGCCGTGGTGGGTCGTCTCAGGTGCGGCTGTCCCGGCACCGATCGCTCCACCGGACCCCATCGGGACGCGGTTCCCGGTCCGGCGCGGGCAGTATCTCCGCGGACATCTGCAGCCGGTAGCCCATAACCGGCCTCCTCGCCGAGGCTGGTACCCATAAGTACTATCGCCGCTTCCGGGAGATTCCTACAGTTCAGGACGCCTTTGCTGTGGGCGTGTAGATCAAGACCAGTACGCCGCTCGCGAAGCGCCTGACGTCTGCCAGCGACAATTGCGGAGCGCCGTGGATCTCCTCGAACAGGTGCTGGCCTGCCCCTGCTGCGACCGGCGTGAGGAGGAGGTGGAACTCGTCTATCAGGTTGTCCGCCATGAGGACCCGGTCCAGCGCGCCGTTCCCGTACTTCACGATGCTGCCGCCGGGCTGGTCCTTGAGCTCCGCGACGAAATCGGCGACGTCCCCGGGGATGACGGTGGCGTTCCAGGTGGCTTCCGTGTCCTTAGCCTTTCCCGTGCTCGGCTGGGTGCGATACCGATGAGTTTGGTCGGCCTGATCCGTCAGCACCAGGAGAGATCGAGAACCTGCCGAAGGGGGCATCCGTGACCGACCCGAAGACCCACACCCTGGATGCGCCGGGCGCCGTGCTGTACTACGACGTCCGGAGCAACGAAGCCAGTACCCAGCCGGTCCTGCTGATCATCGGGTCGCCGATGGGCGCCGACGGGTTCGGGACCCTGGCCGGGCATTTCACCGACCGGACGGTGGTGACCTACGACCCGCGCAGCGCGGGCCGCAGCCTGCGTACCGACGGCGCCGCCGAGACCACGCCGGACGAGCACGCGGACGACCTGCACCGGCTGATCTGGTCGCTGGACGCCGGGCCGGTCGACATCTTCGCCAGCAGCGGCGGCGCCGTCAACGCGCTGGCCCTGGTGGCCAGGCACCCGGAGCAGGTCCGGACGCTCGTAGCCCACGAGCCGCCCGCCTCCCAGGAACTACCGGACCGCGAGGAGGTGCTAGCCGCGTGCGTGGACATCCACGAGACGTACCAGCGCACCGGCTTCGGCCCGGCGATGGCGAAGTTCATCGCGCTGGTCAGCTACCAAGGACCGCTCTCGCCCGGTTACGCCGACCAGCCCGCCCCGGACCCCGCCGCCTTCGGGTTGCCGACCGGAGACGACGGCTCGCGGGACGACCCGCTCGTCGGGCAGAACATCGTCACCTGCAACACCTACCATCACGATTTCGGTGCCCTCCGCGCCGCATCCACCCGCGTCGTCATCGGGGTCGGCGCGGAATCCGGCCAGATGATAGCGGGCCGCGCGGGCCTGGCCGTGGCCGGACGGCTCGGCACGACCGCCGTCACCTTCCCGGGCGATCACGGCGGGTTCCTCGGCGGTGAATACGGCCAGACCGGCGAGCCGGACGCCTTCGCCGCCACCTTGCGCGAGGTCCTCGCCGGCTGACGGCCAGGTAGCCGCGGGGAGACTGGCTATCCGGCCAGGACGGTGGCTGTTTGCTGGGCCCTGGACCATCCGGGGTGGGTGGCCCCGGGACCGGAGCGGTGGCGGGCGAGGTGGGGTGGCGTGTGCGTGGGCTTGTCCTTGTACACGAAGGCCCGGCGCAGCTGGGGGTAGGGTTCGCGGGGGCCGGTGAAGTTGCGGCTCATGATGGCCAGTTCGGCGGCCCGGTAGGCGGCCAGCGGCCGTTGTCTGCTGTCCGCGGCCATCCGCCGGGCCTTGACGGCCAGCTGCGCTGCGTGATCGGGGCTGGCTGCCAGTTGCCCGGCCAGGGCCGTCACCTGGGCGCGGAAGCCGGCCGGGTCGCTGTCGATGACCGTATCGACCAGGCCGGTTCGCAGGGCGGAGGCGGGGGTGACGGGCAGGCAGGCCTGGGTGAGCCGGGCGGCCTCGGCGGCGCCGACGCGGCGGGGCAGGGTGTAGGTCCAGTATTCCGAGCCGTGCAGGCCCATCAGCTGGTAGTGCGGGTTGAGGAGCGCGCCGGCCCGGCACCAGACCTGGTCGGCGGCCAGCGCGAGCATCACGCCGCCGGCCGCGGCGTTGCCCGCCAGTGCCGCCACGGTCAGCTGCCCGGTGGTGGTCAGGATCGCCTCGACCAGGTCGTCGATGGCGTTGATGTTGCGCCAGGACTCTGCCGCCGGGTCATCGGCGGCCTCGATCACGTTCAGGTGGATGCCGTTGGCGAACATGTCCCGGGGCCCGCCGAATACGATCACCTTCACCGGGCGGGCCTGGGCGTGCCGCCAGGCGGCGAGCAGGCGGCGGCACTGGCCGGTGCTCATGGCCCCGCCGGGGAAGGCGAACTCCAGGTAGCCGACGTCGCCAGCCTCGCGGTAGCTGATCTGCTGGTAGGTGCGCCGGCCCGGCGGCGGCATCAGCGGCGCGGGGACGTACGGCACGCCGGCCAGCGACCCGCGCAGCGCCAGCGTGGCCGGCAGCTTGAAGGTCTTCGGGCCGCCCGGCGCCGGGCGGCGGCGCAGCTGGGGGATCCAGACCGCCCCGTCGGCGGTGGCCCGGCAGATCGCGCCGTCCCGCCGGGCCACGATAGTCCCCGGCGCCCCGCGCAGCTGATCTTCTTCGTACCCGCCGGACAGGTAGTAGCCGGTGTCCCCGATGATGTCCAGGACGCCGGGACTGGAGTCGGCCGCCCGCAGCTTGGCCAGCACCGCGGCGGCGGGCTCGGCCTGCCAGTCGATCCTGCGGTCGGCCTGCCGGCACGGCGGCCGGCACTGCCCGGTGACTTCCGGGCGGCTGTAATCCAGTGGCTCAGGCCGGTACCGGCCGGCCGCGAACCGGGCCACGGCCAGCAGCACCGCCTGCACCGCGGCGTCCGCGACCTCGGTGCGGTACGCAGAGCTCTTGGCGCAGCCGGGCATCGAGAACTCCGCGCTGGCCCAGATGTCACCGGCGTCCATCTCGGCGTTGGCCTGCAGCACGGTGACCCCCCACCTTCCGGCGCCGCCCATGAGCGCCCAGTCCAGCGAGGACGGCCCCCGGTCGCCCCTGGGCCCGGGGTGGACGATGAAGCAGGGGCGAGCCGACCAGATGTCCGCCGGAATGGCCGTGGTCAGCATCGGCGCGATGACCAGATCCGGATCCCAGCAGCGGACCCCCTCCCGTATCACCTCATCGCCCAGCGCCAGCTCGACGGACACCTCATGCCCCCGGTCAGCAAGCTCGGCATGCACCCGCTGCGTCATGCTGTTGTAGCTGCTGGCCACAAGCAAGATCCGCATCAGTAACCCCCCTCGTCCGGCCCAGCCGGAAGACCCCCAGCGCCGCCGCGCGGCCATTCCGTTCCCCCGGCGTCCGCGCTCTACCGCCCTAGCTAGCCGGAGCATGCCAGCGCGGACTTGATACACGATGCGCGGCACCGGCTGGCGGCCGGCCGCATCGCAGGATGCTGCCGTTTCGATCTGGCCGTGCGCCTTGGTCCGGCAGGCGGGATGGCAGGATGCTGCTATCCGGCCAGGCCCCGGCGGGTGGCGTAGGCGGCGGGCGGGAAGATCCGGAAGGCAGTCGTGGACGGCGGGGACCAGCTAGGCGATGCCGGCCGAGCAACGGGCTAGGCTCATACCCGAGGACCGAACGGACAGGCATGGAAGGGACATCCGTGACGCAGGGCACGCCGCAGGGCGGGACCACGAGCAGCCAGAGCCACTTGCCGTCCTTCGACCCCGGCGTGCCGAACCCGGCGCGGATGTGGAACTACTGGCTCGGCGGCAAGGATAACTTCGCCGCCGACCGGGAGGCGGCCGGACGGGTGCTCCAGGTCATGCCGACGATGCCGATGATCGCCCGGGCCGCGCGGCTGTTCCTGATCGACGCGGTGCATCAGCTGGCGGACCGCTACGGCATCCGGCAGTTCCTCGACATCGGGACCGGGCTGCCGACGGCCGACAACACCCACCACGTCGCGCAGCGGGTCGCTCCGGAGTCCCGGATCGTTTACGTGGACCACGACCCGGTGGTACTCAGCCATGCCCAGGCCCTGCTGACCAGCAGCCCCGAGGGCAAGACCGACTACATCCAGGCGGATGTGCGGGACACCGGCACGATCCTCGCGGGCGCCGCGCGGACGCTCGACTTCTCCCGGCCGGCCGCCGTCCTGCTGATCGCGCTCCTGCACTTCATCCCCGACGCCGACGACCCGTACGCGATCGTGGCGCGGCTGATGGAAGCCGTGCCGTCCGGCAGCTACCTGGTGATGGCGCATGCGGCCAGCGACATCGCGCCCGAGGCGTCCGCGGAGATGGCACGGCTCTACAACGGGATGTCCCCGGTGCCGATCACGCCGCGGAACCGCGCGCAGGTGACCCGGTTCTTCGACGGCCTGGACATGACGCCTCCCGGCCTGGTCCCGATCAGCCAGTGGGGCCTGGTCGGCCAGATCGACACCACCGCCGGCGGCCTGGTCGGTTACTGCGGCATGGGCCGCAAGCCCTGAGCGGCCGCCCCGCCTCGGCGGCGCGCTAGCTTACCGGCACTTCATGGCCGTCATCTGCTCGTGAGTTAGGTGGATCCGGCGCGTCGAGCCCGGCCAGGACTGGCATCTGCGCGCCGAGCAGGCTCAAGCCGATGCAAACCGGGCAGGCCGCCTCTGCCAGGGCTTCTGGTGCTTCTCGCTTTCCCCGCCTGGTCCGCCAGAACACCAGCGCGCCGAGGACCACCACTGCGAGTATGACGATGGTGGGCCCCTTCGCCTGATCGAAGGCCCGGTCAGCGAGCGGCCCTAGTAGCAGTCCCAGGACCAGGTGGAGCTGAAGGAACACGCTGCTGCCGAGGATCAGGGCGGGCAGCGCCCGACGTTTGCTCAGCCCGGAGGCGCCCGCTGCCACCACGGTGAGCGTCCGCAGCCCCGGCATCCCGCGTCCCACCGCAAGCGCGGGCAGCCCGCGCGCCTCCACGAAGTCGGCGCCGCGACGGACCCGCGCCTGGGTGAGCCCAAGACGCGGCCCGAATCGCGCGATGACCAGATGAGCAGGTCCCCGGCAGGCGAGGAAGAGGGCAGTCGTGCCAAGGACGGAGATGACCTCGAAGCCGATCACCGCCAGCCATAGCGGGAACGTCCCGGCGGCCACCCGCTCGCCCACGCTGAACATCACCAGATCGGCCGGGAGCGGGATGGGCACGCCCGCTTCCATCGGGAGAAGCAGCGCCAGGGCAGCCAGCCCGCCCAGGCCCGCGGCACCGGCCTTCACCTCACGCCGCCGCGCAGGCCCGGCTCACCAGTGACACCGCTGCCGGTCAGCTGCCGGATGCCCCGGCGGTGGGGGCGATGACGGCCCGTTGCGGCAGGTACACCTCATGGGCGGGGTAGAAGGTGGCTTCCGGCTGGACGTTCACGCCGACGGTGGCCATGGCCGGGCCCAGGCGCTGCTCGCCGAAGGTGGCGAACGCCGCCTCGCTGTCCCACGCGTCGACGTTGTGGCAGTCCGCCCCGTCCCACCAGGTCAGGTGCGCGATCCCGCCGTCCGGGGTCTGCTCGAGCCAGCCGGCCTTGGCCCGGACCGCGTCGTATTGCTCGGGGGTGACGCCATGCAGAATGACGTGGGCTATAACAGCCATGCCTGTCTCCTTTGCCTGGAACGTTGCCTGTCAGCGGGGATACGGCGCCGGGACCTGGGCCGGATCACTGCGCGGAGGGGGCGTCGTCACCACCGCCACGTTCTGGCCCGAGTGGCCGCGCTCGTATGACGCTATGCCCCGGTCGGCGTCGGGGTTAGATTCGGCTCATGGCCATCAGACGCGAACCGCAGGGCCGGCGGGTCGGCAACACGCTGGCGGAGTTCGAGCGTGATCTCGCTGACAACTTGTGTTACCAGCGGGGCACGACGGCGGAGTCGGCGAGCGCCCAGGACGCCTACTGGACGCTGGCCGTCACCGTACGCGACCGCCTCGCTGACCGCCGGGCCAGGACGGCCAGGGCGAACCATGTGGCCAACCCGAAGTTCGTCTATTACCTGTCGGCGGAGTACATGCTCGGGCGCCAGCTCCGCCAGAACGCGATGTACACCGGCACCGCCGACCTCGCCCGCCAGGCCGTTGCCGCATCCGGGTACTCCGCCGGGGACCTGGAGGATCTCGACGTCGAGCCCGGACTGGGAAACGGGGGCCTGGGCCGGCTGGCCGCCTGCCTGCTCGACTCCCTGGCCACCCTGGACGTGCCCGGGGTGGGGTACGGCATCCGGTATGAGTTCGGGATCTTCAAGCAGGCCTTTCAGGATGGCCAGCAGATCGAGCTTCCCGACGACTGGACCTTCTACGGCAACCCATGGGAGTTCCCCGCGCCTGACGACCTGCAGATGGTCGGGTTCTACGGCCACACCGAGGCGGTGGACGATGATCAGGGCGGGCGGCGGGCCCGCTGGCTGCCGGGGGAGATGGTGCGGGGCGAGCCGAGCCACATGCTGGTCCCGGGCTACGGCACCCAGACGGTCAACATCCTCCGGCTGTGGCGCGCCCGGGCCGGCCGGGAGTCGTTCGACCTGGGCCTGTTCAACGACGGCCGCTACGCGGAGGCCGTCGAGGCGCAGATGCGCTCGGAGAACCTCACCAAGGTGCTGTACCCCAGCGACAGCACCGAGGCCGGCCGGGAGCTGCGGCTCAAGCAGCAGTATTTCCTGGTCTCCTGCTCGCTGCGGGACATCATCCGCCGGTTCCGGTTCCGTAACAGCGACTGGGAGGCGTTCCCGGATAAGGTCGTCATCCAGCTCAACGACACTCACCCGGTGCTGGCGATCCCCGAGCTGATGCGGCTGCTGGTCGATGAGAACGGGATCGGCTGGGAGCAGGCATGGTCCATCACCCGCCGCACCTTCGCCTACACCTGCCACACCCTGCTGCCCGAGGCACTGGAGACCTGGCCAGTCCCGCTGTTCGGGCGGCTGCTGCCCCGCCACCTGGAGATCATCTACGCCCTCAATCACTTCTTCCTGGCAGGCGTGCGCGCCCGGCATCCGGGTGACGACGAGCGGATCGCCCGGATGTCGCTGATCGCCGAGGGCCCCGAGCGGCGGGTGCGGATGGCCAACCTGGCGGTCGTCGGCAGCTTCGCGGTCAACGGCGTGGCCGGGCTGCAGTCACGCCTGCTGGCCCAGACCACGTTGCGGGACTTCGCGGACCTGTGGCCGGGGAAATTCCTGAATGTGACGAACGGCGTCAGCCCGCGCCGGTTCCTCCGGCTGGCCAACCCCCGGCTGGCCGGCCTGATCACCGCCCGGCTGGGAGACCAGCGGTGGCTGACCGACCTGGACCGGCTGGCCGAGCTTGAGGCCTTCACCGGCGATGAGCAGTTCCGGGCGCAGTGGCGCGAGGCCAAGCGGCAGAACAAGATCGACCTGGCCTTTCATGTCCTGGCCGCCACCGGCGTCAGCATCGATCCCGCCTCCCTGTTCGATGTCATGGCCAAGCGGCTGCACGAGTACAAGCGCCAGTTCCTCAAGCTGCTCCACGTCGTCACCGTGTATAACCGGATCAAGGCTGACCCGGCCGCCGCCGTGACGCCCTGCACGGTCATCTTCGGCGCCAAGGCCGCGCCGGGCTACCACCAGGCCAAGCGCATCATCAAGCTGATCAACTCGGTCGCCGCCGTGGTCAACGCCGACCCCGACGTCGGCGGCCGGATCAAGGTCGTGTTCATTCCCGACTACAACGTCTCGGTCGCCGAGCTCGTCGTGGCCGCCGGCAACCTGTCCGAGCAGATCTCGCTGGCCGGGAAGGAAGCCTCCGGCACCGGCAACATGAAACTGGCCCTGAACGGGGCCCTCACCGTCGGCACCCTCGACGGCGCCAACATCGAGATCCGCGACCGGGTCGGGCCGGCAATTTCTTCCTGTTCGGGGTCACCGCCGGCCAGGCCGTCGCCCTCAGGCAAGGCGGTTACTCCCCCCGCGCCGCCTGCGAAGGCGACGCCGAGCTCAAGGCCGCCATCGGCGCCCTCGCCTCGGGTACCTTCTCCGGCGGGGACCGCGACGCCGTCGAGCAGGTCATCGCCTCGATCCTGAACTGGGACGAGTACCTGGTCCTGGCCGACTACCGGTCCTACATCGACTGTCACGACCGGGCCGTCGGGCCGGCCTGGACCGACGACGACCGGTGGACCCGGATGTCGATCCTGAACACGGCGCGCTCGGGTTACTTCTCCTCCGACCGCACCGTCCGCGACTACAACCGCGACATCTGGCACACCGAGCCCGTACCCGTACCCCCGTACCCGGCGGCCGACCCTGAAGTTCCCGCCCGAGGTCCTGAGCGCCGCGGCGATACCTGATTCAGAAAGGCAGCAGCAGCCGCGCGCGACCGGCCGTAACCCGGCACGAAGATCTTCCTCATCGGGGTTCCCTCCGCCGGGGTCCGGGCGACTCGGCGGCCGAGGCTCAGCCCTCGGCTAGATAGCCGTACCGGTCGCGGAAGGCCTCGGGCGTGAGCCCTGAGGCCGCTGCGATCGGGCGGAGCTTGTCCGGATCCTCGAGGTCCCCGCGGTCCAGCCGGATCATGTACTCGCGGGCCACCCGGTACGAGCTCGACTCGACGTTCACCAGCCGGATCCGCACCCGCCCCGTCTCGGGGTCGCTGAACGACCCGAAGGGCAGCGGCACCATGTGCCCCTCCTGGATCGTGACCATGCCGCCGGGCTGGTCGCTCTGCAGTACCCGCTTCAGGTAGTCGACGGCGCCGTAGCCGAGGTCGCGGGTGTACTCGATGTCGAACGGGATGGGGGGTGCGCACCGGAGCTCGTAGCCGATGTTCTTGCCCTCGACCGTGACGTTCTGCCCTCGCGCCTTGAACCGGTCCTTGACCTGCGTCGCCAGCAGGCGGTCCAGCTCGAGCTCGGCCAGCCGGACGTGTCCGTGCTCGTCCAGCTCGACCTCCGGCATAGCCTTGGCGAGCTCCTCCTGGGGCAGGCGCAGGCCGATGCCCTCGGCGAGCACCGCCACGCCGAAGGGGCGGCCGTGGGCGATCCGCTTTAGCATCGAGGTCTCCAGGACGTCCACCAGGCGCGACAGCCGGACGGGCTCGTCGCGGGGGAACTCCTCGGCGATCACCGTGAGGGTGGCCCCGGCGGACTTCCCGATGCCCAGGGCCAGATGGCCGGCCGAGCGGCCCATGGCCACCACCAGGTACCACCGCTGGGTGGTGATGGCGTCGGTCATCAGGTTGTTGACGAGCTGGACCCCTACGCTCCTCGCGGTCTCGAAGCCGAAGGTCGGCGTGCCGCCCGGTAGCGGCAGGTCGTTGTCGATGGTCTTCGGCACGTGCGCCACGCGCAGGCCCCCGCCGGCCGCCTCGGCCAGCCGGGACGCCGAGAACGCGGTGTCGTCCCCGCCGATCGTCACGAGTGCGTCGATCCCCAGCCTCTGCAGCGACTCCAGACAGGCGTGCAGCCTCCAGTCCGGGTCGGCGGCGCCCTCGTCGCGCACCGTGGGATTGGCCCGCGAGGTCCGGATGATCGACCCGCCCTGGACGTGGATCCTCGACACGTCCGTAATGGACAGGGGCAGCGCCTCCTCGATCCGGCCCTCGATGAGGTGCTGGAAACCGTCCACGATTCCGAGGACGTCCCACCCGGAGTTCCGGGCCTCGATCGTGGCCGCGGAGATGACCGAGTTCATCCCCGGAGCGGGGCCGCCGCCGCACAGGATCCCTAGCTTCACGCCCCCATCGTTCCAGTAACGAGGCGATCCAGACAAGCGGACATCGACGGACGGTGCTTCCGCAGGTCAGACATGTCCCAGCCCTGGCGGTCCGCATCGCCGCGGATGATCGCCCAGCCCGCCGTGCATGCCGCTGACGGGTTCGCGGTCGATGGCACCGATCCCTCGCCGGTCGGGCAGGCTCCCGGGGTGGTCATGCCGCTGCCGGGAAGCTGGTGTAGTCCTGCGGGTACCGGGCCAGGTAGCGGGCGTGCTCGGCGTCGGCGTCGTAGCTCCACTACCAGGGCTGATCGGGACCGAGGGCTAGCGGCAGGCGGACGGCACGGTCGGCCCGCCGCACCTCCTGCTCCGGCACGCGGAAATGGCCTGCCGCGTCGGCGAAGGTCGCCCGCCCGCCGGCTCGGGAGGCGATCAGGCGGTTCACGGCAGCGGCCAGCGAGCGCGCCGGATGCGCGGAAAGCAGCCGCTCGTGATGGTCGGCGATCCTTCCCCACGCGGCCAGGGTGCGACCCGCGACCGGCAGGCCGTGCCACGCCAAACCGGTGACGACGAGCGCGCCTTCGACCGGATCCAGGCCCTTGGCCGGGATATTTGGCCCGCACGCCCATCTGCCGCCCGAGCGCTGGCCCCACCAGTAGAACGGCCAGAATGTTCCGTCGTCCCCGACGGGAAAGGGCAGCACCTCGGCCGCCTGCCCCTCCCGGCAGTAGATGAAATAAGGGCACTCGGTACCGGCGGCACCGAGCAGCGCCCCGGTGACGGCATCGCCGTCTGTCTCCGCGAGGAACTTTTCCGGCTCCTCGCCTGGGGGCATCCCGACGACACGGCAGAGCCCGGCAGGGCCGAGGACCCGGTCGAGCGCCGCGGCCGGCGAGCCGGGGTGAAGGATCCTCCTGATGGTGCGGCGGTCATCGGCCGCCACCGCGCACCACAGCCGTTCGGCCAACGTTGCGGTGGCTTTCTGCTGCTCCTTACGTACCTTCGGCGGGACGACGGCCCGCCGTTTGGCCTGCGGCGGTACCGGCCTGGCCGCGGGTGCGGGCCGGGCACCTCGCGGTGCGCCGGACACCGGCCGCGCGGGCCCAGCCGGACCGGGCGCGGCGGCGGACGGTCTGGCCGCAGCTGGGGCGGCCGCAGCTGGGGCGGCGGCCACCGGGGCGGCGGCCGCCGGCTTCGGGGGCAGGCACGTCTCGCAGCCGAGCTTCAGCTTGCCGGCCACCAGCGGCGCCTCGCCACCGCAGGAGGGACACCGCGTCGGCGCGTAGGCCCCGGCTGGCAGCAGCCAGTCGAAGTACACCGGGTATCGCCGCATCCCCCGCAAGACATCCGCTGGTACGCGCAGTGCCGGGACGAGCATCACGTGCAGCCGGTAGGGCCTGATCGTGTGGCGCGCCTCGTACTTCTCCGCAATCTCCGCCAGCCGCCTGGCCTCCTCCTCACCGGTGGCGTGCAGCCGCTGCTCGAGCGCTGCCCTGCGATCGGGCTGGGTTGGCGGGACGTTCGCCAGCCGGCCCTGGATCCCGGCGATCGCGTCCGCGTAGTAGGCGGCGGCGCGACCGCGTTCGGCCTGGCAGGCGCCGCTCACCTCCGCGGCGAGCGCCTGACGGCGGGTGGTAGCGCCTGCGTCGATGAGCCGGTGCGCGGCGCCGACGGCTGGCATCAGGCCCTCGGGCCGCCGAGGCTGAGCCCGCTCATCCACGTCCGCACGGCACAGCCTGCCGACCAGATCCGCGGGCAGCTGGCGCCTGGACGGCACGTCTACCCAGCGCTGCACCTCCTCCTGGAACCGGTCCTCGGCCGAGAGTTCATAGGTGACCAGGGCGCCGACCTGGATGACTGGGTGCAGTACGAACGCGGGCTCGCCGGACAGGTCAATCCGGCCGTGGTCGACGGGGAAAGCATCCCGCGCCGCTGCGAGCAGCGTGTCGGGTCCTCCAGGCCCGGAAGCCGGCCTGGCCAGGACCAGGTGCCCGGTGTCACCGGAGGCCAGCACTCGCTCGGCGGCTTCGGCGAGGACGGGGTGACCGGCGGTGAGCAATGTGGCCCCGTCTTCCCGCGCGATGTCGGGGTCGGCGGTGACCCGCAGCTCCTCTGGAAGCCGGTAGGCGTCCCGCAGCGGCGGCGGAAGGACCACGTATGTGGTATCCCCGTCCGGTTCCCAGAGCCCTCCGGCCGCCGCCACATGCCGTAGCCAGAACCCGAGCGCCGGATCGGCCACGGCCGTCACGCCCCCTCCTTGGCCTGCTCGGCCTGCTCGCCGACGAGGTTATCGATCGCGACCCGGCTGGCCAGGTAATCGGTCCTGGCCCTGGCCAGGTCATCCCCGATGGCCGCCATTCGCTCGCCAAACTCCGCGTCGTCACCAGCGGCCACGAACGCGTCGAAAACCGTGGTCTCGAAGTCGAAGTCGTCGTCTACCCGCCCGAGTATCATGTCAAGTTCCCCGACCACCAGCTCAAACAGATTGATCTTGGCCTCAAGGACCCGCAGCACCTGCTCCTCGATGGTGCCGCTTGCGACCAGGTTGGTGAGCAGCACGTCGTGATCCTGGCCGACCCGGTGCAGACGGCCCAGCCGCTGCTCGATCTGCATCGGGTTCCACGGCAGGTCCATATTCACCATCACGTGACAGAACTGCAGGTTGCGTCCTTCCCCCGCGGACTCGGTGGAGAGCAGGATCGGGGCGTCGTCGCGGAAGGTGGCTATCGCCCGTTCCTTTTCCGCGCGCGGCAGGCTGCCGTGATACATCACCGCGGGGATGCCGGCCGCGGCCAGGTACCCGGCCATCTGATCGAGGGTCTGCCGGAACGCGGTGAAGACGAGGACCTTCTCCCCGTTCCCGGCGTACCGCCTCAGCTGGTTGAGCAGCACCGCGATCTTGGCGGGGGCGGCAAGCGCCCCCGCCCGGGTGGCCAGGTCATCCCAGCCGACCTTGGCCAGCGTAGGCGCGGCGGCGGCAGGGCTTGACCCGGCCAGCTTGGCCACGCTACGCAACGCGAGCCGCCGGGCCGGCGTGGCCGTCCCGGCCTCGGCGCGCACCCGTGCGGTGAGGTCGGAATACCAGTCGCGTTCCGGCCCGGACGGCTCGACCCGGAGCGTCTCCGCCAGCCGCTGCGGCAGCAGTACGCTGACCTCGCTACGCCGGTGCCTGATCATCACCTCGGCGGTCCGTTTCCGCAGCGCCGCGACGTTCCTCGGTTCATGGTCCGGTGCGGCCGAGCCGGCGCCGTGGGCGGCACGGAACTGCGCCGCGGTCCCCAGCAGCCCCGGCGCGACCAGGCTCACCATCTCGTACAAGTCCTGCAGGCGGTTCTCGACCGGCGTGGCGGTCAGCAGCAGCAGATGCCGGGACCGGAGCTCGCGGATCAGCTTCCCGGAGGCGCTTCGCGGTGCGCGCACGCGATGCGCCTCGTCCACGATGATCAGGTCCCATGGGTCACGGGTCAGCGCGGACTTGAGCGGATCGCGGCGTGCTGCCGCCAGCGAGGCGACCGCGACCGGCCGGTCGGCGCTCACGGCCGCCGGCTCCTGGCCCGGTACATCTCGCTCCCGGCCGACACGTACGGCCGGCACGCCGAACTTGCGCTCGAGCTCCTCCTGCCATTGGGTCACCAGCCCGGCCGGCGCGATGACCAGGGCACGGTCGGCCAGCCCGCGCAGCCGCAGCTCAGCCAGGATCAGGCCGGCCTCGATGGTCTTGCCGAGCCCGACCTCGTCGGCGAGGATCGCCCGGCCCCGCATCCGGCGCAGCGCGCTGCGTGCCGCCTGCAGCTGGTAGTCGAACGGGCTGAACCGGAGCGACGCCTCGGAAAGAAACGTGTCGAACCCCGGCCTGTTCCACACCGTCACGGCCTCGTCCACCAGCAGCGACACCTGCCGGTCGACAGGAGCGGCCTGGCGAAGCCCGGCCAGCAGCGGCGCGTACAGCGCGAGGACAGCCTGCAGCCCGGCGTCCTGGTCGGCTGGCTGTTCTGTCCGGATACCCGCCACGCTGACCCTCCTCCACGTGCCTGACAGCCATCTATGGTGTCACGGACCGCCGGTACCCGCAGTGCACCGCGCCGGAGAAATCATGTCCTCCCCGGCCCCGAATCCCGGCGACATCGCCGCGCCAGTACAGGGTCCATAAAGCCTGGGTTCCGTGTCAGTGGCCGCGTGCCCGGGACCTCCTGGCGCCACGGCCGGGCGGCTGGCTGAACCATATGCCAAAGAACTGCTTCAATGACGTACTGCCGGTGGGTGCGGCCGCGACGATGTCGGCCAGGGCCCCGGAGTCGGCGATGACGGCGAAGTAGCGTTCCTTGCTCCGCGGATCGTCGTAGATGGGCCAGTCCACCCGTTCGCCGTTATTCATGACCGCGTACAGCTCGGTGACGCTGGCGTGGACGCGGCCGTAGATAGCGGCCGTGCCGTGTCCCCGGGTCGCCATGGTCATCGCGGCGCTGGCCAGATACTGCTCATCGACCTGGATGTCGCACGCCGACGCGTCCCGGCGGCCGTCCCGGTCGATCGCGATCCAGCGGCCGCCGGCCGCGTCCAGGTAGCTGACCAGGTCGAAGCGATGGCCGTCGACGGTGCGGGTGGCGAGGGTGGTGGTGGGTGTGTCCGGGAGCCGCGAGCCGGGGGGACGGACGACGGGCTGCTGAGGCCAGGCCCAGTCCTGGCCGGCCAGCACGCGGCCCAGGGACTCCTGTGGCAGGCCGGCCTCGTGCCACAGCGGGCGCAGGCCGCCGCCGTCGGCACGGGGCTGGTGGCGGCGGATGGCATCGCCCAGCGCGGCACGCACGGCGTCGGCACGCGTCGTTGCCGCCCGGTAGCGCAGGATGCCGGCGAAAAGGTCCGGCTTGTCGATGGCCTGCGTGCTGCCGAGGCGGTCGGCGGCCCGCTCCGCGAGGGCGGCGAACTCTTCGAGGGCTTCGCCGGGATGCCCGAATTGGCCGAGCGTGCACGTGCCCCCGTCGTTGGCTGTGTCATCGAAGCAGGCCAGCCAGATTCCGCTGTCCTCCACGTTCAGCACCGCGGCGTCGTAAAGGATGCCGTTCCGGGTGGCCGGGCTGAGCAGGAAGATGCTGGCGATCCGCTCGTCCCACGGGGTGTGCAGCAAGTTCATAGCCTGCCAGGCGTCCACGAAGGCGCGGCCCGCCGGCTCGCTGGGCATCCCGTAGACCTGGCTCCGGTCGCTGGGGTCGGCGCCGGTGATCCACGCGCTGTACCGGCCTTGGTAGCGGACTAGGTAGCAGGCCAGCACGCCCCAGTGGCGGGAATGCACGGCATGCTCAGGTGGGTCGATGGCGGGCGGCCGGGCCAGCGGAGCCGGGCGGTCCGGCCCGGTCTGCATGGCCCGCCGGGCGGTGCTGTATGGCTCGCCGGTTGCGGCCATCCGGGCGCGGGCGGCCTTCTTCGCCGAACGATCGGAGGTCATCACGTCATCCATCCACGGCGCCGCAAACCCCACGCGTCCCGGGCCGGTGAGATCGTCATGACCATGCTCGAGATCGACGCGAGTCGGTGACCCTTGTCCTCGTAGCGTCGCAGTCGGCGTGGGCGGCGGCGGCTCGGAGGCGGGCAGGCGCTACTGCCTCTGCTCCATCATAATGCAGGACGTGCCGCATCGCCCGGATGCTTACCGCCGGCCGTAGGGGATCAAGGTCAGGCGCGATGCTCCGGTGGCTGGTGCCGGGCCGCGGCTCAGTGCCTGATCGGAATGGGCCTGCCGCCCGCCCGTTCGGCCTGTTCGGCGGCGGCGGTGATGTTCCGCAGCATGCCGCCGAAGACGATGCCGTGAAACGGCGAGATGGACCGCCAGTAGGCATGACCGGCCAGCCCCCGCGGCCGGAAGATCGCCCGCTGGCTGTAGGTGGTCATCCCGTCGTAGTCCTGGCCCACCGACAGCTCCAGCCAGGCCAGGCCAGGCAGCTTCATCTCCGCGCGCAGCCGCAGCAGTTTTCCCGGCTCGATCGCCTCCACCCGCCAGAAATCCAGGGCGTCGCCGGCGAGCAGATGCCGGGGATCGCGGCGGCCGCGGCGCAGCCCGACTCCGCCGGCCAGCCGGTCGAGCAGCCCGCGGACGGCCCAGGCGGCAGGGAAGGAGTACCACCCGGTCTCGCCGCCGATGCCCTCGATCACCCGCCACAGCGCCGCGGGCGAGGCGCGCACGACGCTGTTGCGCGCGTCGACGTACAGGGATCCGCCGGCCCACGACGGGTCGGTCGGCAGCGGGTCGCTGGGCGCGCCGGGCGTCGCGGCCGAGGTCCAGCGGGTGGAGACGGCGCCCTCGCGGGTGTACCGCAGGGCCAGGTTGATGGCCGCCTCCAGGGTCAGCAGCCCTTCGGGCGGGTCCGGGATGTACTCGGCGATGTCGTGCTCGGAGCAGACGACCTCGTTCCGCAGGGATTCCACCAGCGGCCTGGCCAGGCTGGCGGGCACCGGTGTCACCAGGCCGACCCACAGCGACGACAGCCCCGGCGTCAGCACGGGCACCTTCACGATGACCCGCGGCGTGAGCCCGGCCACTTCGGCGTACCGGCGCATCATCTCCACGTAGCTGAGCACATCGGGGCCGCCGATGTCGAAGCGACGGCTGACCTCGGCCGGCAGCGTGGCGCTGCCGACCAGGTAACGCAGCACGTCGTGGACGGCGATGGGCTGGATGCGGGTGTCCACCCACTGGGGGGTGACCATGGCCGGCAGCCGCTCGGTGAGGTACCGGAGCATCTCGAACGACGCCGATCCGCTGCCGATGATCACCGCGGCCTGCAGCGCGGCCGTCGGCACGCCGCTGGCCAGCAGGATGTCGCCGACTTCCGCGCGGGAGCGCAGGTGCGGAGACAGTTTCCCGGCGTCGGCGGAGATGATGCCGCCCAGATAGACGATGCGCCGCACTCCGGCGGCTTTGGCGGCCGCGGCGAAGGTCTGCGCCGCGGTGCGGTCGCGCCGTTCGAACGACGCGTCCGAGCCGAGGGAGTGGATCAGGTAGTAGGCGACGTCTATGCCCTCCAGGGCGCGCCGCACCGCGCTATGGTCCGTCGCGTCGGCGACCGCGATCTCGACGTCGCCGGACCACGGGCGGTCGCTGAGCTTCGCCGGATCGCGCGCCATGCACCGGACCGCGTATCCGGCGCTCAGCAGCTCCGGGACGAGCCGTCCGCCGATGTACCCGGAGGCGCCGGTAACCAGGCAGTTCAGTGGCGATGTCATAGTCGAGTGTTACACGGGCCTGCCCGGGCGATCATGAGCGCGGGGCCTGGCTGCAGGCCCCGCGCTCACAATGACCCGCTCAGGCGGTGCGGCTCAGGACGACCTTGAGCGCGCCTGTGTCGGCGGCCCGGCCGAACACGTCGTAGGCCGCGTCGAACTCATCCAGCGTGAAGTGGTGGGTGACGAACCGCCCGGCGTCGATCTGGTGGGTGGCCAGCAGGTTCAGCAGCGTCGCCGTGGAGTACGCGTCGACCAGGCCGGTCGTGATGGTGATGTTCTTGATCCACAGCTCCTCGAGGTGCAGCGCGGCAGGCTCGCCGTGCACGCCGATGTTGGCGATGTGACCGCATGGCCGGACCAGCTGGGCGGCGAGCTCGAAGGTGGCGGGTACGCCCGCCGCCTCGATCGCCACGTTGGCGCCGAGTCCGTCAGTCAGTTCACGGATCACCTCGAGCGGGTCCTGGCGGCCGTTGTTCACGGTGATATCCGCGCCGAACGTCTTCGCCGCCTCCAGCCGGGTGTCAGCCAGGTCGATCGCGACGACGTGGCTGGGGCTGAACAGGCGGGCGCCCGAGATCGCGGACAGGCCGATGGGACCGGCCCCGACGACCGCGACCACATCGCCAGGCCGGACGCAGCCGTTGAGCACGCCGACCTCATAGCCGGTCGGCAGGATGTCCGCCAGCATCAGGATGTCCTCATCCGGCGCGCCGGCCGGGAGCGGGTAGGTAGAGGTGTCGGCGAAGGGGACCCGGACATAGTCGGCCTGGGTGCCGTCGATCTTGTGGCCGAGGATCCAGCCGCCCCCGCCGAGGCACTGCCCGGCGTGACCCATCCGGCAGTACAGGCAGGACCCGCACGCGGAGATACACGAGACCAGGACGCGGTCCCCGGCCTTGACGGTCTTCACGCCGCTGCCGACGGACTCGACGGTGCCGACCGCTTCGTGGCCCAGGATCCGCCCGTCGCTGACGGCCGGGACGTCGCCCTTGAGAATGTGCAGGTCGGTACCGCAAATCGTGGTGGCGTCGACCCGCACGATCGCGTCCGTGTCGGCGGTCACCCCTGGCTTCGGTACGTCCTGCCAGGCCTTCACGCCTGGTCCGTGGTACACGAGGGCTCGCATGAGCATCTCCGCTTCGTTTGGGGTTGACCCCGACGGTGGCCGCCGCGCAGGTCCTAAGGCCGGGGAAGGGCAGCCGCCCCTCCCCGCGCCTGGCTCAGCGTGGTCAGGATTGACGCCGTATGGGTCCGGGGCTACTCGAACACGTAGGTGCCCGGGGCCTCGGCGAGCGGCGGGTACTGGCGGTTGCCGAGCGTCGCCCGGGCCGCCTTCTCGGGGCCGGAGCGGGCGATCAGCCACTCGGTCCAGGGCCGCCACCACGAGCCCTTCTCCACGGCGGCTATCTTGAGCCACTCGTCGGGATCGGTCGACGTGGGCGGGCCGTACCAGCGGTCATAGCGCTCGCTGTCCGCCGGGTAGACGACCGACTGGATGTGACCGGAGCGAATCAGGGTCATCTGCGTGTCGCTGCCGCCGACCAGATGGGCGGTGTCGTAGCAGGCCCGCCACGCCGTGATGTGGTCGGTGTAACCGCCGACGTGGTAGCTGTCACAGGTGACCTTGCTGAAGTCGGTCTTGACGCCGAGCAGCGTCGGCCCGGGGCCGTCCCAGCCTTCCATGGCCAGCGTGCTGGAGTCCCGCGCGAACTTCGCCGTGGTCCGGGTGGCATCGTCGTTCCAGGCCAGGACGTCGAACGGCGCGGGCGACTCGCCCTTGAGCCATCCGCTGACCAGGTAGTTGAAGACCAGGTCGTTCGGCCGCAGCATGGCGAACAGGCTGCGCAGCGAGGTCCCCGGGACGATATCCTCTCTCGCGGCCGCCTGATCCAGCATGGTGCGCGCCTGGCTGGTGTCGAGCATGCCCACGACGTTCGGCTTGTCGCCGGTCAGCATGGTGACCACGAAGGTCGCCGCCCCGGCCGACTCGTCGCCGATAGCGGCGTAGTGCGCGAGCACGTACGACAGCGTGATGCCGCCGGCGCACAGCCCGAGCAGGTTGATCTTGTCGCTGCGGGTGATCTTCTTGACTACCTCGTTGGCTCGTTCCTCCGCGGCCAGGTACTCGTCCAGTCCCCACTTCCCGTCCCCTCGCTGGGAGCTCGGATTCCGCCAGACGACCATGAACACCCCGATGCCCTGGCTGACGGCGAACTCGACCAGCGACCGTCCCGGCGCGAGATCAATGATGTAGTGCCGGTTGATCTGCGGCGGGATCATCAGCAGCGGAATGCTGCGCACCTTGGGGGTGGTGGGCGTGTACTGCAGCAGCTCGAACATCTCGTCCCGGTACACCACGGCACCCGGGGTGGCGGCGATGTCCTTGCCGACGGTGAATTGCTTGCGGTCAACCATGGAGGGCATCCCGCCGCGGGCCATGTCCTGCAGCATGTTCTGGGCGCCGCGCACGAGCGACAGGCCGCCGGTCTCGAAGGCCTTCCGCAGTGCTTCGGGGTTAGTGCCCAGGTAGTTGGTCGGAGACAGCGCGGCCGCGATGACGTCGGCCGCGAAGCGGGCGCGCGCCTTGTTCTGCCAGGAGCCGTCCACGCCCTGGTACATCCGCTCCATCCACATCTCGAACAGCCGGTAGGACTGGCCCATGGTGCGGAAGTAGGGGACGCTCCGCCACGCCTCATCCGCGAAGCGCTTGTCCCGCTTGTCGAACGAGATATCGGACTGGCCGAGCGCGATCTTAGTCATTTCTGTGGCCAGCCACGGCATTTCCTTGGCGACAGCGGCGGGGTCGGCGAGATCGGCAATGGCGTTGACCATGTCCAGTGGCAGCATGCCGGCCGCTGTTTCAGTCGCCTCTGACATGATGTCCATGGCGTTGGCGGGTGCTTCGTTGGTGTCCATGACCTCTCCCAGCGGGTTCTGTTACCGGGCCGACGGCAGCGCGGGAAACGTCGGGTCTGCCGGCCCGTCACCTCACTGTTACAACGCCCCAGGGGCCGGTCAAGCCCCGATGGCCCCGGTCCCAAGGGACCTAAGTCCCTTATACGAGGCCATATGGCCGGTTCTCTTCGCGGATCACGGGACCGTAACGTCAGTATCACGTGGCACTAGGTCAGAAGGGCCGAGGAGGCTGTCTCGCGGGCGGTCGAGCCGCGGACAGATCTTGGCCCGTCAACGGCGGCCTGGACATGTGAGAAGAGGAATGACCCATGGAAGAAGTATTTGTCCTGTCCGGCGTCAGGACCCCGATCGGCAAGTACGGCGGCGGCCTCGCTTCTGTCCCGCCGTGTGACCTGGCCGCGAAGATGGTGCGCGAGGCGGTCAGCAGGTCGGGCGTGGACCCGGCCCAGGTCGGCCACGCCGTGTTCGGCAACTGCATTCACACCGAGAAGAGGGACATGTACCTGTCCCGGGTGGCGGCCGTCAACGGCGGCCTGCCGGTCGGGACGCCCGCGATGACCCTGAACAGGCTGTGCGGCAGCGGGCTGCAGGCCATCGTCTCCGCCTCGCAGGCCATCATGCTCGGTGACTGCGAGGTCGCGGTGGCCGGCGGCGCCGAGTCGATGAGCCGGGCCCCGTACTGGCTGCCCAGCATGCGCTGGGGCGCGCGGATGAACGACACCGTCGCCATCGACTCCATGACCGGGGCGCTCACCGATCCGTTCGAGGCATGCCACATGGGCGTGACGGCGGAGAACGTCGCTGCCGACTTTAACGTGTCCCGGGCCGACCAGGACGCGCTGGCCGCGGAGAGCCACCGCCGGGCCGCGGCTGCGCAGGCGGCGGGCTACTTCAAGGAGCAGATCCTCCCCATCGAGGTCCCGGGCAGGAAGGGCCAGACCACCATCGTCGACACCGACGAGCACGTCCGGCCCGAGGTCAGCCTCGAGGACATGGCGAAACTGCGGCCCGCGTTCGCCAAGGACGGCACGGTCACCGCGGGCAACGCGTCCGGCGTCAACGACGCCGCCGCGGCCGTGGTGCTGGCATCAGGGTCGTTCGTCCGGAGCAGCGGCCGCAGCCCGATGGGCAAGCTGATCGGGTACGCCCACGCGGGCGTCGAGCCGCGCATCATGGGCATGGGCCCCGTGCCGGCGGTCCGCATCCTGCTGGACCGCACCGGCCTCAAGATCGACGAGATCGACGTGTTCGAGGTGAACGAGGCCTTCGCCGCCCAGGCGCTGGCGGTGGCCAGGGAACTGGGCCTGCCGCCGGACCGCACCAACCCGAACGGCAGCGGCATCTCCCTCGGGCACCCCGTCGCCGCCACCGGGGCCATCCTGACCGTCAAGTCGCTGTACGAGCTCAGGCGCACCGGCGGCAGGTACGCGCTCGTCACGATGTGCATCGGCGGCGGCCAGGGCATCGCCGCGATCTTCGAGCGCGTCTGACGTGCTCGCGACCGGGCCCGGTCCGCTCGCGACCGGGCCCGGTCCGGCCCTCTGCAACCGGGCCCCGGTCTCCCCGGCCGGGTCGCATCACCACCCGGGTGCTGTGTACGCCGACCATCGCGCTTGATATCTCAAGCAAATGCTTGATATAGTTAGCAGTACAAGTCAACCAGGAGGAAAAGACAATGGCCAGCAACCCCACGCAGGCGGTACAGGACGAGCTCCTGTCGACCATCCGCAAGAGCCAGGACACCGTGATCGACGCGATCAGGACCTGGGCCGAAACCGTCCAGTCCGTCGTCCCCCAGATCCCTTCGGTGCAGGTGCCGGGCGCCGACAAGCTGCCCAACCCCGAGGAGCTCGTGGCCAGCGCCTACGACTTCGCCGAGCAGCTGCTGGCCGGCCAGCGCAGGTTCGCCGAAGAGGTCCTGAAGGCCACGACCCCGATGCTGCCGGGCGGCGACAGCGCGCGGAAGGCCGCAAGCGCAAAGTGAGCCACCGCCCCGTCGAGCCGACGGGGGACCCGCAAACCCGATGGGCCCGCGGGTACGTCCGGTACGCGGCAGCTCCGGGAGCCCCGGAGCTGCCGCGTACTATAGTGTGCGGCTCGTCTGACGAATTACCGCCCCGTCCGGGACCTTTGGCCCTTCGGCGGCCACGCCGATCGTCCTAGGCTCGGCTCCAGACGTCAGAAAAGAACACCAACCATATGTCCTTATGCTCACGCCTTATCAGGTTGGGGGACTTCGCATCCGGACCTCGCTCAGCCCGTCTTGCCGGCAATCTGCCAGCCACGGACTCAGATATTCAACCAGGCTGTGATGGCCGACATTAGGGAGATGCTCGTACATGGACTTCGAGTTGACCGATGAGCAAGAACTGATCCGTGAGGCGGTAAGGGAGTTCGCCGAGACCGAGGTGGCGCCGATCGCCGCTGAACTCGACCGTGATCACCGTTTTCCCCATGAGCTTCTGCCGAAGATGGCGGACCTGAATCTCATGGGCATGCCCTTCCCCGAGAAGATGGGCGGCGCGGGCGCGGATGAGGTGAGCTACGTCATCGCGGTCGAGGAACTGTCCCGGGCGTGCGCGAGCACCGGCGTCATCCTGTCGGCGCACACCTCCCTCGCCACCTGGCCGATCTACAAGTTCGGCACCCCGGCTCAGCACGACCGGTACCTCCATGACATGGCGTCCGGCCGCCGCCTGGGGGCCTTCGCCCTGACCGAACCCGCCGCCGGCACCGATGCCGGCGCGGGCACCTGCACGGCGCTGCTGAGCGGGGACGAGTACATCCTCAACGGATCGAAGATCTTCATCACCAACGCCCCGTTCGCCGAGGTCTATATCGTCTTCGCGAAGACCGATCCGGCGGCGAAGGGGACGCGCGGGATGAGCGCGTTCATCGTCGAGAAGGACACCCCCGGCTTCTCCGTCGGCGAGGCCGAGCACAAGCTGGGCATCCGCGGCTCGAGCACGCCGCCGCTCTATTTCGCCGACTGCCGCATCCCGAAGGATGCGCTCCTGGACGGGGAGGGCTACGGCTTCAAGGTCGCCATGCAGACCCTTGACGGCGGGCGGATCGGCATCGCCGCGCAGGCGCTCGGGATAGCCCAGGCCGCGCTGGACGCGTCGGTCGCCTACGCGAAGGAACGCGTCCAGTTCGGCAAGCCGATCGCGGACCTGCAGGCTATTCAGTGGATGATCGCCGACATGGCCACCGAGATCGACGCCGCCCGGCTCCTGGTCTACCGCGCCGCGTCGTGCGTGGACAACGACCGCCCCTATTCCACCGAAGGGGCGATGGCCAAGCTGTTCGCCTCGGAGACCGCCACCCGGGTGGCCGGCAAGGCCATCCAGATCCACGGCGGATACGGCTATACGGAAAGCTACCCGGTGGAGCGGAACTACCGTGACGCCAAGATCACCGAAATTTACGAGGGGACTTCCGAAGTTCAGCGCATGGTCATCGCCAGAAGCTGCCTGCGGTGAGACTAATCAGCCACGGGTCAGGAGGATCGTGATGAGGATTGTGGTCGCCTACAAGTGGACCCGCGACCCGGAGGAGGCCACGGTCCGTGCCGACGGCACGGTGGACTGGAGCCGGGCGAAGCCGGGCCTGTCCACCTACGACCCCGTGGCCATGGAGATGGCCCGCCAGCTCGCCGAGGCAGCGGGCG
The DNA here is from genome assembly GCA_963800415.1 of uncultured Actinomycetes bacterium. Classification (GTDB taxonomy): domain Bacteria; phylum Actinomycetota; class Actinomycetes; order Streptosporangiales; family Streptosporangiaceae; genus Palsa-504. The sequence continues at coordinate 205,744 of CAWDBS010000061.1, forward strand.
CCGAGCTGGTCGGCGTGACGGCCGGGGGTAAGGACGTCGCGGTGCCGATCGCGTCCAAGGCCGCCCTGTCCCGCGGCCTGGACCGGGTGGTGATCGTCGAGGATGAGTCGCTGGCCGAAGCCTCCAGATCCGAGCTGGCCGCGGTGCTGGCCGAGGTGATCCGGCACATCGGCGACGTGGACCTGATCGTCACCGGCGACTCGTCGGTGGACGTAGCAGCCAAGATGGTCCCGACCGTGCTGGCCGGCGAGCTCGGCTGGCCGGCCGTGGCCGAGGTCACCGCCGTGTCCGGCCAGGCCGGCGCGCTGCGCGTCGAGCGGGCGATCCCGGGCGGCGTGCAGGTGCTCGAGGTCTCAGGTCCCGCCGTGCTGGCCGCGTCTGCCGATGCCGCCGTGCCGCGCGTACCCGGCATGAAAGAGCTCCTCGCGGCGGCCAAGAAGCCGGTGGAGCTCCTAGAGCTCGCGTCGCTGAAAGTGCCCCCGAGCAATGCGGTCATGACGGTCACCGGCCGGTCGCGCCCGGAGCGCAAGGCCCGCAAGGGCCAGCTCATCGACACAACCGACCCGGCCGCGGCCGCGGCCGAGCTCGTCGCCGCACTCCGCGAGGCCGGCACACTATGACAACCACAGGAAGGACCCGGCAGTGAGCGTGAACGCCTGGATTGTCGTCGGTGATCAGCCGGCGATCGGCAACCTCATCACGGTCGCCCGCTCCCTGGGCGGCCCGGTGGGGGCCGTGGTCGCCGGACCCCGCTCGGTGGCCGAGACGGTCGCGGCGAGCGGCGTGGACAAGGTGGTCTGGTGTGGCACGCCGGATGACGTGCCCGCCGAAGCTAGCGGCCAGGCCGTGGCCGAAACCGTCGCCGCCGATCCGCCCCGCGTGGTGCTCGCCGGCCGCAACCCCGGCGAGCGGGTGCTCCTCGGCGCCGCTGCCGCCCGGCTAAAGGCGGCCGTCCTGACCGGCGCCCGCACCGTCTCGATCGACGGCGACGACGTCATCGTGGTCAACGCCGTCTTCGGTGACATCGCGGACGAGACCGTCGCCGTCTCCGGCCCGGTGGCCCTGCTGCTCGATGGCGGTCCCGTGCCGCCGCCCGGCGGCACCACCGCGCCCATCGAGGAGGTCACCGCCACGCCGCTGGGCCTGAAGGTGATCCAGACCAGGACGTCCGGCTTCGACGAGGTGGACCTCAACACGGCCCACCGGGTGATCGGCGTCGGCCGCGGCCTCAAGGCCAAGGAGGACCTCGCCGTCATCGAGACGCTGGCCGAGGCGATCAGCGCCGAGATCGCCTGCTCCCGCCCGGTGGCCGAAGGCCTGAACTGGATGGGCAAGGACCGCTACATCGGCAGCTCCGGTGCGCACATCGCCCCCCAGCTCTACCTGGCCATCGGCATCTCCGGCCAGCTCCAGCACATGGTCGGCGTGCAGGGCGCGGAAACCATCGTGGCGATCAACTCCGACCCGAACGCCGCGGTCTTCAGCCAGACCGACTACGGCCTCGTCGGCGACCTCTACCAGTTGGTGCCGGCGATCACCGCCGCGCTGAAATGACGGTGCCCGTTGACAGAAACAGCTGAGCCCGACTTCGAGGTCATCGTCATCGGGGCCGGCGTCGCCGGCTGCGTCACGGCCTACCAGCTCGCGCGGCAGGGACGCTCGGTGCTGTTGATCGAGCGCGGCGAGGCGCCCGGCTCGAAGAACCTGTCCGGCGGCGTCCTGTACTCGCGCGGCATCCAGCAGGTCTTCCCCGGTTTCCTCGCCGAGGCGCCGGTCGAGCGCCGGATCACCCGCAACTACATCAACTTCATCAACGCCGACAGCTCGGTCGCCATCGACTACAAGGACGCCAGGCTGGCCGACCCGGTCAACGCCGTCACCGTACTGCGCGCCAAGCTGGACCCGTGGCTGGCCGCCAAGTGCGAGGAGGTCGGCGCCCTCATCATGCCCGGGGTGCGCGTGGACCGGGTCCTCACCGAGGACGGCCCGGCCGGCCAGCGAGTCGTCGGCGTCCAGGCCGGCGACGACGAGCTGCGGGCCCGCGTGGTCGTCGCCGCCGACGGCGTGAACTCCTTCATCGCCAAAGAGGCCGGGCTGCGCCACAAAGACCCGCTGAACCACCTAGCCGTCGGCGTGAAGTCGGTGGTATCCCTGCCCAGGGAAACAATCGAGGCCCGGTTCAACCTGGTCGGCGACGAGGGCGCGGCCATCGCCGCGGTCGGTGACTGCACCGAGGGGGTGGGCGGCGGCGGCTTCCTCTACACCAACATCGACTCCATCTCCGTCGGCATAGTCGTACGCCTGGACGACCTCACCGCCAAGAAGAAGGTCGTCACCGACATCTTCGACCACTTCCTGGAGCACCGGTTCATCGCCCCCTACCTCGACGGCGGCGAGCTGCTGGAGTACGGCTGCCACCTGGTGGCCGAGGGCGGCATGCACATGATCGGCGAGATCGCCATGGACGGCATGCTCGTGGTCGGCGACGCCGCGGGTCTCACCCTCAACACCGGCCTGACCGTGCGCGGCATGGACCTGGCCGTCGGTTCCGCGGTCGCCGCCGCCGAGGCCATCGGCTCCGCCCTGGATCGCAAGGACACCTCCAAGGCGGGCCTGGCCGGGTACCGGGAGCGCCTGTTCGCCTCCTACGTCGGCCAGGACATGAAGACCTACGCCAAGGCCCCGTCGTTCCTCGAGGTGGAGCGCATGTACAAGCAATACGGCGAGCTGTTCGCCAACGTCCTGTACGGCGCGTTCAACCTGGACACCCAGCCCCGCCAGCATCTCCTCAAGGTGGCGCGCAAGTCGCTGGCCCGGTCCCCGCTGAAAATGAGGCAGCTCGTCCGAGACGGCATCGCCGGAGGGCGGGCGCTATGAAACCATTGTCCGTCCCCGAGCGCCTGACAAAGAACCGCTTCACCCTCGATGAGGAGGAATGCCACATCGAGGTCGACCAGGAGATCGCCAAGGCCACCGGAACCGGCAAGGCCCTGGTCGCCTGCTGCCCCGCCCACGTCTACACCGAGGAACCCGACGGGACCATCTCGGTCGAGTACGCCGCCTGCCTGGAGTGCGGCACCTGCCTGGCTGTCGCCGCCCCCGGCGCCTTGAAGTGGCACTACCCCAGGGGCGGGTTCGGCGTCCAGTTCCGCGAAGGATAATCCAGGCAGGCTCGTGCCGAGCACCGTGCCCACATTCTCAGCGGTCTCGGCCGCGCAGACCGCGTAACGGGGTAGCTCGCGCGCTCAGTTGCCCGGCACCCCTGATGGTGACCTCGCCGGTGCAGACGTCCATGCCCGCTACCTCGCCGGCGAACGCGCGGCCGTCACGGCTGGTGACCACCGCGAAGTCGCCAAGGAACCAGCGGTCAGGCCAGACCACGCAGACGCTGACCGTGTCCTCGTAGGCTGGGATCTGGCCGGCGGTCAGGCTGCTCGCGATGCGGTGAGCCACCGTGTCCGTGATGCCGTCGACGTAAGACTGCGCCATTATTCGCTTGTCTCCCTTTTGCGGTTTGCTAAGTGAATGCAGCAGGCTGGCCATGCTGAGAGAAATTTCCGAGATGTTTCCGGGATATTACCTGTGGGCACAATTTCGAGCTCTCCCAGGCCCACAGTCCCGACAAATCCCTTATCTTATGCTCGGGACGGTCGAAGACAAGGCCGAGGTTGCCCGGGGCCTCTGGCGTCGCCCAGATCGAGTTCTCTGACCTGCGGAAACGCACCTAGAAAATAAATAATTCTTTTCGTTATCTACCCGGTCGAGCGTGTAGACAAGGCATCCACTGGGGTGCCGCTGCTCTGGCCTGGGACTGATGTTCTCCTCGAGCCAGGCGATGAACACGGCGGGATTGTTCCGCTCGGGACAGACGGTGATGCCTAGGCCGCCATAGTCCTGCCTGCCGATCTCTAAATGATGAATTATCAATTAGAGAGAGCCCCGGGGCGTTGGCGTATGGCTCATCCCGGCTGTTCTGGCACCGACTGAGCTTGCTGGTCGCCCCGCGACCGGGCTGGGGACCTTCGCCTCTATCGGCAAGACGGGGATGCTCATCACCTGAAAGGTAGCGCGCGGTGGCTGTTCCGGCTCACGGGCTGGCGTCAAGAACGCGATCAATGCATGCCCTGGAGGTCGTTATGGGTTCGGTTTCGTATACGGCGTTGTCGCCGCTGTCGTTCCTGGAGCGGTCGGCGCGAGTGTGGCCCGGCAAGACCGCTGTGGTCTACGGCGCACGGCGGCTCACCTACACCGAGCTGGCGGCCGAGGCGCAGCGGGTGGCGCGGGCGCTGCGGGCGAGCGGTGTCGGGCCGGGGGACCGGGTCGCTTACCTGATGCCGAACCTGCCTGAGATGCTGATCGCGCATTACGCGGTCCCGCTGGCCGGCGCGGTGCTCGTCGCGGTAAACACCCGGCTCACGGCCGAGGAGGTGGCCCACATCCTGAGTCACTCGGGCGCGAAGATCGCGGTTGTCGACGCGGCGCTCCTGTCGACGGCAGTGGCGGCCGCGAAGGACGTGGAGGCGGTGGCCGAGCTGGTGGTCGCCGAGGACACCGAGAGTGCGGCGGCGGATCGGTATCTGGGCGACGAGCCGCGACTGGTGAGCTACGCCGAGTTCCTGGCCCGGGGCACGGGGGAACCGCTGTCCTGGTCGGTCTCCGACGAGCTCGCTCCTATCGCGCTCAACTACACGTCCGGTACCACCGGGCTCCCGAAGGGCGTGATCTATACGCACCGGGGTGCGTACCTGAACTGTTTCGGCGAGATCATCCACTCCCGGCACGACGAGAACAGCGTCTACCTGTGGACACTGCCGATGTTCCACTGCAACGGCTGGTGCACCCCATGGTCACTGACCGCGATCGGCGGCACGCACGTGTGCCTGCGCGAGGTCCGCGGCGACGCGATCTGGCAGCAGCTGCGCGAGCACGGCGTCACCCACCTCAACGCGGCCCCGACCGTGGTGAGCAGTATCTTGAACGCGCCCGAGGCCGGCCCGCTGACCCGGCCGGTCCTGATCACCACGGCCGGCGCGCCGCCCAGCCCCACCACCATCGCGCACATGGAACGCATGGGTTTTCAGATCGTGCACGTCTACGGGCTGACCGAGACCTACGGCCCGATCTCCTACTGCCAGTCCCAGCCGCAGTGGGCTGACCTGTCATCCGACGAGCGTTCCGTGCTGCAGGCTCGCCAGGGCGTGAGCATGATCCAGGCCGAGGGCCTGCGCATCGTGGACGAAGCGATGGCCGACGTGCCGGCCGACGGCAGCACGATGGGCGAGATCGTCATGCGCGGCAACAATGTCATGGCCGGCTACTACCGCGACCCGGAGGCCACCGCCGAGGCGTTCCGCGGCGGCTGGTTCCACAGCGGTGACCTCGGCGTCATGCATCCCGACGGGTACATCGAGCTGCGCGACCGCATCAAGGACATCGTCATCTCCGGCGGCGAGAACATCTCCACCGTCGAGGTGGAGCAGGCGCTCATGAGCCACCCGGCCGTACTCGAGGCGGCGGTCATCGGGGTACCCGACGACAAGTGGGGCGAGCGCCCGAAGGCGTTCGTGGTGTTCCGCGCCGGCCACAGCGCAACCCCCGAAGAGCTGATCGAGCACGTCCGCATCAAGATCGCCCGCTACAAGGCACCCCGCGAGATCGACATCATCCTCGAGCTGCCGAAAACATCCACCGGAAAGATCCAGAAGTTCGTGCTCCGCGAACCCGAGTGGGCCGGACGCACCCACCGCGTGCATGGCTAGCAGCTCGTAGTTCCAATCCCCAGGGATGGCCACGGTAGGGACTAAAGCCACTAGCCAGCGAAAAGCCGCGAACGTACGACGAATTACGTACAGCAAATGCCGCGGACCGGCGAAGGCTAACCCGCCCGAGCACCACGTCCCGGCCAGATAATGAGGAGATACCCGATGTCAGACAGAATCGCGATCGTGACCGGAGCAGCCCGCGGCATTGGCGCCGGGACGGCTGTCAGGCTGGCCGCCGACGGTATGGCCGTGGCCGTCCTCGACCTCAACGAGGCCGATTGCGCGGCAACGGTCAAGGAGATCGAGAACGCCGGCGGGAAGGCGCTCGCGGTAGGCGCCGACGTCAGCAAGACCGATCAGGTGAACGCCGCGGTCGAGCGGATAGCCGCCGAACTCGGCGAGCCCACGGTGCTGGTGAACAACGCCGGGATAACCCGCGATGCCATGCTGTTCAAGATGACCGACGAGCAATGGGACACGGTGGTCAGCGTCAACCTGCGCGGCCCGTTCCTGATGACCAGGGCGGTGCAGAAGTACATGACCGGTCAGAAATGGGGGCGGATCGTCAACATCTCGTCGTCATCGGCGCTCGGCAACCGCGGGCAGGCCAACTACTCCGCCACCAAGGCCGGCATGGAGGGCTTCACCAAGACGCTCGCCAAGGAAATGGGCAAGTTCGGGATCACCGCGAACGTGGTCGCGCCGCACTTCATCGCCACCGACATGACCGCGGCCATGGCCGTCAGCCTGAAGATGTCGTTCGAGGAGCTCGTGGAGACCTACAAGAAGCAGATACCCGTAGCACGGGTCGGCCAGCCAGCCGACGTGGCGCACGCTATCTCCTTCCTGGTCAGCGAGGGCGCGGGCTTCGTCTCCGGCCAGGTCCTCTATGTCGCGGGCGGCCCTTTGTGCTGACGGATGCCGAAAGCACCGCCGGCGGTAGGGATCAACGATCACGGGCGGGCCGCCTCAGCCGCCCGCCTCCCAGGCCCGGCACAAGGCGTTCGCCAGGACCATCTGGTCCGGGGTCCGGCAGGACACCCGGATCAGGTCCGGGCTGGCCACGATGATGGCCAGGGCCCTGGCCCGTGAGGTCGCGACGTTCAGCCGGTGCGGGTCGTAGAGGAAGTCCAGCAGCCCGGCGGCCGCCGGCATCGTCGCCCGGCCGCCCAGGATGTGCTCCAGCGCGGAGGCGCCCGCCCCGGGCGGGTGCGTGGCGTGGCTCGGCTGGGCGAGCTGCTGCGGGTCGCCGAGCAGGATCAGGTTCCGTGCCGCCCCGGCCACCGCCAGCACTCCTGCCAGCGGCAGCTGGCCCGCCTCGTCGACGAACAAGGTGTCCACGCTGCCGGCCATCCCCGCCCGCGCCCACAGCCAGGCCGTGCCCGCGGCCACGTCCAGCTTGCCGTCATGCATCGTCCACGTCGCAGACCGACCACTGCTTGTCCGTGCCCGGATCACAGGCCGTGCCGCCCGCGCAGAACGTGTGTTCCTGCGCCGGGAAACCGAACCGTCGCACCACCGACCTCTTGACCTGGCCGACCACCTCGCCGCCGACCAGGCCGCCCAGCGCGTCCGGCTCGCCGGTCAGTTCGGCCGGGCTCAGCGTGCGGAGGTAGAAGTAGCGCCACCAGGCCGGCTTGTCCTCGCGCCGGTGCCAGTCGAGCAGGTAGGCCGGCAGCGCCCGCGCCTGGCCCTGGGACGTTTCCGCGGAAACGCCGCGCGCGATCGCGCCACACGTTTCCGCGGAAACGCCGGCCAGCAGCGCCGACCCGCCGCTGCCCCGTGGTCATCCCGGCCACCAGCGACAGGTCATCGTCGGTTCGCCGGCGCTCGCGGCACATATCGCGCCACCGGCAGATCGCGCAGTGCTCGACCGGCTCCGGGTAGACCTCGGCCGCCGGGTCCCCGCCGAGGGCGGCTGCCAGCAGCCGCCGCGTCTGCCGCTCATAAGCGGCAAAGTCGTCCACCTTGAACGAGGCGAACTCCCCGTTACCCAGCGCCAGGTGCATCCACCGCGGCTCAACCCCCTCCAGCCGGCCAGCAGCTGGGAGTAGAACGCGGTCTGCAGCACGGCGCGGGCCTTCGCCGACCGGGCCAGCTTGGCGTCCACGACCTCGTAGTGCACCCCGCCCGGCCGCGGCTCCCCGTCCGGGGCGGGCAGCAGTTCGGCCCGGACCAGGAAATCCGGCCGCCCGAACAGTGCCGTCCCGGGCCCGCCTGCGGCCAGCGTCCCCTGATAGACGACTCCGGCCCCGTCCCGGATGGCTTCCGCGGTCGCCCGGCTCCGTCCTGCGCCCCGCTGAGGTCCGCGATGTCAAGCCCGTCCGCGCGGAACCGCTCAAGCACGGCCCGCTCGTGCACCTCCCCGCGCCGGACCAGATCCTGGAACCCGACATCGAACTCCCGCGGCGACCGCAGCTCTCCCCGCGCCCTCAGCAGGTCCAGCTGCGTCAGCCGCCGGCAGGCCAGAAAGTTGGCCACATCACTGGCCGCCAGCCGCACCCGCCCCTCAATGATCTTCATCTAGATCCCTAACGATCTCCGGTACCAGCCCCCGGCCTCCGACCCCGCCAACCCTCCATAATCGTCCCCGCCAGTCCATCCGCATCTCCGAAGGGCGATTCTGCTGGTCGGCCGATGAGGCCCGTGACGAGCTGGCGCGTGCGTCGCAACGACCGATTGAGCTCGTCCAGGTCGGTGCCCGCGAGGCTACGGCACTAGCCATCCAGTTGCCGAAGCCGCCGCGCTCGGCGCGCTTGCGGCCCGCTCCTTGACAAGCTATCTAGGTATTCAGCTACAGTGCTAGTCACCTAGATAAAGTGAGGTCACGGTGATCGAGTTCCACCTGGACGGCCGGTCCGGCGTCGCGCCGTACCTGCAGCTGATCCACCAGGTGCGGCACGCGCTGCGGCTGGGCCTGCTGCACGAGGGCGACCAGCTGCCGAAGGTCAAGGACGTGGCCGCCGGGCTGGCGATCAACCCGAACACGGTCCTGAAGGCCTACCGCGAGCTGGAATACGAGGGGCTGGCGGCAGCCCGGCCCGGGATCGGCACGTTCGTGACCGGGACGTTGGGCGGCGGCTCGCTGGCCGCGCACGGGCCGCTGCGCCGCGATCTGCAGCGGTGGCTGGCCAAGGCGCGCCGCGCCGGGCTGGACGAGGAGTCCATCGAGGCCCTGTTCGTGAGTACCTTTCGGTCCGCCGGCGAGGAGGACATAGCATGACCGCCGTCATAGAAACCGGAAGGCTGGGGAAGCGGTACCGGCGCCTGTGGGCGCTGTCAGACTGCACGCTGTCGGTCCCGGCCGGGCATGTGGTGGGCCTGGTAGGCCCGAACGGGGCCGGGAAGACGACGCTGCTGAGCTTGGCGACCGGGATGCTGGCGCCGACCACGGGCACGATCGAGGTTCTCGGCGGGCGGCCCGCGGCCGGTCCGGCACAGCTGGCCCGGGTCGGGTACCTAGCCCAGGACGCGCCGGTCTACGCCGGGCTGTCGGTCGCCGACCACCTGCGGCTGGGCGCGCACTTGAACCCGGGCTGGGACGCGGGGCTGGCCCGCGGCCGGGTCGGGCGGCTGGACCTGGACCCCTCCCAGAAGGCCGGGACGCTGTCCGGCGGGCAGCGCGCCCAGCTTGCGCTGACCCTGGCCGTGGCCAAACGGCCGGAGCTGCTGATCCTGGACGAGCCGGTGGCCAGCCTGGACCCGCTGGCACGGCGGGAGTTCCTGCAAGGCCTGATGGAATCCGTCGCCGAGCAGGGCCTGTCGGTGGTGCTGTCCTCCCACCTGGTCGCCGACCTGGAACGGGTCTGCGACTACCTGATCGTGCTGGTCGGCTCCCGGGTCCGGCTCGCCGGGCCGGTGGAGGACCTGCTGGCCTGCCACCACCTGCTGTCCGGCCCGCGCCGCGACCCCGGCAGCCTCCCGGACGGCATGCAGGTCATCTCGGCCAGCCACACCGACGTGCAGAGCACGCTGCTGGTGCGCACCAGCGGCCCGGTACTCGACCCCGCCTGGACCATCTCCGAGGTCGGCATGGAAGATCTGGTGCTGGCCTACATGAGCCAGGCCGCCGGACGCGGCCGCCGCAACCACCTGGAGGTGCAGAGATGACCTGGCTGACCTGGCGCCAGTTCCGCATCCAGGCTGTCACCGCGGCCGCGGCGCTGGCCGCCTTCGCGGTCCTGCTCGCCCTCACCGGGCCGCACCTGGCCAGCCTGTACGCCGCCAACGGCCTCAGCGGCTGCCAGCCCGCCAGCTGCGAGCAGCTGGCCAGCAGCTTCCTCCAGCAGCTGTATGCCGCCGGCACCTACTGGGTGCTGTACCTGCTCGGCATCATGCTCATCCTCCTCACCCCCGCCGTCATCGGCCTGTTCTGGGGCGCGCCGCTCATCGCCCGCGAGCTGGAGACCGGGACCTGCGCCCTGGCCTGGAACCAGTCCATCACCCGGACCCGGTGGCTGGCGGTCAAGCTCACCGCCGGCGGCCTGGCCGCGATGGCCGTCACCGAGGGACTGAGCCTGATGCAGGCCTGGTGGGCGGCCCCCATCGGCCGGGCCGTCGGCCACGGCGCCGGCGGCACCAACCTCGCCATGGGCCGGTTCAGCTCACTGGTCTTCGCCACCCACGGCATCACCCCGCTCGGCTACGCCGCGTTCGCCTTCACCCTCGGCGTCACCGCCGGCGCGCTGATCCGGCGCACCGTCCCGGCCATGGCCGTCACCCTGGCCATCTTCGCCGCCGTCCAGATCGCCACGCCGCTGTGGATCCGCCCGAACCTGTTCCCGGCCCACCACACGACTGTCGCGATCGGCCGCGACATATCGTTCAGCAACGACACCCAGGGCAACTTCACGCTCACCACAGGCAGCCTGCCCGGCCAGCCCGGGGCCTGGATCCTGTCCAGCGGAGCCGTCGACGCAGCGGGGCATCCCGTCAGCACCGCCCCATCGGCCTGCACGCAGGCAGTGGTAAGCGGCGCACTCTCCTCGGGCCTGGACTGCCTGGCCAGCCACGGCATCCGGATCGCCGCCACCTACCAGCCCGCCAGCCGCTACTGGGCCTTCCAGTGGACCGAGACAGCGATCTACCTCGCCCTGGCCCTGGCCCTGGCCGGGTACTGTTTCCGACGTGCGCCCGGCTGATCCGGCGGACCTGACGCGGGTCAAGGGTTCTGTGCGTCCGCTGGCCATGCCGCGGCTGCTCATGTCACCAGCGAGAAAGCACATTCTGGTCGAGAATCGTCGTGGCTGCCTCGCGGGCTCGGGTGGCGACGGCGACCTGCTCTGTGACGAGCGGGGGCTGCCGGCTTGATCATCGACACGTCCGCTCTCATCGCAATCCTCCGCGCCGAGGACGATGCCGGTGACATGGCCGTGGCCATCGAGCGGGCCCAGGCCCGACGGATCTCCGCCGCTAACTACCTGGAGACCGCGGTGGCGATCGACGCGAGCCGCAACCCTGTCGCCAGCCGCCGTTTCGACGAGCTGGTCGATACTGCTGAGCTGCAGGTCGAGCCGGTGACACACCACCGGCCCGGATCGCCAGGGACGCCTACCGTGATTTCGGGAAGGGGAGCGGCCACAAGGCCGGCCTGAACTTCGGGGACTGCTTCGCGTACGCCCTCGCGAAGTCCACCGGAGAAGCGTTGTTGTTCACGGGAGATGACTTCGCCCATACCGATGTCAGGCCCGCGCTGCCCGCCGCGCCAGACGACCGATCCGGTTGATGGCCGGCGCGGGTCGCCACGCGATGGCGTTACCGGCGCCAGCGCGCCGGCCCTACCGGCTGGGTGTCAGGAACAGCCGGGCGCGCAGCCCGATGTGGTCTGAGACGTAGCCGAGCGGCTCCTTCTCGGCGAACACCAGCGCAGCGGTCTCTACCCTGACCTCGCCCGCGGTCAGGATGAAATCGATGCAATGCGGCGTCGCGCCGGCCGGGAGATACTCGGCCCGGAACGTAGGCGGGCACGCGCCCCCGAACGCGTCAGCCAGCCCGGTGGCCGCCCTGAACTCGCCGAACAGGGAGCTCTCGCGGTCGACGTTGAAGTCCCCGCACACCACGGCGGGGGACCCGGCGTTGATCGCCACCTGAGTGAGGACGGCGAACTGGGCGCGTTGCAGCGGATAGAACCGGTTCGCCTCCGACCAGTCTCCGTCATGGTTGGCCACCGGATGCGTGTTGACGACGCACAGCTCAGGGCGTGTCAGCCGGGTCACCAGCGCGCCTTTCAGCGCGGCTTGGTAACGGGACGCCCTGGGGACGCGAACCCGGGGCGGCCAGCCGAAACGCCGGAATGCCGTACCGGACACCGGCCGCCGGGAGAACGTGACCAGACCGCCGGCCGGGCCGGCCGCCGCTGGCCGGTAGCTCACCTGCCGGAACGAGTGCATCCGCCGGACCAGCAGCCGCAGGTGCCAGTACGTGAGCACCTCCTGGAAACAGGCCACGTCCACGTCCCCGGCATCAAACCCGGCGCCGATCACGGCGTAGCGGTCGGCCAGGTGCGAGCCGGTCACGGGGATGCCTCGTGTGTTGAGCGTTGCGACGGTCAGCTGCTCACCGGACACGCCTCTCACCCTAGCGATCCGGCTGCTCGTGCTCTTCCCAAGCCCGGCAACGTCCGGACGTAGAAGTACCGCCACCAGGCCGGCTTGTCTTCCCGCCGGTGCCAGTCGGCGACCACGCCGGCTTCCTAACCCACCCCGGCCAGTGCGCCCAGGTCCCGCACCTCCCAGGTGAGCCGAGCATGGACCTAACGTAGAGCACCGCTCGGTGGACACTCGGCCAGGTCGGTAATGTATCGGTGGCAACCGACCCGTGGGAGGTGTCGTGGGACGCGGCAGGCGGCGGTTGGAGGTGTGATGACTGAGTATGAGGATCAGGAAATCGCGGCGGCCCTGGCGAAACTGGCCGAGCAGGATCCGGCCGCCGCCGAGGACGCACGGGCCGCTCTGGAGTGGATTGCCGGGGAGCAGGGCCGGGCGTTCATCACCCAGGAGCGTATCCAGGGTTTCTGCTGGTACGAGCTGCCGGTGAAATGGTTCGTCGATCTCGACGAGAAGCTGCGGGTGGTCGCGGCGCTGGCTGAAGCACTGGACCTGCTGCAGCTGCCCCGGTACGCCGCCATCTGCCGGTCCGGGACGACACGCGAGATCCTCGACGCCTATGAGGTCAGCACTGCACGCGGCAAGGCCGCCTTCCGCCGGGCCGCCGCCGCCTCCGGCATCACCCCGCCCGACCTGCCGGAGTTCGAATGGGGTGCGGTGATGGGCCTGGAGGAGGCGTCCGCGCGTTCGTCAACCGCCGATTTCCTTGAGGTCGCCGTCGCCAGCGGCGACCTGGTCCCGGGACGGCCGGGGTGGAGGGCCCGCCAGAAGGAACTCGTGCGAGCCCATCTCAATGTCCCGCAGGCCGGACTGCTCGGGCAGACGCTGGCCCAGGTGATCCTCACCGAGCGCGCCGAGACCTGGGTCAACGCGCGGCGCAGCGAAACCCGCCGCCGGATTCTGGCCGCGATCGCCAACCGGCTGCTCCAGCCCGCCGAACTCCCGGCCGCCACAGCTGCCGACCCGCTTCCCCCGCTGTGCTGGCTGCTGGGCCAGCTGGACGGCGGCATCGTCCTCACCCAGACCGGCAACCTCAGCCAGAAGTTCGTCCAGCAGAGCGCGGACCGGTTCGGGTGGGACTTCTCCCGCCCGCCGCGGACTGAGGACGAGCTGTTCGACCTGCACCAGCTGCGCCACTTCGCCCAGGATCTAGGCCTGGCCCGCCGGTCGGGCCGCATGCTCACGCTGACCGCCAGGAGCCGCCGCCTTCTCGCCGACCCCGACAGCCTGTGGCGCGCCGTCGCCGTCGGCCTGCTCGGCGACAACCATTTCGCCGTGTTCGCCGGCGAGCTGTTCCTCGCCCTGCTCCTGGACGCGGCCTCGGTGCCCTATACCCAGATCAAGGCGACCGTGGGACAGGCGGTGGCCGAGGAGGGCTTCCGGGACAGCCGGACCGGTGAGCTGCCGGACGAACATGACATCGGCTGGGCCGTCCACGAAACGAGCAACCTGTGCCGGGCCCTTGGCTTGCTGGCGGTCGGCGGTGACTGGCGCGACCGCAGCTACGGGCTCACCAGCACCGGCCAGGCGACCGCCCTCGCCGCCCTGCGGGCCAGGGCCACCGGCCCGCGAACGATCCCGTGGCCCTGACCTCGCGAGGGTTGACGTGATCGACCATGGGGAGGCCCTCCACTCAGGGCACGTTCGATCCGATCCAGCCGCTCGGTAATCTCCGCCAACTCCGGTGGCGAGCCGCCGCGGGCGGCGCGAGCCCGGAGGAGCCTGGCCTGCGGCAGGGTGCTCAGATCGGGCTGACGGCACCGCTTGAGGGCACTGGAGCGCCTAGCCCCGGACACTATCCCCGGCGGCGCTGTCCGTCAGGGCGGCCCTGTCCGTCAGGGCGGGCCTGTCCATCAGGGCGGGGCTGTCCATCAGGGCGCGGCTGGCCGCCGACGCGGCACTGGCCGTGGGCTCCGTGTTGCGCAGCTCCGCTAGCCTGCGCCGGGACGGCAGCAGCAGAACAGCCGTCAGCGCGCCGATGCCGAACAGCGCCGCGGATACCGCGAAGGCCACGGTGTAGCCGTGCACCGCGGCCGTAGCCGGGGCCAGCCGTCCGGTGTGGTGAGCGGCCAGGTAGGTAGCCGTCGCCGTGAGCGCCACCGTGCTCAGCGCCGCGGTCCCGATCGAACCGCCCACCTGCTGCATGGTGTTGACCAGCGCCGAGGCCACGCCTGAGTCGCGCCGGGCGACTCCGGCGGTAGCGGTGTTGATGGCGGGCGAGAAGATCATGCCGAAGCCCAGGCCCATGACCACCAATGTCGGCAGGACGCTCACCGCGTAGCTGGAGGTCACGGTGAGCTGGGTCAGGTAGGCCATCGCGCCGCCGCCCAGCAGCATGCCGGTCACGATGAGGGCCCGTGGCCCGACCCGCGGCAGCAGCACCATGCTGGAGGTGTTCGAGGCCAGGACGATGCAGGCAATCATCGGCAGGAAGGCCAGGCCGCTGGTCACCGGGCTGTAGCCCTTGACGTCCTGCAGGTAGTACGTGAGGAACAGGAAGATGCCGAAGACCGCGATCCCAGTCAGCCCGACCGAGATGTAGGAGCCGCCCCTGGCCCGGTCCAGGACTACCCGCAGCGGCAGCAGGGGGTGACTGACCCGGCTCTCAGCGAATGCGAATGCGGTCAGCAGGATCACTCCGCCGACAAGCGAGCCGATGGTCAGGGGGGCGGTCCAGCCGGCCAGTTCGGCATGCGAGAACCCGAAGACGAGTGCGAACAGCCCGGCCGAGGCGAGCACGGTTCCCGCCCAGTCCATCCGCGGACGGGTCTCGGGCCGGTTGGTCCGCATGTAGATCAGGGCGCCGGTCGCGGCGATCGCGGCGGGGATCAGGTTGACGTACAGGGTCCAGCGCCAGGAGAAGTACTGCGTGAGGACGCCGCCGAGGATGAGGCCCACGGCACCGCCGCCACCCGCGACGGACCCGAAGGCGCCGAACGCCCGGCCGCGCTCACGCGGGTCGCGGAAGGTGCTGACCAGCGTGCCCAGCGCGGCAGGTGCGAGAATGGCGCCGAAGGCGCCCTGGAGGGTCCGGGCGGCCACGAGCATGCCGAACGACGTGGCGGCGCCGCCGAGCGCGGATGAGAGGGCGAACCCGGCCAGACCGGTGATGAAGACCCGCTTGCGGCTGAACATGTCGCCCAGCCGGCCGCCGAGCAGCAGCAGGCTGCCGAACGCCAGCGCGTAGGCGGTCACCACCCACTGCCGGTCACTGTTGGGGAAGTCTAGGGCGCGCTGAGCCGACGGCAGGGCGATGTTCACGACGGTAGAGTCCAGCACCACCATGAGCTGGGCGATTGCCACGATGACCAGGATCAGCCACCGGTGGTCGCTTTCTGCGGAACGCTGGCTGCCGGCGACGGGTGTGACGGATGACATAACAAGTTGTACCCCCGGTGAGACACGTGACTGGTGCTGGCCGAAATGGTGGGACGGGATCCGGCGGTCATGCCGAGACCGCCGGTACGTCCGTGGCCGATGCCGAGATCAGCCTCCGGGCGGCCTCGTCTAGGCCGTCGAGCAGGCGGAGGAACGTCGCCCGGTCCGCCTCGCTCAGCGCACCGAAGATCTCCTTGAGCAGCCGCTCCCGCGTAGCGTTCGCCACGTCCAGGCCGGCCTCGCCCGCGTCGGTGATCGCGACAAGCTTGGCCCGGCGATCCGTAGGGTCCGGCCGGCGCTCGGCCAGGCCAAGGCGCTCCAGCCCGTCAACGAGGTCGGTAATGGAGTGCGGAGCTAGCCCGAAATCGGTTGCCAGCACGTTCTGCCTGGTCGGCCCCTGCTCGTGGAGCCGCCGGAGCATCTTAGTGCGGGCCATCGACAGACCGCATCCGTTCATCTCATCGTTGACGGCACGGAACATCCGGTGATGGACAGCGAGGTACCGTTCACCAACCTGCTCAGGTGTAACCATCACTGGCCTTTCTGCCATGCACTGACGCTGACCCGCCTCACGCTGACGAACCTCACGTTGATACCCATCATAATGAGGAACCTCACGATTTTATTTCCGGTCGTCCGCGGGAACCTGGGCCGGGCTGGTCGGGCATGATTAGCCTTGTCCGCGTCGGCTGAGATGGGAGTGCCGCTTATGCCGTCGACCTGTGCGCCAGTCCCCAACGGCCACCGATGATGAGCGTGATCACGTGGTATGACGTGCTGGGGGTGCTGCCCGACGCGGCACCGGAGGAAATCCACGTGGCGTGGCAGGCGAGAAGGGCCGCGCTCCAGCCGGGCGCGCTGGCGGCAGCCCCGCCGGATGTGCTGTCTGCGGCAGACCGGGCGCGGCAGGTGGTGGAGGAGGCCTGGGGTGTCCTGGGTGACCCCGTCGTCCGGGAACGCTATGACGAGGAGATCGGTTTCGCGCGCCCCGGGGAGGGCCTGGCGCCGCCCGGGCGGGGGCCGTCGGGGCCGGATGTCAGCCTGGGCAAGGGATGGTCCACGGCGGATGAGGAATCACTGGAGCCGTATTCGGATCGGCATGCCCGGGTGGTCGTGCCGGATGTCACGGGGCTGTTCTACCGCGTGTGCATGGAGGTGGTCGGCCGACTCGGCCTGCACCTGGCCCCGATCCGGCTGACGCCGCACCCGATGCCCGTTGAAGGCCTCGTCGTCGGCCAGACGCCAGTCCCCGGTGAGCGGGTACGCCGCGACAGCACGCTGACCGTCCAGGTATGGCACCCGTCCGAGCCGGACGGCCATCCTCCAGCCGATTGATCCAGCAGCTCTCCACCCGGCCTGCGCGCCCTACCGGACGACCCGCCCCGAACCGGCGCGCAGGGAGGGCGACAGCTGGTGCCGGTCTTCGCCCAGCTGGGCGAGTGGGGCCTGCACCACCGCCCGACCACGAAGCGGCTGCGGGTGCGAGCCGAACTGCTGGCCGCCGCCGGCCCGGAGCTGTGGCGTGAGTTCATGGCCGAGCTGCGGACCATCCATCTCGGCGAGCCGGCGCCGGAACGGGACGGGACGGGACGGTCCCAGCGTCATGGCACGCCTGGCCGAGGCCTACGCCGCCGCGCACTGAGCCGTAGCGACCGGACTGCGCTGACGAATGTCCGGCCCTTCGTGCATGCTGGATGCGTGGAACCCATCTTCGAGGCGGTCCTGGCGAACGACCCGTCCCGGATCACGCCGGCCGGGGCCGCGCAGCGCATGGACGAGGAGCTCTTCGTCGCCGCACTGTCCCACCGGCTCTACCGGGGCCGACACGCCCCTGCACCTGGCCGCGGCCGGGCTCCGGTACGACGCCGCCCGTGCCCTGATCGCCGCCGGCACCCCCGTCAACGCGGTCAACCGCCGCGGCGCGACGGCGTTGCACTACGCCTGCGACCCCCGGCCGCTGTCACCGACGTGGGACCCGCCCGCCCAGCGTCGCTTCATTGACCTGCTGGTCTCTTCCGGAGGGGCCGTCGGCCAGCCGGACCGCGGCGGAGTAACGCCCCTGCACCGCGCGGTCCGCGCTCGGAGCCCGGCCGCCGTCGCCGCGCTGCTATCCGCCGGCGCCGACCCGCACGCGACGACCAGCCAGGCAGGCTCGACCCCGCTGCACCTCGCGGTCGCACCCACCGGCGCGAACGGAACCGCCGGAGCCGGCGACCTCCAGCTCGAGATCATCCGCCTGCTCCTCGCCGCCGGCGCAACAATGGCCGACGTGGATCGCAACGGCGTAGCCGTGGCCGACCGGATCCAGAGCCGGGCCCTGTGCCACGCCTTGGCCGCCGGGCAACTGTTATCACCCGGTCTAGCCAATGTCTCTTACGCGTGCGCCACGATAGGTGTCAGGAACAGCCGGGCGCGCAGCCCGATGTGGTCTGAGACGTAGCCGAGCGGCTCTTTCTCGGCGAACACCAGCGCAGCGGTCTCTACCCTGACCTCGCCCGCGGTCAGGATGAAATCGATGCAATGCGGCGTCGCGCCGGCCGGGAGATACTCGGCCCGGAACGTAGGCGGGCACGCGCCCCCGAACGCGTCAGCCAGCCCGGTGGCCGCCCTGAACTCGCCGAACAGGGAGCTCTCGCGGTCGACGTTGAAGTCCCCGCACACCACGGCGGGGGACCCGGCGTTGATCGCCACCTGAGTGAGGACGGCGAACTGGGCGCGTTGCAGCGGATAGAACCGGTTCGCCTCCGACCAGTCTCCGTCATGGTTGGCCACCGGATGCGTGTTGACGACGCACAGCTCAGGGCGTGTCAGCCGGGTCACCAGCGCGCCTTTCAGCGCGGCTTGGTAACGGGACGCCCTGGGGACGCGAACCCGGGGCGGCCAGCCGAAACGCCGGAATGCCGTACCGGACACCGGCCGCCGGGAGAACGTGACCAGACCGCCGGCCGGCCGGCCGCCGCTGGCCGGTAGCTCACCTGCCGGAACGAGTGCATCCGCCGGACCAGCAGCCGCAGGTGCCAGTACGTGAGCACCTCCTGGAAACAGGCCACGTCCACGTCCCCGGCATCAAACCCGGCGCCGATCACGGCGTAGCGGTCGGCCAGGTGCGAGCCGGTCACGGGGATGCCTCGTGTGTTGAGCGTTGCGACGGTCAGCTGCTCACCGGACACGCCTCTCACCCTAGCGATCTGGCTGCTCGTGCTCCTCCCAAGCCCAGCAGGGCCTACGCCCGCTCCCCGGCCGACCGCGCAGGCGTTTCCGCGCCGGCCAGCAGCTGGCCGCGTCGATCATCAGGATCCGGACGCCGCCGCCCTGCAAGCTTGACAGGAAACCAAATGGTTTCCTATTGTGAGTGACGTGGATCTCGTGTTCAGGGCACTGGCCGACCCGACCAGGCGGGCGCTGCTTGATGAGCTGTTCGCCTGCGACGGTCAGACGCTCGTGTCCCTCACGGCGCGGCACGACATGACGCGCATCGCCGTGGCGAAGCACCTGCAGATCCTGGAGGATGCCGGGCTCATTGTGAGCAGGCGGCGAGGCCGCGAGAAGCTGCACTACCTCAACCCGGTCCCGATCCGCCTGGTCCACGACCGGTGGGTCAGCAAGTACACCGAGCCGTGGGCTGCCGGGCTCGTCGGCCTGAAGCACGAGCTGGAGGATCAGGTGGAGAAGGTCTTCGAGATCTACATCCGCACCACGCCCGAGCGCCTGTGGGAGGCGATTACCGACCCGGCGATCAGGGCGAAGTACCAGTTCGGCGCGGCGGTCGAGTCGGACTGGACCGTGGGCTCGCCCTACCGGCTCGGTCATCCGGCCGCGGAGCGGCCGCTGATCGAGGGGGAGAACCTGGTCGTCGAACGGCCGAACCGGCTCGTGCAGACGATGCGCGCGCTGTGGGGTCCCGACGCCGAGCGGGCCGGCACGTCCCGGGTGACCTGGGAGATCGAGCCGGTCGGCGACTCGTGCCGCCTGACGGTGGTCCACGATCAGCTGGCACCGGACGCGCCGGCCGAGCTCTACGGCGGATGGCCGATGATCTTGTCCGGCCTGAAGACGTGGCTCGAAACCGGGCAGACGCTGACCACTCCCGGCTCGCTCATGTACCAGCCGCAGCAGTAACCGCTTCCATCGACGCGAGGAGATCGTCATGTCCCAGACCACCATCACCGACATCGGCACCGTGGGAATCCCGGTCAGCGACCAGGACAAGGCGGTGGAGTTCTTCACCGGCACGCTCGGCTTCGAGAAGCGGCTCGACGCGCGGATGGGAGAGAGCTTCCGCTGGGTCACGGTCGCGGCCCCCGGCGCGTCCACGTCGGTCGCGCTGATCGCCAGGCCTGACACCGGGGCCGACACCGGCATCCGGTTCATGGTTCCCGACGCCGAAACCGAGCACGCCGCCATGCGGCAGCGGGGCATCGAGGTCGGGGACCTGCTCCGGTGGCCGGGTATCCCGCCCATGTTCGAGTTCAAGGACCCGGACGGAAACAGGTTCGAGATCGTCGAAGCCAGCGCCTGACCCGTCACCTTGCGCAAGGTCCTCACCAGAGGTCAACGGCCCTCTTACGCTCCGCCCGCCGCCACGACCGCGCGCACGCAAGAGCTAAGGTCACCAGCGACAGGACCAAGGCCGCTTAGGCCGGGACAGCCGGGGCATTTACTGTGTCTGCCTGACCAGGACCACCGGCGTGGGTGGCCAGGGTGAAAGGGACGTGCCATGACTGACGAGGACAACCTGCCCGCCGAAGTGCGACGGCAAGACGAAGAGGACGAACTGCGGATAGCCGCGCAGCTAGCCGAGCTGCGCAACGAAGAGCATGTCCCGGCCGCCAGACGACGGTGGGGCGATCTCAGCGAACGCACTCGCAGGCTGCTGATCACTGCGGCGGTTGCCGACGGTGCTCTCCGGGTTGCGGCGCTCATCGACATCCAGCGCCGGCCAGCAAGCCAGATCCGGGGCCGGAAGTGGATGTGGGCGGCAGCCGTGGCACTGGTCAGCTCCGCCGGAGTCGTGCCAGTCTCATACTTCGTCTTCGGGCAACGTCGCGAGCCCTGACGACGCTCTGGGACCGTGAGTATCCACGGAAGGGCGGTCCGCCATGCCCCGCCCTTACCGGCTCCTGAGGATCGTGAAGAGCACTCGCAGCGCGAGGATGGCGGCGACGATGAGCAGGTTGTAGCCGATGAACTGGTAGAGGCTGAGGGTGGAGGTGATCTTGGGGCCACCGGACGTGCCGAGCAGCATGGCGGCGACGATGCCGGAACCGACGCCGAGGAACGTCATCAAGAACTGATGGACCAGGCCAGTGATCATCCGGCGGTCACGTTCGTCGGCGAACTGCCGCACGTTGACGCTGAGCCTGCCTTGTTCCAGCGCGCCGGTGACGCGGTCGAACCGGCGGGGCAGCCGCCGCAGTACGGGGAGCAGCGCTGCCAGATCGTCGGTGACGGTCTTCTGCACGGCTCCCGGAGACACCTGTGCGGCTATGCGGTCCGCCGCGTACGCGCGCGCTTCGCCGGCTATGTCGACATTCGGCGTCAGCAGGCCGAGGGTGCCGTCCAGGGTGCCGAGGGCGCGCAGGACCGTGGCGACCTCGGGCGGAATGGACAGCTCGAAGCGGGAAGCCAGGCCCGCGGGCCACGCCGACCGCGCCGACCGCGCGCGCCCAGCGAGCGTGCTCCTCGAGCCTGGCCGCCAGCCTCAGCAGGATGTCCAGGTCCTGTTCCACGGTGGCGCGGATCTCGGGCCGCTGGACCTTCACCGCCACCGTGGTGCCCGGCCCGGCTTCGCA
Organism: uncultured Actinomycetes bacterium; assembly: GCA_963800415.1. Classification (GTDB taxonomy): domain Bacteria; phylum Actinomycetota; class Actinomycetes; order Streptosporangiales; family Streptosporangiaceae; genus Palsa-504. The sequence goes on from CAWDBS010000061.1 coordinate 227,281, forward strand.
CCGTAGCCGGGCCTTGTGCACCTGGGCGATCGACGCGGCCGCTGCCGGTTTCGGCTGTAGCTCCGCGAACACCTCCCTCGCCGGCGCCCCGAGCGAGCGGCTTATCAGTTCTTCCACCTGCTCCCACGGCGCCGGTTCGGCCTGATCCTGGAGCCGGGAGAGCTCGTCGGTGAATTCCTCGGGGAGCAGGTCACGGCGAGTGGACAGCAGCTGGCCGAACTTGACGAAGGTAACCCCGCCCTCTTCCAGCGCACGCCGCAGCGACAGCGCGATCGCCGCCCGCCCCTCAGCCGTCTCCCAGCCGCGCAGCGGCCGCCCCTGCAGGTAGGGGCCCAGCCCGTGCCGCACCAGGATCCGGCTGATCTGCGCGTAGCGCCGCGAGCGCGATCGAGCGCCGTGCGCGCAGGACGAGCTCCACCGGCTGCGGCCCGGACCCGGTCGGCACCAGCGCCTCCGCCGCCACGATGAAGATCATCGCGACGATCAGCGGGACCCCAAGCGCGACGCTGAAGAACGCGGCCAGATGCCCGGACTGGGTCGCCCGCAGCGCCCTGCCCACGATCAGCGCGGCCACGAACCCGACCAGGCCCGCGATCACCGCCCGCAGCGTTCCGACCGGCAACCCGAGCAGCCGCCGCGATAGCCACGCCAGGACCGCCACCAGCACGAGGCTGGTGGCCAGCACGACCGCCGCGAATAGAATCCCGTTCACACCGACACCAAACTATTCCGGCGCGCCACCAGATCAAAGGCGCAGCAGCTGGCCAGCGCGCGGCCTGGCCGTCGAGGTAAGGACTTTCGGCCGCCCCCGCGGGGCACTGCCTCGAATCGCTACGCTGACCGGGTGGCATCGAAGAAGCGGCGTTCCGGGAATGGCAAAGGGTCCCGCCAGGGCATCAGCGGCAACCCGCAGCGGCGTGCCGGGCAACTGGCTCAGCGGCGGGCAATCGCCGGGGAGCCGGATCTTCCGCCGCTGGTGCTGGACTTCCGGTCGGGGAAACCGGAGGATTCCCCGCTGCGGGATCTGGCCTATGCCCTGGCCGGCGGGGCGGAGCCCAGGCCCTGGTGGGGCGAGTCCCACCAGCGGATTCTCGCCGCCGCCCGCGCCCTTTCCTGGCCGTCCCGCCTGGTCGACCTGGAGACGCAAGCCTGCCGGATCGTGGGCGACGAGTTCTACGAGCGGCTCAACTCGGGGCTGACCGGGCTGCACCCGTCCCAGTGGCTGCGCGCGCTGGCGGAGGAGACCGGGGCGGCGCTGCGGGCGTCGGTGGCCGGCGGCACCGGCGACTGGCGGCAGCTGTGGGCGCTGCTGTGCGGGCTGGCGCTGACGGCGCCGCCCGGCGACTCCGGGAGCGAGACCGCGAAGCTGGCCCGCGCGCGCTTCCCCGGCATCAAGGATCCCTACCAGACCGCGCTGGCCGAAGCGGGCACGGCCGCCAAGCTGCTGGCAGACCGCGGGCTGGCTTCCGGCATCGGGCACCCGGCTGACGGCTCCCGGGCGGCCGGGGACCCCCTGGTCGCGTGCGACGCGTACGGCAGCCGGTTCCTGCTCGTGGCCCCGTTCGGCTACGACGGGGAGGCGCCGGACCACTGGTACGCATGGGACATCGACTCGTGCTGGATCCTCACCGTCGTGGCAGCCGGGGTGTTCGGGTCGGCGCAGGACGCGCTGGCTGAATGGCGGCACGCCGTCGGGCCCGCCGCCGGGACGGCGCTGTCGCCGGGCGCGCCCGAGATGACCGCCCGGCTGCTGGCACCCTGCCTGGAGACCGGGCCGCTGTCGGACATGCTGCAGGGAAGCGAGCCCCGGGAACTCATCCGGGAGTACTACCGGCTCCGGCGGCGCGCCCGCGGCCTCACCGGCTCCGCCGGCGCCACGGCCGCCAGCGTCGCCGCGGCCTCATCCGGCGGCGACGACCCCGGCCCGGCGCGCGAGGCGTTCCTGGGCTGGTACGCGGCACGGCACGACGATGTCCCGCAGGACGCGGCCAACGCTGTCGACACGATCCTCCAGGAGTGGGGACCGGGGGCGCATCCCGGGGAGCGCTCGCGCTACGCCTGCTCGCCGCACCGGATCGAGATGGCGGCGCACCTGATCCGGGACGGCTACTTCCCCGACTACGCTAACGCGGCGCTGCGCCTGCTGCCGGAGTGGACGCAGTGGTGCATCGGGCAGAGCGGGCTCAACGGCGACTTCGCGGCCCGGTCCCGCGCCGCCGCGCTCACCGAGGCCGCGGCACTCGTCGGCGAGGAGACACGCGATCCGGCCGCTGAGCGGAACGAGGCGCCGTTCCGCCGCCAAGAGCGAAGAGACGGGTCACCTTGAAAGCGTAGGTATCGCGTTTCCGCGGAAGCGGCTTGTGAAATCATGCACAAGGCGTCTCCGCGGAAACGCAGGCCAGCAGCGCCCACCTGACGCATCGTCGGCCAGGTCGTGGTCACCGATCCGTTCAACTGCAGGTGGCCCAGTACTGCTGCATCCTGGCGATGGGCGGTTAGCGTGAGTTACTCATTCGTGCATTCGCAGAAACCCCTGGATCTCGTAAGTGTCACGTGTCCATCGCCTGACGGTCGTTCTCCTCCTCAACCTCGGTCTCGTAGCCGCCCTGGTGACCGTCGGCCTGACCGCGCACTCGCTCGCCGTGCTCGCCGAAGGCGGCGACTACCTCCTAGACGCCGCCGGGGTCGTGGTGGCCTTGCTCGCCATCCGCTTGTCGGCCCGTTCGTCCGCTCGCCCCGGCCGCCCATCCCCGACGGACCTCGCCGCCCTGTTTAACTGCGGCTGGCTGCTCGTCCTTGAGGTCCTCGTGGCCGTCGCGGCCACCGAGCGGCTCGTCACCCGCACCCCGGAGGTGCACGGCCTGCCGGTGCTGGTGGTGAGTAGCGTGGCCGCGCTGACCATGACCGTCGGCGCCCTAGTCCTCCGGGCTGACACCGATGACGACGACGAAGCTGGCGGCCGCGACCTCTCCGTCGCTGCGGTCCTCCTCGACACCATCGCCGACGCTGCCGCGGCGGCCGGCGTCGCGGCCACCGGCGGGATCATCCTGGCCACCGGCGGCTGGTACTGGCTCGACCCCGCGGCAGCGCTGGTCATCGCCGTAGTCATCGGCTACCACGCGGTCGCGCTGCTCCGCAGGGTCGTCCGCCGGCTCCGCTCGCAACCACCGCAAACCCACCACAATTCGGTCGGCTAGGCCACGTGTCTTACCGCCTGTGCTACCGTAGCCTGGTGGCTCAGCGTGAAAAGCGTTCGGTATCCCTGCCCCCCGAACTGGCCCGGGCAGTGGAAGAGGCTGCCCGAGCCGAGGGGACTACCTTCAGTGCCTGGCTGGCGCAGACCGCGGCGCATCGGCTCAAGCTGGAAGCCGGCCGAAAGGCGCTGGCGGAGTGGGAGCGGGAGAACGGCCCGCTGACCGAGGCTGAGCTGGCCGAAGGACGGGCGCGAGCCCGAGCCTCCCTTGGCCGCGAACCTGCTGATCCCGCCGAGCGCAAGTCCGCGTAGCCAGGATGGGTGGGGTCACGTACGACACCGGCGCGCTGGTCGCGGCCGAACGCAACAACCGCCAGATGTGGGCGTTGCATGCGGGCTACCTGGCTGAGGAGGTCATTCCCACGGTGCCTGCCCCGGTGCTGGCGCAAGGCTGGCGAGGAGGTTCCCGGCAGGCCAGCCTGAGCCGGTTCCTCCACGTGTGTGAGACGGAGCCGATGACCGAGGACCTCGCGAGGGAGGTCGGTGTCCTAGCCGGGAAGTCCGGCCACGACGACATCGTCGATGTCTGCGTCGTGGCAGGCGCCGTCCGCCGCGGCGATGCCGTAGTGACCTCGAACGCGACCCACATCCGAACGATCGCCGGAGCCGCCGGAGCCAGAATACGAATCGAATCCATCTAGGGTGACCCTTATCGGATCAACGGGGAACCCGCCCGGTCAAAGGCCCGGATCTGCGTGTACCGGGGGAGTCCCTGGCCGGCCACCAGCGACAGATCATCATCGTCTCTCCTGCGGTCGCGGCACATATCGCGCCACCGGCAGATGGCACAGTGCAGACGGTGAGCTTCATGACGGCCGCTCGATGAGCTCGGCCGCTTTGCGCGCGGCGATCAGGACCGGATCCCACACGGGGGAGAACGGTGGCGCGTAGGACAGGTCCAGGCCGGACATGTCTTCAACGGTCATCCGGTTCCACAGCGCGATCGCGAGGCCGTCAATGCGCTTGGCGGCGCCTTCCTTGCCGACGATCTGCGCCCCCAGCAGGCGGCCGGTGCGCCGCTCCGCGATGAGCTTGGTCTTCATGCTTGTCGCGCCCGGGAAGTAGCCGGCCCGAGTGGTGGATTCGACGACGACGCTCTCGGTGGCGAAACCGGCGTCGGCGGCCTCAGCCTCGGTCAGCCCGGTCCTGGCGATCTGGTAGCCGCAGATCTTGGAGACCGCGGTGCCGAGCACGCCCGGGAAGGTGGCGTAGCCGCCGCCGAGGTTGATTCCGGCCACCCGGCCCTGCTTGTTGGCGTGCGTGCCGAGGGCGATCGCGACCGGGCGGCTGGAGACCAGGTGGAAGGTCTCGACCACGTCACCAGCTGCCCACACGCCGTCCACGCTGGTGCGCATCTGGCGGTCGGTGCGGATGCCGCCGGTGGGGCCGACCGGGATCCCGGCGGCAGCCGCCAGAGCGGAGTTGGGCCGGTTACCCATGCCGAGCACGACCAGTTCCGCGCGGATGGTGCCGGTCCCGGTCTGCACCGCCTCGATATGGCCGTTCTTCGCGGTGGAGAAGGCGGTCACCCGCTCGCCTTGGTGCAACGTGACGCCGATGCCGCGCAGTGCGTCGGCCACCAGGGCGCCCATATCGGGATCAAGGGTCCGCATCGGCTGCGGTCCGCCGTCCACCAGTGCCACGGTGAGGCCGCGGCGGATGAGGGCTTCGGCCATCTCCAGGCCGATGTAGCCGGCGCCGACCACCACCGCGCGCTTCGGCTTCTCCTCCCCGAGCCGGCGCTCCAAGTCCATCGCGTCGGTCAAGGTCTGGATGCCGTGCACGCCCGCCGCGTCGGCACCGGGCAGCGGCGGCCTCGCCGCGATTGCGCCAGTAGCGATGACGAGCTGGTCGTAGGGCTGTCGGTAATCCTTCCCGGTGGTCCAGTCGTGCACGGTGACAGTGCATGCGTTCACGTCGATCGCGGTCACCTCGCTGCGCATCCGCAGGTCAATGGCCTGCTTGTCGCGGAAGACCGGCGGCTCGCGGGCGATGAGCCGGTCCGGGCCGGCCACGTCGCCCGCGATCAGGTAGGGAATGCCGCACGCCGAGTAGGACGCGTACTCGCCCTTCTCGAAGGCGACGATCTCCAGGTCGGCGGCGGCGCGGCGCTTGCGGGCCTGCGAGGCCGCGGCCAGGCCGGCCGCGTCGCCGCCGATGACTACCAGGCGTTCGGTCGGCTGTGGTCACGACTCCGCGGCGGAGGGGGCGGGTGGCTGTTTGCGGTGTACCCGTCTCGATAGTGCCATGCGCGACCCGGGTACAGGCCACGCTCAAGGGTCGACGGCGTCACCGCGTCCGTGAATTTGGCACCGAACGGGCGCACGTGACTGCCCCGGCTCCGGTTCCCGCCCCGGGAACTGGTCGCCGTGGGGCCGCGTCCTCGTCCTCCGTCACCTCAGCGGTGGCGATGAGACGGCCCACCGCACCCCGGAGGACCAAAGACCCACAACCGCGCGGCTGCCTGATGAGTCATAACTTATGAGGTGATTTAAATGAATAAGCTATTTGCTGCCGTATGCGGGGGCCTGCTGATCATGGGGCTCACGGCCGGATGCGGGACGGCGCGGGCGCCGTTGGCCGCCCGTCCCGCCACTGCGTCGGCGTCGGCGCTCCAGCCGGCACCGCGCGCCACGGCTACCGCTGTCCCGGCCGGCATTACGCAGCCCTCCGGCGGCCCGGTCCCGGCCGGGTTCAGGGCCGCCTCCGTTACCTTCGTCTCTACCGGGGAGGCGTTCGTGCTGGGCACGGCGCCGTGCAAGCACGCGCCGTGCACCTCGATTGTCCGCACTCGTGACCGGGGCGTGAGCTGGCGCGGCCTGCCCGCGCCCGTGGTGCCGCTCGGCGAGCCCGGCATCAGCAGCGGACCTGCCGTGTGGGGCATCCGGTTCGCCACGCCGGAGCACGGGTTTGTGTTCGGCAACGGGTTGTGGGTGACTTCCGATGGAGGTGAGCACTGGTCAGCCGCGGCCTACCCCGGCGGCTCGATCATTTCCCTGGAGATCATCGACCGCCAGGTGCTTGCGGTGACCATGCGCAGCGGGATAGCCGGTAACGCGAGCTGGGCACTCCTGCGGCGGCCGCTGGCCCGCGGGGCATGGATCCGGCTCGTAACCCAAGCCAGCGCGATAGGGAACGTCGCCACCCAGGCGCGGGAGGCGGCGATCCTCGACGGCACCTCCGTGCTGGTCACGGGTAACGGCGGCGTCACCATCACCAGGCATCCGCTGCCGTGCACGGCCAGCCCTTTCCCGGTGCCCACCTCGGTCGCCGTGCAGGCCCCGCACGGGCTGGCCTTGCTGTGCACCGGCCAGGGCTACACCGGCCACACGGATAAGACCGTCTACGTGAGCGGTGACCTGGGCGCGACATGGAAGCTGGCAGGCCACCCATCAGCGCCGGCGATGGCGGCGTGATCGCCGCCTCTGCCCCCGGGCACCTGACCATCGCCACCACGAGCGCGGCCAGCTGGCTGTACTACTCCGCGAACAACGGCAAGACCTGGCGGACCGTGCTCACCTACCCCGACGGCGGTCAGGGCTGGAACGACCTGGGGTTCACCACCACCCACGACGGCCTGATCATCCACGGGCACCCGTACTACGGCGACATGCTCGGACAACTACTGCTGACCGGCAACGGCGGGCAGACCTGGCACGTGGTCAGGTTCTGAACCGCCGCATCCGCTGCCGGTTACCAGGGCGATTGCGTCGAGCGCGCTCATGTCCTGCTCTCCTGAAATTGGGGTGAGGATCTCCATGAGGTGGCCGTTCGGGTCGCGGAAATAGGTGCCGCGGCGGCCGTTCTTGCTGGCATAGACCTGGCCGGGCTGGCGGCAGGCGGGGTCGGCGTAGTACGTGATGCCCCTGTCCCTGATCCGGCCGAAGGCGGCCTGGAATTCCTCGTCGCCCAGCTGGAACGCGTAGTGATGCTCGTCGACGTGGTTGTGATGATCGAAGTCCAGGCTGACCCCGTTGGCCAGCGTGACAGGGGTGAAGTGCGCCGCCGGCGGGTCGACGGGCAGGCACCGACAGGCTCAGCCCGTCCAGCGCCTGCACCTCGCCGAAGCCTTCCGCAGGCCGTAGGCCTCAACCATGGGTTTGCTCATCACGCAAGTCCCTTCTCGCTTTGCCGCGGCATCCCGAGCGCGCGGCCGCCGCTAGCTCAAAGGTTAGATATCTAAGAGTTAGATGTCAATCCCTTAGATATCGATGCTTAGTGATATGCTAGCTGACGTGCAGGCACCGTTTCCCCTCCCGATCGGGCTCCGCCTGGCCCAGGCGGCCCGCGCCGTGGAGCGCGCGTTCGACGAGGTTCTCGGCGAAGCGGGCGGCACCCTGCCGGTCTGGTTGATCCTGCTCAACCTGAAGGTCCGCAAGCCCGCCAACCAGCGGGAACTCGCCGAGGCGGTAGGAGTGCGCGAGGCCACGCTGACGCACCACCTGAACGCCATGGACGCCCGGGGGCTGGTGACCAGGACCCGCGACGCCGCCAACCGGCGAGTCCAGGTGGTCGCGCTGACCGAAGTACCGAACGAACCAACGTGCCTGCCCCGGTCAGGCCCATTGCGATGCCGGGAGGACGGGCATGCTAGGGACATGACACTGAGCTGGAAAGTCGTCATCGACTGCGCGGATCCGCATGCCCAGGCGCTTTCTGTGCCGCCGCGCTCGGCTACATGGTGGAGGGCAACCGCGTGCTCATCGAACGGCTGCTGAGCGCTGGCGCGATCCCGCAGGACATGGTTGTGACCATGGATGGTAAACCCGCATCCGGACGCTCCAGGCAGTGAGCACGCTGCTTGAGGTGCTCGCTCCCAGGATCCAGCCCGCCCTCGCTCACGCGGCTCCTGGTAATACACCTATCGTACACGTGAGGTGTAGAGTAGGTGTATGGCCAGGAAGCGCACGAATATCGAGATCGAGGAAACGTACCTCCGGATCGTTATGGACCGCTACGGTCTGCGCACCATGACCGAAGCCGTCGAGCTCGCCCTCCGGCACCTGGCCGGACAGCCCATGAGCCGGGAGGAAGCCCTGGCGATGCGCGGCGCCCAGGCGATCGATGAGCCGCCGGCAGATACACCTCCGCGGGGAACGGCGTGATCCTCGCTGACACCTCGGCCTGGGTCGAATACGACAGGGCCACCGGGAGCACAGTCGATCTCCGCCTGAGGGATCTGATCGCGGCCGACGGCCCGATTGCGGTCACGGAGCCGGTGATCATGGAGGTGCTGGCCGGGGCGCGCAACGATGCCCGGGAAGCAGACCTGCGCCGCCTGCTGCTGCGGTTCCACCTGTACCAGTTCGACCCAGCCGCCGACTTCGACGGCGCCGCGCGTATCTACCGCCGATGCCGGCAGGCCGGTATCACGCCACCAGGCCTGGTTGACTGCATGATTGCCGCTGTCGCCCGGCGGCATGAGGCGACGCTGCTGGCCTGCGACATCGACCTCGATCGCGTGGCGCGGGTGATCGGCATCGAGCTAGACCGGCCAGCGACACCGGAACGGCCGTCGTCGGCTGGATGACCGTGTCGCGAGGTTCTCTACGCGGGACCTACCGGATCATCTCCCGCATCAACGAGGACAAGCACACTGTGGAGATCCACTCCATCCGGCACCGACGAGACTCCTACCGAACCTGACCGAGAGAACCGTCAGGCGTGCGTGGCCTGTGCGGCATCCCGGCCGGACGGTGAACGCCTGCCGCAGGCCGAACTCAACGGGTCCCGCTATCGCATCGCGCCGATGACGCAGCCGCCGGCCCCGGCGATCAGGATGCCGGCCAGCACCTTTCCTGCCTGGGGCGTCCCCGGCTTGGGCACGTGGAAAGCCCAGATGCCGATGCTGGCGTTGACCAGCAGGCTGAGCTGGGCGATGGTGAAGCCGGTTCCGGTGCCCACCCGGGCGACGAGGCCGAGCAGGGTGAGATCGCCGATGCCGAACAGGACGCCGGCACCGAGCTGCGTGGCCGCGGGCCGCAGGCCAAGCCGGACCGGCTCGCCGGCCGGGAGGGCCAGGGCCAGGGCGGCGAGCAGGATTCCGATGGCGAGCGGGAAGTTGCTCACCTGCGCGGGTACCGCGGCCCACTGTGCCGGAACGAAGTAACTTCCCCACAGAAGCCCTGCCGCGCCCGCCCATAGCAGGCCGCCGCGTGCGGCGGCGGCAGGCCGGCCCGGCTCGGCCGCCGTAGCTGCCCGCGGGGATGGCGGGGTGGCGGGGCCGCCCTGGGAACTGACGATCAGGAGTACTCCGGCCAGCACGGCCAGGAGGGCGACGCCCAGGATGGCGAAGCGGGTGCCGGAGAAATGGTCCAGCTCGCCGAAGAGCAGGGCTCCCCAGGCGAACGCGACGATGATGTTGAGCGGCGTCCAGGTTCCGGCGGCCCGGGCGAGCCCGATCGTCTCGGCGGCCTTGAAGGCGCAGTAGTTGCCCGCCGTCCATACCGCGCCGCCGGCCAGCGGCAGCCAGCAGCCCCGCCAGCCCAGCTCCAGGTGGCCACCGCCGGCCAGGAGGGCGATCGCGGCGACGACGAGGTTGCCGACGGCCACGTAGAAGATCCGGGAGCGCTGCGGCACACCGGGCAGGAGCTGGGCCAGCGGAATCCAGGTGCCGAAGGCGGCCACCGTGACGAACGCGAGCAGCGTAGTCATGGCCGCGCCTGTTTCCCGCCCGCGCCATGAACCCCTCTCACTCCCGCGAGTTTATCATCGTTGAGCGAGCATAAAATGGGCGGTGAGATGAAGGCAGGACTCCGGACGTCTGCGCAGGCCGCGATCATGCGCGCGGTGCACGGCCACCCCGGCGTGACCCGCGCCCAGGTGGCCGCCGAGATCGGGATACCGAGCGGCTTCGCGGCCGAGACCGTCGCCCGTCTTGCCGCCGCCCGGCTCGTCTGCGAGCGGCCGGCCCCGTCCACGGGCCGGCGCGGGAGGCCCACGACGTCACTGTGCGCGCACCCGGACGGGCCGCTCGTGGCCGCCGCCGCCATCACGCATGACACCTGGCAGATCGCCGCGATCCAGCTCGGAGGCACGAAGGTGGCGACGACGGTACGCCCGCATCACCGCAGCCAGGGCCGCGTCCTCGACGCGGTCGCCGCGGAGCTGGACAGGGTGAACCGGCGCTTCGGCGCCCGCGTGCGGGCCGCGGCGGTCGCCGTGCCCGGCACGGTCGTGGGCAGCAAGCTCGTGCACGCCCCGGGGCTGGGCTGGCATGGCATCGACTTGTCGGCGCTGTGGCCTCGCTACGAGCCCGGCAGGGAGTTCATTGCGGGCAACGACGCGACCCTCGCCGGCGTCGCCGAGTCGCGCCACGGTGCGTGCGCTGGCGCGGGCACCATGGTGTACCTGCACCTCGACGCCGGCGTCGGCGGTGCGGTCCTCGAAGGCCGGCCGTCCGATTCGGGGCGCGACCGGCACCGCTGGCGAGTTCGGGCACATGCCGTTCGGCGATCCGGCCCGACGCTGCCGGTGCGGCGCCAGGGGCTGCTGGAACACCAGCCTCGACGGCCGGGCTCTGGCCCGCCTGCTGCACCAGCGGGTCCCCGCCGACGACGTCGGCTACCTCCGCCGGGTGCTCGCCTCGGCCCGCGCCGGGCAGCCCGGCCCGCTCTCCGCGATCCGCGCCGTCGCCAGCTCCATCGGCCGGGGCGTCGCCGGCCTCGTGAACGGCCTCGACCCGCACCTCGTGGTCGTCGGCGGCTTCGGGCCCGAGCTGCTGCACATCGCCGCCGATGAGGTCACTGCCGCCTACCGCGACGGGCTTATGGCCTTCCGCGCGATACCACCGCCGCCGATCGTCCCTGCCCGGCTAGGCTCGGACGCGCCCCTCCTCGGCGCCGCTGACGAGGCGTTCGCCCTGCTGCTCACCGACGAGGGCCTGCAGGCCTGGGCTGCCCGGCAGCTGTGAGTCAGGGGCGGGCCGACATCGAAGCCCAGGCCACGGTCCTGCGCTGGTACGAGCCGCTCGTCGTCCCCGGCCTGCTGCAGACCGAAGAGTATGCCCGCGCGATCCTCAGCCCCCGCCCCGACGGCAACCTGGACGACCTGGACGAGCAAGTAGCCGCCCGCCTGGCCCGCCAGGCAATTTCGGGCCGAACGGGTGCGCCCCAGCTCTAGTGCATCCTCGACGAAGGCGTCCTGCATCGCGCCATCGGCGGCAGCAAGGTCATGCGAAGCCAGCTCCACCGCCTGGCCGAGCTAGCGGAGCACCCCAAGACCACCATCCAGGTCATCCGCTCCGGCGGCGCCCACGCAGGCCTGCTCGGCGGGTTCATCATCGCTGATCTCGACAGCAAGCCGCCCGTAGCCTACCTGGAGACGGCAGCGGAAGGCCAGGTCACTGACAGCTCCTCAGCGGTAGATCATGTCGCTCTTCGTTTCGATAGACTCCGGGCACAGGCCGAGTCGTGGGCGGCTTCCCGCGACCTGATCAGGAAAGTGGCCGAGGAACGATGGACGTGACCGCCGTCGCGTGGCGCACGAGCAGCTGCAGCGGCGACAACGGCGGAGCCTGCGTCGAGGTCGGCACCACCGGCCCAGCCATAGCCGTCCGCGACAGCAACCACCCAGACGGCCCCCAACTCGCCTTCATCCCCGCCACGCGGACGATATTTGCCGAACGGGTGAAGGCGAGCGCCTGAACCTGGCTCGAGTACTCCCGCCGTTTGCCGAGACTCGACAAGGTGGACGACGTCACCGCGACCGCCAATCGTTCTACCGAACGGGCGTACGTCACAGCCCCGCCCCAGGTCTTCGCGCCGGACCAGATCGGCGTGATTGAGGAGGTCGGCTGCACCGCGCGCTGCAGCTGGCCAGCTCAGGGGGTAAATGAAATTCTTCTCCCGAACGAACCGTGGTGCTTCTCCCCAGCCACGGCCCGGCGTAGGTGCTGCCCATCTTCAGGTCGATCGTTCCGCGCGCATCGTCCACGTCGCAGACTGACCACTGCTTGTCCGTGTCCGGATCACAGGGCTGTGCCGCCCGCGGAGAACTTGTGTTCCTGCGGCGGGAAGCGGAACCGCCGCACCACCGACTTCTTGACCTGGCCAACCATGTCGCCGCCGGTGAGCCCGCCAAGCGCGTCCGGCTCGCCGGTGAGTTCGGCCGGGCTCAGCGTGCGGAGGTAGAAGTACCGCCACCAGGCAGGCTTGTCCTCGCGCCGGTGCCAGTCGAGCAGGTCGGCCAGCAGCCTCCGCGCCTGCCCCTCGGACGTTTCCGCGGAGACGCTCCACGCAATTGCGCCAGACGTCTCCCCGGAGACGCCGGCCAGCAGCGCCGACCTGATCCGGGCGGTCTCGGGGTCCTCGGTGGCACCCGGCTTCTCCGCGAAGACCGGCCGCGGCAGCTCCTGGCCCAGCCGTTCGGCCAGCTCGATCCGCCGTTCCTCCAGCCAGTCCCGCAGCGCCAGCGCGGCCCGGCAGTCGTCCTGGTTGTACCCGGCCACGACCCGCTGCGCTCGCCGTCCCCGGAGTAGTACCGGGCCCCCTCGATATCGAAGAACAGGTCCCCGACGGCCGGTTCGGGCAGCGCCAGCAGCCCCCGGTTGGCGACCAGGGCGCCGTCGCCGTCGCGTCCGGGATCCAGGATCTCGTACCGGATCACCCCGTCGTCCTCGCTGGCCACCTGCAGCCGGGCCTGCCGCTGGGCGCGCTCCAGGACATCCGGGCTCACCCGGTCCACCGGTGGCAGGCCGGCCAGCCCGGCGAACCCGCGCCGGGTCGAGATCCCGGCGCCCTTCAGCGCCCGCCGCTGCCCCGTGGTCATCCCGGCCACCAGCGACAGGTCATCGTCGCCTCTCCTGCGGTCGGCGCACAGCTCGCGCCACCGGCAGATGGCACAGTGCTCGACCGGCTCCGGGTAGACCTCGGCCGCCGGGTCCCCGCCGAGGGCGGCTGCCAGCAGCCGCCGCGTCTGCCGCTCGTAAGCGGCGAAGTCATTCACCTTGAACGAGGCGAACTCCCCGTTACCCAGCGCCAGGTGCATCCACCGCGGCTCAACCCCCTCACGCCGGCCAGCAGCTGGGAGTAGAACGCGGTCTGCAGCACGGCGCGGGCCTTCGCCGACCGGGCCAGCTTGGCGTCCACGACCTCGTAGTGGACCCCGTCCGGGCGCGGCTCCCCGTCCGGGGCGGGCAGCAGTTCGGCCCGGACCAGGAAATCCGGCCGCCCGAACAGCGGCGCCCCGGGCCCGCCTCCGGCCAGCGTCCCCTGATAGACGATCCCGGCCCCGGCCTGGATGGCTTCCGCTGTCGCCCCGGCCGCGTCCTCCGCCGCGCTGACGTCCGCGACGTCATGCCCATCCGCGCGGAACCGCTCCAGCACGGCCCGCTCGTGCACCTCCCCGCGCCGGACCAGATCCTGGAACCCGATGTCGAACTCGCGGGGCGGCCGCAGCTCTCCCCGCGCCCTCAGCAGGTCCAGCTGCGTCAGCCGCCGGCAGGCCAGGAAGTTGGCCACATCGCTGGCCGCCAGCCGCACCCGCCCCTCAATGATCTTCATCTGGATCCCGAACGATCTCCGGTACCAGCCCGCCAGACTCCCCCGCCAACCGCCCATCTTCGTCCCTGCCAGATCGTCCATACCTCCAAAGGGACGAAGTCCCCCACCGGTTCTCGGCAGGTTTCGTGATGAGTCTCCTACATCGTTTTGCGCGAGGAGCGGCCAGGTCACGCTGGGCTGGCCTGTTCGGGGACAGTCGAAAGCTGCGAAGCGCCGCAAGTGGTCTACCAAGGCCTCGCCTAGAGATTGGCCTCCCATGTACATAGACGTACAATTCTGGTCATGGCATCGATGACCGTCTCTGAGGCCAGGGCTGCCCTTCCCGAGCTGCTGTCTCGCGTCGAGGAGGGTGAGGAAGTCACGATAACCCGGCATGGCCGGCCGGTGGCTGTCCTTGTCCGGCCCGACGCGCTGCGCAGCCGCCGGGCAGGCGCCGTGCTGGACGACGCTCAGCGGATCCACGAGCTGCTCACCCAGGCAGCGGCCGCTCCTGTGCCGGAGGGCGCCGGGCTGACCGCGCAGCGCGCCGAGGAGCTTATCGGGGAGATCAGGGCCGGGCGAGACGCCCGGTAATGGACGCCTTCGACGCCGACGTGCTCATCTACGCCGCCGTGCCCGGTCACCCGCTGGGTCGGCGGGTCGCGGCCCTGTTCCCGTCCGCCGCCCCTGCGGCAATGGCGGGTATCGGCTCGGTCCTGCTGCTGCCGGAGGTACTCGGAAAGCCGCTACGCGATGGTGCCACCGACGAGATCCGCATCCTCGCAGGGCTTTTGGCCAGGCTGGATCTGCGTCCGGTAGACCGGGCAACTGCCGAGCTCGCCACCGCCCTGTCCAGCAGGTACCGGCTCAAGGCCACGGACGCCACCCATCTGGCCACTGCCGTCGGCATGGGCGCCGGGCGGTTTATCACCAACAACCAGCGTGACTTCCCGGCCACGATCACAGAGATACAGGTGACCTACCCAGCTGATCTCGCCGACGCCACCCCGTCAGAGGACACGGACTAAATACGGACACGATCCTCACGCCTGTCCATGACGCGGCAGTCGCCTCGGACGAGAGCCGCACCCACCGCGCGGCGGGCACCGAGACCAGCTCCGTCAGTACCAGGACGGCCCGTGGTTGCTGTAGGGCTTTTCGAGGGGCCAGGCGGCCTTTGCCCTGCGGGGAGTAGGGCACCAGGCCGACGCCGGTGTCGGCGCACATGGCCATCAGCTCTGGCTCGTCCTGACGGCGCAGCAGGTTGTACTGGTTCTGCATGGACACGAACCGGGTCCAGCCGCCCTGGCCGGCGGCGTGCTGCAGCTTGGCGAACTGCCACGCGTACATCGACGACGCGCCGAGGTAGCGGGCCTTGCCGGCTTGACGATGTCGTGCAGGGCCTCCATGGTCTCGGCGACCGGGGTGGCGGGGTCGAAACGGTGGATCTGGTACAGGTCGACGTAGTCGGTGCCGCAGCCCAGCGCGAGCCGGCTGATCCTCAGCCCGGTGTCACCGAGCCGGGGTGTGCTCCATTAGCGCGGATTTCCACGTAGGTGGTTAGGCGCAACCTGAGCGCCGTGGGATAGGCGGCCGACTGGCTGGCCGGAGCGCTGACCTGGGTGATCATCGCGCATGGCTGTCTGCGCTGGATCACGATATTGTGCTGATCGGGCTGGTGAGCTGCATGGGTGAAGTTCTGTTGTCGCATCGCGGCAACCAGGGGCAGGACGCAGGTCTCCGGGGATTACCTGAATGACCAGGAGGTATGCCCATCCGTGCGGTTGCATCCAGCAGTCCGGCGGCAACGTTGCAGGCATGGCATGCTGTGCAGATGACAGCCAGATCATCACAACAGCCGGAGGCGGAGTGGTTCACCGCACCCGTTCAGGTGAACCACCGCCGGTATGAGGCGCTGCGCGCCTACTTCACGCAGGGCCTGAGCTACGCCGAGGCGGGCGCGCGGTTCGGGTACACCCGCTGGGCGATGATCGACCTGGTCCGCGGTGGCGGGCCGGGAAGCTGGAGCTGTTCGCCCCGCCGCGGCGGCCCGGCCCGCCACCGGGCGCCGCGCCGGCCGAAGACCGGGCCCGCGGGCGGGTGATCGAGCTGCGGCGGCAGGGCCTGTCCACCTACGAGATCTCCGCCCGGCTGGCCGCCGAGGGAAGACCGCTGAACGCACCAGCGTCGGCGAGATCCTCGCCGCCGAGGGCTTCGGCCGGCTGGTGCGCGGCCCGCAGCCGCCGAGAGCATCAACCCGGCCACTCCCGGCCGCGACACCAGGCTGCCCCGGGCCTCGGTCATCGACTTTGACGCATGGCCGCCTCATCTGGACACCACGCGGGCCGGGCTGCTGCTGGTGCTCCCGGACCTGGCGGCCCTGGACCTGCGGCCCTGGTGCGGGCGGCTGGCTACCCGGGCACCCGGGTCATCCCGGCGGTCTCTGGCTGCTGTCGCTGCTGGCGCTCAAGCTCACCCGCACCCGGCGGGTCTCCCACGTCGATGACCTGCTCGCCGACCCGGCCGCCGCCCTGCTCGCCGGGCTGGCGGTGCTGCCGAAGAAATCCGCGCTCACCAGCTACTCCTACCGGCTCTCCCACGACCACCAACAGCGGTTCTCGCCGCCCTGGACGAGAAGCTGATCTCGGCCGGGCTCGCCACCGCCAGCGAGGCGATCTTCGACCTGGACTTCCACGCGGTCATGCACTGGGGCCGCGACCGGTGCTGGAAAAGCACTACGTGCCCAAACGCTCCCAGCGGGCCCGCTCGGTGCTCACCTTCTTCGCCAGGACCGGCACCGACAACCTCGTCTACGCCAACGCCGACCTGTCGAAGGCCACCCAGGCGAGGGAGGCCATCGTCTTCTGCGACCACTGGAAGGACATCAGCGGGACCGACCCGGCGATGCTGGTGATGGACCAGAAGGTCACCACCGAGCAAGTGCTCGGCGAGCTCGACACCCGCGGCGTCAAGTTCCTCACCCTGCGGATGCGCTCACCGGCGCTGGCCCGCCACATCAGCAGCCTGCACCCGGCAGACTTCAAGACCATCACCCTGGACCGGGCCGGCCACTCGGCAGCCAGCCCGGCCCCGGGTGCACGAGGACCCCGCAGTCAAGCTGACCGCCTACCCCGGCACAGTCCGCCAGCTGACCGTCACCGGCCTCGGCCGTGACCAGCCCACCGTGATCATCACCAACGACCATGACATGACCACCAGAGCCGTCATCGGCCAGTACGCCCGGCGGATGACCATCGAGCAGCGGCTCGCCGAGATCATCCGCGCCTTCTGCGCCGACGCGCTCTCCAGCACCGTCAACCTGAACGTGGACCTCGACGTCATGCTCGCCGTCCTCGCCCAGGCCCTCCTCGCCGCCCTGCGCGCCCGCCTCCCCGGCTACCACGCCGCAACCCCCGACACCATCCAGCGCCGGTTCCTGGAAACACCCGGCCAGATCATCACCACCAGCAACGCAATCACCATCCGCCTGGAACGGCGTGCCTACACACCCGTCCTCCGCAACGCCAGCCTGCCGCCCGCAACCCCCATCCCCTGGTGGGGCAACCGCACCCTCCGCTAGAGCTCGCTGAACCTTGCGCCCAACCGGTTGCGTGGAAATCCGCGTTAGACAGACCACCGTGGCTGGTCCGCGAGGAAGCGGGAGACCCGCGCGGCGTCCTCAAGCGGGGGCAGGACGGTCATGCGCATCTCACCGGCCGAGCCTGGCCCAGGCGCCCATGGGCCGGGTGCTGCGGGTGGCCGGTGACCGCGTGCCGTGGACGTTGCACCTCCTCTCGCTGGTGCGGACGCAGACCCAGGCCGTGATAACCGTCGCCATGCGTATGCACTGGCCGCCGGACGGATCGAGCGCGGATCTGGAGCTCACCGGGGCCGGGCCGCATCACATGCCGTACGACCGGCTCTGGGTGGTGGACGACCAGGGGACTCGCTACGCGGTCCGGCTCGAGGGCGGCCGGGGCGGGACGGTCACCTGGTTCGGCGTGGCCCGGCTGTCACCGGTGCCCCCGCGCCACGTCCGGCGGCTCGATCTGGTCGGCGACGGGACTCGCCTCGTCCAGCTTCCTCTCGGGCCGGTTGAGGCACCACCTGGCCGCCGACCCGTGTCGGCGGCGGCCGAACCCGTGGCGACGGGGCTCGGTGAGCGCCTGCTCGTGCTGGAGGCCGAGCGCATCCTGGCCAGCGGAGACGCCAGGGGGCCGGCTGAGGGCCCTGTACCGGGGGAGATCATCACGGTGCTCACGGAGGCGGGCGCGATCGCCGCCGGCAGCCCGGTCCCCGGCCGGCTCGCCGAACTGTGCCAGCGGCTCGGCGCGGCCGGGCACGGCATCACCGTCCAGTCGGCCGGGGAGATCCCGGCGTCGTGGGCCAGCGTCATCGCGCACGGGGAATCACCGGAGCCGGTCGGCGGCGCCGAAGTGGTCGCGCCGCTGGCCTGCGTCCTCCCCGACGTGGACGGGGCGCGGCTCGCTCTGGCCGGGCTGAGTACGGCTGCGGGCGAGAGCCACCTGCACGTGATCAGCAGCGGCCTGCCGCGGCTCGCCCGGCGGTACCAGTGGGACTGGACGCCGGGCTTGTCCTGGTGGCTCAGGGACAGCAGCGGAAACTGGCACGTGGCGACGGCAGACGAGCCGCGCATTCCCGACGACGGCATGCAGGCGTACACGCTCGATGACGGCATGCAGGCGTTCTGGCTGCGGCTGACCCCGCCGCTCGCCACGGTGCCGGACGCGGCCGAGATCGTCGTGACGGGACCGGCGACGCGGGCTCGCGCAACGGTACCGGTTCACCCAGCCGGAAGCTGACGCCGAGCCTGGTCTAGCGCGGCGAGGGCCGCGTCCAGTCGGCGGTCGAGCGGCCCGCTCAGCTCCAGCACCGGGATGTCTGCCCAGGCGTTCAGCGGGTCGTCGTAGGCCAGTTCCAGCAGCGCGTCATTCATCTGCGAGCGGAGCCCGGGCATCTCCGCAGCTGGCAGAACCTGCTCGGTCTCCGGCGTGATCGGCGTGATGATCAGCAGATCCAGGCTCCCGAAAGCAGGCTGAAGCGCTGCGGTCCTGGCTTCCTCCGAGGGGTCAGCGCCGGTCGCGGCCATGTAGGCGAGGTAGTCCAGCGGCGTCCGGTCGAAGATGACCTCTGGCAGCAACGGCGGCGAGATCAGGCTCCGCACTGAGCACGCCAGCAGCGCCCGGTAGTCCTCGAGCGACGGCGGGAAGCCGAACTCATACCCCTCTTCCTCGAGCAGGTAGTACGGCTCGTCCGCGGCCACGTGGCCGGGCAGGTGTGCGCACAGCGCCTCGGCGAGGGTTGTCTTCCCGGTGCCGTGCGTCCCGGAGATCCCGACCCTCATCTGAGGCTCCCGCGTTCTGTAGAGACTGCCGCGGCGATTCTACGGCGGCGCGGGAAATCCGGTTGCGTTCCGGGCCGGCGCGGGCCATCGTGACCGCGTGCTGATCCGACGCGAGACTGAGCGCGACGCTGACGTCATCCGTGCCATCACGACCGCCGCGTTCGCCCAAGGCCGACCTGGATTGAGAGCCCGGCCACGCCTAGCTCGGCGAGCCTGAGGATGAGCTCGAACGGGAATTCCGCGCCAACGCCTGAGCCGATGCGGCCGATCTCGCGCAGTCTGGATAGGTTTACCGGAGCTCGTACAAGGGTCCGTTCGGCCCGAAGATCGCGGGTCGGACCAGGGCCTTGAACTCTTCCTCGGTCAGGTACCGGTCGGTGCCCCCGGAGCAGGCCGTCGCGAGCTGGTCGAGTGCGGATCGCAGCAGCGGCTGGAGCGGCACGGGCGGGTCGGCGACGGCCCAGCGCCTGACCGCGACCTGCGCCGCGGCGGTGACCGCGCCGGCCAGGACCTGCGGGTACATGTCCTGCTCGACATCCATCCCGGTCCTCGCCGCGATCGCGGCGGCCAGGACCTCCTGCATCGCGGAGTTGATCTTCAGGTACTCGCCGCGGATGGCGGGCGCGGTCAGGACCAGCTTGAGCCCGGCCAGCCACTCCTTGTCCGGGGTCTGGTCGGCGCCCTCGTAGTGCGCCAGCATCGCGTTGACGAGAGCCTCCCACAGCGGCTCGCGGGCCGGGCGGGCCAGCAGCTCCGCGCCGATGCGCCGGGCCCGGTCCGTGCCGAGGGCGCAGATCGCCTCGTACTTGCTGGAGAAATAGTTGCCGAACGTCCGTACCGACACATCCGCCTCGGCCGTGATGTCCTCGATGGTGACGTTCTCCAGGCCCCGCTCCACTGCCAGCCGGATGGCGGCCGAGCTCAGCGCGCGGCGCACGGCGAGCTTCTTGCGCTCGCGCCGCCCGCCCCGCGTACCAGGGCCACGCCCGATAACCACGGACCCGAAGCTTACACTTTCATGCTGATCAGGCAAACTTACATGATCGGCAAGAATTTGGACATGGTCGGCCTAACCTTCCTCGCCGAGAGCATTGGTGAAGACCGCCCCTCCGGGCACCACTCCAGCCGGATCCGGATTCCGGCCCGCGAATCAGTACCGCGACTGGCGAGTCGTAGAGCCACGCCACGAGCCGGTCAGCCATCCATGTAGCGCAGCAGTTACAATGTAGTCATGACGACCCCGCTATCCATCCGCTTCACCCCGTCATTGCTGGCCCGGCTGCGGCAGCGCGCACATGCCATGACCGGTGCCAGCGCCGCCGGGCTGGCGCAACGGCTCATCGACGAGGGCCTGCGGATGGCCGATCACCCAGGCGTGATCTTCAAGGACGGCCCGTCCGGCCGCAGGGCTGCGCTTGCCTTCGGACCTGATATCTGGGAGGTCATCAAGTTCCTCCGTGAGATCGATGAGCGCGGACCCGCCGCGCTCGACGCCGCCGCCGAGGTGTTCGCGGTCGATACCAGCCGGATCAGTACGGCGATCAGCTACTACGGGGATTATGCCGACGAGATCGACGCGGAGATAGCAGATGCCGACGAGGCTTCGGCACGTGCCGAAGCGGCGTGGCGCGTCCAGCAGCAGCTCATCGCGTGAACCAGCGGCCTGACGCCAGGCTCCTGCTGGACGAGATGTTCTCCCCCGCCATCACGGCCGAGCTGCGCGAACGCGGTCACGACGTGATCGCGGTCGCGGACCGGCCTGACCTGCGGGCAAAGTCCGACGAGGAGATATTCGCGTGGGCGAGCGCAGAGAAGCGATGGCTGCTTACGGAGAACGTCAAAGACTTCAGGCCGATCATGCTGCGCGTCTTGTCGGCCGGGTCGCCAGGCTGCGGGCTGCTCTTCACCAGTAGCCGGGCCTTCCCCCGGTCCAGGAAGAACCCCGGCCCGCTGATCAACGCGCTGCACGCCTGGCTGACCGACGGGCCGCCAGCTCCGCCTGTAACGGAATCCTGGCTTCTCGGCCTGCCGGACTCTTCGTGAGACGACTTACTGGCGACCGCCGGAGGCCAGCTTGAACAGGCGGGCGCCGATGACTGACTGGAGAACACCGACCTCGTGCTGTGGCACACGATCACCGCGCACCACGTGGTCTGGCCGGTGATGCCGGTCACCACTACGTGCGGTGAGTCCAGCGGGGGACGGTCAGAGTGGCCGTCGGCTGCCATCTGGTTATCGGCGGCGCGCAATTCTTCGTAGTATTCCGCGCGACTGCGTACTTCCGCGGGCTGAGTATCCGCCGGACTGCCGACGTCCTGCCTGCCAGGCCCGCGTCCTTTCTCCGGTTTGCTATCTCCGGCCTGTCCGGGATCGTCGTCATACGACCCGGAGGGGCCATCGATCGCCACCCGGATCTCCTCGTGCTGCCAGCCTCACGGCAACACCATGGATTTAGGCGGTTTCAGCCTGGCTTGGCTGCGTGACCTGGCGTTTTGTGCCGCTTTGGAAGCTGAGCGGGACTCCTGGTAGGCGTTGAGTGTCGAATTCCGCGCTCACCAGGGAGTCCCGGGTGCAATCTAGCCTTGTCTGTACTGATGCCGCAATTCGTTCCGCGCAGTTCCCTGCCGCCGGGACGCCGGCGGGGACGCTGACGGTTCGTGCCGCTGACCTGCGGGTTCACAGTTCCCGGTCGGTCACCGTGGCCGGGATGGCGCCGGCGAAAGGCGAGGAGACGGGGTTCTTCCGGCCGGTCCTGACCGCGCCGGCGTTCGTGAAGCGGGACGGCACCGTGCTGGCGGATGCGTGGCTGCCGGACCTGGTCCGCCTCGGCGGCCTGGAGGCGCATCTCGGCGACGGCGTGATCGACAAGATCGCCGGGAATGCGGTGATGAACGGGCGCCTCCGGCCGCGGGAACGCCGCCGGCTGATGTCGTATCCGCTGGTCATCCGCCTGGTAATCGCGATGACCCTGCTGCCCGGCTCCTCGTACTCAGAGGCGATGCGGACCCTGGCCGGGCTGCTCGCGGACATCCCGTTCACCCTGGCCTGGCACATCCCCACCGGGAAGACGGTCACCGGATGGCGGCTGCTGATCCCGGCGGAGATCATGGAGGAGATCTTCTGGCACGCCGCAGGCCCCCTCATCGGCGACGATGAGCCGTCCGCGGTCATGCTGGCCGGGATGCCCGTGAACGCCGCCGACGGCATGCTGGTGAACCTGG
Organism: uncultured Actinomycetes bacterium; assembly: GCA_963800415.1. Classification (GTDB taxonomy): domain Bacteria; phylum Actinomycetota; class Actinomycetes; order Streptosporangiales; family Streptosporangiaceae; genus Palsa-504. The sequence continues at coordinate 249,601 of CAWDBS010000061.1, forward strand.
CGGACACGACGGAGAACCGGAACTATTTCGGCACGACCGGGACCGGGGACGGGTCCTCCCCGTTCCCGCAGGCCAGGATCGTCGCGCTGACCGCCCGCGCCGGCCGCGCGATCCTCGCCGCCGCCATCGGGAAGGCCTCCGACGGGGAGCAGACCCTGCTGAAGGACCTCGCGCGGGAGCGGCCGGAACTGTTCGCGCACCGGGTCACCCTCTTCGACCGGAACTTCCCCGGCCATGACCTGATCACCGCGATCCTCCTGGCCGAAGGGCACGTCATCGCCCGCGTCAAGGGCGGTATCGCCCTGCCCTTCCAGGACACCCCGGGCAAGGGCTGGCTGCCCGACGGGTCCCGCACCAGCTGGCTGAACGCCCCGTCCGGGAAGAAGGAGGACCGGCTCCCGGTCCGGGTCGCCGAGCACTCCGTCCTCGTAACCGGCCCGGACGGGGAAGAGGTATCGGAGACCTGCACCCTGGTCACCACCTTCCCCGACGAGCTGGCGGTGCCCGCTGCCAGCATCCGGGAGGCCTATCCCGCCAGGTGGACCGCGTCGGAGACGACGTTCGGCGAGGACAAGGCGACGATCACCGGCGCCGGGAACCGGACCTCCGGGCCCGTGCTCCGCTCTGGCTGCCCGCAGCTCGTCCTGCAGGAAGCCTGGGCCTGGCTGACGGCCACCCAGCTGGTCCGCGCCGGCGAGGCCGCCACCCTTCGCAGCGAGGAAGCCGCCGCCCGCGCCCTGCGCCGCAAGGACGCGCGGCCGGTCACCGCCGACGAGGAATCCTTCACCGCCGCCTGGCACCACGCCGTCCGCTCCATGGAAACCACCCAGGTCACCGCTGCCTCCTCCCTCGCGGCGCTCGCCGCCGCGGGAGACGCCGCCGCCCGCGCTCACCTGCACGCCCTCAACATCCCTGGCCGGAACCGGCACTCCCCGCGCGAGCAGAAAGCACGCCCGAAATTCCCGCACACGTCAGCGACCAAGCCCACCGTGACCGGGAAATACGAGGTCATCGTGTACGCGCCCGGCCGTCACTGAACCAGCACCCCGGCCCCGCGTGAAGAAAGGAGGCAGGCCGCACCGCCTCGCGGCCCGTGGAACCGCGCGCCCGAGCCGTCGCGACACGCGGGCAGAAACCATGCCCGCATCCCGTAAGGAAAAGGACTCCACGAACCACCTGGAACACAGGAGCATCAACCACCCGGCAGGGCCGAAATACCTAAAAGACCTGGCGTTGGCCCTCACGGTCCATCTGGCCACCGCGTAGCCCGAAGATCTCGTGGGACATGAAGTATTTCCGGTGTTCCGGCTAGCAGGTAGACGGAGTTGGGTATGCCTGCGGCAAGGACATGAGCCTCCATAGAGGAGATCCTCAGTAGAAGCTGACAAGGAGGCCGAGACAATGGCTAGCACCTCCGGCCAGGAAGAGTTCCTGGCCGTCATCCGTAAGAGCCAGGAGGCCGTGATCGCCGCGGTCACGAACTTGGCCGAAACCGTCAGGACAGCCAGTCCGAAGCTGGCGTCCGTCTATGCGCCGCTCACGGACAATCTTCCCAAGCCGCCGTCCGTCAGTGTGCCTTTCGCGGACAAGCTGCCCGGGCCAGAGGACGCCGTGGCCCGCGCCTACGACTTCGGCGAGCAGCTGCTCGCCAGCCAGCGGAAGTTCGCCGAGGAGCTGCTAAAGGCGAAGCCAGAGGGGGCCGTGGCCAGCACCTACGACTTCGCCGAGCAACTGCTTGCCAGCCAGCGGAAGTTCGCCGAGGACCTGCTGAAGGCGGCGGCGCCGCTGACGCCTGGCCGCGCCGGGCGCGCGCCGGCGACCGAGACTTACAAGCCAGGCCAAGTCGTTCCTCGCGACGGGACCGTCGAATGCGCGCGGCACCACGATGTCCAAAACCACGTCAAAGCCGGTACCCGATTCGCACCGTGCTCTCACCACCATGAGCATAGTGAGGGCTGTACCTGGCAATACGTCTAGGGCGTGACAGAACTCGATGCAGGGCGCCGTCCCGAGCAATTACTGAATTGCCTGGTCGGCCCGGCGTCGAGTAATCAGTGCCAGAGGCTGTTTAAGCCGGGCTCCGCTACCGTAGTAGTCCCGCGCCGATTCGGCCGGAGCGGGCAGGGAACGCCGAGCATGAGGCGGTGATGACCCGTGGCGACATTCGTTTTGGTACCGAACGTGCTGTACTCCGGGTTGCCGCGGCTGGTGATTACCGCGACTTCCGCCGTCCCTGCCTTAATGCGGCTTGAGGAGAGTCAGCCCAGGCCAACAGCCCGCATGAGGCACGGGGAGAGTCAGGTCACGTGGAGAATGCGGACTGTTTCGGTGGCGGGCCACTTCTCGATTACCTGTAGCGCGCGGCCGAGGCCCCTGAGCGCGGGCATGAGCCTGTCGTCACGAAAACGCTCGTAGTCCGTTTCGCTGTCCCAGACACCCACTGTGCGCCGGCCGCCGCCCGTCGGCCCGTCCATTCGGATCCTTCCCCCGGCAGGCGGCGAACCCTCCAGGCCCAGCGCCTCCACCAGAGCCGCATCCTCCTCGGCCGTCAGGTCCCGGACCTGGGCCACCACCGAGATCGCCACTTCCAGGCCCTCCTGACTGACGCGGGGACCGGATCAATTGCTGTCCGCCCGAGCCCTGATGACAGACTGAGGCAGATCCTGGCGCAGGATCTGGGCGTCGATCAGGGCGCTGGGCTGCGTCAGCTTCACCAGGTGATCCTACGGCAGTCGCCCCGGCTCGCCTGGCATCCGCCGCCGGCCCTGCAGCCAGACGAGGAACAGTTCCGGCTGCTCGATGCGGCGGCGCAGTTCTTCACGGCGGTGTCGGCTCGCGTGGCGGTGCTGCTGGTCCTGGACGACCTGCAGTAAGCCCTAGGCCCGGCGTGCGGTCCCTGGCCGCCCAGACCGGAGCCTTCACCCAAACGGGTGTCGTTTACTCTGCGGCCACCGGGTCGGCCTGCTTCTTTTCTGGCGCCGCGGTAACGGCCTTGGCCTGGTTGCGAGCAGCCCGGAAGCGCTGCTGAGCGCCTTGTTTGGTGAGTCCGTAGCACGCGCCGATCTCATTCCAGGTGGCACCGGCCTTGCGGGCGGCCTCAACCTGGGCGGCCTCCAGCTCCTCTGCCGCTTCTCGCAGCTGCCTCCGGCCCGATGTAGACCTCGTACGGGTTCGGCAGGACATCGCGGAACGAGTGCCACCAGCCAGGCTGGCGAGCGTCCCGCGTCAGCTGGATCAGCCCATCCCGTTGCTACTTACCACGGACGCGAGCCTCCAGGTCCACGTACCTGGCACCCTCCATCCGCGGTCCCAGAGATGGTCGCGGACACCGGACGACGACGCGGCGCCCGCAGGCGTGTCGTCTCCTTGCCGTGGCACCAGCCGACGTATGATCAGGGTATGAGCGACCGGAAGACGCGCCTGACCGTCACCGTAGACCCCCATCTCGCTGCTTACGCCGAGCAGCTCGTGAAGGCCGGCAAGGCTCCGTCGGTGTCGGCCGTGTTCAATGACGCGCTCGCTGAGCGCGTTGAGCGCGACAAGCGCATCCGGAGGCGGTGGAAGGAAGCGGCGGAAAGGGCTGATCCTGAGAAGGTGGACCGCATGATCGCTCACGTCCAGGCCAGGGCCGCCGTACTGCATGACCGGTGAGCGAAGACAGTGGGGCGGTCCCCGCACGGTACGTCCTCGATGTCAGTGTCGTCGTGGCCGTGGCTCGCGGGGATACCGAGATCCTGACGTTCATCCAGCGGCTTGACGGCACGGGCCAGCCCATGGTTATCCCGGTGCTGGCGATCACGGCGGCGTCTCTCGATGTCCGCAGTGACGAGGCCGACGAGCTCCTGGACGGCCTCGAGCTGCTCGGCAACGCCGAGATCGCGCCGTTGAAGGGCGCCGAGCAGGCTGCCAGGCTGGCCGCCGTCATCGCCGGGACCGGGCTTGACCCTTGGGATGCACACGTGGCCGCTGTCGCCGACGCAGCCATCTGCCCGATCCTCACGCTGGATGCCGCGAAGTGGCGGCAGTACGCCGAACGCCTGGACGAGCCGCTACACATCATCGAGATCGCCGACCCGGACGAGGCGCCGGAAGACAGAGCTGGAGACTGAGAGTCCGATCGCCTGCCGTGCCGGTACCTTGAGTTCGGCCCAGCCGATATGGCGCACGCTTCCTTCTCCCTACAGAGAGTCGGCGAGATGACACTTTACAAGGCGTTGACCTGGACTGGAGCACTTCAGGGCTGGCTCGTCATCCGCGGAATTTAATCCGCGCTCGCCGAACGCGACCTGGTGGCACGGTGAACTACCGGGAACGGCAGTGCGTAAGCGGGGGATAAGGGCAGTAACCGCTGGTGAGCTGGTGATGACTGAACTCAGGAATGTCACAGGCTCCTGGCGAAGTGGACGCCATGCGCAGAAGGGAGCACGATGAGTGTCGTGACGATCGCCGAGGCCTGGCCCACCGCCGGCCGTCCGTTCACCGTCGCCGAGCTGGACCGGATGCCCGATGACGGCCGCCGGTACGAGCTGCTGGACGGGGCGCTCATCGTGAGCCCGCGACCGACGACGATTCACCAGGTCGTAGCGGGACGACTGTACGGTGTCCTGAGCGGCGCCTGCCCCGAAGACCTTTGCGTCGTGCCCGAGCCGGCCGTGGAACTCGGTCCGCAGACCGAGTTCGATCCCGATCTCGTGGTGGTCCGCATGGACCAGATCGGCGGCGCGAAGTTCTCCGAGCCGCCGCTGCTTGTCGTCGAGATCCGGTCGCCCGGCACCGCTCTCATCGACCTGAACAGGAAGAAAGTCGCGTACGAGAGGTTCCGGCGTCCCCTGGTACTGGATCGTGAACCCGGCCCGCCACAGCCGGGGCTGACCGTCTTCGAACTGCGGGACGGCTGTTACGATCTGGCGGCGGAAACGTCAGTGCCTTTCACTGTCGACCGGCCTTTTACCGTGACGATTGCCCCGGCTCGCCTGACCAGTGGACTGCGCCAATGACCAGGGATGCTTTGCGCCGGGCGACTGCGGGCTCGCACCCCGGTTCGTTCGGGCATAAATCTACGGAACGGACCGGGACCTTGGGCCCTTCCTCGGTCAGTTACCGCTCTTCCTGGCTGAGTCGCCGCTCGCGCCGTCCGCCCGCGGGTTACCGTGGCCGTATGGCGTCACATCCAGCGCGTACCCCGCTGGGCCTGTTCGATAACCCGGTGGGCGTCTTCAGCCTGGACGAACTCGCCGCGACCGTGCGCAAGCTCGAGCGCGAGCGGCCCGGCCGCACCGTGGAGGAGCTTTCCGCCGCCGTGTTCACCGAACTGGCGATCAAGCGAACGCGGCGCGCCGCCGACCTCGTCGCCGAGGCCATCCGGCTGGCCCGGCCACGCCAGCCAGGCACCGAGATCACCGGCTCACAGTGGCAGGCCAGCACATCCCAAGTCAGGAACTGGGCCCTCAGCGCAGGCTTCGAACTAGGCGCCGACGGTACCATCCCCGGCCCGGCCATCACCGCGTACAACCAGACACATCCCGGTCGTCCCTACTGAACTGACGCTCTCGGAATCATGGTGTGGCCGAGCCGGCTCCGTCACGTCCCGTCAGATACAGGCACCGGCGACCATGCTGCCCGCGCCGGTCACACCCAGGCCAAGAGGCGCACCCGGCAGGAGTTTTACGCCGACCTGCGTGTGACGATTTCCGCGGGAACGCTTTGTGAAGCAGTGCACAAGCCGCTTCCGCGGAAACGCCGGGCAGGATGATCGGCATGACCATGGTCTATCTGGTGCAGCATGGCGAGAAACAGCGCTTGCCCGGTGATCCGGGACTGACGGAACTGGGCCGCCAGAACCCTAACGCCACCAAAAGCATAGCCTCGGAGGAGTGATGACGCCGTCGGCCACCCACTGCCGGCATTGCTACGGCGACTGCGCCGGCGGCTGCCTGCTTCCGGGCACTAAGGGGCTGTGCATCCATAATCCCGTCCCGCGGCGTTCGGCCCGTGACTGGGTTGCGCTGACGGGGACGCGGCGATTCTGGCGGCGGTTCTTCTCCGGCGCCCGGCGCTGACCACCCGGAGTTCCGACTGGGGTTTGCCGCTTTGGGCCGCGCGTCGGGCTCGCGTCTGGAAGGCTCGCCGTGTGCCAGAAGAGCCAGTGACATTCGGCGAACTCGAGCAACTGCTGCTCCGGCTAACGGGGAACTCTGTCGAGGCGCTGGAGCAGCAGCTGCTGAGTCGCCTCAAGGAGCAGACGCTCGTTGGCGGCAAGCGCGTCACGCGGCAGGAACTGCCCGAACTGCCGAAGGATGCCGTCACTACCGTGCACCGGGTCAAGGTGAGCCTGTACGGCGCGAAGCCGCCGGTCTGGCGGCGGCTCGAGATTCCCAGCGCGATGCCGCTGAACCTCGTGCACGCGGTGCTGCAGATCGCCTTCGACTGGCATGACTATCACCTGCACGCCTTCGAGACGGTGTGCGGTCAGTTCGGCTCGCCGGACCACGATGACGACTGGGCGGAACGGCAGGACGAGGCCACCGTCACGCTCGCCCAGGTGGCCGGAGCCGAGCGGGCGAAGGTGGTGTACAGCTACGACTTCGGCGACGACTGGCGACACGACATCGTCGTGGAGAAGATCATCCCGGCCGAGCCGGGACTGGCCTACCCGCGCTGCACCGGCGGGCGCCGGGATGGGCCGCCGGAGGACTGCGGCGGGATCTGGGTCTTCAATGAGCAGTTTGCCGACATGGGCGACTTGTTCAACGTCGGCGACCTGAACGAGCGGCTGGCCGACCTGGCCACGGTCGTGATCCCGGCCCGCTGAGCCAGTCGTCCTCGGACCAGTACTCGACCGGGGGAGTCGCCGCGCCACTGCGAAGCACCTGCCCGGCTGTCACCGGACGGCGGCCCGTCCCGATCCGGTGCGGGGTTGTCGCAGGCGGAACTGGCCTTCAGGGCGGGTGTCGCGCAGAGTGTGATCAGCGCGTATGAGGCCGGGCGGCGTCAGCCGTCGCTGCCGACCCTGGCCAAGCTGATCGATGCGGCCGGATGCGATCTCGTGGTGGATGTCCAGCATCAGCCTCCGCAGTTGAGCAGGCTGTCCGGTCCGGTGGGGCGGCAGGTCAGGCGAAGGCGGCGGGACCTGGTCGCGGCGGCCGCGGCCCATGACGTGACCAACCTGCGGGTCTTCGGCAGCGTAGCTCGCGGCGAGGACCGGCCCGATAGTGACATTGACCTGCTCGTGGACGTGCCGCCGGACATGGGCTTGCTCGGGCTGGGACGAGTGCAGGCTGAACTGGAGGCCATCCTCGGCACCAAGGTTGACCTGGTGCCAGCAAGTGACCTGAAGCCCGCAGTTCGCGCGCGCGCCGAGCGCGACCTGGTGGCACTGTGACCTACCGGGAACGGCAGCGACTGGCCGACATCCAGGCAGCCATCGAGGCCATCCGCTCCCACATTCTTCATTGTCGCCGGTCCTAAAATACATCTGGCCATCGCGCGGCCGAGGATCTCCTGAGACATGACCGAGGCGTATGACGAGGCCCGTTCGGCGGAAAAGAACACGTAGACAGGCGGAGTCGCTGCTCCCTGACCTGCTGCCAGGAACCAGAGCACCGGCGTCATTTGCGCCGATACGCTGGTTTCGTGACCAGGACACAGGGAGCCCCGCTCGGCCTGGATGTGACGACGCCGAACGTGGCGCGCATGTTCGACTATTACCTGGGCGGCAAGGATAACTCCGGTTCCTGGCGGCCGAGGCGGGTGTCAGCCAGTTCCTTGCCCCTGCGTGGGGCTGCCCACGCAGGGGGCCGTGCACGAGGTCGCGCGGGAGATCAACCCGGGGGCGCGGGTGGTCTACGTGGACTACGACCCGGTAGTCGTCTCGCATGGCTGGGCGCTGCTCGCGGTCAGCGACCTGAGCATTATGGTGAACGGGGATTTGCGCCGCCCCGCCGACCTGCTCGCGAAGCCAGAGGTCCGCGCGCACCTGGACTTCGGCCGGCCGGTGGCGATCGGGCTGCTGGCGGTCTTGCGCTTCCGGTCCGACGCCGACGACCCGGCGGGGGCCGTGGCGTGCCTGCGGGACGCCGTCGCGCCCGGGAGTTACCTGGCGATCTCCCACATCGGCACCGAGTTCTTCCCCGACAAGGCAGCCATGGCCCAGGCGAAGGCGGTGTACGAGCGGGCCAGCGAACCGATCTGGGCGCGGAGCCGGGAGGAGATCCTCGGCTTGTTCGACGGGTTGGAGTTGCTCGAGCCGGGCCTGGTCGCCAAGCACCAGTGGCGTTCGGTCACCGGCCAGGCTGCTACCGGCACGCCGAACATTCAGTGGGGCGGGGTGGGCCGTAAGCCCTAGCCCAGTACCGGGAGATGCTTGCGGGGTGACGGATATCCCCTTCCCCAGCAAAGGGGGCTCCCCGGCAGCTGCAGCCCGCGTGCGGTCGGCCCGACCTGCCTCGGGGCGTATGACGAGGCCCGTTCGGCAAAAGAACACGTGGATAGGTGGAGTCGCTGGGCCATCTGATACCAGCGTTTCGCCGTGACTCGTACCGCAGGGCCCAGTACGATCGCGATGCTCACGTTTACCACTAGGCCCCGCGCCCCGGGCGTATGCATACGGCGCGCCAAGGAGACGCCATGTTCCTCGCTTCGAGTTCCTACTCGTACCCGGTCCTGGGCGTGTTCTGGACGATCCTCATGATCTTCCTGTGGGTGATCTGGTTCTGGATCCTGATCACCATCATCATCGACATCTTCCGCAGCCATGACCTGTCCGGCTGGGCCAAGGCCCTATGGTTCCTGTTCATCTTGTTCCTCCCACTGATCGGGGTGCTGGTGTACCTGATCGCCCGCGGCGGCAAGATGCATGAGCACCAGGTGCGGCAGGCACAGCTTCAGGAGGAGCAGTTGCGCAGTTATGTCCAGCAGGCCGCGGGCTCGCAGAGTTCGGCGGACCAGCTGGCCAAGCTCGCCGACCTGCGCGACCGAGGCGTCATCACGGCCGAGGAGTTCGACCGCGAGAAGGCAAAGATCCTGGCCTGAGCGGCACCATAACCGGCTCGGCCAGCAGCGCTATCATCACCAGCAGGTATGCAACGAGCGGTTCGAGGATGCGCGGGTTGTGCAGCCGGGAGTTGGCATCGCAGGTGGCGTGCCTTAACCGGGGCAGTGCAGGTGCTGGAGCTTGCTGGGGGTGAGCGGTGGATGGCGCCATACGGCCTCGGCGGTGCGGCCGGGCAGGGAGCAGGTGATGTCCATCCGGTGCGGAGTTTCCAGGAAGATGACCTCGGCTCGCAGGGTGTGGCCGTCGAGCCAGCCGCCGGAGGCGGCTACCGGGATGGTTTCGCCGTTGCGGTCGGCGTGGTCAGAACACGGTCCAGGTCCCGGCGCCGACGGGCAAGGTCAGCGCGTTGGCAGCCTCGATGAGGCTGATCTGCCAGCCGCCGGCCTGCGGTGCTACCTCGATGGAGGTCAGGGCAGGCTGAACCTGGGTGCCTGCGGTGCTGGCGGCGATGGTGAACGGCCCGCTGGTCCACGGGCCCCAGCCGGCGGGTGCCGGCGCGGCGGGGCAGGCGGGCAGCTCAGGCCGGCGAGCCGGGCGCTGAGCTGGTCTTGCGCGAGTCCGGTGCCGGGTGAGACCGTGCCGAGGCCGGGCAGCAGGTGGGTCCACATGGCGTCGAGCACGGCCTGCATCTCGAGCGTGCAGGCGGTGGTGACGATCACCGTGTCCTGCTCGGGCAAGATCACGCAGAACTGCCCGAAGGCCCCGTCGCCGCGGTATCCGTGCCGGGACATCCAGAACTGGAAGCCGTAGCCCTGCTGCCAGTCGGGGCTGGGCTCGCCCGGGTTGCTGATCTGCTTCGACGTCGCCTCGGCTACCCATTTCCCGGGGATGAGCTGGGCTCCCTCCCAGTGGCCCCGCTGCAAGTACAGCAGCCCGAGCTTGGCGATGTCCTCGGTGCGGGCGTGCAGGCCGCTGAAGCCCTGCTCTCGCCCGGGCGGGAAGGTGTGCCAGCCGACATGCCCGATACCGAGCGGGTCGAACAACCGGGGCCGCAGGTACTGGGTGAGGGGCATCCCCGCGTTGCGCTGGATGATGCTGGCCAGCGCGTACGTGCAGGGTTGGCTGTAGGCGAACACCGTGCCGGGATCGCGGTCGGGCGGGATCAGCAGGAACCCGCGGACCGGCTCTCCCCGGTCACGCAGGATCGCCTCGGCCAGCATGTCCCGGGTATGACCGGTGGCCATCGAGGCGACGTGCCGGACTTTCACCGACCGGCTGCGCGGGTCGGTGATGTCCGCGGCGAACTCGGCGAAATGCGAGATAACCGTATCGTCCAGGTCGAACAGGCCCTCGGCCTGCGCGAATGCCGCCGCAGTGGAGGTGAAGCTCTTGCTGAGCGAGTACAGCAACTGCGGCCGCCCGGCGCTGTACGGCGCCCACCATCCCTCAGCTACCACGCGCCCGTGCCTCACCACCATCAGGCTGTGCATCTCGACGCCAGGACGCTCATCCACCGCGTCCAGGAAGCCGAGGATCGCGGCCGGATCGACCCGCTGATCGGCTGGCGAACTGCGCGGCAGGGAACTCGACATGACGCGAGCCTAGGACACGACAGAACCGGAAATCGGGTTCACCTCGCAGGTGTCGGTGCACCGGGGCGCCGAGCGCGACGAGGCGAAGGAGCCCGCCAGGTTGTTATAGCCGGCCAGCACGATGCAGACGGCCGCGGCGAAGGCCACGTCAGCTGGGCGCCGGCCGGGCACGCGGCTATTCACCGGGGCGGACGAGGCCGCTCTCGTAGGCGAAGACCACGGCCTAAGCGCTGTCGCGCAACGTGAGCGACTGAGCTGACTGCTTGCTGTCACGGCAGCGTGCCGGCGGCGCGGACGACGCCCTCCCTGCCGCCGATAACGCGTTGCGTTAATAACGCGTCGCGTTATCATAGGTAGGTGCTGCGCTCCTTCCGGGACAAGGAAACCGAGGCCCTCTGGCATCGGCAGCGATCACGCAGGCTGGACGGGCCAGTGCAGCGAGCCGCCTGGCGCAAGCTCGCGATGCTCGATGCTGCGGAGACCTTAACCGACCTGCTCATCCCGCCCGGCAACCGGCTGGAAAGGCTCACTGGGGACCGCGCCGGGCAGCACGGCATCCGGATTAACCAGCAGTGGCGGATCTGCGTTGTGTGGTCAGACGCAGGACCGGAAGAGGTGGAGATCGTTGACTATCACTAAGGAGGAGTCAGTGCCAGAGGATACGGTCATGCCGCCGGTGCACCCGGGGGAGATCCTGCAAGAGGAGTTCCTCGCGCCGCTGGGCGTGAGCCAGTATCAGCTGGCCAAGGCGGTAGATGTCCCGGCCCGGCGGATCAACGAGATCGTCCACGGCCAGCGCCGCATCACCGCGGACACCGCGCTGCGGCTGTCGCGGTACTTCGGCACCTCCGAGCGGTTCTGGCTGAACCTGCAGGCCCGTTACGACCTAGAGATCGAAAAGGACCGGCTCGGCGGCGCGCTCGAAGACATCCGCCCGCTGAGCGCAGCGAGCTAACCAGAGTCGGTAGCTGGCTTCACGCTGACGCCCACGAGGCCCGATGAGGCCGCTCGGACCGCGCACGCGGCATGACCAAGTAACGAAGTGTCGCCGACCATCAGTAACGTGCCGGGCCACGGCGGAGCGGAGCAGAGCCGCCTTGATCTAAGAACGGCTCAAATTCGGCAGCGTATCGCGGACGCCCACGACCACCATGCGGCCGTTCGGGTTGAGCCTGGTGAAGAACGACGGCATGTCAGCGCCGGCGACGATGTCGAAGATGACGTCGTAGCCCGGGGGAGCGTCCTGGCCGCCCTGGCCGGTGCGGTCCAGCAGGTGGGTTGCGCCGAGCGTGCGCAGCCCGTCGCCACGTTCGGCCGACGACGTGGTGACCGCCACCGCGCTGGCCCCGCCACGCGCCGCGAGTTGGACGGTCATGATCCCGATGCTGCCGGCCGCGCCGCGCACCAGCACTGACTCGCCAGCAGCGAAGCGAGCATGGGCAAGGCCGAAGTGGGCCACGGCTCCGGAGCTGCCGAGTGTCACCGCGCCGGCCGCGGACAGGTTCGCCGGGAGGGGAAGGATCTCCCCGGCCGGGGCGATCGCCTGCTCGACGTAGCCGCCGCCCAGGCCGGTGAACGCCCACACGCGACGGCCGGCCCATGAGGTGTCGACGCCACCGCCGACTGCGGTCACGGTCCCCGCTACCTCGCTGCCGAGGATGTGGCCTTCCTTGAAGCCGTAGCCAGCGATGGCACCGCTCCGGATCACGGCGTGCACACCGCCGACGCCGATCGCCTCGGTGACGATCAGCACCTGACCGTCGCGCGGATCACGAGCAGCCACAGCAATGCCCCGGCCACGGCGACGGTGTACACGAGGCCGTACAGCAGGTTCGGGTCCGGTCGCTTGCCGTACGGCGCGTACATGGCGGCGGCGTCAGGAATGTCACAGGCTCGTTAACCGGGACCGTTCGGCCCTCAAAGAGGGATGGACCTTCCTCGGTCAGTGGATCTGGCGCGTGCCCGAATGCGGGACGGCTGTGAGGCCTGATGGGAGTTGAGTTGCCCGATGAGCCAGATGAGTCACCAGATGGGAACGCAGATCGCCGCGACGACCAAGGTGGCAGCGGCTAGGCGATCCGGCCCGGTAGTTCCGAAGCCGAGACCCGAAGCCGTCAGGACTACTACGCCGACCTCCGCGTCGCAGTATCCACGGACGGCTGATTGCCAGCCACGGCCCCAGGTCGGCAGCGATCACCGCACCTCGCAGCGCAGGTGGACTGCTCCTTCGCCCTGCACGGTCTCGAGGCAGCGCAGGTCGTCCACGAGCTGAAGAATGTCAGATCTGGGCTGATGATCACTTAGGTGTTACGAGCTGGGACGGCACGATGGTTACCGGGAACGGAACCGCCGCGCGGTACTCCTCGCCGCCGATGACATGAGCGGTCTGCTCGTATGCGCCGGAACGAAGCTCGAAGACGGTCAGCTCGGGACGGTCCCTGGACGGCTCGACGATCCAGTACGCGGGGATGCCGAAGCCCTCGTAGATGTCTTTCTTCCTGTTCTGGTCGTAGAGCCGGGTTCTGGCTGAGGCGACCTCCACCACGAGTTCCGGCGGCGTCTCCTGGAAGAAGGACTCCAGGGAGCCGGCCCGCACAACCGCCACATCCGGCACCCGGTGCTGGAACTTGCTGATGTTGACGCCGACGCCGGGCAGCACAACCAGTCCGGCGGGACAGGCAGCGCTGAGTATCACGGTGAGGCGCGCCACCGCGAGCTGGTGCAGGGTGGACGGGGCCGGGGACACGATCAGCACCCCGTCATCCAGCTCGTAGCGGAACTCGTCGTCGGGCAGGTTCTCCATGTCCTCGACGGTCAGCGCCCGGTCCTGGCCGGACCAGACGTCCGGGATTGTCATGAAATCCATCGTGCACTCCTCCTGTCATATTCGCCACCATGCCAGGTCGTACAGACATTCCAGTGGCCACGATTCAGCCATGACCGGTGCTGACCAGATCCTCGACCTCACGGCGGAGCAGCCGCAGCCACGGGTTCCCCTGCATCTCAGCACGACGGTACTGGAGCCTGCCCGCGCGGATCGCCGCGATGATCTCGTCCTGCGTCAACCCGAACTCCGCCCGGGCCGTCTTGTCGCTCAACGTCGCGCCCTTGCACCCCCATTCATCGCCGTACAGCTCCATAACCGGTCATTGTCTCCCAGAGCAGCTCCGGCCAGCCGGCGTTCGCGGGTTTACCGACCGCCGGAGGCCAGCTCCAGCAAGCGGTCGGGTAGGCGGCCGCCAGGCACTGCAACGGCAGCGGCGCGATGCTCTCCGACCGCAGGTAGCCGCGCGGCACGTCCGCGTATCTCTCGTCGGCTGCGAGCGCCGGCTGGCCGAACAGGTTCCCGCAGCATCCCGTACTCGTTATAGAAGTTGAGCCCGTCGGTAAAGTCGTAGATGATGCCGACGGTACCGGCATGGCCGCGGCCAGCGACCGCTCCCAGCGCGGGCTGACGGCGTACACCGGAACCTGGCCGGCTTCGTCGAGGACTTCGTCACCGAGCCCACCACGATGCCCTGGGGCAACCGGTCACTGCTGTTCCGCGACCCCGACGGCAACCTCGTCAACTTCTTCACCCCGGTCACCCCGGCCGCCATCGAGAAAATTCGCCCGCTGACCACCCCGCGGCCGCCGGGGTTATCAGACGGCCCAGACGCCATCCCTCAGCCCAAGGCGGGCGCGGACGTCGGAGACGAGCGCGCCTAGGTCTGGCCAGGGTTGCGCGAGCCGGTCCTGGATGGCGTCAAACCCGGCCCGTTCGGTAAGCCGCTTCTCGTTGAGCACCCACTCGCCCGCGGCCGCCAGCCGTCCCTGGGCGGTGGCCAGCACCGCCTGGCACAGGTTTGCCAGGCACGCCACCCGGTCCTGCCGCCCGGCGTAGACATCCGCGAAGGACAGCGCCCCGGCCGCGAGCCGGAACCAGGCGGCCGGCCGGTCTCCCGCAGCCGGGGCGGGAACGCCGGGCGGGCAGCTCGCCCGCCAGCACCTTGCCCAGGGCCAGTTCCCCGGCCAGGACGTAGGTCGCGATCCCGGCCACGTAGCCGACCTCCCGGCGGATCTCGAACCGCCCCTCCCCGGCCGCCGCGGTCCACCGGCCCCGACCACCCGGACGGCCTCGGCGAGTTCGCCGGCCGAGGCGTCCTTGAGCAGGAAGCCGCTGGCGCCGGAGCGCAGCGCCTCGTACACGTAGTCGTCCAGGTCGAAGGTGGTCAGGACCAGCACCCGGGGCGCGCCGCCGCCCGCCGCCGTGATCTGCCGGGTGGCCTGCAGGCCGTCGAGCACCGGCATGCGGACGTCCATGAGGATGACGTCGGGGCTCAGCTCGGCGACCCGGGCGATGGCCTCCTGCCCGTTGACGGCCTCGCCGGCCACCTCGATGTCGGGCTGCGCGTTGAGCAGGATGGAAGGCTCATCGGCCAGGCGATCGGCGGGCCGCCCACTCGTGGTCGAGGATGGACATCAGCACCTCGTCGTACCAGCGCCCGTCGTGCAGCACCGATTCGCGATAGCGGCCCTCCTCGACGAACCCCGCCTTCTCGTAGGCGCGGATCCCGGCGGGGTTGAACGGAGCCACGCCGAGCTGGATGCGGTGCAGGCCCATCTCGCGGAATCCGTAGCCGACGATGACGCGCATCGCGTCCGTGCCGTAGCCACGACCGATGTACTCGCGGCCGAGGGCGATCCCGATCGTCGCGCACCGGTCCTTGGGGCGCGCGCCCCACAACCCGATGTTGCCGACCAGCACCGGCGGATCGTCGAGCGTCTCGATGGCGAAGCCGAGGTCGTCCTTCTCGTTCGCGCTCCACTTCGCGATGCGCTCCTTCGCCGCGGCCTCCGACGGCGGGGCCACCCAGCTTGACAGCGTGGCCATGCGCCCGGGATCCATCTCCCACTTCGCGAGCGCGGGCAGGTCGTCCTCCCGCACGCCGCGCAGTCGCACCCGCTCGCCGACGAGGATCGAGTCGCCGTAGCCGAATGCGCCGGAAACATCGGTGAGTTCGGTCATGTGGCTGATACTGCCGCATGCCAGGCCCGCGACGTGACCCGGTCCCGGTCGTGCGGGCCCGCCGCGGCCGGTGGCCCAGAGCAGGACCCGCGCCGCACCGCCCCGCGGGCACGTCCGGCATCAGCCGCGCGAGGACGCCGCGGCACGCTGCTGGCTCTTACGTCGTGGACGAACCAAGCGGCGCCGGGAAGTCCACCGTCGTGGAGCACCTAGCCCAGCTCCTGGTGGCCGGCGGCGAAGAGGTACACCTCACGGCCGAGCCGAGTAGCGGCCCGATCGGCGGCCTGTGCCGCGAGCTGACCGAAACAGTCACCGGCCACGCCCTGGCCCGCCTGTACGCAGCCGACCGATACCACCACCCGCAAACCGAGATCCGCCCCGCCACCCAAGCCGGCCGGAATCTCATCTCGGACCGCTTTATACCTTCCGCCCTGGTCCTGCCGTGCACGGAGGATCCGGAGCTGTTCTTCGCCGAGTCTCCGCACGACGTGGAGCAGGCGAAGGCGATGTGCCGGGCCTGGCTGGCCTGCCTGGCCCCGCTGGAGCGCAGGGAGCCCTGGGGCGTCTGGGGCGGCGAGTTGCTGATGAGCGGCGCGATCGTGCCGCATAAGCGCTCTCGCGGACGTCCTCGCAAGGACGTCGTCACGATCGGGGCCAACGCCTGGGCCGCTGCCGTCGATCTCGCGCAGCCCGGATAGGTCCCGCCAACATGGCTGAGGTAGGCGTGGCGCGGTCCTGGCTGCCACCGCTCGCGGTGGCTGGTCACCCCCACTGGCCGGGCTGGTAGTCGCCGGCGGGCTGCCGCGTGATGACGTTCATGCGGTTCCAGGCGTTGATACCAGCGATGAGCGACACCAGGGCTGCGAGCTGATCCTCGTCGCAGTGCTTGGCGGCATTCGCCCATGCCTCGTCGGTCACCCCGCCGGCGGCGTCGGCGATGCGGGTGCCCTGCTCGGCCAGTTCCAGGGCGGCTCGCTCGGCCTCGGTGAAGACCGTGGCCTCCCGCCAGGTCGCGACCAGGTTGAGGCGCACCGGGGTTTCCCCGGCGTGCGCGGCGTCCTTGGTGTGCATGTCGGTGCAGCAGGCGCAGCCGTTGATCTGGCTGGCCCGGATCTCCACCAGGTGCTGCGTCGCGACCGGAAGGGCCGAATCCGACACGACCTTGCCCGCCGACATGAGGTACTTCACGAACTTCATCGCAACGGCGCTGCCCTGGTAGTTCAAACGTGCATCCATGGTGATCTCCTTGCCGTGTGAGCTGTCACACCTGCTGACGCGGCAGCCCGGCACGGATGTGACAAGCCAGACGAAGACGATGCGCATCTCTGCATTTCCGCAGGTGGTGATCGACGAGCCAGCCGCGGCGTCAGCGTGGGCCGAGTTCCTCCGGTGGCGGCCAGTCGCCCGGCAGTTCGGCCAGCCGCCGCACGTAGTCCGCAGGGTCGAAGGGCCGCTTCTCGGTCATCGTCTCGTATACAGCCTCGGTGACCGGACCCATGACCAGGTGCATCACGTTGTGCCAGTCGTAGCCGAGCCCGGCGAGTCGCTGGACCGTCTGCCATGTCTCGGGGGGTCGTCGGCCAGCAGATGGTTCGCGATCACCTGATAGAGCATGACGTGCAGTCAGCCGGCAAGCATCCCCGCGGCTCGGCGTCGTGTGGTACAGGACGGCCGACGAGACGCGCAACGCCGACGGCAAGTACGTCACCTACCTGGATCCAGGCCATCGACGAGCTAGCCATTTGCGGCCCGCAGCTCGGCAGGCCCCTGGCTGACAGGATTCATGGCAGCAAGATCCACAACCTCAAGGAGCTTCGGCCGCGGGTGGGCGGTGCCAGCGAGGTACGCCTGCTGTTTGTGTTCGACTCCGCCCGTCAGGCGATCATCCTGGTGGCCGGGGACAAGGCGGGACGGTGGAGCGGGTGGTACGCCGAAGCGATCCCGCTCGCGGAGGAGCGCTACGCGGCCTACCAGCATGAGGGTCGCGAGGAGGAGCAGTGATGAAAGCAGTCCGCTGGGAAGACACCAAGCGCGAGATCCGGGAGCTGCAGCCCGGCTGGGATGCCCCCGATCGCGTCGCGGAGCGGGAGCGAAGCCGCGCGGAAATGCGGGCCGAGCAGCGCGGCCATCAGCTCGCGCAGCTGCGGAGGAACGTCGGTCTTACCCAAGCGCAGGTCGCCACCATGATGGGCGTGACGCAGGCGCGGGTCTCGCAGATCGAGCACGGCAAGATCACCGAGGTGGACGCCATCCGCGGTTACGTCGAGGCTCTTGGCGGCACCGTTGATGTCGTCGCCCGGGTGGGTGACTGGATGATCAAGGTTGCTTGAACAACAGCGTGCCAGCGAAGGCGTTTGGTCACAGAAGCGTCTTCCTGCTGGGGCTGGCGCTGGCCCGTCTGGGCCAGGGTGTACCTTGGCCGGAACTGGGGCATGCCCTTCGTCTTCTGAGCGTCCGCGGCGATCAGCTACCGGGGTGGCCGAGTTCTTCCGGTGACGGCCAGTCGCCCGGCAGTTCGGCCAGCCGCCGCAGGTAATCCGCGCGGTCGAACGGCCGCTTCTCGGCCAGGGCGCTCCAGACGGCCTCGGTCACCGGGCCCATGATCAGGTGCATCACGTTGTGCCAGTCGTAACCGAGCCCGGCGAGCCGCTGGACCGTCTGCCACGTCTCGGGCGGGTCGTCGGCCAGGATCTGGTTGGCGACCACCTGATGGAGCGTGACGTGCAGCCGGGGGTTGAACGGTTCACCGTCGGCGCCCGTCATCTCCTCGTGCCGCTCGAGCGCCTCCGCCATGTCAAGGTGCTGTGCCTCGAGCAGGAACGTGCGCTCGTCCTCGTCGTCCGGATCCAGTCGCTCCAGGTCGAGGTCCTGATAGCTGCCATGCCCCGGCGGGACCGCCCAGGAACGCCGGTCGCCTGGGAGCGGCTCGTCGAACCAGCAGTCGGTGTCCTCCTCGGCCACCCACCCGGATATGCTCCCGGCCCGCTGCGGCTTTCCGGCAGGCCGGCGGCCTGAGGCCGGACGCCGGCTGCGGCCACGGCCAGGCGGACGCCCGCGGCTCTTCGGACTCATGCGGCGATTGTCCCAGACACAGCACCTGCCCGGGGGCTAGTACCCCGGATCCGTTCGGCCGAACGAGGTGGGCTGCTTGCCCTGGAAGATGTCGAAATCGTCCGCGCCGGGTAAAGGTATTGATCAAGCGATCAGCGAGATTGCCGTGTGGCGGGAGACCGGGGAGCGGCCACAGCATGGAAGCAAGCGAGCGCGAGGCAGGCGCGCAGCCGACGGGCAGCTACACCAGGCAGCCTGCCCCGGACGAGCGCTACCACCCGTGCCCGGCTGGGCGGCACTGGGGACCGAACGGCGCGGCAGGCGTCCTGCCGTGGACGGTGACACCAGACGGGCGTACTTGGGTGCTGCTGAGCCACCGCTCCCCGCACGTGCAGGCGGGCGGCACCTGGTCCACGTTCGGCGGCGCCATCGACGGCGGCGAGACGCCGTGGCACGCGGCCGTCCGCGAGACCAGCGAAGAGATCGACGGGATCGACGTGCGCCTGGGCGTCGTCGCCGCCGAGCTGGAGGTCCCGTGCGAGCACGGCTGCGGGTGGACTTACACCACCTTCGTGGTGCGAATCCAGAACACCGAGGCGAGTTACCTGCCAGGCGTCCAGATCGCTTCCGGTCACGCGGCGTGGGAGACGGCCGGGCTGGCCTGGGTACCAGCCGAGCAGGTTTCCGACCATCCCGGCCTTCACCCGGGGCTGCGCGCCGCCTGGCCGACGCTACGAGACGCCCTCCGCCGAGGCAGCGGATTGAGCGACACTCGCTAGGCGACGACCGCGGGACCGTCGACGACAGTCACCTGCCTGTCCCGTGCCGGTGCCCGCCGCCCCAGCGATCCCCGTCGAGGATGTGCTTGGCGCGTTCCGGCGTAACGTGCAGTGAGTCCAGCGGAGGGCGGTCAGAGTGGTCATCGGACGCGGCCATTACGACCGTGTGGGAGGCTGGTCAGATGGCAATCCGGACGCCGTTTACCGAGCTCTTCCAGGTCGCTCATCCGCTGGTGCTGGCGCCGATGGGAGGCGTGTCGGGCGGAGCGCTGGCGGCGGCGGTGTCCGAGGCGGGCGGCCTCGGCCTGGTGGGCGGCGGATACGGTGATCCGCGCTGGCTGGAGCGCGAACTGCAACTGGTGGCCGGCGCCACCGGCAAGCCGTGGGGGGTGGGGGTGATCACCTGGGCCGTCGGCGAGGACATCGTGCGGCTGGCCCTGTCCTACCGGCCCGCGGCCGTGTTCTTGTCCTTCGGGGATCCCGCTCCGTTCGGCGCGCTGGTCAGGGAGGCTGGAATCAGGCTGATCTGCCAGGTGCAGGACGTGGCCGGGGCCCGGCAGGCGGCCGCCGCCGGGGCCGACGTGATCGTGGCCCAGGGCACCGAGGCGGGCGGCCACGGGAGCCGCCGGGCAACCTTGCCGCTGGTGCCGGCGGTCGCCGACGCCGTCGCCCCGGTACCGGTGCTCGCGGCCGGCGGGATCGCCGACGGGCGGGGCGTCGCGGCCGCGCTTATGCTCGGCGCCCAGGGCGCCGTGCTGGGTACCAGGTTCTGCGCCACCCCCGAGGCCCTCTGGCCGGACTGGGCCAAGGACCGGCTGGTGGCGCACGGCGGGGATCAGACCAGCCGGACCCAGGTGTTCGACATCGCCCGGGGCCTGGACTGGCCAAGACCGTACACCGGCCGGGCGTTGCGCAATGCCTTCGTCGACAGCTGGGACGGACGCGAGGCCGAGCTGCGGGCCGACTCCGGCGCCCTCGACCGCTTCGCTCGCGGGCATCAGGCCGGTGATCCCGACGTCGCCCTGGTCTGGGCGGGAGAAGGGACCGACCTCATCACCACCGTCGAGCCGGCCGGGAAGCTGGTGACCCAGATCATGGCGCAGGCCGAGGGCCTGCTACGCGGAGCTCCGCGCCAACTGGATCACCAGATAGCCGTGTAATTGGACCTTACCGGTGCTCCGCTTGGCCCCTACGGTCAGGGCTTCACCGCGGCCCTGGGATTCGACGTCGCCAGCGGCTGGGCACCGTGTCGAGGCGGCCCGGGTGGCTCCGACTAACGGGTGTCGGCGGCCACCGGCGCCGCCCCACCCGTAGGAGCAGGAATGACCAAAGTCACCGCCCAGATGTCCGTTTCGCTCGACGGCTACTACGCCGGGCCGCGGAGCTCGACCGACGCGCATGACATGGCGGCCTGGCTGACCGGCCCCGAAGGCCCCGGGTTCTTCCGGGTGACCCGGTGGGTCATCGACGCCATGGCCTGGCGAGAGCGGCAGGGTTTCGCCGGCGGCGAGCGGTCGGTCAACTCGCAGATCGTCGAGGAGACGTTCGCCGCAGCCGGCGCCTACGTGATGGGCCGGCGCATGTTCGACGGGGGCGAGAGTCCGTGGGGCGAGCAGCCGCCGTTCCGCGCGCCGGTGTTCGTCGTGACCCACCGCGACCGGGAAGTCCTGGAGCGACAGGGCGGGACCTCCTTCACGTTCGTGACCCACGGGGTCGAGCGGGCCGTTGAGCTGGCCAAGGACGCGGCCGGCGGCAAAGACGTCGCCGTGGCCGGCGGCGGCACGCTGCTGCGCCAGGTTCTGGCGGCCGGGCTGCTCGACGGGCTCGAGCTGCACATCGCGCCCGTGCTGCTCGGCGACGGCATGCGCCTTTTTGACGCCAGCCTCGGGCTCGACACGAATGAGGGCATCGAGCTCACCCCGGTCCGCGTGATCGAGACGCCCGAGGTGACGCACATTCGCTACACGGTCGGCGGCCGGGCCAAGCTGGAGCTCGACGATCGCGGATCCGGCGGGGCCTAGCTCCAGCCGGGGAACCGGCTCGCGCGGCGCAGCTCGGCCGCCATGCGCTGGTTCGGCCCGCTGACGTGGCCGCGGAGAGCCTTCGCCATGACGGGGGTTCCTCCTACCTGGGTGAAACGGATTCCATGCCATCGCACGCCGTTGCAAACCAGGTGCAGTGCCTGTGGCGGTGGGATGGGCGCTGCGGGACCTGCCGGTGATCCGGGCCGGGTTCCGGGCGGGGCGGCTGTCGTACGCCAAGGCACGGGCGCTGACCCGGATCGCCACGGTGGAGAACGAGGCGGGCCTGGCGGACCCGCACGAGGAGGACGACGGCGTTTCCGCCGGTACTACGACGAACACCCGGCCGCCTGATAACCCTGCGCGAGATGCGCTGACCCATCTTGGCTCCTGCCCAGTGTCTACGCCGATCAAGTCGAACAGGCTCCAGTCGACCACCTCGAACGGAGTCGAGGCATAGCTGAGCCGCCCGCGGAACACCCGGCGGACCTGCCGGCCAAAGTGGACGCCATGCACTGCCTGACCGCGGACCTCCGCAGCGAAATCCGGTTGCGTCCCCGGCCGGCGGCGGGCCATCGTGACCGAGTGCTGATCCGACGCGAGACCGAGCGCGACACCGACGTCATCCGCGCCATCACGACCGCCGCGTTCGCCTCTGGCCGGCCGCCGGGCCAGGTCGTGCCCGAGGCCAGGCTGATCGACGAGCTCCGGGCAGGCCCCGCCTGGCTCCCGGCGTTGTCCCTGGTGGCGGCCACCCCCGCGGGCGAGGTCATCGGCCACGTGCTGTGTACCCAGGGGCACGTCGGCCAGGACCCCGTCCTCGCGCTCGGCCCGCTAGCCGTCCGGCCGGACTGCCAGCGGCGCGGCGTCGGCAGCGCCCTCGTGCACGCTGTCCTGGGCGCGGCTGACGCGCTCGGCGAGCCGCTGGTCGCGCTGCTCGGCGACCCGGGCTATTACGGCCGGTTCGGATTCGAACTCAGCACCGTCTACCAGATCGCTCCGCCCAGGCCGGAATGGCAGCCGCACTTCCAGGTCCGCGTCCTGAGCGGGTACCAGCCCCGGCTGCGCGGCCTGTTCACCTACCCCGAACCCTTCGACCGGACCTGAGCCGCAATACCGTCACGTGCGTTCATCGCACGCGGCGGCGTGTCGCAGCAGGACGGTGCGTTCGGGGATGTTAACCAGCACTTTCAACCACGGGGTTGACGGGTTGATCACCTGCGGCCTAGAGTATTTTCAACTATTAAGTTGAAACCTGGGGGCGCGATGACCGCGGACACGCTGTCCCGGGTCTTCGCGGCCCTCGCGGATCCGACCCGGCGCGACATGGTGGCCCGGCTCTCGGCGGGCGACGCGACCGTGAGCCAGCTGGCCGAGCCGTACCGGATGACGCTGCAGGCCGTCTACAAGCACTTGCGGGTGCTCGAGGACGCCGGGCTCATCAGCCGGCCGCGAGGACCGCAACCCCGGCCGGTGCGCCTGGAGGTCCAGGCCTTGGACCTGATGGATACCTGGATCGAGCGCCACCGGGACCGCGTCGAGCAGCGCTACCGCCGCCTCAACGCCGTCCTGGCGGAGATGAAGGGAGACGAGGATGAACAAGATCACGCAGACGGTCATCGAAGCCGACCAGAGGCTGCCGGTCATCCGGATGACTCGTGACTTCGCGGCAACCCCCGGGCAGTTGTTCCGCGCCCACACCGATCCGACGTTGTTCGCCCGGTGGGTGGGGCCCGACGCCATGACCACCCGGATCGAGCACTGGGACGCGCGTACCGGCGGCAGCTGGCAGTACGTCGCGGAGCGTGACGGCACGGAGTACCGGTTCCGCGGCTGCTTCCACGAGGTACGGCCGGACCGGATCGTGCAGACCTTCACGTTCGAGGGGGACCCCGACGGAGTTGCGCTGGAGACGTTGCGGTTCGAGGGCCTGGGCGACGGCCGTACGCGGCTGCGGACGCAGTCGCTGGTCGACAGCTTCGAGGGCCGGGACGCGTGGCTGCGCAGCGGCATGGAGACCGGTGTCGACGAGGGTTACGCCAAGCTGGACAGGGTGCTCGCCGATGGCGCTTTCTGACCGCCCGGCCGAGCGGCACCGGCAGGTGGCCGGGCTTTTCACCGAACGGGTCCGCGGTACCCGCTCCTGGGACGCGCCATCCCCGGTCGCGGGCTGGGCCGCCCGCGACGTGGTTCGCCACCTGACCGGATGGTTCCCCGGGTTCCTTGCCTCAGGCGCCGGCATCGAACTGCCCCGCGGGCCTTCGGTGGACGAGAACCCGGTCGCCGCGTGGCAGGTTCACTGCGACGGCGTGCAGGCGGTGCTGGACGATCCGGAGACGGCGCACCGGGAACTTGCCAACCCGCACATCGGCCGCCTGCCCCTGGCGACCGCGATCGACCAGTTCTACACCGCTGACGTCTTCATGCACACCTGGGATCTGTCCAGGGCTACCGGCCAGGACGACCGACTGGACCCCGGCTTCTGCGCTCAGCTCCTCGGCGGGATGGAACAGATGGAGCAGGTTCTCCGCTCCTCCGGCCAGTACGGCGCCCGGGTCGAAATGCCCGGCGATGCGGATACCCAGACCAGACTGCTGGGTTTCATCGGCCGGGACCCGTCCTGGCCGGGCCGGTGACCCGGACGTCCCATGTCGGCATGGCCAGCAGGCGTATGTTACGCGCGGTTGGCATCAGGCGGCTGGAACGGATTCTCCACGCGGACCCCGGAGTAGTCCTGGCCGGAGTTGAGATCCTCCGAATAGAGCACGGCACAGCCGATTTCGGCAGCGCTGCGGACGATCATCGCGTCCCGGAACGAGATCCCGGTGCGCTGATGGATGCCGATCGCGGCCAGGACGTCGTCAGCCGCCGGGACGTGCAGATGCCAGTGCGACATGTCGGCGACGATCTCCTTCGCCGTTGCCGCGTCGAGCGGTTTGGTGATCTTCCGGGTGACGTTCACGAAGAACTCTTGCAGCACCTGGACGCTCAGGCAGCCCTCGCGGGACTCCCACAGCTGCTCGACCAGTGCCCGCGCCTGATCCCGCTTGCCGCCCGCGGAGTCGTCATGCGCGTACAACCGGAGCCCTTAGCCTGCGCGGGCCGAGGCGGCGAGCCGCTCGGCGAGCGCGATGACCAGGCCGCGGAGCTCGTCCGGCCGCTCGATGACGAACGGCCGGTCGAGCGAGGCGAGCAGCGCAGGCACCCAGTCGAGCCGCTCCGCTTGCAGGTCCACGCGGAGCCAGCGCCCAGCGGGATCTGTCGCGGGCTGTCCTGGGCGGCGGCCCGCGCCTCCTGGAAGCCGTGCGTGCCCCGGCTGACGCTCAGTTCACCGATCTCCCGGCCCACCCGAAAGCCGGCCGGTTCCAGCACTGGCCGCTGCGCGGCGAGGATCTCCTCGGCCCGCGCCGCCGGCACTAGCCCGAGTACCACGAACGCGTTGGCCACGGCCTCCAGGCTGAGTCGCGCGACCGGGTACGGGCTGCCCTCCCGGGCGCGGGCCAGCGAAGCCGTTATGGCCCGGAGGTAGGCCTCCGGATCCTCCATAGCCAGCAGTTTAGGATCTGTCACGCGCGCGCCGCACTCGGCGGCGCGCTGCATCAGCGGTGCGTTCGGGGATGTTCCTGGTGAGCGCGGCCGCGAGGCGGAACTCGGTGATTGCAAGTGCCGCATCAAGCTGGTTTGCCCGGTCGACGATGCGGCGGAGTCGTTCGTCGTAGGCGTGGTTGTTGCGCCAGAAGATGTACCGGCGGGTCATCCGGGCCTGCTCCTTGTGGCTGGCATGGTCGGTGCCGTCGAGCGCGAAGTACCGCAGCTCTCAGCAGTCAATGCCACCACCCCGCACAAGCGAATGGTCAACGATCACCGTGCCCATGGTCTCTGCACTTGTCAAGCTGGTGTCGCACCTTGCCGCGGCATCCGTCATGCTGAGAAATCTGTTTGCGACTCGGTTATGTGCTCGGAATCATGATCGGATGAGCGGTGCGAGCGATGGCACGTCCGTCAGGAACGGGGATGGCGTAGAGGCGCCGCCGCCCGCTGTCGGGGTGCGGATGGCGTGGCCCTCGGTGCCAGCGGGGTTGCGGTACGCCGTTGAGCAGCAACTCGGCGGGCGGGTGGTGGCGGCGGTCACGCAGCCGGGGGGCTTCTCCCCGGGTGTGGCCGCCCGGTTGAAGACAGCGACCGGGACGCGTGCTTTCGTCAAGGCGGTCGGGCCGGAACTCAACCCCGAGTCCCCGGGCATCCACCGGGCTGAAGCACGTATTGCTGCCGCGCTTCCCGAGGGGACGCCAGCTCCGCGGCTGCTCGGGTTCTTCGACGAAGACGGCTGGGTTGTGCTGGTGTTTGAGGATATCGAGGGCACCCCGCCGGTCCTGCCGTGGGAGGCGGCCGAGCTGGCCCGCGTGCTCGATGCCGTGGCCGAGCTGGCGGTGGCCCTGACACCCGCGCCGATCGACGCGCCGGCCGTCGCCGACCGCTTCGGTGAGGAATTCCAGGGCTGGCGTCGTCTCGTGGAGGCCCAGCGCCGCGGTGACGATGACCTGGCCGGCCTCGATACCTGGGCGCGCGGTCACCTGGCGGACCTGGCCGCGCTGGAGACTGGCTGGGAGGCCGCTGCCGAAGGTCCCACGTTGGCCCATGCAGACCTTCGGGCAGACAACATATTGCTGACCGCTGACCGTGTGGTCGTCGTCGACTGGCCGTGGGCTTGCCTGGCCGCGCCGTGGTTCGACCTGGTCGCGATGCTGCCGAGCGTTCATATGCAAGGCGGCCCATCACCCGAGACGCTCTTCAATGATCACCCTGTCGCCAGGACCGCAGACCCCGGGGCAGTGACCGCCGTTCTGGCTGCTCTCACCGGATTCTTCGTGCGGCAGTCCCGTCAGCCACCTCCTCCGGGCTTGCCCACGTTGCGTGAGTTCCAGGCCGCTCAGGGCCGGGCTGCCCTGGCCTGGCTGAAGGTCCGCACCACCTGGCGGTAGGCGCTGGGAACCTCGGTTCCCCTCGGCAGCCTGCCCCCACCGCTCAATCCCCTCGATAAGCGCTTGCGCACCTGCTGGCCGGCGTACTGCTAGCTTCCGGAGGGCACCAGGACGATCCTGCCGAACACCTCGCCGGCGTCCATCTTCTGGTGGGCTAGCACGGCTTGCTCCAGCGGCAGCAGCTCGTGCACCACCATCTGCAGCTCTCCGCGGCTTGCCGCCTCGAACTGCCCGGTCCGCACGGCACGCCGGCCGGGTGCGGGCACGGTGTCGGTGCTGAAGGTCGCGAACGACAGCGACTTGCCGAACGCTGCCATCATCGTCATGCCGAAGTCCGCCGGCGGGTAGCCCGCGACTACGCCCAGGACCACCATGCGGCCGTTCGGGTTGAGCCGGGCGAAGAACGACGGCAGGTCCGCGCCGGCGACGATGTCGAGGATGACGTCGTAGCCCGGGGGAGCGTCCTGGCCGCCCTGGCCGGCGCGGTCCAGCAGGTGGGTCGCGCCGAGCGTGCGCAGCCGGTCGCCGCGTCCGGCCGACGACGTGGTGACCGCCACCGCGCGCCACCTCACCGGCACCGCCAGTACCTCCATGCTCCCCGGTCCGGGCGTTCACTAGCCGCCGATGGCGGCGAGCAGCTCCCGCCGGCTCGGTCCGGGCAGCGGGTAACGCGGGGCGCCAGCGCCGAGCCGCATCACCCGCTCGGCCATGCCCGGCCGGGCGAACAGCTCGCCGGGCGTGGTGAGCAGCATCGAGACCGACAGGTACTCGCGGGCGAGGTCCTGATCGGCCAGGCTGGCCGCGAACAGGGCCTTGCCGGCCGCCCATCGGGGGTCGTCAATCTGGCCGGGTGCGCCGGCGGCGTCGACGGCGATCTCGGCCAGCCGGCTGCGGTCGAACCACAGCGTCATCCGGTACAGCGGCTCCACCACCGCGGCGGTCACCTCGCCGAAGCGCCGGACCAGCTTCTCCGGGTCACCGGGACCGGTATCGCGCAGCACGTCGCGCAGGACGCAGGCGTGCAGCAGGCCGATCGAGGCGCCCCGTCCCAGCGACGGGTTGGTGCAGGCCCAGGCGTCGCCGACGGCCACGACACCGGTGGCGACCGGGACCCCGTCGACCACCAGGCGGCGGTGGCGGTCCTCGAGGCCGGCCATCACGTCGACGCCGGTGATGGGCTCGCCGTCCCGCCAGTGCGCCGCCAGCGGGTAGCGCGCCAGCGCGGCGTCCCAGCGGCCGGGGTCGCGCAGCGCGCGCAGGTGCCGGTCCTGGCTCGCGGTGGTGAAGACCACGCTCCAGGTGCCGTTGTCTCCCGGCAGGGTCAGGACCGATACCGAGTCGTAGTGCTGGAGCAGGTTCGTCTCGGCCCGGGGCAGCTCGCCGGTTCGCGTCCGGAAGTGCCGGCCGTAGTAGACGAAGCCGCAGTCCTCTCGTTCCTCGGCTGGCCGCGGGGCGCCGATGGCCTCCAGCCACGACCCCAGCGGCGAGCGCCGGCCGCAGCAGTCGACCACCAGGTCGGCGCGAAGCGCCTGGCCGCCGGCCGCCAGCACGCCCCTGATCCGGGCGGCGCGCGCCCGCGTCGGCGGGTCGGCGAGCAGGCCGGTCACGGCGACACCGCGCCGGACGGTTACGCCGGGCGTGCGGCCGGCCACGGCGGCCACCGCCGCCTCTAGCACGGGGCGGCGGGCGGTGACGGTCACGAAGCACTCGTCCCCGTCACGCAGCGGGCCGCGCCGCGACTCCGGGAGCATGGCCAGGGTATCCAGGCGCAGTCCGCCCGCGGCCAGCAGCTCGTCGAGGACTTCCGGCAGTTCCCGCTCCATCAGCCCCCGCCAGCGAGGCAGCATGACGTGCGGCAGGCGGAACTGGTTGACCCCGCGGCGCTCCCACGCCTCCCATGCCTGCGCCGCCCCCGGCGACGCGGCCGGGTCACGCTCCAGGACAGTCACCTGATGACCGTCGCGAGCTAGCAGCATGGCCGTGGACAGGCCGCACATGCCCGCGCCCAGCACGAGTATCTCCGCCACCGTGCACCTCCGGATGTCGTCTTCGATATCCGGCAGCATCAACTCAACCGGTGCTCAGTCTCCAGGCCAGGTGGTGCTCAATCGCTGTCCAATCGCTGCCCACCCGGCGCCGGCAGCCGCACTTCGCCGATCTCCACCGCCCACAGCAGGTCGGTGACCTGCTCGAGCGCCTTGGCCAGGTGGCGCCGGTAGGTGCTGAAGGGCAGGCCGAGCACCTCGGCGGCGGCCTCCTGGGTGGGGGCGGCGCGGACGAAGGTGCGCTGCAGCACGGACCCGAGCAGGTCGCCCCTGGGCTGGTCGCCGAGGCAGCCAATGGCGTCCTCGATGGTCGCGCGGAGCCGCTCGCCGCTCGCGCCGCCGGGTGTCGCCGCCAGCGACGAGCCCATCAGCGGGCTGGCGGCCAGCCGGTCGGGCCGGCGCAGATCCGGCAGCGCGGACCTGATCGCGGCGGCGAAGCGCGCCCGGTCCAGCGGCGGCGGCCGCAGCAGGGACGCCGGCGGTGGCCCGGTGCCGCCCGAGTGCTCCCGCTCGTTCATCAGGTCGAGCCAGGTGCCGACCGGGAAGCGCCGCCAGTCGTTGCCGTAGACGACGTGCGCCCGGCCGCCGAGCTCGACCTCCAGCTGCCGGGTGAACGCCAGGTACTCGAAGAACGGCCCCCAGAAGGCGTCGTCGATCACCGCCACGAACGACCACGCCAGCGGGCGCGACACCCATTCCAGCAGCGACGACACCACGCCGGCCAGCACCGCGTACGGGTCACTCTGATGCCCGTGCCGACCAGCCAGGAAGCGCGCGATGTCGATCTGCTCGCCCGGGCGCGCCGGCCCCTGCCGCGCTGCATGGTCCAGCACCGTCCGGGTGACCGGATCGCCGTCCTCCATCGGCGAGCCGGTCGGATGGATGACGTGGAAGACGAAGCTGGCCACGCCCTCGCTGTCCCGCACCACGCTGAGGGATTCCGGCTGCTCCGCGAACCACCGTTCGGCCAGCCGCGCGCTCTGCGGGCCTTCGAAGTGCGCGATGAGCGACAGCGCCGGCTCGTGGTCCTCGCGGCGCGCGGGGACCACTGCGGCCGAACCCTGCGCCCGCAGGGAGCTGATGATCCCGGTGAGCGGGCTCCTGCGGTGCAGGTACAGAAGGTGCTGCGCCAGCATCTGCCGGTCGGGGCCGGCGGCAGAGCGCAGGCCGGCGACCACGTGGTCGTGAACGACGCGGTGCAGCGTGCGGTACCGCTCGGGCCAGCGGCGCTCGAACTCGGCGTCCAGCACGTCCCTGACCAGATCGTGCGGGAACAGCCCGTGCGGCCCGCAGCTGACGAACGGCCGCCGCTCCAGCCACGCCCACACCTCGCCCGCCTCGGCGCCCACCACCTGCCGGAGCAGGTCCTCGGTGGTCAGCCAGGTCTGGGCGCAGGCGGCAAGACCGGTCATGTGCGCGTCCGCCGGCGCGCCCCGGAGCAGCGACTCCAGCAGCGCCGAGATCAGATCCGGGACGTCGGCGAGGCTGTCGGGCACCGTGCCGGTGACGGCGACGTCGGCCAGCAGCGCCATGGCCAGCGGGTGGCCGCGCCCCAGCCGCACCAGCTGCGGCCGGGCGGGCGGCGCCACCCCGGCGCGTTCGAGCAGCTCGCCGCTCTCCGCCTCGTCGAAGTCGCCGAGGCGCTGTACCCCGACGACCGAGCGCCAGCCGGGATCGCTGCGCCAGGGCGCGGCGGGGGCCTCGCGGCCGGCCAGCACGACCACGCAGTCGGTCGGCAGCGCAGGCAGGAACGCCTGGCGCAGCCAGCCGTCGATGGCGCCGAGCTGCTCGTAGCCGTCGACCAGCAGGACGGCGCCGGCCAGCCGCACGCTGAGCTGCTGGACGGTCCCGGGCGGCTGGCCGAGCGCGGCCGTCACGGCGTTCTCGAACCCCTCCGGCGAGGGATCGACCTCACGGGCGTCGAGCAGCAGGACGGTCCGGCCCGCGGCCCGCGCCCGGGTGCGGAATTCCAGCAGCAGGGTGGTCTTGCCGATGCCTCCCGGGCCGTGCACCAGCAGCACCCGCCGCGGCGAGCGGCCCAGCAGGACGTCGTCGAAGCTGGCCAGCTCGCGCCGCGGCCCACGAACGTCCGGCGCCGCGCGTCGTCCAGCAGGTCGCCGAGACGCGTCGTCACCGGAGCCCCCTTCCCAGCACACTGCGATGAGGCAGGGCACCTCCGCCAGGGTTCCCTGACAAACCTATTGAATACCGGATATGGCTCCTGGCACATGCTGCCCGGCTTCCAGGCCGATGTAGACCTCGTACCTAGCCTCCGCGGGCCGAGGTCGCGAGCCGCTCGGCGAGCGCGATGACGAGGCCGCGGAGCTCATCGGGCCGCTCGATGACTTACGGCCGGTCGAGGGAGGCGAGCACCGCAGGCACCCAGTCGAGCCGCTCCGCCTGCAGGGTCCACGCGGAGCCAGCGCCCGTGAGCTACGAAACAGCAGGTCAGCGAGAACTTCGTCCCTCCTGGCGGCCACGCGTGTCACAAGTGAGGTCACCGCCGCGGCCGAGGTGTTCGCGGTCGACGCCATACGCCGATAGTTACCGGGAACGGAACCGCCGCGCGGACCATGCCAGGTCGTACCGACATTCCAGTCGCCACGATTCAGCCGCACATGCCCTCCTGTCAGCGCTCGAACAGGCCGAGCTGGCTGCCAAGCGCGACGTCATCGCGTTTGGCCCAGTGTTCGGCGACCTTGCCGTCTTCGATCCGGTAGATGTGGATTGCCTCGATCTGGAATCGCCTTCCGGTGGCCGCCTTGCCCATGAACTCGCCGGTGTGGGTGCCCTTGGTGGTCAGCCGCACCGCGACCCGGTCGCCCGCGCCGAAGGCGTCGTGGATCTCATAAGACAGATCACCGAATGCGCTGCGCAGCCAGCGCAGGACCGCGTTGGCGCCCTCCGGCCCGGGCGGGGTGCCGGGGGGTGCCTCGTGGTCGACGTAGTCCGAGGTGACGAGCTGACTGGCCAGGTCATAGCGGCCCGTGCCGTAGTAGTCCACCTGCGTCCGGACGGCGATATCGACGTTGCTGCCGGTCATGGTCATGTCGTTCCTCCTGCTAGAATCTTATTACAGTTGCTAGAATATAGTTCTAGCCAATGGAATGCTAGTCTGTCAAGATGCCGACACGCGCCCGCCCGGACCGCCGCCAGGCCATGGCCGACCAGACCCGGCGGGACATCCTCCAAACCGCCCGCCAGCTGTTCGCCCGGCAGGGCTACGCCGCTACCTCGGTAGCCGACATCGCCCGCGAGGCCGGCGTCGCGGTGCAGACCATCTACGCGCGGCTCGGTTCTAAACGGGGAATGCTGATGGCGCTCATCGACCTGATCGACGAGGAAGCCGGCGTCGGTGACCTGGTCGCCGGCGTCCGCGGCGCCAGCACCCCCGAGCACGCCCTGCGAGCTGAAATACGCCTCACCCGCGTCTTCCAGGAGCGCTCCGGGGACATCATCGGAGCCCTGTTCGCCGCCGCGGCCGTCGAGCCCGATCTCGCCGCGGCCGTCGCCGAAGGACAGCGCCGCCACCGTAACGGAGCCCGCCTCACCGTGGCCCGCCTCACCGAGCTCGGCGGCCTGCGCGAGACCCTGGGCGCCGAGCACGCTGCCGCGCTGATCGCCATCACCACCACCCACCAGGCATGGCGCGAACTCCTCGATGCCTACGGCCTGTCCTGGGACACCGCCGAGACGCTGCTCTATGACACGCTCGGCCAGGCTGTGCTCACAACAAGCCCTGACTGATCAGGCCGGCACGGCCGTAGGATGCGTCCCATGCCGGATGCCCGATCTGCCGCGGCTGGGCGCCGCCCCGAGCCGTTCACCCCGCAGACCGCCCCGGCGGCACTGGAGGACCTCCGGGCGCGGCTGCGCGCGACGCGCTGGCCGGACGCGCCTGAGGACGCCGGCTGGTCGCTCGGGACCGACCTGGCCTACCTCCGTGAGCTCGTCGCCTACTGGGCGGATGGGTTCGACTGGCCGGCGCAGGAGGCGGCGCTCGCCCGGTTCCCCCGCTTCCGCGTCCGGCTCGGCGGCCTGCAGATCCATTTCGTGCACGTCCGGGCCGCCGCGCCGGCCCTGTCCTGCCGCTGGTCTTGTGCCACGGCTGGCCGGACTCGTTCTGGCGCTACGCGAAGGTCATCGGACCGCTCACCGACCCCGGCGCGCACGGCGCCGACCCCGCCGACGCCTTCAACGTGGTCGTGCCCGACATGCCGGGCTACGGGTACTCCGGCCGCCCGGCCGGCCCGCCGCTGGACTCCATCGCGGTCGCCGGCCTGTGGGCCGGGCTCATGGGCGTCCTGGGCTACCCGCGGTTCGGCGCTGCGGGCGGGGACATCGGCAGCCACGTGAGCCGCTACCTCGGGCTCGACTACCCCGGCCGGGTCGTGGCCGTCCACCGTACCGACGCGGGCGTGCCCGTCTTTGCCGGCGACCCGGCGGACCTCGCGCCCGAGGAGCGCGCCTGGCTCGAGGGCGCCGCCGCGTGGGGCGCGGCCGAGGGCGCCTACGCCGCCATGCACCGCACCAAGCCCCAGACCGCCGCCGTCGGGCTCACCGACTCACCCGCCGGGCTCGCCGCCTGGATCGTGGAGAAGCTCCGGGCGTGGAGCGACTGCGACGGCGACGTCGAGCGGCGCTTCACCAAGGACGAGATCCTCACCAACGTCACGCTCTACTGGCTCACCGCGACGATCGGCTCGTCGATGCGCATGTACCGCGCGAACGCCGCGATCCCGCCCGCGCAGCACGCCCGCCGGGTCGAGGTGCCGTCCGGCTTCTCGCTGTTCCCCGGCAACATCGTCCGCCCGCCGCGGGCGTGGCTGGAGCGCACGGCGAACGTCGTGCGCGTGACCGAGCCCGCACGCGGCGGGCACTTCGCGCCGTTCGAGGAACCCGGGCTCTACGCCGAAGAGCTGCGCGCGTTCTTCCGCCCCTACCGGGCCGAGCCGGGATGAGATCCTCGGCTTCTTCGACGGGTTCGAGCTGCTCGAGCCGGGCCTGGTCCCCTAGCACCAAGTCATGCCTTCAGCGATCAGCTGGATGGCGGCCAACCAGGTCACCGTCGGCGCCTTGACCGATCGGCGGTGCGAAGTTCACCGAGCCGCCGCTGCTCGTCGTCGGGATTCGGTTGCCCATCACACCTGCCAGGTGCATGGTATCTTAATGGCATGCGCTCTACCATAGACAAGGCGGGGCGGCTGGTTATACCCAAGGCACTGCGGGACAGCCTCGGCCTGGTGCCCGGCGAGGTCGAGGTAACCCCGGACGGAGCCGGCCTGCATATCGAGCCGCTGGCCGACGACCGCCTGGAGGACGAAGACGGCCTGCTCGTCATCCCAGCCGCCGACGTCACCGTCAGCGACAACCTCGTCCGGACGCTGCGCGATGCCAACCAGCGGTAACAGGCCGCAGCTCCTGATCGACACCAGCGTCGCCGTCGCTCTCGCGGTCGCCGGGCACGAGCACCATCAGGCCACCAGGAAGGCCATCGGCGGCCGGAGTTGCGGGCTCAGCGGCCACGCGGCCTTCGAGACCTTCTCCGTGCTGACCCGGCTGCCGCCACCCAACCGCCGCACCCCCGCCGCCGTGGCACGGTTGCTCGCACACAACTTCCCCGTTTCGCGGTTCCTCAGCGCCCAGGACGCGCAACGGCTCCATGCCAGGCTGGCATCGCTCGGCATCGCCGGCGGCGCCGTCTACGATGCCCTCGTCGCCGCCACGGCAGCCGAACACGGGATCACGCTTGCCACCCGCGATCGCAGGGCCGCCGAGACCTACCGTGCCCTCGACATTGACTTCGAACTGATCGATTGACCTGATCACCGGCAGCATTGGGCTTTGCGCGGGTAATCCCGGCAAGCGTGGCTCGCGGCCTACGGCGGTTGGCTACAGTCGCACCAAGGTAAGGCGGTTTCCGGGATACGGGAGGACCAGGGCCATGGCGAAGGCGGCGCGTGACCGGCTGGCCAGGACGCTGCGCGGCGATGCGCAGGCCGCGTTCAGCGTCGAACTGACGGCCAGGACGGACGACTTGAGCCTGGAAGTGGAGGGCTTCGGGCACGTCAGGTTCCCGGTGACCCCGGCGAAAGCGCGCAAGCTCCTCGGCCTCGGTCAGCCGGCCCGGTTCGGCCATGGCGAGGAGACGCTGACCGACCCGGACGTCCGCGACACGTGGGAGATCCCCAAGCACCTCGTCCGCGCCGAGTGGAACGACGCCACGCTGAAGCACGTCCTCGCGACGGTAAAAGAAGAACTAGGACTACCGACCGCGGCCGAACTGACTGCCGATCTTCACTCCCTGCTGGTCTATGAGACGAACCAGCACTTCCTCGCCCACCAGGACTCCGAGAAAGACGACTCGATGGTCGGGACCCTGGTGGTGACCCTGCCGTCCAGCTACGCCGGCGGCGAGCTGATGGTGGGGCACAACGAGGAGTGGAAGGCCTACCGGGGGTCGAAGACGGCGCTGTCGCTGGTCGCCTTCTACGCCGACTGCCGGCACGAGGTTCTCCGGGTGAAGTCGGGGTACCGGATCACGCTCACGTACAACCTGCTCCTGCACGGCGACACCAGCCGCCCGGAGGGCGACGGCGGAACCGTCGCCGAACTGGCGGATGTCCTCCGCGAGCACTTCAGCACGCCGGTATCCCGCTATTACGGCGGACCCGCGACCGACCCGCCGAACCGGCTGGTCTACCTCCTGGACCACGAGTACACGCCCCGCGGGCTGAACTGGCGGCGGCTGAAGGGCGCGGACGCGAGCCGGGTGGCCCTGCTGCGGACCGCCGCGGGCACATCAGGCTGCGAGGCCGTCCTCGCGCTCGCCGACATCAAGACGACGCACAGCGCGTTCCCGGCCTATGAGGGCTACGGATACCGACGCCGGGGCTGGTATGACGACTACGAAGAAGACGATGACGGGTACTCCGGCGGCGCGAGCGGCAGCGAACGCGAGTACGACATCCAGGACCTGATCGACTCCGAGGTCACCCTCACCCACTGGACCGGGCCGGACGGCACCCGCCTGGAGGAGACATCGCTGCCCGTGGACGGCGATGAGGTGTGCGCGTCCACCCAGACGGGCGACCTCGAGCCGTACTCCTCGGAGTATGAGGGCTACATGGGCAACTGGGGCAACACGCTGGACCGCTGGTATCACCGGGCGGCGGTCGTCGTGTGGCCGCGTGACCAGGCCTTCGCGAACCGTGCCGAGACCTCCCCCGCCTGGGCCCTTGACGAGCTCGCCGCGATGGCGTCAGCAGGCGACGTACCGGGCGCGCAGGCCGCCGCGGCGACGCTCGCGCCCTTCTGGGACAGCGCCCGGCGCGGGCGGACACCGGAGGAGAGGGGCAGGCTCTCCGGGCTCTTCGGCAAGGCGCTGCTGGCGGCGGACGCCGTGGCGGATGCGGAAACCGCGGCGATGCTGCTGCGCCCGTTCCGTATTGAGCAGCTAACTGACGCGTACGTGGACTCGTTCGGAAAGATCGCCGGCAGATACGGTCAGCGGTGGACAGCGGAATTGCTGCGGACGTGGTTCGGCGGAGAGCAGCCAGCGTGGGCATATGGCGGGGGAACCGAACGGCCGCGGTGGGTGGCGGAGTGGCTGCCCGGCTTGTGCGAGGGGCTGCACGCCGCGGGCAGTGCTGGCGCGGTGGCCGCGCAGCGGCTCGTTGACCTGGCGTGGGAGTGGATCGGCAGGGACATCGGCACGGGACTCGCCTCGTCGTCGCCCGGCTACCGCGACAAGAAACTCGGCGACCTGGGTAAACCGCTTGCCTCGGTGCTGACGGCCGCCGCCGCGATCGGGGCAGCTAGCACGCGAGACACTGTTACCGGATATATCCGGGAAGCCCAGGACGCGGTGACCGTTCTGGAGATGTCCGCGCTGCGCGCCGCGGCGGAACTGTCCAGGGACGGCACGCGCGGCGCCGCCGGCTTCGGCGACCTGGCCGCCGACTGCGCGGCGCGGCTCCGCGCCCGGCTCGCCCGCCCGCAACGCGCGTCCGGCGACTGGTCGATCGGACTGCCCGCGGGCGGCTGCACGTGCGACGTGTGTGACACTCTCCGTGTGTTCGCCGAAGACAAGAGCCGGCTCACCTTCGAGTGGCCGCTCGCCCAGCGGGGCAGGCAGCACGTCCACTCCCGGATCGACGCCGCCGAACTGCCCGTCACCCACGTGACCAGGCGGCAAGGCAGGCCCTACACCCTCGTCCTGAAGAAGACCGAGGCGCTCTTCGCCCGCGAGCAGGAAGCCCGGATCAGGGACGAAACGGATCTGAAGTGGCTCGCGGCGCAGTGGAATCTCGGCGCTTGACCGGTGTAATCCCCGAGCCGGTAGCACAAAGCCGGGGCGCGGTTCCGGGATTGCTCCCGGAACCGCGCCCCGAGCTTCTCACCGAACCCGTCGTGTGCCTATCGGCGCGACGGGCTCTCCGCGGTTCCTGCGGTCAGGCTGCTGCTCTCAGGGTGCCTCGGCCGAGGCACCCTGTACGCACCCACCGCCGGTTATGGCGAAGTCGCGGTTGCTGAACTCCTCCTGGGTCAGGAAGCGGTAACCGCCGATCACCTGGTTGTAGAGCCGCCCAGCCGGGCCCCGCGTCTGGCCGAAGATATAGGCGCACTCGTCGCCATTCTCGTAGCCACTGGAGTCGTACCAGCCGGTCACGGTGTCCGGGTCGGTAATCGACTCCGAGATCTCGTGGCTTGTGGGGCTGACCTGGACGTCGCCGTCGGGGCTACCGTTCGGCGACTCGATCACGCCGAAGTTCTTCTCGGTGCCGCACGTGAACCCAACCTTCGACAAGTAGATCGGGTAGGGCATGTTCGCGTACACGGCGTTGCTCGCACTGTAGTTGTGGTAAGCGCAGTACGCCGCGCTCGGCTGGTAGTTGATCGTGCAAGCGTTAGCCGCGGTGGTCGTCGAACCGGCGAAGACGCAGGACTCGACGTGCTTGGGCAGGTACATCAGGTAGATGTGGGAGAGGTCATGCGGCAGGCCGTGGGCCGCGGTGACGCGGTCGGTTTCAGCCTGAACCTGGTCATCATCCAGGCAGGCGTTGTAGCCGGAGTTGTCAGCGTAGATCCCTGCGGTGTCCGTGCTGGCCACCTGGCAGCCGCTCGCGGGCAGCGGGTCGCTGTCAAAAATGGGGAAGCCGACCCCGATCTGGTAGCGGATTTGCCCGTTGCTACCGAAGTACTCCTTCGCCACCGAGTACACGTTGCTGTTCAGGCCGCTCGCCAACGCCACACTTTCGATATATTTACTGATGAGTAGCTCGTACGAAGCCGAGATCGGGTGGCCCGGCGGACTCCAGAAGATCGGGGTGACGATCAGCGGGCCGGTCGATCGCGTATCCATCACCGGGCCTCCGTGGAAGATCAGTGGCGGAGTGCCGCTGGCGGGGTCGCTGGCGCGGATCGCCGCGGCGTTCTTGACCGGACAGTTGCCTATCGCACGCACGACGCCGCTGATACCCTGAGCGCGGGCCGTGGCTTGGATCTGCGATTTGCAGGCGTTGGGTGCCGGCGCTGCGCTTGCCTGGGTCGTGGTCGCCATAGCGAGACTCCCCGCTACCAGGATCATGGCGGCGCCTAGACCCCATCGCTTGTGTGCGTTCTTCATGCTTTCTCCGTTTTCGCGGATATCCAGCTGTCTGCCGGAGCCGTGACTACGGTACTGACGCAGAACGCACGCTTCCAGTCATACGCAAACAACTCCGCCAAATCTTGATGTGCTGACCCGGGTTACTTCAGAGTGCCCGCTACCGAAGCCGCTGCGTGGGCAGGCGACTGTCCGCTTGGAGGTCGAGGACCTGGCGGGCGCAGCGGACCTCCCGTGCAACCCCGCGTACAAGCCGATTCCCGGTCAGCACGCCACTATCCCCGGCAAGGTCGTCACCGTTCTGCGCCGCGTCTGACCGGCGACCAGGCGCGTAGCGATCCCGAACCTGGCCGGATCTCTACGAGTCAGCAGCGTCCTCGTTCTCTTCGGCCTTCTTGGCATTCCGCAATTCCCGGATGCTGTAGGCCATGGTCGCCAGCACGGTCAGGCCCCCTATGGCAATGCCCACGCCGGTTCCCGCGCCGGAAAATGGCAGCAGGTCCGTGAATATCAGCACAGCGCCAAGGCCGATGGAGCCTATGCCGAAAAGAACGGCAGAGGCCGTGGCGACTCGGTTAGCTGCCGCCATGAGGGCCGCCGACCGGGCGCGTGCCTGCACGGCGGCGAGGTTTCGTCTGGCCCATTGATACTCGATGGCGAACACGGCCAGCGCCAGCGCTATGACCAGCAGGCCAGGGCCGGGTGCCACCAAGAGCACCACGCCGACGGCGAGGATCACTGTGCCTGCGACAGTGACCGCGATCCGGCGGAGCAGTCTAACCAGGTCCTTCACCTCTGCAATCATGCCAGGATGCTGCTATCCGGCCAGGCCCGGGAGGGTGGTGTAGGCGTCGACCACCGCGCATCTCACGCCCCTCCGCGGCGGTGCAGCTGGCTGAGCCCTAGGTACGTGGCGGCGTTGCGCTCGATCTCCGCGCGCTCTGCTTCGGACAGGTCCCGCCGGACCTTTCCCGGCACCCCGGCCACCAGCACTCCCTCCGGGACCTGCTGCCCTTCGGTCAGCACGGCGCCGGCCGCGACGATCGAATGACGCGCCACGCGTGCCCCGTTGAGCACGATCGCGCCCATGCCGATGAGGACCAGATCCTCGATGGTGCACCCGTGCAGCGTGGCGTTGTGGCCGATGGTGACGTCCGAGCCCACCGACAGCGGCACACCAGGGTCAGCGTGCAAGACGCACCCGTCCTGCACGTTGCTGCGCTCGCCGACCACGATGGTGTCACGGTCAGCGCGGAGCACGGCTCGGTACCACACGCTCGCCTCCGCGCCGATGGTTACGCGTCCGATGAGGACGGCACCGGGGGCGACGAAGGCGGTTGCGGCGACATCGGGACGGTCCTGGCCGAGCGCGACGAGGGACGGTACGCCGGCACCGGGGCCGGGCGCAGGCTGGCTGTTCATAGACCACCACTATGGGGTTTGCCGCCGCTCGCCGTAAACAGGCGAATTTGTGCTCGCGGTGGCCTCACGCGGGGCCTGTACCGGGCCCGTTCGGCCTCAGTCATCTGCTGCGCCGGTACCGCGAGCCGGGTGAGCGGCCCTGGCCTCGACCCGCTGACCGGAAGCCCGGAAGCCCGGAAGGGATAATGGGGTCATGGCGTCCCCTGTCACCGGGCTGCCTGACGAGCTTGCCGGCCGTCAGGCCGGGCCGGGTGCGCCCAGCCCGATTCTTCCGAACGGTCCTGGCTATCCGCGCATCGTCCAGGCCTGGCTGTGGCTGAAGAAGCCGACGTGGTTCCTCGACCGCTGCTCGCGGACCTACGGCGACGTGTTCACCATGCGCCTTCCGCTCGGCATCAACCTGGTCCACCTGGCCAGCCCCGAGCTGGTGAAAGCCGTGTTCGGCGGCGACAATGACGTGCTGCGGGCCGGTGAGGCCAACGCCGCGGTCCTCGAACCCCTGGTCGGCCCGCATTCGGTCCTCGTCCTGGACGGGCCGGAGCACCTGCGCCAGCGCAAGCTGATCCTGCCCGCGTTCCACGGTGATCGCATGCGCGGCTGGGAGGCCGCCGTCCGCGACATCACCCGGGCGGAGATCGCCCGCTGGCCGGTGGGCAAGCCGTTCGCGCTGCGGCCCAGCATGCAGTCGATCACCCTGGACGTCATCGTGCGGGTCGTCTTCGGGGTCGACGGGAGTGCCCGCGGTGATGAGCTGCGCCGCCTCATCCTCACGGTCACCGCCGTCGGCCGCAATCCGTTCCTGCTCTTCGCCACGCGCGATCGCAGGCTCGGGCCGCACGCCCCGTGGGCGCGGTTCATCCGGGCCCGGGATGCGCTCCACGCGGCGCTGGTCGCGGAGATCCGGCAGCGGCGTGACGCACCCGACCTCGAGCAGCGCAGCGACGTCCTGTCTTTGCTGCTGCTCGCCCGCGACGACGAGGGCCGGGCCATGACCGACGACGAGGTACGCGATGAGCTCGTGACCTTGCTGTTCGCCGGTCATGAGACGACGGCTACCGCTCTGGCCTGGGCCTTCGACCTGCTACTGCACCATCCCCGCGCGCTGGGCCGCCTGGTCGCGGAGCTGGACCGCGGCGCGCCGGAGTACCTGGACGCCACGATCACGGAGACGTTGCGGGTCCGGCCGGTGGTCGCGCTCGTGGATCGCCACGTGCGCCGGGCCGTCAGGATCGGCGGGCACGCGATCCCCGCCGGAGCGATGGCGTGCCCCAACATCTACCTCGCCCAGCGGCGCGCGGATCTTTACCAGGACCCCGCCGCGTTCCGGCCGGACCGGTTCGTCGGCCAGCCGCCCCCGGCTTTCGGCTGGTTCCCCTTCGGCGGCGGCATCCGGCGCTGCCTGGGGGCCAGCTTCGCCACCTTCGAGATGCGGATCGTGCTGCCCGAGGTGCTGCGAGCCGTGACGCTGCGTCCCGCCTCCCGGCAGCCCGCACGGGTCCGCCGGGAGGCGGTGACGTTCGTCCCTCACGATGGCGCCCGCTGCGTCGTGACCGCCCGGATCCAGCCCTAGGTGACCCGGGGATGCCAAACGGCTCCATCCTGACCATGAGCGCCTCTGCCGTGTTCACCCTGACGTGGGGCTGCTCACCGTGGCGGCTCTAGCCACGATGATGGCACCTGGTCTGCACAGTCTTGCCCCCGGGCGCCGTTACGGACGGTTACGGCGGGGGTCGTCGCGCAGCGCGCAAGTACCCGCCCAGTCTGGACGGGTGGTGACTCCTCGGCGATCGCAAGCCGAGGCGCGCAGATCGGGTCGTTCCGTACTCCAGC
The DNA here is from genome assembly GCA_963800415.1 of uncultured Actinomycetes bacterium. GTDB lineage: Bacteria > Actinomycetota > Actinomycetes > Streptosporangiales > Streptosporangiaceae > Palsa-504. The sequence goes on from CAWDBS010000061.1 coordinate 290,930, forward strand.
AGCGCCCGGATCTGCCGATGTGAGAGCGCTGTTTGACAGGTCCGTTACGCACTAATCTGTGATAAGTCGGGTGACATGGAAACGGGCTGAGACGAGTTAATGCGGAACTGCGATCAGCGGCTACAACAAGAGTCATCGCGGCCATGAGAGAGGGTCCGGCCCGACCGCAGTTGGGCAGATCACCTTGGCCGAAGAGTAGGTCACGGCGCGCTCCGGACCGTAAAGTGTCTCTCCTGGCGGGCGCCATGGTTACCGTAGATTTTCGCCTCAATAATCATCCAAGTCCTTGTTTGAGCGCAGCAACCGCGTCGGGGTAGCCGGAAAGCTGGTAGGGCTTGCTTCCGGGCTCGGGTGGGCCGGAATAGGGTTTAATGACAGGCGGGTTCGGAATGATATCGACGCTCAGAACCAGCCGGTAGCCCGCGTTTTCCCACGGAGCCAGAACAGGCTGCGCCGTGGAATCCGAGATTGTCTCCTGGTCATTCAGGTAGACGCCCGCGTACTGCAGATGTCCGCCCAGTAGCTTCCCCATGCCGTTGACGGCACCAGGGGTATTAACTTGCGCCGCTGCGCCCTGGTTAGCTATCAGCGGGCCGCCGGGCCATCCGGACCAAGTAACGTGGCCCTGTACCCAGTAAAGGCCGATAGCATGATGAGCCTTCAGCCAAGCCGTCATGCGGGTAAGGAAATACGTGTCGTCTTGCCCGCCGAAGGTGTGGAAGTCCAGACCCCACTCAGGGATGATGATGGGCTTGCCCGCAAGCTCGGAGAACCGGGCTGTCCAGTCCAATCCGCCCGGGCTGGCCGTCAGGGTCTGCTGCCAGTGAAGAGCCCAGTCGAGCGCGCCGGATGCGGTATGAGGGTACGTGCCGTCAGGGCCGCCGTGCCAGTCGAAGATATCGGTTCCCACGTAGTCCACGTAAGCGCTACCGGGCCAGCACTCCGTCACCGTTGCCCCCTCGGGATAAATGGTCCACAAGAACTTGAAATGCTCACCGGGCACCGATCGCATAGTCGTAACGACTTGCCGCCAGGCAAGGATAAAAGCATCGAGTTCAGATGACGGCGCGTGCCACTCGCTCCACGCGTACCACCAGCCGTTCATCTCGCGACTGAGATTGATAATGGTGTCGGAGAGTCCATCCCGTACCAGCAATTCACCTAGCCGGTAAAACTGCTGATTATCAGCGCCCGCCGCTGCCGCGACCAGAGCAGAGCTGTTTGACTTGTGACGGGGGGACGTGGCGGAATTTGGCCCGCCATCGTTCAAGAGCGCTTCTAGCTCGGAATCCACAGCGCCAGACGCCATGATGCCTGGCTTGCTCGAGCTGGTCGACACTGACGATTCTTTCCAGGCAGGCTCGGTCAGGACAGTAATGCCGGCAATGACCGCAAGGCAGGTAAGGATTACTCGCCACTTTGCCTTGGGCATCTTCAGCTTGATCATCATCTGTAACCTGAGTTGGGCCAAATCAGTGCGCACTTGAGTGCTGGCGGATGCGGTCAACGGCGTCGCTGACGTCCTTCCCCGCGCCCAGGTCCTCGACTTCCATGCGACCCCAGGAAATCTGGGCCATCCGTGGTGCCCGCTTATCTGCTTCACCACCGGCTCCATGCCATCCAGCATGCCCAGCAACTGCACGGGCTACTCCGCCAGGTAATCCAGGCATTCGGGCGGGCGCATCCGCTTCTGCCGCAATGACGAACGTCCGTGCCATGGCTTCTGTGTCCTTGCCTTGGTGGGGCCAGCTTGCGTTGTGGGCATCGCGAGGCCCGGGAGTCGCAGGGGCCGCTGATCAGGAGGTTCCGGATGAGTGTTGACATGCGGGAAGAAGCGCTAACCGCTCGCCGCGCTGGCTGAGCACGCGACCATCTCCATCGCCTTCGTGGTCGACCGGATCTCGGCGGTCAGGCTCATCGACGGCGGCCTGGGTGGCATATCACTGACGGAGGCCGCCGTCATCGATCCTTACGCCAAGGACTACGACGCCATCGAGGGTTCGGGGCCGACGTGCTGGCCCGAGCGCTTTGACGTCTCGGACTGGGGGCTCGTCTGCGCCCGCCGGGACGGCGCGCGGGCCGGCGGTGCCGTGATCGCCGTCAATACCCCCGGTCTTTCCATGCTGGGCGGCCGTGCCGACGTCGCCGTGCTATGGGACATCCGCGTTTCGGCCGGGGAGCGGGGCGCGGGCATCGGGTCAGCGCTCTTCCAGTCCGCCGGGGCCTGGGCTGGTGCCCGCGGCTGCCGGTGGCTCAAGATCGAGACCCAGAATGTCAACGCGCCAGCCTGCCGCTTCTACCAGAAGATGGGCTGCACGCTGGGCGCTATCGACCGGTTCGCCTATCCCGGGCTGCCGGGCGAGGTGCAGCTGCTGTGGTGGAAAGCGCTGGCATCGCGCCGCGCGAAACAGGATCCGGCTAACCCGCGGCTCGCGCTCGGCCCCAGACCGTCCCGCGTCCGCTACCCAGCAGAGAGACCACCCAGCACTCGGCTTGGCTTCAGAGTGTTTACCGCTCATGCCGCAGTCCGGATCGGTGAGAGGCTGCGAGTAACTCCCGTTCGGGATCGGAGTCATCTGGCTGGCCCCGGGCTGGCGGTACCGGCACCGCTCGGCCCGCCGGGTCGGCCGTGCGGCGCAGTTCGGCTAGCCTGGCACGGATCGCGGTGGGCTGTCCTTGCCGAAAACGTCGTTCTCACTGGTCAAGCGGCGTGCTGGTACTCGTGGATGACGCCTCCAACCCGGTCGCGTCGCCGGACCCGGAAGGCTTCGAGGTCGGTTACCTCGGCTGGAAGCGGCTTAAGCGGAGCGGCACTGGACAGGGCCATATGAGGCCGGTGGTCGTTGTGGTGACGCTCGCAGGCCGCCAGGATCCTGCGGAGGTGGGGCAGGTTCCAGATAAGGGTCCGGTCGAGAAGCTCGCGGCGGCATCCGCCGATCCACCGCTCCATGATCGAGTTCATGCGGGGTTCCGGGCCTGCTGCACGATCCACTGGCCGCCGGGATGGGCGGTGGCGCCCAGGATGCGGATCCGGCGGGTGGCGTGTTCGATCGCGGCCAGCACGTAGGCCTTCGTGCCGTCCAGCAGGTCGACGGTGAACAGGTCCAGGGCCAAGATCGCCTCGGCCTGGGAGCGCAGGAACTGCGCCCAATCCGGGCCGGCACGCCGGGGCGCGGGATCGATGCCATGCCTCTTCAAGATCTCCCAGACCGTCGAGGGTGCGACGGCGATGCCGAGCCCGGCCAGCTCGCCGGCGATCCGCCGGTACCCCCGATGCTCGTTGCCGGCCGCCATGCGCAGCACCAGGCGGACGATGCGGCGGTGGGCCGGTGGCCGCCCTGGCCTCTTCGGTTTGGATTTGGCGGCCCAGCGGCGGCGGACGATATCGCGGTGCCAGCGCAGGATCGTGCCGGTGGTGATGAACGAGTGCAGCGCGCCGTGGCGTGAGCGCGGGATGAGCGTCAGCAGTGCGGCGAACAGCGCCCGGTCGGTCCACGTCAGCCTCGGCCGCGCCGCCGTCTGCCGCTGCAGGACCGCCGGCAACCACAGGCCTCAGCTGCGCCAGGTAAGTGCCGTCGGCCAGGACCTTGACCGGCTTGAGCGTGAAGCTCGCCGAGGCGCGCCACAGGATGTGCGCCCCGGTGGCCAGCACGGCGCGGGTAGTCCAAGCCACGGCCCGGCGGAACGTCGCCAGGCCGTACTTTATGCATCGGCGCACTCAAAAGTGAACGTCCGCTTCTGCCGCCGACCGGGCGAGGCCGTCACACGCGGGTTCCGCGGAAACCATCCGCACATGCGGTCGAGAGGCGGCGTTCCAGAACCCGGGTTTGACGTGGAGCACGAGGTCCCGGCTGCGGGAACCACCGGATGCCCTCAGCCGCCGATCGTCCTGGCTGCCTCGGCCGCCGTGGCCAGGGCGGCCAGGTGGTCATCGACGGTCTTCAGGCCGGCGCCCATGGTGGTGACCGACAGGTGCGTGGCGTCCGCATCCTGCCATTGCCGCATCGCCGCCGCCAGCTTGTCCCGGTTCTCCTGCCAGCGCAGGCGCCCTTCCATGCCGAGGCTGGCCGGGTCGCGGCCGGCCTCCGCGGCCGCCTCCGCCACGATCCGGCGGGCCTCGTCGAGCTGCGGGCCCGGGGCCATCTGCGGGAACCAGCCATCGGCAAGCCGCCCGGCGCGGCGCCAGGCGCGCGGCGACTGAGCGCCGACCCACACCGGGATCGGCCGCTGCACCGGCATCGGCGCCAGGCCCGCTCCGGTGATCCGGTCGAAGGTCCCGCTGAAGGTCACGGTCTGCTCGGTCCACAGCCGGCGCAGCAGCGTGATCTGCTCCTCCAGGCGCCTGCCGCGCGTGCTGAAGTCCTGGCCGAGGGCCTCGTACTCGACGCGGTTCCAGCCGATGCCCACGCCCAGCCGGAACTTCCCGCCGGTGAGCAGGTCCACCTCGGCCGCCTGCTTAGCGGCCAGCATGGTCTGCCGCTGCGGCAAGATGATGACCCCGGTGACCAGTTCCATGGAGGTCACCGCGGCCAGGTAGCCGTACAGGACCATCGGCTCGTGAAACGTGGTGTGCACGTCATAGGGGCCGTCCCAGCCGGCATGCACCGCCGGGTCCGCGCCCACCACGTGGTCGTAGGCCAGCACGTGGGTAAACCCGAGTTCCTCGGCCCGCTGGGCGTAGGCGCGCACCGCGCCGGCGTCGCCGCCTAGTTCGGTCTGCGGGAAGACCACACCGATCCGCATCCGTATGCCACCTCCCGATCCTGAAGATTATCCGAGCGGGCGGGGCTAGCCGAGGCAGGTCAGGTCAATCGCGTTCGCCATGGCCCCGGAGTCGCAGGGTCTGCCGCTACTGTCGCGAAGCCGGTCACCGCCGGACGCGCCGGGCACGGCACCCGTGCGGCACTGCTGAATCCAGGTCCAGGCGCCGGACAGCGCGCCCCGGGGGAGGAAGATGGCGGCATGGAGCGCTTTACCAACGCGGCGTTCAGCTTCGAGGTCACCGACACCCCCGCGACCGGCCGGGACGGCCCGGAAGGCGTCGCCATCCTCTTGCACGGCTTTCCGCAGGACCGCCGCTGCTGGGACCGGGTGACGCCCGCGCTCGCCAGGGGCGGGTACCGGGTCCTGGCGCCCGACCTGCGCGGCTACTCCCCAGCGGCCCGGCCGGCCGGGCGGGCCGCGTACCGGAACTCCCAGCTGGCGGCGGACGTGCTCGCCCTGGCCGACGCGGCCGGAACCGAACGGTTCCACCTGGCCGGGCACGACTGGGGCGCTGCCCTGGGCTGGTACGTGGCCGGCCGCCATCCGGAGCGGGTGACCTCGCTGGCCGCGTTGTCCGTGCCGCACCCGCAGGCGTTCGCCCAGGCCCTGATCACCGGCAACCAGGCGGCCCGCTCATGGTACATGGCCGCCTGCCAGCTGCCCTGGCTGCCCGAGCGCGCGCTCTGCCGCCGTGGCGGCCAGGCCTTCCGCGACACCCTGGTGCGCACCGGGCTCGATCCGGCCAGCGCGGACCGCTACGCCGCCCGGGCCCGGGACCCGGCCGTGCTGCGCGGTCCGCTCAACTGGTACCGGGCCATGCCGTTCAGCCTGCGCGAGCCGGCCGGGCCGATCCGGGTGCCGACAATGTTCGCCTGGGGTAACCGCGATCGGTTCGTCTCGCGGGCCGCGGCCGAGTTGTGCGGGCGCTACGTCACCGGGCCCTATCGCTTCACCGAACTCGACGGCGCCTCGCACTGGCTACCCGAACAGGCCGCCGACCAGGTGGCGGCGCTGCTCGCGGAGCACTTCGCGGCGACGCCCTGACAGCGGCGTATGCCAGCGTAATTCGGTATCCGTGGAGCTTGCTGCCCGTGGGGAGGGGGAGGACACTGATCTTTAAGCGCCCGGTGATTCAGCAGCGGGCTTGCGGCACCAGGACAAGGGGTACGCGATGACGTCAGCGGGCGGCCATGTTGTCTTCATTCACGGCCTGTGGCTGCACGCAACCTCGTGGGGGCCGTGGACGGACCTGTTCCAGACGGCGGGTTACACGCCGCTGGCGCCAGGCTGGCCGGGAGCCCCGGGCACCGTCGAGGAGACCCGCAGCCATCCCGAGCAGGTCGCCGGGAAGGGCATCGACGATGTGGTCGAGCACTATGCGCAGATCATCCGTGGCCTGGACGCCCCGCCGGTCGTGATCGGCCACTCGTTCGGCGGCCTGATCGTCCAGCGGCTGCTCGGCCAGGACCTCGCGGCCGCGGGAGTGGCCATCGACGCGGCGCCAGTCAAGGGCGTGCTCTACCTGCCCCCGTCGGCGCTGCGGGTCGCCTCGATCGCGTTGCGCAGCCCGGCGAACAAGAACAAGGCGGTAGCGCTGACCCCGGACCAGTTCCGCTACGGCTTCGGGAACGCGCTGCCCGCGCGGGAGTCCACCGAACTGTACGACCGGTGGACAGTCCCCTCCCCGGGCAGGCCGCTGTTCGAAGCCGCCGCCGCGAACCTGGTCCCGCGATCGCCAGCCAGGGTGAACACGGGCAACAAGACCCGCGGGCCCCTCCTGCTGATCGCCGGGGGACGCGACCATACGGTTCCGGCGGCCATCGTCAGATCGACCCGCAAGCTCTACCACAAATCCCCGGCGGTCACCGACCTGCGGGAGTTCAACGACCGCGGCCACTCCCTGACCATCGACCACGGCTGGCGCGAGATCGCCGACGAGGCGCTGAGCTGGCTTAGCCAACGCCTCACCTAGCCAGCAGGCCCGATTACCTGCCATTGCCACCGAAATTCCGCTCTGTCGAGTTCTCGACCCGCGCTCTCATGACCGCTGTGATCTTCGCCGGCCGCCTTGTCCAGGCCGAGATGCAGGTCCGGCCCTTCCGTCATGGTCCCAGGGTCCCAGCCTCCGCGAGCCATCTCTGTGACGGCGATACCACTGACGGATTGACCTGCCGTCGACACAGGCTGTTAAACAGGTAAGACTGGCTATATGGATCGCCGCAGGTTCCTCGCCCGGGTCGGTCTGTTCACCGCCGGCGGCGTGGCCGGGGCCGGTGCCGTGTTCGCGGCCGAGCAGATTCCGGCGGAGGAGGGACCGACAGCGCGGACGGCGTGCCCGGCGGGTTCCGCGTCGTACGTGGCGACGGCGACGTTTCGTACCAAGGCGTCCGCCCGGCTCGTCGCGCTCACGATCGATGACGGCCCGACCCGGGAGTGGACGCCGCAGGTGCTGAAGATTTTGCGACGGCGCGGCGCGAAGGCGACGTTCTTCAGAGTCGGCGAGCGGGCGCAGGCCGCTCCTGACTTGGTGGCGCAGACCGCGGCTGCGGGTCACGAACAGGGTAATCACACCTGGGCGCACGACGATCTCACCCGGCATGACGAGACGTTTGACCGCGACAGTCTGGAACGCACCCACCTACTCCTGGCGAAACTGACCGGCCGGGCGCCGACGTTGTGCAGGCCGCCCTACGGCCGGATCGACAGTGTGGGATTGGCGGTCTGCGCCGGCCTGCACTACGGCGTGACGTTGTGGTCGCATCACGTCACCGGCGTCAACGCGCGGGTCGACGTCGACGAGATCTTGCAGCAGGCCTCGCCCGGCAGCATCGTGCTCCTTCATGACGGCGGATCGGAGCCTAACGCGAGCCTCGTGAGGCAACTTGACCGGCTGACGGGGGCCATGACGGACGCCGGATACAGGTTCGTGACGGTCAGCGAGCTGCTGGCGGCTTCGGCGTCAGAAGGCGCCGGTGGCCCTGCGTCACAGGGTCAGCTCCCTGCTTGACGACCGCTAGCGGGCAGATCGAGGTAGCCCATCCATGAGCGGCAACAGCGTCGCCAGGTGGCGGACCGCCGCGGTCGGCGCTGCCTTGGTGCTGGCGGCCACGGGGGCCGTCGCGGCGACAAGGCCGTCCGGACAGCCTCGGCTCACCGTCGCCGGCATCGCGCAGGACCCATGTCAGCCGCAGCGGGCGCTGCCGGTTCCGGCCCGGCTGAACGGCCAGTTCGAGCCGGACTCCAGCATCCTGCGCACGGCCGGGGGAGCCTACGCGGCGCCGGGACGGGCGGCCCCGCTGACCCGGGCCGAGTCGGCCTGCGTCGCGGCCACCGAACGGGCCGACCGCAACTGGCTGCGGACCGGGCTTGTACCCGGTGCCACCGCGACGCAGCGGTCCATGGCCACCAGGGCACTGCTCGACCTGAGGCTGGCCGTCCGGCCGGATGGCGCTGTGCTGGCCGGCTGGTACGCCGGCCCGGGGTATGAGTATGCGTGGCCGCGTGACTCCAGCTGGGTCGCGGTGGCACTCACCGACACAGGTCATCCGGCCATGGCCTACCGGATCCTCCGGTTCCTGCAGCGCATGCAGGCCCGTGACGGGACCTGGGCCGCCAGGTTCCTGCCTGACGGCTCGGGTCCCGTGCGCGACGGCCGGCCCGCCGAACTCGACGCGGACGGCTGGGTCCCGTGGGCCGTTTGGTCCTGGGCCGTCACGCAGCAGCTCGGACCGGCCAGCCAGCCGCGCCGCGAGCTCGCGCTGCTGTGGCCGATGGTCACCCGGGCCGCCGACGCCGCCGCCCGCTCGCTCACCGGTGACGGCCTGCCAGGGCCGGCCATGGACTACTGGGAGGATTCGGTCCAGGTCACGCTAGGTACGGCCGCCCCGCTGCTGGCCGGCCTGCGCGCCGCCGCTGACCTGGCCATGGATGTCGGGGGTGCCACAGCCACAAGCGATGGCCGCCGCTGGGCGGCCGCAGCGGCCCGGCTGGCGAGGGCGATCGCGGCGATGTTCGGCCGGACCGGCTATCAGCGCACGCCGGCCGCCGGGTCGGGTGCCGATGCGGCCATCACGTTCCTCGGGCCGCCTTTCGCGATGCCGGACCCCCAGGTGCTGCAGGCGGCCAGGTCAGCACAGCGAGCGCTCACCGTCCCCGACGGCGGCCTGCGGCCCGGCATCAACTGGTCAGGCACGCCCGACGTCGCCTGGACCCCGGAGACCGCCTTCTTCGCGCTGTTCGATGCCGCCACCGGGCAGCACGGCCAGGCATCGGCCGTGCTGGCCTGGCTTACCGCGCACCGGACGAGGCCGGGCTCGCTACCCGAGCAGGTCAACTCCGCCGGCCAGCCAGCCTCGGTGGCCCCGCTAGCCTGGACCGACGCGGTGACCCTCCTCGCCCTGCTGGCGCAGGCCGGACACCTCGCAACCGTCCCGGCAGCGGTCAGCCAGGTCCGCCGGCTAGGCGTTACCGACCTCCGGCCCCACCGGCTCCGCCAGTAACGGGACGTCACCGTCGGTCGGCCCAGGCGGTGAACTCCCTCAGGCGGGCGCCGATCATCGACACGCCTGATGAACCGGCCGAAGGTCGCCATCGTCTTATGAAGTGGCTGTTGATCCTTGTCCCGATGTTGTCCTCGCTTATCCGCATCCACCCCGGCATTGTTATGAATTGCTCTCTTTGTGTTACATCCCGGATCGCCGGGCGGTTGTGAGGTCTGGTGGGAGTCGACCGCCCCGATGACCCCGGCATGCCGCCGGATGGGCGCGCAGATCATGGGGACTACCAGGCTGCTGGCAGCGGCCGGACTGCCCGGACCGGTGGCGTCCAGGCCGAGACACGCCCGCGGCAGGAGTATTACGCCGACCTGCGCGTAGCGGTTACCGCGGAAGAGTCAGTGACGGCGCAACGGACCGCGGCCAGGGAGCAGGCTGCGGCGGAGAAATGGCGAGACGGCCAAGGAGTCCCGCTGGATGTGGGCGGAGTACCAGCGGAGATGGCCCCCGGAGGAACGCGCATCGGTCGACAGGTCCGAAGATCCGCCGGGCTCCTGGCGCGGTGACGGCAACAGGGTGCTGTACCCCGCCGTCAACGCCCGAGTTGAAGCAGCGTGTGACCGTATCACCGAACGGGAGCAGGAAACGATCTCGCCAGCCCTGCGCGCCACGGAAAGTCAAGATCCAGACCGGCACCTGATCGGCTTCGAGCACCGCCTGAAAGGCCGCGACCGCATCAAGGAGAAAGTCCTCGCATTCGTCAATGATCTCGAAATCTCCCCCGGTGAAGCTGTGTCACTTGTTCATGACGCGATCCGGTATACCTTTCAGTACAAGGAGGCTAGCTACACCCAGGGCGTCCGGACGGACATTGCGCGTCTAAAGGACCAAGGTCTTGAGCTGCACAAACTCAGGAATTTCTGGTCCGACGAGCAGTACAAGGGCATCAACAGCCAGTGGATCGAGCCGGATTCCGGCCAGCAGTTTGAGGTGCAGTTCCATACCCGCATCAGCTTCGAGGCCAAGCAGCTCACCCATGGCGCCTACGAACGGCTCCGCACCCGGCAGGCCGATAAGTTCGAGGAGCTCGTGCTTGAGGCGTTCCAGAAGAAATTACCGCTGAGGTGCCGGTTCCGCCCGGCGCCGACGGCATTCCCGACTACCCGGAGAGAGGCGCAGATGCCAGATAAGGTCACGTACTACGCCATCGTGAACGACCTGAGCACCCGTGAGCGGCCCGCGGGGGTGTTCCGGCGCACCTACACCGAGGACGGCGGCAAGCTCGATGAAGCATTTACCCGGAACCTCATCTGGGAGCGCAGCTGGTTGCTGGTCTCGGCCGAGCGCGGCGACCTCGTGAACGAGTTCATCCAGATCACCGAGACCGAAGCCAGCCAGATCGTCGAGCGCATCCGGGCGACGGTAACCGGCGCGAGCAACGGCTAACCGCCAGCCGGGGGCTGAGGAAGCCCAGGGGAGTTCGGGCCTGTTCCAGAAGCTGTCGCGGATCCGGGTCCTATTCGGGGATGATCGCTACTGCGTCGATCTCCACCAGCGCGCCTGGGCGAGCGTGTCCTGCGGTGGAAACGACCGTGATGGCTGTGCGGTGATCGCCCCACACTGATCGCGACGCCGCGTATCCTACCTGTGCGTCGACCCCATTGACCAGGTAGATGTCGGCGCCGAGCTGGCCACCCACATAGAGCGTCCGGGCAGCGGATGCGATCACGCCCTGCGTGAAGGCGGGGTTGCTGTGGAGTTCTTCAGGGTCGAGGGGTGTCGTCTTTGCGGTCAGGGTCTCACCTTAGAGGTGCCGGTCACGCTCCGAGCCGCCGACAACGGTGGTCGTCTGAGGAACCCTGACACGATCTACGTCACTTGGTTCAATATCCGTCAACTGACCGATGTCTCTCACTGCAACTTGCAGCACTATTTGTCCTGCAACCAGCGCCGGGCAGTTCGTTATCTGCTCGGGCCTCTCCTCGGGAGCAGCCGTGCAGAGCGTTCCCCTCTGCGCGGCTATTCCAACCGGCCCGTAAAGGAATCCGATGAAGATGATGGCGCCTACCCGGCCGGCCGAATAGCCGCTATTTCCCCGGAACCCCAGACTCCCGCGTGGCCGGCTTGCGCCCAGTCCGTACACCTGCACGCATGCCACCGGTCACGCGGGACAGGCTTCCCGGTAGCGAGTCACCGAGGGCGGGTGAGGTTACCCGGCCACCGCCCTCGCCCTCGCTACCGGGAGCCCTTCCGTTTGAAGATGATCTTGTCCCCTCGCAGGGAGCAACCGTGACAGTTCACGCCCTACCCGGCGCTGCATTGTTTGCCGCATGCTCGCAGTTGTTCAGCCGCTACCCGCTAGCGGTCACGCCGCACCGTGCGGACGGCGGGTACCGGTCGGTGGTCCTGATGAACCGCGCCGCCGGGACGTGCGACTATTTCGTCCTCACCCAGGCTCGCGACGACCTTTTCGTCATCCGGTCATGGAACGGCCGCGACGGGATTAACGAGGAAATCCGGCCGGGAGGACCCGTTTCCGCCATCATCTGCCAGCTGGTCACCGGCAGCATGCCGGTCCCTTACGATGGCGCGCTGCTCGGCTGGCTCACCGACAGCCAGGTAACCGCGTTGCTGGCGGTGCGCTGCAGGCATCCGGAACCCTGGGACGACCCGGTCCCTGCCCCCCAGATCCGGGTCATGCCGATGGCCGGCACCAGCGACCTGCTGCACTGGCCGCCGTTCGCAACCAGCCCTCTCGACGACACGCGACTGTGGGAGTACGTCGAGCGGGGCCAGATCGTGGATATCGTCCCCCTCGTCACTCGCAGCGCCGGATGCGCATTCTGGGTGCCTTCCCAGGACCGACGGAGCGCCCGGTTCGAGCACGGGTACGTCGTCATCAAGGACCACCTGCCGACTGATGAGTACTGGCTGCCGGCCGGCGTCTACCTGGATCACTGGACGCTACGCGAGGGCATCCCGGCTCCGCCCGCCGCCCGCCTGCTGACGCACCCCGACGTCGTGGACCTGGCCCACAGGCTCCGGTAAAGCCGGGCCCGGGGGAGCCATCCGGACGGGCCTGCTGGCCACGCTCACCGGTACCGGCGCTCGTGAAAGATGCCCAGCGGCCCCGTTACTGGTACGGCGACGCCTGCAGCGTGAACAACTCCGCGTAAGTCCCGCCGCCGTCCGCCGTCAGGCGGACCAGGGCTCAGCAGAACGCCTGGGGCCGAGGTGATCCGCGCGCCCCTGCAGTGACGTATCAAGAGCGATCAGGCAGGCGGCCGGGCAGTCGGCCGCGCCAATCACCGGGAGGGGAGCATCCAGCATGCCAGTGGCGTTCCTGTTTGAATCCGACAAGGTGGACCAGTCCGGTTACGACGCGCTGATGAAGGCGATCGGGCGGGAGTCGATCGACGCGCCGAATCCGCCGGGCCACATTCTGCACCTGGCCGGGCCCCGGCCCGGTGGCGGGTGGCGGGCCATCGACCTGTGGGAGTCCGAAGAGGCGGCCAGCGCCTTTTACGGCTCGGATCAGTTCGGGCCGGTGACGGCAGCGGCGGCGGAGCTGGGGATCACGACCACCCCCTGGCCGATGCGCCGGGTCGAGATCGATCAGGCCATCAGGCACCTGAGCTGACGCCACCGCCGCTGCTTGACCGCTGGCCGGACATCGACGATCACTGGGACCGGCAGGGACGCCCCAGCCCGGCCGCACCCCCCGACGCGGCCCGAGAAGGCCCCGCCTGACCCCGGCAGTATCGTGGGCTCGTCTCGCATCCGGCCGGAAGCGAGTCGCCCGAATCTCTGTGTCCGGACAGGAGGCTCGTGATGCAGTTCACCAAGCTCGGTCACTCGTGCGTCAGGCTGGAGAAAAGCGGCGCCGCTTTGGTCATCGACCCAGGCGCGGTCCCCTTCAGCGACGCGGCCGCGGCCCTGGACGAAGCTACCGCGGTGCTGATCACCCACGAGCACCCCGATCACCTCGACGCGGACGCGATCCGCGCCGCGCTGTCCAGCGACCCCGGCGTCACCCTGTGGGCCAACCAGTCGATCTGCGCGCAGTTCAGCGACTTCGGCGACCGGGTGCACGAGGTGAAGCACGGGGACGCGCTCGACGTCGCCGGATTCGACGTCCACGTCTACGGCGTGGATCACGCGCTCATCCACAAGGACATCCCGCTGGTGGTGAACACCGGGTTCCTGGTCGACGGTGAGCTGTTCCACCCCGGTGACTCGTTCACCATCCCCGAAGATCCCGTCAACACGCTCCTGCTCCCGATCAGCGCCCCCTGGCTGAAAGCCGGCGAGATGATCGACTACTTCCGCGCCGTCGCGCCAAGCCGCGGCTACGCGATCCACGACGCGATCCTGAACGAGGCGGGGCTGGGCCTGATGACCAGGATGATGTCCGTGGCCGCTGCTCCCGGCGGCGCCCAAGTCGCCCGGCTAGATCCCGGAACCAGCCTGGACCTGTGACGCCGTCAACTTCTCTTCTCCCGGCCAGCCACGGCCAGACCTAACCCGGGCGGCGCGGATTCATATGGTTGTGGCACCGTACTCAAAGGCGCCGCGCCCCCGGAAGGCGCCGCGTCCCCTGATGGCACCGCGACCGGCTTGCCGGTCAGCAGCACGGCGGAAACCACCCCCGCGGCGGCGAAGAACGCGATGACCAGCACCAGCCCCTCCCGGTACGCCGCGACCGGGTCCACCCGGGACACCCGGGACAGGATGGCCACCAGCCCCGCCACCCCCAGCACGGTCCCCACCTGCCGCGCCGTATTAAGAATCCCGCTCCCGGTCCCGAACCTTCCCGGCGTCAACGACGCGCTCCCCGAGCCGAGCAGCGACGGGATCGCCAGCCCCACCCCCGCGCCGCCCAGCAACTGCGCCGGCAGCAGATGGGTCAGGTAAGCCGGCTGGGCCCACTCCACCGCGCCTGAGCACGAACGCGCCGAACCCCGCGTAGTACAAGATCGACGCGGGTCGGCGCCGGGATCCTCGAGCGGCGGCGGTACTCCGACCATCCGGCCCGCTTCGAGTACCACCTGACCGACGCGGGCCGTGACCTGTATCCGGTCATCGTCACGCTGATGCGCTGGGGTGACCAGTACCTGGCGGCGACGACGGCCCGCCGCTGGTCCTGCGGCACCGGTGCGGGCACCAGGTGGCGGCCCAGGTGGTATGCCAGGCCTGCGGGGAACCGCTCCACGCCCGCGACACCAGGCCGGTGACCGTCGGCTGAGACTATTCAGCTGGCGGGCGTCCGCCGGGCGCCGAGGAACAGGTCGACCAGTTCGGCAGTCGTGGTGGCGTCTTCCGGGGCCTTGTCGTCGCGCCACCGCCCGGTGAACCGGGGGAAGCGCATGGCCAGGCCGGCGTCGGGTTCGATCAGGCCCCAGGCCGCGGTGTAGTTCGGCGACAGGGTGAGCTCGGCGGACAGGATCTCCAGCACCTGCCCGGGCTCGAACCAGAAGTCGGGTTGCTGGCGGGCGTCGACCCGGGCGGGCCGGTGCGGGGCGGCCAGCGGTGCCAGCCTTTCCGGCAGCGCGGCCAGGTCGGCGTCGGAGAACCCGGTGCCGCACTTGGTCACGGTGCGGAACAGGTCGGCGGCCGGGTCGTAGGCGGCCAGCAGCAGCGCACCGTAGACCCCGGCGCGGCGGCCGCGCCCGGCGAACGCGCCGACGACGACCAGGTCCACGGTGTCGGATAGTTCGGTGCGGTAGTCGCGCTTGAGCTTGATCCACTGCCAGCCGCGGCGCCGGCCTGGTAGATCGAATCCGGGCCGACCGACTTGCACACCAGCCCCTCGCACCCGTCGGTGACCGCCTGCCCGAACGCCGCGTCCAGCGCGGCCGCCGCGCCGACCTCGGTGACAGTGGTGAGCCGCAGCCGGTCCGAGACGGTGATCGCCGCCGCCAGCGCGGCCCGCCGCTGCGGGTACGGCACCATGGTCAGGTCCTGGCCGTCCGCGTACAGCAGCTCGAAGCAGAACAATCCCACAGGAACATCCCGAACGGCCTGGTCGATGCCGTGCTTACGCCGCCGGAGCATGACCTCGCCGAATGGCCTTAGTTCCCCGGCCGCCGCGTCGTAGGCGACGACCTCTCCCTCCAGGATCGCCTCGCGGGGCCCCAGCCCCGCCGCCAGGGTCTCGACGACGTCGGGGAACTGCGCGGACACGCGCTCCAGCCGCCGGGTGAACAGCTCGATCGCCCCGTCCGCGGTCCGGTGCGCCTGCACCCGGACCCCGTCGTACTTGTACTCGGCCGCGCACTGCCCGCCCAGCTTGGCCAGGATCTCCGCCGCCTCGGACAGCCGCTGGGCCAGCATGGCCCGCACCGGGTTGCCCGGCCGCACGTGGATCTGCTCGACCGCGTCCTGCCCGCCGCCGGCCAGCGCGGCGGCGACCCGGCCCAGGTCACAGCAGATGTTGTAGCCGCGTTCCAGCACCGGCCGGGCGGCCCGCCCGCCGCCGTACACCTGGGCCAGCGCGTCCAGGATGGTGGGCGTGCCGATGCCCAGCCGCAGCCCCTTGGTGACATGGCGCAGCAGGTAGCGGGCCTCCACCGGGGTCGCCCGGGCCAGCAGCCCGGCCAGCAGCTCCAGCTTGCGGCCCTGCGACCCCTGCCCTTCGGCCGCGGCGATCTGGTGCAGGGTGTCCACCACCGCGGTGACCGACAGGCTGGCCGGCCGCCCGGCGGCGGTCACGGCAAGCAGCTGCTCGGCGGCCAGGCCCAGGTCACCGGTCTCCCGCACCAGCGCGGCGACCTGCCCGGGCTCGGTGCCGGTGGCGGTGGCGACCGCCCGGACCGCGAGCTTTTCCGCCAGCCCGAGATCTACCCCGGCGAACTCCGGCGCGATCAGGCCCTGGCACAGGTAGCAGACCGCCGGCAGCAGCTCAGCCGGGGTCCCCGCCAGCAAGACGGCCAGCCGGTCCACCAGCGCCAGCCGGCCGCTGGCCTCCTCCAGGTCGCGGTAGGCGTCCGCGACGGTCAGGTACTGCATGCCGGATACATATCCCGAACGGCCCGGGTGAATGCACCGGCGTCACTCTAATCGCCCGGCGGATAACCGGCCCAGCTTCTTTATCACCGCGGTGCCGTCGATGACGATCTCGCCGCGCTGGTTCAACACGGTCGTCTCCAGCTTGATGATCCTCTTGTCATCGCGTTTCTCGGTCACGGTCACCACGACCGTGACGGTATCGCCGATCTTGACGGGAGCCTTGAATCTGAGGTCCTGGCCGAGGTAGACAGAATTCGGCCCGGGCAGCTTGGTGCCCAGCACCGCGGAGATCAGGCCCCCCACGAGCATGCCGTGCGCGATCCGCTCCCCGAACACCGACTCTTTCGCGTGTTCGGCATCGACGTGAACCGGGTTCACGTCCCCGGTGATGCCGGCGTAGAGCACGATATGCGCTTCCGTGATCGTCACGCTGAGCGATGCGTCATCGCCGGTCTTGATCTCGTCGTAGGACAGGTCGGACATACTGCATCCTCCGGTCGATCCTCTGGTGCACCCTGCCTGGTGCCGGGCGGCGCCGGCAGGGCCGAAGGTCCCGGCCACCAGGGACCGGGGTCGTCTGGGCGTCAGGGAAAAAGCGCCACTACCGGCCATCGGGAAAGATAGGGGATTTTGACGGTTTACGGTCGTAGTGCGAGCTCTGGGCCTTGATGCACGCTTGCTGTCGCCACCTCAGGCGAGGGGACAAGCTCCTCCCTGAGGTGCCCTGTGGCGCTAGCCGGGGCCTCAGCTCTGAGCTTCGCGGGCCAGCTCACCGAGCAGGATTGCCTCATTGAGGCAGCAGTTCCTGAGTTCGGCGAGATGTACGCTCTCGTTCTCGCTGTGCGCCCGGCTCTCCGGGTCCGCGACCCCGGTGAGCAGCAATTCCGCACCCGGGAAAGTGCCGGCTAGCGCGGCCACCAGCGGAAGTCCGCCGCCGCTGCCGGCATTCACCGGGGCGCATCCCCAGGTATGGGAACATGCTTGGCGAAAGGCGTCAAAAGCCCCGCCGGACGCGTCGATCAGGTGCGGGGCGCCCTCATTCGAGAAGCGGACCGTCACCTCTGCTCCCCATGGCGCCCGGACCTGGCTGAGGAGATGTTCTTCGATGGCGGCCTTGGCCTCGGCCGTGTCGTCGCCCGGCGCCAGCCGGACGCTAATCTTCGCGCGCGCGACAGGAACCAGTTTGTTCGCCGCCCCGGCGGTGGGCGGTGCGTCAATTCCGAGGACTGCCACGGCCGGGCGGCCCCAAAGGCGGTGGGCCAACGTGCCGGTGCCCATGAGGGAAACGCCGGGCCGGACCCTGGCGAACCGGCGGATGTCCGCCTCGCGGACCTCAATGTCGTATGGCGGTCCTGAATTCAATCCTTCGATCGCGACGTTCCCCCGGTCGTCGTGCAACGAGGCGATCAGCCGGGACAGTGCCGTCAGGGCCTCGGGAACGGGGCCGCCGTAAACACCACTGTGAACTGCGTGGTCCAGGGTACGGACTTCGAGGATGAAGTCGACAATGCCCCGCAGCGAAGTCGTAGAGCCGGCGTGCCGAGCGTCCAGTTAGAGCAATCGGCCAGCACGATGACGTCCGCCCGCAGCAGATCTGAATGTTCCCGCAGGAAGTCGCCGATATTCGGGGATGCAATTTCTTCCTCACCCTCGATGAACACCGATATGGTTACTGGCGGCGCGCCTTCCCAAGCCAGCAACGTGGCGGCGTGCGCAGCGATTCCGGCTTTATCGTCGGCGGTACCACGGCCGAAAGCGGCCATCGCGTTCGGTCGCCTCGAATGGCTTCGAGGCCCACAGATCCCCCGACCCGGGTGGCTGGACATCGTGATGCGCATAAAGCAGGACTGTGGGAGATCCGACCGGCCCGGGCGTCTGACCGAATACCGCCGGATGCGCGCCGTCTACCTCGAGCAGGCGGACACCCTTAAGGCCCGACCGTTCCAGCCATGCACCGGCCTCTTCGGCGGACCGGCGTACCTCATCGGGGTTGTAGGCTTCGTAGCCTGCCACGCTTACCGATGGTATGGATACGAGGTGTTCCAATCCTGCCCGAACGTCTCCGAATACCGACTCCACTGCCTGGCGGATATCCTCCGGGCTGGAACTACCGCGAGCCGTCGGCACCAGCAGCGCTCCCGTCGCCCGGCGTCAATCCCTGGCCAAGTCCGCACCCGTATTCAGTTTCATTTCCCACCATCCTTGCACCATACGGACACAAGGCTCGTCAATCAATGGGCGGACAGTGTGAGTCTGCTCGCCCGGCCAGCGCTCACAGTGATCGCCTGAACCGCAGGCATCGGAAATACCGATCAAATCACCCGTAACAACTGTTTCGGGAGTTCTGATGTCCATCAGGAAACTAAAAGTTTCGCATGACGAAAGATCGTCTGCGGGGACACTAGGAAGCTGGCTGACGCTTCAGGTAGGTCGCCGGAAAATCGACGGTGCACACCAGAACGTCACGCGTGGCCAGGCCGCCGGGCGGAGGAATGAGCGGAGTAGCACCATGCTTAAACTTGCTGTCCTCGAAAATCAGCAGGTCGCCCGCGTTCAGTTGCTTCCTGAGCACCTGCTCGCCGACTTCCTCGGCACCCATCTCTTGCTCATCATATTTATACAGATAAGACTCAGCGCCGTCCCCTTCCCGACCGAGGACATAGAGGATAATAAACTCCTCCTCGTCCTGATGCGGCTTCGACACGACGTCGGTATGCGTCCGGAACAGATTGACCCCGAATGTGCCTCTCTGCTGCCGCCGGTCTTCGGGAACGAGGCTAAGAAATGTCTCGATGAGGTCCCTGGCCTGCCGGTCCTGAAGCAGTTCGATACGCTTGTGGATGCGCTCTCCCTTAATTTCGGAGCGATTCCAGATGGCTATGGACTTGTATTCTTCAAGGGTCAGTTCGCCGTCGATCCACTCGTACAGGATGACGTCCCTCGCCCGCTCGCGATCATGCGGCCGGTCACCTTCGTCATGCCTGAGCTGGCCGCCGTCGAAGTAGGTCCCCTGAAGGTTCTTCGCGCACTTGACAGGGAGGCCGATGTCCCATTCGGTAGTCAGGGCGTAGCCATCATCAGCTATTTTCCTATGCACTCTGCGTAGCTCTGAGACTGGAGTCGGATCTGATTCATCGGCCATTTTGTACGCTCGCTTGGCTAGGGAGAGATCCCGCTTTACGGGTGGTAGCTAGCCTGGAAGGCTAAGGAAAACTCTAGCGTTCCCGCTATCCTCTTGCTGCCAAGACACTCAAATTTATGTCACATTCTCATTGCAGCCGAGACGAGGCCGCTAGCTGGCCAGACGTCGCGATAGTGACAGCTCGCCTAAGGAAGCTGACAGGCTGCGCCGAATGCTCCGGATGAGCGCCACGGAATCCTTCTCGCTCAGTGCGGAAGCGACCAGGTTCTCATGCGCTTTTTTATACTCGGCTACCCGGACCGGGTCGTCGATCGTCCAGAAGCCGGCTGGTGTTTCGATCTGAACCAGGTCCTGCTCCAGATCCTCTGGATCCTGATACTCGAAATATGCCCACATGCACGTCACGGTGAACACCGGCTTGGCCGAGAAGGGAAAAACGTACAAGCCGACATTGTCCTGGCGTGCCCGGACCAAAAGTTCGTCCAGCTGATCGCGCAGGATATCCGGCGAGCCGACAATCTGCCTGAGCGTGCATTCGTGGGTCACCGCGACGAGCTTCAGCGGATCGAGTCCTTCGCGGTGCTCCAGGGCCTCTTTGCGCTTGCGCCGGATGTCCATGAGCTCACCGATCTGGTCCTCAGGCCGGCGTTCCATGTCCCGGTACACGGCCTCTGTGTAAGCGTCGGTTTGCAGCAGTGCCGGCACGAACGGGAGGGTGTAGACCCGCTCCACTGCGGATTCTGCCTCGTAAGCCAAATGGGCGTCGAGCCGAAGCCGACCCTGCAGGATCTCATCATCAAAGTCGGTCCACCAGCCCGGAACTTCCGCTGCTTTCACCCACCGCTCAAGCTGGCCGGCCTGCGAAGTCCCCTCTTTCCCGTAGAAGCGGATCAAGTCCCGTACGTCGCGGAGCCGGGGCCTACCTTCGGCGTTCTCAAGACGCGAAAGCTTGGACGTGGAGATGAGCGTCACTTCGGACACTTCAGTGAGGCTCTTTCCGGACTTGTGGCGCCACTGTCTCAGGGTCGTGGCTATGCGTCGCCGGGGACCGAGGGGGCCGCTCACCGGTGGCATGGGTCAGCGCCTAGCCGGGACGCCGTGAGTGCGAACCCGCATCACCGCTAACCGTGTCCAGGTGTCCCGCAAGGCACAACCGCGGCGCCTCATGGGCAAGCCGTCGACGATGCGCGACCCCGGATGAAGAGCCGCGTCCATGTAGTAGCGCACCTGGGGAGTCTAGCGCCGGGCAACCCGTAATGCAAGCCTGTTTGAAGGAAGTCTCAAATGGGAATCCCAAAAACGAGGTTTGCAATACAGAGTTGCAAAGTGGGCGTCTCATGAGGATCATCCGCTTCTGGTCTCCGCTACGTCGTCCCGTTGAGCCGACGCAGGGCGGCTGCCCAGCCGTACACCGGGTGGACCCCCAGAAATCTACTCTGGTCCGGTCCGCCTCCGCTGGGATTCAGCGCCGAGTCCCCTCCTTCTTCCGCGGCACCACCGGCCTGTCCCGCGCCGTCGCGGCCGGGCTGGCCGCGGGCACGGCCCTGCTGGTCGTGGCGGGCTGCACGAATGCCGTCTCCAAGGCTGACGTGGCCGATGTGATTGTCATCGCGGCCACGGCGACCGCGAACGAACCAGCCCCCGCCCTGTCCTCGGCTAACGTCGCGCTACTGCAAGCGACCGGCGAGTCGAGCACGTCCGCGGTCGCGTTCGTCGTCAATCCGGCCAACGGCCAGGCCGCCCAGCTTGGGCTTACCCCCCGCCGGTCCGACGGGCAGGTCGAGTACGGCCCGCGGCGGCCCCAGCTCCTGGCTCAGAACCTCTCGCGCATCGAGTCGCACCTCAGCAACGAGGCCGCTACCGGGCCCTTTGATCTGCTGAATACGATGCTCGCTGCCTCACGCGTCTCGGCACCTCCGGCCACGATGCTGCTCCTGACCTCAGGGGTGACGACCAGCGGGGGGTTCGACCTCCGGCAGGTCGGCTGGGCCGAGCCGCCGGTCAGCGCGGCCGCGACCCTGAAGCGGCGCGGCCTGCTGCCTGACCTCGCGGGGTGGACGGTCATCTTCAGCGGCCTGGCCGAGACAGCCGGGCGTCAGCCCGCCCTACCGCTGCCCCAGCAAACCACTCTGGCGTCCTACTGGCTGGCCATCTGTCACGCGGCGGGCGCCGCCGCGTGTCGCGTCGATGACAGCCCCCGGCCGGCCCGTGGCTCGTACAGCACGGTGCCGGTGCCCGTCGTCCCGGTTCCGGCCGTGCACAGCATCACCGGGCCACACGGGCAGCAGCAGTCGGTAGTCCCGGCGGACCTTCTATTCGCGTTCGACAGCGCCACGTTGCTTCCGGGCGCTGACCGGTACCTGGCCCCGATCGCCGCCCGGGCCAGCACCGGGAGTTACTCAGTATCGATCACCGGGCAGGCGTCTCCCGACGGCGGGACCGCCTCCTACAATCTCCGGCTCTCAGCGTTGCGGGCCCAGGCGGTACAACGCCGCCTTATCGCGCTAGGCCTGGCGGCCCACCGGATCGCCCAGGTCCAAGGGATCGGTACCGCAGGCGAATCCTGCGTTGCCCACGGCGTGCTGGACGAGAGTAAATGCGCCCAGCTCCGCCGCGTCGTGATCACGCTTTCCCCCGCCACCGCTGCCTCGTAACCCGAGGAGGATGGAGCATCCCATGGGATCACCCTGCCCGGCCGGACAACAACAACCACCACCCCCCGACGCCTCGTCTGACTTCACCATTGTCAGGTCCGCCGGGGCCGAACCGTCATCGCCGGACACCGCAGAGCCGGTTCGCCGCGACCTTGACCTGGCCGAGGCCGATCAGGTTGCCCGCCGCCGCCCGCGCAGCCTCATGCTGCTGACCCGGTACCGGATCAGCGTCCGGAGGCGGCCGCGGATGGCCCGCCGCGCCGTCCGGGCTCTGGTCGCTGAGCAGGACGGCATCGGCGGGCTCCGCGACCCCGTACGAGCCACCCACGGCGAGGTCGTCGTGCACCGCATCGCCCGGCGAAAGGCGGGCGGCGTCCTTCATTCGACCTTCCAGCG
The DNA here is from genome assembly GCA_963800415.1 of uncultured Actinomycetes bacterium. Taxonomy (GTDB): domain Bacteria; phylum Actinomycetota; class Actinomycetes; order Streptosporangiales; family Streptosporangiaceae; genus Palsa-504. The sequence continues at coordinate 313,387 of CAWDBS010000061.1, forward strand.
GCTGAGCTGGCTGCTCAGGCGGACCGATCGCCTTCGGGCCAGGAAGGCGACGCTGCACGCGCGGATCAGCTTGATCCCGCACGAGCACGTCCCGCATCCCTACGGAGGCCATCGCACGGTCGAGCAGACACAGGCCGACCGGAACGCCTTGGCGACCCGGGTGGACGCCGAGCGAGCCAGGAACTCCCGCAAGCATGAACGCCTGCCTCGCTGGTTTCGCCAGCTTCCGCGGCTAGTACTGGTGTTCGACTTCCTGCTGCTTCTCTACTTCTTGTCCGGCATCACCAACGTTAACTGGGGCGATCCGGAATCATCGCAACTGGCGTTCGCGGTCGCCCTCGCGGCGATGATCACGGTCGTTTCCTACGGCTGTTTCGCTTTCGCCGGTGACCGCCTGCGGGCCCACAAGGATCACGCGGGCCGGATTCCCCTGGGCAGCCTGGACTGGCTCACCAGGGTGCTTATCGTCGCCTGCACCATCGGCATCGGTGTTCTCGGGTTTCTCATGTTCTCCCGGATGTGGTCGGAGGTCCTGATCGCCCTGGGTAATGGGGCCACCACCACGGCGATCAGCGTGGCCGCCGCGGTCACCGCGGTGAGCGTTCTCGCGAACGTAATGGTCATCTCGGTGCATGCCCTGGATGGCTCTCAGGAGACCGACCAGCTCGATGCGTTTGGCGCCGCGGTTCGGCGCCCGCTCGTCCGGGCCGACCGGATGCGGCGGCGTGCCGCCCGACTCGAACACCGCATCGCGGTCCGTGTCCGGAAGGCCCAGCGGGTCATGGCGGGTGGCGAGGCCAGAGCCGAGCGGCCGTCGGCGATAGCCGATGAGGTTGTCACCAACGCCCGCGCCATCCATCAGGGCGCTGGCATCCTGAGCCCCGTCACGGTCCCCTCGGGTCGAGGCTCGGCCGAGCACGGCCTGCCGGACACGGGCCTCGCAGCGGCCGCACGGGCGGTGCGGCTCGTGCTCAGCCAATCGGAGACGGAGCTTTTCGCGAACCCCGCATTCATCCATCCGGTGCCCGGCCCGCGGCCCGCGTCCGAGCCCTGACCGGGCGCGGTCAGCCCGGGCAGCGGTCATCTCTCCCAGCGGTCACGGCGTCACCACGCGGCCCTTTCCGACCACGGTGACGCCACCGCCGGACACCACAACCCGCGGTCGCGCTAGCCCGACGCCGGGTGCTCGATCACCGCATCGGGTCCGGGAAAGATCAGCCGGGTCGGGCCGTCGTCGAACTTCACCAGGTAGGGCGGTTCTCCCTCGGTGCCGTGCACCTCGACGATCTCGCCATTCTTGTCCGGGTGCCCGACAGCATTGCCGTGAATGCAGATACGGTCGCCGATGCTTGCCTGCATATCAGATCTCCTCTCCGCGCTGAGAGCCGTGCCTACGGCGTCACCACGCGGCCCTTACCCACCACGGTGACACCGCCCTCGGATACCACGAACCCGCGATCCCGGTCCCGGTCCTTGTCCACCCCCACCGCGGCCTTCTCCATCACTACCACGTTCTTGTCCAGGATCGCGTTCCGCACCACCGCACGCCGCCCGACCTGTGCGTTGTGCAGCAGCACGGACCGCTCGACGGTGGCCCAGCTGTTCACCCGGACCCCCGGGGACAGCACCGATCCCCGCACCAGCCCGCCGGAGACGATGACTCCGTTGCTGACCACGCTGTCGACCGCCCGGCCCACCCGGTTGCCGTCCTCATGCACGAACTTGGCCGGCGGCTGCGATGGCACGGAGGTCAGGATCGGCCACTGGTCGTTGTAGAGGTTGAACACCGGCTGCACCGCGCACAGGTCCATGTGCGCGTCGTAGTAGGAGTCGATCGTCCCCACTTCCCGCCAGTACCCCACGTCACGCCCGTCTGCCCCGGGCACCTTGTTCTGCAGGAAGTCGTAGGCATGTGCGGCGCCCTCCCGCGCCAGCATCGGGATGATGTCACCGCCGATGCTGTGCCCGCTGCTGTCGTCCGCCGCGTCCTGATGCAGGGCCGCCACCAGCACCTCGCGGTCGAACACGTAGTTGCCCATGGACGCGAACGCCTGGTCCGGCCGCCCCGGCAGGCCCGGCGGATCGGACGGCTTCTCCGCGAACGCCTCGATCACGTGGGTGTCTGCCGCCGTCTGCACGACGCCGAAGGACGCCGCCGACCCCCGGGGCACCGGGATCGCCGCGACCGTGACCCCCGCGCCCCAGGCCAGGTGCGCCTCGATCATCTGCGCCGGGTCCATCCGGTACACGTGATCGGCCCCGAAGACGACCACGAGGTCGGGCCGCTCGCTGTGGATGAGGTTCAGCGACTGATAGATCGCGTCCGCCGAGCCGGTCTGCCACCGCGGGCCGAGCCGCTGCTGGGCGGGCACCGGCGCCACGTAGTTGCCCAGCAGGCTGTTCAGCCGCCAGGTGGTGGTGATGTGCCGGTCCAGGCTGTGGCTCTTGTACTGGGTGAGCACGCAGATCCGGAAGATGCCCCCGTTGGCCAGGTTGGACAGCGCGAAATCCACCAGCCGGTACAGCCCGCCGAACGGAACCGCCGATTTCGCCCGGTCATCGGTTAGGGGCGCCAGCCGCTTGCCCGCCGCTCCCGCGAGGACGAGGCCTAGAATCCGCTGAGTGGCCATCAGCGCTCACCTTAGCCCGAGGCACCGAGAGGCGTCTCACCCGAGGCGGGTGACCAGTTCCTGGTGCAGCTCCCAGAGCCGGGCCGGCAGGTGCCCGTGGAAGCCGCGGAAGAACTCGGGGATGTGCTCGGCCTCCAGCTTCCAGGACTGGATGTCCACCGTGAGTAGCAGGTCCAGGTCAGCCCAGCTGACGTTCAGGCCGTCCAGGTCCAGTGAGCCCGGCGCGGGCAGGTTCCCGATCGGCGTCCGGGTGGCGGCGGCGGTCCCGGACAGCCGCTCGACGATCCACTTCAGCACCCGGATGTTCTCGCCGAAGCCGGGCCACACGAACCGGCCGCTGGAATCCTTGCGGAACCAGTTGACGTAGAACAGCTTCGGCAGCTTGTCCGGGTCGGCGTTCTGCCGGATGGAGAGCCAGTACGCGAAGTAGTCGCCCATGTTGTAACCGCAGAACGGCAGCATGGCGAACGGGTCGTGCCGCAGCTCGCCGACCGTGCCCTCGGCCGCGGCGGTCTTCTCCGAGGCGATGTTGGCTCCGAGGAACACCCCGTGGTCCCAGTCGAAGGACTCGATCACCAGCGGCACGGTGCTCGCCCGGCGGCCGCCGAACAAGATCGCCGAGATCGGCACCCCCGCCGGGTCGTCCCACTCCGGCGCGATGATCGGGCACTGGTCGGCGGGCGTGGTGAACCGGGAGTTGGGGTGAGCCGCGGGCTCTGCCGAGTCCGGCGTCCAGTCCCGGCCCCGCCAGTCGGTCAGGTGCGCGGGCGGCTCCTTGGTCAGGCCCTCCCACCACACGTCCCCGTCGTCGGTCAGCGCCACGTTGGTGAAGATGCTGTTGCCCCACATGGTGGCGATCGCGTTGGCGTTGGTCTTCATGCCGGTGCCCGGCGCGACGCCGAAGAACCCGGCCTCCGGGTTGATCGCGCGCAGCCTGCCGTCCTGGCCGAACCGCATCCAGGCGATGTCGTCGCCGATGGTCTCGACCTTCCAGCCGGGAATGGTGGGCTGCAGCATGGCCAGGTTGGTCTTGCCGCACGCGGACGGGAAGGCCGCCGCGACGTACGTCGCCTCACCGTCAGGCGGGGTGAGCTTGAGGATGAGCATGTGCTCGGCCAGCCAGCCCTCGTCCCGTGCCATCACCGAGGCGATCCGCAGCGCGAAGCACTTCTTGCCGAGCAGCGCGTTTCCGCCGTACCCCGAGCCGTAGGACCAGATCTCCCTGGTCTCGGGGAAGTGCGAGATGTACTTGACCGTGTTGCACGGCCACGGCACGTCGTCCTGGCCCGGCGCGAGCGGCGCGCCGACGGAGTGGACGGCCCGGACGAACGAGCCGCTCTCCTCGATCGCCCGCAGCGCCGGCGCGCCCATCCGGGTCATGATCCGCATCGACACCGCCACGTAGGCCGAGTCGGTGATCTCCACCCCGAGCTGGGAGATCTCGCTCCCAAGCGGGCCCATGCAGAACGGCACCACGTACATGGTGCGGCCGCGCATGCAGCCGTCGAAGATCTGGGCGAAGGTCTCGCGCATCTCGTCGGGCGCGATCCAGTTGTTGGTCGGCCCCGCGTCCTGCTCCCGCTCGGCGCAGATGAACGTGCGGTCCTCGACGCGGGCCACGTCGCCGGGGTCGGAGGCACAGTAGAAGCTGTTCGGCCGCAGCCGGGGATTCAGCCGGGTGAAGGTGCCGCTCTCGACGAGCTGGCTGGTCAGCCGCTCCCACTCGGCCTGCGAGCCGTCGCACCAGACGATGTCGTCTGGCTTGGTCAGCTCCGCGATCTCGCCGACCCACTTGGCTAGCTCGGGGAGGTTTGTCTGGTCTTCGCTGACGTCTTCGCTGAACATTGTTCTCAACTCCTGCCAGGACTCACGTGCGCGGCGTGCCCGCGGTCACGATCGGCCCGAACGACTCTGGCTGATGCCTATTCTCAACCATTGCCTGATGTCCAACGGGTTGCGCAAGGCCAAAGGTCCCCCGCAACCGTGTGATCTGGGTCGCAGTGCCGGGATGGATTACGGCTTACGGCCGACCCCGCAGTACGAATAGATCTCGACGGTCTCCGCGTCGGGCTCGGGCCGCCAGTGCGGCACCGGCACTACGCCCGGCTCGACCAGCTCGAGGCCCGCGAAGAACCGGGCGAACTGCTCGGGGCTGCGCAGGTGGTAAGGCACCGCGCCGCTGTCGTTGTAACCCTGCTGCGCCTGGTTGAACGCCTCGTTGGTGCTGGCGCCGTCGTAGAGCGCGAAGTAACTACCTGACGGCAGGCCGGCCAGCAGGTGGCTGACGATCGGGTACGCCTCCTCGTCGGTGAAATGGCCCATGATTCCCATCAGCATGAGGGCGATGGGCTGCTTGAAATCCAGCAGGCCGTCGGCGGCGTCCAGGATCGCGGCCGGATTACGGATATCAGCGTCCAGGTATTCGCACGCGCCTTCGGGGCTGCTGGTCAGCAACGCGCGGGCGTGCGCCAGCACCAGGGGGTCGTTGTCCACGTAGACGATCTTGCTTTCCGGCGCGACCCGCTGGGCGACCTCATGGGTGTTGTTGGCCGTGGGCAGGCCGGTGCCGATGTCCAGGAACTGCCGCATCCCGGCATCTGAGGCCAGGTACCGGACCGCGCGGGTGAGAAAGCCCCGGGAGGTACGGGCGACAACGGCGATGCCGGGGAAGACCTCCCGGTACTGGTCGCCTGCTTCGCGGTCGACGGCATAGTTGTCCTTGCCGCCCAGCCAGTAGTTCCAGATCCGGGCCGAGTGCGGCACCGTCGTGTCGATCCCTGTCCCGGCATTGCCATCAGGCGTTTCGGGATGGGTAGAAGAAACGTCAGTCACGGGGAATCCCTCAGGGGTGAGTGGCGTGCGGGGGCCTGTCGGGCGCTAGATATCCCGGATTATCTCGGTCAGGAAGCGCGCGCTCTGAGCGGGGGTCAGGGCTTCGGTGGACAGGTTGTTCATGACCTCCATGTAGTGGTCGACGTCTTCGTGTTTGTCCAGGTAAAGGGCGCTCGTGAGCTGCTCGAGGTACACCACGTCGGGCACCTCGGGCTCGCCGAAGCGCAGTACGGTGAACGACCCGCCCGCCGCGGCGTGCCCGCCCCGGCTGAACGGCACCACCTGGATGGTGACGTGGCGTAGCTGGGCGACCTCGACGAGCCGGTCCAGCTGGGCCCGCATCACGGCGGTGCCGCCCACCGGGCGCCGCAGCGCCCCCTCGTCCACCACCGACCACACCTGCGGCGGATTGGGCCCGGCGAGCATGTCCTGCCGCTTGAGCCGGAGGCTCACCCGCCGCTCGATCTCCTCGGCGGGCGCGGTGGTGTAGCCGAGCAGGGTGACAGCGCGCGCGTAGTCCTCGGTCTGGAACAGGCCGTGCACGAACTGCAGCTCGAAGGTGCGGATGACCGAGGCGGCCGTCTCCAGGCCGAGGTACGCCTCGAACCAGTCGGCCATGATGTCGCCGTGCTTCGACCACCAGCCCGGCGCGTTGGCCTGCCG
>CAWDBS010000062.1:0-118014 GCA_963800415.1 uncultured Actinomycetes bacterium
AGCCCTTCCGATTCCAGCCGCCGCATCGCCTCGCGGACCGGGGTCTGGCTGACTCCGAAGCGCTGGGCCAGGTCGCGCTGGCGCAGCTGCTCCCCCGGGTCCAGCTCCCCGGTGATGATCAGCTCCCGGATGAGGGCGGCCACCAGGTCGGTCTTGCTGACGTAGCCGGGGACCGCGGGTGTCATGACAGACCGTCCATCTGCTCGCACAGGGCGCGGACCCGGGCCGGGGTGAGCGGCAGCTGGCCAACGCTGTCCCTGAGGCCAAGCGCGTCCCGGACCGCGTTCGCCACCGCGCCGCCGACCGCGTTGATGCCGCCCTCGCCCGCGCCCATCACGCCGAGCGGGTTGCCCGGCGCGGGAGCGTCCTGGGACAGCAGCACGTCGACCGGCGGGATTTCGGCCGCGGTGGGCAGCCGGTACTCGATGAACGTGATCGCCTGCGGCTGGCCCGCCTCGTCGTAGCGGAACTCCTCGAACAGCGCCCCGCCGATGCCCTGGGCCACGCCGCCTCTGAGCTGGCCCTCCACCAGCATCGGGTTGATCGCGCGGCCCACCTCGTAGGCGACCAGGTAACGCAGCACCCGGACCTGCCCGGTCCCGGTGTCCACCTCCACCACCGCGGCGTGCACGCCGTAGGGGTAGGTCATGTGCGAGACCTCGAACCGTCGCCGGGCGGACAGTCCGGCCAGGCTCGCCTGGCCTCAGGTACCCGCCGGCGGGTGCGGCGGCGCTGGCGATGTCGGCCAGGGTGAGGCGGGTGGTTTCCGGGTCGCCGCGGACGCTGATCGCGCCGCCGGCCAGGTCGAGGTCCCCCTCGGCGGCCTCGAGGATGCGGGCGGCCAGTTCGATGGCCCGGTCCCGGACCGCGGCCGCGGCCTGGTGCACCGCGCTGCCGCCCACCACCGTCGACCGGGAGGCCCAGGACCCGGCGCCGAACGGCTGGGTCGCTGTGTCCCCGGCCGTGACACGCACGTCCCGCGGGTCGACGCCGAGGGCGTCCGCCGCGATCTGCGCGAGCACGGTCTCGATGCCCTGGCCCACCGAAGTGCCGCCGGAGTAGACGTGCACGGCGCCGGACCTGCTCACGGTCACGTCGGCGGTCTCCTGCGGCCCGAGGCCGCTCTTCTCCACGAACATGGCCAGCCCGAAGCCGCGCCGCTGGCTGTCCCCCGGCTCAGTGGCCGGGTGGCTGCGGTAACCGAGGCGGTCGGCTTCCCCGACCGCGGCCGCGAGCAGGGCCGGGTAGTCGCCGGTATCCAGGATCAAGTCGGTGCCGAGGGTGCTGATCGGGCGTTCGTGCGGCATTTCCGCCCTGGTGAGCAGGTTCCGCTCGCGCAGCGCGATCGGGTCGATGCCGAGCCGGGTGGCGGCCACGTCGAGGAGGTGCTCGCGCGCCGCCGTGCCCTCGAACCGGCCGGGTGCCCGGTAGGTGCCGCACGGCGTCTTGTTGGTCAGCACTACCCGCACCCGCCCCTGGTAGGCGGGCACGCGGTAGGGGCCGGGGAGCATGGCGACGGTGAGTTCGGGGACCGCGACGCCGTGGGTGCGGCAGTAGGCGCCGTTGTCGTGGACGATGTCGTCGGTCAGGCCCAGGATCCGGCCGTCGGCGTCGAAGGCGGCCGCGACGCGGTGGTGCTGCTCGCGGGAGTGGTTCACCGCCATCAGGTGCTCGGCCCGGTCCTCGGCCCACTTGACCGGGCGGGCCGTCTGCATGGCCAGCCAGGGGATGAGGAAATCCTCGGGGTAGAACTCGCCGCGGACCCCGAAACCGCCGCCCGCGTCGATCGCGTGCACGCGGATCAGCGTCTCGTCGACGCCGAGCATGCCCGCGAGCAGGTCGCGGTTCCACACCGGGACCTTGGTCATGCCGAAGATGGCCAGCTCGCCCCGGTCCGGGCCGGGCACGGCCAGCAGGCAGCGCGGCTCGAGCGGCACGCCGCTGTGCCGGCCGATGGCGAGCTCGATCCGGACGGCGTGCGCGGCGGCGGCGAAGGCCGCGTCGGTGTCGCCGTAGCCGCGGGTGAGCTCGGCGGCCGTGTCGCCGCTGCTGGTGGCGTCGAGGGCCGCGGGTTGCTCCGCGATGTCGATCTGCACCAGCTCGGCGGCGTCCTCGCAGGCGTACGGGTCCTCGCCGACCACGACGGCGAGCGGCTCGCCCACGTACCGGACGGTGTCGCGGGCCAGAACGGGCTGCAGGAAGTCGCGCAGATCGGTGCCGGCGATGGCGAGCCGCACCGGGATGACCAGGCCTGCCGGGAGGTCTTCGGCCGTGACGACCTCGGTGACGCCGGGGGCCTTTCTCGCTGCCGTGACGTCTACCCCGCGGACCTGGCCACACGCCGACGGGGACCGGACGATCCGGGCCCACAGCTGGCCGGGGGCGCTGATGTCGTCGCCGAACCGGCCGCGGCCGCGCAGCAGCCGGGGGTCTTCGTGGCGCGGCAGCCGGGCGCCGATCACCGTCATAGTTTCTGCCTGGCGTGCGTCTGCCTGGCTTGCGCCGTCGCCCGGACCGCCTCGACGATGCCCTGGTAGCCGGTGCAGCGGCACAGGTTGGCGGCGACGAGCTCGCGGGCTTGTTCCTCGGTGAGCGGCCCGGCGTCACCTTCGGCGCCGGCCGGGTTCGCCCCAGGCCGGGTTCGCCTCAGCCAGGTTCGCCTCAGCCAGGTACGCCTCGGCGAGCATGAGGAAGCCGGGGGTGCAGAATCCGCACTGCAGCGCGTGGTGATCGCTGAACGCCTGCTGCAGGTCCGATAGCTGCTCGCCGTCGGCCAGCCCTTCCACCGTGCGCACCTCGGCCCCGTCGGCCTGCACCCCGAACACCAGGCAGGCGCGCACCGGAGCGCCGTCCAGGATGACGGTGCACGCCCCGCAGATGCCGTGCTCGCAGCCGAGGTGGGTGCCGGTGTAGCCGAGGTCCTGGCGGAGCATGTCGGCCAGCGTCCGGCGGGCCTCGACGACCAGTTCGTGCTCGCGGCCGTTCACGGTGAGGCGGATCTGGTGCATGTCCTTCATGCGGTCGCTCCGGTTCGGCTGAGGGCAGCGCTGACTTCGTCCGGCAGCACCGGGATGTGGTCGAAGCGCACGTCCGTGTCGGACAGCGCGTCGTTGATGGCGTTCAGGACGGCGGCCGGGGCGCCGATCGTGCCGCCCTCCCCCATCCCCTTCGCGCCGGTCTCGCTGAACCGGGAGGGCGTCTGCAGGTGGACGATGTCCACCGCGCATATTTCCGCCGCGGTGGGCGCCAGGTAGTCCATCAAGGTGGCGCTGGCCGGCTGGCCTTCCGGGTCGAAGCGGACCCGCTCGAGCAGCGCGGCCGCCGCGCCCTGGGCGACGCCGCCGCGCACCTGCCCGTCGACCACCACCGGGTTGATGACCACCCCGCAGTCCTCGACCACCAGGTACCGGTGCAGGCGGATCGCGCCGGTACCCGGGTCGATCACCACCATGGCCGCGTGGCAGGCGTTGGAGAAGGTGCCGGGCGGGTCGAAGCTGGCCCGGGCCTCCAGGCCGTAGCGGAGGTCCTCGGCCAGCCGGTGAGCCTGGAAGTGAACCAGCCTGGCCAGCTCGGGGATGCCGATGGCGGCGGTGTCGTCGCCGCGGATCCGGGCCATGCCGTCGGCCAGCTCGATGTCGGCCGGGCTGGCCTCGAGCAGGTCAGCGGCCACCTTTCTGAGCTGGGCGGCCACGATGTCCGCGGCGCGGCCGGCCGCGCCGCCGCCGATCACCACCGAGCGGCTGCCCCAGGTGCCCCAGCCGTAGGAGGCCAGGTCGGTGTCGCCCTGGCGCAGCCTGACCTGGTCGGGATGGACGCCGAGGCGGTCGGCGACGATCTGCGCGAACGTCGTCTCGTGCCCCTGGCCGTGCCCGCAGGTCCCGGTGGTGACGATGACCTCGCCGGTCGGGTCCATCCGGACCAGCGCGGTGTCGTAGCCGGGGGTCATCCGCATCCGGCGCTGGGACATCGTCGGGGTGCCGTAGCCGGTGCGCTCGGAGAAGCACGCGTAGCCGATGCCGGCCCGCTGACCCGCCTGGCGAACCCGGTCCCTTTCGCTCAGCCACGCCTTCCGGCGGACATGTTCTTCGGCCAGGTCGAGGGACTCGCGGTAGCTGCCCTCGTCGTAGGTGATCTGGTTGACGCCGGTGTAGGGGAACTCGTCCTGGCCGATCAGGTTGACCCGTCGCAGCTGCAGCGGGTCGAGGCGCAGCATGGCCGCGGCCTTCTCCATCAGCCGCTCCATGACCAGCACGATCTGCGGCCGGGACACGCCCCGGTACGGCGCGGCCGGGGCCTTGTTGGTGGCGATGGCGCGGCCCCGGGCCCGGTACGCGGGCACCTTGTACACGCCGGGCAGCTCGGTGGCGGCCATCAGCGGCTCGACCGCGCAGGTAAACGGGAACGCCGAGTAGGCCCCGGTGTCGCAGGCGATCTCCGCGTCCAGGCCCAGGATCCGGCCGCGGGAGTCGAAGGCGGCCCGGACCTGGTAGCGCTGCTCGTGGCCGTGGAAGGCGGCGGTCAGGTTCTCCTGCCGGTCCTCGGTCCAGCGCACCGGCCGGCGCAGCCGCAGCGCGGCCGCCGCCACGGCCACCTCCTCCCGGCCCACCACGCATTTCAGCCCGAACCCGCCGCCGACGTCCGGGGCGATCACCCGGATAGCGCGCTCCGGGAGGTTCAGCGCCTGGGCGACCCCCGAACGGACCTGGTGCGGAACCTGGGTGGAGACGTGCATGACCAACTGGTCGTCGCGGTCATCCCATTCGGCCAGGCAGGCCCGTCCCTCCAGCGGCAGGGCGGCGACCCGGGCGCTGCGGAAGGTGGCGCTGACGCATGTCTTCGCCGCGGCGAAAATCTGCGGGAGCCGGTCGTCGTCGAACATCAGCAGGTCGACCAGGCAGTTACCGCGGTCGTGCAGCCGGGGGGCGCCGGCGGCGCTGGCGGTTTCCATGCTCATCACGACGGGCTGCGGGTCCCAGTCCACCTCGACCAGTTCGGCCGCGTCCTCGGCGCGGTAGGCGTCGTCGGCGACGACGATCGCCACCGGCTCGCCGACGAACCGGACCCGGTCGCCGGCCAGGATGGGCATCGAGGTGGGGACGAACTCGTCCCGCTCGAGCAGCGCGAGCAGGTACGGATGCCCGAGGTTTTCCGCGGTGAACAGGCGCTCCACGCCCGGAGCCTGGCTGGCGGCAGTGACGTCGATCTTGCTGACCACGGCGTGAGCGTGCGGGCTGCGGACGAACGCGGCATGCAGCATCCCCGGGCGGGTGAGATCACCGGTGAACCGGCTCCGGCCCATCAGCATCCGGCGGTCTTCCTTGCGGGGCACGGCGGTGCCGACCCAGCGGCCGTCGAAGCCCGCGGCCGGGGCGCCCCGGGGGCTCACCCGCGTTCCCCGCCGGGTTGGCTAGCCTCGCCGGGTTGGCTAGCCTCGGCGAGCCGGTTCGCCTCGGCGAGCGCGCGGGAGACCAGGGTGGTGGCCAGCCTGCGCCGGAACCCGGCGTCGCCGTGCCCGTCCTCGGGAGGGTCGATCTGGCGGGCGGCGTGCTCCCCCATGGCCTGCCAGGTTTGCGCGGTGGCAGGCTGGCCGCCCAGCGGGCCCGCGTCCACCTCGACCGGCAGCGGGCCGACACCGCCCAGGACCACGCGGCCCTGGCGGCAGACGCCGTCCGCGATGTCCGCGGATACGGCGGCCGCGACCACCGCGAAGTCGCCCTGCCGCTGGGCGAACTCGGTGAGCACCGCCTGCGGCGCGGGCGCCGGGAACCAGAGCTCGGTGATCATCTCGTCGGGTTCGGCCGCGGTGCTGTAGTACCCCTCGAAGAAATCGGCGGCCGGGACGGTCCGCTGCCCGTCCGGCCCGGTGAGCACCACCCGGGCGTCCAGGAGGACGGCCAGCAGGCACCACTCCGAGGCCGGGTCGGCGTGCGCGATGCTGCCGCCGAACGTGCCCCGGCTGCGGATCGGGTAGTGGCCGATCCACCGGGCCGACCGGGGCAGCACGCCGAAGTCGCACAGGACGGCCGGGTCGCGGCTGATCTCGACCGCGCGATGAGTGGTGAGCGCGCCGATGCGCAGCCCGTCCGTGGCGTCGGCTCGCAGGTAACTCAGGCCCCCGATCCGGGAGACGTCCACCAGCGCGGCGGGCCGGGCCAGCCGGAAGTTCATCATCGGGACCAGGCTCAGGCCCCCGGCCAGGATCTTCGCCTCATCGCCCAGTTCGGTGAGCAGCGCGACCGCCTCGGCCACGCTGTGCGCGCGATGGTAGGCGAACGGCGCTGGCTTCACCAGGCTCCTCCGGGTCGGCCGAGTCCCGGACCGGTCCCGTCGAGGCTCGGTTTATTTGGTATACCATATTTCAGGCGTTTCGGAAGCCTCGCGTTTCGGGAGCCCCCGCGTTTCGGGAGCACTGTGGTCCGGGAGTCCCCGCCTGGAGAGAGCCTGAGCATGCCGCATCCTCATCTGGCCGTCGAGACCAGCTCGGCTGGCTACCGCTGGCTGCGCCTTTCCCGGCCGGAGCGGCGCAACGCGCTCGACGTGGGCCTGCTGCGTGCCGTGACGGACTCGCTGGCCGCCGAACCCGAGGTACCGGTCCTGCTGGGCAGCGCCGATCCGCGGGTGTTCTGCTCCGGGGCCGACCTGACCATTACCGATGCCGAACGGGCTGCCGTCTCCGACCTGGTCTACGACTGCTGCGAGACCATCGTGACCAGGCCCGGGCCGGTGATTGCCGTGCTGACCGGGCCAGCGGTGGGTGGCGGCGCGCAACTGGCCGCCGCCTGCGACCTGCGGATCGCCGGACCCGCCGCGCGGCTGCGCTGGACCGGCCCGCCCGGCGTGAATCTCACGGTGGGCGCCTGGCTGCTGCCCAACCTGGTCGGCCGGGCCACGGCCATGGACCTGGTGCTGACCGGCCGCTGGCTGGAGGCGCCGGAGGCGCTGGCGCTCGGGCTGGTCAACCAGGTGTGCGGCGACCCGGAACGGGTGGCGGAGGGGATCGCCGCCGACCTGGCCGGGCGGGGCACCGGGGCCGGGGAATCCGGGATCAAGGCGGTGATGGCGGCGGGCGGGCTGCTCGACCGGCTGCGGGCTGAACGGTCGGCTAACCGTTCGGCCTGGACCCGCGCGATGTCGGCTCCCCCGGCTTCATGAACGCCTATCAGGACTGGAGCCTGGCCGGCTGGCGGACGCATCTGCCCGGAGTGGCCGATGTGCCGGCCTACGTCGCTGGCTTGGGCGACGAGAGCCTTCCCGCGCTGGCGGCCGCGTCCGCCAGCCGCGTGCCGGACCGGGTCGCGGTCACCGTGGACGGCGAGGCAGTCACCCACGCCGAGCTTGACGACGCTGCCGGCCGGGTGGCGGCATGGCTGGCCAGACGGGTGAAACCCGGCGACCGGGTACTGCTCGCGGCCGGCTCCAGCATCGGCTTCGTGCGCTGCTATCTGGGCGCCCTGCGGGCCGGGGCCGTGGTTGTCCTGGCTAACCCGGGCTACACCGCCGCCGAACTCGGGCACCTGCTCGCCGACTCCGGCGCGGTGCTGGCCTTCGCCGACCGCGAACCCGCGCGGCTGCTGGCCGGCCTTGGGCACGGTCCCGCGCTGGCGACGGCGGACGTCCGGGAACTGCCCGGACAGGCGAGGCCGGCTACCGGGATCGCGGTCCGGCCGTACGACACGGCGCTGCTCGCGTACACCTCGGGCACCACCGGCAGGCCCAAGGGGGTGCCGCTGACCCACCGCCAGCTGACGGTCTCGATCCGCGCGGCGATGGCGGCCTGGCAGTGGCACGCCGATGACGTGCTGGTACACGCGCTGCCGCTTTATCACCAGCACGGCCTGGGCGGGCTGAACGCCGCGCTGATCTCGCGGCGGCACCGTGCACATCCGGTCGAAGTTCTCGGCGGCCGACCTGGTGCAGGCGGCCGGCGACACCCGGGCCAGCGTGCTGTTCGCGGTGCCCACCATCTACCAGGCGCTGCTCGGATCCCCGGCCGCGCTGGCCGGCGGGCTGCGGGATCTGCGCCTGGCCGTCTGCGGCTCGGCTCCGCTGAGCCCGGCGCTGGCCGCCCGGCTGCCGGCCGTGCTCGGGCAGCTGCCGCTGGTCAGGTACGGCACGACGGAGAGCGGGCTGGACGTCTCCAACCCGGTCGCGGAACCGCGCGGGGACACGATCGGGGTGCCGCTGCCCGGCGTGCTGGCCAGGATCCGGGCTGCGGATGGCTCGGCGGATCCTGGCGCGGACGGCGAGATCCAGCTGCGCGGGCCGCACGTCTTCGCGGGTTACTGGAACGACCCGGCCGCCACCGAGGCCGCGTTCACCCCGGACGGCTGGTTCCGCACCGGCGACATCGGGTCCGTGGAGCCGGCCACCGGGCACCTGGTGATCCGCGGCCGGACCAAGGAGATGATCATCTCCGGCGGCATGAACGTGTACCCGCGCGAGGTGGAGATCGCCCTGGAGGGCCATCCGTCGGTGGCGGAGGCCGCGGTGGCCGGGGTCCCCGACGAGCGGTGGGGCGAGCGGGTGACCGCCTGGGTGGTGCTGCGGGACGGGCACGAGTTCGATGAGGCCGCTCTCATCGCGCACGCCCGGACGCTGCTGGCCGGGTATAAGTGCCCCAAGCGGGTGTTCCGGCTGGCCGAGCTGCCCCGTAACCAGCTTGGCAAGATCGTCCGCAGCGCATTGACCTGAGCCGCGGTCCGCGCCGACGCCAGCGTCGCGGCCCGGCGCCATCGGCGGCCGGGGCTAGATGTCGCGGGGTGAGTTCTGCGCCACGCCGTACTTGGCCGCGACCGGATTCCACACCTGCACGAAGGCCTGCTTGGCGGCGTCAGCCAGCTGGCTGGCGCTGTACGCGGCGAGGTAGGCGCTGGACTGGCTGGACGGCGTGCACCCGCCGGAGAGCTGCTGCTGCGCCCAGGTCAGGTAGTCCCGGTCGGCCGTCAGCGAGCTGCCCAGCGCGGCGACCAGCTCGGACTTCAGCTGCGCGCCGTCCGGGAGGGCCGAGGTCGGCAGGGTCGATGCCCGGCCGTACTCGCTGGCCCGCTGGTTCACCACGGTCTGCAGCTGGCTGACCGCGCCGGACAGGTTCGCGCACGCACCGACCTGGTTGACGGCCTGGTGCAGCGCCGTCCGGGCGGCGGCGCTCGACGTCAGCAGCGTGCTCAGGGCCGCCGCCTGCTGGGCGGCCAGTGGCCGACGCGGGCGCCGTGGCCGCCCCCGACGCCGATGACGCCCCTGGTGGCGATGCGGTTGATGCCGACGGCGATCGAGAGGACGCGGCCGGTGACGACGCGGCCGGGCCCGACTGCTTCGACAGGGCGAAGCCAGATGCGGCCGCGACGATCACGGCGACCACCGCTGCGGCTGCCAGCACGGGCCGCAGGGCGCGACGGCGCGGCGCGGACGGTTCAGGATCGGAACGGCCGGGATGGGGGCCGCCAGGATCGAGCCCAGCCGGATCGAGCCCAGCCGGATCGAGCCCAGCCGGATCGAGCCCAGCCAGATCGCCCGCCGCACCTAGGCCCACGGGGACGGACGTGCGGGCCCACGGCGAGGCCGGCCCGCCAGGCCTCAGGCCTAGCGCCGCGCGCAGTTCCTCGGCAAACCGGCTGCAGCTCGTATAGCGGCAGGCCGGGTCCTTCGCCAGCGCCGGTGGCCAGTACCGAGTTCACGGCCGCGGGCAGATCGGCGCGCCGCGCGGTCACGGCCGGCGGTGACGCGTAGAGCTGCGCGTACATGAGGGTCAGGCCCTGGTCAGGCCCGAATGGCGGCGTGCCGCACAGCAGCTCGAATGCGGTGCAGGCCAGCGAGTAGAGGTCGGCCCGGCCGTCGAGGGCGCGGCCCTCGATTTGCTCGGGCGAGAGGTAATGGAGGGTGTCGCCTATCTGATGCGCCGCGATGACACGGCCGGGCCAGAAGGCCTGGCCGATCCCGAAGTCGGAGAGGTAGGCGTGGTCGGGCTCCTGGCCGCCAGCCTGCCCGGGCGGGTGCCCGGCGGCCGGGTCGCCGGCGTCGAGGAGGATGTTGGCGGGCTTGACGTCGCGGTGGATCAAGCCGCGCGCGTGCGCGGCATCGAGGGCCGACGCGATCTGGGCGATGATGCGCCAGGCGTAGCCGGGCGGAAGCGGCCCGAGCCGGCTGAGCAGCGACCGCGCGTCCCCGCCGCGGGCGTAGCGCATGGCGACGTACACGGTCCCGTCCGCTTCGCCCGCCTCGAAGACGGGCAGGATGTGCGGATGGTCCACCGCGACGGCGGCCTGGGATTCGCGGATCATCCTGGTCCGGACGGCCGCGTCGCGGTCCGGGTCCGGCGCCAGCACCTTGACCGCCACCTGGCGGCGCAGCCGCTTGTCGTAGGCGAGGTATACGGCCGCCGTGCTGCCCTGCCCGACCTGCCGGTCCAGCCGGTAGCCGGCGATCTTGCCCGGCGGTCCCCAGCCCGGCGATCCCGAGCCCAGCTGGGCTGGGCCGGGCAGGCCGGAGTCCGCCGCGCCGTTCATGTCATCACCGCAAGGCCGGGCGTGATCAGCGATCGGCCTGGTCTGGCCGGGCCTCGTAGGCCGGTCAGGCACCTGAGCCGATGGTGATTTCGCCAGTGGTGATTGCGGCAGTGCAGCTCACGAACCTCCGCTCGCAATGCGGTGGGGCGCGCAACGGCAACGTGACCATGCGGGCCTACGAGGGCGGTAGCCGCTCCCTATGCCACGATAATGACATTTCACCTGGCCTGTCCGGACAACGGCAATCAGGCCCGCTCCCGGCTGAGCGCCCACGGGGGACAAACTGGATCTTCCGCCTGGTTGATATTTGGTATACCATCCAGCTCACCGAGGGCGCGGGACCGCGCCGTACGACGTAAAACCCCGCGGCCAGCGCGGGAACAGGCCGACTGGGTGTGATGCTGTAGCGAGACGAAGGGGTTGCGGTGGATCTGCGGCTAGACGGCAAGGTCGCCTTGGTCACGGGCGCCAGCAAGGGCATCGGCCGATGCGTGGCCGAGTTCCTCGCCCGCGAGGGCTGCAACGTGGTCATCACCGCCCGGACCGCCGCCCCGCTGGAAGCCGCCGCGGAGAAGATCGCCGTCGACACCGGCCGGGCGGTGCTCCCGCTGGCCGGGGACATGAGCGTGACCGAGGAGGTCCAGCGCTGCGTCGACGCTACCCTCGAGCGGTTCGGCACGATCGACATCCTGGTCACCTGCGCGGGCAGCTCACCCGGTGGCCTGCTCGAGGACCTGACCGAAGAGCAGTGGATGGCGAGCCTCAACCTGAAGTTCATGGGCTACGTCCGCTCGGTGCGCGCGGTCATCCCGCACATGCGCCAGCGGGGCGAGGGCGCGATCGTGCTCGTCGTCGGCAACGACGGCCTCAAGCCCAGCTACTGGGAGATGACGGCCGGCGTGGCCAACGCCGCGGACATCAACTTCGCCTCCTCGGTCGCCGAGCAGTACGGGCGGTACGGAGTGCGGATCAACACGGTCAACCCCGGCCCGGTGAACACCGACCGGTGGGACACGCTGGAGAAGGCCTTCGCCCGTGACAAGGGCGTGAGCCAGGAGCGCGCGCGCGAGTTGGCCGAGCAGTCCATCCCGTTCGGCCGCATCTGCGAGCCGGAAGAAGTCGCGGCGCTGGTGACGTTCCTCGCCTCGCCGCTGGCCAGCTTCATCAATGGCGCCCACATACCGGTCGATGGGGCGCAGCGCAAAGCAATCATGGACCGTGTGAGGGAGACTTGCCATGACTGACGCTACGAGTGCCGCTACGAGTGCCGCAGAGCTACGGCCGCTTCAGGTCGAGATGAACGGCATCAACGTCATCGCCGAGAACGAGCGCAAGGGCCACCCGCGGGACCTGTTCTGGCCTTGGTTCGCGGCGAACATCTCGGTGCTGGGCATCAGCTACGGTGCGTTCGTGCTCGGCTTCGGCATCTCGTTCTGGCAGGCGCTGGTCGTCGGCGTCGTCGGGATCGTGCTGTCGTTCCTGGCCTGCGGGTTCATCGCGGTGGCGGGCAAGCGGGGCTCAGCTCCGACCATGGTGCTCAGCCGGGCCGCGTTCGGGGTCAACGGCAACAAGCTCCCCACGGTGATCTCGTGGCTGCTGACCGTGGGCTGGGAGACCGTGCTCGTCATCCTGGCCACGCTGGCCACGGCGACCGTATTCCAGCGCCTCGGCTGGGGTGGCGGCAACGGTACTAAGGTCGTCGCGCTGATCATCGTGGTCGGGCTGACCATCTTCGGCGGCGTGATGGGCTTCGACCTGATCATGCGCCTGCAGACCTGGATCACCATCGTGACCGGCGTGTTCACCGTCGTGTACATCGCGCTCGTGGCGGACCATATCCACTGGCACACCGTGTCCGCCATCCACAGTGGCTCGGCCGAGGCCGTCATCGGCGCGCTCGTGTTCGTGATGACCGGCTTCGGGCTCGGCTGGGTCAACGTCGCCGCGGACTACTCGCGCTACCTGCCGAGGCGGTCCTCCGGTGCGGGCGTGGTCGGGTGGACCACGTTCGCCTCCTCTATCGCGCCCATCTTCCTGCTGGTGTTCGGACTGCTGCTCGCGGGCTCGTCGAGCAGCCTGAGCTCGGCGATCGGCGCCAACCCGGTCGGGGCGCTCGCGACCCTGCTGCCCACCTGGTTCCTGGTACCGTTCGCCATCGTGGCCGTGCTCGGCCTGATCGGCGGCTCGGTGCTCGACATCTACTCCTCCGGGCTGGCCCTGCTGAGCCTCGGCGTCCGGGTGCCGCGGTGGGCGGCCGCCCTGATCGACGGCACGGTGATGACCCTCGGCACGATCTACGTGGTGTTCGTCGCGCACAACTTCATCGGCCAGTTCGAAGGCTTCCTGATCACGCTCGGCGTGCCGATCGCCGCCTGGTGCGGGGTCATGCTGGCGGACATCGCGCTGCGGCGGCGGGACTACGCGGAGCCCGAGCTGTTCACCCCGTCGGGCCGCTACGGCGACGTCAGGTGGCTGCCCGTGCTGTTGGTCCTGGTGTCCACCGGGATCGGCTGGGGCCTGGTCACCAACAGCTCGGCCAGCTGGCTGACCTGGCAGGGCTACCTGCTCGGCCCGTTCGGCCTGGGCGGCAAGACCGGCGCGTGGGCCTTCGCCAACCTCGGCGTGCTGGTGGCCCTGGCCCTCGGCTTCGTCGTGACCCTGGCCTTCAGCCGTGCCGCCGTCCGCGCCGAGGAAGCGGCCCCCCTCCCCGCCCCCGCCGCCGTCTAGCCCGACCCGATTCCATGGATGTGGCACCCTACCGAGAAGAGGGGTGTTGTCTAAGTCCCACACCCGCCAGCGTGAATCTCCGGAACGGAAGCAATCAGAGGCAAAGGACGGTCCCTTCTGATGACGTTCGCCTCAGCTGCAGCTAGCGCTGTGCAGTGGACGCAAGCTTCATGCGGAAGACGTTGGGTCCCTTACCTGTGCTTCCCTGCGGTGGTAGGCACGAAGTGAGGATTGGGAGTACCGGAATGAGCCGATCATTGAGGATGCCCGACAACGGGTATGCATCCGGAACTGGCCACAAAGGAGGGCATTATGACCACGGATCAGGGTCCGTATCCAGCTCAGTATCCTGTTCAGTTTGCCGTCGAGTACCCGGAACGGCCGCTCAACCGGCTGACCTCGTTCTTCCGGATTTTCGTGATCATCCCGATCGCGATCGTGCTCGGCACCGTTTCCGGCGCGACCTGGGAATCCGCGGGAAGCACCTCCACACTCCACCACACCACCACGTACTACGGCCCCGCGGGCGCGGGCGGCCTGCTGTTCTTCGGCCCGCTGCTGATGATCTTGTTCAGGCAAAAGTACCCCCGGTGGTGGTTCGACTGGAACCTGGAACTGCAGCGCTTCATCAACCGGGTGTGGAGCTACCTAGCCCTGATGAACGACAGTTATCCGTCCACCGACGACCACCAGTGGGTCCAGCTTGATTACGCCTATCCGGACGCGGCCACGGACCTCAACCGGTGGCTGCCGCTGGTCAAATGGCTGCTGGCCATCCCGCACTACATCGTGCTGTTCTTCCTGGAAATCGCTGCGTTCTTCGCGGTGATCGTGACCTGGTTCGCGATCTTGTTCACCGGCCGTTATCCACGTGGCATATTCAGCTTCGTCGAAGGCGTATTCCGCTGGCACAACCGGGTCGCCGCCTACGCGTTCGTCCTGGTCACCGATCGGTACCCGCCGTTCAGGCTGGCGCCGTGACCCGGCACCGCAGGCAGCCAGGCTAGCTCGCCGCGCAATCCGGCGACGCCCGCACACTGGCCATACAGCTCAGCGCCCGCGTGCGGGCGCTGATGCAAGCCGGGAAGCGGAATCCCCGGTAGCCGGGACTCGCTGATGCCCGGTTTGTGGGGGTTTGGGGATATGGGTGAGGTGGTGGGGTGCGGCGGTGTGCCGACGTTGCGGTAATCATGTCCGGCTGAGGCCTTCTTTCGCCGGGTATGCGACGTTTAACCTGACGGCATGGAGATGGCCTCGCCAGGCTGGGACCGGCTGGTCCGTGAGAGCCGCATCTCGGCCCGGCGCCGCAAGCGCCGTCGCCGCCAGCGGCGGATGCTCTGGCTGCTGGCCGGGGCCACGACGGCGGTCCTGGTGGTCATTGCCCTGTTCGTCAAGGAAATCGCGAAGGTTCCGACGGTGGCCCAGCCGGCCGCGCTGTCCGCCTCGGCTCGGACGGCCAGCCACGGGATCGCCTCGGGAGCGGCGCACCGGGTGTCGCCAGGCAACCACCGCACCACGGTGACGTACCCGCAGGTGACCGACACCTCGTCCGGCCTGTCCTACCGGCTGCTCGCCTCGCCCTGGCAGCAGGGCTGCCCGTCCGACCTGAACACGCCGATGTTCAACTGGACCGCGGGCCAGAACACCGTGGCCGGGCATGTCAGCATGGGCGGGTCCGTCATCGACTGGCACGGCCTGGCCTGCTCGGGACAGCTCCAGCAGCAGTTCGCGTACGCGGGCCCGGCCGACCTCAAGCCGGCCGCGATGGGCCTGGTCGGCGCGCTGGACCCGGCCTACTACGCCGGTGTGCCGCATTCCCGCACGACCGAGGAAAGCTCCGCGGTGCAGGTCAGCGGGCACCAGGCTTGGATCGTCAAGTTTCTGATGAACTACCCGGACGGCGCGAGCCAGGGCCTGACCTGGAGCAGCGAACTGGGTGCCGTGGTGGTCGTCGACCGCGGCGCGGGCCAGGCCCCGGCCGTGTTCTACGTCTCCGTGCCCGCCAACCTCGGCACCCAGAACCTCACCACGCTCCTCGACTCACTCCGGATGGGCCGCTGACGTCATGCGACACGACCGACGTGCAGCACAGTGATGGACCGTGCCACTGGATCTATCTCAAAGAGCACCCGGTATCGGCCGACGCGAATCCGCAGCAAGTTATCGCTGCCGTACGGGAATGCGCCCGCAGGACGCGGGTTATCGGCGAGGAGGTCGGTGGTATCGAGAAGCTGGGCTAAACCTGCGGGGTCATCCGTGAGGTACCGAGATCACGCAGACACTGCCTGCTCGCTCCAGGTGACGGAGTAATTCACCGAGCTGATAGCCCAAATCGGCGGCGTACCTCGGCCTGCGGTACGGTGACAGCGGCGCCGGCCGCCTGCTGCGCGCGATAGCTGGCCAGGGCAACGGCCTCATCCTCGTCGGCCTGCTCGATGAGCTGCACGCGGAGCGCATCGCAGCGTAGCCGCCGGTACTCGCCCAGCGGTACGACGACAGCCGTCTCCTCGCCAAGATGGATGACCTCGTGGTGGTCGTCTGACGGGAGCTCGCTCATATGACCATCGTAGCGGAGCCGATGCGAGGACGGCGGAACCGACACGAGAGGCAGCGGGTCAGGTGCCGGCGTCCCAGGGGCAGCATGGCTGCTCTCAGCTAGCTTTGCGCGATGTTGATGTTGCCGCCGCCGCTGTCCACCCTGATCGTGTTGCCGGACGTCGAGCTGGTCGGCACCGAAGGGGAGGGACTGTAGTTGCCGCCGCCGGGGATGGGCGTGATGGCGTAGTGGGTGCTGCCGCTCGGGAGCAGGATGGTGACGTCTCCCCCGCCGCTGGTGATGTCCAGGTTGGCCGGCGGCGTGGTGAACACCACGGTGACGTTCCAGCAACGCGCTGACCGTGCTGCGCGCCCAGGCGCTCCCGGCCACTCTCGGCCACGTGACTGTCCGCTGACGGCACGAGGGCCGGGCCGGCCAGGGCGTGCGGACCCTGGCCGGCCTGGCCGCGTGCCGCTAGGTGCTGACCGGGAAGCCGAGGTTGACGCCGCCGTGGCTCGGGTCGAGCCAGCGGGACGTGACCGCCTTCCCGCGGGTGTAGAAGTGCACGCCTTCGGTGCCGTGCACGTGCGTGTCGCCGAACAGCGAGGCCTTCCAGCCGCCGAACGAGTAGTACGCCATCGGCACCGGGATCGGCACGTTCACCCCGACCATGCCGATCTCGGCGTCGGACACGAACCGGCGGGCTGCTCCCCCGTCGTTGGTGAAGATGGCCACGCCGTTGCCGTACGGGCTGTTGTTGACCAGGTCCACGGCGTCCTCGTAGGTCGGGGCGCGCAGCACGCTCAGCACCGGCCCGAAGATCTCGTCGGTGTAGCAGCTCATCTCCGGGGTGACGTGGTCCAAGACGCTCGGCCCGAGCCAGAAGCCGGTGTCCGCCCCGCCGATCACCGGGTGAACCCGGCCGTCCACGGCCAGCGTGGCGCCCTCGCGGACGCCGCTGTCCAGGTAGGACGCGACCTTATCCCGGTGCGGCCCGGTGACCAGCGGGCCCATCTCGGACCTGTCGTCCGAGCCCGGGCCGACCCTGAGGTTTGCCACTCGGTCCCTGATCCGGCCGACTAGCTCATCGCCGACCGGGTCGACCGCGACCAGGGCGGAGACCGCCATGCAGCGCTCGCCCGCCGAGCCGAACCCGGCCGAGGTCGCGGCGTCCGCGGCCAGGTCAAGATCGGCGTCGGGCAGCACCACCATGTGGTTCTTGGCACCGCCGAGGGCCTGCACGCGCTTGCCCGCCCTGGTCCCGTTCTCGTACACGTACCTGGCGATCGGCGTGGAGCCGACGAAGCTGACCGCTTTGATGTCGGGGTGGCCGAGGATCGCGTCCACCGCCACCTTGTCGCCCTGCACCACGTTGAACACGCCGTCCGGCAGCCCGGCCTCGGCCCACAGCGAGGCGAGCAGCAGCGACGCGGACGGGTCCTTCTCCGACGGCTTGAGCACGAACGTGTTGCCACACGCGATGGCCAGCGGGAACATCCACATCGGCACCATGGCCGGGAAGTTGAACGGGGTGATGCCCGCGACCACGCCGACCGGCTGCCGGATCGAATACGAGTCCACCCCGGTGGAGACGTTTTCCGAGAACCCGCCCTTGAGCAGGTGCGGGATGCCGCAGGCGAACTCGACGACCTCGAGGCCGCGGGTGACCTCGCCGGCCGCGTCGGTCGCGACCTTGCCGTGCTCCTCGGTGATCAGCTGGGCCAGGTTCTTGGTGTTCGCGCGGAGCAGCTCGCGGAACGCGAACAGCACCGAGGCGCGCCTGGCCAGCGATACGCGCCGCCAGTCCTGGAACGCATCTTTGGCCGCCGCGACCGCGAGGTCTACCTCGGCGGGCGCGGCGAAGTCGACCTGGCCGCTGACCTGCCCGGTTGCCGGGTCGTAGACGTCGCCGTGGCGTTCGGCCTCGCCGTCCCACGGCTTGCCGCCGATCCAGTGCGTTACGTGCTTCACCTGGCGGTCGCCTCCTCGTTCACCGCGGTGAGGGCATCAGTCAGGATGCCGAGCCCCTCCTTCGCCTCGGCCTCGGTCAGCGTCAGCGGCGGCGCCATCCGCAGCGTGTGCCCGTAAAGGCCGCCCTTGCCGATCAGCAGCCCGCGTTCCCTGGTCGCCTCGAGCATCTGGCCGGCCAGCGGCGGGCTCGGCTTCTTGGTAGCCGGATCGACCAGGTCGACGCCGAACATCAGGCCCTTGCCGCGCACCTCGCCGACGATGCCGAGGTTCTTAGCGTGTTCGCGCAGGCCGCCGATGATCAGGCCGCCGGTGACCGCGGCGTTGCGCTGCAGGTCGTGGGAGAGCACGTAGTCGAGGGTGGCGTTGCCCGCCGCGGTCGCGACCGGGTTGCCGCCGAAGGTGGAGATGCCGTTGCCGCGGATCCCGTCGAGCAGGTCGCCGCGGGCCACCACGCCGCCGATGGCGAAGCCGTTACCGAGGCCCTTGGCGAACGTCATCGCGTCCGGGGTGACCCCGTGCGCGCCGATGCCCCAGAAGTGCTCGCCGGTCCGGCCCCAGCCGGTCTGCACCTCGTCCGAGATCAGCAGGATGCCGTGCTCGTCGAGGACCTCCTTGTACGCCGCGAGCAGCCCGTCGGGCGGCATGGTGAACCCGCCCACGCCCTGCACCGGCTCGGCCAGCAGGCACGCGACGTCGGCCGGGTGGATGCCGCCGGCCAGCAGCGCCCGCAGGTCGTCCACGCAGGCCTTGATGTAGTCGGCGTCGGACAGGCCGGCGTAGGCGGCCAGCTGCCGGTCCGCACCATGCAGGTAATGGGTGCCGAACGGGCTGAGGCCCGACATCTTCCAGGCGGCGTTGCCCGTCACGCTGACGGCGCCGAACGACCGGCCGTGATAGCTCCCGCGCATGGCGAGAACATTGCTGGCCCGCCGCTCGGTCAGCGCGGCGAGCAGCGCGGTCTCGTTGGCTTCGGTGCCTGAGTTGGTGAAGAACACCTTGGCGTTTTCTATGCCGGAGAGCCTGGCGATCTTCTCCGCGAGCTCGACCTGGCCGCGGATCAGGTACAGCGTCGAGGTGTGCACGACGCCGCTGGCGATCTGCCGCTCGACCGCGTCGCGGACCTCGGGCACGTCGTAGCCGAGCATGTTGGTGAGGATGCCGGCGAAGAAGTCAAGGTAGCCGCGGCCCTGGGCGTCGGTGACCCGGCAGCCCTTGCCGCTGACGATCTCGATCGGCTCGTCGTAGTAGATACCGACCCAGTTCGGGATGACCGCGCGATGGCGGGCGAGTAGCTCAGAACATGGTCCCTAGTCTTCCTTGTTCCAGTCACTGGATGGAATGGACACTGTGTAAGTTTTCTTGTCCTTAGCCTTACTCTTTGTTTATGCTGCCCACGCTTAACGACCTGCTCGGCCTCGACGTGATCCGCCGCGGCAGTCCGCAGGTGGTCGCGGGTTCCGACGGCCTGGGAGCCCGGGTCCGCTGGGTGCATGTCCTGGAGCTGGCGGACGCGGCGCATCTGCTGCAAGGCGGGGAGCTGGTGCTGACCACCGGGGTGGCGCTGCCTGCCGAGCCGTCGCTGCTGGCTCGCTATGCTGCTGATCTGGCCGGCGCCGGGGTGAGCGCTTTGGCGGTCGAGCTCGGCCGCCGGTACGTCGGGGCGCTGCCTGCCGCATTGGTGCGCGCCGCGGCGATGAGCGGGCTGACGCTGATCGCCTTCGAACGCGAGGTCCCGTTCGTCGAGATCACCGAGGCGGTGCACGCCAGGATCATCGACGCGCAGCTCGGGGAACTGCGCGCGTCGGAGCGGCTGCACGAGGTCTTCACCGAGCTCTCGGTGGCCGGCGCGTCGCCCGACGAGATCGTCCGGCAGGCCGCGATCCTGGCCGGCCGCCGGTGATCCTGGCCGACCTGTCGCACCGGGTGCTGGCCTGCGAGCCGGCCAGCGCCGATCCGGCGCGGCTGCTGGCCGGGTTCGCCCGGCGCAGCCGGGCGCTCAGTACTTCCGGGCGGGGGGCTTCCGGGCGGACGGCTTACGACGAGGCGTCGGGGTGGCTCTTCACGCCGGTCGGCGCGCGGGGCGAGGACTGGGGCCGGGTGATCCTGGTCTGTGACGAGCCGCCCGGCGGCACGGACACCGTGCTCATCGAGCGGGCCGCCACCACGCTGGCCCTCGGCCGCCTGCTCACCAGGCACGCCGAGAGCCTGGACCGGCAGGCCCACCGGACGCTGATCACCGGCATCATCAGCCAGGCGCACGCCGACCCGGCCGAGGCGGCGGTGCGGTCCAGGGCGCTCGGGGTCCCGGTGGACGGGCGCCAGCTCATCGCCCTGGTGCTCAGGCTGCGCGATCCTTCCGGGTTTCCGGGGCCATTGGGCGTGTCCGCCCATGCGCGGGTGCTGGATGTCGCCGACGCGGCGGCCGCCGCTTGCCGCGCCGAGCGGATCCCGGCCCTGGTCGGAACGCTGGACGACGCCCGGGCCGGGGCGATGCTCTCGCTCAGCCCGCGCGCCGACCCGGATCGCGTTCTCGCTGGCCTGGCGGCGCGGATGACGGAGCGGCCCGGCGGCTCCGGCGACACCCTGGTGATCGGGGTCGGCGCCGCGGCTGGGTCGATCAGGGATGTCCGCCGCTCGTTCCTCGAGGCCAGCCAGGTGGCCGACGTGGCCGCCGAACGACTGGACGGCTGGGGCCCCGATGGCGGCTCCGATCGGCCGCCGTTCTACCGGCTGGCCGACCTGCGCTTGCGGGGCCTGCTCCACCTGCTCCGCGACGACCCGCGGGTGCAGACGTTCGTGGAGCGGGAACTGGGCCCGCTGCTCGCCGCCGAGCCGGACACCTCGCTGCTCGACGTACTCGCCGCCTACCTCGCGGCCGGGGGTAACAAGGCGGCGGCGGCCACGAACGCGCACCTGGCCAGGCCGACGTTCTACGAGCGGCTCCGGCGGATCGAGCGCATCCTCGGCACCGACCTGGCTTCGGCCGAATCACGGACGTCGCTGCACGTGGCGCTGCTGGCGCTGGAAGCGGCCCGGATGGGGCCGGCCACGTCGGGCCCCGAAGTGGCACGGCAGTGAGTCGAACACTGCTTGCGCGCGGGGATGCTGATCCCACGGGCCGCGTCCGCTTCCGGCTGATACCGATCAGGTCGTGCCGTGCTCTAGTAGACACCGGGCTGGCTGGGCCGCGTAGGGCCTTAGGTCATCCCTGCCCCTGGTCCAACGTCTGCCGCGTCAGGCGTCGAGGACCTGGCCAGCACGTTCCACGACCGGATCCTCGCAGCTCCACGGGAAGTTGATCCATCGATCGGTCCGCTTCCAGACGTAGTTGCATTTGATCACGGAACGGGGTTTCTCGTAGATCACGGCCGAGCGCACCTCCTCGACGTGGTCGTTGATGAAGGTATGGACGAGTTCGATCGTCCGGCCCGAGTCAGCCACATCGTCGGCGATGAGCACCTTCTTGGCCGAGAAGTCCACCGCGCTCGGCACCGGCGGCAGCATGACCGGCATGTCGAGTGTGGTGCCGACACCGTCGTAGAACTCGACGTTCATCAGGTACAGGTTCTTGACCGCGAGCGCATAGCCAAGGGAGCCGGCCAGGAAGAGGCCACCGCGGGCGATCGACAGGATCAGGTCAGGCTCGAAGCCATCAGCGGCGACAACCTTCGCCAGCTCACGCGACGCCTCGCCGAACCTTTGCCAGCTGAGATTCTCACGCTCGTCGTTCATGACGCTAGCCGGCCTCGCGCGCCGGGCCCGGGCCGGCCTTGCGCGCCGCGTGCTCGAGCCGGCTCCGGTAGCCCTCCCACCACGCCTGATCGCCTGGCGCCATGCTGTTGTTGCCGTCGCGCAGACCGGTGCTGCCGTCGATGAGCTCGCGGACGATGTCGGCCTGCCCGGCGTGCCGGTCGGTCTCGGCGATCATGTGGACCAGGATCTTGTGCAGCGTCACTTCGCTCCGGTTCTCCGGCCACCACGGCACATGACCGATCGCGTCCAGCGCGAGCGTGCCGATGGTGGCGTCGGAGTGCGTCCAGGCCCGCCGGTACAGGCCGGTGATCTGCTCACGCGACTCGTCGGCGGTGGCCCACATGTCCGCGTTGGGTTCGGCGTCGTCCTCCAGCCAGGGCAGCGGCTCGCCGAACGGGCGGCCGAAGCAATCACCGAAGTACCCGAGTTCCACGCTGGCCACATGCTTGACCAGTCCCAGCAGGTTGGTGCCGGTGGGCACCATCGGGCGGCGGATGTTGTACTCCGAGAGCCCGTCGAGCTTCCACAGCAAGGCCTCGCGGGCGTCCTGCAGATAGCGGTGTAGGTCCGTTTTCGGATCCGATCCGGTCATGCCGACCAGTCTGCCACGCTGGCAACGGGGACCACCTTGACCAGCAGGAGATACGGGCCAAGGATGGATGGTATGTCCGAGCTGCCAACGTGGGCACGCGACGCGCTCGCCGGGATCTACGATCCCTGCTGCCGGGAGAAGGGCATTTCGGTCCTGGACATGGGCCTGGTGCGGTCGGTTCAGGTGCAGGACGGGGTGGCCAAGGTCGAGCTGCTGCTGACCTCGGGCTGGTGCCCGTTCGCGGCCGGCGTGCTCACCGAGGTGAAAGAGCAGATCCTCAGGGCCCCTGGTATCAGCGACGCCGACGTGTCGATCGTCTGGGACGAGGCCTGGACGACCGACCGCCTGTCCCCCCGGGCGCGGGACATCCTGCGCTTCCTCCCCCCGCCCGCGGCCGTGGCCGACCGGGACTCCTACATCCGCGCCCACCTGCCCGCTAAGGAGTAGCGATGATCGACGATGCCTTCGTCTTCGACTGCGTGGCACACGTCTTCAACTTCGACCCGAAGAATGCGTTCGGCAACCCGGGGCTAATGTTCGACAACCACCTGTACGCGTTCCACAACGCCCTGACCCCGGACGACCAGCCCAAGCTGCCGCCCGAGGAGTTCCTGCGGCAGTGGACGCCGTTGGACATACGCAAGATGGTGTACGAGGAATCCGACACCGACATGCTGGTGGCGATGCCGCTGCCGCTGACCGACCTGTTCCACGATGGCCTGTCCCCCTGGGAATCCTGCGCCGACCTGGCCGGCCGCGACCCGGACCGGACCATCTTCTGGGGGTCGGTCAACCCGCTGGAGGGCCGCAAGGCGCTGGACCTGATGGAGCGCCAGGTCGGCGAGTTCAACGCGCGCGCGTTCAAGTTCTACAACGTCCGCTACGACTACGGGTCGCCTTACCCGTGGCGGATGGACGACCCGAACATCGCCTTCCCCATCTTCGAGAAGGCCCAGGAACTCGGGGTGAACCTGATCGGCGTGCACAAGGGCGTTCCGCTGGGCCCGCAGCCGATCGAGCACACCCAGACCTGGGACATGGACGGGGCCGCGGCCAACTTCCCCGACATCAACTTCGTCATCTTCCACGTCGGGCTGCCGTTCCTC
Organism: uncultured Actinomycetes bacterium; assembly: GCA_963800415.1. Classification (GTDB taxonomy): domain Bacteria; phylum Actinomycetota; class Actinomycetes; order Streptosporangiales; family Streptosporangiaceae; genus Palsa-504. The sequence continues at coordinate 23,188 of CAWDBS010000062.1, forward strand.
GACGAGACCTGCTGGCAGCTGATCAGGTACCCGAACCTGTACGCGTCGATCGCGGCGACGATCAACTTCGTGGTCCGGGCACCGCGGATGTTTGCCGAGATCATGGGCAAGCTGCTCTTCTGGTGCGGTGAGGACAAGATCATCTACGGCTCGGAGGCGCCGCTGTTCCACCCGCAGTGGGCGCTGCGCGCGTTCATGGACTTCGAGATCCCCGAGGACCTATGCGCCGGTTACGGCTACCCGCAGCTCACCGAGCAGGCCAAGCGCAAGATCCTCGGCGAGAACCTGCTGCGCCTGCATGGCCTGGATGTGGCCGAGGCGAGGAGCAGGCTAGGAAACCGGCCGTAGCCCGGCGGGCAGCAGCTCCGCGGGGAAGTCCTGGTACGCCACGGGGACCAGCCAGCGGCGGATCGCCGCGGTGCCCACCGAGGTATAGGCCGGCACCGTGGTGGCCGGCCACGGGCCGCCGTGGTGCTGCGCGGCAACCACCGCGACGCCGGTCGGCCAGCCGTTGCAGACGACCCGGCCCGCGACGTGCTCGAGCACCGCGACCACCTGGCGGGCCAGCTCCAGGTCTTCCGCGGATCCGGTGTCGACGTGCACCGTTCCGACGAGGTTGCCGGCCAGCACGCCGAGGACGGGCAGCAGGTCCTCCACCGACGGGTAGGTGATCACCAGCCCGGCCGGGCCGAACCGCTCGCGGGAAAGGACCGCGATATCGGCGGCGAACTCCTTCAGGGTCAGCTGGAACACCCGCGGCGTGGCGCCCCACGGTCCCGGGCCGGGCCGCCCGGCGGCCAGCTCGGTGACGCCGGGGTGCTCCGCGGCCTCGGCCACCGCGTCCTGATAGCCGGCGAAGATCCGGCCGGTCAGCATCGGGCCGCCGGCCGAGGCGGCGGCCGCCTCGCCGATCGCGGACAGCAGGCCGACGTCCCGGGGGACGAACAGCAGGCCGGGGTTGGTGCAGAACTGGCCGGCGCCAAGCGTCAGCGACCCGGTGTACCCGGTGGCGATCGCCGCCGGGCGGGAGAACGCCGCGCCCGGCAGCACCACCGACGGGTTGACCGAGCCGAGCTCGCCGTAGAACGGGATGGGGACCGGGCGCTCGGCCGCGATCTTGGCCAGCACCAGCCCGCCACCCGTCGACCCGGTGAACCCGGCCGCGGCCACCGCCGGGTGCCGGAGCAGCCTCAGCCCGGCCTGCACGCCATGGATCAGGCCGAACGTCCCCGCCGGGGCCCCGGCGGACGCCAGCGCCCCGGCGACGATCTGGGCGGTCACGTCGGAGGTGACCGGGTGCCCCTCGTGCGCCTTCACCACCACCGGGCAGCCCGCGGCCAGCGCAGAGGCGGTGTCGCCGCCGGCCACGGAGAAGGCGAACGGGAAGTTCGACGCCGCGAACACGGCCACCGGGCCGGCCGCCGGTTGATCCGGCGCAGGTCCGGCGCGACGCCCTGGCCCCTTGAAGCCGGGGTGAGCACTGCGTCGGCGTAACCGCCGTCCCGTAGCACCGCCGCGAACAGCCGCAGCTGCCCGGTAGTGCGGGCCACCTCGCCGGTGAGCCGCTCGCCGCCGAGCGCGGTCTCGGTGTCGGCGATCGCCGCGAGTTCGCCCGCGCGGTCGTCGAGCGCGTCGGCCACCGCCTCGAGCGCCTCGGCCCGGCGACCGATCGCGGCCCACGCCGGGAACGCGGCCACCGCGGCCGCGACGATCCCGTCGACCTCGGCGTCGGTCGTCTCGGGTACCGGCTCGCCGACCGGCTCGCCGGTTCGCGGGTCAAACCCCTGAATCATCAGCGTGTCCTCCAGGGGACAGGTTACTTGGGGTCGGGATCGGGGTTGCGGCCGCGCCTGGCCAGGAAGCCGAAGTCGCAGCCCTCGTTAGCCTGGGTGATGTGCTCGGTGTACAGAGCGCCGTAACCCCGCTCGAACTTCGGCTCGGGGGGCCGCCATCGTTCCCGGCGAGTCACCCAGTCCCGTTCGGGAATATCCAGGGACAGTTCGCGGGCCGCCACGTCCAGGGTGATGAGGTCCCCCGTCTGGACGAGGGCCAGCGGGCCGCCGGTGAACGCCTCGGGGGCCACGTGCAGCACGCAGGCGCCGTAACTGGTGCCGCTCATCCGGGCGTCGGAGATCCGCACCATGTCGCGGACGCCCCGCGCTAGCAGGTAGTCGGGAATCGGCAGCATGCCGTACTCGGGCATGCCGGGGCCGCCCTTCGGCCCGGCGTTGCGCAGCACCAGGACCGAATCGGGCGTGACGTGCAGCGCCGGGTCGTTGATCCGTTCCTGGAGCTCGGAATAGGAGTCGAAGACGACCGCGGGGCCGGTGTGCTTGATCAGCCGCGGTTCGGCGGCGATGTGCTTGATGACCGCGCCGTCCGGAGCCAGGTTGCCGCGCAGCACCGCCACCCCGCCCTCGGCGGCCAGCGCGGTATCGGGCGCGCGGATGACGTCGGAGTTGCGGACGGGTACCTCGGTGATCTTCTCGCCGAACGGACCGCCGGTGACTGTTACCCGCTCCAGGTGCAGCGCCCCGGGAACCTTCGCCAGCTGGCCCAGCAGGGCCGGCAGGCCGCCCGCGAAGTAGAAGTCCTCCATCAGGAACGTCCCGCTCGGCCTGACGTTCGCCAGCCACGGCACCCGGCGCGAGATCGCGTCGAAGTCGTCCAGCGTCAGGCTCACGCCGGCCCGGCTGGCCATCGCGATCAGGTGGATGAACGCGTTGGTCGAGCCGCCGAGCGCGAGCACGGTGGCCACCGCGTCCTCGAACGCCTCGCGGGTCAGGATCTTGTCCGGAGTGAGGTCCTCCCAGACCATGCCGACGATGCGCCGGCCACTGGCCGCCGCCATCCGGTAGTGCGCCGAATCGACCGCCGGGATCGAGGCCATCCCGGGCAGGGTCATGCCGAGGGCCTCGGCGGCCGAGGTCATCGTCGAGGCGGTCCCCATGGTCATGCAGTGGCCCGGTGACCGGGCGATGCCGGACTCGAGTTCGGCCAGCTCGCAGTCGCCGACCAGGCCGGCCCGCGCGTCGTCCCAGAACTTCCACACGTCGGTGCCGCTGCCCACCGGCTGGCCGCGGAAGTTGCCGCGCAGCATCGGGCCCGCGGTCACGTAGATGACCGGGATGTTCGCGCTGGCCGCGCCCATCAGCAGGGCCGGCGTGGTCTTGTCGCAGCCGCCCATCAGCACCGCGCCGTCCGCCGGGTAGGAGCGGAGCAGTTCCTCGGTCTCCATCGCCAGCAGGTTGCGGTACATCATCGGGGTCGGCTTCTGGAACGTCTCGCTGAGGGTGGCCACCGGCATCTCGACCGGGAAGCCGCCGGCTTCCAGGACGCCGCGCTTGACCTGCTCGGCCCGCTCGCGCAGGTGCATGTGGCAGGGATTCAGCTCGGACCAGGTGTTCAGGATGGCGATGAGCGGCTTGCCCAGGTGCTCCTCGGCCTGCACGCCGAGCTGGCGCATCCTCGACCGGTGGCCGAACGCCCGCAGGCCCGAGGTGCGCTCGGCGCCGAACCAGCGGAAGCTGCGCAGCTCCTCCGGCTTCTTCACGGGCGGCTTCTTCACGGGCGGCTTCTTCACGGGCGGCTTCTTCACGTCAGGCCCCAGCTCGCCAGGATGGCGGAGATTTCTTGTTTGATCGGGCCGGGCAGGGGACGGCTCGGCGGGCGGACGTCGGCGCGGCACAGGCCCAGCTGAGCCAGTGCCTCCTTGACCACGCTCACGTTGTCGGCCGAGGAGTCCGCCAGGCGCAGCTCCTCGAACCGGCGCACGGACTCCCAGACCTTCATCGCGGCGCCGAAATCGTTGGCGCGCAGCGCGCCGAGCATGGCCAGGGCCAGGCCGGGGCTGACGTTGGCCAGGCCCGAGGTGAAGCCGTGCGCGCCGCACGCCCAGTACGCCGGGGCGGTCAGCTCGGCCGCGCCGGCCAGCCAGGTGAACCGGTCGATCCCGGCGTCCCTGGCCACCGCGGCGAACGTGCTGGCGTCGCGGACGCCGTACTTGACGCCGATGACGTTCGGCGCCCGGTCCGCGAGCGCGGCGATGTGCGCGCCGGTGCGGCGCTCGTCCCGGATGTACAGGACCACGCCCAGGTCGGGGACGGCGCCTGCGATGGCGGCGTGGTAGTCGACCCATCCTTCCGCCGATACGTAGGGGTGCACCGGCTGGTGGATCATGATCATGCGGGCACCATGGCCCTGAGCGTGCCTGGCCGCCTCCATCGCGGTGGCGATGTCGTGGCCGACGCCGGCCAGCAACTCGGCCACGGTGTCACGCCCGCTGACGACCTTGGCCGTGGTCTCGACGGCCTGCCGGGCCTCGGCCTGGCTGAGGGCGTAGAACTCCCCGGTGTTGCCGTTAGGGGCGATGACCGTGATCCTGCCGTCGATCAGGCGCCCGGTCAGCGCGGCGTAGGTGTCCCAGTCGGGGCTTTGATCGGCGTGCAGCGGCGTGACGGGGACGACGACCGCCGTGGCGAGGGCGCGGCGCAGTTGCCGCGCTTCGGCCGGGGTAAGGCTCATGGGTGCTTCTCCTGCGCTTGTGCCGGGAAATTTCGTCCGACGAAAGAGGTGATGTGGCCGCTCAGCAGGGCGGCGGCGCGCTGGGCGTCGCCGTTTTCCACAGCCTGGAGCACGGCCCGGTGTTCGGCTGCTTCGTGCTCCCAGCTCGGGTGGGCGAGCCAGTCGGGTTCGTGGCGCCAGGCCGCCGCGCTGACCAGGGCGGTCTGGTCGCGCAGGTCATCGAGCATCCGCACCAGCAGCGGGTTGCCGCAGCCGGCGTACAGCTCACGGTGGAAGTCACGGTTAGCCAGGCTGCGCTCGGCCTGGTCGCGGGCGCTGTCGGCCCGGGTCAGGGCCTGGTGCGCGGACTGCCAGTCGTGGCCCCTGGTTACCGCGCGGGCCAGCGCCTCGGGCTCGAGCAGCAGGCGGGCGTCGTACACGTGCCTGGCCTGCTCGTCGTCGACGACGCGGACGACCGCGCCCTTGTACGGGTTCATGGTCACCAGGCCCGCGCCGGCCAGCGTCTTCAGCGCCTCGCGCACCGGGGTCTTGGACACCCCCAGCACTTCGGCCAGGTCGGTCTCGACCAGCGCCTGGCCAGGCCTGAGCTCGCCGGCCAGGATCGCGTGCTTGATCGCCTCGAGTACCGCGACCGTCCGGGACGGGAGCGCGCCCGCCGCCCCGGTCAGGAACGCGGGGCTCGGAGCCCGGGAAGCTTCGGGCGCGGAAACGCGTGGAGTAGACACCATGTATCGCATCTCGTATATGACCGGTCTCGAGCGTAAGCCGCGCCGGGTCGATGCGTCAATGCGCGGCCTGCGGGGCCTTCCGTGCGCCCGCGCGCCTTGGGTGACTGCATTCCCGGAAAGGTCTTCCATGATCACGAAGAGTTCGGTACTTTTTTCGATACCAAAGCCGTCACGATCATGGCGGCGGAGGGCGGCCCCCGAATTGGTTAAGCTGGGCTTAGCACGTGGTTGCGTCTAGGGTTCCGCCGGGTGTCCGTCAGGCAAAACGACAATCAGGGCGGCCGGGGCTGGACCGAGCGGCGCCGTGACCTGGCTGAACCGGCGGGCAGGCAGCAGCCAGGGAAGCCGGGGAACACCTGACGGGATAGAAGCCCTGAGGGCTCCTGTTCAGCCTGCCTGAGGAGCCCCGTTGGACCCGTCGACCACCCTCTCGCTCACTGTCACCTTCGCGGTGCTCGTCGCCGCCGTCACGCACGCGATCTGGAACGCGATCGCGCACGGCATCAAGGACCAGACGCTCGCCTTCGCGCTGATCGGCGTGGGCGGCATCGTGATCGGGATCCCGCTGGTCATCGTGGCCGCCATGCCCCGGGCCGACTGCTGGTGGTACCTGCTCGGCTCGGTCGCGATTCACGTCTTCTACAACCTGCTGCTGATGCGGTGCTACCGGCTGGGCGAGTTCGGCCAGGTCTACCCGCTGGCCCGGGGCACCTCGCCGCTGGTGGTAACGATCCTGGCGGCGATCTTCGTACACGAGCACCTGGCACTGCCCCAGGTGGCAGGGATCCTCGTGGTGTCCGCGGGGCTGGCCGTGCTGGTTCTCGCGGGCCGCCGTCCGCGCCCCGCGGGGGGGTCTGGGGGGGTCGTCCCCCCTGGCATGCAGCGCGCGGCCCTCCTAGCCGCCGTCGGCACCGGGCTGACCATCGCCGCCTACACAACCGTCGACGGCGTGGGGGTGCGGCTGTCGGCCAGCCCGGTCGGCTACATCGGCTGGCTGATGCTGCTGGAGAGCCTCTGCGTGCCGATGTTCGCCCTGGCCCGGCGGCGTGACGTGCTGCTGAAGCAGCGACCGCGCATCCTGTTGGCCGGCCTGGCCGCCGGGGCGCTGAGCGTGCTCGCCTACGGCCTGGTGCTGTGGGCGCAGACTCGCGGCGCGCTGGCCCCGATCGCCGCGCTCCGCGAGACGAGCGTCATCTTCGGCGCCATCATCGCGACACTGGTCTTCCGGGAGCCGTTCGGCCGCACCCGCATTGCCGCCACCGTGCTGGTCGCGGCGGGCATCGTGCTGGTGAACGTCAGCTAGCGAACGTCAGCCGGGCGTGGGAAAGGCGAGGGGCTGGCCGGTTTCGAGCAGGCTCTTCAGGCTGGACAAGATCATCGGCCAGCCGCTGGTGACGATGCGGCAGAACGGGTCGCCTTCCTCGAGGTCACTGTGCCGGGTCCCGGACATGGGGGTGCCCGGCGGCGCAGGGTTCCGCCGGGCACCGGACCGATGGGGTCTAGTCGGCCTCTTCCTACCCAGGGGAACGGCCTGAATGCGGATACGGGTCGAAAATGCTGCCCCATGTAAGCAATACGTCACAACTTGGAATCAATAGTCACACCCGTCACCCGGCCACCGCGGTCGCTGGTCCGGTTCGTCCAGTCGTATGATCCACGCAGGGAGGCTGCCGAGCGAGCACATCTCGCACCTGATCAAGGCGGCCTCGTGGCTGTCCAGCCTGGACCTGCCGGTGCGGCTGATCGCCATCCCGGAGGGCGCCCTGCAGGGCTTCAACGACGAGGTGCTCGACCTCGATCACGAGACGTTCGCCCGGGAGTGCGCGATCGACGTGCCCGGTCCGGAAACGGACGCGCTCGGCGCGCTGGCGCGGCAGTGGAACGCGTTCGTGATGGGCCAGGCCAAGGCGCGGCACCCGGAGTTTCCCGGCCGCTTCTTCAACATCGGTTTCGTGCTCAGCCCGGACGGCGACGTGATCCTGCGGCATCACAAGGTGGTGCCGCTGCTCCCCGTCGAGCATTCGGTGACACCGCACAACGTGTGGGACAAGTGGATCGAGTTGTACGGCCGCAACCTGGACGCGTTCTACCCGGTAGCCGACACCGAGATCGGCCGGCTGGGGTTCCTGATGGCCAACGAGGGCTCGTACCCGGAGAACGCCCGGGGCCTGGCCATGAACGGCGCCGAGGTGGTGTACCGGGGTCCCTACCCGCACCCGCACGTCGGCAACGGGCTGTTCGAGGTGCAGAACCGCGCCCGGGCGCTGGACAACAACTTCTACCTGATCGCCTGCAACGTCGGCACCTATTACCTGCACACGGACTCCGACGTGCCGATCGACACATTCGGCGGCGGCTCGGCGGTGATCGACTACCGGGGGCTGATCATCGGGCGGCACGACTACAGCGCCGGATCCTCCTGGGTCGCCGGGACCATCGACGTCGGAGCGCTGCGCAAGTTCCGGGCCAGCGCGCAGTGGGACAACTGGATCAAGGACCTGACCACCGAGCAGTACCAGCTCATCTACGAAGAGCCCATCTACCCCAAGAACCTCTACCTGGACCGCGCCCCGTACACGCACGGCGAGTATCGCCGCGAGGTCATCGACCGGCAGATCGAGCTCATGCACGAGCGCGACGTCTGGCGCCGCCCGGACAAGGGCTGAGCCCGGGCGGCGCGGACCGGATCGATGTGACATCGTGCCGGCTATTACCGGATCGATGTCACATCGTGCCGGCTGGAACGTAATCGATGGGTGTTACGTCAGCTGCCGATGTAGCTCATGACGTGCTTGATGCGGGTGTAATCCTCGAAGCCGTACATGGACAGGTCCTTGCCGTAACCGGAGTGCTTGAAGCCGCCGTGCGGCATCTCGGCCACGATCGGGATGTGGGTATTGATCCACACCGCGCCGAAGTCCAGGCGCTTGGCCATCCGCATCGCGCGGCCGTGGTCCCTCGTCCACACGCTCGAGGCCAGCCCGTACTTGACGCCATTGGCCCAGCGGACCGCCTCGTCCTCGTCGGTGAACCGCTGGACGGTGATGACCGGGCCGAAGATCTCGTCCTGGATCATCTCGTCGTCCTGCTGCAGCCCGGAAATCACGGTGGGCGCGTACAGGTAGCCGCGCTCCCCCACCCGGTGGCCGCCGGCCACCACCTCGGCGTGCGACGGCGTGCGCCCCACCATGCCCTCGACCCGGGCCAGCTGGTTCGGGTTGTTCAGCGGGCCGAAGTAGGCGTCGGGCACGTCGAGCCCGCCGGTCGTGGTGTTGTTGGCCTGCTCGGCCAGCGCCGCGGTCAGGTCGGCGGCGACGCCTGGCCCGGCCAGCACCCGGGTCGCGGCGGTGCAGTCCTGCCCGGCGTTGAAGTAGCCGGCCCCGGCGATGCCCTCCGCGGTGGCCGCCACGTCGGCGTCGTCGAACACGACGACAGGCGCCTTTCCGCCCAGCTCGAGGTGGACTCGCTTGAGGTCGTCGGCGGCCGTCCGGGCCACCTCCATGCCGGCCCGCACCGACCCGGTGATCGACACCATGCTCGGCGTGGGGTGCGAGATGAGCTGGCGGCCGGTGTCGCGGTCACCGCAGATGACGTTGAACACGCCGGGCGGCAGGAACTCGGCCGCGATCTCGGCCATCAGCAGCGTGGACACCGGCGTGGTGTCGGAGGGCTTGAGCACGACCGTGTTGCCCGCCGCGATGGCCGGCGCGAACTTCCAGACCGCCATCATCATCGGGTAGTTCCACGGGGTCACCTGGGCGCACACGCCGATCGGCTCGCGCCGGATCATCGAGGTGTGATCCTTCATGTACTCACCCGCGCTGCGGCCCTCGAGCACCCGGGCGGCGCCGGCGAAGAACCTGATCTGGTCTACCGCGGGCGGGATCTCCTCCGAGGTGGTCAGCGCGACCGGCTTGCCGGTGTTGCGGGTCTCGGCCTCGACGATGTCGTCGGCGTGTTTCTCCATCGCGTCGGCGAACCTGAGCAGGGCCAGGCTCCGCTCGGACGGGGTGCTGTCCCGCCATCCCCCGAACGCGTTCGCCGCGGCCTGCATGGCCGCGTCCACGTCCTGGCGGCTGGATACCGGGGCATGCGCGTAGACCTCACCGGTACTGGGGTCGATTACATCACTGGTACGTCCGTCGCTGGCGTCGACGAATTTTCCGTTTACGAAGTTCTGCAGCGTGCGGTCTGTCATCCCGCGCCTCCATCCGCCGGATCAGTCTCTGCGACGAGCTTCGCAGAGATGGACTATCTACACAAGTGATTCAGTTGCTATCTTTACTTATACCTACGAAATCAGTTGACTCGTAGGCGGCACAACCTCAGCCCGGGAAGGAGACGGCGGTTGGCGCGTAGCCCGAGGACGCTCCCGTCCCACAATCCTGGCGGTGTCGTACCCGACGACGTCTCCAAGCAAATCATCGAGCAGCTGCAGCAGGACGGCCGGCGTTCCTACGCCGCGATCGGCAAGGCCGTCGGGCTGTCCGAGGCGGCCGTCCGGCAGCGCGTGCAGCGTCTTCAGGACGGCGGCGTCATGCAGATCGTCGCCGTGACCGATCCGCTGACGCTGGGCTTCCGGCGTCAGGCCATGATCGCCATCAAGACCGACGGCGACCTGGAGAAGGTGGCCGGGCAGCTCGCCGACATGGAAGAAATCGACTATGTGGTCATCACCGCCGGCTCGTTCGACGTGCTGGCGGAGGTGGTCTGCGAGGACGACGATCACCTGCTCGAGATCTTGGGCCGGGTGCGGGCCGTGCCGTGCGTGACCAGCACAGAGACATTCGTCTACCTCAAGCTTCGCAAGCAAACGTACTCATGGGGAACGAGATGACATCCTTCGACGCCAGCGCAGATTCGCAGGAAGCTGCCAAGCGCAACCTATGGCTGCACTTCACCCGCATGTCGGCCTACGACGACAGCAATGTCCCCGTGATCGTGCGCGGGTCCGGGGCCTACGTCTTCGACCAGCACGGCAAGCGCTACCTGGACGGCCTGTCCGGCCTGTTCGTCTCCCAGGTCGGCCACGGCCGCGCCGAGATCGCCGAGGCCGGGGCGCGGCAGGCGACCGAGCTCGCGTACTTCCCGCTGTGGTCCTATGCGCACCCGAAGGCCATCGAGCTGGCCGCCCGGCTGGCCGAGCTGGCCCCCGGGCACCTGAACCGGGTCTTCTTCACCACCAGCGGCTCGGAGGCCGTCGAGTCGGCCTGGAAGCTCGCCAAGCAGTACTTCAAGCTGATCGGCCAGCCGGAGCGCTATAAGGTGATCAGCCGCGAGATCGCCTACCACGGCACTTCCATGGGTGCGCTCGCGATCACCGGCCTGGCCGACATCAAGTACCCGTTCGAGCCGCTGCCGCCCGGCGGCGTCCGGGTGCCGAACACCAACTTCTACCGCGCGCCCGAGTTCGTGGCGAGGGACGAGGCGGAGTTCGGCCGGTGGGCCGCGGACGAGATCGAGCGGGCGATCCTGCGCGAAGGACCCAAGTCGGTCGCCGCCGTCTTCCTCGAGCCGGTGCAGAACTCCGGCGGCTGCTTCCCGCCGCCGCCCGGCTACTTCCAGCAGGTGCGGGAAATCTGCGACCGGTACGGCGTGCTGCTGGTCTCCGACGAGGTGATCTGCGCGTTCGGCAGGCTCGGCTACTACTTCGGCTCCCAGCGGTATGAGTACCAGCCGGACATCATCACCTTCGCCAAGGGCGTGACGTCGGGCTATTCGCCGCTCGGCGGAATGATGGTCAGCGATGCGCTGATGGAGCCGTTCAACGCGGGCACGGCCACGTTCCTGCACGGCATCACGTTCGCCGGCCATCCGGTAGCGGCCGCGGTAGCGCTGGCCAACCTGGACATCTTCGAGAAGGAAGACCTGCTGGGACACGTCCGGGCCAACGAGGCGGCGTTCCGCGCCACCCTGGAGAAGCTCTACGACCTGCCAATCGTCGGCGACGTCCGCGGCGCCGGGTACTTCTACGGCATCGAGATGGTCAAGGACAAGGTCACGCGCGAGACGTTCTCCGACGACGAGTCCGAACGGCTGCTGCGCGGGTTCCTGTCCCAGGCGCTGTTCGACTCCGGGCTGGTCTGCCGGGCCGACGACCGCGGCGACCCGGTCATCCAGCTGGCCCCGCCGCTCATCTGCGGCCAGGAGCACTTCGACGAGATCGAGGGGATCCTGCGCGCCGTGCTCACCGAAGCCTGGACGCGCATCTGACGGAAGGTTCACCGGATGGCACAGCCGGCCAGGCGCCAAGGGCGCGCCCGCCCCCGGCTACACCGAGTTCGAGATGTTCCGGCTGGTACGGCCGCGCTCGTCGGAGGGGGCCTGGCCTAGGTCCGGCCTGCTGCCGGATACGGTCGGCTCATGGACGTTCTCGTAATCGGGGCCGGGGTCGCCGGCCTCACCACGGCGATCAGCCTGGCCGAGGCCGGGCTCAGCGTGACGATCAGGACGGCCGCGCTGCCTGGGCAGACCACGTCGGCGGCGGCCGGGGCGGTCTGGGGCGCGGTCAAGGTGGGTCCGCCCGGCCGTGTGCTGGAGTGGGGCCGGACCGGGCTCGAGGTGCTGGCCAAGCTCGCGGCCGAACCCGGCACCGGGGTGCGGATCGCGGCCGGCCGGGAGGTCGCCCGGGCCCCCCTGGAGCCGTACTACTGGACCCAGCTCCTGACGGACCTGAGGGCCTGCGAGAAATCCGAACTGCCCGGCGGCTTCACCGACGGCTGGCACTACACCGCCCCGCTGGCCACCATGCCCGTCTACCTGGACTACCTGCACGGCAGGTTCGAGCGGGCCGGCGGCACGCTCGAGGTCGCCACGGTCGGCTCGCTGGCCGAGCTGGCGGGCACGGCCCCGTTCGTCGTCAATTGCTCCGGCGCCGGCGCCCACGACCTGGTGCCCGACCCCGCGGTGGTGCCGGTGCGCGGGCAGGTGCTGATCACCGCCAACCCCGGCATCGAGGAGTTCCTCATCAACCGGGACCCCGAGCCACCCTGGATCGTGTACATGTTCCCGCACGGGGACACCATCCTGCTCGGCGGCACGAACGACGAGGGGAACTGGGACACAGACCCGAAAACCGAGGTAGCCGAACGGATCCTGGCCGGGTGCTGCGCCATCGAACCTCGCCTGCGCGGGGTGGAGATCCTCGGGCAGCGCGTCGGCCTGCGGCCAGGCCGGCCCGAGGTGCGGCTGGAATCCGAGCCGCTCGGCGGCGGCGTACTGTGGCACAACTACGGCCACGGCGGCGCCGGGATCTCGCTGTCCTGGGGCTGCGCCGCCGAGATCACCAGGGCCGTGCTGGGCTAGCGGTCCAACTGGGCGACCAGCCGGGCGGGGGCGATGACCCGGTACGCGTCCTGGCACAGTTCGGCGAGTTCAGCCCAGTCGACGTCGTGGTCGAGGCGGACGCCGAGCCAGCCGCGGCCGCCGACGTAGGGCGGCTGGAAGAACCGGTCCGGGTCGGACGCGGTGAGCTCGGCCTGCGCGCCCGGCGGCGCCGCGCACCACAGGTGCGGGAACTGGTTCGCGTGATGGCCGTCGGCCCACAGCGTCACGAATGAGCTCTTGTCCCGGACGAACCAGGTCGGCGCGCCGTGGCTGGGCCGTTCGGTGACCTCGGGCAGGGCCAGGCAGATGGCACGGAGCCGTTCGGCCAGGCTGGTGTTCGTATCGTCCACCAGAACGATTCTGGCACCAGCCGCACCGATACGCTGCTGCCATGAAGTTCGCGATCGCGATCCCCCAGTTCTTTGCCGACGGCGAGTTCGACTCCGCGGCCTTCCGCGCTTACCTGGCCCGGGCCGAGGAACTCGGCTTCGACAGCGCCTGGACGCAGGAGAGCGTGCTCGGCCTGTCGCCGCAGTTCAGCCCCATCGAGGCGATGACTTACGCGGCGGCGTGCACCGAACGGATGCGGCTGGGGTGCGTGGTGTTCGTGTCGACCCTGCACAGCCCCGTGCACCTGGCCAAGAGCCTGAGCACGCTCGACCAGCTCAGCGGCGGCCGGATCGAGGTCGGCGTCGGCACCGGCGGCCGGGGCCGCCCGTTCGCCGCCTTCGGCGTGGACCCGGCCCGGTACGTGGCGCGGTTCACCGAGGGGGTCACGGTGATGAAGGCGCTGTGGACCGAGTCCCGGGTCACCTTCAACGGCGAGTTCTGGCAGCTGGAGAACGCGCCGATGGAGCCCAAGCCGTTCCAGAAGCCGCACCCGCCCCTGTGGTTCGGCGGGGCCAGCGAGCCCGCGCTGCGTCGGGCCGTGCGGCTGGGTACCGGCTTCTTCGGCGCAGGGTCCTCCCCCACCGCGAATTTCGCCGAGCAAGTCCAGATCGTGCGGGCGGCGCTGGCCGAGGCGGGCAGCCTGGCGGCGGACTTCCCCATCGCCAAGCGCGTCTACATCGGGATCGATGAGAACGCCGAGCGTGCGCGGAACCGGATGAACGCGGCCCTGGAAGGGATCTACGGGCACCGGGTCCCGGCTATCGAGGCCGCCGCGGTCACCGGCACGGCCGCCGACTGCGTCCGCGCGGCCGCCGAGGTGGCGGCGGCCGGGGCGGAGCTCATCTTGTTCACCGCGCTGTTCGACCAGCGCGAGCAGATGGAGCAGCTAGCCGCCGCGGTCCTGCCCGAACTCGGGTAGGCGCGCGGCGGGGTCAGCTGACGCGGGCCGGTGCGCGGCGGGCCAGGGCGGCGATGTGCGGGGGCAGCGATCCCCGCGGGCAGCACCGGGTCGGGCTGTGGGTCCTGCCAGGCGCGCCAGCCGTACACGGTGGGCACGACCATCGGGTCGCCGTCGACCCGACGCCGAGGTGACAGATCACCCCGGCGGCCAGGATGTCCGCCAGATCCCCGCGGCCGGTGCTGCCCTGCTCGCGCAGGCGGCGGTGCCTGGTGCGTTCGGTTACGGGCAGCGGAGACGTCTCGGGCATAGCTGGAGTCTATGAGGGCGCTCATGTCGAAGGCAGGCAGCAGCCTGGGCCGGGGCACGCGCCACGGCCGTTCGGCGCTAAGAGCTTTTAATAGGGTGAGGTCATGAAGATCGGATTCGGTGCCCCGGTCGCGGGGGCGTGGGCCACGCCGGAGTATCTCGCGGCGTTCGCCGAACGGGCCGAGGAGGCCGGGTACTCGTCGCTGTGGACGTTCCAGCGGCTGCTGGTGCCCGAGGAATCCGGCATGGAGCCGGTGTACCGCAGCGTGCTCGACCCGATGGTGGCGCTGGGGTACGCAGCCGCCCGGACGTCGCGGATCAGGCTCGGCGTGGCCATCGTCAACCTCCCGTTCGTCTCCCCGGCCTACCTAGCCAAGCAGGCGACGACCGTCGACGTGCTGTCCGGCGGCCGGCTCGACCTCGGGCTCGGCATCGGCTGGATGCCCGAGGAATTCGCCGCGACGGGCGCGTCGATGGCCAGGCGCGGCGCGCGCGCCGAGGAGTACCTGGCGGTGCTGCGGACGCTGTGGGCCGACGAGGTCAGCTCGTTCGAGGGGGAGTTCTACACGATCCCGGCAGGACGGCAGGACCCCAAGCCGGTGCAGCGGCCCGGGCCCCCGGTGCTGCTCGGCGGCATGTCCCGGCCGGCCATGGAACGGGCCGGGCGGATCGCGGAGGGCTGGATCACCTCCAGCCGCGCCGACCTGACCAAGATCAGCGAGGCGGTCGGCGTGATCTCCGAAGCCGCCGCAGCCGCGGGCCGGGACCCGGCGGCGGTGCGTGTCATCTGCCGCGGCGTGGTGCTGGCCGGCGCCGAGGCCAAGGGCCCGGACGGTGGCCGCAGGCTGCTGTCGGGCAGCTACGCCCAGATCCGTGCGGACGCCGACTGGCTCGCCGGGCAGGGCGTAACCGAGCTGTTCTACGACCTGAACTGGGACCCGCAGGTAGGTAGCCCCTCGGTCGCGCCGGAAGCCGCGGCGGAGCGGGCCGACGAGATCCTCGCCGAGCTCGCGCCGCGCTGAGCTGCGCCGTTCCCGCGGATCGGGAGCGCCGGGAACTCAGCGTCCTGAGCGTGGTCAGCGGACTGACGGCTGGCTGATGAGACCCTCGCGGTGGGCGATGGCGGCGGCTTCGGTGCGGCTGGTGGCGCCTAGCTTGCCGAGGATGTTGGACACGTGCACACTGGCCGTCTTCGGCGCGATGAACAGTACGGAGGCGATCTCCCGGTTGCTGCGGCCAGCCGCGATGAGCCGGAGCACCTCGCGTTCCCGGCTGGTCAGCGCGGCCAGGACCGCGCCGTCGCCACGCTGCTCGGCGGTTCCGATCCTGGCCCGGCGGGCGAGGTCGTCGAGCGCCCGGCGCAGCGGCCTGGCGTGCAGCTCGTCCGCGGTACCGGCCGCCAGGCGCCACTGTTCCGCGGCCTCGTCCCGGCGTCCCGCCTCGGCCAGCGCCTCGGCCAGCCGCCACTGGGTGCGGGCTGTCTCATAGACGTACGCGGGACCGAACGCGTCCAGGACCGCCTGCCACGCCTGCGGATCGTTGTTACCGCTGGCCCGACAGTATTCCGCCTCGGCCCGGGCTAGCCAGCCAAGCCCCTCTGGGCCCAGGATGAACTTGGGCCGCTTGGCGAATGCCGCGCCCTCGCGGGCGATCTGCCGCAGTTCGCCCGCCGCGGCGAGCTCGGCGGTCACGGTGCTCGTCGTCACCGGCCGCCCGCGCCCGCACCGCCCGGTCCGCCCGGGCGCCCAGCGCGATGGCAGCCGGCCTGATGGTTGACGGATAGTGACCCCAGGGCGGCTCATCGGCGAGGTCGATCGCGATCTTGGCTTCAGCCAGGGCCTGCTCGGTGTCACCCTGCCACAGGGCGTGCTCGGCGAGCAGGCCGCGGGCGATGAATGCGTCGAATCCGTGCACTGCCCAGAACGGCTCGATCCAGGCACGCCGTTCCGCCACCGCCGGGTTGTCCCGCGCCACGTCGATGAACAGGGCCATCGACGACAAGTACGCCTCGGGGGCGCTGGTGACCCGGACCGGGAAGCCGTCGGCGATCTCCTGCGCGTGGTCCCACTTGCCGTCGGCGAAGTGGCACTGGAAATGCAGATGCTGCACGTCCAGGCCGTACGGCGCCAGGTTGAGGCCCGTCTGGATAGCCCGCTTGGTGCCTTCGTGCGCCACCGCGGCACCCACGGTCAGGTCACCCCGCTCCAGGTGGGCCCGCGCCAGATGGTAGGCGGCCCGCAGTTCTACCCCGAGCACCTTCGCCTCGCGCGCCTGCGTGTGCGCCGCGGTCAGCACTTCGATGGCCTCGTCATTGCGGCCCTCGCGATTGCTCAGGAAACCCAGGGTCACCAGCGCATCGGCTTGCACCCAGGGCGCGTCCGCGGCGCGAGCCGCGGTGAGCCCCCGTTCGGCCCACTCCCGGGCCGCGACGTAGTTGTCCTCGGCCAGCAAGGCGTAGGCGTAGGTGGCGATCGCCCGCGCATGCTGCCAGGTCGGCGGGGCTGCGGGGGTAGCGTCGACCGTGGCCTGGGCGACCTCGACGGCTTCGGTGACGGCCTTGCGGTCGTCCATCAGCATCAGGTAGAAGGCGAGGCGCTCACCGATCCTGCTGACCAGATTGACGTCCAGGACGACGGCACCCTCGTCGGCCAGGCTGGCGAGCAGTTGCCGCAGCCGCCGGAGCAGGTGCACGGCATGCTCGATGTCACCGCTGTCCGCAGCGTTGGTCGCGGACAGCAGGCCGAGCGTGCCGCGGGCCATGCCGGCCGTCTTCTCCGGTTCGGTAACCCGCTCCCACAGGGCGAGTGCCTGGTCGTAATGGCGGTGCGCCTCGGCTGGCGCGCCCAGCCGCTCCGCCTCCTGCCCGGCCCGGACAGACGCGGCAAAGGCCCCGGGGATGTCGTGACTGGCCAGGCAATGCTGGGCCAGCTCGGCGGCAGTGCCCGGTACCGCGAGCCGCTGCTCCTCGGCCAGCAGTGAGCTCATCGTGGCGTGCAACCTGGTCCGCTCCCCCGGCAGCAGGTCCGCGTACACGGCTTCCCGCAGCAGGGCATGGCGGAAGACATAACCCTCCGTGCCGTCAGGAACGAGCAGCTGATGCGTGACCGCCTCTCGCACCGCGGCCTCGTATTCAGCGGCCTGCAGACCCGACGCGGCCTGCACCAGCTCGTCATCGGCCCTGCGCCCGGCCACCGCCGCCGCGCGGAGCACCTGCTGGGTGAGATCGGAAAGCTGCTCCACCCGGCTGAGCAGCAGGGCCGCCAGCCCGGCGGGCAGCGCGCTGTGCTCGGCGGGATCGCCGGCCAGACGGGCGGCCAGCAACTCCTCGGCGTAATAGGCGTTGCCTTCGGCCCTGGTCACGATGTCGTTCAGCTCGTTGGCGTCGATACGGCCCGGTACCGCCGCCGCCATCAGGTGCTCGGCCAGGGCCGAGGGATCCAATGGCGCGAGGCCAATCGAGACGACGCTGGGCACCCGTTGCAGCTCGGCCACGATAGGGCGAAGCGGGTGACGGCGGTGCAGATCGTCAGTCCGGTAGGTACCGATCAGCGCAACCCGCTCGCGGTGCAGCATCCGGCTGAGGAACGTGACCAGGTCCCTGGTCGAACCGTCGGCCCAGTGCAGGTCCTCCAGCACCAGCAGCACCGGGGCCGCCGCCGCGAGCTCGGCGAGCAGGCCGAGCACCCCGCCGAACATCTGCTGCCGGGCCAGGCCAGAGCGGTCTGAGTCGATGGTCGGGCCTTCGCCGCCTACCGGGAGCAGCAGGCCCAGGGCGGGGCGCGAACTCAGCGCGTCACGGACCCCGGTGGACTGGGCAGCGCCCCTGAGCGCGTCGGCCAGCGGCAGGTAGGGCACGCTGTCGCCGAGTTCCGCGCACTGGCCGGACAGCACGGTGAAGCCGCGTCCCTCCGCGAGCTGCGAGACCTCCTCGACCAGGCGGGACTTGCCCACCCCTGCGTCGCCGCTAACCAGCGCGGCCACCGAACGGCCGGCCTCGGCGTCGTCGAGCAGCGTGAGCAGGCGGCCGAGCTCGTCGTCCCGCCCGACCATGCGGCCAGCTGACACCCGTAGCACCATATGCACGAGTATCCCATCGGGTAGCGACAATTCCGATTGGTTAAGCTTCTGGCTGTAACCTGCGTCTCATGGACAAGGTGACCCGCACGGACTCTGAGTCGCGGGAGGCCCTGCGCCTGATCCGGGCTGATTCGCTGTCCGCAGCTACCGCGCAGACCGGCGGGATGGTCCGGTCGGCCGCCATATCCGGCGACCTGGTCGGCGCCTCGGCGCTGTGGATGGGGCGGACCGTGGTGCTGCCCGGCACCTCATCCGGCGACCATCACCACGGCCCGTCGGAGACGGGGATCTACGTGGTGTCGGGTCACCCGGTGTTCGTCTTCCGCGACCCGGACAGCGGATCGGAGGTCCGGCTGGAGACGTCGCCGGGAGACTACGTGTGGGTGCCGCCCCATGTCCCGCACCGGGAGGAGAATCCCTCCCCGGATACCGAGGCCGTCGTGGTGATCGCCAGGTCGACCCAGGAGGCCATCGTCGTCAACGTGCCCTCGCTGTGATCGCCGTGCCGTGGCCGCCCGTCCGGAGAGCCCCGTCACTCAGGCTCTCCGCGGTCGGACCGGCGGGCGCGCTTGATGGCGGAGCGGCTGCGCTTGGCCTCCAGGCGCCGCTCGTTCGCGGCCCGGCCGGGCCGGGTCGGGACGCGCGGGCGCTGCGGCGGGGCGACCGCGTCCCGGAGCAGGGCGGCCAGCCGGGCCCGGGCTCCCTCGCGGTTGGCGAGCTGGCTGCGCTGCTCGGAGGCGGCCACGGTGAGCACGCCGCCGGCCAGCCGGCTGGCCAGGCGCCCGGTGATCCTGGCCCGCGCCCATTCCGGGAGTACGGCTGACCGCTCGACATCGAAGGAGAGCTCGACCCGGCTGTCGGCGGTGTTGACCGACTGGCCGCCGGGTCCGGATGACCGGGAGAAGCGCTCGCGCAGCTCGCTGCCGGGTATCAGCAGCCAGCCGTTCACCCGGAGATCATCAGGCATCCTTCGACGTTAGCCCGTGATTGCCTGGTCGCGCTCATGGCCGGTATCCGCACGACATGGACAAGTTCGCGGGCTTGTCACCATCGTGGCTTCCCCGGGCGGCCTAGGCCAGGCTGGTCACCAGCTCGCGGATCGGCTTACGGCGGCCGGTGAAGAACGGGATCTCCACCCGGGTGTGCAGGCGTGCCTCGGAGCCCCGCAGGTGGCGCATCAGGTCCAGGATCCGGTGCAGTTCATCGGCTTCGAAAGCGAGTATCCACTCGTAGTCGTTGAGCGAGAAGCAGGGGACCGTGTTCGCCCTGACGTCCGGGTACTCGCGCGCCATCATCCCGTGCTCGGCGAGCATCCTGCGGCGCTCCGCGGGATCCAGCAGGTACCACTGGTACGAGCGCACGAACGGATACACGCTCACGTACGCGCGCGGCTCCTCGTCGGCCACGAACGCGGGAATATGGCTCTTGTTGAACTCCGCCGGGCGGTGCAGCGCCATCACCGACCAGACCGGCTCGCTGCAGCGGCCCAGACGTGTCCGGCGGAACCGCACGTACAGGTCCTGCAGGTCATCCGGGCTCGACGCCACCCACCAGAACATGAAGTCGGCGTCCGCGCGAAGACCCTGGATGTCGTAGCAGCCACGGGTGACGATGCCCTTGCCCGCCGCCTGATCGAGTAGCTCGGCCACCTCGGCGGCGGCATTGCCGAGACCGCTAGCTTCAAGCGCCACCCGTTCGGCGACCCGGAACACCGACCACATCGTGTAGCGGACCAGCTCGTTGAGATCACGGGCTTTCGGCTTGTGAGCCGTCTGAAGTTCGTCAGCCATGCCACCATTGTCGGCCACGGCGATCACCGGACCGAACTGGCGGTGTCAGGTGACGGGCGGCCGGCCGCGAGGAACGCCAGCACCTGGCTAACCGCCGTGCGGGCGGTCGCGACACAGGCAGGTATGCCCACCCCGTCGAACGCCGCGCCGCAGACCGCGAGCCCGGGCTGGGCCGCTATCGCCGCGCGTATGCTGGCCACCCGGCCCAGGTGTCCCACCGTGTACTGGGGCAGCGCGCCGCCCCAGCGGGTCACCCGGGTAGCGGCGGGCGTGCCCCGCACCCCGGTCGCTGCCGCCAGTTCCGCCGCGGCCAGCGCGGCAAGCTCCTCGTCGGGGCGCTGCAGCAGCGCCTCCTCCCCACTACGGCCGACGGAGCAGCGGACGATCTCCAGGGACTCGGCACCGGGCGCGGTCGCCTCGGCCAGGTGCGGCCACTTGACCGTGGAGAAGGTGACCGCCTTGACGGCTCGCCCGTCCACGGCCGGGACCAGGTACCCGCTCCGGCCGAGGGCGGCGAGGCCGGGCCCGGGAAAGGCGGACCGCGGATAGCCGAGCGTGATGATCGCCATGCTGGCGTAGCCGATCTCGCCGAATGCCGTGACCGCGGCGGACGCGCCCGGCACGGTCGCCAGCAGGCGGGCCGCCGGCCGCGCCGGGGTCGCGAGTATCACCGCGTCGGCGTCGACCTGCTCAGGTGCCGCCGCCGACCCCAGGGTGAGCCGCCAGCCGCTCCCGGCGGGCGCCAGCTCGCGGACCATCGCGGTGGTGCGCACCTGCGCTCCGGACGCCTTCGCCAGGTAGCCGGGGAGCATCCCGAGTCCCCCGGTGAGCGTGGTGAACACGGATCCGCCCGGGCGCGGTCCCGCCGCGGGAGCCGACGCCGGGCCGGGAGTGGGGGGCGGCAGCAGGGACCGCACCGCCTCGGCGAGGGACCGGTGCTGCCGGGACGCGGCCGCCAGCGCGGGCAACGTGGCGTCGAACGACAGATCGGCCGAACGTCCCGCGTAGACCCCGCCCAGCAGCGGGTCGACCAGCCGGTCCACCACCTCGTCCCCCAGCCGCGCCCCGATGTACGCGGCGACCGGCACGTCGCCGTCGCGAGAGGTGGGCGGCAGCTCGAGATCCTGGCTGGCCCGGGCCACGCCCTTATCGGACAGCACTCCGGACTTGGCTAGTTCGTCCATATCGGACGGCACGCCCATGAACTGCCGGCGCGGCAGCGGCCGGAGCGCGCCCAGCGTCCAGATCGCCGACGATGTGGGTCCCGGGGCGGTGCGCTGGTCGGCGAGGCCCGGCCTCGGCGATCAGCGCGGTCCCTTCCGGGCGGGTGACCAGCAGCGCTTCGGCCCCCTCGTCGACGGCGACGCCGGCGATCTCGGATACGGACAGCTTGCCGCCGAGCCGCGGCGACCCCTCGAGCACGGTGACCCGCACCGCCTCGTCGCGGAGGAAAAACGCCGCCGCGAGCCCGGAGATCCCGCCGCCCACGATTACCACGTGCGGCCGCGCGTTCGTACGCTCCATGCCTCCAGCCTGGCAGACGCCGCCCGGTGCGACGTACCCGGAGGATCCCGGCACAGGTACCCGATACCCCCTTCGCTACCGCGGACCTGACCGGGCCCCGACCGCCGGCGCCACCGCGCCCTGAGCCGTCCCCGCGCTCGTGACCTGGGCGCAGCCGGGCCGCTGCGCGATCGTGACCGCAGCCGCGGAACCGCGCGGTTCCCGGCGGCCGTCACAACGGCATGCGGAACACACGGAGCTTGACCCGCCGCCTTGCGCGGTCCGGGCGCACTAGGCCCGGCGCCGTCGCCGGCCTCATGATCGGCAGCGTCCTGATCGGCGGGGGCATGTTCCTCGCGGGATGCTCCGCCGACAGCGCGAGCAGCGCCGCGACTTCGTCCGGCGCGGCCGCCAATGCAGCCGGACAGGCCGCGGCGGCCGCTCCCGCACCGGCGGCCAGCGCCGCCGCCCGGGGCAACCCGGGCGTTCCGGGCGGTACCGGCACCACGGCCCGGCTGGTGCCGGCCAGCAGCATCATCTACACCGCTCAGCTGACCGTACGGGCCCGCGACGTCAGATCGGCCGCCGCCCAGGCCGCCCAGATCGCGGAGGGCGCGGGCGGCTACGTGTCGAACGAGACCGCTTCTATCAACCCGGATCACCCGTCCGAGGCCACCGCCAGCGTGCAGCTGAAGATCCCGGTCGCGTCCTACTCCGCCACGCTCGGCCAGCTGGCCAGCCGCCTCGGCACCCAGCTGTCCTTGCGGCAGCAGGCCCAGGACGTCACCCAGCAGGTGGCCGACGTGAACAGCCAGGTCACCTCGGACGAGGCCGCCATCGTCCAGCTCCGCGCCCTGCTGTCGCACGCGGGCTCGGTCGGCGACCTGCTCAGCGTCCAGAACCAGATCAACACCGGAAGAAACGAGCCTGGAATCCCTGCAGGCCCAGCAGCGCGCCCTCAGCCACGAGACCAGCTACGCGACGGTGACGCTCGCCCTCCTCGGCCCGAAGGCCAAACCGGTGGTGCACCGCCCGAAGGCCCCGCCCAGCCTGGCGGGAGGCTTCGGCGCCGGCTGGCGCGCGCTGCGCGTCACCGTGTCCTGGACGCTGGCTTTCCTCGGCGCGATAGCGCCGTTCGCCGCCATCGTGGCCATCGCCGGATACGTGATCTACCGCGGCCGGCGCTGGCTGATACGCCGCAGGCCGACCGCGTCTCCGGGAAGCTAGGGCCGCGTCTCCGGGCAGCTAGGGCCGCGTCTCCGGGCAGCTAGGGCCGCCCTCGGCGGCCTAGGGCCCAGGCCTGGGCCCAGCCAGGATCAGGCGGGTTCAGGCCGGGGTGCGGGCTGACTCGGCGTGCACGAAATCGGCGAGCTTGGCCAGCACGCCGGGGTCGGTTTCCGGCAGCACGCCATGACCGAGGTTGAACACGTGCCCCTCGGCGCTGCGGCCGCGGGTCAGCACGTCCCTGGCTCGCTCCTCGATGACCTCCCACGGCGCGAGCAGGATCGCCGGGTCGAGGTTGCCCTGAATCGCCTTTCCCGGCTCGAACCGCCGGACGGCCTCGTCGATCGGGATGCGCCAGTCGACCCCGACCACATCGGCACCGGCCGCCCCCATCAGCCCGAGCAGTTCCCCGGTTCCGACCCCGAAATGGATGCGCGGCACCGCCGTCGCCTCGGCTGCTCAGCGCGGCGAAGATCCGGCTGGTGTGCGGCAGGATCGCGTGCCGGTAATCGTCCGGGCCGACCGCCCCCACCCAGGAATCGAAGAGCTGAACGGCCGAGGCGCCCGCCGCCACCTGGATCTGCAGGAATGAGATGGTGATGTCGGCCAGCCGGCCGAGCAGCGCATGCCACAGCTCCGGGTCGCCGTACATGAGCGCCTTGGTCTTGTCGTGATTCTTGGATGGGCCGCCCTCCACCAGGTAGGACGCGAGCGTGAAGGGCCCGCCCGCGAAGCCGACCAGCGGCCGGTCGTCCAGTTCGGCCACGAGCGCCCGGACCGCCTCGGTCACGTAAGGCACGTCGCCGGGATCCAGCGGGCGCAGCCGTCCCAGGTCCTCCGGCGTGCGCACCGGAGTCTCGACCACCGGCCCGATCCCGGCCTTGATGTCCACGTCGATCCCGACCGCGCGAAGCGGGACCACGATGTCGCTGAACAAGATGGCCGCATCCACGTCGTACCGGCGCATCGGCTGCAGGGTGATTTCCGTGATCAGCTCGGGGCGGGTACACGAATCGAGCATCGAGATGCCCTCGCGCACCCGCCGGTACTCGGGCAGCGACCGGCCCGCTTGCCGCATGAACCAGACGGGCGTGTAGGGAACTGGCTCTCTCCGGCAGGCCTGCATGAAGGGGGACGTCGCCCGGGACACGCTCACGTCTGGGATCGTCTCACATCACCAGACGGTAGCCGCCAGCAGGACACGCCGTCCGAGATCCCACGAATCATCGCGAGAGCATGCCACCATCGGCATCAACTCTTCAACCCCAGCAAGCCCCGTGACGCATCGGACCGAGGAGGTCGCCAGGATGACGCAGCTGAGCAGCGCCCAATTGATGAGGCACTGCGCCGGATGCAACGAGGAGCGCCTATTCGAGCAGTTCCACGCGGACCCTGCGAGCTGCCCTGATGTGCCGGACGGCGATTGCCAGGAGTGGGCCTGCACAGCGTGCGGCGACGCCCTGATCATCGGCCTGCCCGTGCCGAGTTACCTTAGCAACGACAGTACGGCCAGGGCCGCCTGAGCTGTCCGTCCGCTCGGACGGACAGCTCAGGCCCTGTTTCCGGCCACATCCGGGCCGGTCGCCTGACGTACTCACCCGCTAGTTAGGAGGCGAGCAGTTGAGGTTCGCGGTTCACAGGCCCGGCATCCCGGTTCCCTCCCCGCGCAGCCACGGCGCGCCCCGCCGCGGGTCCGCTTACCTATCGCAGAAATGTTCGGTTGTAGCAGACCGTGAACGGAAGCGGCGGCGTTTCCACTCCGACCTGAAGGCCGGGTCTCCATGCCGTGCAGCTGATGAATCTAGACGGGCTGCGTGAGAACCGATGAGCGACACGTACGCTCGGGTCATGAGGTCGACTGACGGGCCAGCGGGTCAGCGCATCACGCGATCACGAGCGCCGAGACGATCGGGGGCGGCGACCGGCGCCGCGGCAGGTGCCACCACGGCGACAGGTGCTGACGGCGTGGCCACCGCGCGCGCGTCTGGCGGGGTAACGGGGGAGGCAGGCTCCGCCGCCGAGGCGACCTTCGCGGCGGCGATGGCGGCCTTCATGGCCGGCCGGGATGCGCAGCGCCGGCCGGACCTGGAGTTCGAGGACGTTCCGGCGCCCAAGCGGCTGGCACCCTACGCCACGGCCATCGCGGCGACCGTCCAGCGGGACGATACGGACGTGGCCTGGGGACGGCTGGTACTGCTCTACGACCCGGACGGCCACCAGGGCTGGGACGGCTTCTTCCGGCTGGTCGCCTACGTCCGCGCCGACGTGGAGCCGGAGATGGCAGCCGATCCGCTGCTCGGCGAGGTGGGCTGGAGCTGGCTTTCCGAGGCCCTGGACGCGCGCGTACCTGGGTACGCCGTCCCGAGCGGCACGGTAACCAGGGTCATTACCGAGGGGTTCGGGGCCAAGCAAGACGAGACTCCGCTGACCGGGTTCGAGCTGCGCGCCTCGTGGTCCCCGGTCGGGCCGCGCGGATCCGCCGAGACCGGCGATCTGGACGCCCTCGACCTGTCGGCGCACATCGCGGCCTGGTGCGACTGCCTGTCCACCGCGGCCGGACTGGAACCGCCAGGAACACGGGCCCTGCGGCAACCGGGGCACGGGTGAGCGCAGGCAGTGAGGCTGGCAGTGAGGCTGGCAGGTGAGGCTGGCGGGATCGTCCCGCTGCTCGAGCCCCGCGACGGCCTGCCGCCGGTCGTCGAGTCGGACGCCGCGCTGGCCGAGGTCACCGGCAGGCTAGCCCGCGGCGAGGGACCGGTCGCGGTCGATGCCGAGCGCGCCTCCGGCTACCGCTACGGCCAGCGCGCCTACCTGGTCCAGCTCCGCCGCGCCGGCGCGGGCACCGTGCTCATCGACCCGATCGCCTGCCCCGAGCTGTCCGATGTCGACGCCGCGCTGCAAGACGCCGAGGCGGTGCTGCACGCGGCGTCCCAGGACCTGCCGTGCCTGGCCGAGATCGGCTTCCGGCCGCGGCGGCTCTTCGACACCGAACTGGCCGGGCGGCTGCTCGGCTACCCGCGGGTGGCTCTCGGCACGCTCGTCGAG
This sequence comes from uncultured Actinomycetes bacterium, assembly GCA_963800415.1. Taxonomy (GTDB): domain Bacteria; phylum Actinomycetota; class Actinomycetes; order Streptosporangiales; family Streptosporangiaceae; genus Palsa-504. Next base: position 49,002 of record CAWDBS010000062.1, read on the forward strand.
GAGGTGCTCGGCTTCCACCTGGAAAAGGGCCATTCGGCGGCCGACTGGTCGGCCCGCCCGCTGCGCGAGGAACTGCTCCGCTACGCGGCCCTGGACGTGGAGGTGCTGATCGAGCTGCGCGATGCCCTCGCGGCCGAACTCGCCGAGCAGGGAAAGACCGAGTGGGCCCGCCAGGAGTTCGAGGCCGTGCTCGCCGCCCGCCCGGCCCCGGCCCGGCCGGATCCGTGGCGGCGCACGTCGGGCATCCACCGGGTGCAATCCCGCCGCGGCCTCGCCGTGGTGCGTGAGCTCTGGACAGCCCGGGACCGGATCGCCCAGCTCGCTGACCTGTCCCCGCGCCGTGTCCTGCCCGACACGGCGATCATCGAGGCCGCCCGGTCCTACCCGGCCAACCATGCCCAACTGGTCAAGATCAGCGGGTTCGCCGGCCGCCAGGCCCGGCGGCACGAGAAGGACTGGCTGGCCGCGGTGGCGCAGGCGCGGGCCAGCGCCGACGACGAACTACCCGAGACCGCCGGCGGGGCGATAGCGAACGGGCCGCCGCCGGCGCACCGCTGGGCCGAGCGCGATCCCGCCGCGGCCGCGCGGCTGGCGGCGGCGCGCGCGGTCGTGACGGCCCTGGCCGCCGACAGCATGCTGCCGGTGGAGAACCTGCTGTCTCCCGACGCGCTACGCAGGCTCAGCTGGGATCCCCCGCAGCCGTGCGACGAGCAGGCCGTGGCCCAGGCGCTCGCCGGCTACGGGGCAAGACCCTGGCAGATCGAACTTACCGCGGAACCGGTCGCCCACGCGCTGCGCGATGCCCCGGCGCACGCCGAGGAGGCGACTATGCTGAATGGCTCCGCCGAACCCGAGGGGTGACCGTACCGGTGCTGATGACCGCTGCGGCGCTGACCAGCAGCCCGCCGCCGCTGCCCGGCTTCCTTAACGCGCTCTCGTCACCTCTGCAGCACTTCGGCGTCTGGGCCATCGGCTTCCTGATCATGCTGGAGGACTTCGGCATTCCGGTGCCGGGTGAGACGATCCTGATCGCGGGTGCCGTCTACGCAGGCGCGGGCAGGCTCAATGTCGTGGCCGTCGGCGTCGTGGCCTTTTTCGCGGCCATTATCGGTGACAACATCGGCTTCGCCATCGGGCACTTCGGCGGCCGCGCCCTGGCCCTGCGGTGGGGCAAGTATGTCTTCTTGACCGAAGAGCGACTCGACAAGGCCGAGCGCTTCTTCGACCGGCGCGGCGCCATAGTCATCACGTTCGCGCGATTCGTCGAGGGCCTGCGCCAGGCGAACGGGATCATCGCCGGCATCACCGGCATGCACTGGCTGCGTTTCCTCATCTTCAACGCCATTGGCGCCGCTTTGTGGGTGGGGACCTGGGTCAGCCTCGGCTACCTCGCCGGCGGCAACATCACCACGATCTACCACTACATAAACCTGTACTCCTACTACCTGCTCATCGGGCTGGCGGTGCTGCTGATCGGCTATATCGGCTGGCGCATCCGGCGGCGCCGCCGCCACGCGCCACCGCGGCCACCCGAGCCGACGAAACGGATGAGCCCGGAAGTACTAAGCAAACCGCGGAGATCGCGGCGGGCGAACCCGAAGCCGCCGACATCCGGCCGGGCGAACCCGAAGCCGCCGGAGATCGCGGCGGGCGAACCCGAAGCCGCCGAGATCACGCCCGGCGAGCATGCCGCGGGGCAGGCCGTCCGGGACCGTCACGCGCCGGACACGTCGTAGCGCTCGAGGGCGGCCAGCTCTCCCGCGGCGGCGTGCGAGACCCAGAAGCCGCCCTTGGGCAGCGACGGATCCGCGGGCACCGCGGCGGGCGCGGCGAGCGCCGAGCACATGTCGGCGAGCACATCGGGGAGGTTCTCCCGGTGCAGGCACAGGACGGCCGGACGGCGATCCGCCACGAGACCGGAGAGCAGGCGCCGAAGCGCGTCAGCCCGCTCCGTTCGGGATGAAAGAAATGCGGAGCGGCCGTACGGAAGCAGGCAGGCCTCAGCCTCGATGCTCCCCCCGAACCCCGCCGCGTACGGGCGCACGGTCTGGATGCAGCGCAGCGCGGGCGAGCTGATCACCCGCGCGACGGGCGCGAAACAGGCCAGCAGGGCGGCCAGCGTCTTCGCGTCGGCCGCCCCTTGCGCGTCGAGCGGCCGCGCATCGTCCCGACCGGGCCAGTCCGCTTTGCGCCCGGCCCAGGCGTGCCTGACCAGGATCAGCGGCACCGTCTCGAGCGGCCGGAAGGCGGAGATCACCGGGTCGTCGTGGGTGCCGGCCAGCTGCTCGCGGGCCTGCGCCAGCGGCAGCCAGGCCACCGCGTCGATCTCGTTGCCGGGCGCGGCCTGGACCCCGGCACCGAACGCCGACCAGTAGCTGACCCGCTTGGGACGGCCCCAGCTGATGTACTGCACGGTCGGCAGCCGGGGGCCGAGCACCGGTCGCACGCAGGTCTCCTCCCAGACCTCACGGACCGCGGTGAGCAGGATGTGCTCGCCCGGCTCGCTCTTGCCCTTGGGCAGCGACCAGTCGTCGTACTTGGGCCGGTGCGCAAGCAGGACCTCGGCGTCGCCGGCTCCGTGGGAGGCGTCCGCGGCGGGCCGCCAGATAGCCGCGCCCGCCGCGAGGGTGACATCAGTCATCTGCTGGGCGGACCCGCCGTTCCCTGACCAGGGTCTCCTGCACGTCACGCAGCGGATTTCCGTTCTCGTCGCGGCTGTGCCGCACCCAGTAGCCGTCCGCGTTCAGCCACCACGAGGAAGTCCCGTCGTCCATGCCCATGTCGAGGAACCGGCGCAGCCGCCGCCGGTGGCCGGGGTCATCGACCCGGACCAGCAGTTCCACCCGGCGGTCCAGATTCCTGTGCATCATATCGGCGCTGCCGATCCAGACCTGGCTGTCCTGATCCTCGCCGGTGCCGAACGCAAAGATCCGGGAGTGCTCCAGGAACCGGCCGAGCACGCTGCGGACCCTGATGGTGTCGGAAAGCCCGGGGATACCCGGCCGCAGCGCGCAGATGCCGCGCACCCACAGGTCGACCGGGACGCCCGCCTGCGACGCCCGGTAGAGCGCGTCGATCACCACCTCGTCGACCAGCGCGTTGGTCTTGAACACGATCCGGGCGGACTGGCCGGCCCGGCTTCGCTCGGCCTGCCGGTCGATCCGGCTGACGATGCCGGCGCGCAGCGATTCCGGCGCGACGAGCAGCCGCCGGTAGGCCCCGGTGCGGCTGTACCCGGTCAGGTGGTTGAACAGGGCGGTGACGTCCTCGCCGACCGCGGGATCGGCGGTGAGCAGCCCGATGTCCTCATACATCCGGGCCGTGGTCGGGTGGTAGTTGCCGGTGCCGAGGTGGCAGTACCGGCGCAGCGTCCCGTCGGGTTCCTCGCGCACGATCAGCGCCATCTTGCAGTGCGTCTTCAGCCCGACGAAGCCGTAGACGACGTGGCATCCCGCCTCTTCGAGCTTGCGGGCCCAGGCGATGTTAGCGCGCTCATCGAACCTGGCCTTGATCTCCACCACCACGACGACCTGCTTGCCCGCCTCGGCCGCGTCGATCAGCGCGTCGACGATCGGCGACTGGCCGCTGGTCCGGTACAGCGTCTGCTTGATCGCCAGCACCCGCGGGTCATCGGCGGCCTCGTCGATCAGCCGCTCGACCGACGCGGCGAACGAGTCGTAGGGGTGCTGCACGAGGATGTCGCGTTCGGCGATGGCGGTGAAGATGCTGTTGTCCTTGGCGACCGCCCGGGTGGAAGGGACGAACGCCGGGTACCTCAGCTCGCCGATGTTCAGGTCGGCGATGGCGAACAGCCCGCTCAGGTCGAGCGGCCCGGGCACCCGGTAGACGGCCCGCCGGTCGATATCGAGCTCGGTGACCAGCTTCTCGAGTACGTCGGCCGACATGGTGTCCTCGACCTCGAGCCGGACGGCGGGCTCGAACCTGCGCCGCATCAGCTCACGCTCCATCGCCTGCAGCAGGTTCTCGGTGAGATCCTCGTCGACCTCGAGGTCCCTGATGCGGGTGACACGGAACGCGTGATGCTCCATGATCTCCACGTCACCGAACAAGTCGGTCAGGTGCGCGGCAATGACGTCCTCAATCGGCACGTACCGGTTCTGCGACAGGGCCAGGAACCTGGGCAGCAGCGGCGGGACCTTGACCCTGGCGAAGATGGTGCCGTCAGTCCGCGGGTCGGCAATCATGACGGCCAGGTTGAGCGACAGGCCCGAGATGAACGGGAACGGATGGGCGGGGTCCACCACCAGCGGGGTGAGCACCGGGTAGATGCGCTGCCGGAACAGGTCACCGAGGGTGTCACGCTCTTCGGCGGAGAGTTCCTTCCAGCGCAGGATCTCGATCCCGTGCTCGGCCAGTTCCGGGTTGATGCGCTCGCTGAACGCCCGGGCGTGCCGGACGGTCAGCTTGCCCGCCAGGTCCAGGGTGTTCTCGAGCACCTGCCTGGGCAGCAGCACCCCGGTGCCCTCGACCGGGAAACCCGCCACCATCCGGCGCACCAGCCCGGCCACCCGGACCATGAAGAACTCATCCAGGTTGGTCGCGAAGATGGCGAGGAACCGCACTCGTTCCAGCAGCGGGACCGATTCGTCTTCGGCAAGTTCGAGCACGCGCTCATTGAATCGGAGCCAGCTTTCCTCGCGATCCAGGTACCGCTCGTCGGGCAACGCGGTTTCTGCGCCCGCCCGCGCCCCGTCGTGGCGCTCGTTTCCTTCTGCGGCGGGAAGGCTCATCTGGCTGACACTCATGAGACTCATTGTCCCCGTCCGGTGCTCAGCGGGAAACGTCGAGGTGGTAAAGACCTTTCTCCCGAACGGCGTGGGGTGACTGCTCCCGGCGGCCGGCTGAGCCCGCGCCGGCGACCCCTGGTTCATCCCCCGCCACTGAACTCTGCGGCGAAGGCCGCCAGATCGAGCAGGTGGAACAGGGTGTCGCACCACCGTTCCCCCGCGGGCCGGTCGTCGAAGTGCCCGAGGCATTCGTTCGCCGCGTCCAGGATCGCCCGCAGCACCGCGCCATCGGCGCCCTGCGGCTCCCGGATGCTGATGCCGTGCGGTTCTGCTTCGGGCTCGCCCTCCAGGATCGCCGCCGCCTTGCGCGCCATGGCCAGCCCGAGCGTCCCCGCCAGCAGCGCCCGCTGCATCATCAGGACGCCATTGTGGTCTGTCATTCCGCTTGCCTCCATCATCCACTGTGGCTGTCCCGCCTTCGGATTCATGATGCCGGCATGCAGTGACATTCTGGCCAGGCTAGGCAGACCCGGCCGTATTTCGATCCACGATAATTGGGCAAGCTTCCTTTGCCGGGCTTTTGCGGGGCTTAATTGCGTTCGGAGCGGGCGTTAGTCGTCGGAGGGGCGGCAGGCGGACCAGATCGCCTCGGCGTTGTGCAGCTTGACGCGATCGCCGCGGCCTAGTGCCTTGGCCAGTTCGGCTTCGGCGGTCTCGATGCGCAGCCACTCGGCGTAGGAGACCGGCTCGACCCCGCGCCCGGCCAGCAGTTCGGCCAGCGGCCACTCCCCGGCGGCCGCCGCGGCATCGGCTTCCGCGGCGGGATCCTCGGGCAGGACGGGATCGGCGGCGGGGGCGGGGCGGTCGGGGTAGCGCAGCAGGCCGGCTCGCGGCAGCGGGACGTCGCCTTCGCCGGGGCCGCCGGCCAGGTCCGCGAGCAGGCAGCGGACGGTCTCGGCGGCGTCGGACTTGTTGGTGCCGATCACGCCGGTCGGGCCGCGCTTGAGCCAGCCGGCCACATACTCGCCGGGCAGCGGCGCACCGTCGTCGCCCAGGACACGGCCGAGAGCGTTGGGGACCACCGAAGCACGCGCGTCGAACGGCACGCCGGGCAGCGGCACGCTCTGGTAGCCCACCGAACGCAGCACCATCTGCGCGGTGAGCGTCTCCAGCTCGCCGGTGCCGCCGAACGCCCCGTCAGCGGCGATCGCCGTCCGCTCGAGCGTGATACCGCTGACCCGTTCGGTACCAAGAATTTCTGCCGGCCTCAGCCAGAAGCGGACGACCAGCCGCCGGCTGTGCCCAGAAGCGGCCGGCCCGGCAGTCCCGCCCTGGGCCCACTTGGAGATCGCCACCAGGTTTCCGCGCACCCGCCGGTCGGATTCGACCAGCGCGGCACCCTCGCCGGTCAGGTCGAACGCGGTCAAGTCGGCCTCGTCGGCGTGCACGACCACCTCGACGCCGGGCAGTTCGCCCAGCTCACGAAGCTCCTTGGTGGTGAACTTGGCGTACGCGGGCCCGCGCCGCCCGATCATGTGGACCTCGCGCACCTTGCTCGCGTGCAGCGCCTCCAGGACGGGCTGCGGGACATCGGTGGCGTGCAGCTCATCGGGGTCCCGGGCCAGGATCCTGGCTACGTCGACCGCGACGTTGCCCACGCCGATCACCGCGACCGACTCGGCGTCCAGGGTGAACGTGCCGGAATCCATGTCCGGATGGCCGCAGTACCAGTTCACGAAGTCGGTGGCGGCGTAGCTTCCCGGCAGGTCCTCACCGGGGATGCCGAGCCGCCGGTCCCGCATCGCCCCGGTCGCGTAGATCACCGCGTCGTACGCCGAGAGCAGGTCGTCGCGGGTGACGTCCTCGCCGAGGTGCACCCCGCCGACGAACCGGACGTCGGGGCTTTCCAGCACCTTGCGCAGGTACTGCGCGATGGACTTGATCGACTTGTGATCGGGCGCGACGCCGTAGCGGACCAGGCCGTACGGGGTGGGCAGGCGGTCGATCACGTCCACGCGCAGCGGGACAGGCACCGGCAGCGCGGCCGCCTGCTTCACCAGCGCCTCGGCGGCGTAGAGCCCGGCGGGACCCGAGCCGACCACGGCTACGTTCAGCATAAGGACCTAGGCTACTCGACCGGGCGCCACTCAGTCCGCCGCTATTGCCGTCTGGCGAACATCGACGGGTGACCGGCGCGCCACCGCCTCGGTGATCTGCCTGGCCAGGTGCTGCGGGGTCAGGCCCACCTCGTCGAGCACCTCGTCGCGGGTGCCGTGGATGAGGAACTCCTGCGGCAGCCCGAACGTCTTGACCGGCATGTCCACGTCGTGATCGCGCAGCAGCCGGGCCACCGCATCGCCGAACCCGCCGACCCGCCCGTTGTCCTCCACCACGGCCACCAGCCGGTGCTGCCGCGCGGCGCCGACCAGCGCCTCGTCCACCGGCTTGGTCCAGCGCGGGTCCACCACGGTGACGCCGATCCCGTGCCCGGCCAGCCGGTCCGCGATCTCCAGGCCGGTCAGCGCCATCGGTCCCGCGCCGACCAGCAGGACGTCCGCGCCGAGTCCCGCTCCCGGCGACCGCAGCACGTCCATGCCGCCGAGCTTCGCGACGGCTTCGACCTCGCCGCCCACCTTGCCTTTGGGGAACCGGACCACGGTCGGCCCGTCGGACACCTCGACCGCCTCGTTCAGCAGCTCGGCCACGCGCTTGGCGTCGCGGGGCGCCGCGATCTTCATGCCAGGGACGAGCTGCATGATCGACCCGTCCCACATGCCGTGGTGGCTGGCGCCGTCCGGCCCGGTCACCCCGGCCCGGTCCAGCACGATCGTCACCGGCAGCTTGTGCAGCGCCACGTCCATCAGCGTCTGGTCGAAGGCCCGGTTCAGGAACGTGGAGTAGATCGCCACCACCGGGTGCAGGCCAGCCATGGCCAGGCCCGCCGCGCTGGTCATCGCGTGCTGCTCGGCGATGCCTACGTCGTAGACCCGGTCCGGGTAGGCCGCTCCGAACTGCGCCAGGCCGGTCGGGTACAGCATCGCCGCGGTGATCGCGACCACATCGGGGCGCCGCGCGCCGATGGCCACCATCTCGTCGCCGAACACCCGGCTCCACGTCCCCGGCACCGCGCCGGCCGCCGGCACCTGGTGCAGGCAGTCGACGGTGTTCTGTTCGGCCTCGGGGTAGCCGAACCCCTTCTTGGTGATCACGTGCACCAGCACCGGGCCGCCGAAGTCACGGGCGCGCCGCAGCGCGTTCTCCACAAGGCGCTCATCATGACCGTCAATCGGCCCAACGTATTTAAGGCCCAGGTCTTCGAACATCACCTGCGGCTGAATGACGTCCTTGATGCCCTTCTTGACGCGGTGCAGCGTCCCGTACAGCGGCGGGCCGACCAGCGGGGTCCGGGGCAGCGTGGTCTTGATGTAGTCGAGCACGTGCTCGTACCGCTGGTTGACCCGGATCGCGGCCAGGTGCTCGGCCAGGCCGCCGATCGTCGGCTGGTACGACCAGCCGTTGTCATTGACGATCATGACCAGCCGCGAGTCCCTGGCCGCGGCGATGTTGTTCAGCGCCTCCCAGGCCATCCCGCCGGTCAGCGCGCCGTCGCCGATGACCGCGACCACAGTCCGGTCCGGCTCGCCGCGCAGCTTGTACGCCTTGGCCAGGCCGTCGGCATAGGACAGGCTGGTGGAGGCGTGCGAGTTCTCCACCAGGTCGTGCTCGGACTCGGCCCGGCTCGGGTAGCCGGTCAGCCCGCCGCGCTGCCGCAGCGTGCCGAACTGCGCGACCCGGCCGGTCAGCAGCTTGTGCACGTAAGCCTGGTGCCCGGTGTCGAAGACGATCTTGTCCTTGGGCGAGTCGAAGACCCGGTGGATCGCGATCGTGAGCTCGACCACGCCGAGGTTCGGGCCGAGGTGCCCGCTGGTCCTGGTGGTCGTCTCGATCAGCAGGTCGCGGATCTCCCCGGCGAGGAGGGTGAGCTGGTCCTGGCTGAGTTCCTTCAGGTCCTCGGGGCCGTTGATGCACTCCAGCAAGGTCACGCCGTGCTCCTCACGTGCTGTGCGGGCCTGATGGGGAACCTTAGTCGAACCGAGTGTACGAGGTCGGGCCGCAGATCGCTCGTCGCGCCCGCCCCGACCCCGACACGCGTGTCGTATTCAGCCGCGATCGGCGAGCCGGTCCCGAGCGGTCAGGCCGCCCGGCGCCGACGGTCCGGCGACGGCCGGCAGCACCAGCGGACGGCCGGCCAGGACACCCGTGCCGAGTTCGGCGGCACACAGCACAAGCAGCAGGGCGACCGGTATGTTCCAGCTGCCGGTGGCGGTGTGCAGCAGCCCGACCGCCAGCGGGCCTACGCTGGCGACCAGGTAGCCGACCGACTGCGCGAAGCCAGACAGCGAGGCGGCGGCCCTCGCATCGGGGGCCCGCGCCATCATGAAGAAGATGGCCAGGCCGAGGCAGGAGCCCTGGCTGACGCCGAGGACCAGGACCCAGAACGGGGCCGTGCCCAGCGGCGCCCACAGCGATCCGGCCAGGCCGGCGGCGGTCCCGATCAGGCTGGGCACGACCAGGCCGCGCTGACCCGGTCGGCGGTGGGCGAGCACCGGCACGATGAGCGAGGTGGCGAGGTTGCCGACGCCCATCAGCGCGAGCAGGTTGCCGGCCGTGACCGCCGAGTCGCCACGGTCCTGGAAGATCGTCGGCAGCCAGGACAGCGCCGCGTAGTACAGCAGGCTCTGCAGGCCCATGAACGCGGTGACCTGCCAGGCCAGCGCGTACCGGTACACCTTGATCCCGGCCCGCGCGGGCGCCGGTGCCGTCCGGCCACCGGCCGCGGGCGAGGTGTGGCCGGCCGCCACGGGCGCGGTGCCGGCTGTGCGGTACCTGAGCTGGGGCAGCCACAGCAGCACGGCCAGCGCGGCGGGGGCCGCCCACAGGCCGAGCGCCAGCCGCACCGAACCACCCGAACTGCGGTAGACGGGCACGCTGAGCAGCGAGGACAGGATCGCGCCCACCGACAGCGCGGTCAGGTAGATGCCGATGAGCAGCCCGGCCCGGGCCGGCCAGCGCCGCTTGACCATGCTGGAGAGCAGCACGTTGAGGACGGCGATCGCGCTCGCCGCCAGCGCCGTGCCGGGGAACAGCATGATCTCGGGCGCCGCGCCGCGCAGCAGCAGGCCCGCGGTGAGCAGAACAAGCGCCACCAGCAGGATCGCTTCCTCGCCGTACAGGCGGTTCAGCCAGGCGGCGAAGGCGGAGACCACGCCGAAGCAGATCACCGGCGTGGCCGCGAGCAGCGACAGCTCGGCCGACGACAGGTGTAGCCGGGTCTGCAGGTCGGGGAAGAGCGGAGGCACGCTGGTGATCGCGGTGCGCAGGTTGAACCCGGCCGCCGCGACCGCGACGACGAGCAGCGCGATCTCATACGGCCGGCGGACGTTGGCGGCCGGGTATTTGGGCATCAGCAACTAAAGTTATCTGAAAGGAAAAGTTCTTTTCGGTCCGAACGAGCCGGTGGCGCGTGCCGCGGCGACACGCTGCCGCGGCTACAGCCCCGGCAGGAGCAGCAGCTTGCCCGTGGTGCGCCGGCCGGCCAGGTCGTCCTGCGCGCGGGCGGCGTCGGCCAGCGGGTAGGTGCCGCCGATCCGCACGTCGAGCTCGCCCTTGACGATCCAGTCGAACACCTCGCCCGCGCGCCACCGCAGCTCCGTCGGGTCGGCGATGTAGTGCACCAGGGTGGGCCGGGTCAGGAACAGCGATCCGCCGGTGTTCAGCCGCTGCGGGTCGACGGGTGGCACCTGGCCGCTCGCGGCTCCGTAGAGCACCATCATGCCGCGGGGGCGCAGCGCCGCCAGGCTGTCATCGAACGTGTCCTTGCCGACGCCGTCGTACACGACGTGCGCGCCCGCGCCCTCGGTCGCATCGTCGACGATGTCACGGAAGCGGTCGTAGCCGACGACGTGATCGGCGCCGGCGCCGAGCGCGAGCTCGGCCTTCTCCCCACCCGACGTGGTCGCTACCACGATGCCGCCGCGCCGCTTCACCATCTGGGTCAGCAGCAGCCCGACCCCGCCGGCCGCCGCGTGCACCACGGCGACGTCGCCTTCGCGCACCGGGTAGGTGCTGGTGACCAGGTAGTGGGCAGTCATTCCCTGCAGGATGGCGGCGGCGGCGGGCTGCAGGCTCACCCCGTCCGGAACGGGGACGACCCGGTTCGCGGGCAGCGCGACCTGCTCGGCATAGCTGCTGCCTGGGCCGGCCCAGGCCACGTGATCGCCGACAGACAGGCCGGTGACGCCCTCCCCCACGGCCGCGACCGTACCAGCGCCTTCCGCGCCGGGCACGAAGGGCGGATCGGTGCGGTAGTTGCCCACTCCCTCACGCTGGTAGATGTCCATGTAGTTCACGCCGGCCGCGGCGACCTCCACGACCACCTGCCCCGGTCCCGGCCGCGGCGCCTCCTGCTCGGCGAGCCTCAGCACCTCGGGGCCGCCCAGACGCTCGCCCACTACCACGCGCATCCTCGCACTCTCCTCTCGCCTCTTCCCCATCAGCTTTTCACAAGCCCGCACGGGCCGGGACCATCCAGGCCGGCCTTGAGCGAGTTCAAAATTCTTTTGAATGACCCCGCGGCTGCTATCGGTCCTCGACGAGGTCCTCGGCTACCCCGGCAGCAAGCTGTCCGCCGGGGTCTTGTACGTGGTGAGGCCGAGCGGGAACAGCAGGCTGTTCTGCACCGGGGCGTCCGCGCCCCGCAGCGAGGTGAGTCCCGGCGGGATAACGCCACCCTGCCTCGCGCACCTGGCCGCATCAGTGCCAAAGAGCTCCCATCTACGACGGTAGGCTGCCCAGTGGATCTCGTCCGGATATGCCCGCGAGCAACGGAGACAACAAGCATGGAATCTAGCCCGGTACCGTGGATCAGCGCGCTGCGGCACTCCCACGACCGGCTGCGCGCCGCCGTCGAGCCGCTCACCCTGGACCAGCTGGAGCAGCGCTCGTACGCCAGCGAGTGGTCGATCGCCCAGGTGCTGTCTCACCTAGGATCGCAGTCCGAGATCTTCAGCTTGTTCCTGGACGCCGGGCTGACCGGGCAGGATCCGCCCGGACGCGAGGAGTTCATACCGATCTGGGACAGCTGGAACGCCAAGGACCCGCAGGCCCAGGCGTCGGACGCGCTGCACGCCGACCAGGCGACCCTCGAGCGGTTCGAGTCGCTGGACACCGGTCAGCAGGCACGGCTGCACCTCGAGCTCTTCGGGATGGAGCTCGGTGCCGCCGGGCTGGCGCGGATGCGTGTCAGTGAGCACGCCATCCACACCTGGGACGTCGTGGTCGCGCTGGACCCGGCCGCCACGCTGGCCCCGGATGCCGTCGCGCTGCTCATCGACACGCTGGACCAGCTCGCGGCGCGCAGCGGCAAGCCGGACGGGAAGCAGCGCAAGGTGCGGGTGTCCACCACTGACCCGGACCGCGAGTTCATCCTCGAGACGGCCGAGGCGGTCACGGTCACGCTCACGCCGTCGGACGCCGGGGGCACCCCCGAGCTCGGCGTGTCCGAGCTGCGGCTGCCCGCCGAGGCTTTCGTCCGGCTGGTCTACGGGCGGATGGACGAGGCGCACACCCCGCCGGCCGAGATCGCCGGGGTCGACCTCGAGGAGCTGCGGCCGATCTTCCCCGGCTTCTAGCCCGGGCCGCCAGCCGCCGCCCGCCCGCACTCCGTGCACCTGCGGGCCGGCGCCTGCAACGGGCAGCCCGCCTGCTCACCGGCCCGGCAATGGGTTCAGGCGCTCGAGCGCCTCATCGACCGGTACGGGTGTCCGTTGCGGTAGCCGCGGCCGAGGCGCGGGCGGCGTTGTCGGTCTTTGAGGATCTGGGAGCTGGCCGCGACGCGGATGCCGCCGCTGCCCTGCTGCGGACGGGTCAAGATCAAGCCGGACCGGGCGGATGAGGCGCTCGCGATGATCCGTGAAAAGGGTGCCGCGATGCTGCAGGGCATGGCCGGCTCGGCGGGCGGCTACTGGGCGCGGAGCCTCGGGGATGACCTTATCCAGCATTCCTTCTGGCTCTTCGACACGGAGGAAAACGCCCGGGCCGCGGAGGCGACCTTCAACCAGCTCCGCGACATGCCCGATGCGCCAGCGACGTTCGTCAGCATTGATGTCTGCGAGATTGTCGGGCGTGCTTAGAATCCCCGCCGAGAGCGCAGCCATATTGCCCGGCGGCCCGTCACATTCGGTCGTGAGGTGGCTGGCACGGCAGAGTCTGCACGAGTTCTTCGAGGGCGGCTGTCCAGCTTTCCCAGTAGGGGCGGCCAGGTTCCGCTGCGATGGCTTTGACGAGCTGCCGCCGGAATGGTTCTCTGTCGCCGCCGAACGCGTGATCGACGACCGCGGCCGTTAGCGCGAACACCGTGCTCTGCCAGGGGGCGTCGAAGGCCAGCTCCCCATTCCGGCGGGGCAGGTTCAAGTCCGACAGGCTCAGCCGCCGGCTCACAGGCGAGCCACGCCGATCATCGAGTCCCGGGTAACCAGCCCAGCCAGCTCCGGCTCGGTCATACCCTCGGTCCCCGACGGGCGCTCGGGTAGGACGAGATAGCGCACCTCAGCGGAGGAATCCCATACCCGGATCTCGACATCGCCGGGCAGCGGGCAGCCCATCTCGGCCAGCAGTGCCCGGGGCTCCCGGACCATCCGGGCCCGGTACGGAGGGTCTTTGTACCAAGCCGGCGGCAGCCCCAGCGTCGGCCACGGATAGCACGAGCACAGCGTGCACACGACCACATTGTGGACGGCTGCAGTGTTCTCCACTACCACCATATGATCGCCTTCGGGGCCGCCGATGCCAAGCTCGGCGATCGCGGCGGTGCCATCGGCCAGCAGCCGCTGCCTGTACGCAGGGTCAGCCCATGCCCGGGCCACCACCTTCGCCCCGTTCATCGGGCCGATCTCCGACTCGTAGCGGCGGGTGATCTCCTCGATGAACCCCTCGGGCACCAGCCCTCGCTCGGTCAGCAGCGTCTGAAGTGCCGCGACCCGCCGCTCGACCGGCGACACGGGCGCCGGATGATGGGCCTCCTCGTTCATGATCGCTCCAGGTAGCTTTCCCACAGATCCGCATGTATCGCCACGCCGCGCTGGCCATCCCCCCACAGGTCGGCGGCATCGAACCGAACCGAATAGGTCGGCTCGCAGCGGCGGGCGGTGCCGTGAGCCTCGACATCGGGCACCGAATGCATGCCATCTACCCGCACCACCACCCCGGGCTTGCCCCGCACGTATCCCGGGCAGCGGGTGTGGCCGAACGGATGCCATTCACGCACCCGGACACGGTCCCCGGCCCCGAAACGCGGCTCGTTCACGTCCGGACCGGCGTCAACGACCGGCGGTGCGAGCACCGGGCCGCTCAGCGGGAAGCCCCCGCCAGCATGCGTCTCAAGCTCTGCGCGGGTCACTAGCCCGTGCTCGACAGCCAGCGTGGCCGCCGCTGTTAGCCAGTGCTCCCAATAGTCCGACGTCAAGTACTGACCCGGCTCCATCCGCTCGATCGAGTGCCGGAACTCGGCACCGCTAACCTCGGCCGCGCCAGCAACGATTATCAGCAGAGCCCGGGCCACCGGCTGCCACCGATCGTGAAAAACAGGCTCGGCCGGCGAATGAACCACCGGCCCAAGCCCCTGCATGCCCCCAAGGTCATGAATGCCGTCCACCAGCGGGACTCTACTCGTCCGCACCGTCGCCGGCCCAGCGAGAGCCAGGATGCCGGGGGACGGCAAGCTGTCACTCTTGGGTCTCGCGCCGGGATTCGTGGTCGGCCGGGAGCCGCCCGATGACGACGCTGGCGTTCAGATCCGCCGAACTGGCCACCCGGGCGGTCAGCCCGCTGGCGGCGAAGGCCGCCAGGGCCGACGGCGCCTGGCGCCCGCTGGTCTCGATCAGCAGGTGACCGCCGGGCATCAGCCATTGCCGGGCCCCGGCGGCGGCCCGGCGCAGCACGTCGAGCCCGTCCGCACCGCCGTCCAGGGCCGCCCGCGGCTCGTGCGCCCGGGCCTCCGGCGGGAGGAACCTGATCTCCCCGGAGGGGACGTAGGGCACGTTGGCGACCAGCACGGCGACCCGGCCGCGCAGCCCGGCGGGCAGCGCCTCGTACAGGTCACCCTGGTAGACGCGGCCGCCGGGGAGGTTCCGCCGGGCGCAGCGCACCGCGGCCGGGTCGATGTCGGCCGCGTGCACCTCAGCCCTTTCCACGGCGGCGGCCAGCGCGGCGCCGATCGCCCCCGCGCCGCAGCACAGGTCGACGATGACGGCCCCCGGCCGGGCCAGCACGGCCGCCTGCCGGACGAGGAACTCGGTACGCCGCCGCGGCACGAAGACGCCGGGTGCCACGGTGATTCGCAGGCCGCAGAACTCGGCCCAGCCGAGGACCTGCTCCAGCGGCTGGCCGGCCACGCGCCGGTCCACCATCGCGGCGAGTTCGGCCGCAGTCCGTGCCGTGGAGGTCAGCAGCCGGGCTTCATCTTCGGCGAAGACACAGCCGGCGGCCCGGAGCCTGCTGATGATGAGAGGGTCTGAGATAGACATGGAGACTATGCAGGAGCCACGGTTACCGCCTAATCCCGGGCGGCCTGCCGGCTCGCTGCCTGCCGGCTCGCTGCCTTATAGGCGGCCTTGCGGGCCGCCTTGGCGATCTTCTTGTCGGGATGGTACCTGCCGACCACCGTCAGGACGCTGGCCGCGTCCGGATGCGGCACCTTCGCCATCAACTCGAACACCGCCGGCTCCTCACCGGCCGGGATCGCCTCGCGCAGCCGCTTCGCCAGGGCCGCGGGATCATGCCCGGCGTCGTCGTCCAAGTCGTCCCAGCCTTCCATCACGAGCCCGTCGGTGAGTATCCAGGCCAGGTCGTCCGGGGCAAGTTCCAAGCCGGCGGGCGCGTCCGCCGCCGAGCCGGCGCCCGCCAGCGCGGCCAGGGTGAGCTTCGCGTAACCGCGCAGCTCCAGCCGGCCGAGAGCGTCACGCCAGGCGGGCTCGGCGGGAGCGCCGAACTCGGCGACGACGGCGACCGCGAGCATGCGGGAGGCCGGGTCGGCTTCCGCGGCGGCGGACAGCAGGTCCCTCGCGGCCGAGTCCGGCGTCCGGTGAGCCAGCCAGGCCGCCGTCTCGGCCTGGAACTCCTCTTCGCTGACGCCCCCCGCCAGCGCGATCAGATCCGCCGCGGTCATCTGGTCGGCGGGCGGGAGCAGCGGGACCTCCACCCCGGACTCGACAAGCTGGGTACGGAGGGCCGCGAGGCCCAGCGGGGTCAGCCGCACCAGGTCGCCGTCTTCGCCGTCCGATACCCGGATCGCCCCGAGTTCGGTCATCTGGTCGAGCAGCAGTACGGCTGGGTCGCCGTGCGCGCGGACCCACGACTCCCATGCCTTCGCGGCCTTGGCCGGCGCCAGTTCGCTGACCGCAGCGCTCTTGATCATCTCGCTGGCCTCAGCGACCGGGAGCCCGTCCTGCCGGGCCAGGACGAGCATCACCGCCAGTGCGGCTCCGTGCCCGAAGAAGTCGAGCTCTCTCGACCGCCGCGGGTCCAGCGAGGCAGCGACGTCCAGCGTGGTCGCGAGGACGAGCGCGAACACCATCTTCCAGATGTCCAGCACCTCGTCATCGTCAGCGGTCTGGACCGCCTCGGCGACCTCGCCGGGGACGGCATGGCTCTCGTCCTCGTCAAGTTCGATGAAGCCCCCGTCCAGGGCCACCCGCCACAGGTAATCCAGGCGCGGCACGTCCCGCATCCGCCCGACGGCGGATAGGTCCGTCAAGCCGGGCAGGGCCTGGTCGTCTCGTGCTGCAGGTACGCCGATGCCGAGCGCGGCGGCGGCTTCGGCCGCGTCGCCGCCGGCCAGCTCGGCGTTCTCGGTCACCGCGCGGCCCGCGCCCAGCCACGCGGCCAGTGCCCGCAGCTGGCCGATCATAGGGGCGCCGCGGGCCATTGCGGCCAGTTCCGCCTCAGACGGCAGCCGCATCGGCGGCAACCGGTCGGGCAGCCCGAAGGCGTCCTTGAAGGAGACGTCCTCCTCGTCCTCGTCTTCGTCGTCTTCGTAAAACTCCCCGGGGCCGAACACGCCGCCGACCGGAGCCACCCGAGCGTTATACGCGGCGATCCAGCGGTCGACAGCAGCCTGGTCGCCCATGTCGACGCCGTCGGCCGCCATCGCCTGGACGAGGGACCGCGCCATCCCCCAGTTCGCCGGGTCCATCACCGCGTCGGCGAACCGGGGCGCGACCCGGTCCAGCTCGCGTTCCAGCTTGCGGGCGGCGCCTTCCGTCATTCCCCCGCTTTCTGCGAGGTAGGCCAGGAAGTCGCGCACGGCGGGGATCGTGTCCTCGGTGTCAGCGCGGTCAAACACCGTGATCTTGCGCGGGTAGACGCGCAGCAGCAGTTCCTCGAGGTCACCCGGGCCGAGATCGGCGGGACGCTCGATCCCGAGGTAGTCCCGCATCAGGTCAAGCAGGGGCCGCAGCTCATCGGCGTCCGCACCGGGATCGCCGCTCAGCTGCTGCCTCGTCTTCGCCCACCGCTGGAAGCCGGTCAGCGCCGCAGTGAAGGGGTCCTTCGCCATGGACCATTACCATAGCGGCGCCTGCCGTCAGCGGGCGGCAGAAGCGGCCTACCCGGACGCGAGCAGCGACCGGAGCACGTATTGCATGATGCCGCCGTGCCGGTAATAGTCGGCCTCACCCGGGGTGTCGATCCGGACGACAGCGCGGAATTCCTTATCACCGGCCGTCACCGTTACCTCGTTCGGCACATTTCCTGAATTTATTTGCTCGATACCGCGGATATCGAACGTCTCATTCCCGGTCAGGCCCAGCGATGCCGCGGACTCCCCCGGCCGGAACTGCAGCGGCAGGACGCCCATGCCGATGAGGTTGGACCGGTGGATGCGCTCGAACGACTCGACCAGCACCGCGCGCACGCCGAGCAGCAGCGTGCCCTTGGCGGCCCAGTCGCGGGACGAGCCCGAGCCGTATTCCTTGCCGCCGAGCACGATCAGCGGGGTTCCGTCGGCGATGTACTGGCGGGACGCGTCGTAGATGGGCATCTGCTCGCCGCCGGAGACGGTGACGCCGCCCTCGGTGCCCGGTGCGAGCTGGTTGCGCAGCCTGATGTTGGCGAACGTGCCGCGGATCATCACCTCGTGGTTGCCGCGGCGGGAGCCGTAGGAGTTGAAGTCCCTGCGCTCGACACCGTGCTCGGTCAGGTACTTACCGGCCGGGCTGTCCGTCTTGATCGCGCCGGCCGGCGAGATGTGGTCGGTGGTCACCGAGTCGCCCAGCTTGGCCAGCACCTTCGCGCCGGTGATGTCGGTGACCGGCTCCGGCTCGGCCGACAGATGCTCGAAGTACGGCGGGCGGCGGACGTAGGTCGATGCCTCGTCCCAGGCGAAGGTATCGCCCGCCGGGATGTCGAGCCCGCGCCAGTTGTCGTCGCCCTTGAACACGTCGGCGTAGTCGCGGGTGAACATCTCCTGCGCCACCGCGGTCTGCACGACGTGGGCGACCTCCTCCGGGGACGGCCAGATGTCCGCGAGGTAGACCGGCTTGCCCTCGGTGTCGGAGCCGAGCGGGTCGTGCTGCATGTCGATGTCCATCGTCCCGGCCAGCGCGTAGGCGACCACCAGCGGCGGCGAGGCCAGGTAGTTCATCTTCACGTCCGGGTTGATCCGGCCCTCGAAGTTCCGGTTCCCCGACAGCACGGCGGCCACGGCCAGGTCGCCGGAGTTGACCGCCTCGCTGATCGGGGGCGGCAGCGGTCCTGAGTTGCCGATGCAGGTGGTGCAGCCGTAGCCGACCAGGTTGAAGCCGAGCTTGTCCAGGTAGGGCACCAGGCCGGCCCGCTCGAAGTAGTCCATGACCACCTTGGAGCCCGGCGCCAGCGAGGTCTTGACCCAGGGCTTGCGGTTCAGCCCCCGCTCGATCGCGTTCCTGGCCAGCAGCGCGGCGCCGACCATGACCGACGGATTGGACGTGTTGGTGCAGGAGGTGATGGCCGCGATGACCACGGACCCGTGATCGACGCTCGTCTCGGTGCCGTCCTCCAGCGTTACCCGGATGGGGTTCGACGCGCGGGTCCCGTCGCCCGCGGCCACCGGATCCGAGGCCGGGAAGGTGGCCGCCAGGCCGTTGTCCAGGGTGGCTTCGGGTACGTAGTTCGGCAGCGCGTCGCGGAAGGCCGTCTTGGCGTCGGCCAGGCTGATCCGGTCCTGCGGCCGCTTCGGGCCGGCGATGGACGGGACCACGGTGGACAGGTCGAGGCTGAGTTCCTCGGAGTACCGCACGTCGCGATCCGGGTCGTACCAGAGGCCCTGCTCCTTGGCGTACGCCTCGACCAGGTCGACCTGCTCGCGCGGGCGGCCGGTGAGCTTCAGGTAATCCAGGGTGTTCTGGTCGATCGGGAAGATCGCGCAGGTGGAGCCGAACTCCGGCGACATGTTGCCGATCGTCGCCCGGTTGGCCACCGGGACCGCGGCCACGCCCTCGCCGTGGAACTCGACGAACTTGCCCACCACGCCGTGCTTGCGGAGCTGTTCGGTGATGGTGAGCACCAGATCGGTGGCGGTGGCGCCGCTGGGCAGCTCGCCGGTCAGCCGGAAGCCGACCACCTTCGGGATGAGCATGGAGATGGGCTGGCCGAGCATGGCGGCCTCCGCCTCGATGCCGCCGACGCCCCAGCCGAGCACGCCAAGGCCGTTCTGCATGGTGGTGTGCGAGTCGGTGCCCACGCAGGTGTCGGGGTACGCGGTGCCGTCGTGGGTCATCACGACCCGCGCCAGGTACTCGATGTTCACCTGGTGCACGATGCCGGTGCCCGGCGGGACCACCTTGAACTGGCTGAACGCCTCCTGGCCCCAGCGCAGGAACTGGAACCGCTCATGGTTGCGCTGGAACTCGATCTGCACGTTCCTGGAGAACGCGTCCGGGCTGCCGAACACGTCAGCCACCACCGAGTGGTCGATGACCAGTTCGGCCGGGATGAGCGGGTTGATCTTCGTCGGGTCGCCGCCCAGGGCCTGCATGGCCTCGCGCATCGCGGCCAGGTCCACCACGGCCGGTACGCCGGTCAGGTCCTGCAGGATGACCCGCGCCGGGGTGAACTGGATCTCGGTGTCGGGCTCGCGCTGCGGATCCCAGCTCGCCAGCGCGGTGACCTGTTCGGCCGTGATGTTGGCGCCGTCCTCGTTGCGGAGCAGGTTCTCAAGGAGGATCTTCAGGCTGTAGGGGAGGTTCTGCGAACCTTCCACAGCGTCCAGCCGGTAGATCTCGTACTGCTCGCCCGCGACCTGAAGGGCCGCCCGGCTGCCGAAGCTGTTCGCTGTCATCGTTGCTGAGCCTCCTCGCTCGTACCGTGCGGTCCTGCGCTTCTGTCCAACCTACAGTATCTCGACATCAAGCTACTTAGCCAGGGGGTCCGAGGGGAAATCTTGACATCAAGTTACTTTTCCTCCGGGTGGCGGCCGATCACGACCAAGAAGATCATCATGGTCGCTCAGCTCTGATTCCCGGATTGAAGCGACTGATCCCCGGATTGAAGCGACGCCTGGCTCATTAGGATGACGCTGTAATCGTCGGTATCCGGCCAGGAGAGGACATCCCCGGAATGCGCTTCGCGATCAAGACCCGGCCCGAGCACCAGACGTGGGAAGAGATCCGCGACGTATGGATCGCGGCGGACGAGATCCGCCGCTGCGCGAGCGGTTCGACCGGTTCGACGAGGGCGTCGAGGCTATCGTCAGCCTGCTCACCCAGCCCACCACCACGTTCGCCGGCCAGTACGTCAGGCTCACCGACGCCCGGTGCGAGCCGAAACCAGTACAGCAGCCGCACCCGCCGGTCACTATCGGCGGCCGCGGCAAGAAGCGCACGCTGCGGACGGTGGCGCGCTGGGCCCAGCAGTGGAACGGGATCGCGGAGGACCCGGAGCAGTGGCTCGAGCTCAAGGAGGTGCTGGCCGGGCACTGCGCCGCCATCGGGCGGGACGTGAACGAGATCACCTGTTCGGTCAACGTGCGCATCGACCCGGACACCGGCCTTGAGCCCGCGGTCACGGCGGCGGCCGCCTATCGCGACGCGGGCGCCGACCTGATCATCGTGAACCTGCCGCTGCACGCCAAGCCCGACTCTGTCCAGCCGCTGGCCGAGGCCCTCGCGCCGCTGGCGTAACTCGCTTTCGTTTCCCGCAAGACGCTCGTGCACCGCGCGGCTGGCGTCGGCCATCAGCGACGGCACGCCGAGTTCGGTGAGCATATCCGCGGCCGCCTCCCTCCCCCAGGCCGAGCACCGCGATGACCAGCGTCTGTCCGCCCCGGGTCACCATACGCGGGGCTGATCGGCGGCCACGCCGACGCCCTCGGTCCCGCCTGCCGGGCGGCTGGCGGCCGGGCGGCTGGCGGCCGGGCCGGGATCCCGGGGGGCGCCCGGGTCGGACTCCGCCTGATCTGCGGAGCCGGGCGCCGCCTGATCTGCGGAGCCGGGCGCCGCGGCCGCCGGGCTGCCCGCGACCGACTGCTTGAAGTACTCGCCGATGAGCTCGCGCTGCTGGGCCAGCAGCTGGTCGAAGTGCTTGTCGACGTTCGCCTCGCCGATCGCCTCCGCGGTCAGGTACAGATCCTTGATCTGCTCGAGCTTGCGAGCCTGGGCATACGCCGTGTCCTGCTGCCCGTCGTTCCCGGGCGCCTCGTCGGGGCGGGCGACGTCCGGCGCGACTGGTTCGGCGGCGCCGGGGCTCGCAGTGTCGAGACCGGCGGCGGCGCCGGCGAAGACACGGGGTGGCGTACCGGGCGGATCGGCGGACGACACGAGCGGCTCGAACGGGCCGCGGGTCTGCTGGAGCACATGCGGCGGGGCGTCGCCCCGAGCGCCCCCGCCACTCTCGGGATCTTCTGGGCTTTTGGGGCTGGCGCCGGGCAAGTCGTACCAGTAGGCGGCGCCGTTCTCGTCCGGCGCCTGGGCGGCAACGGGATCATCGGGCTGGCCGTCAGTGTCCCGGTAGACGTATACATCGGCGGGCGCCTCGTCGGCCGGGCGGCCAGAGGCCTGCGACCGGATCGGGTCCGAGGACCTGGCCGGGTCGGCAGGGCGGCCGACGCTCGGCGGCCGGGCGGGGGTGGCCGGGCGGACCGGGTTGTCCGACGCGCGGATGACGTATGCGTACCCGCCGTCGAACTGCCCGGCTTCGGCAGGTCCGGCGGGTCCCGGGGCTCCCGGGTACCCTGGGGCTCCCGCGCGACCCGGCGTTTCCGCATGACCCTGGGCGGCTGGCCGACGGCCGCCGGCTGCGCCGTAGCCGGGACCGCCCGCATGCCGTCCGGCCCCGCGGTCCGGGCCGCGTCCCTGGCCCTGCCCGGGCGGGGGCGGGTAAGCGGGGTCGCGCGAAGGCATCGGGCCGCCCGGGTGGATCGGTCCGCCAGGGCCCATCCCCTCCCGCGGCATGCTCTCCCGGGGCGGCCCTGCGTCGCGCGGCAGCCCGGAGTCGCGTGGCGGGCCAGGGTGGCCTGGCCGGGGGGGCTCCCGAGATGGCTGCGGCTTCAGCGGCGGTGCGGCTCCACGCGGCGGCATAGGCTCGCGGCCCGGCATCGCGTGACTGGACCGCGGCGCTTCCCGGGGGCGCACGTGATCACGGGGTGGCAGAGGAGGCACCGGCGGGCCGCCCGGTACATACGGGGCCCAGCCGGGACCGCCCGGGTTCATTCCCGGCTGGTAACCAGGGCGCGGCGGCTGAGGTCCGGCCCACCCGGAAGGCCGGCCGCTCCTGGCTCCGCCCTCGAGTCTGCGCTCCCGGGGCCGGTCCGGGACCGGCGGTGCGCAGGATTTCCGGGATGGCCTGGCCCGCCGGCGCCCCGGGGGCGCGTCCATCCCTGGGCACGTCGATGAGGCCGCCAGGCGTGTACACGTTCGTGGGGTTCAGCACGGGCGGCCGGGAGGTACGCGGTCCGCCGTCGCGCCCTGCGCGACCCCGGCCGGCCGGCGGAGCGCCCGCGCGGAGCCGGTCCTGGCCGGGCCCCGGTGACGCACCATGCCCGCGGGATGCCGCCGAAGCCTCCGGGCGGGCGGCTCCTCTCCGGTGATCCGCCGTGCCCGCCCGCGGCCGGGACCTTTCCGCTCCCCCGATCCGGGCGATGGCGAACACCACCAGGACCACCAGGCCGAACG
Source organism: uncultured Actinomycetes bacterium (assembly GCA_963800415.1). Taxonomy (GTDB): domain Bacteria; phylum Actinomycetota; class Actinomycetes; order Streptosporangiales; family Streptosporangiaceae; genus Palsa-504. The sequence continues at coordinate 71,953 of CAWDBS010000062.1, forward strand.
CGATGCCCGCCGCGACCACGTCCAGCCCCAGCTGGGTCATACGGGCAGGCTGATGCCTGGTCAGAAGCCGCATGACCACGCTCGTGACCACCAAGATGGCGCCGATCATGACCGTCACGGCGGCCGCCACCGACAGGATGATGACTAGTCTCACCCTCCTGGTGATGGCGGTATTCGAGCGCACTGATCAACGATCGCATCGCGGTTACCGGCCCGCAAGCCATATGGCCAGCTGTAACCATTACGACCGTCATTTCAGAGGATCACCGCCCGGCCGGAAGGGAGTGAATTGTGTACACACTGCCGCTAACGTCACTGACCTGGCACTTTACCTAATGAGCGGCGCTCCGTTCAGCCGCCTCCTGTGACTGGCGATACGTTATGGGCATGACAAGTCAGGCGGGTAAAGCACAGCGGTTCCTGGCCCTGCACCGGGCAGGCGAGCCGCTCCTGATGCCGAACCCCTGGGACCTCGGCTCGGCCAGACTGCTCGCGTCGCTGGGATTCGAGGCTCTGGCCACTACGAGCTCGGGCTTCGCGGCCACCCTGGGCCGCAATGACGGCTCCGTGACTAGGGAGGAGGCCCTGGTGCACGCCGCGGTGATCGTCGCGGCGACGGACCTGCCGGTCTCGGCCGACCTGGAGAACGCCTTCGCGGACGAGCCGGCCGGGGTGGCGGAGACCATCGGCCTGGCGGTCGAGGTCGGCCTCGCCGGCGCCTCCGTCGAGGACTTCACCGGCCGGGCCGACGACCCTATCTACGAGACCCGGCTGGCGGCCGAACGCATCGCGGCGGCCGCAGCGGTCGCCCACGCGGGCCCGGTCCGCCTGGTGCTTACCGCCCGGGCGGAGAACTACCTGCACGGCCACCCTGACCTGGCGGACACGATCGCCCGGCTGCAGGCTTACCAGGAGGCCGGCGCAGACGTTCTCTACGCGCCGGGCCTGCGCCGTCTGGAGGACATCCGCCAGGTCATCCGCGAGCTGGACCGGCCGGTCAACGTGCTGGCCCTGGACGGGGTGCCGCCCGTGGCCGACCTGGCCGAGGCCGGCGTGAGCCGGATATCGGTGGGCGGCTCGTTCGCGTTCGCGGCGCTCGGGGCGGTCGTCGGCGCCGCCGCCGAACTGCGCGAGCAGGGAACGTACGGCTTCCGGGCGGCCAGTGCGGCCGGTGCCGCCGCAGCCCGGCGCGCGTTCAGCTGAATTCATCCCGAACGGCCGTACTGCGTGCCCCCCGTCGGCGCGTGTATGCCGTGGGCGGCGCTACACCTGCGGCGCCACGTCCGAGGCGATCAGCGCCAGGTGGTCAAGGTCGTGCAGGTCGAGCACCTGCAAGTACACGCGTTCGGCCCCGATCTGGGCGAACTCGGCAATCTTGGCCGCCACTTCCCCTGGCGTTCCGGCGACGCCGGTGGCCCGCATCTCTTCCGGTTTCCTGCCGATCGCGGCGGCCCGGCGGCCGAACTCGGCTTCGTCCTTCCCGCAGCACACCGTCTGGGCGACCGAGTAAGTCATGGACGAGGGATAGCGCCCGGCGGCCTCGCAGGCCTCGCGGACGCGGGCGAAGGCGGCCGCCGAGTCCTGCACGGTGTGGAACGGTACGTTGAACTCATCGGCGAACCTGGCGGCTAGCCGCGGCGTGCGGCGCGGGCCCGCGCCTCCCAGGATTACCGGCGGCCGCGGACGCTGGGCCGGCTTCGGCAATGCGGGCGAGTCCTTCAGCTGGTAGTGCGTCCCCGCGAACGAGAACGTCTCGCCTTCCGGGGTCGCCCATAGCCCGGTGATGATCGCGAGCTGCTCCTCGAACCGGTCAAAGCGCTCCCGCAGCGGCGGGAACGGTATGCCGTAGGCAGTGTGTTCGGCCTCGAACCAGCCGGCCCCGAGGCCGAACTCGATCCGGCCGCCGCTCATCTGGTCAACCTGGGCCACGGTAATCGCGAGCGGGCCTGGCAGCCGGAATGTCGCCGAGCTCATCATCGTGCCAAGCCGGATGCGGCTGGTCGCGGCGGCCAGGGCGGCCAGCGTCGCCCACGCGTCCGTCGGTCCCGGCAGACCGGAGCCGCCGCCGATGGCCAGGTAGTGATCGGACCGGAAGAACGCATCGAACCCGAGTTGCTCCGTGGCCAGCGCGACCGCGCGCAAAGTCTGGTAGTCGGCGCCCTGCTGCGGCTCAGTGAAGATCCGGAGTTTCATGGTTCCATCCTGCCAGCGGTTAAGGATCGTCCGGATCGGCCTGCAGGAAGAACCTGTCCCAGGCCACCTCTCCGGCCTCGGTGCACCGGCCCAGCCATCCCACCCCGGTCCGGACGTAGCAGGGGGCCAGCGTCCGCGCGGCCATGGCGGGGCGTACTGCCTCGATGATGACCGTGACTGCCCGACCGGACCCGAGGGTCTCCTCGCCCGCCCGCATGGCCCTGCCGCGATCATCGGTGATGCCCATGGCGACCGGAGCCCCGGTCGCCCCGGGGTCGCAGAGGCCCCGAGCGTACCGGTCGCTGTCGCTCGGTGCCGTCGGTTCGCTGTCGCTCAGTGCCGTCGGTTCGCTATCGCTCAGTGCCGTCGGTTCGCTATCGCTCAGTGCCGTCGGTTCGCTATCGCTCAGTGCCGTCGGTTCGCTATCGCTCAGTGCCGTCGGTTCGCTATCGCTCAGTGCGGTCCACGAGTAAAAGATCATGACCTGCCCAGGGATCTGGCTCCGCGCGGCCGTGGCGGCCCTGACGGTTTCAGACGTTAACGCACTATTGGCTCCTCGTCTAATCTCGACTAGTGTCGAAGCGTTGCGATTGGCAATATTGCCAATCGAGTACGGTACGAGAGTGTCGATAAGTGACGAATCGGACCCTAGGGCCTATGTCCGACTGGCCGCACGGCTCCGTCGGGAGATCGCCGAGGGAACCCTGGCTCCCGGCATGCCGACGCCGTCCATCACCACCCTGAGCCAGCAGTACGGGCACGCCCGGCAGACGTGCGCCAAGGCGCTCCGCACCCTCGAGGACGAGGGCCTGCTGACCCGGATCCCCGGCCTCGGCTACTACGTCACCGCCGGATCCCCCGCGCAGCCAGGTACCTGATCCTCGCCAGGCCCGCTGGTGCGCCCCCTGCCTGCGTCATGGGGCCGGACGGTCGAAGCCAAGAGATGGGCTCGTCAAGCTGTAGGACCTGTCGCTCGGACTTGGCGGGTGTTCCGATCCCGGCGGGATTCAGCCAGCTGCCGCCGCCGGATCGGTGACCAGGGTGGCGACGCACTCGACGTGATGGGTCATCGGGAACGCGTCGAACGCGCGCAGGCCCGCCAGCATCCAGCCGCGCGACACGAGCAGCCCGATGTCGCGGGCCAGCGTGGCCGGGTCGCACGAGACGTAGGCGAACCTGGCCACGCCATGCTCGGCTGCGCTGAGGTAGTCGATGACCTCGCGGGCCAGCCCGGATCGCGGTGGGTCGGCCACCAGCAGCCTGGCCGCCGGCAGCGCTGCCCCCTCGGCGCCGAGCCGGCCATCGCGGCGCAGTACCGCCGCGACGTCGCCTCTGTGCACCCGCGCCCAGGGCCACGGCCGGAGATTGTGCCGGGCGTCCCGCACCGCGGCGGCGTCCGCCTCGACGGCGACTACGGTCCCGCTCGGACCGACCGCTGGGGCCAGCACCCCGGCGAACAGCCCGGCGCCGCAGTAAAGGTCGAGCGCCACGTCACCCGGCCGCGGTCCGAGCGCGTTCATCACGGCCTCGGTCAGCACGTCGGCCGCACCGGGATGGACCTGCCAGAATGCTCCCGCGCTGACCCGCCAGTCGCGCCCCGCGGCCCGCTGGATCAGGTAGGTACGGCCGCGCATGGGCGTCAGGCGTTGGTCGGAGGGTTTAGAGGATTTAGCGGGTCCGGTCCGGCGCAGCACGGCATCGGCCGTAATTCCTTCGATTGACGCGCCGGGCCTGGCACTGGAGATGATCACGGCTCGCTCGCCGGATCCGGTCGCCACCAGGGCCTCCACCGAGGACGTGCCCGGCCAGCGCCGGGCCGGGAGGTCGAGATCGGTGATGGCGGGATGCGCGATCAGGCATTTGCCGATGTCGACCACCTCGTGCGAGCGGTGCGCACGCAGCCCGGCCACCCCGTCCGGCCGCACCGCGAAGTGCACGCGCGTCCGCCAGCTCAAACCTGCGCCGGACTGCTGGTCGCCGGGCTCCTCGTCTCCAGGCAGGGCTTCGTCTCCAGGCAGGGCTTCGTCTCCAGGCAGGGCTTCGACCGTGATCTCGCGGTCGAGGCCGGCCAGCCGCCTGAGTTGCTGGCGGATCACAGCGGCCTTGAGCGACCGCTGGGCGGGCAGGGTCGCGTGCTGCCAGTCGCAGCCGCCGCAACCGCCGGGACCCGCGTGCGGGCACGGAGGCTTGACGCGATCGGGCGACGGCGCCAGGATCTCCACCGCCTCGGCGCGGGCCAGCCGGGACGTGACCTCGGTGATCCGGGCCAGAACCGTCTCACCCGGCAGCGCATGCCGGACGAAAACCACCGGTCCATCTTCTGGCCGGGCCACGCACCAACCACCGTGAGCCACGTCCACGGTCGTAACCTGGACCATCTGACCCGGCTGATAATTCATCAGCGAGGCGGCGTCGTGACCCCGGTTCGCAGGCCGGAGGGTGACCGCCGCTTCACCTCCCCCGCGATACCGGTCGTGGTGGCATGTCCCAGGGGGGACGCCCCAGGCGGCAGGCGCGGGTGAATCGCGAATCTCACGTCGTGCTCCTTCGGCGTGCGGAGAAAATCCCCGCCTCCAGGCGGGGAGGGATGCCACCTGAGGGCATACCGTTGTGGTGCTGGTGTGGTGGTGGCAAGCCGCCTCTTTGCTCAGGGACCTGCTCATCGTGGGAGGACGGTCGTGCACATCGTAATCATGGGCTGCGGGCGGGTCGGGTCGACCCTTGCCCACATCCTCGAGGACCGGGACAACACCGTCGCGGTGATCGACAGGGATCCGGAAGCGTTCCGCAGGCTCCGCTCGTCGTTCAAGGGAGATCGCATCACCGGAATCGGCTTCGATAGGGCCGTGCTCACCCAGGCGGGCATCGAGCGTGCGGATGCCTTCGCCGCGGTCAGCAGCGGCGACAACTCCAATATCATCGCCGCCCGGGTGGCCCGCGAGACGTTCGGCGTGCAGCGGGTGGCCGCACGGATCTACGACCCGCGCCGGGCCGAGGTCTACGAGCGGCTCGGCATCCCCACCGTGGCCACGGTGCGCTGGACCGCCGACCAGATGCTGCGCAAGCTGCTCCCGGAGGGCGGAGAGTCGCTCTGGCGGGATCCCACCGGCAAGATCGTACTGGCCGAGGTGGCCTTCTCGGCCGCCTGGATCGGCGAGCAGGTGAAGTCGCTGGAGGCCGGCACGATGACCAGGGTCGCTTTCGTCGACCGGCTGGGCCAGGCGTTCGTGCCCGAACCCGGCACGGTCCTGCAGGAAGGAGACGTGCTGCACGTCGTGGCGAAGGAAAGCGACCTAGACCGGATCGCCGCGGCCTACGCGGCGCGTGGAGGCGAGCACTGATGCGGATCGCGATCGCGGGAGCCGGGGCGGTCGGTCGCTCCATCGCCGGAGAACTGCTCGAGAACGGGCACGAGGTGCTGCTCATCGACAACTCGCCCAAGGCCATCAAGGTGGACAGCGTGCCCAGGGCCGAGTGGCTGCTCGCCGACGCCTGCGAGATCAGTTCCCTGGACGACGCGGCGCTGCAGCGCTGCCAGGTGGTGATCGCCGCAACCGGCGACGATAAGGCGAACCTGGTCGTGTCGTTGCTGGCGAAGACCGAGTACGGGGTGCCGCGGGTCGTGGCGCGGGTGAATCACCCGGGCAACGAGTGGCTGTACAACGAGTCCTGGGGCATTGACGTTGCCGTCTCCACTCCGCGGCTGCTTTCCGCCCTGGTCGAGGAGGCGGTCAGCGTCGGCGACCTGGTGCGGCTGATGACGTTCGGGCAGAGTGAGGCGAGCCTGGTCGAGCTGACCATGCCGGACGACGCGCCGCTGGTCGGCCAGCGCGTCGGCGGGATCGACTGGCCCGCCGACACGTCGCTGGTGGCTATCTTGCGCGAGGGCCGGGTGCTGGTGCCGCAACCGGACGATCCGCTGCAGGTCGGCGACGAGCTGTTCTTCGTGACCAGCGAGGACGTCGAGGAGGAACTCGCCCGCCTGCTGCGGTCCAGCGATTAGCCGTACCGCCTAGCGCGTCTCGGTGAACTCCGGGCCGCGCTCGAAGGGGTTCAGGTCACCGCGGAACCGGCCCTCCTCTTCCGCTGCGGCCTGCTCCTCCAGCGCCTGCCGCGCCTCGGGCGGCAGCCGCAGCTCGAGTATCTCCCGGGGCGGCATGGGGTGCTCGCCGCGGACCACCACGACGTCCCTGAGCACCTCCTCGAGCAGTTCGGCCTGCTCCCTGCCATCTGCTGTGGGGCCGCCCGCGGCCGGGCCGGTGAACAGCCCGCGCACGAACCAGCGGGGGCCGTCGACGCCGACGAACCTGACCATCCGCATGCCCGAGCCCGGCTGCCCGGGCTCGGCCGGCACCTGCGCGATCAGCTCGGTCCCGAATGATCCCTCCGACTCCTGGCTGCGCCCGCCCGCCGTTTGCACCTCGGCGGCGATCTCCGCCCGGATGTCGTCCCACAGCGCGCCCCGGCGCGCGGCGGCGAACGCCTGGATCTGAACTTCGCTGTCCTGGTATTTGACCGTCACCCAGGCACCATGCTGCTCGGCCATAACGAGCTGGATCTCATGCTCGGGCCCGACCGGTACCTGCAGGCTGCCGAGGTCCACCCGCTCGTGAGCGGGGAAGGACTCCCCCGCGTCCCACGGGCCGCCCTCCGCACGCGGTGTTCCCACGGGCTGCTCCGGCTCGTCGTAATCGAGCTCGTCGCCAGCGAGTCCCTGATCGGGCTCCCCTGGCCAATCCTGGCCCGCGTCTGCTGAACGACGCCGACGAAACACTCTGCACGCTCCTTCTCATTCTCAATCTAGGCGATAACGCCAGCCGGGCCCTCAGCACACCTGCTCCCGGCGCTCGCCGTTGTGCCCGGCCGTCGAGCCGAAGCCACCTTCGCCCCTGCTCGACCCGGGAAGCACCGTTACCTCGTGGAACAGCGCCCGTTCCACGCGCTGGATAACCAGCTGGGCGATCCGGTCTCCGCGCGTGAAGCTGACCGGGCGGTCCCGGTCCGTATTGAGCAGGGTCACCTTGATCTCGCCCCGGTAGCCCGCGTCGACCGTCCCCGGCGCGTTCACCACCGTCACCCCGTGCTTGGCCGCCAGGCCCGAGCGGGGGTGCACGAACGCGGCGTACCCGTCAGGCAGCGCGATCGCGAGCCCCGTCCGGACCAGCGCCCGCTCACCTGGCCCGAGCTCGACGTCCTCAACTGTCGTCAGGTCCGCGCCCGCGTCGCCCGGATGGGCGTACGACGGCAGCGGGACGTCAGGGTCGAGGCGCTTGATCAGCACATCGGGTCGGGGATACCGCAACGAAGAACTCCCTACTGCTGGCACGCGCGGTGAGGATAGCGCGACATCCGGACACTGTCGCATCCTATTGGTCGCCGGGCCCGGATCTCGCCGCCGCAACTCGGGCACCGCCCGGGTGATCACGGCGATGATCGGTGCCGCGCATGTAGTACACCACTGCCAGCCAGGCTGTGTGAGCAGCAGCGCCGCGGTACACGGCACGACTCCATCTGACCAACTACCCTCGACTCATGCATGATTACCGCGAACGGCTCCGCGTACCGCTCCCCTGGTGGCTGCTCGCCGTGCCTACCGTCCTTATCCTCGGCGCCACACTCTACGCCGGCCTCGCGGAGCCCTGGCCTGCCATCATCATGATCGGGCTCGCCGGGGGCTGCGCCGCCCTCCTGGTCACCATGAGCCTGGCGACGGTGGAAATCCGCGACGGAGCTTTGCGAGCGGGAAACGCCGTGCTGCCCCTGACCGCCGTCAGCGAGGTCGCCTGCCTCGACGAGAACCAGACCAGGCGGTTGCGCGGTCCGCGGGCGGACCCGGCGGCCCACGTGTATTCGCGACCCTACCTGAAGGAATCGGTCTACCTGGCCGTTGTCACTGCGGCCCCGGCGGTTCCTTACTGGCTGATCGGCACCAGGCATCCGGCGGAGCTAGCCGCTGCAGTCGAAAGGTGCCGGGTGCAGGCCGGTCACGAGCCAGTGGAATGATTGCGCGGACGAGGGTAGCGGATGGGCGACAAGGAGGCAGTGGGATGGCAGATAAGGCAGATCCGAAAGTGGACCTTGGCACCAAGGTTGTGAGCGCCGTGGCGGCCACGGCGGCCGCCTTCATCGCACGCAAGGTGATCACGTTCGCCTGGACCAAGGCCACGGGCAAGGAACCTCCCACGCACCCGGAGGATCCGCAGGTCGCCTTGGCCGAGGCGCTCGGCTGGGCCGTGCTGACCGGCGTCACCGTGGCGGCGGCGAGGCTGCTCGCCACCCGGGCTGCGGCACGTAGAACGTACAGCGGCCCGGACCGCGAGCCCGCCAACGCCGCTAAGGGCTAAGCCGCGCACTCCCGGCAGACAAGCTGACCATTGCGGTCTTCTGCAAGCTGGCTTCGGTGGTGCACAAGGAAGCACCGGGAACACGTGAACTCATCCGCCTGCCGCGGAATCACCCGGAACGAGAGTTCCTCGTTCGACAAGTCAGCCCCAGGCAACTCCAGGGACTCGGCAACATCGTCGGGGTCAAGATCGATGGTGCTCGATGACTTGTCCATCCGGCGCGCCTGAAGTTCCTGAAGGCTGTCCTCAGTCAGGTCGTCGTCCGTCTTCCGCGGGCTGTCGTAGTCGGTAGCCATCTGAGTACTCCATCCCCCTTCATCCGTAGTGCGCATTCGCTGCGCGGTTGTAACGCTTTCCAGGCCGTAGTTGTGCCCGATTCCGGCGGGGAATTCTGTCACGTTCGCGGCCAGCGCACACGCGGCACGCCGATAACTCCTGACGCGTCCCGTTCCTGGCCCGCTGACGAGCGTCTTCCCCGGTCCGCTTACGCGTCCCGTTCCTGCCTACCTTGCACGTCCCGCTCCGGGTTCAGCCTGGTGAGGAAGGCATCAAGCTGCTGGTACAGGCCCGGTCCGGCGGCCAGCGCCATGGCAGTGCTCTCGGTCTTGCCGGCCAGGCCGCCCACGATCGCGCCCGCCTCGCGGGCGATCAGGCCGCCGGCCGCGAAGTCCCAGTAGTTCAGGCCGCGCTCGTAGAACGCGTCAAGCCGCCCGGCCGCCACCGAGCACAGGTCCACCGCGGCGGAGCCGCCGCGCCGGATATCCCGTATGTGCGGCAGCAGGGCCGCGATCACCTCGCCCTGAACCCGGCGGCGTCCCGCATCATACCCGAACCCGGTCCCCACCAGGGCCTGGCCGGGCGGCACGTCCGAGGAGCAGTACAGCTCCAGCGTGGCCTCGCCCCGGTGCAGCCAGGCGCCCTGGCCGGCCACCGCGGTGAACGTCTCGCCATGCCGGGGCACCTCGACCACCCCGGCGACCACCGTGCCGTCCACCTCCGCCGCGATGGACACCGCCCAGTCATGCAGGCCGTACAGGTAGTTGACCGTCCCGTCCAGCGGGTCGACGATCCAGCGTACCCGCCCGGGCCGGCCGCCATCGCTGCCATCGGTGACAGGGCCGCCCGCGGTCTGGCCGCCTTCTTCGCCCAGGACGGTGTCGCCGGGCCGGTGCCCGCGGATCCTGCTGATGATCAGGGCCTCAGACCTGCGGTCCATCTCCGTCACGATGTCGGTCGGGCTGGATTTGGTCTGCACGACCTCGGGGCGCTCGTCGCCCCGCCAGGAGGCCAGCAGCAGGCCCGCCTCGGCGGCCGCCGCCACCGCGATCCGCAGCAGCGCCTCGGCATCCTCGCCAGCCTGCGGGCTGGTCATGCCGCCGATGCTCCCCCGGGCCGCCCGGCACGCGCCGTGTACCGGCAGCAGTCCGCCGGGCAGGCCGGTTCATCGTCATCTGGACGCGCTAGGCGTTCTTTTACCAGCTCGGTGATCATGGAGACGAACCTCGGGTGGCGGCCCGGCGTGGCGGCCCGGGCGAAGGCCAGGCCCAGCGAGTCAGCGCTCTCGGCGGCCTCGACGTCCAGGTCGTGCCGGACCTCCATGTGGTCGGAGACGAACCCGACGGGGATCACCACCACGGCTTTCGTCCCCGACTTGGCCAGCTCACCCAGGTGATCGCAGACGTCCGGTTCCAGCCACGGCTGGGCAGGCGGACCGCTCCGGCTCTGGAAGGCCAGCGTCCACGGATGCGTGCCGCCGCCGGTCCGTTCGGCAATAAGACCGGCAGCCTCGGTCAGCTCGGCCACGTACCTCCCACCCACCTCCCCGGCCCCCCTCTTCTCTGGCCCCCTCTTCTCTGGCGCGCTCTCCTCTGGCGCGCTCTCCTCTGGCCCGCTGGCCTTGGCCATCGCGGCCGGGATGCTGTGCGCGGTGAACACCAGGTGGGCATCGTGCCGCAGGCCGGCCGGGAGCGTGGCCAGCGCGGCGCGCGTGCTGGCGGCGAACGGCTCGATGAAGCCGGGGTGGTTGAAGAAGCGGGTGATCTTGTCGATCCTGGGCGCATCGTGGCCAACTGCGGCGCGGGCCCGCTCGATGTCGTCCAGGTACTGCCGGCAGCTCGAGTAGGAGCTGTAGGCGGAGGTCACCAGCGCGACGGCGCGCCGCACGCCGTCCTCGGCCATGGCCCGCACCGTATCGGTCAGGTACGGCGTCCAGTTCCTGTTCCCCCAGTAGACCGGCAAGGACAGGCCGCTGGTCGGGAAGTCGGCGCGGATCGCGGTCAGCAGGTCCCGGCACTGCTGGTTGATCGGGCTGACCCCGCCGACCGCGTAATAGTGCTCGGCGACACTGGCCAGCCGCTCCGGCGGGACGCCGCGGCCGCGGGTGACGTTCTCCAGGAACGGCATGACCTCGTCGGGACCTTCCGGACCGCCGAATGAAACGAGCAGGAAGGCGTCGTAGGCCGGCATGCCTCCATCCAACCAGCCAGGGGGGCCGAGGGGGTCTGGGGGGGTCGTCCCCCCGGCTAGCAGAGCCCGATATCGTAAGAATCATGGGGCAATGCGGCTGATGACGGGTATCGACGACGCTGAAGTGCCCGTCAGCCGCTCCCCCGCAGGCCTGCTGACTCGGCCGCTGCAGCCGTACGCGGAGATCTTCCGGGTTCCCGGAGCCTGGCGTTTTTCTGCGGCCGCCGTCATCGGGCGGATGCCGATGTCGATGTTCGGGCTGGGCACCGTCCTGCTCATCTCGGCGGCCACCGGGAAGTACGGCGTGGCCGGGGCGGTGGCTGCGGTCGGCTCGTTCGGCTACGCGTTCACCTCGCCGGCGATCGCTCGCCTGGTGGACTCCCGCGGCCAGCGACGTGTCCTGCTGCCGCTGCTGACGGTGTTCGCGGTGTCCACCGCGCTATTGATCGCGACGGTGGAACTTCACCTGCCGACCTGGGTATTCTTCGTGCCCGGGGCGATCGCCGGATCCACTATGCCGTCCCTGGGCACCCTGGTCCGGGCCCGGTGGAGTGTGCTGCTCGCGGGCTCGCCCCGGCTGCACGCCGCGTTCTCCTTCGAGTCGGTCGCCGACGAGCTGTGCTTCATCGTCGGCCCGGCCGCCGTGACGCTGCTGGCCACCCAGGTATCCCCGGCCTCTGGCGTCGGCGTGGCGGCCCTGCTGTGCCTGCTGGGGACCCTGTGGTTCGCCGCCGAGCGCGGCACCGAGCCGGTGGTGAACTCGCCCGCTACGGCGCGGCTTTCCGGGTCCGCGAAGGTCCGCGGCGCTGCCGCGCCTGGGCTGATGGTGCTGACCCCGGTGTACATGCTGCTCGGCGCGATGTTCGTGTCGGTCGACCTGAGCACGGTGGCGTTTGCCCAGCACTTCGGAGACAAGCCGCTGGCCGGCTTCATCCTCGGCACGTACGCGTTCGGCAGCGCCACCGGCGGCCTCTGGTACGGGTCCCGGCAGTGGCGGGCGCCGGCCGAGAAACGGTTCGCGCTCACCCTGACGCTGACCGTGCTCGGCGTGGCCACGTTCTGGGCCCAGCCGAACCTGGTCACGCTGACCTGCGGGATCTACCTGTGCGGACTGACCATCGCGCCGACCCTCATCGCCGGGTTCAGCCTGCTCGAGACGCAGGCCAGGCCGGGCCGCCGGACTGAGGCCATGTCCTGGCTGAGCAGCGGCATCGCCATCGGGCTGGCGGCCGGGGCGGCGGTGGTCGGCTTCATCATCGACGCGCACGGCCCGCGGTTCGGCTACGCGTTCGCTGCCTTGTGCGGCGCCGCCAGCGCCGCCACCTGCCTGGCGGGCCTGCGCCGCCTCAGGGCCGCCCCCGCATAGGGCTGAGCGAGCTTAGGGGTAGTTCTGGGCGTACTCGCTGGCCAGCGCGAGTACCTCGTCGACGTACCAGGTCGCGTGGTTGTAGGCGAAGATCGCCCCGCGCAGCGTCGCGGTGTTCCCGGCGCCCGCGGCGCACAGCAGGCGCGCGGCCGACGGCACGGCGTCCAGCGGGTTCATGATGTCCGGCGCCCCGGTCTGGCCGAACCCGTCGATGCCCCACTCGGCCCAGGTGGCGGGCAGGAACTGCATCGGGCCCAGCGCGCCCGCGCTGGACGGGCCGTTGTTGGCGCCGTTACCGCTCTCGATCTCGCCGATCGCGGCCAGCACCGTCCAGGACAGGCCCGGGCAGTACTTCGCGGCGGACGCCTTGTACAGCATCAGGTAGCTGGCGGGCACGCCGCTGGTCGGCACGTTGGTGGTCACCGGGAGCTTGCTCACGGTGACCACCGGCACCAGGTTGATCACCTGGGCGCCCTCGCCGATGACCGACCGGATCTTCGCCATCAGCGTGACCAGGTCCACACCGGGGGCGTTGATCAGCACGGCGAAGTTCTTCGCGAGCCCCAGCTGCGCCGACCGGGCCTGGTTCACGATCGCGTCCGCGCCGGGCACGCTGAACGCGGCCTGCGCACCGAACGGCAGCCGCAACTGGACGGCGGCCGAGACCTGGTAGGAGTTCCCGGCCGACAGGTGCAGCTTGCTGGCCGCGGCGTGGGTGCTGACCAGCTGCCCGTGGCTCAGAGAGGCCCAGACCGTGCTGGCTGCCGCGGTCTCCGGCGGGGTCCAGGACCGGAACGCCCGCGGCGCCACGCCGAGCACGTCGGCGCTGTGCCCGTTGACCGTGACCTTGCCGCCGTCGACGGGCAGCACCGCCCGCACCCCGGCCAGCTTGCTGATCTTGGCCAGCTGCGCGGGGCTGATCCCGGCCGGGGTCGCGGCGATCACGTCGGGCACGAACAGCTGCCGTGGGAGCGCCCCCGCCGAGCCGGGGACCTGCAAGGACTGCGGGACCGACCCGCTGGCCGCGGCGACGCCGGGAGGCGGGGTGGCGGTGAAGCCCAAGGAACCGCCAGACGGATCTGGGGTGGCGCCGGCCGGAATGGCAAACGCCGTCAGCGTCGCGCACGCCGCGGCGGTGACGACGAACAGCTGCGCCGCGCGCCGCCGGGGACCGGCCAGGGCGGCACGCCACACGGGCATGGACAGCACAATGTATAAGACGATATAAGGCGCCGCACGCCAACAGAAAGTCCCCGCCGAATTATTAAAGGATCCTTAAGCTTCTTATCGAAGATCTTCAGCTTCTCCGCGGCGTCCTGACCGGCGCCCGGGCCAGCGGCGCGAACCTGATCTCGCGGGCCGCGCCGGACGCGCCGAACGCGAGCACGCGCTCGGCCTCGGCGGTCAGCGCGTCGCGCTCTTCCGCATCATGCTGGCGCGCCGGGCCGATGCCGGCATCAGTAGCAGATGTTCGTGTGCAGGCGGGCCGCGGGCAGCGGATGGGTCAGGGCCTGCGCGGTGCGTGCGTCGGCCGGGCGGTGCAGCACCACGTAGCCGTCGTCGGCGAACACCAGCGCGTACCCGTGCGCCCGCAGGTAGGCCACCTCCTGGGCCTGCTGGCTGGGCGTGCAGAACGGGAAGTCCAGCCCGAGGGTGTCCCCCACCACCCACGGCGCCCACCGGGGCGTCCCGTCGAGCAGCAGCACCGTGTCCCGGCCGGACAGCCGCGGGCCGATGTTGTTGGAGGCCTCCACCTCGACCCCGGCGGGAACGTGCGCGATGGCAGCCGCGGCCGCCCGCACCCGCGTGTTGACCCCGTAGAAGCCTGGCTTCAGGAGCGGGCCGAACGGCGAGGACGGAAAATAGACCAGGGCCGCGGCACAGATCGCGGCGGCCCAGATGGTGGCGGGGCGCCCAAGGGGGGTTCGGGGGAATGGGTCCCCCCGGTCGCGGGGGGCTCCGGGGGGTCGCCCCCCTGGGCAAGCACCGCGCCGCAGCCAGGCCGGGCGGCTGAACGGGTAGGTCAGCCAGGTATCCCAGCGAGCAGGCCAGTGACCCTGCAGCCGGGCGGCTCCGTCCACCGCGGCGCAGCACAGCATCATCACCAGGAACGCGTCGTACTGGAACTTCGCCTGCCACCACAGCGGATAGCCCGAGGCGAGCATCCGCTCGGCCAGCAGCGGCAGCACCGCGACCACCATCGGCGAGGCGAGCGGCAGGAAGCCGAACATCGCCAGCAGCCCGATCATGGTCCGGGCCTTGACCCACGGGGTGACGAACACATGCAGCGCGTGCAGCGGATGGGTGATCACGGTGAGCAGGGCGCTGCCCAGCGTGGATCCGAACTGGCCGTAGGCCCAGTAAAAGGTGACCGAGCCGCCGAACGCGGGGATCAGCAGGTGGGTGGCCACCCAAGTCGCGGCCACCCCGCCGACGACGAAGGCCAGGCCTGTCCAGCGGCGCCTGGTCAGCAGCAGGTAGCCGCCGAAGCCCGCCACGAGCAGGCCCATATCCTCCTTGACCAGCAGCAGCGCCACGGCCGCCAGGATGCCGTGCCAGCGCCTGCCCGCGTCGAAGCGTTCCACCATCACCGCAGTCAGCACCGGGACGAACGCCACCTCGTGGAAGTCGAAGATGACGGCTTCCATGACCGGGAGCGACAAGGCGTAGGCCACGCAGACGAAATACGCCGCCCTGGAGCCGAGCCGGCGCCGGGTATAAGCCCATAGCGGCGGGATGGCCAGCGCGAACAGCACCCCCTGCGCGACCAGCAGGGTGGCCGGGCTGTCGTGGATCCAGTACAGCGGGGCGAACAGCGCCAGGACCGGCGACCAGTGGTCGGCCAGCAGCGTGAAATGCGCGCCCTCTCCGTCGGACACACCGCGCGCGATAGAGACGGGTGCGGCGAAATGAGCGTACCCGCGGATGCCCTGGTCAAAGATGACCAGGTCGAACGTGCTGGCCAGAAAGCGGCGGAACAGGATGAGCGAGTCGAGGCAGTAGACGAGGGCCGCCGCGGCGGTGAGCGTGCCCACCTTGACGCTCGCGCGGCTCCACAGTCCACGCAGCCGCCCGCTGCTGACGGCCGTCCCGTCAGCCGCGCTGGGGGTGGTCGCTGCGCTGGCAGGCCGGGAACCGGCGGCCTGACTACTCACCGCTGGAAGCGTAGCAGGGGGCGACGTGGACCGAATGCACGGCAGCCTAGGCACGGAAGGCTACGCTCTTGCTATGAACCAGGAGGCAAGCCGCGGCCCCGCCAACGCCGCGCCGCGCGGGACCGGGCGGCCACCGAGGAAACAGCCAGCAAGACCATCGCTGGGCGGAGGAACCCCCGCCCAGGATCGCGAGCTACGTGCGCAAGGCCGGGAAACCGTCCGCCGGCTGCTCGAGGCGGGCATGGTCGAGTTCGAGAACCGCGGTTTCCACGGCGTCCGCGTGGACGACGTGGTGCGCCGGGCCGGCATCTCGCACGGCACGTTCTACCTTTACTTCTCCAATAAGGAGGACCTGTTCAAGGCCCTGCTGAAGGACGCCCTGCACGACATGGAGATCGTGGCGGGCGACTTCCCCGTCGTCACCAGCGACGACACCGGGCTGTCGGTGCTGCGCCAGTGGGTCCGCAAGTTCTTCCGCGCCTACGCGGCGCATGCCACCGTGATCCGCATCCTCAGCCAGGCCGACCTGGTGCCCGAGGAGGTATTCGGCGACGGGCTGCGGCTGTTCTTCAGCATCGCGGAGGCGATGACCACGGGGATGACCGCCGCCGCCCAGGCGGCCGGCAAGCACCAGGAGCACGCCGAGCTCACCGCGGTAGCCTGCCTGATGATGCTCGAGCGGGTGAACTACCTGATCAGCGCCGAGGTCCGGCTCCCCGAAGACGAGATGGCCGACCGGATCGCGTTCATCATGTACGCCGGGTTCGGCCTCAACATTCCATGATCGCGAAGGATTTGGTACCGCCTGCGCAGCCGGACCAAAGTCTTCACGATCATGTAGGGTCGGGGACTGGCGCGGTGGCTCGCTGGCTTTAGGGCCTGGGGCCTTCGTGGCCGCCGGTTTCCCGGTCGGTTGTGCCACCCCAGTGTCCTTGGCCAGGTCTGCTCCGTTTCCAGTCCCCGCCACCTCGAACCGTGCATGCGGTTCTCCCGCACACGGCTCACCGACGCCGTTCACCGCCGGCATTCGGCCTTTCCCGCCAGGGCTTTCCGGCCCTGGGAGGGACGGTGATTCCGTACAAGCTGACCAGGCCGAGTTCGCGCGGGGATGCGCTGAGCATCACGTGCCAGCCGAAGTTGCGGCTGCGACGGTGCCTCTTGCTGATGAACAGCGCGAGGCGCATCCGCGCGTAGCTCCTGATCTTGCTGAGGCGCCGGGCCGAGTGGCCGTACCTGAAGTACCCGGCCCAGCCGCGCAGGAACGCGTTCACGTCCTGAGCGATCGCCTCTGGCGGCAGCAGCAGCCTGCGGCGGCCGGTCAGTTCCCTGATCCGGTCGCGGGCGTGCTGCATCGCCTTGTCCGCGGGCCATCTGGCGAGGAACGTGACCCGTCTCTTCCCGTTCAGCCCCCGCGAGCGCACCAGCCGGTGGTGGAAGCCGAGGAAATCGAGCCCCGCGCCTTCCCCCTCCAGGTGCACGATGCGGGTCTTCGCCGCCTTCGGCTCAAGGCCCAGGCCAGCGAGCAAGGCCGTCAGCCGCTCCAGCGCGGCTTCTGCCTGGCTGCGGGACCAGCACATCACGACCAGGTCATCGGCATAACGGCACAGCATCCCGTCGCGGTCGTCCCATTCCCGGTCCAGCCGGTGCAGGTAGACGTTGCACATGACGGGGCTGACCACCCCGCCTTGCGGGGTCCCGGCCGTTTCCCGCCGGACCTGGCCGTCTTCCATCACCCCCGCGCGCAGCATCGCGCGCAGGAGCTTCAGGACCGGCTGGTCGCAGATCCGTTCCTCCACCGCCTCCATGAGCTTGTCATGCGGAATCGCGGAAAAGCAGGAAGCGATGTCCGTCTCGACCACCCACCGGCGGCCCCGCGCGCACTCATCGATGAGCACCTGCAGGGCATCGTGCGCCGACCGCCCCGGGCGGAACCCGAAGCTGGCTGGCAGGAAATCCGCCTCGAAGACCGGCTCGAGCACGATCTTCACAGCGGCCTGCACGATCCGGTCGCGAACCGAAGGTATGGAAAGCGGCCTCTGCTCATCCCGCACGCCCGGCTTGGGGATATAGACCCTCCGCGCGGGCACGGGCCGGTAGCGGCCTTCCCTCAGCTCGCTGGCCAGCTCATCAAGCAGCCGGGTGACCCCGTACTCCTCGACGGCGGCCAGGGTGATCTTGTCGATACCCGGTGCGCCATTGTTACTGCGCACCATGACCCACGCGCGCCACAGGACATCCCTGCGGAGGATCTTGTCATGCAGCGCGTGGAATCTCCGCCCGGGATCGGCCTTGGCCGCCCGGTAAAGCGCATGCTGCAAGGCACGGACCGGATCAGCCGGGACACCCCGGACCGACCCCGAAGCGGCGGGACTAGCCATGACGGCACTCACCGGGCCCCTCCTGACAGACGCTGCGCACCGACGAAGCAGCGGCCCTTCCCTCACCGGCGGTTATGCTGTCCGCCCGGCTCAAGCAGTACTACGGCCGCCTCCGACGCCCACCCGGCCAGCCATCCACTTCCCGGGATCACCGGTTATAGGACGCCACGCTCCGGTGACACTTCCGCAGGTCACCGGGCCGGGGAGGGCCTCCCCAGTTCCCGCCGCCACCCTCGATGCGTTCCGCGCCCCATACGCCGGGGAGTTCCTCACGGCTGCGCCTCCAGGCTCTTCACCGCTTCCATGGCCTTCGCCCCGATTTCGAGAGGCTCGGCACTCCCTTGCCCGCCCCGAAGGACGGCTGAGTAACGACGCCGCAGGCTTCGCTTCATGCTGCGGACCGCATCATCGCTCCCCCCAAAGGGGCTTTCGACGCTGGGCTCCGACCCCGCCCGTTTCCAGACGAAGCCGCCAGCCTGCTACCGGGCCTCCTGGCAGCTACCCGGACCGGACTTCCACCGGCAGGCGACGACGAGCTTACGAACACGAGGAAACACCATGCACTACGTCACGGCGCACCTCCTGTTCTGCTGGGCGCACGAAAAGGCGTCACTGGGGTATTCAGTTAACCGGAGTAGCCTGCGAGCGTGGAGCATCCTCGCGCGGGTAGGCACTACCCGCGGTCTACGGGCGAGTTCCAGGCATGGTTCGGCACGGACGCCGACTGCCTGGATTACCTGGACTGGCTGCGCTGGCCCGGCGGTTTCGCCTGCCCGTCGTGCGGGCACGCGGGGGGCTGGCGGCTGGGCGATGGCCGGTATGAGTGCGCGGGCTGCAAGCGGCGGACCTCGGTGACGGCGGGCACGATCTTCGACCGGACGCGGACGCCGCTGACGGTGTGGTTCCACGCCTGCTGGCTGTTCGCCACGCAGAAGGACGGGATCTCGGCGCAGAGCCTGCACCGGTCGCTGGAGATCGGCTCCTACCCGACCGCGTGGGCGATGCTGCACCGGCTGCGGTCGGTGCTGGTGCGGCCGGGCCGGGACCGGCTGGCCGGCACGGTGGAGGTGGACGAGACGTTCATCGGCGGGCAGGAGCCGGGCCTGCGCGGCGGCCGGGCGCGCGGCAAGAAGGTGCTCACCGGCATCGCAGTCGAAGTCGGCACCCCGAAAGGGATCGGCCGGTGCCGGATGGCGGTGCTGGACGACGCCTCGGCCGAGTCGCTGAACCCGTTCGTCACCGGTGCGGTCGAGCCGGGCAGCACCGTGATCACCGACGGCTGGCAGGGCTACAGCGGGCTGGACGGCCTCGGCTACACCCGCGAGCGCCGCAGCCAGCGGGCCGCCCGCGCCCGCGGCGAGGACCCCGGCGAGCTGCTGCCCGCAGTGCACCGCGTCGCTTCCCTGGCCAAGCGGTGGCTGCTGGGCACCCACCAGGGCTCGGTGGACCAGGCCCACCTGCCCACCTACCTCAATGAGTTCGCCTTCCGGTTCAATCGGCGCCGCTCGCGAAGCCGCGGCCTGGTCTTCTACCGGGTGCTGGAGCTGGCCGCCGGGCATGATCCGGTTCGCTTCCGCGACCTCCTGGCCAGCAAACAGCCGCACCCAGTTCCCGCAGCACGGGGCTGGGGCCATCCGCCAAGCCTGGACCGTCCAGCGGCGAACCGGCCCTGGAGGACCAGCGAGCTCCAGCTGCAGCTACCGATCCCACTCCGGTTAAGTGAATACCCCAGAGGCGTCATATGAGTGCGAGCGGCCGGGTGGCGGTGGTCACTGGAGCGGCGCGCCGGATCGGGGGCTATAGCATCCCGGTTGTTCGGGAAGAATCTCTAGCGTGCGATTTCTCAACGAGGCAACCCCCGGGCACGACCTGACCTACAGCGACGTCTTCATGGTGCCCGGCCGGTCCGCAGTCGGCTCGCGCCTCGACGTCGAGCTGGCCACCACCGACGGCAGCGGCGCCACCATCCCGATCGTGACCGCCAACATGACCGCCGTCTCCGGGCGGCGGATGGCGGAGACCGTCGCCCGGCGAGGCGGCATCGCGATCCTGCCGCAGGACATCCCGGCAGACGTCGTGGCGGACGTGGTCGCCTGGGTGAAGTCGCGGGACCTGGTGGTAGAGACCGCGCTGACGCTGGCGCCGACCGACACCGCAGGCGACGCGCTCAGCCTGCTGCCCAAACGGGCGCACGGCGCCGTGATCGTGGTCTCGGAGGGGCGGCCCGTCGGGGTCGTCACCGAGGCCGACTGCCTCGGCGTGGACCGGTTCACCCAGCTGGGCCACGTGATGTCCGCCGATCCGTTCACGCTGCCCCGCGGCACGCCGCCCGAGCAGGCGTTCTCCCTGCTGCACGACGGGCGGCACCGGCTGGCGCCAGTGCTGGACGCGGAGGGCCGCTGCGTCGGCATCATGACCAGAACCGGGGCGCTGCGTGCGACCCTGTACTCCCCCGCCGTCGACGCCTCGGGCCGGCTGCGGGTCGGCGTGGCCATCGGGGTCAACGGCGACGTGGCCGCCCGGGCCAAGCTACTGCTTGACGCGGGCGCCGATGTGCTCGTGGTGGATACCGCGCACGGGCACCAGGAGAAGATGATCTGCGCGCTGGAGGCCGTGCGCGCGGTGAGCCCGCAGGTCCCGGTGGTGGCGGGCAACGTCGTCACCGCGGCCGGGGTCGCCGACCTGGTGTCGGCGGGGGCGGACATCGTCAAGGTGGGCGTCGGGCCGGGCGCGATGTGCACCACCCGGATGATGACCGGCGTGGGGCGGCCGCAGTTCTCCGCCGTGCTCGAGTGCGCCGCGGAAGCCCGGCGGCTCGGCGCCTCGGTGTGGGCCGACGGCGGGGTCAGGCACCCCAGGGACGTGGCGCTGGCGCTGGCCGCGGGCGCCTCGAACGTGATGATCGGATCGTGGTTCGCCGGTACCTACGAGTCCCCGGGCGACACGTTCCGGTCGCCGGAGGGGCGGCTGTACAAGGAGAGCTTCGGGATGGCGTCGGCGCGGGCGGTGCGGCTGCGCTCGGCCAGCGACTCGGCGTTCGAGCGGGCCCGCAAGGAGCTGTTCGAGGAGGGCATCTCGTCGGCGCGGATGTACCTGGACCCGGTGCGCCCCGGCGTGGAGGACCTGATCGACATGATCGTGGCCGGGCTCCGCTCCTCGTGTACCTACGCGGGCGCGCGGGACCTAGCGGAGTTCGGTGAGCGCGCCGTGGTCGGGGTGCAGGGCGCGTCCGGCTACAGCGAGGGCATGCCCGTCCCCACCAGCTGGTTAGCAAGGGGGTCTGGGGGGATAAATCTCTCCCAGGGGGGTCTGGGGGATGGGTCCCCCCAGAGAGACAGCGGGGGCTCCGGGGGTCGTCCCCCCGGACTGGCACAGCCCTCACCCGGTGGCATTGAGCCAGCGGACGGGGGCGCCGTCAGCGGCACGGCGAAACGGCTCGAGCTCGTTGTCCCAGGCCGTGCCGAGAAGCCGGCCGAGCTCGTCCTCTAGCGAGGTGCTGGTGCCACCGCCGGAGGCCAGCAGCATGACCGACCTGAGCCGGTCCTCGGGCACCATGATGTCGCCGTTGGCGCCGGTTACCGCGCTGAACAGGCCGAGGTCAGGCGTGTAGCAGTGACGCACGCCGTCGCAGCCCGGCGAGCTGTCCTCGGTCACCTCGAACCTGAGCCGGTTCCAGCCAGCCAGCGCGGACGCGATCGCTCCCGCCGTGCCCGGATGGGCATGCCAGGTGAGCTCGGCCCGGAGCGCACCCGGGGCAGCCGGCTGGCCGACCCACGGCATGCCAACGGGCGCCCCCACAATTCCGGCTACGGCCCACTCAATGTGCGGGCACAGCGCCGGGGGCGCGGAATGAACGTACAGAACACCATGTGCGGACACCGTGCCTCCTAGTAGACGAGGTTCGCCTTCCCCAGCGGCCTCGCTAACGCGGCACAGACTGCCCAGCTACATATTGTGCCTCATGTCCTGGTTTGGCGCTAGCACTTCGGCCAGGAAAACCGCGTGAATTCGCAAACATGACCAGTGCGGCCAGGATCACGATGGCCAGCGCCGCCCACGGAACGTAGTCACCGAACCGGTCGTAGATGGTCCGGGCCGAGGACGCGGGCAGGGCGAGCCGGACGCTGACCACGCCGTGCGAGGACTGCCCCATCCAGGCCAGCAGCCTGCCCCGGGCGTCGAACGCGGCCGTGACGCCGGTCAGCGCGGCCTGCACCACCGGCCGCCCGGTCTCGGCCGCGCGCACTGCGCCGAGCGAGGCGTGCTGGTCCGGGCCCCAGGTGCCCTGGAAGGTGGAGGTCGCCGACTGGTAGACGATCAGCTGCGCGCCTTGGTCGGCGTCCACCCGGGACATGTCGGGGAATGCGGACTCGAAGCAGATCAGCACGCCGATCGGCAGGGCCCGGCCGGTCCGGTCGGCCGGGTACAGCAGGTGCGCGCCGGTGCCGGGGATCATGTTGGACGCCGCTGCCTTGCTGATCTTGGTCAGCCAGCCGAGCTGCTGCCGGAACGGGATGTACTCGCCGAACGGCACCAGGCGTGTCTTGACGTACTGGCCGAGGATGCCCGTGGGGCTCACCAGCACGCCCACCTTCTCCTGGCCCCGGCCCGGGACCGTGGTGTCCTGGTTGACCAGCAGGTCGGCGCCGTCTTCCCTGGCCAGCGTCTCCATTTCCCGCAGCTGGGCGCGGTTCCTGGCCAGGGTCAGGTCCACCGCCGTGCTGCTCTCGCCCCAGACGATCAGGTCGGGCCTGACCCCGCTGAGCTTGCCGGAGCGGCTCAGCTCGGCGGTCAGCCGCTCGCTCGCGTCCACCCGCCGGACCGGGTTGTGGACGATGCCGGGCTGGACCATCGCGACCGTCGCGGCGCGAACGGCGGGGCTGGCCCGGGTGAGCGCGAACGCCAGCGGCCCGGCGCCCACGCTGGCCAGCGCCGCGACCAGGCCGAGCACCGCCAGCCCCGGACGCAGGCCGGTGCCGAAGATCGTGGGCAGCGCACCGAGGACGAGCACGATCGCCACGTTCGCCAGCACCAGCGCGAAGCTGATCAGCCACACCCCGCCGACCGCGGCCAGCGCGAGCACCGCCGGATGCTGCCACTGGCTGACGCCGTACACCGCCCACGGGCCGCCGAGCGCCTGCCAGGACCTGAGCCATTCGGTGAGCAGCCAGCAGCTCGGCACCACCAGGAGAGCGGCCAGCGCCCGCGGCCAGGTCACCGGGGGCCTGAGCAGGCTGGCCGCTGCCACCCCGAACGGTACCCACAGCACGCCGACCGCCGCGGCCACCAGGAGCACCGCGGGCCCGATCTCCGGCGTCATCCAGTACAGCGCCGCGATCAGGTACCCCGCCCCGAGCCACCAGGCGCGCATCCCGCCCTCCCGGGCCGAGGGCGACCTGGCGATGAGCACCAGCCCGGGCACCAGCCCGAACCAGGCCAGGAATTCCAAGTTCGCCGCCGGGAACGACAAGACCGGCAGCGCGCCCGCGAGCAGCATCAGCCGCCGCACCGACCAGATCCACCGGCCGGTCCTCGTCAGCGCCTTGCGCATTCTCCTATTGTCGGCCGGCCGTGCCGCAGCCCGCGACAGCGGGGGCCGTGTGAGTTGGGCGATCAAGGCCCGGGCCGACAGGTCCTGGTCACGATAGTGCGGGAGTTCGCTATACCTCGTTCGTATCTTTACCCGTGTCCTGAGTAAGCTCGTACCGCACGCGCTCGAGGGTGATTGTCCGATGGGGCCGGTTCTTGGTGAATGTCAGTGCCCGCGCCCAGTTGAAAATTGCGGCTAGCCGATTACCCCAGCCGATCAGGTAAAGCACGTGAACGAATCCCCACATCGTGTAACCGACCACGCCGGTGAACTTCATCCCGAACGAGTCGGTGACGGCCGACAGGTGTCCGATAGTCGCCATGCTGCCCTTGTCGCGATACGCAAAGGGTTTCATGTCGGTCTTGCCTGCCAGCCGGGCGCGGATCAGCCTGCCCACGTATGTGCCCTCCTGGATCGCGGGCTGGGCCACCCCGGGCAGGTCGTTCAGCCAGACCATGTCCCCGATGGCGAAGACCTCCGGGTGGCCGGGCAGGCTGCAATCCGGCCGCACCGCCACCCGGCCCGCCCGATCGGTACCGGCACCGGTCGCCTCGGCCAGCATCGCTGCCAGCGGGGAGGCCTGCACCCCGGCCGCCCAGATCTTCGTCCGGGCCGGGATACGCCGGCTGCCGTCAGGACCTTTGACCGTGACGCTGGACTGGTCCATGGCTCGCGCCGCAGTGTTCAGCAATACGCCCACACCCATCCGCTGCAACCGCCGCCGTGTATAGCGCTGCAGTTTGGGGGCAAACGCGGCCAGTATCTCCGGACCCGCCTCGATCAACAGAATCTTCGCTTCTGTCGTGGTTACCGATCTGTACTCCCGCGGCAGCGCTTCGTGCGCGAGCTCGGCCACCTGGCCGGCCATTTCAACGCCGGTGGGTCCGCCTCCGATGATCGCGAAGGTCAGGTACGCCGCTTGCTCGGCCGGATCGGTGGCCATTTCGGCCATCTCGAAGGCGCCGAGGATATGGCTGCGGAGATGGCCGGCGTCCTCCAGGGTCTTCAGGCCAGGCGCGAACGCAGACCATTCCTCATGCCCGAAGTAGGCGTCCGTGCACCCAGTCGCCACCACCAGAGTGTCGTACGGCAGCGTCAGCTCCCGTCCGTCCGGGGCCACAGCGTGGACGACTCGGCTATCCAGATCCAGGTGCTGCACCTCGGCCAGCACGACGCGCGCGTTGGCCTGTTTCCTGATGACGCCGCGCAACGCCGGCGCGATAAGGCCATCTGGCAGGATCCCGGCGGCGACCTGATACAGCAGCGGCTGGAACAGGTGGTGATTGGTCCTGTCCACGATCGTGATGCCGACATCGGCGCGGGCCAGGGCACGCGTAACCCTGACCCCGCCGAACCCGCCACCGACGACGACCACCTGGTGCCGTCCCTCGCTCATGAGGACAGCATTTCAGGTACCCGGCCCGGCCGTGGTGGCGCCGAGGCGCGCACCACGGCCGTTCGGGATCACGATCTTGAACTTGCCTCGGCGAGAGCGCGGGACACGAGGACCCGGGCCAGGTGCTCGCGGTACGCCCTCGTGGCGCGGATGTCGTCGGCGGCGCTGGTGCCCTCGGCGGCGTGCGCGGCCGCGTCGGCCGGCGAGGCGCCGCCGGCCAGGGCGGCTTCCGTCGCGGTGGCCCGCAGTGGCGTCCCGCCCATGTTCACCAGCCCCACGCGGCCATCCTGGACCGCGCAGCCGACGATAGCCCAGTCGATCGCCCGCTGGGTGAACTTCTGGAACGACCACCCGCCGGATGCGGGCTTGGGCACCCGGATCTCGGTCAGCAGTTCGTCCGGTTCCAGCGCGGTCTCGAACAGACCCTGGAAGAACTCCCCGATACCGATCTCGCGTGAGCCGTCAGCGCCGCGCGCGACCAGGGTCGCGTCCAGCGCGAGCAGCACGGCGGGCAGGTCCGACGCGGGGTCGGCGTGCGCGATCGAGCCGCCGATGGTGCCCCGGTGCCTGATCTGCGGGTCACCGACCTGCCCGGCCGCGTAGGCGAGCAGCGGCACCTCGCGGCCGAGAACCTCGGAATGCTCGACGTCGTGGTGCCTGGTCAGGGCGCCGATCGCGACGTACGACCCCTGGTCGGTCACGTAGGACAGGTCATGCAGGCCGCCCAGGTCGATGATCACCTCGGGGGCGGCCAGCCGCAGCTTCATCAGCGGCAGCAGCGAGTGGCCGCCGGCCAGGAACTTCGCGTCCTCGCCGTGTTCGGCCACCAGGTCCAGGGCCTCGGCGGCCGAGCCGGCCCGCTTGTAGGTGAACGATGACGGGATCACGAAGACACCTCCGCGGCCGCCAGCGCGGCCCTGACGATGTTGTGGTAGCCGGTGCACCGGCACAGGTTGCCTTCCAGGCCGTTCCGCACCTGCTCCTCAGTGGGGTGCGGGTTCTCCTTGAGCAGCGACACGATGGCCATCACCATGCCCGGGGTGCAGAAACCGCACTGCAGCCCGTGCTCGGTATGGAACGCGCGCTGCACCGGGTGCATCTCGCCGTTGGTGGCCAGCCCTTCCACCGTGGTGATCTCGTGCCCGCTGGCCTGGGCGGCGAGCACCGTGCAGGACTTGACGGACTCGCCGTCGAGCAGCACCGTGCAGGCCCCGCAGGAGGTGGTGTCGCAGCCCACGTTGGTCGCGGTGAGGTCGGCTACGTCGCGCAGGAAGTGCACGAGCAGCATGCGGTCCTCGACGTCCGCGGTGATGTCCTTGCCGTTGACCGTCAGGTCGACCTTCACTGGTTACTCGCTTTCCCGTCTCGCGGTTCCCGCGGAATTTAGCACTGCGTTGATCGCTGTCCATACCCGCTGCGGGGTGGTCGGCATGTCGATGTGCCGGACGCCGAGATGCGCGACCGCGTCGACGACCGCGTTCTGGATCGCCGGGGTCGAGCCGATCGTCCCCGCCTCGCCGATGCCCTTGACGCCGAGCGGGTTCACCGTGGTCGGGGTCTCGCTGGCGATCAGCTCGTAGCTCGGCAGCTCAGCCGCGGTGATGGCCGCGTAGTCGGCGAGCGTGGAGGTCAGCGGGTTGCCGTCCGCGTCGTAGAGCACCTCCTCGAGCAGCGCCTGGGCCGCGCCCTGGGCGATGCCGCCGTGCCGCTGCCCCTCGGCGAGCACCGGGTTGAGCACCGGCCCGGCGTCGTCCACGGTGACGTGCCGCAGCAGCGTCACCTTGCCGGTCTCGGTGTCCACCTCGACCACGGACACGTGCGCGCCGAACGGGAACGTGGGCAGGTCCGCGGTGAAGCTCACGTCCGCGATGAGGCTGCCGCCGCTGGTGTGGCCCGCGACCTGCGCCCAGCTGAGCGAGGTGTCCGGGTCGCCGCGCACCTGCCAATGGCCGCTCGCGGTGTCCAGGACTACGTCGCCCTCGGCCGCCTCGAGCATGTCGGCGGCCTGGCGGCGCGCCTCGTCCTTGACCTCGACCGCTGCCTTGTACACCGCGGAGCCGCCGAGCTGCAGAGAACGGGAGGCATAGGTCCCGACGCCCACCGGGACCAGGTCCGTGTCGCCGTGGATGACGGTGACCTGGTCCATCGGGATGCCCAGCTCTTCCTGCACGAGCATGGCCCAGGCGGTGTGGTGCCCCTGGCCGTGCGGTGAGCTGCCGGTGTAGACGGTCGCGGTGCCGTCGTCGGAGACCTCCAGCTTGGCGGTCTCCCCGGCGGCGCCGTCGGCCGCGGTGATCTCCACGTAGGTGGAGATGCCGATGCCGAGCTGCCTGACGTCGCCGTTGGCCCGCCTGCGCTCCTGCTCCTTGCGCAGTTCCTGGTAGCCGGCCCCGGCCAGGACCTTGTCCAGGGCCTCCTCGTACTGGCCGCTGTCGTACAGGGCGCCGGTCTTGGTGGCGAACGGGAACTTGTCCGGGGCCACGAAGTTACGCCGCCTGACCTCGGCCGGGTCCATGCCGATCTGGGCGGCGAACAGGTCGACGGCGCGCTCGATCGTGGCCGCGGCCTCGGGCCGCCCGGCGCCGCGGTAGGCGCTGATCGGCGTCGCGTTGGTGACCACCACCCGGTAGCCGGCCTGGACCTCGGGGATGTCGTACACGCCGGGTGCCATCAGGCAGGTCAGCATGGGCAGGAATCCGCCCATCCGCGAGTAGGCGCCGCTGTCCTGGATGACGTCGATCCGGTAGGCCAGGATCTTGCCGTCCCGGCTGCCGCCGATCTTGATGTGGTGCAGCTGCGCACGGCCCTGGGTCATGCCGACCAGGTTCTCGCTGCGGGTCTCGGTCCAGCGCAGCGCGCGGCCGGTCTTCCTGGCCGCCCAGGCGACGATGATCGCGTCCCGGTCGATGCCGACCTTCGCGCCGAAGCCGCCGCCCACGTCGGGCACGATGACGCGGATCTGGTCCGGGGCCATGCCCAGCGCGCCGCACAGGATGAGGCGGCACAGCTGCGCGTTCTGCGAGCTGTGCCAGACGGTCAGCTTGCCGTTCTCGAAGGTGGCCGCGGTCGCGCGCCCCTCCATCGGCATGCAGGCGAGCCGCTGGTTGACGATGTCCTGCTCGACGACGACCTCGCAGGCGTCGAACGGGGCGTCGTCGGCGGAGACCGGCCTGGTTAGCGGGATGTTGCTCCCGGCCGCGGGGAACAGCAGCGACTCGCTCGCGAGCGCGGCCTCGGCACCCACCACCGCGGGCAGCGGATCGTAGTCCACCGTGACCAGGTTGGTGGCGTCCTCGCCCTGGTAGCGGCCGTCGGTGATGACCACCGCGACCGGCTCGCCGACGAACCGCACCGTGTCCACCGCCAGCAGCGGCTCCGACCAGGGCCCGCCGAGCGGCATCGGGGCTTCGCCGCCGCCTCCCTCGCCGCTGTCCGGCGGGGGAGGCGCCAGGTCCGTCATGTCCTGGACGGTCAGCACCGCGACCACACCTGGCTCGCTGACGGCCGCGCTGGTGTCGATGCCGGTAATGCGCGCGTGCGCCACGGGGCTGCGCACGAACGTCAGGCGCGCCGCCCCGTCAAGGTCTGGCGTTCGCAGGTCGTCAACGTAGACGCCGCCGGCTGTCAGCAGCCGCGGATCCTCCGTCCGTATCACCCGGGTGCCCAGGATGCTCATGTATCCCTCCGCTGCTGTCTGACCGTTCAGGTCTCCGCCAGCGAAACTACACCCGAGTAGGCCGGCGAACTATGGCTGGCCCCGCAAAGGGGCCTGGAGCACATTATGACTGACCGTGCAGGTAGATGCTGCGGGCAGCGCCGCGGCGCGAAGCCGGCCGCAACGCGGCGATCGTTCACCGCTGCCTCCCTTACCTGAGAAAGGAAAGCGTCAGCTAGGACCGGACTCAACGCCCTTCGGGCCCGCGACGGCGGTCCCGTTCTCGTCGTTCAGGTTACGCCCGGTGAGGGCTGGCTGCTGCCCAGACCAGGTCAGGGCACCATCCCTAGTGACCTGGCGTCGGGATCAGCGGGGCCGCCGTCTCGGCTGCGGGCGGTCCAGGACAGGCGGGTGCCGCCAGCGGCGGGGGCGGACAGCAGGAAGGTGCCGCCATTGCGCTCGGCGCGACGGCGCATGCTGGTAAGGCCGCTGGAGCGCGCAGGTGTACCGAGACCGCGGCCGTTATCGGTGATGTCGAGGGTGATCAGCCCGTCCTTGAGCGCCAGGCTGATGCTGACGGCGGTGGCGTGAGCGTGGCGTGCGCAATTAGACAAGGCTTCACGGGTGACGGCCAGGATGTCGTGAGCCAGCGTCTCGTTCGGGCCCGGGTCCAGCGGGCCGGCGAAGGTGACGCCGGCGGTGAAGCCGAGCTGCGCGGTGTGCTCCTCGATGATCTCGATGAGCCGGGCAGGCAGGCCGACCGGGGCCCGCCGGGGCCGCTGGAGCCCGAATATGCTGGTGCGGATCTTCTTGATGACCTCATCCAGGGTGTCGACATAGCCGTTGACCCGCTCCGAGGTAACCGGGTCGCTGCGGGCGGCGTGGCCCTGGAGCCTCATGCCGAGGGCGAATAGTTCCTGGATGACATGGTCATGCAGGTCGCCTGCGATACGGTCGTGGTCTTCTGCCTGGGCCAGGATGATCTGGTCGGTGCGGGCCTGGGCGAGTTCCATAGCCACGGCGGCGTGACCGGCGAAGGATGCGGCCATGTCCAGGTCAGCCTCGGTGAATCCCGGGCGTGTGGCCAGCCGGCCCAGCATCAGGGCACCGCGGACCTGCTCGCCTGCCGCCAGCGGGACGACGACCAGCGGGCCGATATCGGCGCCGAGCATGGCGGCGGCCGCTTCGCAGCGATCGCCGGTGACCAAGCTGGGCTTGCCGGTGCGGACCGCCTCCCCCGCCAGCGAATCGGCCAGCGGGGTCACCCGGTTCATCATTCCCGCGGTGAGCTCGCCGGTTACGCCTGCGACGAGTAGCTGGTCCTGGCCCTCAGGCAGGGTCAGTGCGGCGAAGTCTGCCTCGGTTGCGGCCGTGGCGTACTCGGTGATCAGAGCGTGGGCGGTCCTCCCCTCCCCCGATAGCAGCCGCAGTGTCAGTTCGGCGGAGGCGTCCAGCCACCGGCGGCGCTGCTCGGATTCGGCGAACCGCCGCGCGTTGGCGATCGCCGCGCCGGCGGCTGCGGCGAGCGCGATCGCCAGCTCCTCATCGTCGGCGGTGAACTCGCCACTCCGGGGCTCGGTGAGGTACAGGTTGCCGAAGATTTCCTCACCGATGCGGACCGGGACGCCGAGGAAGCCTGTCATTGGCGGGTGTCCCGGCGGGAATCCCGCCGAGGCCCGGTGAACGGACAGATCAGCGAGGCGGAGAGGGACCGGCTCGGTGATCAGCAGGCCCAGGATCCCCCGGCCACGGGGCAGGTCACCAACCCTTGCGACCAGCTCATCGTCCATTCCGGCGTGCACGAACTGCTCCAGCCCTCCGTCGCGGCCAAGCACGCCGAGCGCCGCGTACCGGGCGCCGAGCAGGTCCCGGGCCGCCGCCACGATCTGGCGCAGCACGACCTGCAGGCTCAGCTCGCCGGCCACCAGGGCGTTCGCCCGCAGCAGCCCGCGCAACCGGCCCTGGGTGGCCAGCACGTCATCAGCGCGATCGATCAGTTGCACCAGCAGCTGATCCAGTTCCAGCCGCGGCACGTCGGGGAAACCCATGCCGCCAGCCGCGTCCGCAGCCTGCGCGCCGCCCGGCGCCGGACCGGGACCCTGGGCGCGCGGCGCGGGCGGACGCGAGCCGCGCGCCTGCGGCGCGGGCGGACCACGACCATGCTCGTCGCAGGACCCGGTGAACGCAGTGTCGGTCATGAGTCGTGCCGCCTCGAGCGCAGGAACCGCTAGCGGCGAGGCAGCGCATGGTCCGGACTGATCCAGGCCCGCTAATTACTGCCAGGCTCGCACGATCGGAGGTGCAAGGCAAGCCGCGCATCCGACACCCGCCGTCTGACGCCTGGCAGTAACGCTTCCGGGTAGCCGGCTGCGGCAGCTACCCAGCCTGATTAGGGTGATCAGGTGAAGCCATTCCTGCTGCTGGCCATCCGCGCCGAGGACGCGGCGGCCGACAACGAGTACGACTCGTTCCTGAGCCTGGCCGGGCTGGCGGAAAGCGAGCTGCGGCGGGTACGACTGGAACAGCGCCCGCTCGGGGACGTCGACCTGCGCGACTGGTCGGGGATCTGGCTCGGCGGCGGGCCGTTCAACTACACCGATCCGGCGGAGCTCAAGACGCCGATGCAGCGGCGGGTCGAGGCGGACCTGTCCGGCCTGCTCGACCGGGTGGTGAGCGCGGACTTCCCGTTCCTGGGGGCATGTTTTGGCATCGGGGCGCTCGGCTGTCACCAGGGCGCGGAGGTCGACCGGCGCTTTGCCGAGCCGGTGGGGGCGGTCGAGATTACCCTCACCCCCCCAGGCCGACGGGATCCGCTGCTCGGCGAGCTGCCCGGCGCCTTCCAGGCCTTCACCGGCCACAAGGAGGCGATCAGCCGCCTGCCCGGCCATGCCGTCCTGCTGGCCAGCTCGGCTGGCTGCCCGGTGCAGGCGTTCCGGGTCGGCGCCAACGTCTACGCGACCCAGTTCCACCCCGAACTCGACGTGGCCGGCCTGTGCACCCGAATCGAGGTTTACAGGCACGCCGGGTACTTCGACCCGGATCAGGCCGACGAGATCAAGGCGCAGGCCACCCGCAGCCACGTCACCTGGCCGCCGGCGATCCTGCGCGGATTCGTCCGGCGTTACGGCCTGGGCCGTCCGGCCCGGGCCCGGGCCGGATAACCTGCGCACGGTTCCGGCGCTGGCCGCGGCGCTGCCCACGCCTGCACGGCGTGCTGGCGGGCGGTAAGAAGTGCAGGGAGGTTCGTCCTAGCGGACCTTGAGCGCACCCTCTGGTTGGATGGGGCTTTCGAGCATCTCCTGTTTAGGAGGGGTACGCGCTGAACGCCGCCGTCGGCGAGACCGTTTCGCTGATCGCCCTGCTCGCGGTGCTCGCGTGGGCGGTGATCAGGCCGCGAGGCTGGCCGGAGGCGGTCGCGGCGGTCCCGGCCGCGGTCATCCTGATCGCGGCCGGGGCGATCCCGGCGGCCGAGGCCGGCGCCGAGGCCAGGCAGCTGGGTCCGGTGATCGGCTTCCTGGCCGCGATCCTGGTGCTGGCGCACCTGTGCGACGAGGACGGGCTGTTCCGGGCCTGCGGCGGGTGGATGGCGCGAACCAGCGCCGGCCAATCGCAGCCAGCAGGGTCCCGCAGGCTCCTCGCGCAGGTCTTCGCAGTCGCGGCGGTGACCACCGCCGTGCTCAGCCTGGACGCCACCGTGGTGCTGCTCACCCCGGTGGTGTTCGCCACCGCGGCCCGGCTCGAGGTGCGGGCCAGACCGCACGTGTACGCGTGCACCCACCTGGCGAATTCGGCTTCGCTGCTGCTGCCGGTGTCCAACCTGACCAACCTGCTCGCGTTCGCGGCCAGCGGGCTGGCCTTCGGCCGCTTCGCCGCGCTGATGGCGGTTCCCTGGCTGGCCGCCATCGGCGTCGAGTACGCGGTGTTCCGCTGGTACTTCGCCTCGGACCTGAACACCGGCGACCAGAACGTGCGACCGCGCCGCGATCGCGGTCGTGCTGACCCCGACCGGGATACCCGGCTGCCGGTGTTCACGCTGGTGGTGGTGGCGCTGACCCTGGCCGGGTTCGCGGGCGCGTCGGCGGCGGGCGTCAACCCGGCCTGGGCCGCGTTCGCCGGGGCCGCGGTGCTGGCCGTGCGGGCGCTGGGCCGCCGCACCGTGACCCCCGTCGCCCTGCTGCGTGCCGCTGACCTGCCCTTCCTGCTGTTCGTGCTGGGCCTGGGCATCGTGGTCAAGGCGGTGACGGACAACGGGTTCGGCCAGGCGCTGGCGCCGCTGCTGCCGGGCGGGACCTCACTGCCTGCGCTGCTCGCGGTGGCGGCGCTGGCCGCGGCCCTGGCCAACGTCTGCAACAACCTGCCTGCCGTGCTGGTCCTGCTGCCGCTGGTGGCACCGTCCGGGGCGGGCGCCGTACTGGCCGTGCTGCTCGGCGTCAACATCGGCCCGAACCTCACCTACACCGGATCGCTGGCCACCCTGCTGTGGCGGCGCATCCTGCATCATCACGGGTCCGCGCCTGATCTCGGGGAATTCACCAGGCTAGGACTGCTCACCGTGCCGACGGCGCTGGTCCTCGGGGTGCTGGCGCTGTGGGCCGGGCTACACGTGTTTTAGGCGACAGAGCGTTTAGGCGACAGAGCCTGGGAGGCTGATCAACAGTGACACAGAGTGATACCCAGGTCCGTTCGGTATATATCTGGGTGTGCGAGGGGACGTGGCGTGCCAGTGTGGACGCGGCCCTCAGCCTGGCGCCGGCCGGAGCCCGCTTCACCCTGCTGCACGTCACGCCGGCCGACGTGCCGGAGGCGGCCCGCGGCGCCTACGCGGGGCTGTTCGGGCGCGGTCACCGGGCCGGGGACGATCCCGGGACCCGGCTGGAGAATATGGCCGCCACCTTGGCGGCCGACCTGCTCGAGGCGGCCGCGGGCAGGCTGGGGCGCCGCTGCGAACGGCTGGCAATTCAGGGTCGACCCGAACGGGCCGTGGTGGCTGCCTCGGCGGATGCTGATCTGCTGGTCGTGGCGCGGGACGGTGACCGGACCCGGCTCGGCCCGAAGAGCCTGGGCAAGGTGACCCGGTTCATCGTGGATCACGCGGCCTGTCCGGTTCTGCTGGTATGGCCCGAGTCGGCACCTGACGTCGCCACCATTCCGCCGCCGCCACATCACCCCCCGCCGCCACATCACCCCCCGC
This sequence comes from uncultured Actinomycetes bacterium, assembly GCA_963800415.1. GTDB lineage: Bacteria > Actinomycetota > Actinomycetes > Streptosporangiales > Streptosporangiaceae > Palsa-504. The sequence goes on from CAWDBS010000062.1 coordinate 105,687, forward strand.
CGCCACATCAGCCATCCCCGCCGGACCGCTGAACCGCGAAACCCGGACACGGCAGGCCGGCCTCGGCATCACCAAGGAACGGGCGCGGGGCTGGGTCGTCCCGGTGCTCGAGCAGATGGCCCAGGCCAAGCGCCAGGGTGCCTGACCCTGGTCAGCCGGCGGCGCGGGCGGCCGGCGGCCGCCGGCGCGCGGCGGGATCGGCGAGCCAGGGTGGCTGCCAGCCCGCGTCGGCGGGGTTCAGCGTCACGCCCGGCGGGACGATCCGGTCGATGCGGTCGAGCACCTCGTCGTCCAGCGTCACGTCCGCGCCTGCCAGCAGATCGGTGAGCTGGTCCATGGTGCGTGGGCCGATGATCGCCGAGGTCACGCCGGTGTGCGAGGTCACGAAGGCGAGCGCCAGGTGGGTCAGCGAGCAGCCGGCGTCTGCGGCGACCTTGATGAGCTCCTCGACGGCGGCCATCTTGGCCATGTTTCCCGGCAGCGACGGGTCGAAGCGCTGCGGCAGCCGCCGCGCGCGGCCGGTGGTCATGTCCACGCCGGTGTCCTTGCGGTAGCGGCCGGCCAGCCAGCCTCCTGCCAGCGGGCTCCAGACGATGACGCCCATGCCATACTTCTGGCAGGTGGGCAGCACCGAGGCCTCGATGCCGCGGACCAGGATCGAGTAGGGCGGCTGCTCGCAGCGGAACCGCTCGCGGCCGCGGGCCTGCGCCACCCAGTGCGCCTCGACGATCTGCTCGGCCGGGAACGTGGACGAGCCGATCGCCCGGACCTTGCCGCTGTGCACCAGGTCGGACAGCGCGGACAGGGTCTCGTCGACGTCGGTGTCCGGGTCCGGCCGGTGCATCTGGTACAGGTCGATGTAGTCGGTCTGCAGGCGCCGCAGGCTGTTCTCCACCTCGCGGACGATCCAGCGGCGCGAGTTGCCGCGCATGTTGGCGTCCTCGCCCATCGGGCTGTGGGCCTTGGTGGCCAGCACCACGTCGTCGCGGCGGCTGAGCAGCGCGTTGCCGACGATTTCCTCCGACTCCCCCGCCGAGTACACGTCCGCGGTGTCGACGAAGTTGATGCCGGCGTCCAGCGCGGCATGGATGATCCGGATGCTGTCCTGGTGATCGGGATTGCCCCACGCGCCGAACATCATCGCGCCGAGGCAGTAAGGGCTCACCTTGATCCCGGTACCACCGAGCGTCCGCATCCGCATTCCTGTCACCTTCCTCCCTCGTGTTTATGCCTGCATCGTGATCCTGCCGTGTTCGGCTGGGTCATGCGGACTGGACCGAAGGTATCAGGCTCAGCCGGAGAAGTCCCGCCCTGCACGAACGGGATGCCGATTCAGCGGGCTCTTGACAAAGGACGTTTTGTCAGATCCTTTTTGCCCTTTTTATGCGGTTTGACGGTAAGATAATCCTCACTCGCCGGGAAGTCTTATTGCCAGAAAGCGACCATGTTTTCGTGATAAGATTCGAATGTCAGGGAATCTCTTTCCGTCAACTCAAAAACTTAAGGCGGTACCGGCATGGCCGAGGACCCGGCGCGCGGCGGCGGGCGGGATGAGGACCCCGCCGGCGGCCCGGTGCCGGGCGGCAGGCGACGCGGCGGGAAGGGCGCGCGGAAGTTCGCCTCGGGCGGGCCGCTGGACGGGGCGCTGCCCGGTGCCGCGCTGATCCGGGAGCTGGACCGGGCGTGCGGGCCGGGCCGCCGGTGCGACGGCGCCACTGATGATGAGGTCTTCGGGATGCTGGGCCGGTGGGAGGCCACCGAGGCGTGGTGCGCCTCCGCCAGGCTCGGGGTGATCGCGGCGCTGATCCGGCGCCGCGCGCGGCCCGGCTACCCGGCCGCCAGGCCCGGCGGGCTCCCTGGCGCCTGGCAGGAGGGGCTGACCCAGGAGGTGTCCAACGAGCTCGGCATCTCGATGCGAGCCGCGGACGGGCTGATCGGGCTGGCCGTGACGTTGCAGGAGCGGCTGGCGCTGACCCGCGAGGCGCTGGCAGCCGGGGTGATCAGCCTGACCAAGGCGCGGATCATCGCCGAGGCCACCGCCGTCCTGGACGATGACCGGGCCGCCGCCGCGGAGACCCTGATCGCGGGCCAGCTGGCGGGCAAGACCCCCGGGCAGGTCGCCGCGCTGATCGCCCGCGCGGTCGTGACGGTCGACCCGGACGGAGCCCGCAAACGCCGGGAGCGGGCCCAGAAACAGGTCCTCGCGGGGATGGCCACGCGGGCGGGACGGACGGCGGGCCGGGCCGCGGCGGGAATGGTCCCTCCGGCCCCGGCGGCAACGGCCCGGACACGGGGGACGGCCCGGATACCGGGGGCGGTCCGGGGAACGGCGCCGCGGTGGCGGCGAACACCATGCTGACCATCCCGCTGGACACCCTGCTCGGCCGGGCCGAGCGGCCCGGCGAGGCCCACGGCCTGGGCGCCATCGACCCCCACCTGGCCCGCCAGATGGCCGCAGCGGCCGCCCGCCACCCCCGCAGCACCTGGTGCATCACCGTCACCGACGACGACGGGCACGCCATTGCCCACGGCTGCGCCAAACCCGCCCGGGGCAGGCGAAAACCCGGCCAGCCCGCCCCCCGCGCCAGTCGCGACGGCCCCCGCTTCTCCTTCACCCCGGCCGCCGGCCCCGGACCCGAAGGCGGATACGGCACCTGGCACCTGACGATCAGCGGCGGCGACTACGCCGTCACCCTGATCCCCATCCCGGTCACCAGCTGTGACCACCGGTACGAAGCCGCCGGGTACCGGCCCGGCCGCCTGCTCCGCCACCTCGTCGAGGTCCGCGACGGGCAATGCACCCAGCAATCAAAATCAGGGGATGGCATGGGCGAGCTGACTGCTGACAACCCGGTGGTGAGGGACGCGCTGGCGAACGACGTGGCCGACGAGCGGCTGGGGGCCGATGTGGCGGCCGAGCCGGCCGATGATGCCGCGGTGGCCGCGGTGCGCGGGTTCAACCGGTTCTACACGAACGTGATCGGGCTACTGCGGGGCAGGTACCTGGACACCCCGTACTCGCTCACCGAGGCGCGGCTGTTGTTCGAGCTGGCGCAGCGGGAGACCAGCGAGGTCGCCGACCTGCGCCGGATGGTCGACATCGACCCGGGCTACTTGAGCCGGATCCTGGCCAGGTTCGAGTCGGACGGACTGATTTCCCGGCAGCGTTCGGCCGCGGACGGGCGCCGTCAGGTTATCCAGCTGACAAGCAGGGGCTGCGACGTCGTGGCGGGCCTCGACGCCCGGTCGGCCGAGCAGACCCGCGCCGTGCTGGCCGGCCTGCGCGACGAGGACCGGCGCCGGATGCTCGATGCGATGCACGTGATCACCGAGACCCTCACCGGTTCACCGCAGCCGCGCGGATACCTGCTCAGGGCGCCGCGGCCCGGCGACATGGGCTGGGTGGTGCAGCGGAACGCGGCGCTATACGCGGCGGAGTTCGGCTGGGACGACTCGTACGAGGCCCTGGTGGCCAGGATCGTCGCGGACTACGTGGACAACCGGGACACGGACGCCGAGGCGGCCTGGATCGCCGAGGTCGACGGCGCGCCGGCCGGCTGCGTGTTCTGCGTACGCGAGGACGCCGCCACCGCGCGGCTGCGACTGCTGCTGGTGGAGCCCTGGGCCAGGGGCCTCGGGCTCGGCGGCCGGCTGGTCGAGGAGGTGCTGCGTTTCGCCCGCCGGGCCGGGTACTCCCGCATCACCCTGTGGACCAACGACGTGCTGGCCGACGCCAGGCGCATCTACCAGCGAGCCGGCTTCACGCTGGACGACGAGAGCCGGCACCACAGTTTCGGGAAAGACCTGACCGGCCAGAACTGGTCTCGCGCCCTGTAACGGCTGGGCCGGGCGCACCGGACCGGTCAGGCGCGGCGGAGCCGGTGAGACGGCAGGTACCTGTTCGGTCCGCTCGAACAGCAGGAGCACCGCGCCGATCAGGAAGCACACCGCGCCGACGAAGGTGCCAAGGTTAGTCACCGGGATGCTCAGCATCTGGGTGGTCCCAGGTATGACGTAGCTGGCGACGGCCGAGAACCCGAACGCGATCGATCCGGCCAGGTTCAGGGCGGTGATCCACCAGCCCAGCGACCCCGGCCGCCATGCCGCCCAGCCGTGGCACACCTCGAACCAGGCGAGTGCGCTGGCGACCAGGAAGCAGACCGAGCCGAGGACGTCGGGCCGCCAGACATGATGCCGTGCCTGGGCCGAGCCGGCGGCCGCCCAGATGGCGACGAAGGTGCTGATGTTGAACTCGATGGTCCCCACGGACTGCACGGCGGTCGCGAGCCAGTCGATCCGGCCAGGCAGGAACACGAAGACCTTACGGCGGGCGGCACCCGGCCGCCGGGGCGCGGCATCGACCGCCTCGCGGTACTGCAGGAAGCCGGCCGAGGTGAAGAACAGCGAGCCGATGAAGAACGTCACCGCGTCGGGCCGTGCGCCCACGGCGTCCACGTACCCGGGCACCGTGCCCAGCGCGAAAAGGAACGAGCCGACGGCGAACAGCACCCCCATCCACCAGTCGCGATCGTGCGGCGCCCACCACGTCGAGCCGCGTGGCGTAGCTCCGGACAGGTGCTTGCGGTGCGCGCGAGATTCCCAGCGCGCGATCACGCCATCAGGGCGCCTGCGGACGACGAAGGTGACGAACGGCCCGAACCCGCGTTCCTGCGTCGTTTCTGCTTCCGTGGGCATCAAGGACCTTCTGTCAGCCGGACTGCGGTTCAGGTACCGATGCCCGGGTTCCGGGCGCCGCATCACACGTCCTCCAGAGACTGCGCCACGGGCGGACGGGCGGCATCACCCAACGCGGATGAGGTCGCCGCACCGTACTGCCCACCGTGGTCCAGGCCAGGAACGAGCTCGGCCGTTGACAAATGTGGAATGAGCCGCCGCATGGCTCCGGATGGGGGCATATGGCGCCATCTTTACCCGAGCCATACGGCTAGGCCGATCACGAACGCGAAGACGAGAATCGACGCCATGCGGAGCACATCGGCGCGGCGGCTCACCGTGCCGTTGTTCCTCAGGTGGGCGGCATACATAATTTCCAGCAAGGTCTGGCTGACTGCGTCGCTGCTCGCGCCGGCCTCTATTTTCCCCATGTCCTCCCGGCCAAGTCCGGTCTTCCATAGGCGCTGGTCCTGCCCGAAAGCATCCCGCCATTCCTGCCATGGGGCTTTGAAGCGTTTCCATGCGCCAGGAGGAGGTTCGCCGCCGGATCCATTGACGTTGCGGGCTGGCTCGGCCGCCTTGCCAACCTGTCTAACGCCCCTATCGGCAGGTCCGGAGGGCTTGACGCCAGACGCTATCGTCAACGAGCCGTGATCGCGTACGGGCCACTGAACACCGACGCAAACGGCAATCGCCACGCTGAGCAGGACTACCAGCCACGCTGGCAAGTGATGATGCGCGGGGAGGCTGGGCAGGACAGCGCCGAGAACTGCGCCTCCGATCGCGAGCGCAGCCAGCAGCATATTCGCCCGGGTGCGCAGCTGATCTAGGATTTCCGCGTCGCGGTCGAGCATACGGAGCGCGTTTTCGTAGCCGAGTTTGAGTGCCTCGCCGCTATGCCGACTGCGGCCAGGTTCCTGGCGTGGCGCGTTTGTCTTGCCTTTATCCGGCCGGCGCGGATCCGCTGATACCTGAGCCGGAGGGCCACCACGGGCCCCGGTTTGATCCCTTCCGACGGTCGGCGGCGTTTCTCGACTCATGCGATACCATCCTCCCCTAGCCGCCATCCCATGGCACGGCACCTAGGTCCCATAGTGCACTTCCGGCTGGCCGCGGGGTGAGCACACGGCTGAGATGATGCCGGATATGAGAGTCGGGATTCTGGCCTACGGTTCGGCGGTTGAGGAGCCCGGCCCGGAGATAGCCGCCGCGGTGACCCGGCGGGCAGAAGTCCAGACGCCGTTCCCGCTGGAATTCGCGCGGTCGAGCCGGACCCGCGACGGCGCGCCCACCTTGGTACCGGTGCGCGCGGGAGGTGCCCGCGTTCCCGCCTCGGTCCTCGTGCTTGACGACTCGGTCAGCGTGCACGATGCGCGTGCCATGCTCTACCGGCGCGAGACCGGACGGCGCACCGAGATAACGGCCGATATCCAGGTCGGCTGGATCGCCGAACTGGCCGGCTTCGCAGGAACCGACGCGTGCCTCTACACCGCCCTGCCACCGAACATCCGTCCGCTCACCGCCGGGAAGCTGGCCGAACTCGCGCTGAGCAGCGCGGCTGGCCCGGCCGGCGCCGGGCGCAGGGACGGCATCTCGTACTTGCAGCAGCAGAAACGGCGCGGGGTGATGACACCGCTCTTGCCTGACTACGAGAAGGCGGTGCTAGCGCGGACCGGTACCCGCGATCTGGACGACGCGTGGAGGCGCGTCCGTTCGGCGGCAATCACTTAGGCGGCCAGCAAATGGCGGAGGTAGCCGGCGCTCTGCCGGACATCGGCGACCGGGCCTTCGCCGCGTGGTTCCTCGGTGAGGATGGTGTCCTGCTCCAGGACGTACCAGCCGTCGTAGTCGCGGCCCCGCAGGTGGCTGACGTCACGGGCTCGGGCATCACGGGTGCCCGAAGGTGGCTCCGGTGACCGGCGCCACCTTGTGCCAGGCGCCGTCCCGAGCCGAAGCCGCCGTCGCGGCGATGACCTCGGCGTCCGCGTGCGCCTCCTCGATGGTCGAGTTGCGCTGCTCGCCCCCGCCCACCGCGACCAGGAACTTCTTGGCCTCGATGACCTTCAGGTCGTCGTAGCTCATGCTGTTGCCGGGCCCCGGCTGGAACCGCCCGTAGTCACCCTGGGCGGAGTTGCCGAGAACGGTGGTGTAGCCGTGGTTGGCCCCGTCTGCGCCGCCCCGGCCCAGGCAGAGGCGCACTTCGTTCATCTGCTCGAAGTTCCAGACGGCCGAGCCCCCGGTGCCGTAGATCTCGAAGCCGAGCGCGCACTGCGGGCCGACGCTGACCCGGGACGCCTCCAGGGTGCCGACGGCCCCGGCGGCGTGGGATCCGGCCGCGAACCGGACCAGGGCCGCGACGTAGTCGTCGTTCTCGACCTCGCCCATCTCGCCGTCCTCGATCACGGCGAAGTGCGTGGCCGATCCCATCGGCAGGATGGGCCGCTGGGCGTACACGGTGGACAGCAGCGAGCTGACCTCGGTGATCGGCGCCACGACGTACTGCATGAGGTCAACCACGTGGCTGAGCAGGTCGCCGAGCGCGCCGCTGCCGGCCTCCTCGCGGCGGAACCGCCAGGACAGGGCGCCATTCGGTTCGGCGGCATAGCTGTTGAAGAACACCGCGCGCACGTTGGTGATGCGTCCGAGCTGGCCGGCCGCGATCAGCTCGCGGACCCGTTCCACCGCGGGAACGTGCCGGTAGTTATAGCCGATGGAAGTGGTAACGCCGGCCGTCCGGGCCGCGGCGGCGACCTCCGCGGTCTCGCCGGCGTCCCGGCCGACCGGCTTCTCGATCCAGAACGGCTTCCCGGCCCGGGCGGCCGCGACGCCGATCTCGCGGTGCAGCATGTTCGGCGCGCAGATGGACACCACATCGACGTCGGGATCGGCGAGCACGTCGCGGTAGTCGGTACCGGCCCGGGCGTACCCCAGGACCTCGCGGGCGTAACGGGCCCGGTCTGCGGCGGTGTCAGCCGCGTGCACGAACCTGGGCCGGATCTTCAGGTCCGGATAGACCAGCGGGATCGCCTGGTAGGCGCGGCTGTGCAGCTTGCCCATCCAGCCCACGCTGATCAGGCCGATGCCGGGCTGGGCGTATCCGTCGTCGGTGCTTCTCATCGCGGGGTCCCTGCTTCCGTCAGTGTCGTGCGGGCTCGGCCGAACTCGGCGGTCACCGCGGCGGCCAGCAGGGTGGAATCCGAGCCGATGGCCACGAACGACCAGCCCTGCTCGATGCGCGCCGGCCGCGGCGCCGTCGGTCACGAGCGGGCCGCAGGCCTTGCCGTGCCGCTGGCTCGCCGCCTGGACGGGGTTGAGAGGGCCGGAGTTCAGGGGGCTGGCGCTCAACCGAACCACCGCTGGCCGGCCAGGTCCGCCTCGTACTCGGCCCGCAGGCCGGCCGTGGTCTGGTTGGCGGACACCTCGGCCGGGGCGACGTCCCACCAGACCCCGGCGCCGGGCAGGTCGGCGTGCGGGACGACCGGCACCACGATCACGACCGGGCCGGGGTGATCGCGAGTATCGGCTAGCGCCTCCCGCAATTCGGCCGCGGTCCTGGCCCGGCAGGCCCGGGCACCCAGACCTGCCGCGACCTGCACCAGGTCGAGGGAGAGGTAGTCGCCCTCCAGCCGCGGCGCCTTACACGCGTCCCCTACGGCCAGCTGAAGTGGGGCGGCCCTGTAGCGGAACTCGTTGCCGAACTCGCGCCCGCTGCGCAGCATCTGCAGCCGGTGGATGACCTGGTAGCCGCGGTTGTCCGGGACGACGAGCGTGATGGCCAGGCCCTCGGCGGCCGCGGTGACCAGTTCGGTCGGCGCCAGCAGGAAGGTCCCGTCGCCGAGGAACGAGACAACCCGGGTGCCCGGTTGGGCGTCCGCCAGCCGGACGCCGATCGCGGCCGGGATCTCGTAGCCCATGCAGGAGAAGCCGAACTCCAGGTGGCAGGTGCGGCCGCCGGTCGCGTCCCACACCTTGAGGAGGTCGCCAGGCGGTCCGCCGGCCGCGGCTATCACTACGTCGCCGGGCCGTGCGTGCTCCTGCAGGACCCCGATGAGCTGCCCCTGAGTGAGAACCGCGTCCGTGGTGGTGACCACGTCCGGGCCGGCCCCGGCTGGGTCGAACGCCCGGTCAGGATCGAGCGCGGCGGCGCGGGCCGCGGCCCACTCGCCGTTCACCCGCTCGGCGCGGGCCTGCCAGGCCGCGGGCGCGCGGATGCCCGCGCTGGCCGCGCCGTCGGCCAGCGCGGCCAGGGCTTGCCTGGCGTCGGCGATGATGCCGGTGGCGCCGAGCCGGTCGGCGTCACGCGGATTGACGTTGACGCTGGCGAACCGCACCTTGGGGTTGGCGAACAGGGAGTGAGAGGCGGTGGCGAAGTCGGTCAGCCGCGCCCCGACGGTCAGCACCAGGTCGGCCTCGCGCGCCAGGGCGTTGGCCGCGGGGGTTCCTTCCAGCCCGATGCCGCCGATCTGCCACCAGGCCTGCTGCTGCACTGCGCCCTTGCCGGCGAAGGTCTCGGCCACCGGCAGCCCGGCCGTCGCGGCCAGCCGCTCCAGCTCGGCCGTGGCGCCGGAGTAGATGACCCCGCCACCCGCGATGATCAGCGGCCGCTCCGCGGCGGCCAGCATGGCCAGCACGGCATCGACCTCGCCGGAATCCGGCTGCGGCCGCCGGATGACCCAGTCCCGCCCGGCGAGGAACCCGGCCGGGAAGTCGTACGCATGAGCCTGGATGTCCTGCGGCAGCGAGATGACGACGGCGCCGACGCCCACCGGGTCGGTGAGCACCCGCATGGCCGCGGGCAGCGCGGTGAGCAGTTGCTCGGGCCGGGTGATGCGGTCGAAAAAGCGGCAGACCGGGCGGAACGCGTCGTTGACGGTCACGTCCGCCTCCAGCGGGTGCTGCAGCTGCTGCAGCACCGGGCCCTGGTGCCTGGTCGCGTAGGTGTCGCCGGGCAGCAGCAGCACCGGCAGCCGGTTGACGGTGGCCAGCGCCGCCCCGGTGACCATGTTCAGGGCGCCCGGGCCGATCGAGGAGGTCACGGCCAGGGTGGCATGGCGCCGACTCTGCTTGGCGAACGCGGCGGCCGCGTGCACCAGGGCCTGCTCGTTGCGGCCCTGGATGAAGGGCATCGCGTCGCTGAGCTGGTCCAGGGCCTGGCCGAGCCCGGCCACGTTGCCGTGGCCGAAGATGCCCAGGGTGGCGGGGATCAGCCGGCGGCGCTGGCCGTCGGCGACCGAGTACTGCCTGGACAGGTAGGTCACGACGGCTTGGGCCACGGTCAGCCGCCTGGTGTCAGGTGCGGAGGTCATCATCGGCTCCTCTGTTCCTCAGGCCTCGGTCTTCCGGGTTGGGCCGCCGTGCTCACCACGGCCGGCCGTGCAGGATGACGGTCTTGGTGTCGGTCATGGGTAAGCACCAGCCTGTCAGCGCGGCGGGGGCGACGCGCCCCCACGGGGGTCGATGAACTCGACACTGCATGACCTGATTCGCCAAGTCAACATTAGACATCCCTCAAAAACCCATCATTTACCCACCCCCCATCACGCCGCTGACGTACCAGGTCTACCGTACTGACATCGGCCGCCGACCGGGCCTGATACCCGCCAGTGATCGATAATGGCAGGCAGATTTGGCCGAACGGAGCTGCCTTCCACGTCGCGGAGAATCGGCGGCCGCGCAGGCACGGGGGTCGCGCAGGCACGGGGGTCGCGCAGGCACGGGGTCGCGCGACGGAGGTACGGCCGAGGTAGGGTCATATCAAGGAAACCTCATCAACCCATCAGGACAGGCAGCATGGCTCATCCGTACCCCATCCGGGAGATCGCCCGCCAGGCCGGCGTGAGCGAGGCCACAGTGGACCGCGTCCTCAACCATCGCGGCGGCGTGCGCCCGAGCACCGTCAACGATATTCAGCAGGCCATCGCCGATCTCGACCAGCAACGCAGTCAGCTGCGGCTCAACGGCCGGGTGTTCATGATCGACATCGTGATGCAGACACCCGACCGGTTCTCCTCCGCGGTCAAGACCGCGCTCGAGCAGGAGCTGCCAACGCTGCGGCCCGCGGTCATGCGCTCACGGTTCGACTTCCGCGAGAAAGGCCACGTGCGCGAGACCGTCAACGCGCTAGACGCAATCGCCAGGCGGGGCTCACGCGGGGGTCATCCTGAAGGCGCCGGAGGCGCCGGAAGTCAACGCCGCGGTCCTGCGCCTGAGCGAGGCGGGCATCCCCGTCGTCACGCTGGTGAGCGATCTGCCGTTCAGCGCGCGGGTGGCCTACGTCGGGATGGACAACCGCTCGGCCGGCGCCACCGCGGCGTACCTCATCAACCAGTGGCTTGGCGAGTTCCCGGGTCGGGACAGCCGCATCCTCGTGGCGCTCAGCCGCAGCGTCTTCCGCGGCGAGGAGGAACGCGAGATCGGCTTCCGGTCCGCGATCCGCGAGCGATGGCCGCACCGCGCGCTGATGGAGATCACCGACAGCGACGGGCTTGACACATCGGTCTACCGGCTGGCGCTCGACGCCCTGGACCGTCACACCGACATCGAGGCCGTGTACTCGATCGGCGGCGGCAACCGGGCCATTCTCGCTGCCTTCGACGCCCGGCAGCGCTCCTGCCGGGCTTTCATCGCGCACGACCTGGACCGGGACAACCGGGAGCTGCTCGAGGCGGGCCGCCTGTCCGCGGTGCTCTACCACGACCTGCGCCGGGACATGCACCGCGCCTGCCAGATCATCATGCAGGCGCATGGCGCGCTGGACGGCCCGATCGTCACCTCGCCCGCGCCCATCCAGGTCATCACGCCCTTCAACGTCCCGGCGAAGACCGCGGCGTAAGGCATCGCGGCCGGGTCACGTCGCTGGTCGCGAAGAAGTTGGCCGGGCAGGTACCAGGTCCGTTCGGCCTGTTGGTGGTCAGCCCGAAGGCCCGGTGCCAGTCGCCACGGGGCGGCCGGGGTCGGCTACCCAGTTGGACCACGAGCCGACGTAGAGCGCGGCGGGGATGCCGGCCAGCGTGAGGGCGAGGACCTCGTGGGCCGCGGTGACGCCGGAGCCGCAGTAGACGCCCCAGGGGGTACGGGGGGGCGGGGAGCCCCCCCGTGAGCAGGGGAGGTCTGGGGGGGATCGTCCCCCCGGGGCAGACACAGCGCGGCGAACCTGGCCGCGAGTTCGGCGGGGTCCTTGAAGGTGCCATCCGGGTTCACGTTGCGCCCGGTGGGCACGCTGATCGCGCCGGGGATGTGACCGGCCACCGGGTCGACCGGCTCGGTCTCGCCGCGATAGCGCTCCCCCGCCCTCGCGTCGAGGAGCAGCCCGGTCTGCGCCGCCGCCTGCGCCCCCGCCGCGTCCAGCACCGGCATCTGACCGGGGTTGGCGGTGAAGTCGCCGGGCGCCGGCGCGGGCTCGGCCGTGGTCACCGTGGAGGCCGGCCCCGGACCAGGCCCGGTAGCCGCCGTCGAGCACCCGGACGTCCTGGTGGCCGAAGTAGCGCAGCGTCCACCAGCCGCGGGCGGCGGTCGTGGCGTCCCCGTCGTCGTACACCACGACCGGGCGGTCCCGGCTCACCCCGGCGGCGCGCATCGCGGCCTGGAACGCGGCCGGATCCGGCAGCGGGTGCCGCCCCGCGTGACCGGGTGGCCCGGCCAGGTCCCGGTCCAG
>CAWDBS010000063.1:0-68538 GCA_963800415.1 uncultured Actinomycetes bacterium
GATCGTCAAGGTCACCACCACCGCCGACAAGGCCAACCAGACGGCTGGTTCGTCTCCCCGCTGGACTTCCACGCGGTCGTCAAGGGCCAGCAGTTCACCGAGGACAACGGCCACGCCTACGACGGCGAGACCGACGCGGAATCCAGCACCGACCTGTCCGCCACCCTGGCGGCCGGGGAGACGGTCACCGGCTACGTGGCGTTGGACTTCCCCTCGGCGCACGGCACGATCGTCTACGCCCCCAACTACGACGGCCAGCCCGTCGCGACCTGGAGCTACTGATGACCGCCACCGCCACCGGGACGACTCCCCAGGCCGCCGCGCCGGGCCGGAACCGGGCCGGCTGGATCGCGGCCGCCGTGCTGGCGGCGCGGTGCTGGCGGTGATCACCGTCCTGGCCGTGATGCTGGCCGGGCAGGGCAGCCAGATCGCGGCGCTCCGCGGCGCGGTCACCGTCCTGAGCCAGGCTGCCTGGGGGGCGCAGCACCGGCAGGCCGCCGAGCTCCACCTCCTACGCCATCCGCCCGCGGCGAGCAAGCCCCGCTCGGCCGCGGACAACGCCGGCACCCCGGCCACTGGGTGCTCCAACGAGCCACGGCGCCGGCAGCTCGGTGACCTACGTCTCCGGCGTGACGGTCACCTCCCCGGCCGTCGCGCCCGGCGGGGCGGTGTCCTGCCCGCATGCCAGTTTGTGCCGGTCACCCCGCAGAAGGCTGCACCCGGCGCATGAAGCCGGGCCTGCCCCGCCGGAGGGGTCGGGGGCGGCCCACTTCCCTGGCACACCACGAGCTCAACGACTGAGGAGACCAACCCGCCATGTCCATTAATTCAACTATGCCCGCCCCGGCGGTGATGCCCGTCAGGGTGCCCGCCGAGGCTCCCGCCAGAGGCGCGCCGCTGGCCCTGCGCCCGCCTGGGTTCACCGTGCTGCTGATCGCGTTCCCGCTGATCCTCGCCGTGGCCCGGCAACGTGTACTCCAGCCGGGGCATTCCGCCCTGGACTGGTACCTGACCGTCGCCTGGTCCCTGCCCGTCCTCGTCTCGGCCGCTGGGATCTGGGGGATGATCCGGGCACGCCGCCAGATCCGGGCCGCCCGCGCGGCGCCGTTGCCGGCCCGCCTTGGCGACCGGCTGACCATCAGCATCCCGACCAGGGGCAGTCTGGCCGTCCTGCCCGCGCTGCGCCGGGTCGTCGCCTCGGCCCAGGCCGCTTTCCCGGAGTTCTTCTCCGACATGCGCATCGAGATCGTGACCGAGGTCGACGCCGAGGCCGCTTCCCGATCCGCGCCATGATCGGCCCCGGCGTCACCGTCCTCACCGTCCCCGCCGGCTACTGGACGCCGAGCGGCGCGATCCGTAAGGCGCGGGCCGCCCAGTTCGCCCTCGACGCTCGGGCAGCGGTCGGCTGGTCCGGCCCGGAGGCATGGGTGCTGCACCTGGACGACACCGCCGTGGGCCGTGACACCGCGATCGAGGTGGCCCGGTTCATCACCGCCAACCGGTCGCCGCACGACGGCCTGCACCCTGGGCCAGGGCGTGCTCCACCTACCCCCGGCACCTGGCCGAGAGCCGCTTCACCAACCTGGCCGACTCGGTGCGGACGGCCGACGACATGATGCGCTTCGCCGCCGTCACCGGCAGCGGCACGCCGCGCGCCGGGCTGCACGGCGAGCTGCTGCTAGTCCGTGCCTCCGTCGAACCCAGACGATCGGGTGGGACTACCCGAACGAGATCACCGAGGACTCCCGGTTCGCCCTCCGGTTCGCCGAGCTATACCCGCGCCGGGCCTGCTGGTTCCCCGGCCGCCGCTACGGCGCCTCGCCGGAAACGACCAGGGCGCTCATCCAGCAGCGCAAGCGGTGGGCCAACGGGCTGACCGGCCTGGTCACAAACCGAGCGGTCCCGCTGCGGCTGCGGCTGCTGATGCTCTACTGCATGCGACCTGGGTTGTCGGCCCGCTCCAGAACGTGCTGCTAATCGCCGGGCTCGGCTGGCTGCTCGGCTCCGGGCTCAGCCCCGTCGCCCTGCCGGTCGCCGCCTTGTGGGCCGCGAACCTGGCCTACGTGGTCGCCCAGTACCACATCGGGCTGCGCGCCAACGCGCACGCCTCGGGCCGGGTCCGGCCGACTCTGGCCGACAGGATCCTGTCACGGCGCTGGTCCCGGTCTTCGCGCTGTGCGAGGGAACGGGTGGCCTGCTGGGCGCGATGCAGCACGCCGGTCAGCTCGTCACGCGCCGCGAGAAGTCATTCCACATGCTTGACAAGAGCCAGTAGGGCGGGGCACGCGGTGAGGATCATGGCGATCTGCCCCCCGCCGGAGCCGCCGCGGGCTGAGGATGGATCCGATGGACTAGACCGAGGCCTGGCCGGAGCGGCGCACGCCCGGCACGAGGCGAATCAGGCGGCCGAGATCCGCCGCTGGGTCGCCGAGATCGACCAGATCACCGACGCATACAAGGCGCGCACCGCCCCGGAGGCGGTGTCCCGTGCCGCCTGACCTGCCGTACGACCCGGTGCCGGACCTGGCCGCGCTGCTGCGGGTCCTGCACTGGGCCGCGCCGATCGGCCCGGCCTGGCCGGGGTCGGCCGCGGACCTGGCCGGCCGGCTGCGGCTGGGCCTGGGCCTGCCCGCCGACGCCGCCGCCGCCGGTACGAGGCGGCCGGCCGGGGAACTGCGCCGCGACCTGGCCGGCACGGCGCACGGGGCCCGGGTCATGAAACCGCCCGCGCCGGGTCGCCTCCCCCGGGCGCGGGCTCCCCAGCCAGGAGGCACCGAGGGCCGGCCAGTGTGCGGGTGAGCGGCGCGGCGCGCATGCCATGATCCACGACGCCGAGGCGCTGGCCCGGCTGCTGTCCCTGGCCACCGGCGGGCTGCTGGCCCCGGCGCGTGCAGGAGGCGTGCGACTGGCTGGGCGGTGACCACGGCGATGCGCTGAAAGGCGACCGGACTGTCCGTGTCGGACCCCGGCCATGACGCCGCGGGCACCGGCCTGCGCGACGGGCTCGTGCTGCGGGCCGCGAACAACGGGCCGTGGCAGCAGTTCTGCTCGCAGCCTGACGTGCACGCTGACCAACGCCGGGCCGTCCGGGTGTCAGCCTGGCCGGGACTGGCGCGCAGCCATCGTCGCGGCACCGCGGCGGGGAACACCCGCAGCGTCGAGACGCTGTCGGCTACGCCCGCCTGCGCCGGTGAGAGGAGGAGGGATTCCTGGCTGTCTGAGCGGCCAGCGTCCCGCACGGGCCACCCGGGCCGCCCGGGGCGCCGGCGGCCGGACCGGTGACTGAAGAGGCCCGTGAGGAGCACGGCCGCGCAGGCCCGCCGAGGGCCCGCCGCCCCGCTGGCTGGCCAGCCCCCTGCCCGGTGCGGGTGGCCTACGCCGCCACCCGCCGGCTAGCCGGCTGACCGGGCGCGCGTCCCGCGCAGATGTCACGGCTAGGTCCGGGACCCGCCAGCTGAGATGCCAGCACCCCCTAGCGAAATTACGGGCCTATCCAGCTCAGATCTGGCAAGCTTAGCCAATATGAGCCAAGAGCTGACGGGACCGCACGCGCCATACATGCTGATCGTTTACGTGCTGGCGGAGAAGATCAAGTCAGGCGAGCTAAAGCCTGGTGACCGGGTGCCGAGCGTCACCGAGCTGGTCAAGACCTACAACGTGAGCCACAGCACGGCCAGGCGAGCACTAGCCAAGCTGAAAGAGATGGGCCTGACTGACACCGTGCCCGGCTACGCGACGTTTGTGCGACTGCCCGACCAGGATGGGCCTAGCTGAGCCAGGGTGCTCCTAGATGGCTCGGTACGAGCCGCAGACGGGCGAGCGGACCATAGGCCCGTTCCAGTAGTCGCCTCCAGCACCCACTGCGGGCACCTGCAAGCACCGCAGCCAGTCCGCCAGCGTCAGCACCTCCTTCTTCGTGGTGCCGGCAGATGTGAGCCGTGCTCAGCCGACGCCGGTGACTATGAAACGGGGCGACCACCTGCCGGCCAGAGTCCGCGGCCTGGCGCGCCAGGCCGCCAGCAGGTCGGCGGGATCCGCGACAAAACCCGCATCACCGGACCGCCGGAAGTACTCGCCCTGAGCCCGGAACAGGCGCGATGCTCCGGATCGTTGCGGCGGTTCCTGAGCGGATCCAAGAACACTACATCGGCCGCGGTGAACGAGTATCCGGCCGCGCTACCCTGACCCAGGCTGGGATGACCCCGCCGGGGAGGTCGCCGGGGAAGTGGCCGCGGAGGTCGCCGGGGAAGTGGCCGGGGAGGTCGCAGGGGAAGTCGCCGGGGAAGTGGCTGGCGAGGTCGCCGGGGAAGTGGCTGGCGAGGTCGCCGGGGACGTGGCCGGCGAGGTCGCCGGGGACGTGGCCGCGGAGGTCGCCACCGGGGATGGCCGAGGTCCGGTTGAGGCGGGGGCGGTTGTCGCGGGGGCGGGTGACGAGGGCGCGGGGGTTGCCTTGCCGAAAGGAGGCAGGTGCGCGGTCATGGCCACGATGAGATAGATAACTATGAGCGCGACCGCCGCGGCGGCGGCGGCCAGTCCGAGGCGGAGGCGGCCCGGACGCCCTGCTCCCCGGCTGCCGCCCGGTGCCTGGGTCCCGGCGGCTGCAAGCGGCAGCATATCCTCCGGGGTCACTGTCGGCATTTTGCTTTCCGGTACGCCTGCGCGGGGTGCGGCGGGCTGAGTCACCGGGGTGGCCGATAGGTCGTCGACAGCCGTGGGGGCGGCGGGGCCGGGTTCTGGTGGGGGGTGCGACGGGAGCGTCTGGGTGATCGGCGCTGGCAGCCAGCCTGCTGCCGGGGGGACGGTGTTGAGTTCGGCTAGGAGCTGCTCTGTGCTGGGCCGCTGCTCTGGGTCCTTGGTCAGGCACCGCTCGACTAGTGGCCGCAACTTGGCGGGCAGGCCACTGGTGTCCGGCGGGGTGAAAACCACCCGGTACAGCAGGGTGCTGCTGGATCCGGTGCCGAACGGCCCCTGGCCGGTGGCGGCGAAGGTCAGTACCGCGCCCAGGCTGAATACGTCGCTGGGCGGGCCGACCCGGTGGCCTTGGGCCTGTTCCGGGGACATGAAGGCGGCCGAGCCGAATACCAGGCCAGTGCCGGTCAGCATGGTCGCCTCCGCTAGCCAGGAGATCCCGAAATCGATGACCCGGGGCCCGTCGTCGGCCAGTAGCACATTCGATGGCTTCAGGTCACGGTGCACGATGCCGGCCGCGTGGATTGCGCCTAGGCCCTCGGCCAGTCCCGCCGCGAGCGCGAGCACGGATGTAGCAGGCAGCGGGCCGTGACCGGTGATCGCCTCGGCGAGCGACAGCCCGGGGACGTAGGCGGTGGCCAGCCACGGCACCGGTGCGTCTATGTCGGCGTCAACCACGGGCGCCGTGAACAGGCCGCTCACCTTTTGCGCTGCGGCGACCTCGCGGGCGAACCGGTGCCGGAATTCGGCCTGCTCGGCCAGTTCGGCCCGGATCACCTTCACCGCGACCAGCCGGCCCCCGGGTGACCGGCCCAGGAACACCTGGCCCATGCCTCCGGAGCCCAGTCGGCCCAGCAGCCAATAGGGGCCGACCTTCCGCGGATCCCGGGGCTGCAACTGCTGGGCCATGCCAGCGGGCCGCCTGTCATCACCCGTGATCCCCGTCACCGAACCTCCTAGGGCGGGGTTCGCCCGGACCCGATATCGGTATTGTCAGGTCCGGCGCGACCAGGGAAACATCGCCCCTGTTCATGAAACTGCCGCCAGGCGTGATTGTCACGGCTGGAGATCCGTGACCGCCGGGCCTGCCCGCTGCTGCCTACTGGAGCCAGGCCTTCCGGCGGTCTGCGATCCTTCCCTGGTCTTGTCATTTCGCCCCCTTATCCCGTTCCAAGGGGCGAGAATGGCGGACCTGCAGACCAAGTTGCACCGATCGGCCATGCCGGGCTAGGCCGGATCGGCCCCACTGGCCGGGGACCTAGGTCCCGTTACCGCATGCCCGGCCGGGCCGGCACCGGCCACCAGGGCCGAGGCCGACCGGGCATGGCTTCAAGGACTTGGTCGCCGGCGGGTTCGGGCTGCATCTGGTCCGCCCTGGCTAGTGCGACGAGGCACCTGCCACGGATCGATCAGGTCGACGGCAGGCACCTCAGCGCCGACGGCGCCTAGCCGGCACACAGGCATTCCGCGTCGGCGGTTCCCGGGCAGATCCGGGGAACTCATCCCCTCGTGCCCGACCTGGAAGACAACACGCCACGGGCTCTAGACCCGTTTTCCGCAGTACCACGTGGTAAGGCTTGACGGTCAGCGGCTGAGCCGTGCTGGTTGCCTGGGCTGATCTGGGGTTTCTTGCGATGTCCTTGGTCCGGTGGCGTGTTTGCCGCTGTGGTTGTAGGGCCAAACAGGTGGATGGTTAGCCGGGTATGTGCGCCGAACTGCATGCTTGCCGGTTTCTCCGCCCGGAGGTAACGTAGGACCAACTCATGCTGAGCCGAGGGGCTGCCCGCAGCTATGTACGTCAAGCGGCACAAGGTCCGTAAGGGCGGCAGGAGCTACGTGTACCTGCGCCTGGTGGAGGCCTACCGGGACGAGGGCGGCAAGGTCCGGCACCGGCTGGTGGCCACCTTGGGCCGGGAGGACCAGCTGAAGGCGTCGGGCCAGCTGGAGCAGCTGGCCGCCTCGTTCGCCCGGCTGGACCCGCCGGCCGCCGGGACCCGGCGCCTGGTCGGCCCGCTGCTCCTAGTGGCTCATTACCTTTACCGGCTGGGCCTGGTGAAGCTGGTGGATGCGCTGATCCCGGTGCGCGGACGGGCCTTGCTGACGCAGGGGGAGGTGATCGCGGTGCTGGCGGCCAGCCGGCTGTGCTCCCCGTCCCCGCTGTATGACATCGCCGGGTGGGCGTCCTCGGCGGCGGTCGGCGAACTGCTGGGCGTGCCGGCCATGCTGCTGAATGACGACCGGCTGGGTCGGGCGCTGGAGGCGCTGGCCCCGGTGGCGGAGAAGGTCCGCGGGGAGCTGATGCTGGCCGCGATCGGCGGGTTCCCGGCGGTGGCAGATGCTTCCCGGCTGCACCTGGACCTGACCGCGGTCCGGTTCGCCGGCGCGTATGAGGACTCCGCCCTGGTCGCCAAGGGGTGGGCCGCGGACCGGAGCTTCGGCCGGCAGGTCAAGGCGCTGCAGGCGGCCACCCCGTCCGGGGTGAGCGTGTACTTCCGCCCGCACAAGGGCTCGGCCTCAGAGCTGGGCGCGTTCACCGCGGCGATCGAGACGCTGGCTGCCGCGCTGCCGCCCGGCCTGGTCATCGTGGCGGACTCCGGCCTGGGCTACCTGGAGAACTTGTGCGCCGCCGACGCCGCGAACGTGAAGTTCGTCGCGCCGCTGCGGGCCGACACCGGATGGGCGGCGCGGTTCGACGCCGACGCCGGCCCGCTCGGCGGCCTGGCCGCGCTGGCCACCCTGGACTACGTCTCCTACCGGGAGCGGCGGCTGCCGCCCGCCCGCCGCACCACCTGGAAGGGCCTGCTGCGCCCCTTCCCCGTCACCAGCAAGGACGGCACCCGCCACGACCTGCGTGCCGCCTACATCTGGTCCTCCGAAGAGGCCGCCACCGTCGCCGCCGCCCGCGACCGAGCCCTGGCCACGGCCGAAGCAGCCCTGACCCGCATCCGCAACGGGCTGGGCGGCCGCCACTACAAAACCAGGAAGCAGGTCGACGCCCGCGTCGCCCAGATCCTCACCGGCCAGGCCGCCGGCCTGCTCACCGTCCGCACCGGCACCCGGGGCGGCAAGCCCGTCATCACCTGGGCGCGCGACCAGGACGCGATCGCCGCCGCCTCCCGCCTCGACGGGCTGTACACGCTCGCCACCAACCTGCCCGACCACAACGGCGGCCAGCCACCGCTGACCGCCGCCGACGTGCTGAAAACCTGCAAAGACCAGTGGATCGCCGGACAGCGGCACCGCGACCTGAAGCACACCCTCAAGGTCCGCCCTATTTTCCTGCACAACGACGACCGCATCACCGCCCTCATCGCCGTCATCGGCATCGCCCTGCTCATCTTCGGCCTCATCGAGGCCGAACTGCGCGCCGCCCTCGGCCCCGGCACCCCGCTGCCCGGCATCCTGCCCGAAGGCCGCGCCGCCATCCCCACCGCCCGCGCCGCCCTGACCGCCTTCGACGGCCTGTGCGCCACCTACACCCCCGGCGGCGGCCTCATCCTCGACCGGCTCACCCCAGCCCAGCGGATGATCCTCGCCTGCCTGGACATCCCACTACCCTGGCCCGAGAAACCCTGCTAAACCACTCAAACCATGACACGTGATCATGCGGAAAACGGGTCTAGATAACGATCGTCTAACCTCGATTCCCGGAGAGCGGATCAGGCCTGGCCTCTGCCCGAATTGCTGTCGCTGACCAGGACAGATGCACCGGCTTCAACGAGTCTTGCTGAACGCGCCTACGACGATCGCTGAACCCGCAACCGGGGCCGCACGACTGGCGACCTGGCTGTGACCTGGGCGTTCCCCGGCCAGGTCCGGGGACCTGCCTGCGGCGGCATCGCGGACAAGTTGAGGTCATGACACAGTTCAGACGCCATCCGCCCAGGTCAGCGACGACACCGCCCCTGCCAGCCTCAATTAATTATCGCACCGGGAATCGAGGCTAAGGAAACGCGGTCAGGCCGCGGACGCATCCGGCGCGTCTGGCGCCGCGAGCGTCGGAGCGCCCTCAGCGTCGTGAGGCCGCTGTCCTTGCCGGTCAGCTCATGGTTGTCCTCGACAACTCTATCTGTCTAGCGGACTTACCATCGGCGCAGCTCACGGGCATATTTCTGGTCAGGATCTTACGTATCATGCAACTGGCGACCAAGGTTCCCCGGGTCACCCGCACCGCCAGCGGTTGCCTGAACATCGCACCCCGGCACCGTCCGCCACGGCGGACGATCCTCAGTCCCCGCCGCGGACGCCGTGAAGCTCAGGCGGTTCGCGCCCTCAATTCCGTCTCGTTCGCGGGTGTGCAGGGGAGCCCGCCAGCGGTCCTCAGATGGCCGCCAGACACAGCGGCTGGTTCCAGGCGAACCCTCATGAATTGGACGTCCCCTGGAACTGAAAGCGAATAGTCGGCGTTCGACCACGCCTTCGACCGCCGTCCGGCCCCCGTGACCGTGATTTTGACCAAGACTCCCCGCAACGAGCCAGACATGGTGAGACAGTCTGAGACGGCACGGTGCCGTCCACTGAGGCCAGCATAGGCACGAGCGACAGGCTGGGACGGGTTGCGACGGCGATCGGCTTGCTCATAACCCAGAGGTCGCGGGTTCAAATCCCGCCCCCGCTACCAAGGCCAGAGGCCCTTTCTCGAACAGAGAAGGGGCCTCTGGCTTGTGATTTGTAAACCGATCCGTACACGCCGCGGTCAGCGCTCGTTGACGCCGATGATCCGCAGC
Organism: uncultured Actinomycetes bacterium; assembly: GCA_963800415.1. Taxonomy (GTDB): domain Bacteria; phylum Actinomycetota; class Actinomycetes; order Streptosporangiales; family Streptosporangiaceae; genus Palsa-504. The sequence continues at coordinate 9,417 of CAWDBS010000063.1, forward strand.
CCGTCGTGGTTGGCGAAGTCCTTGAAGTCCTTCAAGTTCAGGGTCGCCAGTGGCAGGTTGCGGACCAGGCAGCATGCCGTGATCCAGGTGTCGTTCACCGGTCGCGGACGGCCCCGCCGCTCTGCGCGCGCCTGCAGCTCACCCCAGCGGACCGCTACCAACTCTGAGTACGGCAACGTGACCACGTGGTGCCGCCAGTCAGCTAGCTCGGCCAGTTTGCGCGGCCCCAGCTCCGCAGCACCGTCCACTTCGTCAGCTCGCCTACTGTTACGAACGAGATACACCAGGTCTCGCCGGTCAGGCGGGCCAGTAGTGGGTCGTCCAGGCGCCCGCGCAGGCTGACCGACGCGACGTCGGTGTCTAGGACGACGAAGCTCACGCCAGACCGGAGCGCCGGGAGGCATAAAGGTCCTCCAGGAACTCCTCCCACTCCTCATCGGAGTCGAACAGCCCAGGCCGCGCCATAGCTTCCACCGATTCGACCGGCCGGATGCCTTGGCGGCGGGCTAGTTCCTCCACCGGCACCTCATCGGCAGCAGGCGGCACAGGTACTGGTTCCATGTGCCCAGACGACATTGCACCACCTTCCTTGTCCCCATTGTCGCACGCGGGTGAGCCTAGCTGCCGAGGCAACGGCAGCCTCACCGTGTACCTGGACCTACACGCGCGGCCACTAACACCGGAACGCAAGGGGTTTATCTAATCCGCGTGACTTAGGGGCCGCGAATTAATAACACGCTGGTTCACGGCGGGCGGGCCGGCGGCAGTGTATAGTTCCACTCCCCGTGGAACGGGTGGCGCTGGATGGAATTGGTCTCCAGGTCCCGCATCGCCTTGTCGCTGATTTTGATGCCTTTGGGGTACTCGCCCGTGTCAAGGGCTGCCCCGGCAGTGAGCCCGGTCCTGGTCCGGGTGCTGGCGATCAGGCTGACGATGACCTCGTGGCTTTCCAGCGGCCGGCCGCGCCAGTTCATCGAGATCTGGCTGAACAGCCGGTGCTCGATCTTATTCCACTTGGACGTGCCGGGCGGGAAGTGGCATACGGTGATCTCCTCCAGCCCGGTCCCGGCGGCCAGCGCCGCCAGCTCGGCCTCCCGCAGCCGGGTGCGGTAGCCGTTGGAGCCGCCGCCGCCGGCGCAGATCAGCAGCCTGCTCGCGCCTGGGTAGGCGGGCTGCCCGGCTTTCTGCCACCAGGTGCGGATCGTCTGGACCGCGAACGCGGCGGTGTCATGGTCGGTGCCCACGCTGACCCGCCCGGCGTCAGCGGCGATGTCGTACACCCCGTAGGGAGTGACCTTGCCCAGGTCCTTATCGATGAAGTCGTAGACGTTCACCCGCTCGGGCTCGCCGCGGGGCCGCCATTCCCGCCCGCCGTTCTTGAACCTGCCGACGTTCTCCTTCTTCTTGGCGTCCACGCTGATCACCGGCTGCCCGGCCGCCATGTGGCTGCCGGCCTGGCCGCTGATGTAACGGAACCGGGCATCCCGGTCCGGGTGCTGGCTGCCTTCCACCTGCCTGGCGTTGCCCTGAAGGCTGAAGCCCTCCGCGGCCAGCAGCCTGGCCACGGTGCGGTCCGACACCCGGTGACCCTGCCGGGCCAGCTCACCGGCCAGGGAGCGGGTCGACTTCACCGTCCAGCGCAGCGGCGACTCCGGATCTCCCCGCGCGGCCGGGTCCACCAGCGCCAGCAGCGCCGGCACCAGCCCCGGGTCGGTCTCGGTGATGTCCTTGCGCCCCGCGCCCGGCCGGCGTGCCCGCCGCGACGGCTCACCGCCGGACTCCAGCTCCGCCACGCCCCGCGAGACCGTCACCGCGTTCACCCCCGCCGCGCGGGCCACCACCGTGATCCCGCCATGACCCAGCGAGCGCGCCCTCGCCCCCATCGCCAGCCGCCGCTGCCGCTCATCCAGGTGCGGGAACAAGGCCGCGAACTCCGCGGCCAGCTCCTCCTGCACGCCCGCGGCGACGGCCATACCACAAGCCTAGACGCCCCAGAGGCAAAACGCACTCTTATTAATTCGCGGCGACTTAGTGCTGCAAACTGCCGAATCAGTCTTAATTGTAGTGATTATCAAGCCGGCGCCGCTGCGCGGCGCCGGGTCCGGCGCTCCCCGCGCCGGGCTCTGGCCTTGGCGGCCCCGCCCGGCGCGCCCGCGCCGTCCTAGGCGAGGACGGCACCACTGATCTGGCCGACTTATCGTCACGCCAGCCGGGTGCAGCAAGCCGCGCATCCGCCGCAGCCCACCTAGCGATGCCAGGACAAGAAGCTGCATCTGATGCCCGCTGGCCGCGGCTTGCATCAGGCGCGCGCTGAGGGCCGAGTTCCGTTGGGGGTGATGACGTTCGGGGTAATGACAGTGCCTCCCGCATGTGGTCGGCCGGGGCGTAGCGTCGGAGGATGGAATTTGCCACGCTGAACAACAAAGTCGAGATGCCAGCTCTTGGGCTGGGAGTGTTCCAGACCCCTCCTGAGGAGACCAGAGCCGCAGCCGAGGCCGCACTGGCTAGCGGCTACCGGCATATCGACACGGCGGCTGCCTACGGCAACGAGCGGCAGGTCGGAGAAGCGGTGAGCAACTCCGGGCTTGACCGCTCGGAGGTGGTCCTGGAGACCAAGATCTGGATCAGCGACTACGGCTACGACCGGACGTTGCACGGCTTTGAGAAGAGCGCGCGCAAGCTCGGTGTCGACCAGATCGACCTGCTCATCCTGCACCAGGCCCTGCCGTCGGACTTCGACGCGACACAGGAGGCCTACCGCGCGCTGGAGAGCCTGCTTGCCGACGGGAAGGTGCGAGCGATCGGTGTCAGCAACTTCATGGTCGACCACCTCACTGCGCTGCTGGACCGCACGACGGTCGTGCCCGCGGTCAACCAGATCGAGGTGCATCCCTACTTCACCCAGCGCGAGGTGCAGGAGTTCTGCGTCGAGCGCGGGATCCTGATCCAGGCGTGGTCCCCGATCGGCGGCATCACGTTCTACCGGGACGGGAGCCAGGGCAGCACGTTGGAGGATCCGGTCATCGTCGCCATCGCGGAGCGCCACGGCAAGTCTCCTGCGCAGGTCATGCTGCGCTGGCATCTGCAGCAGGGACGGTCGGTGATCCCCAAGTCGACGCGGCCCGCGCGCATCGCGGAGAACATCGACGTCTTCGACTTCGAGCTCACCGGCGACGAGCTCGCGGCGATCGATGGCCTGGACACTGGCCAGCGCGGCGGCCCCGAGCCATCGGCCATCACCCTGGAAACCTTCGGCAGGCCGATCCCTGAGGACTGACGGTCGCGCTGCAGCTGGCGCGGCTGGTGGTGCTACTGGCGCCGGATGCAGCCTCTCAGCCCTCCGAGCGGCTCCACAGCTGCTTCAGGGCTCCGGCCACCCGCTCCGGCTCCGCCTGGTGCGACGTGTTCAGATGATGGCAGCCCGCGTACCGCTCCACCGTGCAATCCGGGAAGAGCACGGCCAGGCGTGCGCCCATCGTTTCCCACCGCTCGCTGCTCAGGCCCCCGTAACTCATGTAGACGGGGCGGTCGAAGGCCCGCAATCTCTCTCCGTCGACGTGATATCTCTCGACCTCACGAGACACGGCGGCCAGACCCGCGGGACGAAGTGCCATCTCGGGTGTAGCTGGAATCGCGGGCGACGGCCCCACCTCGACACCCGGACGGACAAGGCTTCGGACGAAGACCTGCATCCGCTGTTCCGGGGGCATTTCGGCCAGGCCATTCACACCCTGCGCGGTGAGGAGCTCGCGATCAGCGTCGCTGAAGTCAGTCGCGGGCTCGTCGACGGCCAGGCTGACAACCTTGTCCGGGTAGGCCGCAACGTAGGCCAGCGCGATCGAGCCGCCGATCGAGTAGCCGTATAGGTGGAACCGGTCATAACCCCGCTCGGCCGCCAACCTGTCGAGGGCATCGATCTCTGAGGCCAACGAGTAGTCATCCGGAACCCGGTCTGAGGCATAGACGTCGAGTTCCTTCACCTCTAGCTCGGGCGGCGAACCCAGCGCAGCCACCAACGGCCCGAATCGGAAGCGGGATGGCATGAGGATGCCACCCAGGAAAAACGTCGGAATCATCGTGTCCTCCTTTCCGGCCGCTCCGGTGAGGCGCCCAGGTGTGCCGCACGCGAGTCTCGATCGTAGTCTCAAGAGCGTGTGACGCGAGCACCGCCGGAAGTTGCAAGGGCCCCCACCAGACTGCCGCCGGATTGTGATACGCCTCCGATACGGCATCAAGGCCCGATCTGACCGCAGGGCAACGAGCACCGGTAGAAGGCGCCTGGTCAACGTACACGCGAATCGGCCCTTGACACCTTCCCTCCGGCGAATAGGTCGGCAGCGGCCGGTCCGATGGGGGGAGGGGCGACGCGTAAGGACCAGGCCAGCCGGAGCGGACGGCCGGTAGCAACCGAGTCCGCACGGCCGACAGCGCGCAGGAACCGGTGCCGGGCCTGGCGGCAGCGGACCGAGCAGCAGACCGCATCGCGCCGGCGCCGCTGGCGCGCCCGCCACCGGTTCTGCGTTGGGGACGCCCGCCCGGCACGGGCGCGCTGCTGCCGATCAGCTCCCGCAGATCATCACGCTCACCCGGCAAGTAGGCCGGGTGCTGCACGGGCCGTCTTCCTCGCCGCACGATTATCCAGCTCGCGGCCACCGCGTCTAGGGCGCTCCATACGGTCGCGTCGCATGCGATCGGCTTCGCCGACCCTAGACCCGGCGTCCACTGACCTGGGATTTGGCGCCTGTCGAGGAAGATGGGTGACGAGCCGGCTACGGCGGAGGCGCAGACTCAAGGCATGGTGAAGTGCCCGGTTCGGGGCACGAGTGTTTCCGTCCGCCAGCGTAGGAGAACGAGACCACCATGTTGTGGGTGGCAAGCGAGCCGGTGACTCCCGTCAGCGTGACCAGGCCGACCTTGCGCACTGCTGCCACGGGATTCAGGGACGGATGGCCCGTCCAGGGGCGGCTTTCGTCACTGTCACGGTCCGTGTCCGGAGAGTGAGTTGGCTATAGACCGAGCCGGGAACTGAATCGAGGTGGTTGCGATGAGCGCGCTGAAAGTTTCACGGCAGAGGCATGAACGGACGGCGGACAAGAGCGATGGCCAGACCGCGATCTGGGCCCGCGGGCTGCGAAAACGGTACGCGGACGTGGAGGCGGTGCGCGGGATCAATCTGACTGTGCAGATGGGTGAGATCTTTGCGTTCCTGGGGCCTAACGGGGCAGGGAAGACCACGACGGTCGAGATGCTGGAGGGCTACCGGCGCCGTGACGCGGGCGAGGTCACGGTGCTCGGGGCGGACCCGGCTCACCCTTCGCTGGACTGGCGGGCGCGCCTTGGCGTGGTGCTGCAGACCTCCAAAATGCCAGACGAGCTGACCGTGCGGGAACTGGTGGAACGCTACGCCGGGTTCTACCCGCACCCGCGGGACATCGGCGAGACGATCGAGCTGGTCGGCCTGGCGGACAAGTGGAAGTCGCGGGCACGCAAACTGTCCGGCGGGCAGCTGCGCCGCCTGGATGTGGCACTGGCCATCGTCGGCGACCCGGACCTGATGTTCCTGGACGAGCCGACCGCCGGTTTTGACCCGGCGGCCCGGCGGCAAGCCTGGGCGCTGGTCGAGGGCCTGTGCGGGCTGGGCAAGACGGTCTTTTTGACCACGCACTACATGGACGAGGCCGAGGCGCTCGCCGACCGGGTGGCAGTGATCGCGAAGGGTTCCATCGTCGCCGAGGGCACCCCCCAGACCCTGGGCGGCCGCGACACCGCGCCCGTGCAGATCCGCTTCGCCTACACTCCTGGGACGTCGCCACCGCTGCCTGCGGACCTGACCGTACAGACCGGTGACCGCCAGGTCACGATCCGCACCGCCGAGCCGGAGGCCACCCTGCGGGTGCTGCTGGACTGGGCCCGCGACCATCGGGTGAGCCTGCTCGGGCTGGACGTGCGGGCGCCCAGCCTCGAAGAGATCTACCTTCGCCTGACCGGAGGTGCATCATGAGCACCGCGGCCATCTTGCGGGGCGAGGTCCGCTGCGCGCGGAAGGTGATGCTGCGCGACCCGATGGCGGTGTTTGTCACCGTCGTCCTGCCGCTGCTGTACCTGTTCATCTTCGCTACCATGAACGGAAAGGGGACCATGCACATGCGCGGCCAGCCCGGCATCCTGAAGGTCTCGGCATACGTGGTGGCCTCGGTGATCGTGATCGGCGTGGTATCGGCGGCCTTCACGTACCTGGCCGCCCAACTGGTACACGACCGGGAGGACGGGATCCTCAAGCGGCTCCGCAGCGCCCCGGTGCGCACCAGCAACTTCCTGGCCGGGCCCGTCATCAATGGGACGGCCGCCTCGCTGACGCTGGCGGTCCTGGTGGCCGCCTTGGGCCGCCTCGGCTATACCGTGTCGCTGCCAGCCAGCCACCTGCTCGCCGCCGTCGTCACCGTGATCATCGGCGCGCTCGCGTTCTGCGCACTGGGATGCCTGGTCACCGTGGTCATCCGCAGCGCGACCGCGGCCATGCCGCTCCTGTTCGCGGTCACCCTCGCCTTGTTCTTCCTATCCGGCAACTTCTTCCTCACCGACTCAGCCCCCGCAGCCTGGCGCGCCGTGGCCAACGTGTTCCCGGTCCGGCACTTCTTGACGGCCATGCTCACCGCCTACAACCCGCACGCGACCGGCGCCGGGTTCGCGCCCCGCGACCTGGCGATCCTCGCGCTGTGGGGGCTGGCTAGCGCCATCGTTGCGGCACGCACCTTCCGGTGGACACCAGTACGCGCAGGGTAGAACTCACCACCGCCACACGCTGAACTGGCCGGAGTGGACCAAGCTGGGCCTGCGCCCGGAATAGTTATCGCACGCGGATCGCGCGTAAGGACCGGTAGCCGCACCCTTCAGGAGGGAATCAGGGAATGAATCGCGGAGTACTCCGGTATCTCCAGCATCAGGGTCGGTCGCGGGAAGTTCGGGGAAGAGCTGACGGCCGACGGATTCGTCGCTCGCGGGCGGAGTCGTCAGGAGCCTGAGGCCCGGGAACCTCAACGTTCGCGCAGATCGCGGTCAGTGCTCGTAGAGGGTAAGCATGACCGCTCCGGCCAGCCATTGTTGGACTACGTGCATCCCGGCGAGCATCGTCATCTTCTCTTTATCCACTGGCGTGGCCGGGGCCGGGAAGTTGTTCGTGACTACCCACACGCGTTGGACGCCGGTGAACCGGCTCCTCAGCAGCCGGGGGCTCGTGATCTCGGTGCCGGTCAGGGTGGCGGAGGCGATTGCGGACTTGGCCAGGGCGATGTCGCGGAGCCGCTGGAAGGGCGCCGGGTATCCGGTGCCGAACACGCGCCGGTAGGCCGGGATGTAGAAGACCACGTCACCGGGCTGCTCGTGGGCTGCGACGATGGCCGACGCCAGCCGCAGGTTGTCTGTGCGATTGAAGGTCTGCCGGACTGCCCACAGCGGCTTGACCAACATGGCTGCCAGCCCGAGTATGACCAGCGCGGCGATCGCCGGCGGCATCCAGGCCACGCCCAGCCGGGCCAGGTGCGCGCTGGAGGCGAGCCTGATCAGCCCGACCAGGCCGACGGCGACCAGTATCGCCAGCGCGGGCAGGCAGAACTCGACATACCGCAGGTTATAGACCGGCTTGATGGACGACGCCGCGATCAACAACACGGACGGTACCGTCAGCCACGGCAGCGCCAGCGCCGCGGGGTTCAGCGGGCGCCAGTGGTCTGCGATGCATCCGGCCGTGATACCGCCGAGCGCGAGCAGGACGAACGGGCGTATCAATCCCGTAGACCCAGCGAAGGTACGGAAAAGCCAGGTGATGGTGTGGTAGCCGGGTCGTGGCACCCACCCGATCTGCGCCTGCTCGCGCAGTGCGACCCGCAGCAGCGGGGCGAGCACGATCACTGCCGCTAGGGAAACACTCAGCCACCGCAGCGGGATCCTGCCGACCCGGCGCCCGCTGCTCGCCTGGCCGCGGGCATCGGTCAGCAGCAGCGTCAGGCCGTGCGCGGTCAGGATCAGCAGCCCGAACAGGTTGAACAAGCCGGTGAGCGCGACGGCCACCCCGTAGGCCGACCACCACCGCCACCGCCCGTCGGGATACGCCTGGAGCAGCAGGTAGCTGGCGATCGTGGCGAACATGGTCACGAATGCGTACGGCCTGGCCATCTGCGCGTAGTAGACCATCAGGGGCGCGGTCGCGAACACCATGCCGGACAGCAGCCCGGTCAGCGCCGGGATGCTGATCCGGCCGCCGTGTTCCGCGCCGGGGGCCCGCGCCAGTGCCGCCGCCCGGCGGCCGATCGCCGCCGTGAAGGCGGTGGCGATCACCATGGCGCACAGCGAAGGGAACCGCAGCGCCGTGTCCGAGGTGCCGACGGCGGCAGCGATGAAGTGGATGAGCACGTAGTAGGCGCCGTGCACGGCGTCCACCTGCCCGAGCAAGGCGAAGATCTGGCCGACCGGCCGCCCGATCGCGTCCTTGGTGACCGCCTCGTCCCGCCACAGCGGGGGTCTGGTGATCTCATACCCGCCGACCGCGAACGCCGTGGCCGCGGGAACGGCGATGACCGGCCAGCCACCCCACCTGCGTCTTTCCGAGCGCCCGGCGTGCGCGGTGAGCCGGGATCCCGGACCCTCTGCCGCTCCTGCCGCGGTCGTCGCGGCCCGGTCCTCAGATCCGATGTCCGTCTCCGCCACGGCTGTCCCTTCCCGGGAGCCAACTCCAGACCAGAGGGGCACTCCGGCCGTCAGATTATCCAAAGGCCGCATCCTCCGGCCGCCCACTCGGCAAAGTTTGGGACGGTGGAGACACGCAACTCGGGGACCAGACCTTGTGCACGGATTTGTGCACGGGACCCGGCGGGACAGACTGAGACGAGGGAGACGCCGAAGACCCAGGGCGACTTTGCGCAGCAAGCCTGCCGAGGTCAGGGTGGTAACTGGAGACTGCCCGGGATGTCACCGGCTGCTGCGACCGATGGGCCATGGTCGCCCGCAGTACACGAGTACCTGTGCCACCTGGAGGCAGCCGGGTTCGAAGGGGCACCGCGAGTGCTGGGTATTGAAGGTGACCGGGAAGTGCTGACCTTCATCGACGGCGACGTCGCGGCCGACCCGCAGTGGCAGCCCGGGCACGGCAACCGGCTACCGCCCTACGCGAGGACTGAGCTGGCCCTGCGAGGCGCGGCCGAGCTGATACGCAAGCTGCACCAGGCGGCCGAAGGCTTCCGGCCATCCATTACCAGCTACCGTTTCCACCCGTATCCGCCGAAGGCCGGGGAGATCGTTTCCCACGGCGACCTCGGCCCCTGGAACACCGTCTACCGGCATGGGATAACGGTGGCCTTCATCGACTGGGACGCCGCCCAGCCCGTGGACCCGCTGGCCGATCTCGCCTCAGCGGCTTGGGCCTTCGTGCCGCTGGCCCCTGCTGAGCAGCTCGCCGAAGCAGGATTCGATCCCCTTCCTGACCTGCCTGCCCGGCTGCGCCTGTTCCTGGACGCCTATGGCCTAACCGACCGCAAGGCGATCATGGCCGTGCTCCAGAGCTGCACGCTTGACGAACCGGAGCCGCTGCGCTGGTTCCAGGGCATCTCGGCAGACCTCGCTCGCGCACTCTGACGACGGCCGGCATGCAAGCGGAAGGTGCAAAGGCCCGGCCCGGCGTAAGGTGCCCGGCGCATCCGGTGCATTCGGCCCAGAACGACGGACAAGCGCCGCGTGAGGCCTCAGTCGGCGTGCCCGTTACGTGCCCGATCGGCCGGTCAACGCCGGGAACTCACGGTCACTCCCGGACAGTTCGGCCGTGCCACGAACGTGCCACACATCGGGAGCTTCCGCGGTCAATGACGGCAACTCACGGGCACAGTGCGCCGCCCACCAGCCATACGTCGGTCCTGTTCAACCCCCGTTCGGGTTACCGATCTTCCGAGCTGGTCATCTGACGGACGTCGGGTATGAATCCTGCACGGCGCCATGTTCTTAAGCAGCGACGACACCGACACGGGTGAGGAGCGCGGCATGAACAAGATCACGGATACCGGTGAGCCCGCCACCGAGCTCGAACGGCTGATCACGGAACTGTCGGAATCTGGACTGCTCGTCTTCGTCTTCGGCGTCGGCTGGTGGACCGCGCACCTCACCGGAGCGACCAGGCCGCTGTTTCGCGGACCGGCCGACCGGCGGTGGTGGCACGTCGAACTCGGCGACGACGCGGCGAGCTGGATAATGGACGTGCGGGTCGATGAGATCACCGGGGTCCGGTTCGTGCGCGAGCCCTACCCGTTCCCGTCTTTCTCCGGGCGGGAGTCCCTGACGGTGCAATTCCTGGGGCCAGGCGGGGACACCGTGCTCTCCTGCTATGTGCACGAGCTGTACGACGGCCAGCGGATGCGCCCGGAGAAGCTGGCGGCCTGGCGGGCACTACGCGAGCGCTACGGCAACCGCGACGAGTCCAGGGTGGATCGAGGCACCCTGTTGGCCCCCGCTGCCTGAACCATTGTGACCTGGGCTGAGCTGACAGCAGCGGTGACAGAAACAGCAGCGACCGACGGCAAGCAACAGCGGTCGGCGACTGCGCGGAACTCTCGCACATCGCGCGGCAACTTTGGATATGTCCGGCCTGTGACGAAACTTGGGGTCCCCAGCCACGCGGCCGCCGGTGACATGCGTCAAGGGTCAGGCGGCCTGGCCCTGGGTTGTGCCGGGCGGGGTGCCCGGGCCTGGCGGCGGGCTGTCGTCACCGGGTGCGGCCAGGGTGACCTGGTAGCCGAGGCGGGCCAGGGCGTGCTGGTGGTAGCGGACCAGGTGCTCACGGTTGCGCTGGTCGCGCTGCTCGTAGTAGTCGGTGCCGGCGTCGGTGTAGTCGCCGTCGTAGCGCATGACGGCCTAGGCGATGCACAGCAGGGTGCGGGCGACGGCGACGGCGGCCTTCTTCTCGTTGCCCTTGCCGAACCGGCGGGCCAGGCGGCGGAACCGGGCGCCGGGGCGGGTGGCGGTGCGCCAGGTGGCCCAGGCTGCTCCGGCCATGGCGGTGCGCAGGTGCACGTCGCCCTTGCGGGTAGGGGCCTTCTTGCGCCTGCCGGCGGACTCGTTGTCACCGGGCGCCAGCCCGGCCCAGGTGGCCAGCCGGGCTGCGCGCGGCGAAGGGCGCGGCCGCCTCGGCGACCAGCGTGTCCCAGCTCGGCGATCTGGGCGGTCAGGTGGTCGTAGGCGTCCAGGTGCAGCCGGCGCATCTGCGCGTGGTCGGCGGTGAACCGGCCGTCGCAGGCCATTTGCAGCTCCTCGGTCTTGCGGCGCAGCTTGCCCAGGGCCAGATCGGCCAGCCGGCCCGGGTCGCGCTCCCCGGCGATCAGCGCATCGATCATCGCCCGCCCGGACTTGCCCAGCAGCTCCGCCGCCACCGAGTCGATCTTTGATCCCGGCGCCCTCGCGGGTTCAAATCCCGCCCCCGCTACCAAGGCCAGATGCCCTTTATCGAACAGAGAATTGACCTCTCGCATGTAGTTTGCTAACGGATTTGTGCACCGGGCTCCGCGGTCCTCGCCCATGGGTCCTGCCAGTCCGAGCGTTCCGTGCCTGGCGAACGCGCGCCGAGTGGCTGCGCGAGGGCCGGCTGATCTCGCGCGAAGACATCTTCGAAGGTGGCGTTCGCGCCTTCCGGGACGTCCTGCCCAAGCTCCTTGCTGGCGAGAACATCGGCAAGCTGATACTCGCCGTGCCGTGAAGCCACGGTGCCGGGCAGTTGGGCGAGCCCGGCCGTGGCGTACCGGATGCCCGGGTGGACTGGAAGATCGACTCCGGTGTCGGCCGGACTGCTCTCAGCCTGAAGCTTCATAGAAGAGGTCACTGCCCGCCACAAGAGTTTCTCCAGCGATCTGATGAGATTTGTGGACTTCGGCGATGTGTGGCGCCAGGGTGAATATCAGGACCAGCCCCGGTGGCACAGGCCGCTGACATCAAAGGAGAGGAGCCGGCATCGTGGACGAGAAGCTCGAGGTGGTCGTCATCCCCGTCTCGGATGTCGACCGTGCGAAGAAGTTCTACGGAAGCCTCGGCTGGAGGCTCGACGCCGACCGCGCCGCCGGTGGCAACTTCCGCATCGTCCAGCTCACGCCTCCGGGCTCCGAGTGCTCGATCCAATTCGGCACGGGCATCACCTCGGCCGCACCCGGCTCTGCCCAGGACCTGTACCTGATCGTCTCCGACATCGGGGCTGCGCGCGACGAGCTCGTAGCCCGCGGTGTCGAGGCCAGCGAGGTGTTCCACGAAGGAGCGCCAGGCGCTCGGTTCCATCACGACGGAGCGAATGGTCGCGTCAGCGGCCCGGCGCCCGATGATGCCAGCTACGGCTCGTTCGTCTCGTTCAGCGACCCCGACGGCAACAGCTGGCTGTTCCAGGAAGTCACGACCCGGCTTCCCGGGCGCGTCGACCATGCCGCGACTTCGTTCGCCTCCGTAAGCGACCTGGCGGACGCGATGCGGCGCGCGTCGGCCGCCCATGGCGAGCACGAGAAGCGCACCGGCGAGGCAGACGAAAACTGGCCGGACTGGTATGCCCAGTACATGGCGGCGGAGCAGGCCGGGACGGAGCTGCCGACGTAACCGACGACGACGTGATCGTCATCGGGCCGGGACGGGCTCGGTCTCACTAGCAACCGACGGAAGTAACGATGCGCTCGAGTAGGGATTATGACGTGATCGTTCTGGGCGGCGGGGCGCCGGGCGAGCACTGCGCGGCGGCGCTGGCGGCACGCGGGCTGCGTGTCGCGGTCGTGGAGCGCGAGCTGGTCGGCGCTGGCCCCGGCGTGGTCGACGTCGACGGCGTCCGACACACCGCGGAACACGTCGTCGTCGCGACCGGCTCCGATCCGGTCGTGCCGCCGATCCCGGGACTGCGTGAGCTCGAGGGCGTCTGGGGCACCCGCGAGGCGACCAGCATGAAAGCCGTCCCGCGCCGCCTGCTGGTGCTGGGCGGCGGGTCCGCCGGCGTCGAGCTTGCGCAGATCGTGCGGCGTCTGGGCGGCGAGGCGGTGCTCATCGAGGGCGCCGACCGCGTGCTTCCCCGCGAGCCAGCGCCGCTGGGCAAGGCGCTCAGCGAGGCCTGCGCCGGGACGGAATCGAGCTGATGCTCGGGATGCACGCCACCGCCGCGCGGCGGGACGGTGACGAGTACGTCCTGCAATTCGACGGCGGCATGGACCTGCGGGGCGACCGGCTGCTCGTGGCAACCGGCCGGCGCCCGCGCGTAGAGGGGATCGGCCTGGAGACGGTCGGCGTCCAGGCCGGCCCCGCCTGCGACCGGTGATCGGTCGTCGGCCCCCCAACGGAGGACTCTCATGACCAGCGCCACCACCCGGTTTCCACCCAGCGCGAACCGGAACTGGCCGGGCAGACCGTCGTCGTGATCGGCGGCAGCGCGGGCATCGGGCTCGGGACAGCCCGGCGCGCCCGGGCTGAGGGCGCCGACGTCATCCTCACCGGACGCAATCCCGACCGGCTCAAGCAAGCGGCACTCGAACTCGGCGCGGAGCGCACCGCGGCCTTCGACGCCACCGACCCGGCCGCCCTCGACCGGTTCTTCGCCGACCTGCCCGAGGCGATCGACCACGTGATGGTCACGGGCCCGGGTCCGTACTACGCGCCCCCGGCCGACCTCGGCCGGCCGACGTCGCCGCCCTCGCCGTGCACATCATGACCAATACGGCGCTGACCGGCGCGACCTATGACATCGACGGCGGCCAGCAACTGATCTCCGGAGGGTGATCGCCATCAACGACCTACTGAAACTGGCCACCGAGGGACACGGCGGCGAGCAGCGCTGGGAGCAGATCACCCGGTTCCGCGCCGCGGCCTCGATCACCGGCGCCATCTGGACCCTGAAGGGCCAGCCGGGCCTGCTCGACGGCGTCGTGCTCGAGGGCGAGACCCGCGACCAGCGGCTGACGATAACCCCGTTCCCGCGGCCGGGCCGGTACGCTACCTGGGAGCCGTACCGGCAGACGATCGAGACCGCCGACGGCGTGCCGGTCGAGGAGCGCCGAGACCCGGCGGCCGCGTTCGGCGGAACGACCCGTCAGGCGCCCTGGGACGAGCTCCAGACGGCCTACTTCGCCAGCGAGGCCAACTGGAACTACTTCGTCGCGCCGTTCCTCCTCGCCCGTTCGGACTTCGTCACTGAGGCGAACGGCCCGTGGCACGAGGACGGGCAGACCTGGCACCGCCTGCTGGTCACCTACCCGGACACCATCGTGGCGCACACCCGCCAGCAGACCTACTACTTCGACGACGCCGGACTGCTGCGCCGCCTGGACTACTCCGCGGACATCCTGGGCGGCGGCCCCGCGGTGCACTACCCGTCGCAGTACCGCGAGTTCGACGGGATCATGGTCCCGACCCGCCGCCGGGTCTACGTCCGCAACCCCGACGGATCCCCGGTTCTGGACTCGGTCTCGATCGCCATCGACGTCACCGACGTCACCTTCAGCTAGGAGAAAACCCATGCGCCCTGACATCGTCCCCGGCGGGATATTCCCGGACTACGAGCTGACCGATCACACCAAGACCAGGCGGCGGCTGAGCGAGCTGCAGGGGATCGACCCGATGATCCCGTACACGCTCGTGCTCAAGCCAGGGCTGGTCATCTACAGCATCTACAACGGCTACTGGTTCTGGGGCAGGGAGGCCGGCGACCACTCGATGCACCACCCGTACCACCAGGCCGACCGCGGACGGAGCTCATCCGCCGCGGACATGCCGAGCACCGCGGCCGTCCCAGGAGGAGCAGCCTGACCATGGAATACCTCGTCACCATGACCACCCACGTCCCAGCCGGAACGCCGGAACAAACCGTCCAGGACATCCGCACCCGGGAGGCCGCGCACTCGCGTGAGCTCGCGGCCCAGGGACACCTGCTGCGCCTGTGGCGCCCCCCGCTGCAACCAGGCGAATGGCGCACGCTCGGGCTGTTCGCCGCCGCCGACGGCGGCCGGCTCGAGGAAGTCCTGGCCTCGATGCCGCTGCGGGTATGGCGCACCGATGAGGTCACCCCGCTCTCGCCGCACCAGAACGACCCGGCCCCGGCGCCCGGAGCAAGACAGAAGGCCGCGGAGTTCCTGGTGACCTTCTCACTAGCCGTCCCGTCAGGCACCGCCGCTCAGACGGTGGCGGACACCAAGGCCCGCGAGGCGCAGGCCGCGGATGACCTGGCCGGCCAGGGACACCTGCTCCGGCTGTGGGCCCTGCCCGGCATCGGGCGCACGCTAGGCCTGTACCAAGCCGACGACCCGGCCCAGATGCAGGGGATCCTGCAGACGCTGCCGCTGGCCCCCTGGATGACCGTGGACACCACGCCGCTTTCGCCGCACCCCAGCGACCCGGGGATCAGCCGGCCGCAGGCCACGGCACCGACCGGAACGCCATGAACCGAACGGGCCGGAAGGTCGCCATCATCACCGGCGGCTCCCAGGGCATTGGCGCGAGCCTGGTCGCGGCCTACCGCCGGCAAGGCTGGAGCGTGGTCGCTACCGCCCGCGCGATGAAGCCGACCCAGGACCCCGACGTGCTCATTGTCGAGGGCGACATCGCCGAGCCCGCCACCGCCGAACGGATCGCCGGCGGAGCGCTAGAACGGTTCGGCCGCATCGACACCCTGGTCAACAACGCCGGCGTCTATATCTCCAAGCCGTTCACCGACTACACCGCCGAGGACTACGCCTTGGTGGTCGGCGTCAACCTCAGCGGATTCTTCTGGCTGACCCAGCGGGTCATCACCGAGATGCTGAAGCGGCACGGCGGCCACGTGGTCAACATCTCGGCCACCCTCGCCGAGGTCGCGAACTCCAGCGTGCCCTCGGTGCTGGCCGCGCTGACCAAGGGCGGCCTGGCCGCTGCCACCCGGTCGCTGGCCGTCGAGTACGCATCCCGCGGCATCCGGGTCAACGCCGTCTCGCCGGGCATCATCCAGACGCCGGTGCACCCGGCGGACAGCTACGACGAACTCGGCGACCGGCTTCCCCCGCTCGGGCGCGCCTGCCAGGTCAGCGACGTCGTCGACGGCATCTTGTTCCTGGAGGCATCGCCCTACATCACCGGCGAGACCCTGCACATCGACGGCGGCCAGATCGCCGGTCACTGAGCGCGCCCCCGGCCGCCGCGTCCAGAGCACGTGGAAAGGTACGCGGCGGCCTCCCTCAGGTCCGGCTCACTAGCCAGGGCTCGGACGCTCGCGGGGTCCGCGTGGTGTCTCCGCATGCATCGATTTCAGGTGGCTGAGCCGCAGCTGGCGCTGCCGATGGCGAAGCTGAGGGTCGCGGTCTGGCGTCCGATCTCAACTACCAGCGGGACGCAGCCAGAGGCCGACGGCAGGAAGAAGCCCCCCGCGTACACATTCCATGCGCCCATCTGCCGCGGGCAGCTCAGAAGGCGTAGCGAGTTCACGCCGCGGGCATTGTTTCCCCAGCCGATGGCGGCGCGGTGCCGCCACGCCTCCGGAACGGTGATCAGCACGGCCGGGCTGCCGGCCCGGATGGCGATCCCCCACTTCGAGAAGTAGGCCCATGGAAGGGTCCCGGTCGGGGCGCCAGCCTCCACGTGGGCCGGTGGCACCGCGAGCACGCCGAGCACGACCTTGCCGCCCGGTGCGCTTACCTGCGCAATGATCTGGTCACAGCCCACCGCGTGGGGCGAGGCGACGGGCGCGGGCCGCGGCTTCCCGTGGACGGCCGGACCCGGCCCGCTGCAGGCCGAGACAGCCACGGTGGCGGCAAGCACCGAGAGCAGCGCCGACAGCGCCCTCATGGTCATAGTCCACCATCTCGGGCCCGAGAATGAAAGCAGGTGACCGTGCCCTACCTGCGGATCTGTGGCGGCGCCCGTCGGCGCTCACGCCTTGGTGGGCAGGTTGGATATAGCACTGAGTAGCAACTGGTGCTACAGTGTTCCGGTGAGTGGTCAGCCCGAGATCACACAGCGGGACCTGAGGATGAGGTCCAAGGAGATCATGGATGCCGTCGAGCGCGGGCAGGCCTTCACGGTGACCCGTGACGGTCACCGCATCGGTGAGCTGGTGCCGCTGCGTCAGCGCCGCCGTTTCGTGTCCCGGACCGAATTCGCAGCGATGTCGCGCAGTGCTCCTGTGATCGATGCGAGCGCGTTCCGGGCAGATCAGGATGCGGCTGCTGATCAGACCGGAAGTGCTTATGACCGCTGAGCCAGTGCGGCGTGGCCTGCTGGACACCAATATCATGATCCTCCGGAGCCGGATCGCTCCCGAGGAGCTTCCCGATGAGATGGCGATCAGCGCCGTCACGCTGGCCGAGCTTTCCGCCGGGCCGCATGAGGTGCGCCCCGACACCGAACAGGACGTCTACTTCGAGGCTGCTGAGCGGGCTCGCCGGCTTGACGTGCTGCAGCGGGCTGAGCACGAGTTCGACCCGATTCCCTTCGACGCGGACGCCGCTCGTGTCTACGGACGGGTGACCGCGGCTGTCGTCGCGGCAGGCAGGAAACCACGCAGCAGGGCAGTCGATCTGATGATCGCCGCGACGGCGATCGCGGCCGAACTGCCCCTGTATACGACAAATCCCGATGACTTCGCAGGCCTGGGCCAGCTTCTGACGCTGGTCCCGGTAACCAGGCCCGAAATGCCGAACGAGCGCCAAGCTACCCGATAAGGGAGCGGCGAGCATCCGATCGATGACTCGGCACAAGTGATCACCACGAACGCTGAACGCGGCCATCCAGCCTTCACTCGTCACGCTGGCCGCCAGCCACGCGGTTATGGGGCAGCGGGACCCACTTCCGCCACGAACACGCGGTGGACCTCAAGCATCCGCGGCGCGTCGATCGGTGGCATACCGGCTGCGGCGAATATGGGACCAAGGCGCTCCTGGATAAAGCGCTCATATGCTTCGGCGGACTCCCAGACGTCGATTATCCGTGCACCATCGTCCGTGATCGCTTCGATGTGGGCGATCTGACCATCGGGAACTTTGCCTGGTCCCGCGCCGAGCTGCTGCACCAGGCCATCAAGCTGCTCTCGCGTCATACCCGGCATGTCGAGTGTGAACGTGACGGCCATCCCGTCTCCCCCTCCCTGTCAGGCTCCGGAGTGTTTCCAACATGGATTCGTCGCCGTCCGCTCGGCTGGATCACCCCGATCAAGCTGCAAACGCGCAACAGTTCCTGCTCTGCCTCGTCTTCCTAGCCAGCGCTAATCCCGCATGGTCATTGGCCACGGGCCTGACAAGTGATACCGCGCAGCCAGTTCCTCAGTACTTGTTCGCGACGAACAGCTTCTGGGCCGGGAACTTCGTGAGGATCTCGGTGCCGTAGTCGGTGACGACGACCTCCTCCTCGATGCGCGCCGCGGAGATACCGTCGGAGGCGGGGCAGTAGGTCTCCATCGCGAAGACCATGCCCGCTTGGAGCTCGATCGGGTTCTCGAGCGAGTTGAGCCGCGAGATGATCGGCCGCTCGTGGAGGCCGAGGCCGAGCCCGTGCGCGAACTGCAAACCGAAGGCGGCGAGTTCGTTCTCGAAGCCGAAGTCCTCCGCCCTCGGCAGGACGCGCGCGACGACGTCGGTGGACACGCCGGGCTTGATGGCGGCGATCGCCGTGTCCATCCACTCCCGCGCGCGGGAGTAGGCGTCGTGCTGGCTCTGGGTCGCGCTGCCCACTCCGAAGGTGCGGTAGTAGCAGGTCCGGTAGCCGTTGAAGGAGTGGATGATGTCGAAGAAGGCCTGGTCGCCGGGCCGGATGATGCGGTCGGTGAAGTTGTGCGGATGCGGGTTGCACCGCTCGCCCGAGATCGAGTTGACCGCCTCCACCTGGTCGCTGCCAAGCTCGTACAGTCGCTTGTTCGCGAGCGCGACGATCTCGTTCTCGCGCACGCCCGGCTTGAGCACGTCGACGATGTCGGTGTAGACGCCGTCGACCATCGCCGCCGCCTGGTTGAGCAGCATGGTCTCGTCCGGCGACTTGATGACGCGGGCGTCGAGCATGGCCTGCTGGGCGTCGCGCACCGCGATGCCCTGCCGCTCCAACTCGAACAGGAACGGTGGCTCGACGATGTCGATGCCGAGTGGAGCGTCAGCGACCCCGGCCTGGTTGAGCAGCGACTTGATCTCGGTCACCGCATCGCGCATGAGGCCCGCCTCGGGGGCGACCGCGCCCCGGAAGCCCAGGAACCCGGGCCTGTAGTTCTCGTCCGGCAGCCATGTCGAGTAGAGCTTGTGATGCCGCACCGCCGAGCCGAAATCCCACAGGATCGGGTCCCGGTCCCGGAACAGCAGCGCGTAGCGGATCATCTTGTCGCCAAGCGCACCGCCGATCCAGGTCTGGGTCGTGTAGCGGATGTTGTAGAAGTCGAAGAGCAGGAAGGCGCCGCACTCGCTCGCCTCAAGCGCCGCCCTGGCCCGCGCCACGCGGTATCCGCGCAGTCGGCCGAAGTCGACGCGCTCCTCGTAGTCGACACCCATGTGGCCGGGGGCACCGAGGGGCCGCACGCCCGCTGGACGCTCCGCTGGGGTCGTGATGCCCCCTGCGTCAGTAGCCAATCGTTCCTCCTCAGAGATGGAGTGCAATCGATTGCGATTCGTGGCCACGAGCCGCCTTCCCGCAAGTCTGCCACGCGCGCCAAGCAGACGACGGCAGTGGACTCGGTCGGGTCAGGCCGCCGCCACCAGCACAGGAGACGGGTCAGGCGAAGAGCTCCGGATGTTTTTCCAGCTCCAGCCGCGTGCGGCGGATGTGCGTCACCAGCACCCGTTCGGCGTCGTCCGGGTCCTGCCTGCGGATGCAGTCGAGCAGCAGGCGGTGCTCCATGTGCGTGACGCTCAGGCCGGCCTGCGCCGCGAGCCTGGTGAACTCGCGCCGGTAGTGCTGGGTGGTGTTCCACATGCGGTGGATGATCTGCCACATCTCGCTCGATTCCGCGCCCGCGTAGCTGGACAGGTGGAACTCCCGGTCGATGCGCATGAAGGCGTCGAGCCCGGCCCCCGCCTCCATCTCCTCGGCGAGCCCGCCGAGACGGTCGACCGCGGCGACGTCAAGGCGCGGCATGCTGGTGCGGAGCAGCAGTGGCTCCAGTCGTTCGCGGATGAGGTAGGTCTCGACGCACTCGCCGAGGGTCAGCTTGGTGACCCAGGCGCCCGAGTTGGCGACGAGGGTGACAAGCCCCTCGGAGTCGAGCATTCGCAGCGCCTCGCGCACCGGGATGCGGCTCGCGCCGGAGCGAGCCGCGACGTCTTCCTGCCTGATGCGCGCGCCCGGCAGGTAGCTCCCGTCCAGGATCGCGGTGCGAAGGCTGTCTGCGATCCGGTGGCTCGCGACGGTCTCGCGGTGGCTCGCCTGGTAACTCATCGTGGTCCCCGTGCTTGGTGTCACTGCGCCGGATGCCCAGGATGCCAGAGCCTGACGGCGGCATCCTTCTCGTAAGCCTTCCCCTGCGGGAAACTCACCAGCTCGAACTGCATGCCCCACGGGCTGAGGAAGTACTGCCAGCGCTGCCCGGCCGAGGCGTTACGGCTCGCGACCGGGCCGGCGAGCAGTCGCACCCCCCTGGCGCGCAGGTAGTCGACGGCCGCATCCATGTCGTCGACGTAGAAGGCGACGTGGTGGCCGCCCAGGTCGCTGTTGCGCGGTGGCCGGCGCTGGTCCGGCAGCGGCTCGTACTCGAAGACCTCGAAGTTGAGGCCGAAGCGGCAGCGGTAGAACCGGATCTCCCTCACGACCGCGCGCGGCTCGACATTGAGGTGATCGAGCATCCAGTCGTCGTCGTGCCGCATCTCGGGCAGCGAGTAGACGTGGTCGAAGCCCAGCACGTCCACGAAGAAGGCGTGCGCCTGCTCCATATCGGGGACGGTAATGCCGACGTGGTCGCCGCCGCGCAATCCGGGAATGCCTGTGCCCATGGGTCCTCCTCGACCGAGTATGTATCCAATATCTCTGAATCTAAGGCTTATATCCACAATTTTGCGAGATTATCTATTGATATGGATACATTAGCGCGATAGCCTCCTGTCAGGCGGTCAGCACATCGAGGGAGATGCGGATGCCACGCGAGAAGCGCCTTCAGCCCGGATCGGAGTGGATCGAGCTGAGCACGACGGCGGCGGACTGGCGGGCCGCCGACCCCGGGTTGCTCGCGACCATGCTCGGGCAGCTGCACCTCATCCGCGCCTTCGAGGAGACAGTCCTCGAGCTCGCCGGCGAGGGCCTCGTCCACGGCCCCGCGCATTCCAGCATCGGCCAGGAGGGCGGCGCCGTCGGCTCGATCGTCTCGCTGCGGTCGACCGACGCCGTCAACGGCTCTCATCGCGGCCACCACCAGTTCCTGGCCAAGGCCATCACGCACGTGACCAAGGGCGTGCTCGACCCTGCGGACCTCGTGACGCCCGAGGTCCAGACCGTGCTGCAGCGCACGCTCGCCGAGATCCTCGGGCTCGCCCAGGGCTACTGCCGCGGACGCGGCGGCTCCATGCACTTGCAGTGGTTCGAGGCCGGAGCGCTCGGCACCAACGCCATCGTCGGGGGCGGCGTGCCGATGGCGTCCGGCAACGCCTGGGCGCAGAAGCACTCCGGCACCGACGACCTCACGGTCAGCTACTTCGGTGACGGCGCGGTCAACATCGGCTCGGTGCTGGAGAGCCTCAACCTGACGTCCGCGTGGCGGCTGCCGCTCTGCTTCTTCATCGAGAACAACCGCTACGCCGTCTCGACCACCGTCGAGGAGGCCACCGGGGAGCCGCGGCTATCGGCGCGCGCGCTCGGCTTCGGCATTCCGGCCTGGCGGGTCGACGGCATGGACCCGCTCGCCGTGCACCTCGCCATGCAGCGAGCGCAGGACAGGCTGCGCGCAGGCGACGGCCCCGTCGTCGTCGAGGCGCTCGTCTACCGCTTCTTCCACCAGAACGGCCCCTTCCCCGGCAGTGCCTTCGGCTACCGCACCAAGGAGGAAGAGGCCGCGTGGCGGGCCCGCGACCCGCTGGGCCGCGTCGCGGGAGAGATGACCAAGCTCGGCCTTATCGACGAGGCGGGAGTCGCTTCGGTGCGCGAGCAGGCGCAGCAGGCCATGAGGCTGGCCGCCGAGGCGCTCGTGGAGCAGGACCCGGGCGCCAAGCCCGGCGTCCGCCGCATTCGCCCCGAACTGTGGCCGGACCCCGCCTTCGTCGACGTCGGCATCCGCGGTGACCTCTCCGAACTCGCCGATGCGCGCACGGTCGAGCAACGAGATTTCACCGGCGAACTCAGGCAGGGCAAGTTCATCGACGCCGTGGCCGGGGTCATGGACCGGCGCATGGGCGAGGACCCGCGCATCGTCGTGCTCGGCGAGGACGTGCACCGGCTCAACGGCGGGACGAACGGCGCTACCAAGGGCCTGGCGAAGAAGTATCCCGGTCGCGTGCTCGGCACGCCGATCAGTGAGAATGCCTTCGCCGGGCTCGGCGGCGGTCTCGCCCTCGACGGTCGCTTCCGTCCCGTCGTCGAGTTCATGTACCCCGACTTCCTCTGGGTCGCAGCCGACCAGGTGTTCAACCAGATCGGCAAGGCCCGCCACATGTTCGGCGGCCTCAACCCGGTACCGCTCGTGCTGCGCACGAAGGTCGCCTTGGGCTCCGGCTACGGATCCCAGCACCTCATGGACCCCGCCGGCATCTTCGCGACGAGCCCAGGCTGGCGGATTATGGCTGCCTCGACCCCGTACGACTACGTGGGCCTGATGAACGCGGCGCTCGCAATCGGTGACCCGGTGCTCATGCTCGAGCATGTCGACCTCTACGGCGCAGCGGGCGAGATCCCGGTCGACGACCTCGATTACCAGATCCCCTTCGGCCAGGCCGCCGTGCGACGCGAGGGCAACGACGTCACGGTGCTCACGTATCTCTCGATGGTCCAGCACGCACAGCAGGCGATAGAGCAGACCGGGGTCGACGCCGAGCTCATCGACCTGCGCTTCCTCGACCGGGCGAGTCTGGACTGGCAGACCGTCGGCGACAGCATCTCCAAGACGAACGCGGTGCTCATCGTCGAGCAGGGTGCCCAGGGCACCTCCTACGGCGGCTGGCTCGCCGACGAGGTCCAGCGCCGCTTCTTCGACTGGCTCGACCAACCCGTGCAGCGCGTCACGGGTTCCGAGGCGAGCCCGAGCATCTCGCAGGTGCTCGAGCGCGCGGCGATCGCCCGCACCGAGGAAGTCGTCGCAGGCATCGAGCGGGTGCGCGCCGGCTTCGGGAGGGCCGGCTGATGGCCTCGGTCGTGCGGATGCCGAGCGTGGCCGCCGGCGCGACGGAGGCCGCGATCGCCAGCTGGCTGGTCGCCCCCGGCGACACCGTGGCCGTCGGTGACCCGCTCGCTGAGATCGAGACCGAGAAGGCGATCGTCGAGTATGGCGCGGAGGAGGCGGGGGTCGTCGGCCGGATCCTGCTCACCGCGGGTGGCACCGGCGAGATCGGCGCGCCTATCGCGGTGCTGATGAAGGACGGCGAGACGGACGCGGACATCGACGCCGCCCTCGGCGGCGAAGCGTCCGCCGCCATGCCGGAGGCCCTTTCCGCCCCCGCCATGCCGGAGGCCCTTTCCGCCCCCGCCGCGGCGGCTGGCTCTGCCGGGCAGCGGCCGGACCAGGGGCAAGCGACCCAGGCCGCCTCCCAGACCCGCATCTTCGCGAGCCCGATCGTGCGCAAGATCGCCCACGAGAAGGGCATCGACCTTGCCGCCATCGCGGGGACGGGCCCGAATGGCCGGATCGTCCGCCGCGACCTCGAACGGCTCGCCGCCCAGGCATCCGCCGCCGGCACGCTCATCCCGCACACCCCGATCCGGCGCGCCATCGCACGCCGCCTCACCCAGAGCAAGGCGACGACGCCGCACTTCTACATGACCACGGAGTGCGTAGTCGACGAACTGCTCGGATTGCGCACGCGGATCAACCAGACCGCGCCGGTGGAGGTCTCGGTCAACGACTTCGTCATCATGGCGGTCGCGGCGGCCTTCCAGGACGTGCCGGAGGCAAACGTCACCTGGAGTGAGGAGGGGCTGGTGGCGCATGCATCGGTCGATGTGTCGATCGCCGTCGCGACCGATGGCGGACTGGTCACGCCCGTGCTGCGCGGCGTCGAGGCCAAGCGCCTCTCCCTGATCGCCGCGGAGGCGCAGTCCCTCGCGCAGCGGGCCCGTGACCGGCGCCTGCTGCAGCACGAGCTGGAAGGGGGCGCCTTCTCGATCTCGAACCTCGGCATGTTCGGGACGCTGGAGTTCTCCGCGATCATCAACCCGCCGCAATCGGGCGTCCTCGCAGTGGGCGCGGCCAAGCCGCAGGCGATCGTCGTCGACGGCGCGGTGAGCGTGGCGACGGTCATGCGCTGCACCCTCTCGGTCGACCATCGCGCGATCGACGGAGCCCTCGCAGCCCGCTGGCTCGCGGCATTCACGACTCGGATCCAGGACCCGCTGGGCATGATCATCTGAGACGACAGGACCAGCTCGGCAGGCGGGCACCTGTGGCCAGCCTCGGCACCCTGATCGGCTTCCCGCCGCAGTAACGCCTGGTCACCGGCGTTAGGGTTGTATTACCTGGCCGGTTGCCCGGCGGCGAGTGACGTCATCGCCGTCATTCTCGGCGTATGGGCGTATCAGGCGTCCCAGCCGCGGCTGTCACAATGCGCAAGACGCTCCTACCATGGTCCCGCGCTCGGGTTCCGAAGGGGTACGGTGAGGACAGAAAGCGGACGCTGCGTCGTGGCACGGCGAGGAGGCGACGACGTGCAGAAAGATGAACGGCGGCGGGCCCGCATCATGGCGGCAGTCACCGACCGGGACGATACGGCCGGTCCGGGCGAGCTGGTGCAGCGGCTCTGCGTGTTCGCGGTCGATGAGATGAGCTTGTCGGGGTGTGCCCTCGTGCTGATGTCGGGGGCGGAGTCGGCGAGTGTGCTGGCCGGCGCCGGGCGGCACGCTCGAACGGTTACCGGGCTGCAGATGGAGCTGGGTGAGGGCCCGTGCCTGCAGGCCCATGCCTCCGGGATTCCGGTGCTGCTGCCGGACCTCGCGGCCGAGAACGCGAACCGCTGGCCGACTTTCGCGGCGGCTGCCCTGGCGGTCGGCGTGCACGCCGAGTTCTCCCTGCCGTTGACCGTGGGGCCAGGCGGTATCGGCACGTTCGACCTGTGCCGTGACAAGCCGGGCATGCTCAGTGACGAACACCTGGCGGATGCCCTGGTCGCCGCGGACATCGCCCGCGATGCGGTGCTGTACCGGCCGTATGCGGCAGGGGCCCCGGGTATGGCGGAGCTGCTGGCGACGGTCGGCACGGACCGGATCGTCATCCATCAGGCGACCGGCATGATCGCCGCGCAGCTAGATGAGACCATCCCCAACGCGCTGGCCCGGCTGCGCGCCGCCGCGTTTGCGAGCGGGCGCTCGATGTACGACATCGCGCAGGACGTCGTTGAACGGCGGGTGCGGTTCGATGACTGAAAGCGGCGCCGCACGGCCGAGGGGTTCCGGTCAGGGCGACCGGGCGGACGCCATTGGCCGCGAGGCCGTGCTGGCCCGGGCCTTTGTCCGCTTGGCGGACACGCTGGCCAGCGACTTTGACATCGTTGATTTCCTGCACGGCCTGTCCGCCGACTCGGTTGAGATTCTCCGAGCCGAAGCAGCCGGGGTCATGCTGGCCGACGCGCGCGGCGGGTTGCGGCTGATCGCTTCCTCGGACGAGCGGATGCGGCTGCTCGAGCTTTTCGAGCTCCAGGGCGCGCAGGGCCCGTGCCTGGATGCGTTCTCCTCCGGCCGTCCCGTCCAGGCGAGCGCTGCCGAGAGCCGCGTCCGCTGGCCGGTCTTCGCCGCGCAAGCCTCCGGTGCGGGCTTCCGGTTTATGTGCGCGGTCCCGCTGCGGGTACGCACCGACGTTATCGGCGCCCTGAACCTGTTCCGCGGCAGCGACGAGCCGTTCACCGGTACCGAGATGGAGATTGCCCAGGCCATGGCGGAGATGGCCGCGATCGGGCTGATCCAGGAACGGGCGCTCAGGGAACGGAACCTGCTGGCCGAGCAGCTGCAGGCGGCGCTGAACAGCCGGGTAATCATCGAGCAGGCCAAGGGGATGCTGGCCGAGTACCTGACCGTGACCGTCGACGACTCGTTCACGCTGCTGAGGAACTACGCGCGCAACCACAACCGCAAGCTCTCCGAGATCGCGCGTGAGGTGGTTGACCGGAAGATCCCGAGCGCCGCGCTGCGCCGAGGACCCGGCCCGCGACCCTAGCGTCCCCCGGCCGCGGCTAACACCGGCTGGGACAACCTCCGCGTTACGCTTGACTGCGTTGTCCTGGTTGGGGAGGTACCGGTGGCTGTGGGCCGATGGGACCCGATGGCCGCGGCTGCGGCCAGCCGCGGCCGCCTGCGCGCGTCCGACGCCGACCGCGAGCACGTGATCGACATGCTGAAGGCCGCGTTCGTGCAGGGCCTGCTGACCAGGGACGAGCTCGATAGGCGAACGGCCCAGGTGCTCACGGCGCGGACCTACGCGGAGCTGTCCCCGGTCACCGCCGCGCTGGCGGTGGCTGCCGCCGGGCTGGCGGTGAGCCATCCGCCGCCGCGGCCCGTACCGGCGCACCGCAAACGCATGACCAAGAAGGTTGTCGCCGGGGGCGCGTGCGCGATCGTCCTGCTGTCCGCCCTGGCCGCCGCGTTCCTCACCTTCTACGGCGGATTCATCATCTTGTTCCTGGTCGCCTGTATCGGGGCGGTCGTGTCGGCCGCGCCGCCAGGCCGGCCACGGCCCGGCCCGCTCCCGTAGAACGGACCCGGGAGAACCCTCGCCATCACGTCAG
This sequence comes from uncultured Actinomycetes bacterium, assembly GCA_963800415.1. Taxonomy (GTDB): domain Bacteria; phylum Actinomycetota; class Actinomycetes; order Streptosporangiales; family Streptosporangiaceae; genus Palsa-504. The sequence continues at coordinate 36,254 of CAWDBS010000063.1, forward strand.
CCGGGCGCGCCACCCCGCCCCTCTGGCATTATCGGTTTGTGAGCAGCAGCGACCTCGACCGCCTCGCCCGAACCGCCTACGAAGCACACCGCGGCGCCCAGTCCGGGCCTCTGCCGTCCTGGGAAGACATCAGTGAACAGGAGCAGAGGGCCTGGAAAGCCGCGGTGTCCGCGGTCACCGGCAAGGGCGACGCCACCGTCGCCGAGGGCGATCCCACCCAGTCGATCGCCCTGCAGGTCGGCAAAGAGACCCGCGTCTTCCGCACCGAATTCACCGCGGGGCGGCAGGGTTCGCTGGTGGTCAACGACGAGCACGCCTCCAGCCATCACGCCCTCTTCCAGGCCGCGCACGGCTTCTGGTACGTCGAGGACCTCGGCTCGACCAACGGCACGTTCCTCAACGGCCGTCGCATGTTCTCGGCCCAGCGGCTGAAGAAGGGCGACAAGATCCGGATCGGCCGCACCACCGTCCTCGTGGTGTCCGCATAGGTCTGTCGGCCCGGCGGGCAACGGGACTCTGGGGCACCGGGACTCTCACGGTCGCGCAGGGTCCGCAAAAAGTAGGGTCCGCGTTGATAAGGCTGCAGGGTTGCCTTATCGACGCGGACCCTTCCATGTCATCCACGCGGCCGCGGCAGGGAGGCGGCCGGCGCTTCGAGCAAGGAACTTCTGATAGCAATCATGCCCAACGACTTACTAGGACTCACCCCTGAAGAAGTTCAGGTGTGGTTAAGATTTCCGGCGGGCGTGATCGAAACGGGTACCGGCTGCGAGCGATCTAGGCCTGCCCGGGCTCGGTGACGTGGTCCAGCCGGACCATATCGAGCACCCCTTGGGCGGCGCTGCCCAGCGCTGTGACCAGGGTCAGCCGCTGCCCGTGGGCCGCGAGCTGCGCGCTGACCGCGTACAGCGCGCGGACCCCCGCACTGGCCAGCTGGGTGACGGCGGTGAGGTCGGCGACGAGCGGCATGGTGCCGCCGCGGCTGACGGAGAGCAGCCGCCGGGCCAGCTGATCGGCGGTGGTGATGTCGACCGGGCCGCCGACCAGCGCCCGCGCGGTGGCGCCCTCCGCGACGGAGGTGTCCACGGTGAACGCCGGTTCGGCCGGGTGACGGGCGGGTGAGCTGTACTGGGAGCCCGAGGCCAGGACGGCGGGCCGCCGCAGCCGGTGCCGCAGCGTCACGGTCGTCCCCGTGACGCCCGCGCTGTCGGCGCCCTGTGATGGGTGATTGAGCAATGGGAGGCTGAGCGATCGGCGACTGGGCGACGGGTGGCTGACCAGCAGTGTGTCGACCACCTGCCCGGCCACCATCAGGCCGTGGCCGCGGTCGGCGTCGGCCGGGTCGGGCTGCCGCCAGCGGCCGTGGTCGGTGATGACGCACTTCACGCTGCCGTCCTCGCCCAGGCGCGCGTCGAGCTCGATGAGCCCCGGCGCCCCTGGCGGGTAGGCGTGCTCGATGGCGTTGGTGAACACCTCCACCATGGCCAGGTGCAGCGCCTCCCAGTCATCGGCGGTCGCGCCGAGCCGGCCCAGCCAGCCGGCGAAGGCATCCCGGGCCGTGGTGAGGCTGGCGCGCTCGCTCGACAGCTCCAGGTGCAGGGCCGGGGCCGGGGCGGCGAGTCGCTGCGCGGCCAGCGCGGTGATGTCGTCGGCGTGACCGGTGCGCGTCAGCAGCTCCACGGTCAGCTGGCATACCCGTTCCGCCGCGGCCGGGTCTTCGCTGACCGCCAGCGCCTGATCGGCGGCCGCGGCCAGCTCGGCCATGCCCTCGGCGATGGTCCGGTTCGGCCGTTCGATGAGACCGTCGCTGTACAGCAGGACCAGCTCATCCGGGGCGAGCGCGCTGACCGCGAGCACGGGGGCCGAGCCGGTGCCCAGCGGTCCGGTCCCGGGACCCTTGAGGTACCTAGTCGCTCCGTCGGCGCCGACGACCAGCGGCGGAGGATGCCCGCAGATGGTGTAGCGCAGCGTTCCGTCGGCCGGGTCGAGCACCGCCAGGGCGAGCGTGGCGGCCCGCAGGGCCGGCATCCGGGCGGCGAAGGCGTCGGTCCGCTGCAGGACCCGGCCGAGGTCGACCTCCGCGCCGAGCAGCTCGGCCAGCACAGCGCGCAGCTGCCCCATCGCCGCCGAGGCGGCGACCCCGTGCCCTACCACATCACCGACGACGAGCGCGACGCCGCCGCCGGCCAGCGGGATCGCGTCGAACCAGTCCCCGCCGGCCGACTGCTCGTGCCCGGCGACCAGGTACCGGGCCGCGATCCTAGCCTGCGGCAGCACCGGCAGCGCGGTGGGCAGCAGCGCTTCCTGCAGTTCGGCCACTACCTCGCGGCCGGCCGGTACCTCGCGGCCGGCCGGATTCCCGCCCGCCCGGTCGGTGGCGTCAGCGGCGATGATCAACAGGCCGTTGACAGTCCCGCCGGCGGCCCGCCGCGGCATCACGGTGAAGTCCGGCCCCGTCTCTGCCTCGCCCGTCGCGTACACCCGGTCGAGCACCTCGACCGGCAGCGGCCCGGCTCGCTCGGCGAAGGCGTCCCGGTACGCCACGCCGATGAGGTGGGACCGGCCGGTGAACGTCCGGTAGGCCGCATTTGCCGCGGCCAGGCGGTGATCCGGGCCGTCCAGGGCGATCAGGACCATCGGCAACTGCTCGAAGGCATCCCGGACCACGCTGGCGTCGCCCACCAGCCGCCCCAGCGTGTCGTCGTTGTGCGCAGTACCGGGCACCGCCGCCTCCTGTTTCCCGCCGGTGCACCTACCCCGGTGAGGCGCGTCAAACAGATCACACTAGTTGCGCTGCACCTCACGCCCGGCGCACCGGGCCGGTGCACATTCGCCGATTGCTCACAACTGGGTTACGAACGCTTCCCCTGGGCAGTGTGCCCGGACACGAAAGGTCCACGAGGGGAAGGAACGGTAGTGAGCGCCACCGATAAGGCCAAGAACAAGGTTCAAGAAGTCAAGGGCAAGGCCAAGGAGACAACCGGCAAGGCCGTCGGCAACGAGCGGCTCGAGGCCGAGGGCGTGGCCGACCAGGCCGCGGGCGACGTGAAACAGGCCGGCCAGAAGGTCAAGGACGCCGGAAAGAGCCTGAAGCCGTAACCTGCGGGCTTTACCCGGCTCGGCTGAATTCCGGCGCAGAATTCCGGACTGGTTCCGCTGGTGTGGATCGCCGATTACGGGGTACTCGGATCCCGTCCTGGGCGGCCGTAAGAAAGAAGGAAATCAGCTCATGGGTATCATCTTGCTCGTTCTCTTGCTCGCCCTCATTCTCGGCGGGCTCGGCTTCGCGATTCACATCCTGTGGTGGATCGCCCTGGTTGTCCTGGTGATCTGGCTGATCGGGTTCGTCGTTCGCGTCGGCGAAGGCGGATCGCGGGGTCGCTGGTACCGCTGGTTACCGGGCCGCCGCCGCTAGCCGGCGGTGGCTTCCGGCTCGCCTGATTCCCCGGCGTCGTGGCCGTTCGCGGCCTCGGCGCCGGGCTCAGGCCGGGCTACGGCGAGGGCCTCGCCGACGCTGTCGATACATCGGCAGCCGGTCGGCGAGGCCAGTGATCCACAGCGCCTTGACGTACCGGTAACGCGCCCCGGCCAGCAGGAACATGCCCCCCGCCGCTACCTGCCGCCGCCAGTGCCCGACGATGACGGCCAGGGCCGTCGTATCCATGAAATCCACGGCCGACAGGTCGAGGATCACCCGGTCGCTGCGGCCGCTGGCCTCCGACAGGCAGTCGTCGAACCGCTGGCTCGACACCAAGTCGAGCTCGCCCTGGACGCTCACGACCACGCTGGCGCCGTGTGGCTCCATCGAGAAGCGGAGTTCGGCCACACTGCGCTCCCATGGGTCGGTTCGGACGGGCGGCAGTCATCCAGAATCGTATGCCCCCACAGCCGGAGCGTGTCGGCATACCCGTTCAGCCGGAACGATCCAGCGCCTTTACCCACGGCCGGGCCGGCGCCGGCCGCGCAGATGTACTGTTGGGCGGTACATGAGTACCAGACCGCCGGATGTATGGGAATACGCACTTTTATGGACGTTGACAGCAGCCAAGGACGGATGGCCGCGTACATGCGCGACCACCACGACAAGGTTGTCGGCCGCTGGACTGAGCTCGTGGTGGCGGGCCTGCGCGGCCGGACCTCCGCCGCCGAGGTGCGGCGCGAGCTCGAAGACGTGTACACGCTCGTGGTCCGGGCCATGTCCGGCGCGGACGAGCAGGCGGCCGGCGAGCTCCGGGCCGCCCTGGCCGAGCTGTCCCGGTCCCGCGCGCGGAGCGGGTTCACTCCCACTGAGACGGCGCTCGGGCTGTTCGCGCTCAAGGACGCGGTGTACGAGCTGGTCGCCGACACCGCCGAGCTGGTGCCGGAGTACCTCGCCTTCTCCCGCACGGTGGACGACCTGGGCTTGCATACCTTCGAGACCTACGCGGCGGCCCGGGAGCAGATCATCGCCGACCAGGCCGAGTCGATGCTCGAGCTGTCCACGCCGGTGATCCGGCTGTGGCAGGGCATCATCGCCGTGCCGCTGGTCGGCACGCTCGACTCGGCGCGCACCCAGCTGGTCATGGAGAAGCTGCTGGAGACCCTGGTCGCGACCGGCGCGGAGCACGCCGTGCTCGACGTCACCGGGGTGGCGACGGTGGACACCGAAGTGGCCCAGCACCTGCTCAAGACGGTGAACGCGGCGCGCCTGCTCGGGGCCGAGTGCATCATCACCGGCATCCGGCCGCAGGTGGCGCAGACGATCGTGTCGCTGGGCATCGAGTTCGGCGACATCGCCACCAAGGCGACCGTCGCCGACGCCCTGGCGCACGCCCTGAGCCGCATCGGGCAGCAGGTCACGAAGATAGGCCCCGCCTGATGGAACGCGTGCCGATCGCCAAGATCGGGTCGACGCTCTTCGTCTCCATCCAGATCGACCTGCAGGACGAGACCGTCATGCGGCTCCAGGAAGACCTGGCCGACGAACTGGTCGCCACCGGCGCCCGCGGCGTGATCATCGACATCACCGCGATGGAGATCGTGGACTCCTTCATCGGCCGGATGCTGGCCATGATCGGCTCCATATCGCGGTTGTTCGACGCGGAGACGGTCCTGGTCGGCATGCGCCCGGCCGTGGCGATCACCCTCACCGAGCTCGGCCTGTCGCTGCCCGGCGTGCGCACCGCACTGAACGCGGAGAAGGGCCTCGCGCTGCTGAACGGAAGCGCGTGATGGATGAGCTGCCGATCCGGTCGGGAGACGACGTCGTCCGCGTTCGGCAGCAGGTGCGAGTCGTGGCGGCCAAGAACGGCTTGTCCCTGGTCGATCAGACCAAGGTGGTGACGGCCGCCAGCGAGCTCGCCCGCAACGCCCTGGTGCACGGCGGCGGCGGCACGGCCCGGGTCGAGGTCGTGACGTCGGACACCGGCAAGCGCGGGGTCAGGATCGGCTTCACCGACGACGGCCCCGGGATCGCCGACGTGGACCTGGCCCTGACCGACGGCTGGACCTCAGGCGACGGACTGGGGCTGGGCCTGTCCGGCGCCCGGCGGCTGGTCGATGAATTCGAGCTGACCTCCAAGGCGGGCAGCGGCACCAGTGTGGTGGTGGTCAAATGGTCCCGCTGAACTGGCCGCTGAAGGCCCCGTCGCCGCATGACATGCGGTGGCTCCAGGTCGAGGACGCCAGCGCCGTGGCTGCCTCGAGGAACGCCGTCCTGGCCATGGCGGACCGGTTGCGGCTCCCGGCCGCCCGCACCGACCAGCTCGCGCTCGCGGTCACCGAAGCCGCCTCCAACCTGCACAAGCATGCCTGTCAGGGATCCCTGCTGCTGTGCGTCAACCGGGACACGCAGGACCCGGGGATCGACCTGGTCACCATCGACACCGGACCGGGCCTGCCGGACGTGAGCGCGGCCCTGCGGGACGGCCACTCCACGGCGGGAACGCTGGGCATCGGCCTGGGCGCGATCCGGCGGCTCGCCGACTTCTGCGACCTGTACTCGGTGCCGGGCCATGGCACCGCCCTGGCGGCGCGATTCTGGCCGGCGCCCCGCCCGCCGCAGACCAGCGCATCGCCGGCCGGCTGGGCGGGCCTGGTCCGGCCCATCACCGGCGAGGTCGAATGCGGTGACGTCTACGGGGCGATCGAGTCGGGCGAGGTCGTCACCGCCGTCCTGTGCGACGGACTCGGCCACGGCCCGCTGGCCGCGGCGGCGGCCGCCGCGGGGGTTACCGCCGTTCTCGACGACCCCGCGGGCGAGCCGGCCGCGCTGCTGGAGCGAGCTCACCGGCGGATGAACGGTACCCGCGGCGGAGCCGTCGGCATCGTGCAGATCTGCGGCCAGGTCGCCCGGTTCGCCGGACTCGGCAACATCGCGGCGTCGATCCTGTCCGACGGCAGCCGGAAGGGCATGCTCTCCATTCCCGGCATCGCCGGCCAGCAGGCGCGCACCATCCGGCAGTTCGAGTACCAGGTACCGCCGGGCGCGGCGGTCATCATGCACTCCGACGGCATCAGCAGCCGCTGGCAGGCTGCCGCCCTCCCCGGCATCGAGACCAGGGACCCGCTGCTCATCGCGGCCATGCTGCTGGCGGAGGCGGGAATTCACCGCGACGACGCCGGCATCCTCGTGCTGAAGTCATGACCAGCCAGCTCGCCCGCCTGGACGTCCGGGATCTGGCCGGCGTCTTCGCGGCGCGCCAGCTCGGCCGCGGGCTGGCCGCCAGCCTGACCCTGGAGCAGCAGGACCAGATCCGGGTGGCCACGGCGCTGAGCGAGATAAGCCGCAGCGTCGTCATGGCCGGCCGGACCGCGGTCATCACGTTCGGCATCGACGACGCCGAGTTGCTGCTGACCGTGACCCTGGACGGCGAGCCGCCGGCCGACGGAATCGCCGCGGCGGCCCGGCTCATGGACACGGTCACCACGGACGGCCACGTCGTGCGGATGGCCAAGCGGCGGCCGCCCGGCGTGCCGCCGGACATGCAGCTGGTCAACGATCAGCTGGCGGCGCTGCATCCGCGATCCGCCCTGGACGAGCTGCGGCGCCAGAACCAGGACCTGATCACCGCGCTCGACGACCTCAAGCAGCGCAAAGACCAGCTGCTCCTGCTCAACGCCGAACTGCAGGAGACCAATCGCGGAGTCATGGCCCTGTACAGCGAGCTCTCCAACGAGCTCGAGCAGACCAACCGCGGCGTGGTGGCCCTGTACGCGGAACTCGACGAGACGTCGCAGCGGCTGCGCGCGGCCTCGGAATCCAAGGACAGGTTCTGGGCCAACATCAGTCACGAGCTGCGGAGCCCGCTGAACTCCATCATCGGGCTGACCCGCCTGCTGGCCGAACCCACCGCCGACAGCGGCCTCGATCCGGAGCAGCTGTACCAGGTCGAGCTCATCAGGAACTCGGGCAGCACCCTGCTGGCCCTGGTCAACGAGCTGCTCGACGTGGCGAAGGCCGAGTCCGGACAGCTGCATGTCGACCCGGCGGACGTGGACCTGCCTGCCCTGTTCGGCCGGCTCCGCGGGCTGGCCCGCCCGATGGCCGAGGGCAAGCCGGTGGAGGTGATCGTCAGCACCGACGGCGTCCCCGGCACGATCCTGACGGATGAGGTTGCCCTGACCGGCATCCTGCGTAACCTGCTGTCTAACGGAATCAAGTACACCGATCGCGGCGAGGTACGGCTGAGCGCACGGGTAACGGGCCCGAGGCTTGAGATCAGCGTGGCCGACACCGGAATAGGCATCCCGGCCGGCCTGTCGGCCCATGTCTTCGAGGAGTTCTACCAGGTGCCCGGCGTCCGGCGGGGCGGCACCGGACTCGGCCTGCCGTACGCGCGCCGGCTGGCCCGGATCCTGGGCGGGGACCTCGCGCTGACCAGCGAGCCCGGCGTCGGCACCACGGTCGTGCTCGACCTGCCGAACCAGACCCCGGCCGTCGGCACGGTCGTGCTAGCCGACGACGACCCCGCCTTCCGGCAGATCCTGAGGGGGATGCTGACCGGGGTGGCGGACCGCGTCGTGGAGGCCGGAGACGGCCGCGAGGCGGCCCTGGCCGTCCTCGCCGAGAACCCCGTGGACCTTGTCCTGGCCGACCTGCGGATGCCCGGCATGGACGGCGGTGCGCTGCTGGCCCGGCTGCCTGCCTCGGTGCCCGCGATCATCATCACCGGCGCGGACGTGCCGCCACCGCCGCGCGCGGCCGCCTTGCTGCGCAAGGACGAGCTGTCCAGGGAGCGGCTGGAGTTCACCATCCGCGGGGTCATCCGGGGCACGCAATGACCGACGCCCCGGCCGTCCTGCTCCTCGTCGACGACGACGAGGCCAAGCGTTACATCCAGGCCACCTGGCTGCGGCGGGCGGGGCACACCGTGGTCGAGGTCGGCACCGGGCGCGAGGCGCTGGAGCAGGCCGGGGCCGCGGAACTCATCCTGCTCGATGTCCACCTGCCCGACGTCAGCGGCTACGACGTCTGCCGGCGGATCAAGAGCGACCCGGCGACCGCGGCCATCCCGGTCATCCAGGTCTCCGCCACCGCGGTAGGTGTCTCCGACCGCGCCCTGGGCCTGACCCAGGGCGCGGATGCCTACCTGACCGAGCCCACCGAACCCGAGGAACTGCTCGCCGTGGTGATGGCCGCGCTGCGCTACTCCCGGGCCCGGCAGCGCGCCGAGCGGACGGCGTCTTTGCTGACCGCGCTGACCAGCGTGGCGCTCGACATCAACGCGGCCGACACCTTCGACGGGCTGGCCCGGGCCGCGGCGGCCGGCGCCGCGCGGATATTCACGGCCCAGGCCGTGCTGGTCCTGGCGATGCCCGATGGCCAGATCCGCCGGACGTCGGCCTCTCCCGAGCAGCCCGAGCCGAGGCAGCGCGGCGCTCCCGCCGGGCTGTCCGACCAAGTCACCGGGCAGGTGCTCGGGACCGGCCAGAACAGCGCGGCCGTGATGCTCTCGCGGGAGGCCTGGCTGCGGCTGGTCCCGGACAGCACGCTCCGCTGCGACGTCTGGGCGGCCGCGGTCAAGCCGAAGCCGGACCGGCCGCCGGTGGCGATGGCCGTGGACCGGGCGGGCATACCCGGCGAGGAGGAACTCCAGGTCCTGCGCCAGCTGGTGCAGCTGGTCGCGCTGGCCGTGGAGGCGCTGCGCTCCTATGCGGAGGAGCACATGGTCGCGCTGACCCTGCAGCGGAGCCTGCTGCCCGCGTCGCTGCCCGAGGTACCGGGCCTGGCCATGTCCTTCCGCTACATCCCGGCCAGCGATCAGGCCGAGGTCGGCGGTGATTTCTATGAGGCGCTCCGCTGGCGGGACCGGGTCCTCGTCGCCATCGGCGACGTGCAGGGACACTCGCTGCACGCGGCGACGGTGATGGGCGAGCTCAGGCACGCGCTGCGCGCCTTCGCCATCGAGGGGCACTCGCCGCTGGCCATCACCGGCCTGGTCAACGAGGTCCTGACGCGTCACCACCCCGGCATCATCGCCACGGTGTGCCTGGCACTGCTCGACCCCGCCTCGGGTGACCTGCAGATCGTGAACTGCGGGCACATACCCCCGCTGCTGGTCGGCGGCCAGAACGCGGATTATGTTGGCGAGGGCGGCCTGCTCCTCGGCCTGCCCATGCACGAGCCGCACGTGGAAACGACGTTCCTGCCGCCGGGAGGCACCCTGCTGCTGATGACCGATGGCCTGGTCGAGGATCGGGACGTCTTCCTCGACGTCAACCTGGAGAAGCTGCGCGTCGCCGCCCAGGAGGCCAGCGGCGCCGAGGTAGAGGCCTTCAGCAATCACCTGATGTCCATTTTCGGCCCCCGGGAGGACGACGTTGCGATGATCGCGCTCCGGCGGATCCCGCTGGTCGGGTAGCGGGACGCCGGACATGACCGAGACACCGGACCAGGTTACCGAGTTGGAGGCGCGATACGCCGCGCTGCGGCGGGCCGCCAGGTCTAAGGGCGCCGAGTCCGGCGACGTGCTCGACGCCGCGTTCACCGAGCTGGAAGGGGCCATCGACCTGCTCCGGGCGGCGGCCAGGCCCGGCGAACCGGGCCGCCGGGCGCCCGCGGACAGCTCGCCCGCGAACCCGGACAACGCCGAGCGCGGCCTGCTGCGCGCGGTCTTCCAGGACGCGCCAGTTCCGCTGTTCCTGCTCACTCGCGACGGCACCGTCCAGCGGGTCAACCGGGCCGCGGGTGACCTGATCGGCGCCAAGCCCGGCTACGCGACCGGGCGCCCGTTCACCGCCTTTGTCGGCCTGCCGTCCCGTGCTGCGGTGAACTCCCAGCTCACGGCGGTCGGCCGGACCGGCAAGCAGCGCCGGCTCCGGTGCAGCCTGATCGCGCCGGACGGCATGCTGCCGTGCGAGCTCGTCATCGGCCGGGTCGGGGTCCGCGGTAACCCGGACGAAGCCGATCCCCTCATGGTCGCGATCCGCGACGCCAAGCCCACAGCCGGCACCGAGCCCACAGCCGGACGACCGAGCCCAAACCGACGCCAAGGCCAAGACTGAAGCCGAGCCCAAAGCCGAAGCCAAGCGGAAAGGCCGCTCTCAGCTCGGCGCCGTGCAGGCCGTCACCCGTCGGCTCGACCTGGTCACCGCGGTGGCCAGGCTGCTGCTGGAGAACGAGGGCTTCAGCGAGTCCAGGACGCTGCAGCGGTGCGCACGCCTGATCGCCCGCGAGCTCACCGCCTGGGTCATAGTGGACATGGAGCGCAGGCACCGGGTGCGGCGGCAGTTTGTGACCGGCCCCGACGACCCCCGGCTCACCGAGCTGACCAGCGTGGTGGCCGCCGTCGACCCGCCGTCCGGGTCGGTCCCCTGCGCGGTGCACGAATCGGGGCACCCGGCCCTCATCGCCCACGCCGAGGACGTCGGCGTCCTCGGCTCGGACCTGGACGGCGAGCCGCTGCTGACCAGGCTGGACGCCACGTCCGTGCTGTCCGTTCCGCTGGCCGACGACGAGAACAAGTACGGCGTGCTAACCCTGGCCCGGCGGGCCGGGGACGGCCTGTTCAAGGTGGCCGACCTGGCGCTGGTGCAGGAACTCGGCGAGCAGATGGCCCTGTCGATCCGGGTCAACCGGATGTTCCGGCGCGGGTCGGACGTCGTGGACGCGCTGCACGCCAGCCTGGTGCCGAGGCGGTGGCCGGAGATCCCCGATGTGGAGATCGCGGCCACCTACCTCGCCGCCACCGAGGACGACCCGGAAGCCGGCGGGGACTTCTACGACATCTACCAGACCCCCGATGGCTGGGGCCTGGCGGTCGGCGACGTGTGCGGCAAGGGCGAGGAGGTGACCGCCGTGACCGCTGCCGCCCGGCACGCGATCCGCGTCCTGGCCCGCCGCTGCGCCGACCCCGGCCAGGTGCTGGCCGGCACCAACGAGATCGTGCTGGCGGACGAACTCGCGCTCGACGGCGGGTTCGTCACGGCCAACATCGCGCATTTCAACTGGCAGGACGACAAGCTGCGGGTGGTGCTTGGCAGCGCCGGCCATCCGGCCGCGGCGGTGCTGCGGTCCGACGGCCGGGTCCTGATGATGGGCGGCGGCGGCCTCCCGCTCGGCCTCTTCCCCGACGCGGAGCCCGGCCACCCAGGTCGTGGCCCTGGAGGACGGCGACGTCTTGTTCCTCTACACCGACGGGGTGGCTCAGGCGCGCGGCCCGGACAACACCTACTTCGCCGACCGGCTGGCCGATGAGCTCGCCGACATGGTCGGCCTGCCGCCCACTGAGCTGGTGGCGAAGATGCGCCAGGCGATGAGCGACTTCACCGAGGGCAACCTGGTCGACGACGTCACGATGCTGGTGCTGCGCGCCAGTCGCGACGAAAACGGGCCAGCAGGTCAGCGGGATCGTCGTAAATCGCCGCCGCGCCGGCGTTCGTGAGATGAACCGGGAAGCGACGGAGCTGTGGTCGGCGGCCCTGGGCGCCGCGGGCACCGTCATCCGCTACGGCCACTGGGGCCGGCCGGTGCTGGTGTTCCCCTCCGGGCGGGGCCGCGCCTGGGACTTCGAGAGCAACGGCATGGTCGGCGCGGTGGAGGGCCTGATCGACGCGGGCCGGCTGAAGCTCTACTGCGTCGACAGCTATGACGCGGCGTCCTGGTCCAACACCGACATCCCGCTTGAGGAGCGGGCCCGGCGGCACGGCCGGTACGAGTCCTGGATCGTCGGCGACGTGGTGCCGTGGATCTACCAGGACTGCGGCCAGTCCGAGGTGGTCACCCTGGGCTGCAGCCTGGGCGCGTTCCACGCGGCCAACTTCGCCCTCAAGCGGGCCGACCTGTTCCCGCTGGCGATGTGCTTGTCCGGCAACTACGACCCCGCGTCCTGGGACGGCTGGGGCGAGCGCGGTAACGAGACGTACTTCAACAACCCGCTGGATTACGTCGCAAACCTGGCCGGTGACCACCTCGACTGGCTGCGCGGCCAGGTCAGCCTGCTGCTGGTCTGCGGGCAGGGCCAGTGGGAGGACACCACCGGGGCGCTGCCGAGCACGAAGCGGTTCGCCGCGCTGCTCGAGGAGAAGGGGATAAGGCACGAACTTGACCTGTGGGGGCATGACGTCCCCCATGACTGGCCTTCCTGGCGGGCTCAGCTGGCCCACCACATGCCGCGATTCTGCTGACGACGGGAGCCCTCATTGACCGCGACCAGGCACACGATCGGATTGCTGCTCGGGACCGAGGAAGACTGGCCGACGGCCTTCGAGGAGATCCTGCGCCGGCTCGGCCCGGTCAACACCCCGGACGGCGGCGCGCACGCCTTCGACTGCGAGCGGATCACCATCGAGCCGTTCAGCCTGCGCGCCCGGCCCCGCTACCACCTGGTCATCGACCGGCTCGCGTACTGGTACTACGTGCCACGGGAATGGCTGAAGAAGGTCGCGCTGATGGACGACGTGTACCTGCTGAACAGCCCGTTCACGTTCCAGTCGATGGAGAAGCACGCGGCCTACTGCGCGATGATGCGACTGGGCCTGAAGGTGCCGGAGACAGTGCTCGTGCCGTTCAAGCACCCGGTCGACAACGCTCGCTACGCCTACACTGCCGCCCGTTACAACCGGCCCTTCGACCTGGACGCCATCGCCCGGCAGATCGGCTACCCGCTGTTCATGAAGCCCTACGACGGCGGGGCCTGGCGCGGCGTGTCGCGGATCAACAACGTGACCGAGCTGCACTCGGCCTACGACGCCAGCGGCGAGATGCTCATGCACCTGCAGAAGGCGATCGACTACGACGTCTTCGCCCGCTCACTGTCCATCGGCGCCGAGACGATGGTGATGAAATTCCAGCCGGACCAGCCCATGCACCTGCGCTACGCGGTCGACCACAACTTCCTCTCGCCGCAGGTCGGCGCCGAGGTGGTGACGATCGGGCGGCTGGTCAACGCGTTCTTCCGGTGGGAGTTCAACTCGTGCGAGACGCTGGTCAAGGGCGGCGACGTCTACCCCATCGACTACGCCAATGCCTGCCCCGACGTGTCCCTGACCAGCCTGCACTACTACTTCCCCTGGGCGATGAAGGCGCTGGTCAAGTGGTGCGTCTTCGCGCTGGTGACGGGCCGGCGGCCCCGGCTCGACCTGGACACCGGCCGGTTCTTCGCGATCGCCGACGAGCCCGGGATGTCACAGGCGGAGAAGCTGGCCGAGTACCGCGGGCTGGCCGACGCCTACTTCGAGACCGAACGGTACGAGGATTTCTGCGCCACCGCCCTGTCGAGCCTGGACCAGGTGGTGCTGGACTGGGTGGCGGGCCCCGAGTTCGACCAGCTGCTGGTCCGGACGGTCCGGTCCGTGTACCCGGCGCACGAGCACGACATGTTCATCGCGCACCTGCGCGGGCTGCTGGACCTGTGGGTGCGGGACGAGAGCGGCCGAAATGGGTAAAGAGCTTGGTAAACAGGGAGTACCTGACCGGTTTGTCTCATTGAGCGGAGCCTGAAGTGGGCCGTGACATCCAGGCGATCAAGATCAGTGGCGAGGACAGGCGCAAGTACCGGGACAAGGTGCGGCGCTCGCTGGACGTGTTCGCCCGCATGCTCCGCGAGCACCGGTTCGAGGAGAACCCCTCGACGGTCGGCCAGGAGATCGAGCTGAACCTGACCGACGAGCACGGCATGCCGTCGATGCGCAACGCCGACGTGCTCGACGCGATCGCCAGCCCGGCCTGGGCCACCGAGGTCGGGCAGTTCAACCTGGAGATCAACGTGCCGCCCCGGACGCTCGACGGCGACGCACTCGCCACCCTGGAGGCCGAACTTCGCGGTGACCTCAACGCGGCCGACGCCCGGGCCCGCACCGTGGGCAGCCACCTCGTCATGGTCGGCATCCTGCCCACCCTGGCCGAAAACGACGTCGACCAGGACGCCATGTCGTCCAACGAGCGCTACCGGGTGCTCAACGAGCAGATCTTCGCCGCCCGCGGTGAGGACATGCGCATCGAGATCGACGGCGCCGAGCAGTTGCTCACCCACACCGACAGCATCACCCCCGAGGCCGCCTGCACCAGCGTCCAGCTGCACACCCAGGTCAGCCCGGACGCCTTCGCGAACTACTGGAACGCGGCCCAGGCCATCGCGGGCCTGCAGGTCGCGCTGGCGGCCAACTCCCCGTTCCTGTTCGGCCGTCAGCTGTGGCACGAGACCAGGATCACGCTCTTCGAGCAGTCCACCGATACCCGGCCGGACGAGCTGAAGGAGCAGGGCGTGCGGCCCCGGGTGTGGTTCGGCGAGCGCTGGATCACCTCGGTGTTCGACCTGTTCGAGGAGAACCTCAGGTACTTCCCCGCGCTGCTGCCGATCTGCGAGGACGAGGACCCGCAGGCCGTGCTCGACCAGGGCACCTCCCCGCAGCTGGCCGAGATGAGCCTGCACAACGGGACGATCTACCGGTGGAACCGTCCCGTCTACGCCGTGGTCGACGGGCGGCCGCACCTGCGGGTGGAGAACCGGGTGCTGCCGGCCGGTCCCACCATCGCCGACGTGGTGGCCAACGCGGCGTTCTACTACGGCCTGGTTCGGTCGCTGGCCGAGGCGCAGCGGCCGATCTGGACCCAGATGTCCTTCAGCACCGCCGCCGAGAACCTGCACGAGGCCGCGCACCACGGCCTGGACGCGCAGCTGTACTGGCCGGGCGTCGGCGACACGCCGGCGTCCGAGCTCATCCTGCGCCGCCTGCTGCCGCTGGCCCGGGAGGGGCTCGGCCGCTACGGCGTGGACGAGGCCGTGGCAGGCGGCTGCTCGGCATCATCGAGCAGCGCTGCCTGACCGGGCAGACCGGCGCCGCCTGGCAGATCTCCGCGGTGGCCGAACTCACCCGGCGCAGCGGCCTGGACCGCCGCGAGGCGCTGCGCCAGATGACCCTGCGGTACATCGAGCACATGCACTCCAACGAGCCGGTGCACACCTGGCCCACGGTTTAATCGGCACGGTTTAGTCGGCACGGTTCAGTCGGCACGGTTTGATCGGCACGGTTTAGCCCGCGCCACCCAAGGCAATCAGTGCCACACAGGCACCAGCCAGCCCGAGCCCGGCCAGCCGCAGTGCGGTCAGCCGCTCGCCCAGCAGGACCCGGGCCAGCACGATCGTCACCGCGGGGTAGAGCGAGGTGAGCACCGCGGTGACCGCCAGGAAGCCGTCGTGGCTGGCGAAGAAGTACAAGATGGTGCCGGCCGCCCCGGCCGCCCCGGTGATCATCGCGAGCAGCCGCGGCCGGCCGCGCGGCAGCCGGTAGCCGCGCGTGAGCACGGCCGCGGCGAGGGCGGCCGCCAGCTCGGCGACTGTCGCGGCGGCGACCGGCCACAGGCCGCTGCCCGACCCGGCCCGGTCCAGCCCGATGAACAGCAGCGCGAAGCACGCCCCCGCGATCAGCCCGAGCACCACCCCGGCGGCAGGCGGCCTCCATGGCCTACCCGAGGCCTCGCCATGGCTTCCCGAGGCCTCGCCGTGGCTTCCCGAGGCCTCGCCATGGCTCGCGACGGCCTCCCCGCCCGAGGCCGCGCTCCACGACACGCCCACGATGGCCGGCAGCGCCAGCGCGATCCCGGTCAGCGCCAGCGCCGTCGGCCGCTCGCCGTACAGCAGCCCGGCGAGCACCGAGAACCCCGCCGCGCCGACGGCGCTCAGCGGCCCGGCCACGCTGAACGCCGCGAGCCGGAAGCCGAGGTAGAGCGCGAACGCGCCCAGGGTGCCGCCCAGGCCGGCCGCGGCGCCCCAGGCCAGCGCGGCCGCCGTGGGCGGGTGGGACGCGGCGAAGGGCAGCGCCGCCGCTACGACCACCACGCTGACCGCCGTCGCGAGCAGGGTGACCTGGATGACCCCGGCCCGGCGGGAGGCGAGCCCGGCGGCGAAATCCGAACCGCCGTAACCGATCGCGGACGCCAGCGCCAGGAGGACCGCTAGCACGCCCGACCCGCGCCCGCCAGGCGCGTCACGAGGCCTGCTCGGCCCGGTCAGCGGCCACGGCGGTGACGGCGTAATCGGCGCGGCGCGCCCGGCGGGTACGCGCCCAGTACTCGAAGGTGAAGCCCGGCCACAGCGTCCGGTTGACGCCGTCGACGTCGAGGTACCAGCTGTCGCAGCCGCCCTCGCTCCACACGGCCCGGCGCAGCCGGTTCGAGTTCAGCTCGAAGGAGTAGGGGTAGAGCGGCGACGGCACGTCGCACGCGCAGCCCGGATACTGGTTGTCGCGCCAGGTCCCGCCGAGATCGTCGGCCTTGTCCAGGATCACGAAGTCGTGGTAACCCGCCTTCTTCAGCGCGATCCCCATCCCGATGCCGCCGAACCCAGCGCCCACGATCACTATCCCTGGCATTCCTGGACGATAACCCAGGACAGCACGCCCTCGCCATGCCGCTGTTTCCGCCGCCTCCTCCCCCCTACCCGGCTCCACCCCCCGCCCGGCTCCGCCCCCTGCCTGGCTCCACCCCCTGCCTGGCTCCACCCCTGCCTGGCTCCACCCTGCCGGTTCCCCCCTGCCGGTTCCGCCCCCTGCCCGGTTCCGCCCCCTGCCCGGTTCCGCCCCCTGCCCGGCTCCACCCCTGCCTGGCCTCGCCTCGTCGGCCCACTCCCGCCGAGTAACATCAGTCTCTCTCGTCTCTTTATTCGAAACATGCACTAGATCAGTAAATGTAGTAGCGAGTGAAGGCGTAATTCGCTATTATGTTTGATGAACCTAAGACCAAATAACCCGAACGGATGGTGTCGAATGCCCCCGGAGCCGGTTCCTGCGGATCCCGGACGGGACGATGATCCCGCCCGGTATGCCGCTGAGCCGGAGGGGCCGTGGTGGGAAGAGGACGGCGAGGAGGACCCGTCCGAGGGCTACACCTACGCGCAGGTCCTGGCCGACTGCCGGGAGGCCGCGGAGGACCGGGCCTGCGCGGCGGCCAACGCAGCCCGGGCTGCGCATGATGCCGAGTTTAGAGATTCCGCGCGATACCGCTTGCTTGTCTGCTCGGCTGTCGTCTCCGCATGCGAGCATGACCAATTCGTCTGGCTTGAACGCAGCATGACCGAAGTTGTTAGCCCGTGAAATGCAAAGCTCCCAGATCCGCCATTGGATGCTCATCAGATTCCGGTACTCGGCTATCTCGCTGCTGATATCATCAGTCACGGCCGACCAGCTCTCGAATTCTATTCGCGCCATCGTCTCAATCCATGTGTGATTGATTGAATTGAGTTTTCAATAATCCTCAAGGTAATCGTCAGGGTGATTCATCGTGAACCGGAATGCCCCGGATAGCTTAATCTCGACTACCTGAGGATTACTTTCCTCGGATCTCGATTTGGCTTGCTCTACCAGGAATTGCAGACGGCTACGGCTATGGGTTGCATTCCATTGCTGGCATTGCGAGCAGACACGTACGTTAGCCGACTTGACATGCGCGCTGTTTACCTTGGCAACGCGAATGAAAGGCTCGTAAAGCTGCCTGCTCCAATCCGGGTATCGGATTGTCTGGACTCCATAGGTGCGCACTCCTGCCGCGTGCGCGTCGAGGCAGCATTGCCAATAACGCTTGCGCGTGCGGCCGGAATCCGGCCGCGCTTTGTCCTGCGCTTTCTTGCTTGCTTTGGCATGCTCAGGACAGTATTTCGGCGGCCGACCCCGGCCGCTGTACGTGACAGCGGTCCCGCGGCCATCCCAAGAGCATCTGCCGCTACGGCTGGCGGCCACGGTGGCCTGCTGTCTTCGCTCACATGATCATCATACGTCACACGACTTGCGTCATGCAATCATCCCGACCACTACATGTTGTGGTTCCTGGGCTTGACGGCAGCCGCCGAGGCTGCCTACCGTTGAATCAACGCCTCGCTGCGGCATGTCTCCCGGAAAAGGGGTTCATGGCCCGATACGGGCAGCCAGGTCAGCCGCAGCGAGGCCATCACCACGTCGAGCGCGGCCAGCGTCCGCCAGGGGGTCGTACGAGGCGCCAGCCAGCCGACGCCGACTCGACGTCGTGGCTCTCAGAGGCGCATAGAGGCACTACGCCCTGAAGGTCCCCCACCTCTCGCGTATGACCAGCAATCCCTCGTCTGCGAGCTTGCGCAGGACACGCGCCACTGTCCCCCGGCCGACGCTGTAATGCTCAGCCGGCGCCGACACTGTGGGCAGCATGTCCCCTGATGCCCACTCGCTCGCAGCGATGCGACGGCGGAGGTCCGCCTCTACACGCTCGCTGGGCAGCTCTGCCTGCCTACCTCCCATGATCCACAGTTTGGCCGGCTCAGCGTAACTAGCCCTGTTGGACTACTTGACCCACCTGTCCCGTCTGTCCTACGGTGCGTTCATGTCCGCCGCCCAGCCGCTAGAACTGCTCAGCATCGAGGAGCTAGCGCAGGCGAGTCGCCTCGTCCGAGACCTCGCCAATGCTGGCGTCTGCCAGCCAGGGATTCTTCAAAGTCGTGGGGCGTATTTAGCCTGGCCGGAGGGCGAGTAGCTGGAGTGGCCGGCGGGGATCTTGAGCGTTGCGGCGTGTCTCAGCCGTGATCTTGGTTACTCCTTGTAGCCGGAACAGGGTGATGACGAGGTTGGTGAGGGCGGACATTACCTGGGGGGCGTGGCCGGCGCGGAGGGTGGATTTGTCTTCGCGCCAGACTACGTCGCGTAGCCAGTGCAGGTGCTCCACCGTCCAGTGGCCGCGGGCGTAGGCGAGCAGGTCGGCGGGGCTGGCCTGGGCGGCGCCCAGGCTGGTGAGGTACAGGACGGCCTCGCAGTTGCGCATGACCCACTGCCGGTTCTTCTTGATGGTGACGTACCGCTCCAGGAGGATCGCCTGGCGGGCGTACGGGAAGCCCAGGTCTGCGGGGGCGGGGTGGACGCGGATGGTGCGGGTCTCGACCCGCCCGCGGGTGATCTCGCTGGTAGCGGCGGCGACCGGGGTGTCCTCCCAGGGCAGGGCGTCGAGCGCGGCGTAGGTTCCGGGTTGGTTGCCCAGCACCGGGACCAGGTAGAACGCGTCCTTGTCTTCGGTCAGCCAGCGGGCATGCTCGCGCTGGGTCTGCATCGCGTCGGCGGTGATGACCACCCCGCCCAGGGGCAGCGGCTCCAGCAGCGGCCTGAAGTGCGTGATCTCATTCGCCTTGCCGGCCTTGGCGACCTTGTCCTGGCCGATCACCAGCCCGGTGAGATGGGTGACGGCACCCAGCAGGTGCACTGACCGGAAACAATCACCCACCAGAGAGCAGCAGCCAGCCACCCTCGGCAGCTTGGCTGCGAGGGCTGCGGGTGACCTGCCTAAATTACGACGGGTAGCGTGACACCTCAGTAAGTGACGGGTGAGGGTGGTGTTACGGGGAGCCGGCGTCACGCCGCCCGTTCCGCTGGCCCGGCGGGAGGGGCGGTGGCGGGGTCGTCGATGAGGATGACCTTCTTGCCGGGGTTGTCTTTCTCGATCTGGCGGATGCTGGACCTGGTCCGCTGTCTGGCGTTGCGGGGCTGGTAGTAGTCCGGGCCGAGCTCGATGTAGCGGGCGCCGGGGTCGCAGATGAGGATCCAGGCGATCTCGCAGATGACGCGGCCGACCGCGACGATGGCTTTCTGCTTGCCGCGCTTGCGGGCGATCCGCCGGTACATCGCCCCCAGCCGGGTGTCGGTCTTGGCTGCGCTCATCACGGCCTGGCCGAGCGCGCCGCGCAGGTACCGGTTGCCTTTGCCGGCCCGGCCGTTCCAGGAACTTTCCCCGGACTGCATCATGCGGGAGGTCAGCTTGGCCCAGGCGGCGGCGTGCCCGGGGGTGGCGAACTGGGACGGGTCGGTGCCCAGCTCGGCGATCAGCACCCGGGCATTGACCGCGCCGATCCCGGTGATCTCGTCCAGCCGGTCCGCCAGCCCCAGCACCAGGACGCCCAGGTCCGTGCAGTCCGGGGCATGGCCGCCGCCGGCCAGCCCGCACGCGGTGCAGGCCGGGGCGGTGCGCGGCACCTGCGGCAGGAGCTGCTCGATCTTGGCGTCAAGGCCGGTGATCTCGGCGTTGATCGCATCGATCAGCCGCAGGTGAACCGCGATCTCCTCGGCGTGGATGTCACGGAACTGGCCGGTCAGCGTCTCCTCCAGCATCGCCTTGCTGGCCTTCAGCCGGTAGTCGCCCAGGGCGGCCAGCGCCGCGGGGGACCGCTCCCCGGCGACCAGGGCGCCCAGGAACAGGCGGCCCGACACGCCGAACAGGTCCGAGATCACGCTGGAGACCTTCAGCAGCGCGTCCTCCAGGATCTTCTCCACCCGGGCCTGGTGCCGGGCCTGGTCCTGCGCCAGCCTCGACCGGGTGCGGGTCAGCATCCGCAGGTCCCGCACCGCCCGCGGCGGGACGAACGAGCGGCGCAGCATCCCCCGCTCGTTCAGCTTGCACAGCCACACGCAGTCCGCCCGGTCGCTCTTGGCCCGCCCCGGCAGGTGCTTGACATCACGGGCGCTGGCCAGCCACACCTCCAGCCCGGCCGCCTCCGCCAGGTAATACCATATCCACCACGTCCGACGAACCCGCATGCCAGTCCTACGCACGCGTCACGATCGCAGATCCAGGGAGCCAGCCGCGCTCGATGGAATTACCTGCGCCCACGTCGACTGGGCCGACTCCAAGGGCCTCAATGAATGGGAGCGCAAAGCCCTTGAGCTGTCCGAAGAACGAAACAGGCTCGGATAGAAGCGTGCCCGTTGCATGCCCGATCAGGTGGCACAGAAGCCATGGAGGACTGCTGCAGTCGTCTACTTCAGTTATCGTGCGCTTTCCCGCTCGAAGGCTTTGCCGTCGGTGGCCGCATTAGCCGTTCCCCGTAGATCCAGTCAATTGCTTCTTGCTGGCCGGGTGGCTGGTAAGCCTGCGCCGCGTCCTTCGATCGTGACAGCGCCTGGCCCAGTTGCTCTTGAGTCAGCAGCTCATGCGTCTGCAGGTTCTTAAAAGCACCCGTGCTTCCGACGGTGATGCTCAGGGCGGCCACACTGATCGAGTCAGGGACATCTAGAATGACAATCCCGTCGTAACCGCCGAGCATCCAGTAGACGCACTCGACAGACCCGCCCAGCGACTCAGCCAGCCGCCGCACCGTGGCGGTCCGGTCACCAGGGTTCTGGATCATCCGCGCCCATGCCTCGCTGGTGTAGGTGAACAAGATCACGTACTTTGCCATGGCTGGCTCCCCCTGCAAACGTGTTCGCTATCTCAGCTACCAACATACTGCCCGCACCAGAGCGTGCCGCTACGTGCCCGAACAGAGGAGTCACCGCGGGTAATCGCGGTCTCTCACGGGCAACGTGTCAGCACACCCGCAGGTCAGCCAATCCGCAAGGGGCAGCGGTTCCAGCAGCGGCCTGAAGTGCGTGATCTCGTTCGCCTTGCCGGCCTTGGCGACCTTGTCCTGGCCGATCACCAGCCCGGTCACATGGGTGACGGCGCCCAGCAGGTGCACCTTCTTCTTCCCGCCGGCCTTGGCGAGCTTGCGTTCCTTGCCGTCCACGCCCGCCGCTGGCCGGGCCGGGCGGTGAGCCGGGTCGCCGGTGACGGCGGGATCTAGCCACGGGTGGCCGGGAGCGGCCCGCACCCAGCCGTCCGCCCTGATCTGGCGCAGTGCCTCGCCGGTCGGCGGCCTGCGGCGTCGCTTCTCTGTCCCGCCTGCCGTCCTGCCCGCCGCGGCGCGCGCGGCGATCCGGCTCGGGAGCCGCGGGTCCAGCGCCGCAGCCGCCAGGCACGCCGACAGCCCGGTCTCCAGCTCATCGGCATCCAGCAGGGCCGGCAGCCGTCCCAGCGTGGACGCGGACGGCGGCTCACGGGCGCCGGTCCGCGGGTTACGGCGGGTCCCGTGCGCGGCCAGCACCTCCTGGTCCCAGCCCGCCGCTGCCCCGGCGATCGCCAGCGGGCCGGAGTGCCCGCACGCCACCCCCGCGACCAGCACCGACACCAGCGAGCCCAGCGAGTGCCGGATCCCGCGCGGCTTACGCGGATCGGTCAGCCGGACCGCCAGCACCTCCCGCAGCGCCGCCGCCTCCGGCGCCGCGCCCGCCGCCCCCAGATGACAGCGGACAACCTCCGTCAACGATGATGCATACACGGGCACGGCCCTTCTGGGGATCATCCGGACTTCGACACCCAGATGATCAGCAGGGGTCGTGCCCCCAGATCAAGCACATCCGGCCTTACAAGATCCCGTGTCGCGGGCGATCCCTCCCCACCGCGACCGCTCACGCACCGTCACGGTCCCCGGCGCCGGGAACCCCGTCCCATACCGGCCCCGCGCCGCCGAACTAACAGGCCATCAGATCACGCACAGTCACACCGACTTTGACGAGTCCCTGCGCCGATGACCGGGAGCATAGTGAGACCCCAGGGCTCCTGACATAGCGCAAGAGTTCATGTAGTGCCTGGGTGTTCTTTGACTTCGTAGTGCAGGGTGAGGCTGGTGCCGGGGTAGGTGGCGCGGGCGGTGCTGAGCTGTTCGCAGAAGGCGGCCAGGGCGCGGGTGCGGCGGGGTGCGGACAGCGGGTCCAGGCGGATGTGCAGGACGCTGCCGCGGATGGTGATGTCGCCGCTTGCGTGCAGGGCTTCGCGGATCAGGGCGTAGGCTTCGTCGCCGGCCCGGGCGTAGCGGCCGTTCAGGGCGCGGGCCAGGATGGTCTCGGCGTTGCAGGCGGCCATCCGGATGGCGTGGGTGATCAGCTTGGTCTCGGTGTCGAGCTTGACCATGTCCGGGTTGTGCTCGGCGAGCGGGATTTTCGCGGGGACGGCCCTGGCGGCGGCCTGGGCGGCTTGCAGGTCGCGGCGGGCGGCGTCGACGGGGGCGTCGAGCCTGGCCAGGGCCTGGTTGGTGATCACGGCGGCGGTGCCGGGGGCGGGGTGGCGCAGCGCGGCGAGCCTGGCCTCGCGGGCTGCCTCGGCGGCGGCGAGGGCTTTCTTCGCGGTCTTGACGGCGGCGGCCGCGGTTTTCTTCGCCGGGTTCGGCACCATCCGCTCGGGGTCTTCGGGGGTGACGGCGTAGGTGTCCAGGGCGTCGAGGGCGAAGTGGGCGCGGCCGTAGCGGAAGTAGTTTTCCTCCCGCCATCGTGAGGTCATCCGGTAGATGACGCCGGCGGCGGGCAGCGCCGCGGCGGGGCGGGTGGTCAGGATGTGCACCTGGCGGGTGTCGCCGGGCTTGCGGCGGGTGACCTGCCGCAGCTCCAGCACGCGGCCCTTGTGCTCGCCCTCGCCGACCTTCACCTCGGTCATGGTGTCGGCCAGGTCGCAGGCGTGCTCGCGGCCGTCGTCGCCGGTCCACCCGGCGGCGCTGAACGCGTCCTCGGGCAGCGCGGGGATGTCCTTGCCGGCGTCGTTCTCGCGGTAGGTCAGCAGGTCGAACCCTGCGTCGGTGATGTCGGCGAACAGGGCCGGGGACCAGCCGCCGCGGTCGAAGCACAGCACCGGCTTGCGGCCTTCGCCGGCGATCTGGCGCAGGTCCGGGAGCAGGTCGCGGATCTGGGCGGCCAGGGAGGACGACGGCTTCGCCATCACGACCAGCAGCGGGTCCCCGTCGCCGTCGGTGACCCAGGTCTCCTCGGTCGCCGGCCCGGGGAACTTCAGCCTGGTCACGTGCATCTTCTGGATGTCCCGCTTGCCGAAGTACGCCCTGGTGTGCCCGTCGATATACATGAACCCGAGGGTGTCCGGGCTGGCCGCGGCGTGGTGGCGGGCCAGCGCCAGCTGCAGGTCCGCGGCCTTGCCGGCGGCGGCGAGCTCGGCGAGCTTGCGGCGGATCGTCTTGACTTCCGGGGCCCGGTCCAGGCCCAGCACCCGGCCCAGCGCGGCCGGCGGGATCCGGGTGGCGCCCTCGGCGCGGGCCTCGCGCAGCAGCGCCATGAACACCAGCACGACCAGCATCACCTCCAGGCCGTAGAACCCGTCCCGCAGCCGCCCGTACACCTGCCGCGCGCAGGCCAGCAGCCCCGTGCCCGCCAGCGGCGGCAGCGCGAGCAGCAGCCCGGCCAGCGGGTACCGCGCGCCCGGCGTGAACGCCGGCACCGCGCCCTCGCCCAGCAGCCCGAACCGGGCCAGCGCCCGCTCGGCGTCCCGGGGCACCGGGTCCGGCAGCACCAGCAGCACCTCCGGCTCCGCGAAGCCCGCGCCCGCGTCCGTGCCAGCGAGCTCGGTGTCCGCGCTGTCCGTGTCCGCGCTGCCTGAGGTGTCTGCGAGGTCCTGGCCTGCGGGGACGCCGTCCGCGGCCGGGCGGGCCGGGCGCAGCACGCTGCGGACCGAGGATTCCGACACCCCCGCCGCGGCGGCGATCGCGGCCTTCCCGGCGCCCTGCCGGTCCAGCTCCCGGATCCGCCCGATCACCTGCGGGGTCAGCTTCGAGGCCCGCTGCGGTCCCTTGACGGCCGGGACCAGGCCCGCGACCCCGCCGCCGGCCAGCGCCCTCGCCCACCGCCACACGCTCACCGGGATCACCCCGAACGCCTGCGCCACCTGCACCTGCGTCGCAGCGCTCAGCTGTACCAGCTGGACCGCGGCCAGCCGCCGCGCTGCCTCATCTCCCGCGTCCCACGCGAACGTGGCCAGCCCGTGCACCCACACCACCCCGCCGCCGTCCGGGCCGGCGACCACGCCCACTCCCGGCGCGATCTCCGCCGCGTCCCGCGGAAGAAGCGGCAACGGCACCTGGGTCAGCATCCGGGCCATCATCCCGCCTCACTCGGCGACAGTAAACCTTTCATCTATTATTGCGGAAATGTGGCGCTAAAGCAAGCCGCGGCACACAAGAAAAGGGGCAAAAGACCAGATCAGCAGGCCCACGACACCCCGTAACCAAGCCGCTATGTCAGGAGCCCTGGACCCACGATGCCGAATATCAGGGATGCAATGCCGTTTCCATCTGGTGTTGCTTGCGGCTGTTGAGGCCTTGGCTCGGCCAACCTGATGTCACTCGTCGGAATCACCTCCCCTCTCCATATTTTCTAGACTGGTCCCTTCGGCTCATTTGGGTAGGGCCGATTGTCTGATTGACTCAGGACATTAGTCACCCTACCTCTGCGGATGATAACCAGTTCCCGACTTATACTTCAACGTCGTCAGGAATTTCTCCACATGCTCTCCACACGGCTTCTGTGCAACCTCCACGAGCCGAAGATATCCTTGGGTAAATAGAGAGGAAAGAAGGCGAGTACAGTGAAGAGGATAATGTACTCGGCAGCGGCACTGCTATCGGCCGGAGCCGTGGTTATCCCCACGACCGCTGCGTCTGCGGCTCCCACGCCCCAGCCGCCGCCCAGGATCCCGACGATCCATGTGACCGAGTTTGGCAACCGGGCTGTTGAGGTCCGCGGGTTCATGATCTCGGTTGGCCAGGTCACCCGGTTCATCCCGGCAGCCGACTTCGCCCAGCACTACGTGCGTGGTGGGATCAAGCTGGAGTACGCCCCGAATGGGCGTGCGACCGGACTCTACCTCGTGACTACCACGAATGGCTCCTACCTGGCCCGTGGAGCCCGCGCCGGGACCATCCTGAGTGAGGCCAGGGTCCATGGCGGAGTCTGGCTGTTCACGACCATCCAGCGAGGTCACCATACCATCCGGATGTACCTGAGGGATGACCGTGGCCGTCTGGACTTGGCGCAGTTCGGGCCGACTACGTGGCACCTGGTGCCTAGCCGGTGACCACAATGCAGGGCCAGAAGTCCTGGGGAACTGGGATCTCCGGCCCTGTTTCTGTGTACGGCATGGACGCCGTCCTAGTCACCGAGTTTCTGTGTACGGCATGGACGCCGTCCTAGTCACCGAACTCCCCATCAGCACCCCGCAAGAAGCCCTCGACATCGCCTGCAGCGGCCACTCCTGATCGGCGGAAAAGGTGACGCGCTCGCCGGACAGGATGGCCGCGGCCGCAGACGACGTGCCCGTTGCGTGCCCGATTGGTCGGTCAACATCGGGAACTCACGGTCACTCCCGGACAGCCCGATACGCCTACTCACCTGCGGACATGCAGGCTGACCCGCTGCGCGAACCGACCTTCTAAGCAGCGGCTCGCACGGTGCCTGGCCGACAAGGTGCGCACAAGATCGCCGGGCCATTAGCGGGCCATTAGCCACGGTGAGCAGGGGGTCAGTCACGGCCATTGAGGAGCATCGGAGTTGCCAGCTCAGCGGCCCTGACGTCTGTGCGCCATACACCTTCCAAGCTGGTGATCCGGACATCCAGCGCTCGTAGGTGCGGGAGCCTCATCCGCTCCCGATTGCGTAGCCCTCCAGGGCAGGCCGGTCAAGGGTACTCCCTGCGGTCGCGTCGCCAAGGCGATGGCGCAAGCGCCACCCTGGACAGTCCCGCCCCTCCAGGCGGCTTCCGGCAGCTATCGGATGAGGCACCTCTACGCCTCAGCTAGCAGCCAGGAGACCGGACATGACACAGACCCGATTCACCTGCACCCTCACCCAAGCAGACGAACCCGCATGCCAGTCCTACGCACGCGTCACGATCATGGACGCCAAGGGAGACAGCGCCCGCGCCTGTCCTCGCCACGCCGTCGCCGCGCTCGACGGTATCGCCAGCGCTCACGTCGACTGGGCCGACTCCAAGGCCTCAACGAGTGGGAACGCACGGCCCTTGAGCTGGCCGAAGAACGAAGCCAACTCGGATAGCCCGGAACCAGGAACCATCGCAGCAACCGGTAAGGAGATGCGCCGCGATGACGTATCTGGCCTTTCATCCTTGGGCGAGGGCGGCACGCACCGCCGCCACCGGAAGGCGCACGGCCTGTCCCCGAATTTCTACTGGCCGTCTGTACGCGGCCCGTACGCCAGCGTCCGCCTGCCGGGCGGGTTCCGCATCGGCCATCTCCTCGCCCGGCAGCGCGACCAGTGAGCCGACCTGCCGGAGCCTATCTGCCCGCCGTCTCGACGGAGATGCCAGGATCAGGTGCCTACCTCCGGCAGAACACCGAGCTGCCCGGCGACAGCCATGTTGTCCCAGTACTGGTGGTGCACGGTTATCTTCCCGTCGCGGACTTGCACCAGCTCCATGCCTTTGAGTTCGATCCGCTTGCCGGTCGGGGGCAGCTCAGTGCCGTCCGGCATGACGAGCGGACCCGTGTGCGTACCGGCAACGGTCCACTCGTTCGCAATGGTGTCGCCCTGTTCGACGGACACATCTAGGGTGAGGGTGCGGTCCGGGAAGGCGGCTTTGTCGCGGCTCAAGGCTTCGTGGATGGCGGCACGGCCCTGGGCGGTGCCGAAAGGCGTCACCAGCGTCGCATCCTCGGTGTAGAGATTGACGAGGCCCTCCACGTCTCCAGCGTTGTATAGCTGAGCGCCCTGTTCGGCCTGATCTTTGATGCTGCTCATGGTCAATTCCCTCCGTCTTTTTGGCGGGCCAACCACCCAGCCAGCCAGGCGATCGCCCGCCCTGGTCCGTCCATCCTGCGGGTGTGTCCGTCCGCTTGAAGAAGGCGACACCCGCTGCCTTCGAAGCCTCCTTGCAGTCCCGTCCTCACGTTGGCGATCACCCATACACCCGCTGGATCACCGGGAACGCCTCCTCGATCGTGGTGATGGGGAACACCTCCATCTCAATCCACGGCGAGTATCGGAGGGTGAGCTCATAGGACCGCTCCGTGTCCTCCTGCGACACGTCCTCAATCATGAACCCGCCCATGCCGTCGAGGCGTTCGTAATGGGCGAGCACGCCAGGAGCCGTCCCGAGTTCAGCGAACTTCTTTATCAGATGCCGCAGGTCCTCTTCACCGAGGTTCTGACAGTAGCGGTACGCAGTCATGTACAGACGCTTCATGACACGCCTCCTTTCCTCCTGTGCCCGCCCCTCCCGGCGCGGGCCGTGTCTGTCCTCCGTTATCCGGGAAGCGCTCGTCACTGATAACGGATCCTGCTTTTAGCGCACCGCCGCCTGCAGCGCTGAGATAGGGGCCAAGGTCGATCGCCGGTGGCCCCTTAGTCACGTCGGTAATCGCTGAGGAAGAGGCGAAGGCCTGCCATCAGTGGGCCGATGGCCACCTCTTTAAATCTCCACACCGTCTCCGCAGGCTCTGCAGCCGTTCACCACAGACCGTACCTCGTCTAAAGACCTGCCGACAGATATGGAATATCGACCCAGCATACGGACACGGCGACCCGCACCCATCACCGTCTAGATACTCGTGGTCTTCGGCGGTCGTGGCCGCGACAGTGGGGGGGATTCGTGGTGGTCACAGGGCTGCTCCTGAACGGGCACTCGGCAGGCTGACCTCGACGTCCTGCCATCTCCATGCATACCAGACGATGAACAAGGTGCACGCAATCTCGATGATGCTGAAGAACGTGTAGTACATTGCTGGCCCCGATCCGACAAACAGCGTCACGAATTGAACGACAGTCATTATCGCACCGGCGGCGATGTTGGCCCAGCGATTTACCCTGTATTTCAGCAGCCTGGAGAGGAGAACCATGGAGATCGGTATTTCTACCAGTATTGCAGTCCCCAGTAGGAATCCTGGGCTGATGTCGCCGATCCCATTTACGTGTCCAGCGATATACTGCTTCAGTTGCTCGGGGTCGATCAGGGACACGACGTCGCAGTACAGATAGTTCAACGTTACGAAGATCCACAAGGCTGACAGCGTTCTCTTCACATTCTCCATGCGGATGATCTGTTGTTCCCTCGAGTCCATGTCTTCCTCCAGGGTTCGTGCTTGGCACTAGATCCAGCGGATGACCATGGTGCAGCAGCCGGAAGAGTCAAACGGCCCGGCAGGCGCGGGACCTTCGCCTGGCAACTGCCGTCGTTACTCACTCAGTTACTCGTTCCCAGTTCGCGCAAACCTGGCCGCAGCGAAGGCACCTGTCACCGGTCACCAGGGGTGCGCCACGGCCGCTGCGCGGTAGGCTTCGCGAGCCTTGACATGTCGGCCGCGGCCAAAAACTGGCAGCTACGAGGAGGACGGGGGAGGAGCAGGGCACGAAGCGCCGTCGCCCATCGCAGAGCAGGCCGAGAACCTCTGACAACCGTCTCACAGACTGGCGGGACGGCGCCGGACTCAGGCGCCCGTACCGGACACCTGGTGGACCCTGAACTGCGGCTACGAAGACCGGTGCACCGGCCGGACGCACGGCACTGATCTACGGATCAAAAGGCCCCCTCTCGCCGTCATTCATGCTGCCGCGCCGCTTCCGGTCCTCGGTCGCTGCCGCTCCCTGCGGTCCGGGTCGGCTTGCCGCCCGGATTAGTGGTGATGCTCGCCGTCCTCCCCGCCGTGACATGATCTCGGCCGCGGGATAGAAGCCACAAGGACGACGGGAAGGCCCATGAACCGCAGATCAAGCGGCTGTTCTGTAAACCGATTTGTAAACCGGACGCGGCGAGACTGCCCGAGACGGGGGAGACGGAGCCGACGGAGCGAGATGGGATCTGCCCTGTCCGCCGAGGTCACCACACCCGCGAGACTGCCCGAGACGCCAGAGACACATGTCGTACGGCTCATAACCCAGAGGTCGCGGGTTCAAATCCCGCCCCCGCTACTAGTTTCCGCAGGTCAATGCCCTTTCCTGGCAGGGAGAGGGTCTTTTGCGTGACCGGGAATGTGACCAAAGAGGTGCCGGTGCGGTATGCCGCGGCTGGACAGGTGAGACGGGCTGGCACACAGCGAGACAGCGCGGAACCCGGTAGACGACATCACCTGCGATCTCTGGGCACCTGGCCCAGAGGCGTGCACAGGATCATGGGATCCGGACTTCCTCGATCTGGACCGGGCGGTGCTCGCGCAGCGACAGTGTGCAGGCCTCGGCCACCCACCCGGTCTCGACCGCATCCTGGATCGTGCAGGGTGACGCGCGTCGGTCGGCCACCACCTCGGTGAACGCCGTCAGTTCGTGGTGAAACGCTTCGGCGAACCGGTCCATGAAGAATGTGAACGGCTTGCCGTCCGGGAACGACACGCCCGGCTCGGCCGACCGCAGCGGAAGCCCTGGTCCCAGTCCGGCCGCCAGGCTGTCCCTGGTGCCGTGCATCTCCAGCCGCACGTCGTGGCCGCGCGGGTTGTACCGGCTGTTGGAGACGACTGCGAGCGCGCCGCCATCCAGGGTCAGCACGGCCGAGGCGGTGTGGACGTCGCCGAGCTCGCCGAACCATTCCGCGTCCTGGTTCGTGCCCGCGGCGTATACCTCGGTCACCTCCTGCCCGGTCACCCACCGGACGGCGTCGAAGTCGTGCACGGCGCAGTCGCGGAAGATCCCGCCGGACGCAGCGAGGTAGGCCCGTGGCGGCGGGGCGGGGTCGAGCGTCGTGGACCGGACCGTATGGACCATACCGAGGTCGCCGTCGGCCACCGCGGCGCGGGCGGCGGCGAAGGCCGGATCGAACCGGCGCGGGTACCCGATCTGGACCTGCACGCCCGCGTCGGCGACCCGGCGGGCCAGCCGGGCCGCCTCGCCGCTGTCGCGCGTCACCGGCTTCTCGCAGAAGGTGGGCAGGCCCGCGGCGACGCACAACTCGATGAGCTCGGTGTGGAAGCCGGTGGGGGCGGCGATGATCATTCCGTCGACCCCGGACGCTAGCACCGCCTCGGGGCTTTCGGCGATCCGCGCGCCGAGCCGTCCGGCGACCTGTTCGGCCAGCGCCGGCACCGGGTCGCTAAGTACCAGCTCCTCGACGGCTGGCAGGCCGGCCAGGATCTCGGCGTGAAAGGCGCCGATCCGGCCGAGGCCGAGCAGTCCGAGCCGCATCAGTCCATCCCTCCCAGCACATTCTGGTCCCAGTCGATGACCGACCCGGTGACCACGCCGGACCGGTCGGACAGCAGGAACACCACGAAGTCGGCGATCTCGCTGACCTGCCCGAGCTTGCCCATCGGCAGCGATGCGCCGGCCTTGGCCCGCCAGTCATCGCCGGCGCCGTGGAACCGGCGCTGGGTGGCGTCCTCGCCCTCGGTGTCGGTCCAGCCGATGTTCAGGCCGTTGATCCGGATCCGGTCCCAGCGGTGCGCGTGCGCGGCGTTGCGGGTCAGCCCGGCCAGCCCGGCCTTGGCCGCGACGTACGGGGCGAGGTAGGGCTGGCCGGCGTGCGCCGACGTGCTCATGATATTGACGATGGTGCCGGGGGCCTTGCGGGCAACCAGGTCGGCGACCACGGCCTGCATGAGGAAGAACGGGCCTTTCAGGTTCACCGCGATGTGCGCGTCGAACAGTTCCGGGGTTGTGTCCAGCAGGGTGCCCCTGTCGGTGAGCCCGGCCGCGTTGACCAGGCTGTCCACCCGGCCGAACGCGGCGATCACCGCGGCCACGCAGGCTCGCGCCTGGGCCACGTCGGCCACGTCGGCCTGCACGAACAGCGCCTTGGTCCCGGCCTCGGTGAGCTCGGCAGCCATCGCCTCACCCGGCTCGCGGCGCCGGCCGGTGACCGCGACGAGTGCCCCCTCCCGGGCCGCCGCCCGGGCGATGCCCGCGCCCAGCCCCGCCGTACCGCCGCTGATTAGCACCGCCCTGTCCCGTAGCAGGCTGTACGTCCCGGTCGCCTCTGGCCCGGTCACGACGGCCTCCGGGTCTGGCGCCGGGCACTCCAGGCACCGAGCTCGGTCTCCAGCTGCTGCCGCGGCCAGCCTTCGGCCACGGCCTGGGCCAGGATGTCGGCCTGGGTCGGCGGCGCGAGGCGGCCGACGGGCTGGTCCAGGTCCAGGTTGGTGGGGAACGGGTAGCCTTCGGCGCACGCCGCGATCACGTTGGCGATCGCTGCTGGCGATGCCCCGTCGTCGGCCATGTCCTGCAGCGCCGGGGCCACGGCGACCGATGTCGCGGACCGGTCGACGGCCTCCATGGCCCGGCCGAACGCCGAGGACACCTGCAGCAGGTTGGCCATCCGTCTGACGTCGGCG
>CAWDBS010000064.1:0-71615 GCA_963800415.1 uncultured Actinomycetes bacterium
TGTAGGGTCTGAAGCCGTGATGAAGTGACGGTCATCGCCGCACAGATGCGGCGATTCTGTCGCCTTCGCGAGCATGTGCTTGGCAAAGTGGGGCTTAGCCTTCTGCCGGGTCCAGTCCGGTGATCCCGGCCGCCGGCAAGCGCTTCTGGAGGCCGTTTTCCTGCGGCGTCCGGCGGCTCGGGAATTCCGCGTCAGCCTGCGGTCAGGGCAGCTGTGCGCTCGCGGCGGAGTTCTTCTGGTGCCGGGTCGGGCTTGCGGGCCAGCTTGCTGGGCCACCACATCCAGTGGCCGGCGTCCAGGTTCAGCGCGGTGACGAGCCGCCTGCATCACGCGATCGACGGCATCGGCGCCATTATGCTGATCGGCGCACGCTTTGACACAACCCCGGACGCCGCGCCCGCGCACCACCGGCATGACAGCCTGCGGTCGCTGGGGCCCTGTGGCCATTTCCGGGGTCGGCGGGGCGCCGGGCAGGCCGCGGGTGCGGCTCTGCCCGGCGGGGAATGGTAGCCATCACGCCGGGGTGGCGGTGTGGGGTTGGCGGGCTGCCGCCGGGGTGTGGCGGTTATTCGGTGACGATCGCTCGCAGGATGTTGAGCTTGGCCGCCCGCCTGGCGGGGCTGATGGCGGCGAGGACGCTGCCGATGGCGGCGAGGATGACGACGATCACCAGGGTCCGGTAGGGGATGCTGACGACGCCGGTGCCGAAGATGTTGAGGGCGTGGACGATGGCCCAGCCGAACAGCACGCCGATGAGCAGCCCGAGCGCGGTGCCCTGCAGGGCGATGACGACCGATTCCAGGCGGATGGTCGAGCGGAGCTGGCGTCGTGTCATGCCGACGGCCCGGAACAGGCCGATCTCCCGGATCCGCTCGTAGATGGACAGGGCGAGGGTGTTACCGATGCCGAGCAGGGCGATGATCACGGTCAGCAGCAGCAGGACGTAGATCAGGTTGAGGATCTGGTTGATGGGCTGGGTGACCTGGGCTATGTACTGCGCCTGGTTCTGGACGGTGGTGCCGGGGTAGTCCCTGGTGACGGTCTTGATGGCGGCCAGGGCGGCGGCGGTGGAGACGCCGGGTGCCTTCTTGACGAACACCAGCTGGTCGTACTGGCTGGTGAAGTTGGCCTGGTAGGCGCTGATGCCCAGGAGGTAGTTCCCGGCCGGCTGGTTGGAGCCGTAGATGAGCGCGACGCGCATGGACCTGGTGCCGGTGGCGGCGAACAGGACCGGGATGTGGTCGCCGATCTTGAGGTGGTGGTCGGTGGCCTCGGTCTTGTACACGGCGATGGCGTCGCGGCCGAGGTCGTTCTGGTTTCCCTGCAGCGGCTGGACGTCGAAGATGCCGAAGGCGGTCCTGGGGTCGACGGCCAGGACCTGCTGGACGCCGCCCTCGATCTTGGCCATCCCCGCCCGCAGCCCGCTGGCCTGGGCGACCTGGGGAAGCTGGCTGACCCGCCGGGCCAGGGCGGGGTCGACGCCGCCGGTTCCGGCCGCGCCGGAGTTGATGATGAAGTCACCGGTGAAGGACCGGCCGTAGACGGTGTTGGCCGCCGCCTTGGTGGAGGAGGCGAAGATGGTAATGAAGGTCACCATGCCGACGCAGATCATCAGCGCCGACGCGGCGGCGGCGGTGCGCTTGGGGTTGCGCATGGCGTTCTGCCGGGCGATGGTGCCCGTGACGCCCCGCAGGCGCGGCAGCGGCGCGCCGAGCACGCGGCTGATCGGCAGCGCCACGGTGCGCCCCAGGATGGCCACCCCGAAGAAGACCAGCACCGCCCCCGCGCCGGCGAACAGCACCGGGCTGTGCGGGTGCGCGAGCAGGCCGGTGAACAGGGCGGCGGCGCCCAGCGCGAGCACGCCGAGGCCGACGAAGACGCGCTGCTTGGACCCGTAGCCGGTGCTGGTGGCCACGGCGTCTTGCATGGCGGCGATGGGCGGGACCTTACCCGCCTTGCGGGCCGGCGACAGCGCGGCGGCCACCGTGACGCCGGTGCCGACCAGCAGGGCGATGATCACGGTGCGGGCGGCGAAGACGATGCCGCCGGCCGGGATGTCGATGCTCAGGGCGGCGAGCAGGGCCTTGAGCCCGGCGGCCACCGCCACGCCCACCCCGAGGCCGACCGCCGAGGCCAGCAGCCCGACGGTGACGGCTTCGGCCAGCACCGAGGACAGGACCTGGCGGCGGGTGGCTCCCAGCGCGCGGAGCAGGCCGTTTTCCCGGGTGCGCTGGGCGACGGTGATGGAGAACGTGTTGAAGATCATGAACGCGCCGACCAGCAGGGCGGTGATGGCGAACACGAGGAGCAGGGTGGTGAACTGGCCGATCGCGTTCAGGGTGCTGGACCGGTCCTCGCTGGCGGCCTGCTGGCCGGTGACCGCTTCCAGCCCGGCCGGAAGCACCGCCCGCAGGTTGCGCACCAGCTGGGCCTGCGAGACCCCGGGCCGGGCGACGAACGCGATGTGGCCGAACTTACCGGGCGCCGCGAGCAGCCGCTGCGCGACCGGGGTCGTGAACAGCACCACGGACGCGCCGACCGGGCTGTCGGCGGAACCGAAACCGGCGATCCCCGCCACCTGGACCCGCTGCGGCGGGCCGCTGGCCAGCACGGTGGTGGTGTCCCCGACCGCAAGGTGACCGTCCCGCGCGCTCTTGGCGTCGATCACCACCTGCCCGGCGGCCTGCGGGGCGTGGCCCGCCACCAGGTGGTACGGGTTGAGGGCAGCCACCTGGCCCCAGTTGCCGCCCAGTACCGGCGGGCCGTTGTTTGGGTTGCCCAGCGCCTGCCCGTTCTTCCCGATCAGCCGGGTGTACCCGAAGATCTCGCCCTGGTCAGCGGCCACGCCCGGGACCGTGCGCAGCGAGGCGACGAGGCCGGCGTCCACCGGGGGTCGTTGCGCGCCGCTGTTCTGGATTCCGGTGAAGGCCGCCTTGGCCCTGACGACCGCGTCGGTCCCCTGGTAGGCGGTGGTGTACAGCCCGCTGAAGGTCTGGCTGATGGTGTCGGTGAGCACCAGCGTCCCGGTGATCAGCGCCACGCCGAGGATGACCGCCACCGCGGTGGCGGCCAGGCGGCGCCGGTGCGCGAGCATGCTCTTCAATGACATGCGCAGCATGACTACTCACCCAGCTTTCTCATCCGCTCGAGCACGCCGGCCGCGGTGGGGTGGCCCATCTCATCGACGATGCGCCCGTCGGCCAGGAACACGATCCGGTCGGCGTAGCCGGCGGCGGTCGCGTCGTGGGTGACCATCACGATGGTCTGGGACATCTCATCGACGGCCCGGCGCAGGAAGGACAGGACCTCGGCTCCGGCGCGGGAGTCCAGGTTGCCGGTGGGCTCGTCGGCGAAGATGATCTGGGGGCGGCTGGCCAGGGCGCGGGCCACCGCGACGCGCTGCTGCTGGCCGCCGGACATCTCCGCGGGCCGGTGCTCGAGCCGGTCGGCGATGGCCGTGGTGGCGATCACCTGATCGATCCAGGCCCGGTCGCCCTTCTTCCCGGCCAGCAGCAACGGCAAGGTGATGTTCTCCGCCGCGGTCAGGGTCGGCACCAGGTTGTAGGCCTGGAAGATGAACCCGACCTTCTCCCGGCGCAGGATCGTCAGGGCGTTGTCATCCAGCGCGCCGAGGTCGGCCTCCCCGATGAAAGCCCGGCCGGAGCTGAGCGAGTCCAGGCCCGCGCTGCAGTGCAGCAGGGTGGACTTCCCCGACCCGGACGGTCCCATGATCGCCGTGAACCGGCCCTGCTCGAATGCGACCGTGACGCCGTCCAGAGCGCGCACCTCGGTCTGGTCTTTACCGTAGATCTTGCAAGCCTCGGCAGTGCGGGCCGCGGCACGTGCGTGCGCCGCGATGCTCGTGCCGGCCGACAGTTCAGCCATCGCGATTACCCCCTTGTCAGCCGCTGCACTGAAACTCAGCTGACACAGGCCCTGGGGTCCAGTGCTTCTGTCGTTTCGGCCACGCTGCGAGCCCGGGGGAAGGAACCGATAGAGGCATTGGCCCCTTCCCGGCAGGGCCAACGACAGGACACGCAAGGGCCAAGGACATGACAGGCGTCCGCCAGGCGGACGCGACCGCCACCGCAGGCCAGCCGCCTCACATCATCGGCAATGCCCCGATTTACGGACACGCGGCAACGTCCTGCAGGACCACCCATAAGGTGAATGCGGCCAACCAGAGGCAAGCCACGCATCGAGCCTGGCCCGGCAGTGCCCGTCGTGGTACGACCCGGTGCGGCTGATCGATGCCACCCCCGGTGCCGCGCGGCGCCTCGCGGGAGACCGTCCGGCGCTCGGAGCTGGCCAGATAGGCGAACTACAGGTACTGCGCCGCGCATCCGCGCTGGTCCTGGGGATTGAAGCCGTACCTGATCACCACCCGGACGAGATGCCGGCGGCCTGGTGCCGGGCCGATCCGAAGACCGGGGAACGCGAGGTCGCCGGCGAGCTGCTCGCGCACGCCCGCCGTGTCCGTGCGCCGCGGCCCGGGCTGACCCTGATCGGCGACAAGGGATTCGCCGGGCAGGAGTCCGAGGACCTGGCCACCGCCGGGTTCGGGCTGCGCCCGGCCCGCCCCGGCCGCCGCGGCCAGGCGCCGCGCCACGGATCGGCCGGCTGGATCCGGCAGGCGATCGAGTCGGCCAACGACACCCTCAAGGGCCAGCTCGACCTCGGACGCCACGGCGGCCGCACCGGCCAGGGAGTCTTCACCCTCGTCGCCCGGCAGCTCCTGGCCATGGCCGTGTGCACCTGGCACGACCGGTCCACCGGCGCGCCGGTCACCCGCTCGCTTATCGCATACCACCACTGAACCCATCACGAATCACTCGTCCAGGCAGGCTCCGCCTGATACCGCCAAGCTGCCCGCTGACCTGGTCTTTCGCTCACCCGATGCGGATTTTGAGCAAGCTTTCGCAGGGACCCGCAGCCATGATCGGCCGACCGCCGCCGCTTGCGCCGAAGTCCGGTTCGCCACGTAGCCGGTCAGCAACGCCCAGGACACGCCGGGGACAACCGGCCCGGTGATCTCACCGCCGAGGATCCGGATCCCATGGTGGCCACTGTGCTCGGCCAGTGCCGCAGGTCGCCCCGGTGGTCGCCATGCGTGCCGTGGGCCGCCAGCGGGCCATGCCGGTCAGGGATGTAGGTAAACCCGCGCCGGCGGTGAGCCTGCCGCGGCCGGGCCGGAGATCGGGCGGACCTCTCGGCGATTCCTTCCCGGCTGAGTTGTCATCGCCTGGACTGCGCCATGAGCAGTTACCGGGAATCAGGGCTTGAGCGCCGCGTCCAGGAAGCTGATCACGTGGGCCTGCCATGCTCCGGGCGCGGTGGCCAGGCCCTGGGTGTGCCCGGCGTGCGGCACGACCCATACCTGCACGGTGGCGGGTGAGGCGGCCTGGAACCAGCGGGCGGCGATGGGCTCGTCGGCGACGGCCGCGCCGGCGATGATCAGCACCGGGCGGGGGGCCGCGGCGCGGACGGCAGCGGGGATGCTCATCGGGCGCGGGGCGCCGCTGATCAGCCCGGCCGCGGTGTACTGGACCCATTCCTTGCCACGGGTCAGGGCCCCGTCGAGCCCGTGCGGCAGCCAGCCGTGGTCGGCGAGCTGCTGGCCGAGCGCGCCCTCGGCGACCACGGCGCGGATCCGCGGATCAGCGCCGGCCGCGGCGAGGGCCTGCTCACCGCCCATGGACTCGCCGAGCACGGCGATCTTGCCGGCCTGGACGCCGGGCTGCCGGTCCAGGAACGACACCGCCGCGGTGATGTCCCGGTCACCCCACCAGCCGAAGTCCATCGTGTGCCCGCCGGAGCGGCCGTGGCCGCGGGTGTCGACCAGCAGCGCGCCGTAGCCGTGCGTCGCGAGCACCGCGGCCTGCCCGAGCACCGCGGTGCGGGTGGACCCGGCGCCGGGCAGCAGCACCACGGCGGCGCCGTTGCGCGGCGGGATGTACCAGGCCGACAGCCGCACCCCGTCGGCGGTGCGGAAGGCCACATCCTGGTAGGTGAGCCCGTACTGAGCCGGGGTGGCCGATCCCAGCGGCCCGGGTGGGCGGTTGGTCGCGTTGACCGCCTCGGTCAGCGGCCACAGCACGAACCACAAGATCGCTATGGCTGCCGGGACGGCGAGCAGCCGCCACCAGCCCGGTATCGCCCGGACCAGCGCGGCGGCCCCCCAGCCGAGCAGGACCAGGCCGGTGATCAGCACGATGGCCGCCGCCAGCGCGGCGGCGTCCAGGCCGGCTTTGGCCAGGTGCCCGCTGGCCGCACCCGCACCCGCTGCCGTGCCCGCGATCCCGAGCACCAGCGCTGTTGCCCCCCGGCCGGTGCGCCCGGCCCGGCGGGTGAACCAGACGGCCAGGACGGTCACCGCGAGCACGACCAGGACCCGCACCACCCGCCACACCGCAGAGCCGTCGAGCCCGGCCAGCACGGCGAACGCCGCCCCCTCGGCGGCCATCAGAGCCGGCAGTACTACCGGTGACCGCGGCCGTGGAGGAACCTGGTCACTTCGTGGTTGCGGGAGTACATCGGTATGCTTGCCCTTCATCACTACTCACCTCAGATCAAGGCTTGCTGTTCGCCCGCACCGCTGCGGCCGCTGGTCCCGAGCGTGCGAGCCCGCCGTCATGGCGTGTCCCTGCTCGCGGCGCGCCGCCCGGACCGGCGCACCGCCGTGACGATGATCAGCGTGCCCCCGGCTGCCACGCCGGCCAGGAACACCGCCGCGGCGCCAGCGATGTGCGGCACGACATCCCACAGCACATCGCCGCCGACGGCGACCCTCCCCCCGGCGCCGGTGCCCGGGCCGGCGCTGATCTGGTAGTCACCGGCGGCCGCCGCCTGGAACGACGCGATGGCCTTGCCCACCCGGCCGGACTCACCGGGCACGTCATACCGCAGGTCACGCGTGGTAGGCGCTCACCGCCACCGGATCACCCGCCGGGCCGGTCACCTGGATACTGAGCCGGCCAGACGGCGGAGCGGCGCGCGGGCCTTCGAAGTACAGGACGCGGGTGGCCGCCCGGGCCACGTGGATGGTCGCGGTGCCCGGCACGGTCATCCGCTGGAACCCGTTCACCTGGTTCGTCAGGCCGAAAAACGCGAACACAACCCAGGCCACGGCGCCAATGCACGCGGCTGCCACCAGCCCGCCGCCGGCCCAGTAGCCGAACCGTGACGCTCCCCGGCGCGGGCCAGCGGGGCGGACAGGCGGGGAAACCGGCGAGGTCACTGACATGACATGGCCCCTTTCGCGAGGGCGGCACACCCGCTCCTGAAGGGGCCCGGCAGCGAACCGCGGACGGCGTCTGATATCCCTGGTACGCCGGGACGCCCGGACAGGCTCAGAGGCCAACGGCCTGCTTCGCGAGGCGGAGGTCCTCCCGGCCCGGACGCTGGCCCCTTACACCAGGCCCGCGATCCGCCGAGATTCAACCGACGTCCCTTGCTCGCCCTGGCAGTCTTCCGGATACCGCTGCCGCTGTATCGCCGCGGATGGGGCCGGCTCCTGGGCCACACGTTCCTGCTCCTGGTCCACGCCGGACGCAAGACCGGCAAGCTCCACTCCGCCACCGCCATGGTCTTGAAGTACGACCCGCAAACCCGCGAGGCAGTCATCTTCTCGGCCTGGGGCCAGGACGCCCACTGGATCCGGAACATCCGGGTCCGTCCGGCGCTGCAGGTCCAGATCGGGCGGGAGTCGTTCACACCGCAGCAGCGCTTCCTGTCCGGGGACGAGAGCGTGGCTGTGGTGGCCGGGTTCCGGCGTCGGCACCCGTGGAGGTTGCGCCTCGCTACATGGATCATGGGCTGGGAGGATCTACGGCAGCAGCGTCAGCTTAGTCAATACGGTGGAATCACCCCGGACGGTGGCAGGCTGTAACCATGCTGCTTACTCTCCGCCCGGGCGTCGGCCTGGACGACCTTATTCGAACGTTGGATTCCACCCGCGCTGAGGCATTCAACCTTCGAGGTGGTGGCGGCGTGCCTACCGCGCACAAGCGGTTGCTGGCCTACCTGGAATGCGCCGGACGGGCGGCGCGGATGCTTCGTGGTCGGATCAGCGGCAAGGACCTGGCGTCGCTGGTCTTCAACCGGCGGTATGAGTTGCTGCTGGCCAGTGCTGGCACGCTGACAAGTTCAGATGCCGGAGTACAGCGGGTGGTCAACGACCTGGTGTCGCAAGAACTGGACCAGCGGGTGGACGACTTCGACGAGGCGATCAAGACGTTGAAGGCGTACAGGGAGCGGTGGCGGAACGTCGGTGACCTGCTGGTGCTGGACACCTGTTTCTACGTTGAGCACCCGGACGAGTTGACCGACGCCGACCTCGCCCGGCTGACGGCCGCGACGACTCCCGGTTGGGCGACGCACGTCCTGGTGCCGCTGCTCGTCGTGGACGAGCTTGACCGGCTGAAGCGTGACAACCAGGCGCGGAGCCGTGCGCGGACGGCCCTGAAGACGCTGGACGAGGTGTTCAGGAATGTCAGCGAAGAACGCCCGATGGGGCGGTTGCGTGACGATAGCTCGCCCGGCTTGGGGCCAGTCACGATGGGGCTGCTGTTTGACCCGCCCGACCATGAACGGCTGCCGGACAACGATGCCGAGATCGTGGACCGGGCGCTGGCAGTGCAGATTTTGTCCGGTCGCGAGGTCACGATGGTGACGTACGACAAGAGCATGGCACTCAGGGCGCGGCACCAGGGACTCAAAGACCTGTGGCTGCCGCATCCGCCAGCACCGCAGCCGACAGGGCAAGCACAGAACTCACGAGGTCGGCGTGCCGGGTCGCAGGCAGCCCGGCCAGCGCAAAACCCGTAGGCCCTGGCCGATCGCCCGGATAGCCTCTTCCCCGTGAAGACCACCGGACGCCGCACTGTCTATCTCGACATCAACCACTGGTATGCACTAGGTGAGGCGATGGCTGGCCATCCACAGAAGCCTGAGCATATGGACGTGCTGCACCAGCTGGTCCGTCTGGTCGAGCAGGGCCGGATCATGATCCCGCTCTCAGCGGTGAGCTACATCGAGCTGAGCGAGAATCCTCGTGACCACCAGCGCGAGGAAGCCGCTACGGCCATGACGCTCTTGGCGCGTTTCAGCACGATCACTTCAACGAAGAGGATCGTCAGCGAAGAACTCGCACTCACGCTGAACCGCATGTTCGGACGGCCCGCCTTCCCGGTGAGGGTGGAGAAGTTCGGCTTCGGCGCCAACTTTGCCCTCACCGGCGAGATCAAGCAGTTCACGCTGACCGGCGGAACGGATGACTCGCGCAGACAGCTTGAAGCCATGC
The DNA here is from genome assembly GCA_963800415.1 of uncultured Actinomycetes bacterium. GTDB lineage: Bacteria > Actinomycetota > Actinomycetes > Streptosporangiales > Streptosporangiaceae > Palsa-504. The sequence goes on from CAWDBS010000064.1 coordinate 9,302, forward strand.
TTGGCATATCGGTTGCCGAGATGGAGGCGAGGGTCAACGCGGTCAGCGAGTATGAGCTGCTGAAGCAGCCGCCAAAGGCGTACTGGAGCACTATCCCCGGCTACGACCCCTACGCCGCCCGCCGTGAGGCCGACCGGGAGCTGGCCAGCTTCAACGTCATGGTCAACGCGCTTCGCACGAATCCTGACCTGCGATCACGTCCGCTGGACGCTATCTACGCACGTCAGCTCACTGTCGATATCGAGAACAACTTCGTTCAGGCGCTTCTGAACGCCGGGTACTCGATGAACCGGCGCCCGCCCCTGCGCGACAGAGAATCGCTGACGACGCTCCTGACCTCGATGCCCTCACGTCGCGTCGCAACGATGCTCCAGTACCACTACCTCAAGGACTCGAATAAGTACTGGAAGATTAACGACCTACGCGACAACGCGGCGCTCGCCGTGACCATCCCCTACTGCGACATCGTGGTGACGGACAGCGCAGCCTGGAACACCGCGGTCAACCACGCGCATCTGGACAAGGAGTTCGGGACAGCGATCTTCCGCAGCCTCACCGACCTGGCCGCCCACCTGAACTAGCCATGCGCGTCGGGCTGGCAGGGCGCAACCTTGTGATCGATAACCAGCATCGGGACCGAGGCGTCACCGACATTGCTTACAGAGCCAGAATGGGCAGAGACGCTCTCGGCCGCGTGCAGCAGCGAGTCGTACGTCTCAGCGGTGCGGGTTGTCCCGGCTGCCGGGGATGCAATAAGCGTCGCGAGTTACTGCTTGGTAACGATCTGGTGTATTTGCTCCGGGATTCGGGTCGATGGGGCCGATGCCGGGGATCTCCCCGGGCCGCTCGGCCTGGTCCTGCAGGGTGCCCAGCGGGACGGTCAGGGTCACCTTCCCGGCGAACCCGCCCGGCGCCGCGCCGGCCGGGGATCCCGGGGCTGGCGGGCTGCCCGGATCGCCTGGACCTCCCGGGCCGGCGTCCGCCCGGGTCCTGCGGTCCGCCGCCGTCCTGGCCGCCGGGGGTGTCCTGGCGGGGCCGGGAATCCTTGCCCAGCAGCAGGTCCAGGTAAGCGCGGGCGCGCAGCACATCCATGTCACCCTCAAGGCCAGCCTTCTTCAGCTGCCGTGCCCACGCGGTGATCCGCTGATCGGCGGCCAGGACCTCCGCCGGGGGCAGCTCGCGGCCCATCAGCGCCGCGTTGCCGGAGTCCTCGGCCCACCGCTGCACCCGCGCGTCCCGGGCCGCGGCCTCCCGCCGCCTGCGCGCCTTGTCCGGCGCGACCTCCATCACCGCGCGGGCGATCGCCGCGCGCAGCCCGCCCGGGGTCAGCCGCCCCGCCCGGCCCAGCACCAGCGCCTCCGCCGCCCGCGCCTCATCCGGGTCTAGCAGCGCGGCCGCCCAGGCGATGATCTCGGCCTTGGACCGGGTGATCGTCCCGTCCCGCAGCGCCGCCCTGGTGCCCGGCAGCCGGGCCGTCAGCCGCAGCGCCAGGGTGAGTATGTCATCGGCGCGGCCGCGGGACTCGGCCAGCACGTGGGCCAGCTCATCGGCGGTGAACTCATCCCACGCCGCCGGCATCCGCGCCGGGCCGTCCGGGTCGCAGCCCGGCTCCGGATGCCGCCGGATCAGCTCGGCCACCGCGGCCAGCTTGCGCGCCGCCGCGTGCGCCTCCACCCGGTCCCACGCGCACAGCACCCCGGTCAGCTCTGCATCAGACGCGCCCGGATAGCAGTCGTCAGCCCCGGCCGCCGCATCGGCCAGCATCGCTAGCTCCGGGCAGGCCGGCATCACATCCAGCGCCATCCCGATGCCGAACGCCGCCGCCCGACTGCACGATCCCCCGGCCGCCTCGCGGACCTCGGCGAGCTCCTCCTCTGTCAGCCCATCCTCCGGACCGGCATACTCCTCCTCTAGCCACCAAGGGCCCTCCGGCTCAGCGGCGTACCGGGCGGGATCGTCGTCCCACCCAGGGTCCGCGGGAACCGGTTCCGGAGGCATGGACCACCACCCCTTCGGGATAATCAAGCTTTAGAACATGATAGCGAAATCCTAGTCTTTGACGCAAGGTATTTAGCGTGTCGCGGGATCGGTTACCCGGGCCATGAACAGGGGCTCGCCGGTCGCGCGGCCGGTCACCACCATCAGGTAGGGGCGGTTGAACAGGACCGGGGGCGCCAGCACCCGCCCGGCGGTCGCTTCCACGCCGACTGCCGTCGCGGCGCTGGCCACCGTGCCTTTCTCGCCGATATCCAAGGTGGCTGCGTGTTCCACGAAACCGATGCAGTTCGTTCTTCATGCGCATCAGACGGAACGCGGCCCGCCACGGTGGCATCAGGATGATCACACTGTGATGGAGTTGCTGTTACCGGGGGCCGTGCGATCATCGGCTCATGGCGGACGGCAGCATGACCTGGACCGAGATCGCCGGGCGGCTCTCGGTGGCGCGTACCTACTGGCTGGGCAGCACCACCGCGTCCGGCGCCCCGCACGCGGCGCCGGTCTGGGGCGTCGTGACCGGCGACACGCTCTACCTGTACAGCGAGCGGAGCACGGTGAAGGCGCGCAACCTCGCGGCCGACCCGCGGGTGGTCATCCACCTGGAAAGCGGCGAGGACGTCCTTATCGTGCGCGGTGTTGTCGATGACCTGGGGGCTCCGGCCATGGTTCCCTCGGTGGTCGCGGCGCTGGCGGCGAAATACACCAGGCCGCGGGACCAGCAGTACCTGCCGGACCACGATCCCGACTTCGACGTCGTCTACGCGCTCAGGCCGCAGTCGGCCATGGCGTGGCGGCTGGATGATTACGCGGCCTCGCAGCGCCGGTGGCCGGCGGCTTTAGGGTGAAGGGACCAGGCCGAGAACAAGATGGGAGCCGACATGGACAGCGCCGAGCTGCGCGCCGTGCAGCAGCCGCTCAAGGATGCCTACCGGGAGGACCCCGAGAAGGCGGTCGTCACGCTGCGGGCGCACGGTCAGCTGGACGACGCCATCTCGTGTTCGGTGGACACCGGGCGGGCGCTGGCCGTCGCGGGACTGCATCCGGCGAGCGGAGGGGACGGCTCGCTGCTCTGCTCGGGTGACATGCTGCTGCAGGCACTGGTGGCGTGCGCCGGGGTCACGCTGCGGGCCGTGGCCACCTCGCTCCAGATCGCCGTGGCCGGGGGAACCGTCACGGCCGAGGGTGACCTGGACTTCCGCGGGACCCTGGCGATCAGCAAGGAGGCGCCGGTCGGGTTCCGGTCCATCCGGCTGGCCTTCGACCTGGATACCGACGCCAGCGCCGAGCAGGTCCAGACGCTGATCCGGCTCACCGAACGCTTCTGCGTGGTTTACCAGACGCTGGCCCACCCGCCCGAGCTGACGATATCCGGCTAGGCGCCGGGGCGATGAAGAGCCGGGCCACCGACGGGCAGATGATGCCGCCCTGGCTGTGGCTGTGGCTCATCGGCGACCTGGCCGTGCTGATCCCGGCCGAGGTCAGCAACGAGCGCCAGCAGATCGCCCTGTACACCGGGCACGGGGACATCACGCCGCAGGTCACCGCGGGGACGCCATACACGCTGCTGCTCCTGTTCACGATCTTGTCCGGGATGACCTACTTGATCTTCGCGGCGGGCGTGATCGGGACCATGTTCCCGCATCTGCGCGGCCGCCTGGTGGAGCGGCGCTTCGGCCTGGCCGAGGACCCGGGTGCCGCCGAGCACCTGGGTATCGCCGAGGACCCGGGACTGGAGGAGATGCGGGACTTCGTCGGCCAGCACGATCCGTCGATCCAGCTGCGGGCTACCGCGCGCGATGACCAGATGGCGCGGATCTACCCGGTGGGCTGGCGGGCGGCTCGGATCGCCGTCTTCCGTCCGCTGCTCGAGCTGTGGCGGCGCGACCGCGAGGCGGCGCAGGCGATCCTGCTGCACGAGGTGGCCCATCGCCGTCACGGCGATCAGCTCGTCGTCGGCCTGGGCAGCCCGCTGGTCTGGCTCATGCGTATCTGGGTGCCTGCCTTCGCCGTGCTCGTGCTGGCCCCGGTCGTGATCTACGCGGCGCTCGGCGGCGGGCTGCTCACCCAGGCGGTCGCCGGCCAGGGCGCTCTTCAGTTGCTTCAGCCCATCGGGCTGCTCATCCTGCCGGTCACCGCGCTGTGGCTCGCGGAGCTCGACGCCGACCTGGCGACCGCGCAAGTCCTCGGTGCCGAGCCGGTGTGCCGGGCGCTGGAAGCGGCCGGGGACACCCGCGTACCAAGGCGCGCCCGGCTCGCGGGGCTGCTCTCCCGGCCGCCGCGCCGGCTGCGGCGGCGGTACGCCGCGTCCGACCCGGCCAGCTCCGTCGCCCTGCTGGCGGCGTGGCCGACCGCGCTGATCGCTCAGCTCCTGGTGATCAGCGCGGGAGCCGCCGTCGCCTACCTGCTGATCAGCCAGTCGCCGTCCGCCATCGGCCGGGACCTGCTCGCAGGCGCGCGCCAGTTCCTGCTCAGTAACCGGATCCTGATTATCGCCGCGATCATCCTGCTGCTGCTGTGGCCGGTGCTGGCCCGTCCCTGGCGCCGGCTGTGGTCGGCCCGGCCGGGCCCCCGCGGGCGACAGCCGTGGCGGCCCTACCTGGCCGCGGCCGTCGTCCCCGTCGCCCTGTTCGGGGTATCCCTGGCTCCCCTGCCGGGCAGCTACGCCAGGCACGACGGCACGCCGGCGAGCTGCTCGCGCCTGCTGGCCTGGCGGAGCGGCCCGGGGTTCGGCGACAAGGTCCAGGCGGAGACGAGCATCGGCACGATGCTGGCCGCGCGGACCCGGGCCGAGGCGCAGACCGGCCTCGACGCGCTGATGGCCGCGACCGCGGCCGGGCTGCGCCACCCGCCGCCCGGCACCGCGCGCGATAGCTACGTCACGGCACTAGGCGACTTCCGGACCGCGGGTCTCGACCTGCGGGACAACAATGTCAACGCGGCCATGATCATCACCGAAAGCGCCATCACCGCCGACCAGGAGGCCAGCGGGATCCTCAATAGCCAGGTGGCCAGGTGCCGCCAGTTACCCGGGACCGGGTTCGGGCGCTAGGCGCGCCGAACGGCTCTACCTCAGCCCGGCCACTGCGAAGACCCACGTGGGCCGGTTGCTGACCAAGCTGCAGGCGCGCGACCGGACCCAGCTCGTCGTCATCGCCTACGAGACCGGGCTGGTCACGCCGAGCGGCGCTTGAACGGCAACCGCCCGCGGGGCTTGAAGGGCTGATCGGCGGGTAGTCGGGGCCCCGTGAGCAACACGCGTCAGGCACCGGAGGCGACCGAGATCCGGGCGCAAGAGGAAGTCCGAACCCAGGACGACGTGGCCAGGGAAGACCATGGCCGCGGCGAAGACCGGATCCAGGAGGCGCTGGACACGGCGGCGGAGGTCGCCGAGAGGACCGGCGGCCTCGGCACGCCCGGGCGCCCCGTGAACCGGCGCTCCCCGTTCATGATCGGGATGACAGGCGCCTTCGGCGTGGCGGTGGCCTACGGCCTGATCGAGCTGCTCATCCGGGCGCGGTCCGTGCTCATCATCATCGGCCTGGCGCTGTTCATCGCGGCCGGCCTCGATCCGATCGTCGGCTGGCTGGTCCGCCACCGGATGCCCCGATGGGCGGCGGTCCTCACCGTCATCGGCTGTGCGGTCGCTGTCGCGGCGGCCTTCCTCGCGGCGGCGATCCCGCCGCTGGCCAACGAGGCCACCACGCTCGCCCACCAGATCCCGCACTACTTGCACGACCTGCAGAACCGCAATTCGCAGCTGGGCAAGCTCAACGGCAAGTACCACATCCAGCAGCGCCTGACCAGCCTGGTCACCAACGGGGGCGGGTCCCTGGTCGGCGGGGTCCTGGGCGCGGGAGCGCTGGTGCTCAGCGCCGCGTCCTCCATCCTCGCCATCTTGGTGCTCAGCATCTACTTCCTGGCCGGCCTGCCGCAGATCAAGGTGTTCACCTACCGGCTGGTGCCGCACTCGCGGCGGCCGCGGGCCATCCTCATCGGCGACGAGATCTTCGCCAAAGTGGGCGGCTACGTACTGGGGAACTTCATCACCTCGGTGATCGCCGGCCTCGGCACCTTCTTCTGGCTGCTCGCGTTCGGCGTTCCCTATCCGCTCCTGCTTGGCATGTTCGTGGCCTTCCTCGACCTGATCCCGGTGATCGGGTCGACCGTCGGCGGGGCGGTGGTGAGCCTGGTCGCGCTGACCGTGTCACTGCCCGTCGCGCTCGCCACGCTCGCGTTCTACATCGGGTACCGGCTGGCCGAGGACTACCTGATCGTCCCGCGGATCATGGGCCGCACCGTGGAGGTGCCGGCGATCGTCAGCCTGGTGGCGGTGCTGATCGGCGGGGTCCTGCTCGGCATCGTCGGCGCGCTGGTGGCGATCCCGGTCGCCGCCGCCATCCGGCTGCTGCTGCACGAGATCGCGATCCGGCGGCTCGACAAGAGCTGATCCGACCCCCTCGAGTTGAGCTGCGCATCGGTGAACCCGCTGGGTAACCCGGTATTTCTGATCGGGCAAGTCAGGATTAGGCTACGCTGTGAATGGATAGGAACCCGCCGATACCCGATCTTTCTCCCCGGAGGAACCGTGAGTAGCACCGACACCTACGTCGCCAACGCCGAGCGGTATGCCGCCAGCTTCGACAAGGGCGACCTGCCGCTGCCGCCCGCCGCGCACACCGCGGTGGTCGCGTGCATGGACGCCCGGCTCAACCCCTACGGCGTGCTCGGGCTCTCCGAGGGCGACTCGCACGTGATCCGCAATGCCGGCGGGGTCGTGACCGACGACGTCATCCGGTCCCTCACAATCTCCCAGCGGCTGCTCGGGACGAACGAGATCATCCTCATCCACCACAGCGACTGCGGCATGCTCACCTTCCACGACGACGACGTCAAGGCCCAGATCGAGGCGGACACCGGCATCCGGCCGCCGTTCGCGCTCGAGGCCTTCGGTGACCTGGACGCCGACGTGCGCCAGTCCATCGCCCGGATCAAGGCAAGCCCGTACATCCCGAACAAGGACTCCATCCGCGGCTTCGTCTACGAGGTCGAGACCGGGCGCCTGCGGGAGGTCAAGGAGTGACCTTGGTATCGTGACCTGGTGACGGCCGCAACGGAAACGAACCCTGCGGAAACTAACGAGGCAGAAACGAACGAACCAGGCGCGGATGCCACCGCCCGTTCGGCCCGGCTGCGGCACCTGATCATCACGGTCTACGGGCTCTACGCCCGGCACGATGGCGGCTGGCTGTCGGTCGCGGCCCTGATACGGCTGCTCGCTGATCTGGGGATAGACGAGCCAGCCGTCCGTTCGGCCATATCACGCTTGAAGCGGCGCGGCATCTTGCAGTCCCGGCGGTACGGCGGCTCAGCCGGTTACCAGCTGTCCGCCGAGGCCCTGGCCATCTTGCGCGAGGGTGACGCGCGGATCTTCAGGCGGCGCCGGGCCACCCCGGCCGACGGCTGGCTGCTCGCGGTGTTCTCGGTCCCCGAGTCGCAGCGCCACCGGCGGCACGTGCTGCGGTCCGAGCTGACCAGGCTGGGCTTCGGCATGGTCGCGCCCGGGGTGTGGATCGTGCCGGCCCACCCGCAGGACACGACGGCCGAGACGCTGCGGCGGCTCGAGCTCGACGCCTACGCCGACCTGTTCCGCGCCGATCACCTCGCCTTCGGCGACCCGGCCGCCAAGATCCGCCGCTGGTGGGACCTGGACGAACTCGAGCGCCAGTACGAGTCCTTCATCCGGGCGCACGAACCCGTCCTGCGGCACTGGGAGCACGCGGGGGCACCAGGCGGGCAGGAGGCCTTCGCCGGCTATGTGCGGGTGCTCACCGACTGGCGGCGGCTCCCCTACCTGGACCCCGGCCTGCCCGCCGGGCTGCTGCCGCACGGCTGGGTCGGCCTCCGGGCCGCCGAACTGTTCTTCGCTGTCCGCGCACTGCTCGAGGAACCGGCGCAGGCCTACGTGAAGTCGGCCATCAGCGCCTGACCTCATCAACGCTGACCACGGCGATGCCCTGGATCTCGACCAGCGCCTCGGGGCGCCACAGCCGGGTCACGCCCACGCCCGCCATGGCCGGGTACCCGGTTCCGGCCAGCCGGCGCCAGACCGCGCCGATTTCCTTGCCGTGCGCCTGGTAGTCCTCCACGTCGAGCAGGTAGATGGTCAGGCTGACCAGGTCTTCTGGCTGGCCGCCGGCGGCGGCCAGGGTGGTGAGCAGGTTGCCGAGAGCCTGCTCGAACTGCGGCACGACGCCGCCGACGGCGACGTTCCCGTCCCGGTCCATCCCGATCTGGCCGGCCAGGAACACCATCCGGGCCGGGCTGGCGACGACCGAGACGGCGTGGGAGAAGCCGGACGGGCGGGCGAGTTGCCCGGGGTTGATCCGCTCAACGTTCATGACGGTACTTTATCCGTATCGCGCTTAATTGACGACCGTATCTTTTCCGGCATACGATGGGTTATGCGTATCGCTGTCCTCGGCGGCGGCCCCGGTGGCCTGTACTTCGCGGCCCTGGCCAAGCAGCTGGACGCCCGGCACGACATCACCGTCTGGGAGCGCAACGCCGCCGACGACACGTTCGGCTTCGGGGTGGTGTTCTCGGACGAGACTCTCGGCGGCATCGAGCACGCCGACCGGGAGATCTTCGCCGCCATGCGGCACGAATTCGCCCGCTGGGACGACATCGACGTGCACTTCCGGGGTGCCACCTTCACCTCGGGCGGGCACGGTTTCGCCGCGATGAGCCGCAAGCGCCTGCTGGCCATCCTGCAGGCCCGCTGCGCGTCGCTCGGGGTGCGGGTCCTGTTCCGCACCGGGGCGCCGGACGTGACCGCGCTGTCCGCCGGCTATGACCTGGTGGTGGCGGCCGACGGGATGAACTCGGCCACCCGCGGTCGTTTCGCCGGAACATTCGCCCCGGACCTGGAGCGGCGCCGGTGCAAGTACATCTGGCTCGGCACGGACCTGGTCTTCGACGCGTTCAAGTTCTATATCCTGGACACCCCGGCCGGGATCATGCAGGTGCACGGCTACCCGTACAGCGAGCAGGCCAGCACCTTCATCCTGGAGATGCACGAGGACGTGTGGCAGCGGGCCGGGTTCGGCGACGTCGCGGGGCTTGCGGCCGGGCTGCCGCCCGGACAGAGCGACGAGGCGTCGATCGAGATGATCCGCCGCCTGTGCGGGGACGTGCTCGGCGGGCCCGGTGGTGGGCAGCACAGCCTGGTCGCCAACAACTCGCGCTGGACTACGTTCACCACCGTGCGGTGCCGGACCTGGCGGCACCGGAACGTGGTGCTGCTCGGCGACGCGGCGCACACCGCGCACTTCTCTATCGGTTCTGGCACCAAGCTGGCCATGGAGGACGCGCTGGCCCTGGCGGCCTGCCTGCACGAGCAGGATGGCGTGGCCGGCGCGCTGGCCGCCTACGAGGTCGAACGCCGGCCGGTGGTCGCCTCGACGCAGCGGGCCGCGCAGGCCAGCCTGGAGTGGTTCGAGAACATCGGCCAGTACGCTGACCAGGACCCGCACCAGTTCGCCTTCAACATCGTGACCCGAATGACCGAGATGGTCTGCGTTTCCCGGACGGGCGGATCACCCCGGGGTGCACCGGGATGTACACCGCGGAGCAGGAGGAGTCCTGGCGCCGGATCGTCGAGTTCGTCCACGACCGGAGCGGCGCGAAGATCGGCATCCAGCTCGGCCACTCCGGCCGCAAGGGCTCGACCAGGCTGATGTGGGAGGGGATGGACGACCCGCTGCCCGAGGGCAACTGGGAGGTCTGCGGCCCCTCCTCCCTCCCGTACCAGGCGGGCGGCCAGACGCCCCGCGAGCTTGGCCTGGCTGAGCTGGATGAGATCGGGGAGCAGTTCATCGCGGCCGCGCAGGCGGCGGCGCGGGCCGGCTTCGACCTGCTCGAGCTGCACTGCGCGCACGGGTACCTGCTGTCCTGCTTCCTGTCCCCGCTGACCAACCGGCGCACCGACCGCTACGGCGGGTCGCTGGCCGCCCGGCTCCGCTATCCGCTCGATGTGTTCGACGCCGTCCGCGCGGCATGGCCGCACCGACGGACCGCGGCCACGGCTCGAGCTGGTCCGGGCCGGGATGCCGCGCACCGCGCACGCGCGCTGGAGACCCGGCACCTCGGGGGCTAGCCACCGGGGCGGGCCGTAAAGACCGGAACGCTCCGCGCCTCACCCCGGTTCCCGGTAGCGGACCGGGGCGGAGTAGCGCGGGTCCTGGTGGCTGGCCGAGTAGCGGTCCCGCAGCCGCATCGGCAGCGGCCCGGGCGCCAGCCCCGGCGAGGTCACGAGTGTAGGGGGCTGTGCACAAGACTCGTCGGTGAACTGTGCAAGTACGCCGGATGGCGGTGCGGTGCCAGGGGACGTGCCCGGAGACTCTGGCGGCGCCCCCCCGGTTACCAGGACAGATGCCGTTGGCTGGCTGGGTTGGGAGAAGATCCGGAAGGGATCGCGCCCGTACCGCCGCCAGATAGTTATCCACACGTGACCTGTGGATACCCGGTCACAGGCCGATGTCCGCGCGGCGTTGTCGCGGTCGTGGCGCCGGTGGCACCGAAAGCGCGGCCGGCTCTGGGCGCGCAGACCGCCCCGGACGGTCTTGTCCCGGTCGTCAGGGTGCTGTTCCGGGAACCGGGTCGCGGCCTGGCCGGCCCGAGTACAGGGCCGGGGAAGGCGGTGCGTGCCGTGCGGTGAACATGGCCCACACGACCTTTCCCGCGTCGCCTGGCGTGGTGTAGCCCCACAGGTCGCTGAACGCGCAGATCATCTGCAGCCCGCGGCCGGCCTCGGCCAGGGAACCTGGCGTTCGCGGCACCGGGGCCGCCTTGCCCGGATCAGCGACCGCGCACAGCACCCAGGGCCCCTGTTGCAGCAGGCCGAGCCGGACCGGCTGCCGGGGATCCGTATCGCCGGGGCCCGGCAGGGCGTGCCGCAGCGCGTTGGTCACCATCTCAGACACCACGATGGCGATGTCCTGGCTGCTGTGTGCCGTGCCCCACCGGCGCAAGGTGGCGAGGGTGAAGTCCCGCGCGGCACGGACCGACCCGGCCTGTGCGCTGAGCGCGCGCGCGGCGATCCGCGGCGGGCAGGCCCAGCCTGTCACCGGCGGTGACCGCCAGCTGCCGCCCGCCAGGCCGGCCATCTCCGCGGCCGGCATCAGCCAGCGGCAGCCGGTGCTGCCCTCCGACTGCGACGGGTGCTCCGCCATCACCGCCCGGTCAGTCTCGGTGCGACACGGAAACAGGCGCCAGCCTCGGACCGCCTTCAGGACCACCGCCGCGGGAACGGAGGTGCTCACTGGTGCCATCCCGGCTCCGGCGGCCTGGCGGGGGGATAGCGGCCGGGGTCGCGGCTGCTTATCCAGGCGCCGGCGGTGCCGCCGCTGGGCACGGCGGTGGCCCGGGCGACCCTGGCGATGGCCGTGTACCGGTCCCACGGCACGACCGGGCCCGTGGCCCAGAAGCCGGGGTCGGTCTGCTGGCACCGGGGACAGGCCAGCCGACCCAGGGCGTCCACGCGCCAGTCGGCGCTGATGGCGCGGGCGCGCGCGTCGGCCTCGCCGAGCGCCGCGCGATCGGCGTGCCAGGAGATGCACGAGCCCATCTCGCACCACATGATCGGCATCCGCAGCTGATCGCCAATCACCGCCCGCCCGGTCATCTCGGCACGGGCAGCAGCCTCGGCACGGGCGGCCTCGGTACGGGCGGCCTCGGCGCGGGCAGCCTCGGCCCGGGCAGCCTCGGCCCGGGCAGCCTCGGTACGGGCAGCCTCGGTACGGGCAGCCTCGGTACGGGCAGCCTCGGTACGGGCAGCCTCGGCCCGGGCAGCCTCGGTACGGGCAGCCTCGGTACGGGCAGCCTCGGCCCGGGCGTCGGCCTCGGCAAGAACTTCTGGCCAGGGATCGCTGCCGCGCGCCGGCTGGGCGTGGCCATCGCCGGCCGGGTCAGCACCCATCCTCCCGGAGCTCGGCGAGCCAGCCGTCCGTCTGGAGCCAGTCGGTCTCCTGGAGTGTGCCAGTGTCGTCTGGCCGGATCTTGATCTTCATGTCGGGCCTCCCGTTGTGCCAGTGGTATGCGTCGTGCCGCTGCGGGTGACCTGCCCTGGGACAGGCGCGTGCACTGGGATGACGGACCGGGCGGTGGCTGCGCGTCCCGGGTGTGCCGGGTTCGGGTGCTGGCGGCCCGGCGTACAGGTCATGCCGGGCTGTCATCGGCAGGCACGGGGATCGCGGCCTGCCGTCAGCGAGCGCCTGGTTTGTCCCGGTGCACGTGTGCCGCTATTGCGGCTTGCCTCCCCTTGTCAAAGCGCCCCGGGCTCGCCGTCTCTGGGTTTCATTGATTGACGCTTCCGGCTCCGAATCACGGCTGGATATATTTACGGTAAACGTTCGGCTTATTTATGCGCTATTGCGGCGTGGCGTGTGGACAATTCCGGTTCTATCTCTGTGCACAGGGCGCGGATCGCTCTCTCCCAGGTGACGGCCCTGTTACGGGCGCGGCCCGGCAATACAATCCCCAGCATTTCCCAACGTGCGCACAGGCCCGGCGCCGTTTTACACAAGTGATCCACATGGTTGTGCACAGCAAAGCCTGTAACACGTTCTCGTGCCCAGCTGGCAGGCAGCAGCGCGCCGGCGTGCCGGTGCTTGCGTGAGGCGGCCGGCACGCCGGACGCGGATCTGGCCTGGGCCCGGTTGACATCGTCCGCGCCGGCGGGCGCTGGAGCTCGTGCATACCGTGCAGGACAGGCGGCCTGAGTCATTGCCGCACCGCGTCCTCCGAGACCTCCGGCCGTCCGATCCAGGATCTGTGGCCGTTCGATCTGGCCGGGCAGACGCTGCTCGCGCGACGACGCGGCACCCAGCCCTGCGGGCCATTACTCCGACGGCCTTGCACGGGTCTGTTGCCGACGCGGCGGCTCCCGCGCTCACTGCCTCCGGCCGCGGGCGCCCCGAGGACTCGCCCGTGCTGTGTCCTGACCCCAGATCGTCGCGGCTGGCATTCCGGTGTTGCCGGCGTACCGGCCCTGGCGAAGACATTCCTGCCGGGCAGAATCAGGCGGGGCCCCTCCATGTATGAGATGGAGGGGCCCCGCCCGGCCTCGCCGCACCCGCTGGCCAGTTGCCTGGCCTAGCCGACGCCGCGCTGCCCGCCGGGGCCAGGTACCCGCGCGAGGGCCGGTCTCCCGGCTCCTCCCACGTTCCCGGGGTCGCCCCCAGGTGATGCCCGTTTCCAGCGGTGAAAGCATTTCTACTGCATCCGCCAGCGCCGCGCAAGAGCCCGCCGCCACCCTTTTTCGGGTTCTTCCGCCATCCACAAATCAATCCACAGAAAGCAGGCAGTTACCCGCATTTCACGGCGGTTATCCCCAGGTTATTCACAGTCTATCCATGGGCTGCTGATGTAAGCCGCCGATGTAAGCCGGAGAACGCCTCAACCTCTGCCATGCGTGCAATCGGCTCAGCTTTCACAGCGACTTCCGGAGTAAATCACGCCGTGCCGGGATTCGATGCGGGCGCAGATACAGGGATTGAATTGTCGGGGTCTGCGCCTGTCTGTCGTGTCGCCGCCCGGGGTCGTGCAGAGGCCGTCGTCGTCGAGGTCCATGCCGTCGTAGCGCAGGAACGCGACGCCCCGTGCGGTCAGGCCGCGTACGGCGGCTGTGATATCGGACACCCGCCAGCCAAGGACCGTGTGGCCGGGCTAGGCGACCTTGGCTACTAGCCCGGTCGCACCGCATCCTGGGTGGGGCTGCCCGGGCAGGCGGTCGCCGTCGCGGCCGACGATGACATGAGCCACCCGGGGAGGCCGGGTCCCGGCGCTGCCGGAGTGGGGGTCACGCTGGGCCGGCCCGGATTCTGAGTCGGGCTCGGGTGGAGCTGGGGCGGGCTAGGACTTGGCCTGCCCGGGTCGCGGGTCGGGCTCGGCGTGGCGAGGCAGCTGGGGACGGACCCGGGCCCGTATCGCGACGATCCGTACTGCCGGGGCCGCGCGCTGGCTTCGCCGCGGGGCGAGGCGGAGGCGGAGGCGGATACCGCGAGCGTCGGCCACGGTCCGGGGGTGCCGAGATGGTGACGCGGCCGCGCCGGTGCGCTGGCGACCGCGGGCGCATGCTGGGACGAATAATGCGGCGGGTCGGGCGCTCCGATCGTCACGTGCGCGAAATGCTGGATCGGGCCGGGCAGCACGTCGGCATATGCCGCAGCAGTGCTGCCTAGCCCCGCTGCTACCGCGGTCAGTGCGGCGGCTAGGGGGAGTCTGCCGCGGGCTGACCACCCGGGCAGCAGTCGCCTGCCTGACCGCGGGGCAGCGGGCGAGGTGCCGGCTGGGGAAGCGAGCCGGGTGAACGCCGCCAAGGCAGCGTTCTGTCCGGCCAGCTCCCCGGGTTCAGCCGGCCCGGCTACGGCGGCGAGCATAAGCGCCAGGGCACGAATCTCGGGCGGCGCCCCGGGGGGGATAGGGCGCCGCTCCAAGATCATGTCCAGCAGCGGCTCGTCGTGCTCGCCGCCGGGCCGGCCGGGGAAGAACCCAGGCATCTCACCCTGCATAGCGTCGGGCCCGCTCAATGTGTTACACCCGCCCGCTCGGCCTGGAGCGCGAGCCGGCGCAGGCCGCGGTGCGCGGCCACCCGGACCGCCCCTGGAGTCTTGCCCACGATCCTGGCCACGTCGCTGGCCTCCAGGCCTACCACGACGCGCAGCATGATGATCTCGGCCTGATCTTGCGGCAGCGAGGCGATCAGCGCGATCGCGGCCCGCGTGGAAGCCGCCTCCAGCGCCTGGTCGGCGGCGTCCGGGGAGGTCAGCTGCTGCGCCGCGTCGCTCAGGTTCAGCGGCACCGCGGGACGGCGGACCCGGGTGCGGCCGGCGTCCGCGGCCCGGTGCCTGGCGATGGTGAACAGCCACGCCCGGAAGGCCTGCTCATCGCCGCGGAACCGCCCCAGCCCGGCCACCACCTGAAGCCAGGTGTCACCGGCCATGTCGTCGGGGTCAGGCGCGATCATCCGCAGGTAGCGCAGCAGGGCCGGCTGTACGTCACGGAAGATGCAGGCGAACGCCGCCTCATCACCGGCCTGAGCGCTGGCCAGCGTGACCCCGAACGCGGCACCGATCACCGGTCAAGTATCGGCCCGGCACACCCGGTGGCGCAGCACAAACCGGAGTGCTCCCGGCGTTCGTTTGGGCCAGTGCGCCGAGGGCAGAGGGGGTGACTAACCGGAACTCACACCGAGCTCAGCCAGCTCGCGAACGTGCCCGCCGCCGAGCTGGGCCAGCTGCACGGCGTGGGGCCCAAGGCGTTGCGGCTGCTGCAGGAGGAACTCCAGGAGCAGGGGATGTCGCTGGGCTGACTCCCTTGGCGCGTGCGCCAGCCGCGTTTCACGGCGGCGGGTAGGTTTGCCCGGGTGAGCTTCGATGTCAGCGCAGACGCCTACCTGCGGTTCATGGGACGGTATTCCGAGCCGCTCGCGGCGCAGTTCGCTGATCTGTCCGGCGTCCGCCCCGGCCAGCGGGTGCTGGATGTGGGATGCGGGCCCGGCGCGCTGACGGCGGAGCTGGCGAGCCGGGTGGGCGCGGATGCGGTCAGTGCGGTGGAGCCGTCCGCGTCGTTCGGCGCCGCAGTGCGTGAACGGCTGCCCGGGGTGGATGTCCGGAGGTCCGCCGCCGAGCAACTGCCGTTCCCCGATGGCGCCTTCGATGCCGCGCTGGCGCAGCTGGTCGTGCACTTCATGGCGGATCCCGTGCTGGGCCTGCGGGAGATGCGGCGGGTCACCCGGCCCGGCGGGATCGTCTCGGCATGCGTGTGGGATCACGCGGGCGAGCGCGGGCCGCTGACCATGTTCTGGCGGGCCGTGCGCGAGCTTGACCCGGCCGCCGACGACGAGTCGGGCCTGGCCGGTGCCCGCGAAGGTCACCTGGCCGAGCTCTTCGCCCAGGCCGGGCTGGGCGTGGCGCAGGCCACCACGCTGACCGTCCGGGTACGCCAGGCTGGGTTCGAGTCATGGTGGGAGACGTTCACGCTCGGCGTCGGCCCGGCCGGGGCATACCTGGCGTCGCTGCCGGCCGGCGCCAGGCCGCGCTGCGCGAGCAGTGCCGGCGGCAGCTGCCCGAGGGCACGTTCGAGGTCAGCGCGACGGCGTGGGCCGTGACCGGCCGCACCTGACCAGCGGCGCTTGCCAGCTGCGGCGATACGCGGTCCGGCTGATCTCAGCTGCGCTCCTCGGTCGCGGAGTCGGGTATGCCGCCGAAATAATGATCAAGCACCTGGCGGAAAACCGGCTCGCCGGGCGCGGCGCGCATGAACAGCGTCATCGAGGACCACAGCTTCATCGCGTCGACCTCGCCGAAGATCTGCTCGGCCGTGCGGTCCGCCAGGCGGGCCAGGATGGCGGCGCTTTCGGTCAGCCGCGGGCCGAGGACCGGATGCGCCAGGTACGCCCTGGCCTCCGCGAGCGAGGTGATCGCATACGTCCGTGCCGTCGGGCTGTAACCCAGGCCGGCGATCTGGGGGAAGATGAACCACATCCAGTGGCTGGTCTTGCGGCCGGCTCGCAGTTCGGCGGCGGCGCGCTGGTAGGTACCGCCGGCGTCCTGGGCCGCCACGAACCGCTGGAGATCATAAGGGTCGTCCGGCTCCATGCCGGTAATTCTGCCTAGCAAGGGGCCAGCGACGCAGCCGCCTCGGGGTATCGCGGACTCTTGACTGTCGTCACATAAGTTAAATACTGGGACCTACCCTACGAAGCGAAGGAAGTGGGGTCAGATGCGGCTTTCCCCTTCGGCGCACCTCGACA
This sequence comes from uncultured Actinomycetes bacterium, assembly GCA_963800415.1. Classification (GTDB taxonomy): domain Bacteria; phylum Actinomycetota; class Actinomycetes; order Streptosporangiales; family Streptosporangiaceae; genus Palsa-504. The sequence continues at coordinate 26,112 of CAWDBS010000064.1, forward strand.
CCTTCTGCCGTGACCGCCTTCCCCCGCTGGACCAGTGGCCGGAATTCCACTTCGACCTGCCGGAACTGGACTATCCCGAGCGGCTCAACTGCGCCGCCGAACTGCTCGACGCCACCGCCGCCCGGCATGGCGCGGACCGTCCCTGCCTGCTGTCTCCGGCAGAAACCTGGACCTACGGCGAGACCATCCGCCGGACGAACCAGCTGGCCCAGGTGCTGACCGAGGACTTCGGCCTGGTCCCAGGCCAGCGGGTGCTGCTCCGCGGCCCGAACAGCCCGTGGCTCGCCGCGGCCTGGCTCGCCGTGGTCAAGGCGGGCGGGGTGGCGGTCACCACCATGGCCCTGCTGCGGCCCCGGGAGATCGCCACCATCGTCGGGCTGACCCAGCCGAGCCTGGCCCTGTGCGATCATCGCTTCGCCGCGGACCTGGCGGCCGGCGCGGCGGCGCTGACCGTGATTCACTACGGCGGCACCGGACCCGGCGACTCTACGGGGCTGACCGCCCGCTGCGCGGCGAAGGACGGGGTGTTCCAGCCGGCCGATACCGCCGCCGACGACGTGGCCATGCTCGCGTCGACCTCGGGCACCACCGGCCAGCCGAAGGTGGCCATGCATTTCCACCGGGATGTGCTGGCCACCGCCGACACCTTTTCCAGGTACGTGATCATGCCGCACCGGGACGACGTCTTCACCGGCACTCCCCCGCTCGGCTTCAGCTACGGACTCGGCGGGCTGCTGCTGTTCCCGCTCCGCGCGGGCGCGTCGGCGCTGCTCATCGAGCGCGCCACCCCGGCCGAGCTGGCCGACGCGATCGCGGCGCACGGCGTGACCGTGCTGTCCACCGCGCCCACCGCCTACCGGGCCATGCTGGCCGCCGGGAAGGCGTCCGCGCTGAAGCACCTGCGGCGCTGCGTCTCGGCCGGCGAGCACCTGCCGAAGTCGGTGTGGGAGGAATTCCACCAGGCCACCGGCATCGCGATCATCGACGGCATCGGCTCGACGGAGATGCTGCACGTGTTCATCGCCGCCGCCGACGCTGACATCAGGCCCGGCTCGACCGGGCAGGCCGTGCCCGGTTACCGGGCTACGATCCTGGACGAGGACGGGAACGAGGTCCCGGCCGGCCAGCCGGGGCGGCTCGCCGTGCAGGGCCCCACCGGCTGCCGCTACCTGTCCGACGAGCGGCAGCGGAACTACGTGCAGCACGGCTGGAACATCACCGGCGACACCTACATCCGCGACGCCGACGGCTACTTCTGGTTCCAGGCACGGAGCGACGACATGATCATCTCGGCCGGCTACAACATCGCCGGGCCCGAGGTCGAGGAGGCACTGCTCGGCCACCCGGACGTGCTCGAGGCGGCCGTCATCGGCGCGCCCGACCCGGACCGCGGCATGGTCGTGCAGGCGTTCGTCGTGCTGCGCGAGGGCGCCGCGGCGGACCCGGCGAAGGCCGCCGAGCTGCAGGAGTTCGCCAAGCAGTCCATCGCGCCGTACAAGTACCCGCGGACGGTCGAGTTCGTCACGGAGCTGCCCAAGACCATCAGCGGGAAGACCCAGCGGTACCGGCTCCGGCAGATGGCGGGGGAGAAACTGCAGGCCGTTCGGGATTATTAAAATCTTGGGACCGAACGGACCGCGGCGCCTGCCCCTGGACCGGTTACCCGAAGATCCCCCGTGGCAGGGTCATCGACACGACCCAGTATGCCCCGGGGCAGGGTCTACGGGGCAGCCGCGGCGCCGATCATCGATGTGACCAGGGTTCCCTGGTCGACTTCCGTAGCGTAGTGCCGGCTCAGCATGCCGAACTCGAGCATGGCCACGGCGGTGCGCTGGATACGCTTCTCATCCACCGGGCCGATCGGGAATTCGGGCAGCGCCATGACCGCGGTCACCACGGGCAGCAGCTGGTCGGCCTTCGCCATCGCTGCCCGGACGGCAGCTGGGTTCTCGTTAGCGACCGTTTGCCCTTCCTCGATGGCCCGCACGAAGGCAGCCGCCGTCTTCGGATGCTGCTTGGCCCACGCCTGGGTGGCGACATACCCGTCAATGGGGAAGTTCAGGCTGGCACCCTGGTCGAGATCGGCCAGCTCCTGGTCACCGTAGGTCTCTTCGGCCTTGGTGACGTAGGGCTCGGCGAGAAACGCCGCCTGCCAGGTGCCTTGCTGAAGCTGTCCCGGCATATCGGGGAAGCCGTTCTGGTCCGTTACGAAGCTCACCTTCTTGGGTGAGATCCCGTTTTCCTGAAGCAGTGCGCTGATCAGCAGGGTGCCGATGCTATTGGTTCCGTTCACGCCGATCTTCTTGCCGACGAGGTCGGCGATGGTCACGATGCGCGAGTTTGCCGTGACGACCAGCGTGCGCGTATCCGGTCGCAACGCAGAGGCTTCGGCGAGGATACGGAACCTGGCGCCCGCAGCCTGCGCCGCGATGTAGGCGACGTAGCTTCCGGCGCTGATGTCCACCTCGCCCGCCAGCTGGTCGGCGATCACCGCCTTGCTGCTGGATATTTTCCTGATCGTCACATGCAGGCCCTGCTTGGCGAACAGCCCTTCGTCCTGCGCCACGTACAGGCCGGCCAGGTCGACCGACGGTATGGCGGCGACCGTGACGTTCTGTTCCTCCGGCTTGGCCGTCGAGGCAAGGGTCGCGCCGCTGGGCGCATTGGTGCACCCAGCCAGGACCATGATCATTGCCGCGATGACGGGCGCGACGCGGAAACTCCAGGTACTCATCTTGCCCCCCCAGGGCATCTACGGGCTGCCTCGTGGCCGTGCGCCCGTCCCGTAGGCGTTTCGTGGTAAACCGCCAGGAATGTGCAATTAACCGTTATATCAGGCAATTAGGTCCGGCGGCGGCAGCTTAGCCGATAAGTACCCTCTTTGTTTCGCTGTCCCCGGCGGGACGGGTGCGTGCCTCGAGACGGATCATGAACCGCTTGGCTTGGGCACGGTGCAGGCGATCTTGGGGTCCAGGCCGACGTAGTTGAGCGGCCGGCCACGATCGTCAGGGCCATCGTGGCACCCGCCGTGCAGTCCAGGTTGGAGGTGCTGAAGTAACCGCGCTGGCCGGCCGCGGCGGCACCGATGATAAGCCACAGAAACAGGATCACCGTCCCCTTGCTCATCATCTGTCTCCTCCGCCGACCATGAGCTCGCCACAGCTTGCTGCGATAGTAGCCGCCGTTTCCGGATATGTGGCCCCGCCGCGCCGTTACCTGTTATCCAGGAAGGCCTGCACGGCGGCCTTGCAGGGCTCGCGGTCGTAGCTGGCCACGTAGGCGCCGGCCATCCGCACCGGGTCGCCGAAGAAGTAGTACTCATACAGCGCCTGGCGGCCGGAGAAGGCGGAGATGCAGGTGTCCCAGACCAGCCGGAACAGCGTGACCCGGTCGGCCCCGCCCAGCGTGGCGGACTGCAGGTAGGTCTCGATGTCGGCCGCGGCGGGACCGGTCACGTCGGCCTCGGTGGGGGTGGCCATCAGCCCGGACGCGCCAAGCTTGCGCAGGATCTCGGGGAACCGCTGGTAGAGCCGGGGATAGAGGATGCGGGCGGTGTTCAGCGGCGCCCAGGCCGGGGTGAGCACGCCGAACTCGTTCGGCGCCGCGTCGGCTTCGGCCGCCCGCAGCAGCGCGCGCAGCGTCTCCAGCGTGGTGATGACCTCGGCCACGTCGGCCTGGACGTGACCGAACTGCTCGATGCCGATGGCCTGGGTGAGCAGCGAGACCAGGCCCAGGATGTACTCCGTCTTGGCCGTGGTGCGGGTGACCACCTGGTGGGTCATGTGCGCCACCGCCGAGGTGTGCGCGTAGAAGCCGTCGCACAGGTCCGGGTCGCCGAGCACGAAACAGCGCTCGTACGGCACGTGCACGTCGTCGAACACCACCACGGCGTCGGGTTCTTCGAACCGGGAGCCGAGCGGGTGATCGTGCCGGGGCCGGCCGTAATCGAGCGGCTCGCGGGCCAGGTAGCGGAGACCATGTGCGTCGTTCGGAATGGCGCAGGCGAAGGAGTACTGCTTGTCCGCGGGGTCGTTACGCAGCACCGTCGAGGGGAACACCAGCAGTTCGTCGGCGAACGGGCCGATGGTGGCGAGCATCCGGGCGCCGCGGATGACGATGCCGTTATCGTCCTCGCGGACGATGTGCGCCATCAGCGCGCCGCCGGCCTGCTGGCTCCCGGAGACCGCGCGGTTGGCCTGCGGCGGGATCAGCGTGTGCGTGCACAGCAGGTCCTCCTCGCGGACCTTCTCGTAGTAGCGGCGGATATTCTCGCCGAATCCCGGACCGGCCTGGCCGAACCAGTCCTGGGCCGAGGCGAGCGCCATCAGCGCGCTGTTCAGGTAGTCGCCGGTGCGGCCGAGCATGCCGAACGAACGGTCGGCCCATAGCTTGAAGGCCTGGCGGCGCTTGACGAGGTCTTCAGGTTTGGTTGGCGTCAGGAACGCGGTTGCGACTGGTTCCCCGGTGGCCGGGGAGGGATAGGTGAGGGCGTCCCGGAAGGCGGGGTCGTGCTGCATGTCGTAGAGCCCGGCGTAACTGCGCACCACGTTGCGGAAGGCCGGATGATCGGCCACGCCGCCGGTCAGGGTCTGGCCCTGGATCTCCACGTGGACGCGGGCGGCGGCCAGCCGCCCGAGGAACTCGCTTCCGCTACGTGCCGCCATACCGGGGACGGTACCGTCAGGACATGGCCGTTCGTCAAGCACGCAGGTCCGTGGCGGAGCGGGTCACCTACCTGCTCGAGCCGAAGAACTGGCTGATCGTCACCGTGATCATGATCGGCGGACACGCCGACGGCCTGGCGGGCGCCGGGTGGGGGCTGCTGGCCGCGCTCTTCACCGCCGTGCTGCCGACAGTGTTCATTTCCTACGGCATCCGGCGCGGACGGTGGGAGGACAGGAACGTCGGGGCGCGCCTGCCCCGGCTGATGGTGCTGGCCTTCATCACCGCGTCGGTCGGGACCGGGCTGATCCTGCTGGTCGTGCTGGGCGCCCCTGCCCTGCTGACCGGCTACCTCGCCTTCATGCTGGTCAGCGTGGCGGTCCTGGCCGCCATCACGACGGTATGGAAGATCTCCATCCACTGCGCGGTGGCATCGGGTTCGGTGACCATCCTGGCGCTCATCTACGGGCCGCTGGTGCTCGGCGGTTACCTGCTGGTCGTGCTGCTCGGCTGGTCCCGGGTGGCGGTGCGGGACCACACGAGGTGGCAGGTCGTCGGCGGCGCCGTCCTCGGCGCGGCGGCGGCCGCGCTGGTCTACATGGCGCTTTGAGGCGGCCTTTTTTCTGCAGGCGCCTTCGCCCATCAGCCGGTAGCGAGGGCGGCGGCGAGTTCGCCGGCACGGCCGACCAGCCGTGATGGGTGATCTCGGCGACCACGGCCTCGGGGTCGCCGGGGTCCGGTCTCGCGGATCACCGCGTCGACGCCCCCTCGGGAGCGCATCGCGGTGGGAAGAGTTAGCGTGAGGGAACGTGCCGAGGCCGGGCCCGGGCAGCGTCTGGGGATCTGGGCTGTGTGGTTGTGTGGAAGCGGAGATGCGATATGGGGCCTGAGGAGTTCCGGGCATCTGGTCATGAGCTGATCGACTGGATTGCGGACTACCGTGCCCGGATTCCGCAGATGCCGGTTCAGGCGCAGGTGGAACCGGGTGAGGTAGCGGGGAAGCTGCCGAGCCGGGCGCCCGAGCAGGCCGAACCGTTCAGCCGGGTGCTGGCCGACCTCGAAAGCGTCGTCGTGCCGGGCGTGACCCAGGTTCAGCACCCTCGCTACTTCGGCTGGTTCCCGTCCAACGCGTCCCTCAGTTCTGTGCTGGGTGACCTGGCCGCCTCTGGGCTCGGCGCGCTCGGGATCACGTGGCAGTCCGCTCCCGCGCTGACGGAGGTCGAGGAAGTCGTTGTTGAGTGGCTGCGCGAACTGACGGCGCTGCCCGAGTCGTGGAAGGGCGTCATCCAGGACACGGCTTCCAGCGGGTGTCTCGTCGCTTTGCTCGCGGCACGCGAGCGCGTGACGGACTACTCCGAGGCACGCGGCGGGATGCAGGCCGAGAGCGCGCCGCTGACGGTCTACACCACGCAACATGCGCATTCCTCGATCCCGAAGGCAGTCACCCTGGCCGGTTACGGGCAGGACAACCTGAGGTTCGTCGACGTCGACCCGGTCACGTACGCCATGCGTCCCGAAGCGCTGGCTTCGGTACTGGAGGCTGACGTGGCAGTCGGCCGGCGCCCGGCAGCCGTCGTGGCCAGCGTCGGCACGACCGGCACCACGGCCGTGGACCCGCTCGCGCAGATCATCCCGCTGGCCCGCCAGTACGGGATGTGGGTGCATGTCGATGCGGCGATGGCGGGCTCGGCGTTGCTGCTGCCGGAGATGCGGTGGCTTGTCGCCGGGGTGGAAGGCGCGGACTCCCTGGCCTGGAACCCGCACAAGTGGCTGGGCACCGTGCTGGACTGCTCGCTGCTGTACGTCGCCGACCCAGGCCATCTGATCCGGGTGATGTCGACTAACCCGTCCTATCTTCGTTCTGCCGTTGATGGTGAGGTGACTCAGTACAAGGACTGGGGCATCCCGCTCGGCCGCCGGTTCCGGGCGCTCAAGCTGTGGTTCCACCTCCGGCTGGACGGAGCTGAGGCCATCCGGGCCAGGCTACGGCGTGACTTGGACAACGCTCGCTGGCTCGCTGAGCAGGTCTCATCGACCCCCGGCTGGCGTGTCCTCGCCCCGGTCAACCTGCAGACCGTCGTGCTCAGGCACGAACCCGCTAGCGTCGTCTCTGACACCGGCGCGGTGCTGGACGCCGACGCGCTGAACGCGCACACGCTCTCCTGGGTCGACTCGGTCAACGCCTCAGGCGCGACTCTGGTTACACCGTCCCTTCTAGACGGCACCTGGGCGGTTCGGGTCTCGATCGGAGCCGAGCCCACCGAGCGTCAAGACGTCGAGGAGCTGTGGAGCTCTGGTGAAGCAGGCCGCCGAGAGCAGCTGAATACCCGGATTCCCTCAAGCAGGACATCCTGCGACGGTGCTACCACCACCCCCCCCACCTGTGACAGGCTGGAAATGTGGCACGGGCGGCTCAGGGAGCTCGTCGAGGAAAGCGCGTGGCCGCGTCGTCGCTCGAGACAGTTGGCGAGCTGGCGTTGAGCTGCTGGGACAGCCGTACCCGTTCAGTCAAGCTGGCCTGCTGACCGCCAGGGGCCCCGGCGTTACCGTCGGGGCAGCAGCACGCTCAGGCAGGTGACGCAACCTTCGAGTTTCTCGAACTCGCCGATGTCCACCACGACCGGGGTGAAGCCCACGTCGTCCAGGAGCTCAGCGGTGCGGGGAGCGGACGCGGCGATCAGCACCCGGTCCCCGCCCAGCGGGACGACATGGCAGCCGCCCTCTTCCTGCACAGGGCGGACCGCCGGGAACAGCCCGGCCGGCACCAGCTGCGGTAGCAGCAGGAACGTGCCGTCGGGCAGCGCGGTCACCGCGGACTTCAGGTGCAGCACGTTCCCCAGCGGGACGGCGATCACGGTGCGGCCCAGCGGAGCCAGCAGCGCACGCAGCTGGCGGATCCCCGCGCCGTTGGTCCGCCCGCCACGCCCCACGTACACGGTGTGGCCGGCCTGCAGCACATCGCCGCCGTCCAGAGTCCCTGGCTCCTGGATCCGGGCGATGCGCAGGCCCAGCGACCGGACAATCCCGGCGACGCCGGCAACCTCGGCCCGGCGGGCCGGCGCGCCCGGGCGGGCCAGCACCGCCAGGTCCTCGCAGACCACCACCGTATCTTCGATGAAGACCGAGTCCGGGCAGTCCTCAGCAACCGGCGCCTGCCGGATCATCCAGCCACAGGCCGCCAGCGCACCGGCGTACGCCGCGTGCTGGGCCCGGGCCAGAGCCACATCCACCGGAGCCCGGCTGACGTGGGTGACGATGCCCTCGGCCAGCCTGCTGCTGGGCCCGCGGACCAAGACCGTGCCGTTCACCGATCGCTCCCTTACCTGACCAGGTGCCGGACGCACGGCAACCAGCCACACGGCATCCGGCGCAGGTGCCGGTCTCATCCTGTCATCCGGCACCGCTGGCTGCACTAGCCAGGACAGCCCACTGCGTGGCGATGATAGGCAACAGGCCGCCGAGCGCGAGCGATGCCCCGATCGTTCTGGGGTGCCCAGCATGAGCTTCGGAATCTTGCGTGGCCGCTAGCTCACGAGCGCACCCACGCCGAAGGTGAAGGTTCAATTTCCGTTCCAGCAACCGGGCTGGCGCTTCCCGCCCCGCGATCGGGATCAGGCGGTCCTCTGTCACCTCCTCCAGCCTGGTGTCAGCCTCGGGGCGGTCCATGGCGCAGATCGGCGGCCAGAGCCTGGGAAGCCATCTCCCCGGCCTCCCATTCCATAGGCCGCACCGCGGCCAACTCGGCCAGGTGCTCGCGGTGTTCCGCCGAAATCATCTAGCAGCCCGTCGGCCCCAGAAGCCTGTGAGTGGCATCGCCGTCGCCGGCTGACGCTATCGGCCCGCGAAGCCGGCGAATGGCTTTATCTACCTCTTTTGATGACTGAGGAGATGAAGTTACCTACCAGGGCCTCAGGTGTGCTGCAATTGTTTACCCAAGACACCGTTGTGCGACTAAGAAGCTGCCTGTAGTGCCGTTCCTCGCGCAACTTATCATCTTCGGTCGTCAGGATCAGTGATCCATTGAAGAACGCCTCGTGATGGTGAACCAGGCCCGCCTCGCCCTCGCTCTCCAGCGCCCTTATCGCCTCGCCTTCGCGGCCGGGCGGCAACCAGTCCGCGGGCTCCCGCACGACCACGGCCACATGCTCTACCACCGTTGCCGAGGTGCTCCATGCCGTCCCGTACACGCTTTCCGGTGACACCAGCATCCGGGCAGCCCCATCGCGCTCTGACAGATCACGCGAATACGAGCCCGCCGGCGCGCTGGTGAAGAAGCCGGGGCGAAGGGCCAGCACGCTGCCCGTCTTCATGTGCAGCATCCTTTCTCCCGTGCCGCCGAATCCCCGCGACTCAGCGAAATGGCACCCCAGTCGTCGTTCAGCACCGCCGCCGGATACTCCGGATGCCGCAGCAACCCCGCCACGAGCGTGGTCTTCCCCGCCCCGGAACTCCCCGTGATAACCACACCCCGCCGACCAGTTCCCGCACCGACCGACAATGCGCACCCGTGCATGAACAATATGTCGTCCCCGCTCACGGCCGAGCAGATGCCCCGGACGCACACCTTAGCCAGCCGGTAAGAGCCGAATCCGAAGACAACCATCATCTTGTCTTCCCGCGACCACCATCGCGCCCCGTCCCACCTCCCATCAAGCCCGTAGCCGCGGGCGGCCGGGCCAGCGCATACAGCGTGGCGTCCGGCTCGGCATCCGTCCCCGCCTGAGCCCAGTTGGCCGCGAACATGCCACTGAGCCGGGCACTATCAGAAACGAAGGCCACAACGATCCGGCCCGCAGGCACGCAGATCGAGGCGAGCACCCGGTAGGGAAGCCGGAAACCGGCCACCACGCTCGCGAGCCCGGCCCCGGGCTCACGTACCGGCAACAGCGTGCCGTAGTAGCTGACACTCATCTCCTCGCACCCCTCGCCCGCAGCATCGGGGACGGGCCGCGGCCCCCGGCAGCGGCGTTCGGCCGCCATACCCGGGCCCTTGGTCCTCCCGGCAGGAGCCCAACGACCCTCCCAGGGCTCCCGAACCGCGCCTGGCAGACCCTTCGCCAGCGATGCGCAGCGTCGCTGGCGAAGCACCGGTCCGAGACACTCGCCCGGACAGCGGCACGAGAAGATGTTCGATGCGGCAACCACGGCATGAATCCCGGAGCTGGCTGCGGTAGCCGTCGCGAGGGCCTGAAAGCCGCGCCGGAGGCCAGCATGGCCTGCCGGAATCGGCCTAGGAATGCGTATTGTCGATCATCTCGGCGATCTCCACGAACTCGATGCTGGGCGCGACACCGTACAGGCTGGTTACCCTGTCCCGCAACTCCTGGGTGAAGAAGCCTTTCGCTGTCTTCTCAGAATCCCAGACGTAAAAGTTCGCTGCCCGCTGACGCTCCTGATCCAGGGTAAAGACCTTGAGCCGGAGGCCTGGCATGCCCTCAAACATCCCGCGGGAGCCTGCGGCCACCTTGATCACGCGTTCCCGGTCGAAATCACCTGAGTAGTCGAACGTGACAATAACGCCGATCATGGCCGCCTCCCCACCCGCATGGCGATCCGTCTCGCCATCCGCGTTCACGAGTTTACGCCTGCGTGCTCTGTTCGCATATACGCCGCAGCGGCGCGCATGCGCGATTCCCGGCAGGGCTGAACCAGCCCCGGGAACCGGCACGGCGTGGGGCGGGTGCCTGCACTTCCCGTCAGCAAGCGGAAGTACCCGCGTGCGACAGCGGGCGTTTCCGCTCCGCCGCAGTGACGGCCTGCCCGGCCGGCGGCCAGGGAGTACCGGGTGAGGGCTAAACGGGACGGTGACCGGACCGGCGCCCTGCCCGGTGCGGGGGTCCTGCTCACCGTCGCCGGGCGGCCCGGGCGGCGGGCCAGCTCGCCGACCAGCTGCCACTGACCGTCGCCGACCTCGCGCAGGACGACGAAACCCGGGCCCGCTTGGGCGTCCTTTGCCGGCTCAGCCATGATGTTCCCCTCCGCATCACCGGTCAGCTAGAACCTAGCCCACTTAGGCCGCGCGCCGATTACGCGCTTGTGCACTTGTGCACTTGTGCGCCGACGCCGTGAGTAGGCTTGATCTGCGGTCAGCCGATATCGCATGCTCCGTGCCTATGCCGATAAATCTGCTCTGCGCGGTGGGGATTGACCGGCCTACCTAGACGGTTATACCGGCGATAGGACTGGCGCAGTCCCGGTGGAGGTAAGCGCCGGGGGCTGAGGCCTGATAGCAGGAGGGACCCGAGATGGGCAAGGCATTCGCGGATCGCTGGGGGGTTCCGGTCCGGGCGGCCAGCGCCGACGCGGTGGAGTTGCTCGATACGGCCATCGAGGACCTGGCCGCCCTCGCGGGCGACCCCGCGGCGGACGCTGAGGCGGCGGTCGCCGCCGACGACAGCCTGGTGCTGGGCCATATCTACCGCGCCTACCTGCAGTTGTACGGAACGACCCCGGATGGCGTTGCCGCCGCCGGGGAGATCCTGAAGCGGCTGGACGAGACAGCCATGGGCGAGCGGGAACTCCATCATCTGCGCGCCGCGCGGCACTGGGTCGACGGCAACTGGGAAGCCACCACCCGCTCGCTGGAGCGTGCGCTGCTGTGCTACCCGCGCGACCTGCTCGCGCTCAAGGTCGCGCAGGACCTTTACTTTTTCCTCGGCAACCGGCTCGAGCTCCGCGACACCGCCGCCCGGGTGCTGCCCGCCTGGCCCCGCGATCTCCCTGGCTGGGGGTACGTACAGGGCATCTACGCGTTCGGGCTCGAGGAGAACGCGGACTACCGGCAGGCCGAATCCCGCGCCCGGGCCGCGCTCGGCCACAATCCCAAGGACGTCTGGTCGGTGCACGCACTGGCGCATGTTTTCGAGATGGAAGGCAGCCAGCGGGACGGCGTCGATTTCCTCACCGCCTCGGCTCCGGACTGGTCCCCTAGCTTCTTCGCCGTCCACAACTGGTGGCACCGCGGCCTGTACCACCTGGAGCTGGGCGAGATCGACGAGACGCTCGCCCTGTACGACGGCCCCATCCGGGCCGACCGGTCCACCGAGTGGCTCGACGTGGTGGACGCGGCCGCACTGCTGTGGCGGCTGTCGCTGTGCGGCGTCGACGTGACCGAACGCGCCGAGCATCTGGCCGCCGACATCGACGACCTGGTCAGCAGCCCGGTCTACATCTTCAACGACTGGCACGCGGTAATGGCGTTCAGCCTGGCCGGAGACGTCCTGCGGACCGAACGGGTAATCGCATCGAACCGGTCCCTGACCGCGCCGACCAACGCGGGCGCCACCGAGCGGGCCGGCCTGGCGTTGCTCGAGGCCTTCGGCGCGTTCGCCGCCGGCCACCCGGACCGGGCCATAGACCTGCTCATCGACATCCGGCCCCGGGCCAACGCGGTCGGCGGGAGCCACGCGCAGCGCGACATCATCGACCTGACCCTGATCGCCGCGGCCGCCCGGGCCGGCGACGACAGCCTGGCCCGCGCCCTGGTCGCCGAGCGGGTCGCGCGCAAGCCCACGGCCGAGGCTGCCGCCCACCAGCTGATCACGGAGAACGGCGGCTCCCCCGACGCGCTGCGCTGGTAAGGCACCGCGCGGACCTGCGCGGCCGGCAGCAGGCCGCGGAAAAACAGGTAGCCGTGCTCCGCCAGGGGGCAGTGCAGCCCGTCCTGGTCGTTCAGCAACGAGGCGGAACCGGCCAGCTCATCCACACGCCCACGGTAAGCAGCGGACGCTAGTCCTCAGGATCGGCCTTGGCGATCCAGTGGTCGCCGCATTTCTCAAAACTCTGCTTGAGCTCCGAGTACGCGGCCCGGTCCGCCTGATCCCCCGCCCCGTAGGTCTGTACCGCGCTGTCATGCGCCTTGGTGAACGCCTCCTGGGCTTCTTGCGACGAGCGCTGCAGAGTACCCGGCAGTTCGCCAGAGCCTAGTAGGCCGCTCCGGCTGGTCATGCCCCATGCTCCGGCGCGCTGATCAGGTAGGTGGCGCTGATGTCCTCGTCGCCATACTCGGCGGCGGCGGCGCCGAGGCGGCGCGCCAGCTGCTCGAGCAGCGGCAGGTCCAGGCCGTGGTGCCAGGCCGCTTCGGTCACCAGGTTGGCGTCCTTGGCGGCGAGCCTGAGGCGGAAGGAGGGAGTGAAGTCGCGTTTGGCTATCGCCTGGGCCTTCATCTTCAGGTACGGCAGGTCCAGCGGACCGCCCTCGATGGCCAGGAAGAACAGGGCCGGATCGACGCCCATGCCCTCGGCCAGCGCGATCGTCTCCGCGCCCGCCTCGACCACGGCGAGCACCCAGCTGTTCGTGACGAGTTTCAGCCTGGTGCCCGCGCCCGCCTCGCCGACGCGTACCGTCCGGTGGCCAACCGCGTCGAACACCGGCTGGGTCCGCAGCCTGGCCTCCTCCGGGCCCGACTCGAGCACCACGAGCTGGCCCTGCTCGGCCGGCTGTCGCGTGCCGAGCACGGGTGCGTCGACGAACCCCACGCCGTAGCGGCCGGCCAGGCTGATGCACCACTCGGTGGCTTCCTCGCCGATGGTGCTCATCTGCAGCCAGATGGGATGAACGGCCTCGCCGGTGTCGGCCATGACCGGCAGCGCCCCGTCGTCGCCCTCCATTACCGCCAGCACGGCATCGGAGTCGGCCAGCATGGTGAGCACGATGCCGGCTCCGGTGGCGGCGTCGGCCGGGGTGTCTGCGATGTAGGCGCCGTCGGCGGCCAGCGGTTCGGCCTTGACGCGGGTCCGGTTCCAGGCCCGGACTGGGATCCCGGCCCGGGCGATGTTCCGCGCCATCGGGAAGCCCATGGTCCCGCCGGCACCGAGCACTGCGACCGTCTCCGTGGTCCGGGCCGCGCCGGTCCGGGCCACGCTGGTCTGGGCGGCGGACGTCTCGCCGTGCGCCATATCAGCACCCCCTTCGTTTTTCGCCCCGATCGTCCGGTCCTGGATACCCAAGGCGGCTGGGACTACACGCGCGACTACGGCGATAAGCGTGAGGACTACTCGAACCGGGCCGGGTGCCCGCCGTGCCACGTCGGCATGACATAGGTTCGCCTTGTACCGGCCGTGTGTGAAGAGGGTGTTGGGGACGGAGGCGGCGTGACGGCAGATCCAGACCGCGGCCAGCAGGTGGCTGCGCCTTCCAGCTGGCAAGACTGGCAGCGGTGGGTGGAAGACGTCGACTGGTCAGACTGGCGGTCCTGGCTGCAGCGAGTCGCTGCGACGGACTGGACCCCCGGGCGATGGCCGGCGACCCCATGGGAACAGGCGGTCCCGCGGGAGATGCCCCACGGCAGGGTTTCGCTGACCTTGCGGGCCTTCGAAGAGGACGAACCGGGCGACCGGATCGGTGCGCACCTGGCGGCGACCTGGCCGGCGTTCCGGCGGTGGTGGCTCAATGGCGCCAACACCCGCCCCACGGCCGAGCAGGCCAGGGCGCGGCTCGAGGAGCACATGCCCGAGCTCGTTCCGGTCTGGCAGCGGCTGACCGGCCTGCTCGGTGACGACCCCGAGGCCGCCGCGGCGCTGGCGCTGTGGAACCCGCCGCCGTTCCTGACCGGCTGCTCGCAGGCGGCGGTCCTAACGGGCGGCCCCGCGCTGGTCCGCAACTACGACTGGGACTACCGGCTGTTCGATGCGGTGGTGGCGAGGACGGCGTACGCCGGGCGGCGGGTGCTCGGCATGCTCGACTGCCTGTGGGGATTGCTGGACGGGGTTAACAGCGCCGGTCTTGCCGTCTCGCTCACCTTCGGGGGGCGGCCGCAAACCGGCGAGGGCTTCGGCATCCCGATGGTGATCCGCTATGTGCTCGAGACCTGCGGGACCACCGGGGAGGCCATGCAGGTCCTGCGCCGCATCCCGGTCCACATGTCGTACAACGTCACCGCACTGGACCGGGACGGCCAGCGGGCCACGGCATATCTGGCGCCGGACCGGCGGGCGCGCGTCACCAGCCTGGCCGTCGCCACCAACTATCAGGGCCGGGTGGAATGGGCGCCGTACGCGGCGGCGATCCGGACCGTCGAACGCCAGCAGCACTTGGAGGAACTGCTCGCCGCCGACACCGATGTCCCGGGCATCGTGACGGCGTGCCTGCACTCCCCGCTGTACGCCACCCGTTTCCACGAGGGTTTCGGGACGCTGTACACCGCGGAGTACCGGCCCGCTAGAGGGGTTGCCCGCTACTACTGGCCGGATCGTACCTGGGAACATTCCCTGGACCGGGTGGGGTCCGACAGCATCCAGATCCAGCTCGGTGCCGACCCTTCGTCTTAAGGCTTCTTATCTAGTTCTTCGTCCACCGGCGGCTTGGGGACATCGCGCCTGTACCGTGGCGGTCAGCGGGATCGGCCTGACGAGTTCGGCCCGAGGGTGCTGCGCCGGGCGGACCGGGCCAGGCGGGCCTACCGTCAGGTGGCCCGGTAGGTACGCAATGGCACGCACCACGGTTCGTTCGGTAAAAAAAGGCTTCTGTGGCACTGGCCTGCGCCCGCACATTGTCGCGGTGCCGCTGCGCACTCGCGCCGCCGTGACATTCATTTGCCGGTATTTACCGAAGGGAGATCTCAACCCGAATCGTGAGCCGCTTGCTCCGCTTATCCCCGGGCCTGACGCGCCCGGGCTCAGCTGCTCGGGGAGGGCAAATGGCAGGAAACCTTGGGATTGACGCCTACGTAATTAAGGGGGCCGGCCGCGACCGTGGCGACGATCGTGCCGGCGTGGGCGCAGTTATCCGCCGACGATCCGTAATATCCGCGCTGGCCGGCCGCTATCGCTCCGATTACCAGCCAAATTAGCACGACGAGCCCTCCGACTCGCATGGTTACCTCCGAAAGACGGGCAGCTCCTACCTTTCCGAAGAGCTGCGAAGGCGGGACGTTTCTACGTCTACCCCGTATACGGCGGATACACGTGGACGCAGGGTCCGATGTCCGGCGGATTCGGCATTCGGTACAACCGGGCACATCCTGACGGACCGTTTCCCGTGCCGGTGTATCGTGTCTGCTGATGGCCCGGGATGGCAAGATCGCGCAGCGCGTACCTGCGGGACAAGAAGCGCTCCCCGTTCAGCCGGTTCCCCGGCCGGACGGTGGCGGCCCGCTGCCCGCTCCAGATCCCGGTGGTCCGATGTCGTACACGTACACCACTGACCTGGCCGCGATCCGGGCCGTCGTGCACCGGTACGCGATCGAGGCCGGGCTGACCGAAGCCCGCGCCATCGACCTCACGCTGGCGGTCAGCGAGGTAGCGGCCAATACGGTGAAGCACGCCAAGTCCCCGGGCAGCCTGAAGATCTGGTACGACGCGAGGGAAATCGTCTGCCAGATCCACGACGAGGGGGTCATCACCGACCCGCTGGCTGGCCGCCGCGAGCCGTCACTGGACGCCCTGGGCGGGCACGGGCTCTGGATCGTCAACCAGGTCTGCGACCAGGTCGACATGCAATCGGACGAGACCGGCACGACGCTCAGCCTGCACATGACCCTGCCGAATGCCGACGCAGGTCACTGATACGGTTTCTCACTTGCTGGGCGTATCCCGCCGCTCACCGCCTTGTGGTACAACAAGTGCGTGGATCTGCTGACGGTCTCTGTGACGGCCCGGGAATCCGCCGGCGAACCTTACACGCTGGTGGAGATCGCCGGCGAGGCCGACGTGACGAATACGGACGAACTGCGCCGCCTGCTCGATGACGAGGTCTCGCAGCAGCCGCGCACGCTGATCATCGACATGTCCGGGCTTCGCTTCATGGACTCCTCCGCGCTGCACGCGCTGCTGCGGGTGAACCGCTCGCTCGACCGGCAGGGCGGCGTCCTCGCGCTGGTGTCCCCGCAGGCCGCGGTGGCCAAGATCCTGCGGCTGACCACCGCCGACCGGCTGATCCCCGTCTTTGAGAGCGTGGCGGAAGCTGCAGCGGGCTAGCCTACAGCGCTGACCTGCGAAAACCGCGTCGGGCCGACATGCCGGCAGGGGCGAGGTTTGCAATCTCCCACGATGGGATATGCTTCTTCCTAGTGGTGCCTACGACGCAGGCACGCTCAACGCGACATGGTGTTTCGCGGAGCGCGCAGATCGGGCACCACTTTTCCGTCTCTCGCTAGCGAACACCTTGACCGAGGTTCGAAGCGAGAGAGGCCCCCATGAAGATCGCCCTAGTAGCCCAGAACGCGACGCCGCTGCGTCCCCGCGCCGGGTCCGGTCCTGACCGTGACGACAACGGGCTCAGCGAGCTCACCCGCAAGCTCGCCGGCCAGGGTCACCAGGTGACCGTATACACCCAGAAGAACCTGGCCGACCTGCCGGACCAGGCCGAGCTGCACGCCGGCGTCCGGGTCGAGCACATCAACGCCGGCCCGGTCCCGCAGACCGCCGCCGAGCCGGGGGGACTGAACGACGCCGACCTGCTCGAGCGGATACCCGCCTTCAGCGGACCGCTGCGCAGCCTCTGGCAGAGCGAACGCCCGGACGTGGTGCACGCGCTGCGCTGGACCAGCGGCCTGGCCGCGCTAGCCGCCGCGCGCGACCTGGGCATCCCGGTCGTGCAGGAGTTCAGCTCCCTGGGCGTCACCGAGCGCCGGGTGGCCGGTTTCCGCGAGCAGGGCGGCGCGGTGAAGGCGGACGGCGCGTCCGCAGCGCGGATCAGGCTCGAGCCGGCCATCGGCCGCAGCGCCACCGCGGTGGTGGCGACCAACTCCGCCGAGGTCGCTGACCTGGCCAGCCTGGGCGTGCACCGCTCCTCGATCCGGGTCGTACCCTGGGGCGTGAACACCGACCTGTTCGTTCCGGAAGGCCCGGTGGCCCAGCGGAACGGCCGGCCGCGGCTGCTCACCGCGGCGGACCTGACTCAGCCCAAGCCGCTGGAGACGCTGCTGCGGGCGCTGACCCGGGTGCCGGACGCCGAGCTCCTGGTCGTGGGCGGCCCAGCCGAGGCGGAGCTGCCCAACGACGACGGCTACGTCAAGCTGGCCAAGTTCGCGGCCACGCTGGGCATCACCGACCGCGTGATCTTCACCGGCATGGTGGAGTACACCGCCATGCCATCCCTGCTGCGCTCCGCTGACCTAGTGGTCAGCACCTGTCAGTACGAGCCCTCCGGCACTACCTCGCTGCAGGCGATGGCGTGCGGCACCCCCGTCATCGCTCCCCCGGTCGGCGGGCACATGGACGCTGTGGTGGACGGGACGACCGGCATCATCATCCCGCCGGACCGGCCGGCCCTGCTGGCCCAGCGGATTCGGCAGTTGCTCGCGCACCCCATGCTGATCGAGGCGTACGGGGTGGCAGCGGTTGACCGGGTGCGGTCCCGGTACTCGTGGGACAGGATCGCGGCAGAAACCCTGGCGGTTTACGACCGCGTCACCCCCCAGGCGGCGTAAAACTAGAGCGGGAGCCTGTATCCCCCCCGCAGGCGTCCTAGCTGAGGCCCGGGAAGCGCACGCTTCCCGGGCTCTCGGTTGTCCGGAACCGTTTTCGGCCGGTGGCTGGGGAACCAGGCCGGCGTGCGCGACGAGAAGCCTGATGGCAGGGTTCAGCGGATGCGGACAGCCACCAGGCAGGCGTCGTCATCTGTGTCGGAGACCGCGTTCGCGAGTATCCGGTCGGCCTGTGCGGCGGCGGTTGGATCCGGCTCGCCGAACCCGGGGGCCGAACCGAGCGTATCGACGAATTCCCTGAGCACGTCGACGATCGACTCGCCCCGCCGCTCGATGAGCCCGTCGGTGAAAAGCAGCAGCGTGTCGCCGGGACGCAGCAACTGGGTAGCCTCTTCGTACCTGGCCTCGGGGTCCATGCCGAGCAAGACTCCCCCCGGCAGCGGCAGGTCGGCGGCGGTTCCGTCGCGGACCAGAACCGGCGGCAGGTGCCCGGCGCGGGCCCAGCGCAGCACGTGCGTACTGGGGTTGTAGAGCCCGCAGACGACGGTCCCCACTACTCCCGCGGTGAGGTCGCACATCACCGCGTTGAGCAGGCGGATCAGCTCGGCCGGGCCTGCCCCGGTGATGGCCAGGCCGCGGAGCGAGTTACGGGCCGCCACCATCCCGGTCACCGCATCGATGCCATGGCCCGCCACGTCCCCGACGACCACGAGCACGTCTTTGCCCGGCAGCAGCAGCGTGTCATACCAGTCGCCACCCACCAGGTGACCCTCGCCGACCGGGCGGTAGCGTACGGCTACGTCGATCCCGGCCGCCGCCACCGGCTCTTCATCCGGAGGCATGATCGCCTGCTGCAAGCGCAGCGCGAGCAGGTGCTCCTCCGCCACGCGCTGCTCGCTGTCGGCGAGCTGGTCCCGCGTGGCGGCCAGCGCGACCTGCGTATGGTACTGAGCCGAGACATCCTGGAAGGCACCGCGCAGCGCGATGACGGTACCGGCCGCGTCCGCCGCCGGTTCGGCGAAGACGCGGATCTGCCTGATGCTCCGGTCCTCAGGGTGGACGACACGGAAGGTGGCCGTCAGGGCCTCGCGCTGTTCGGACAGGCTATGGCGGAAACGCTTCACCACCGGCTTATCGGCGGCCATCACGTAACTGTGCAGATCCGCCAGTGGTATCTCGGCGCCCGGATGCGGCTCCAGGCCGAATAGCTCGAAGGCCGAATCGGTCCAGCGCACGATGCCCGTGACGAGGTTCTCCTCCCAGCCGCCGAGACGGCCCAGCCGCTGCGCGTGATCGAGGAGCGCGGCCAGCTGGTCATCTGTGCCCTCGCGATGCCAGCTGAAGATCACCCCGTCAAAGAACCGCGCCACCCGGAGGTCGGCGAGGGGCGCCAGGCCCGCATCGGCGCCGGTGTCGTTCGCCGGGAGCCCGCTGGCCAGGGACGCGGTCAACGGCCCGGGAACATGCTGGGAGATGCCGTCGGCCAGGACCTGCCTGGCGCGGACGAACAACCCCTGGCCGGATACGCTCGCCGGGTACGCCTCGAGCAAGGTCAGCCTGGTCAGGTCGAGCCCAGTGCAGCCCGCGGGGTCGCGGAAGCCCGGATTGACGTGCTCGATGCTGAAGTCGGTCAGCTGCCCGGCGTCATCCCTGACCGCCTGGACCACGAGTACCGAGTCGGCCAGGTCGTCGAGCAGTGCGTACACCGCCGGCTTCGGCTGGGCAGCCGCCAGGTCCCCGTGCGCCAGGCGCGCGCCAACCACCCGGGCGCAGCCTGCGGCCAGGGAGGACAAGTGCTGGCGGATCTCGGGCGTGAAGGGCCCCATCGGCTCCGGCCAGCTAGCTTCCATAACGCCGAGCAGCTCGCCGTTCCGCTCGCGGAGCGCGAGGACGGCCCGGGCCCCGCCCGGGCGGCCGGCGGCCGGGGCGTTGTCTGCTTCCGGACGTCCCGCATGCCACCACAGGTCGGCGGCACCGCGCGCGACACGCTGGGCGGGACAGTCCAGTTGCGGCGGGATGTGCCGCCAGCGGCTGGCCTCGCCGCCGGACAGGCCGATCTCGCCGAGCAACGCCAGCGCCCCGTCCGCTTCGAGCAGCCAGAGCACCACCGCGGTCGCGCCCAGGGGCGTCAGTACCTGCGCCAGGGTGCCGACCAGTTCGGCACCGTCGGCAGCCAGTTCGGCCGCGGCGTCGACCATGGGCAAGCCGGGCCTGGGCAAGCCTGGTTCGTCCTTAAGACCTGCCGCCCCCGTGGCTCGCGGTGTGCGGGGCTGACCAGCCGCCGGCACAAAGGTTCCCTCGGGGGCGTCACCACTTCCCGATGCGCGCACAACGGCGGTCACATTGGTATCGGCGGACGCCCCGGAGGCCAGGACAGCCGCCGCCATTTCAGCGAGCGATATTCCGGTCGCCGCGGCGAGTTCAGCCAGCTGGCTCGCGGCCTCTGCCGCAGACAGGCCGAGCCGTTCCATCAGCGCGCCCCGGGCCATCGCGACGACCGACTCACTGGCGGCCGCGGCACGAACGCGGTCAAGCTCACGCCGCTGATGGTCGATGACCGCGATCAGCCGCAGCATGTCATCATCGCGGCCCGCCACAGTCACCCACCTCCCTGAATCACCCTGTCCCCCCGGCACAGCGGGCCGGCTTCGTGAAGCCCTGGCGCTGCTAAGCAGTCTGTCCGGCCCATGATAGTTACATCCGGTCTACCATCGATAGGGATCGCACGACGGTGCCGACGCGCCCGAGGCGCACCGGCGCAGCTGATGGGAGCGCTTGGTGACGGATATGGTCCAGTCCGGTCCGCGGCTTGACAAGTCAGGACTTGAGCAGCTGCTCGCGGGCTTGACCGCGGTGCGCGGCGGCGACTTCAGCACCCGCCTGGACAAGACCGGCGACCCGCTGATGGACGAGATCGCCACGGAGTTCAACGGGATGGCGGACCAGCTCGACCTGTTCACCTCCGAGGTGACCAGGGTGGCCCGCGAAGTCGGCACCGAAGGCAAACTCGGCGGCCAGGCCTATGTCCCCGGGGTATCGGGCACCTGGAAAGACCTGACCGACTCGGTCAACGCCATGGCAGGCAACCTCACCGGGCAGGTGCGCAACATCGCCCAGGTGGCGACCGCGGTGGCCAAGGGCGACCTGAGCCAGAAGATCGACGTGGACGCGCGCGGTGAGATCCTCGAGCTGAAGTCCACCCTGAACACCATGGTCGATCAGCTGTCGTCGTTCGCCGCTGAGGTGACCAGGGTGGCCCGTGAGGTCGGCACCGAAGGCAGGCTGGGCGGCCAGGCCGACGTCAAGGGCGTCTCCGGCACATGGAAGGACCTGACCGAATCCGTCAACGTCATGGCGGCCAACCTGACCGATCAGGTCCGCTCCATCGCCGAGGTGACAACCGCGGTGGCCAAGGGCGACCTGAGCCAGAAGATCCGGGTCGACGCTCGCGGCGAGATCATGGAACTGAAGGAGACCATCAACACGATGGTCGACCAGCTCTCCGCGTTCGCCGACGAGGTGACCAGGGTGGCCCGCGAGGTCGGCACCCTCGGTAACCTCGGCGGTCAGGCCGTCGTCCGCGGCGTCTCGGGCACCTGGAAAGACCTGACCGACAACGTCAACGTGATGGCGTCCAACCTGACCGCCCAGGTGCGCTCGATCGCCCAGGTGGCCACGGCGGTGGAACGCGGTGACCTGAGCCAGCAGATCACGGTGGAAGCCAAGGGCGAGGTCGCCGCGCTGGCCCAGACGATCAACCGGATGGTGGGCACGCTGTCCGCGTTCGCCGACGAGGTGACCCGGGTCGCCCGCGAGGTCGGTACCGAGGGACGGCTGGGCGGCCAGGCCGACGTCAAGGGCGTGGCCGGCACCTGGAAGGACCTGACCGACAACGTCAACTCGATGGCGAACAACCTGACCGGCCAGGTCCGCAACATCGCCCAGGTCACCACCGCCGTCGCCCAGGGTGACCTGTCCAAGAAGATCGACGTGGACGCGCGCGGCGAGATCCTCGAGCTCAAGACCACCATCAACACCATGGTCGACCAGCTGTCCTCGTTCGCCGCCGAAGTCACCCGGGTCGCCCGTGAAGTCGGCAGCGAGGGCCGCCTGGGCGGCCAGGCCGAGGTCGAGGGCGTGTCCGGTACCTGGAAGCGGCTGACCGAGAACGTGAACGAGCTGGCCGGGAACCTCACCCGGCAGGTCCGCGCGATCGCCGAGGTTACCAGCGCGGTCGCCTCGGGCGACCTGACCCGGTCCATTTCGGTCGAGGCCCAGGGTGAGGTCGCCGAGCTCAAGGACAACATCAACGCGATGGTCCAGTCGCTGCGCGAGACCATCCGGGCCAACCAGCAGCAAGACTGGCTGAAGACCAACCTGGCCAGGATCGCGGGCATGATGCAGGGCCACCGGGACCTGGCCATCGTGGCTGAGCTGATGATGGACGAGCTCGCCCCGCTGGTCGGCGCGCAGCACGGCACCTTCTTCCTGTCCGAGCCGGCCAACGGCGACACCCAGCTCCGCCTCATCGCCGGCTACGGGCTGCGGGCCGACAAGGCGGCGCCGATCCAGTACCGGCTGGGCCAGTCACTCATCGGCCAGGCGGCCCGGAGCAAACGGTCGATCGTGGTCGCCAACCTGCCCGAGGGCTACGTCAAGATATCGTCCGGCCTCGGCGAGGCGCCGCCCGCCAACCTGGCGGTGCTGCCGATCTTGTTCGAAGACCAGGTGCTCGGCGTGATCGAGCTCGCCTCGTTCACCCCGTTCACCCCGGTGCAGACCGACTTCCTGGAGCAGCTGACCGAGACCCTTGGGGTGAACTTCAATACGATCATCGCCAACTCCCGCACCGACGCCCTGCTCGAGGAGTCGCAGCGGCTCACCTCGGAGCTGCAGGCGCGGTCGGAGGAGCTGCAGAACCAGCAGGTGGAGCTGCAGCGCTCCAACGCCGAACTGGAAGACAAGGCGGCACTGCTGGCCGCCCAGAACCGCGACATCGAGACCAAGAACGCCGAGATCGAACGGGCCAGGCAGGAGATCGAGGAGCGGGCGCGGCAACTGGCGCTCGCCTCGAAGTACAAATCGCAGTTCCTCGCGAACATGTCCCACGAGCTGCGCACCCCGCTGAACAGCCTGCTGATCCTGGCCCGCCTGCTGGCCCAGAACCCGGGCCGTAACCTGAGTGCCAAACAGGTCGAGTACGCCAACGTCATCCACTCGGCCGGCTCGGACCTGCTCCAGCTCATCAACGACATCCTTGACCTGTCCAAGGTCGAGGCCGGGCGCATGGATATCCACGCGGAACATTTCCCGCTCAGTGCGCTGCTCGAGGACATCCAGGCTACGTTCCAGCCGCTTACCGCGGAGAAGGGCCTGGAGTTCGCCGTCGAGGCAGCGGCGGAGACCCCACCGGAGTTGCATACCGATCGCCAGCGGCTCCGCCAGGTGCTCGGCAACCTGCTGGCGAACGCGGTCAAGTTCACCGAGCAAGGCCACGTCATGCTGCGCGTCGGCCGGGACACCCGGGGCGCGCCAAACGACGGGGACATGCTCGTTTTCTCGGTCGCCGATACCGGCATCGGCATCGCGGCGGAAAACCTTAGTACGATCTTCGGCGCCTTCCAGCAAGGCGACGGCACGCTCAGCCGCCGGTACGGCGGTACCGGACTCGGGCTATCGATCGCCCGCGAGGTGGGCGCGCTACTGGGCGGAGAGATCACCGCGGAGAGCGAGCTCGGCCGGGGCAGCACGTTCACGCTCTTCCTGCCCTGCGAGGTGCCCGGCGCCACCGCCGACCGGGCCGACGCCCACGACGGCCTGGACGCTCCGCTGAACCGCGAGCCAGTCGAGGCCACCGAGGCCCTTCAGCTGCAACCTGCCGTTCCCAACGACCCCACCTCGGGAGGCCGGCGTCTGCTGGTGCTAGAAGGCGCGCGTGGCGGGCTGCTGACTTTGCTCGCGCACAGCGCGGTATCCGACCTCACCGGCATCCACGGACCTGTCCACGTGGGCACAGCGACCAGTCCTGAGCAGGGCATCGATGCCCTGAGTGCGGCACCGCATCAATGTGTCGTGCTGGACCTCGGCCTCGAGGATGCCTCGGCGTTCGCCTTCCTCGAACGGCTCCAGGAGGAGCCCGAACTGCGTGATGTTCCCGTGCTCGCGCACACCAGGGACAAGCTCGACAGTGCGCAGGCCCGGCTGGCCAGGCTGCGTTTCGGTGCACAGCCGCTCGAGCTGCTGCCCTCGCTCGACGAACTCCGTGAACGCATCGCCTTGCACCTCTCCGCCGCTCAGCCCGATCACGTCCCCGCGCTGATAAGCGATCCCGGCACCGACACCGGGGCACGTCGGCTGCCGCAGCCGGGGAGCCATGAGGCGCTGCGCGGGCGGCGAATCCTCGTGATCGACGACGACACGCGCAACGTGTTCGCGATCACGAGCACGCTCGAGCTCTACGGCATGACGGTGACTCAGGCGGCCGACGGCCGCAAAGGCATCGAAGCCCTGCTCGGCGCCGAAGATACCGACCTCATCCTGATGGACGTGATGATGCCGGGGCTGGACGGTTACACGACGATGAACCAGATCCGGCAGATGCCCGCCTTTGCCACCCTGCCGATCATCGCGGTGACCGCCCGGGCCATGCCCGGCGACAAGCAAAAGAGCATCGCGGCGGGGGCCAGCGACTACGTTACCAAGCCGGTCGACACCGATGAGCTGCTGGCCTGCATGGAGCGCTGGCTAGCGCACCGGTAGCGGCCTTCGCACCGCCGCTTAACCCACCGTCGGCCGGCCATTGCGGCTTGCTCACTCCTGAGCTGTGCTGTGCTGGCAGCGGCCCATTGGCGCTGTGCTGGCAGCGGCCCATTGGCGCTGTGCTGGCAGCGGCCCATTGGCTTCCCATCGGCTCACTGCCTACACCCTCAGCAAGCAGGTTTTCGACAACGCTTTTTGCGACACCGCGCCGTCTGTGCCAGTCGGCCAGGCGGTTTGAGGAAGGACACGGGAGGTAGTTACCGGCGCGGGCTGATGCTAGGCCGTGCTCAGCGGCGGCCGGCGCGGCCCTCTCTGCGGCGAGGATGCGGCCGCGGTACCGATTTGTCAATCCACCCGCCCGTTACATGTGACGAGCATCACATGTCCCTACGTTTATTCGCCTCCTGCCGGGCACACCCTACTCGTCCGTACATCCCAGGGTCCTAAGGAGGCCACCTTGACGAGGGAAACCCTCCGCAAGCCAGCAGCAGGCACCCCCGCCGCTGACGACACGGCCCTCCGCACCGCCCCTGGCACCAGCATCGACTCAGGGTCGCGTGCGGAGCTGAAAGAGCTGTCCGACAACGACCTGCTGGCCAAGGTCCGCGCGCTGCCGAAAGACAGCGAGTTGCGCGCCGCTGCCTGCGAGATAATCGTGGACCGCTACCAGAAGCTGGTCCGCTCGTGCGTCAGGCAGTACCGCGGCAGCCCCGAACCCACAGAGGATCTCATGCAGGTCGGGTACGTCGGCCTGCTGAAGGCGATAAACAATTACGACCCCGAGGTCGGCGATAGCCTCTCGGCCTACGCGCAGCCGTGCGTCAGCGGCGAGATCAAGCGTCACTTCCGGGACAAGCGGTGGCAGATCCATGTCCGCCGATCCGCTCAGGAACTGCTGCTCGAGCTGCGTAAGGTCACCGAGGAACTCACCCAGCAGCTCGGCCGGGCACCCGAGGAGGCCGAACTGGCCGAACGGCTCGGGGTCAGCGCAGACGACATGCAGGAGGCCCGTCAGGCGGACCTCGTGTTCAGCACCTACTCACTCGACGCCCCGCTGTCCGACCGGGACGACCCCGCCCTGCTCGCCGACATGCTCGGCGACGACGATCCGGCGGTCGCCCACACCATCGACATGGAAGCGGTCAACGCGCACTGGGAGGAACTGCCCGAGCGCGAGCAGCGCATCCTGGTCATGCGCTTCTACGGCAACCTCACGCAGACCGAGATCGGCGAACGGCTCGGCATCTCGCAGATGCACGTGTCCCGGCTTCTCGCGCGTGCGCTCAGCCATCTGAAGAGCCGACTACTCGATCCCGCCGAGACCGGCGACACCCCCCAATCAGCTGTCACGGCCGGATGAGCGACGGCGCCTGACAGCGGAAGGACCATCATGAAAACCGGAGTGGGACTAGCAGTGATCGCCATCGGCGCGATCCTCGCCTTCGCCGTGACGACGAATACGTCGGTCTTCAACTTGCACACCGCCGGCTGGGTACTCATGATCGTCGGCATCGTCGGGATCGCGATCCCGCGCCGCGGCTACGGCTGGGTCGGCCGACGCGTGTTCACGCGCCAGACCCGCTGGCGGCCAGGGGCGCGGGTAGAGGAAGTCGTTCGGCCGTGGCCGAGGCGCTGCAGACCGGCTAGTTAGTCGCCTTGGGCCTCGGCTCCTCGGCGCCGTAGGCGGCCACGACCTCGGTAGCCACCTCGGTGACCTTGACGTGGCGGCGCTGTGATTCCTGGCGCAGCCGCTTCAGCGCCTCCTCGGCGTCGCAGCCGAGGGCATGCATCAAGATGCCCTTGGCCTGGTCGACGACCGATCGCGCCACCACCGCGTCCTGGAGCTGGCTGGCCGTGCGCTGGGCCTGGTTGTAGGCGGTCGCGTTGGTGAGCATCGCGCCGCCGAACGCGGCGAGCATGTCGGCCATCGGATTGGATTCGGCGTCGAGCACGCCGGGACGCACGCTGAACAGCGAAAGCACCAGGGCGCCGCGCGGCAGTTCCCGCACCAGGTGAACCGAGCAGCGGACACCGCGCCGTAGTGCCGCCTCGGCGAAGTCGGGCCAGCGGGTTTCCTCGAGCGTGTCCGGGCAACTCACGGCGGCTCCGCCTTGCGCCGCCTCCACCATCGGGCCGCGGCCGGCTTTCATCTGCAGGTCTGCCAGCTCGGCCAGGTCCGGATGGGTCGACGCGCCGCTGACCACCTCGCCATCACGCCAGACGACGGCGTTTGCCCCCGAACACGACGGTACCTGCCAGGCGGCGAGCTCGGCGAGCTTGTTCAGCGACCTGGCCTCTCCGCCGTTGGTGAGGCTCAGTAGTTCCGCCGCCTCATGCCCCAGCTGCTCGATCGGCACCAGATCCTCCGTCCCTGGCTCATTTCTAGCACGTCCGGGGAGGACCAGCCGTAGTCACGGGTATCCGCGCAGCCGGGGGAAACGCCTGCTCATCGCCGGCCAGGGTGGTGAACCGGGCGGCCTGCCCGGTCGTGACGCAGGCCAGCCGCGCGGTGGCGGATATCGTCTTGCGCACCGCGTTCTTCGCGACCGTCGCCTTGGCTGATACCGCGCATGCGGGCCGGCTGGTCAACGGTGAGACGCCGCCCACCGAATAGCTGGCCTCGCAGGCAGTCGCGCTGCGCGCGCCGCCGCCGAGCAGCGCACCGACGATGATGGCGGCGAACATGACCGGAATCAGCACGATCGCGTACATGGCCGTGCCCGGCTGCAGCCACCGCAGACGCTTGCGCGTGAGCCGCTCGGCCCCGATGGGCTCACCGGCGTTAAGGCGAGCGAAAATCGCGTACATGGACGTCAGACGGGGCTCGCTGTCCCGCAGGGCGCCCTCCATACGATCTAGTACGCGCTGCTGGCAAGCGGGCAGGCTCATTTCTAACACTCACATCCTCACCAAGGCTCCTGCGCCGTAAGATCGCGGCTGCGGAGATCCTCGCCTACCCATGCCTACACGCAGCAAACGGGCGGATGGGCGAGGTATCAAGCCGCATACGGCAGGATCTCAGTAGTGTAACGGGCACGAAAGACCAGTCGCGTCCGGAACGGGATTAGTCGCGCACAGAAGCAGTAACCTCGCTGGCGGCCCGCTGGCTCAGCGATACGCGGACCAGCGCGGCGGCGAGCCGCGCGGGCTGGCCGCTGGCCGCCAGGAGCCCGGCCAGCGACTCGCGGTCGCCGGGCAGCCGGACCCGGTGCGCTCCGCTGGTCACCTTGGCAGGCGGTCGGCGAGCCGGATGCCGGCGTCCTCGGCGTACAGCCGCCCGTGCCGGCCGAGCAGCTCCCTGACGATCAATTCAGGCTTACAGGACCTTGTCCGGATGCGAGAGCGGCACCGTGATGCCGCCGACGGTGATCTCTACGGCCATGGGTCTGTCAGACGTTGGCGGTCGCCTTGCTGACCTCGGCGAGCGCGCAGGCGGGGTCGTCCTGCAGGGCCAGGTCACCTAGCGACACCATGCCCGCGACCTGTCCGTCCTCGATAACGGGCAGCCTGCGCACGGCGTACTCGCGCATCAGCCTGACGGCCTCGCCAGCGTCCGCGTCCACGTCCACGCCGATCAGGTCCCCGCTGCTCAGCGGACCGACCGGCTGGTCAGGCCCCTTGGCCTCGGCCACCGCCCTGACCACGAGGTCGCGGTCGGTGATCAGGCCATGCAGCGACTGGTCGTTCACCACGAGGACAGCGCCGACTCCCCAGTCCCGCATCGTACGGGCGGCTTCGCGGATCGACTGGTGATAGCCCACCCCGATAGGGTCCGGCGTCATCACGTCACGCACCTTGGCGTCCATGATGTGTGCCTCCTCCGTTGTCGCGGATGTGTCCGTCCACCCATTCGCGCTACCAATCGTGAGCCGGCTTAAACGCCGGCCCGCTCCCCGCAGATCAGCGGCGGCACAGATCAGCGGCGGCCGAGCAGGCGGTCCAGGGCGCGGCCGACCTCCTCGGCCAGCGCGGCATCGGGGCCAGCCGCGGAGGGGCCAGCCGCGGAGGGGCTCCCCGCATGAACCAGGGCCGCCTCGGGCTCGCGGACCAGGCCACAGTCCAGGCACTCGACCTGGCCGAGCCGCCGGATCAGGTGCGCGCTGGCGCACCTGGCGCAGGATTCGAGTTCGGCGGTCCAGTCACCCGATTCCTGGCACGCCGGGCAGACCAGGACCAGTTCGTCGCGCCGCACTCCGCGGCGCCAGGGGCTCTTCCCCCGCTCCGGGTCCGTCTGCCGCACGCCGCAGCGGTAACACGGCAATCCCCCATGCCTCCCTCAGGCTGAGACGCTAACCGAGCGCGGCGAGCGCCTTGGAGTATTCGGCGAGATCGCGTGCCTGCGGGATCGGGTTGACGACCTTCCACCGCACCACGCCGTCCTTGTCGATGATGAACGTGCCCCGGGTCGCGAGACCGCGCTCGGAGTCGAACACACCGTACAGCTCGGCCACATCCCCGTGCGGCCAGAAATCCGACAGCAGGCCGAACTGGAAATGTTCGGCGTCGGCCCAGGCCCGGTGGGCGAAGGTAGAGTCCACCGAGACGGTGAGCACCTCGACGTCGTCCCGGTTGACCTCGGGGAACTCGTCGCGGATGGCGCACAGTTCACCGGTGCACACGCCGCTGAACGCCAGCGGGTAAAAGACGAGCACGACGCTGCGACGTCCGCGGAAGCCAGACAGCCGCACGGGCGTGCCGTGCTGGTCCTTCAGCTCGAAGTCGGGCGCCTGGTCGCCTACTTCCACCGCCATGGCTGGTCCTTTCACCGCATTCGTGAATGTGCCTTCCACCCACCAAGTCTGCCACCTGTCCGGGGCGCGAAAGCCAGGACCGTTCGGGATGAAATCAGCCGAACGGCCGGTCGGCGACGCACCGAGGTCGGCCCGGTCTAGCCTGGTCAGAACCTCATCTGCGCGCCTTGGGGGCGACCAGCCGCGTGCCTGACCAGTCGCGGGCCGCGCTCACGCTCGAGGTCTGTGACAGGCCGGCCGTGGGCGCGGCCTCGCCGATATCGCTCGGCTCGACATGCGCTGACCTGCCCGCCTTCGGCGTGAGAAGCCAGATGTAGCCCCCGTCGGCGAGCGGCGTAAGCGCGTCGACCAGCGCGTCGACGAGGTCCCCGTCGCCGTCCCGCCACCACAGCAGGACCACGTTGACCACGTCGTCGTAATCCTCGTCGACTAGCTCTACGCCGTCTATCCGGGTGATCGCGCCGCGCAGCTGCTCGTCGCAATCATCGTCGTAGCCAATCTCCTGCACCACCTGGCCCGGTTTGATACCGAGCCGCTCGGCCTGGCCGCGTTCGTCCTGCGCCTGGCCCGCGGTCGCGCTCACTGACGTCCTCCTCGAATCCCTCCCCGCACCGCCGCGCCGGAGGGATTATCAGCCCGCGCGAACGGCGGGCCCATCCCCCTGACGGCGACAGCACGTCAGCACTTCTTGTTGGGACAGTTCACACTGGGTCGGCCCGGCGCGCAAGTGGCAATCGCTTCAGGCTGGCAAACCGCCACCATAAATTGACCTGCCCGCTCCCCCTGCTGGTTACGCACCGCAGCTCTCATCACCTAGAGTAACGAGCAAATCCGCCCTCGGCGAAACGGCCCCCGTCCTAGCAAACGGCCTGTGTGGATTTGGGGGGTACTCGGGGGCCGCAGCCCCCCGAGGGTCCGGTTACCGTCAAGTAGAGATGCGCGATCGACCAGTTCGTACGACGATTGGTCTGGACAACACATCGAGGGATCTGTTCACGCGGCCGACCGGCCGCCCGACTAACAGCGGAAGGCGAGGCTACCCCGTGGCTTCCGGACGTCAGCAATTCTCCATCATCAGCGACGGGTTGCCGACCCAGCTGCCCGATATCGACCCGGACGAGACGCGCGAATGGGTCGAGTCGTTCGATTCGGTCGTGCGGACCAGGGGCCGGGCCCGCGCCAGGTACGTGATGCTCCGCCTGCTCGAGCGGGCCCGCGAGCAGCAGGTCGGGGTGCCCGGCCTGCGCAGCACCGACTTCATCAACTCGATCCCGCCGGAGCGCGAGCCGTGGTTTCCCGGCGACGAACACGTCGAGCGACGGATCCGGGCCTACATCAGGTGGAACGCGGCCGTGATGGTCTCCCGCGCGAACCGGCCCGGCATGGGCGTGGGCGGGCACATCGCCACCTACGCCAGCGCGGCCAGCCTGTACGAGGTCGGGTTCAACCACTTCTTCCGCGGCAAGGAACACGGCGAGTCCGGCGACCAGGTGTTCTTCCAGGGGCACGCGGCGCCGGGCATCTACGCGCGCGCGTTCCTCGAGGGCCGGCTGACCGAGGACCAGCTCAACGGGTTCCGCCAGGAGCTGTCGCACCCCGGCGGCGGGCTGCCGTCCTACCCGCACCCGCGGCTGATGCCCGAATTCTGGGAGTTCCCCACGGTGTCGATGGGGCTCGGCGCGCTGAACTCGATCTACCAGGCCAGGTTCAACCGGTACCTGCTGGCCCGGGAGATCCACGACACCTCGCGGTCGCATGTGTGGGCGTTCCTCGGCGACGGCGAGATGGACGAGCCGGAGGCGCTCGGCGCGATCGGGCTGGCCTCCCGCGAGGAACTGGACAACCTCACCTTCGTCATCAACTGCAACCTGCAGCGGCTGGACGGCCCGGTGCGCGGCAACGGCAAGGTCATCCAGGAGCTCGAGGCGTTCTTCCGCGGCGCGGGCTGGAACGTGATCAAGGTCATCTGGGGCCGCGACTGGGACCCGCTGCTGGCCCAGGACACCGACGGTGTGCTGGTCAACAAGATGAATACCACGCCGGACGGCCAGTTCCAGACCTACAGCGTGGAGTCCGGCGCGTACATCAGGGAGAACTTCTTCGGCGGCGATCCGCGGCTGCGCGCCATGGTGGCGCACCTGTCCGACGACGAGCTGCGCAACCTGTCTCGCGGCGGGCACGACTACCGCAAGGTGTACGCGGCGTTCAAGGCGGCGCGCGAGCACACTGGCCAGCCCACCGTCATCCTGGCGCACACCATCAAGGGCTGGACGCTGGGCAAGGACTTCGAGGCGCGCAACGCCACGCACCAGATGAAGAAGCTCACCGTGGCCGAGCTGAAGGAGTTCCGGGACCGGCTCTACCTGCCGATCTCCGACGCCGCGCTGGAGGCGGACCTGCCGCCGTACTACCACCCGGGCGAGGACTCCGACGAGATCCAGTACATGCGCGAGCGGCGGGCCGCGCTCGGCGGCATGCTGCCCCGCCGGGTCGTACGGGCCAAGCCGCTGCCGCTGCCCAGCGATTCGGTGTACGACGAGCTGCGCAAGGGCTCGGGCAAGCAGGCCGTGGCCACCACGATGGCGTTCGTCCGGCTGCTTAAGGAGCTGATGAAGGACCCGGCCATCGGGGAGCGTTTCGTGCCGGTCATCCCGGACGAAGCCAGGACGTTCGGCATGGACTCGCTGTTCCCGACGGCGAAGATCTACTCCCCGCAAGGGCAGACCTACGAAGCGGTGGACCGCAACCTGCTGCTGTCCTACAAGGAGTCCGAGAAGGGCCAGATCCTGCACGAGGGCATCAGCGAATCCGGCGCGATGGGCTCGGTGATCGCCGCGGGGACCTCCTACGCCACGCACGGCACGCACATGATCCCGGTGTACGTGTTCTACTCGATGTTCGGCTGGCAGCGGACCGGCGACGAGATGTGGCTGCTCGGCGACCAGCTCGGGCGGGGTTTCCTGCTGGGGGCGACGGCCGGGCGGACCACCTTGACCGGCGAGGGCCTGCAGCACAACGACGGGCACTCGCTGCTGCTGGCCTCGGTCAGCGAGGCGTGCGTGTCCTACGACTGCGCGTGGGCGTTCGAGCTGGCCTACGTGATGCGGGACGCGCTGCGCCGGATGTACGAGGCCACCGGTGAGCACCCGGACGGCGAGAACATCTTCTACTACCTCACGCTCTACAACGAGCCGTACCCGCAGCCCGCCGAGCCGGCGGACTTCCCCGGCGGGACCGCGGCGCTCGAGGACGGCATCCTGCACGGGCTCTACCAGTACGCGCCTCGGATGTTCCGGAGGGGCCGCCGGGGAACCGCCGTACCGGGCTGGCTGGCCGGTCTGGCGCGCGGCTCGACGGCCGGCCGCTCCGCGCGCCCAGATCCTGGCCTCCGGGGTAGCGCTTCGCCAGGCCCTGACAGCCCAGGAGATGCTCGCCGCGGACTGGGGCGTGTCGGCCGACGTGTGGTCGGCAACATCCTGGACCGAACTGCGCCGGGACGCGCTGGCCTGCGAGTCCTGGAACATGCTGAACCCCGGCGAGCCGTCGCGGGTGCCGTACGTGACCTCGGCGCTCGCCGGCGCGGACGGTCCGGTGATCGCGGTCTCGGACTGGATCAAGGCGGTACCCGACCAGATCGCCCGCTGGGTGCCCGGCACGTTCACCTCGCTCGGCACCGACGGGTTCGGGTTCTCCGACACCCGGCCGGCCGCCCGGCGGTTCTTCCACGTGGACGCGGCATCCATCACCGTGGCGGTGCTGTGGGAGCTGGCGCGCACCGGCACGGTGGACGCCAGCCTGCCCGGTCAGGCGATCAGCAAGTACCAGCTGGACCTGCCGGTGAGCGAGGCGCTCTCCTAGCGTCCCTGGTCTTACGCTTGGGTGATGGCGCCGAAGGAGCAGGTTCGCGGGTCCCGGCCGCGCGTCCACGCGGAGACCGTGCGCCGGCTGGAGCGCGCCACCGGCACGCTCAGCTCGGCGGCTATCGCCGCCCTGGACGAGCGGCTGCCGTGGTTCCGCAACATGTCGGCGGAGAACCGGTCCTGGCTCGGCCTGGTCGCCCAGGCGGGCATCGCCGCGTTCCTGGACTGGATCAGGCACCCGGAACGCAA
Source organism: uncultured Actinomycetes bacterium (assembly GCA_963800415.1). Classification (GTDB taxonomy): domain Bacteria; phylum Actinomycetota; class Actinomycetes; order Streptosporangiales; family Streptosporangiaceae; genus Palsa-504. Next base: position 59,759 of record CAWDBS010000064.1, read on the forward strand.
CCGGCCGGCCCTGACCGAGGTGTTCGGCACGGCGCCGCGCGAGCTGGCCCGCGCGGTCAGCCTGCAGCACGCGGTGGAGATGGTTCGGGTCATCATCGACGCGGTGGAGGCGCAGGTCGACGAGCTGGCCGCGCCCGGCGGCGAGGCCGAGCTGCGCGAGGCGGTGCTGACCTACGCCCGGGAGATCGCGTTCAGCGCGGCGCAGGTGTACGCGCGGACGGCGGAGGCGCGCGGCGCGTGGGACGCCCGGCTGGAAGCGCTCGTGGTGAACTCGCTGGTCCGCGGGGAAACCGAGGACACGCTGCATTCCTGGGCCTCGGCGCTGAACTGGTCGTCCTCCCCCGTCGTGGTCGTGGTGGGCATGATCGACGAAGACGCTCTGTCCGGCGGGGCGGAGCCGCACATCGAGGACATCCGCGCCCAGGCCCGGCGGGCCCGGCTCGACATGCTGGCCGGCGTGCAGGGCAACCGGCTGATCCTGGTCCTGGGCGGCAGCGATGACCCGATCGCCGCAGCCGAGCGGTTCGCCGGGCGGTTCGGACCTGGACCGGTGATCGCCGGGCCGCTGGTCCGCGACCTGCGGGCCGCGTCGGTCTCCGCGCGCGCCGCGCTGGCCGCGCTGCGCGCCGCTCCCGGCTGGCCGGAGGCGCCCCGGCCGGCCGGGGCGGACGACCTGCTCCCCGAGCGCGCCCTGGACGGCGACCCCGACGCGAAGGCCACGCTGATCAGCGACGTCTACGAGCCCCTGGTCGGCGGCGGGCCCGCGCTGCTGGACACCCTCACGACCTACCTGGAGCAGGGCTCCTCGCTAGAGGCCACGGCCCGGCTCCTGTTCGTGCACCCGAATACGGTCCGGTACCGGCTGCGCCGGGTCGCCGAGCTCACCGACTACGTCCCGTCGGCCGGGCGGGACGGATTCACCCTGTGGGTGGCCCTCGCCCTGGGCCGCCTGGCCGGCCGCTAGCGTCGCGCCCCGGGGTCAACGCAGCGGCGGGTGACGCGACGATGACATCCAGATGAACGTTCGTTGGAGATAATCTACAAATTTCCGACGCGCAACTTCGTACAGTTCGACATTCATCTGGCGGACTCCTACAGGGCACTGTAGGAGGATGCTGATCATCACCGCGCCTGGCCAGGGCGCGCAGACACCAGGTTTCCTGGCGCCCTGGCTGGAACTGCCCGGTGTCGCCGAACGCCTCGGCACCGCCTCCGAGCTGGCAGGCTGCGATCTCATCAGGTTCGGGACGACCGCAAGCGCGGATGAGATCAAGGACACGGCGGTGGCGCAGCCGCTGCTCGTGGCGGCCGCGATCGCGGCGGCGTCGGCCCTGTCCGGGTCGGCCCTGTCCGGGGGCGACCCGGGTGACGTGCCCGCCGACGCGGCCGCCGGGCACAGTGTCGGGGAACTGGCCGCCGGGGTCATCGCCGGCGTGCTCGCCGCCGACGACGCGATGCGCCTGGTCGGGGTGCGCGGGACCGCCATGGCGGCGGCCGCGGCGGTCGAGCCGACCGGGATGACGGCCGTGCTCGGCGGCGACCAGGACGCGGTGCTCGCGGCGATCGCCAGGCACGGCCTGACGCCCGCGAACGTCAACGGGGCCGGGCAGATCGTGGCTGCCGGCACCCTGACGGAGCTGGCCGCCTTCGCGGCCGATCCGCCGGCCGGGGCGCGGCTGCGGGCGCTGCAGGTCGCGGGCGCCTTCCACACCCGGCACATGGCCCCGGCCGTCGCGGCGCTTCGGGACGCGGCCGCCAGCGTCACGGTCACCGACCCGGCCATGACGCTGCTGTCCGACTCCGACGGGGCCGCGGTCACCACCGGCAAGGAATGGCTGGAGCGCATCGTCGCCCAGGTCGCCGCGCCGGTGCGCTGGGACCTGTGCATGCAGACGATGGCCGACCTCGGCGTGACCGCGCTCATCGAACTGCCGCCGGCCGGCACGCTGACGGGCCTGGCCCGGCGGGCGCTGCCCGGCGTGGCCCAGCTCGCGATCAAGACCCCGGAACAGCTTGGCGCCGCCCGCGACCTGATCGAGGAGCACCTAGCCGCCTCCGATCGCCACAGCCACGGCCACCTGCCGGAGTGGCGGCTGATCGTCGCCCCGGCGTCGGGAACGTTCCGGTCAGGGGGTTACGGGGCGGTCGCCCCCCCGGATCACCAGCTCTTCGGCACGGTCGTCGCGCGCGGTGGGGAGCGCGCGGTCGCGGCGCCGTGGCCCGCGGAGATCATCGAATGGCTGGTGGAAGACGGGGATCCGGTCAGCGAGGGCCAGCCACTTGTCCGTGTTCAGCTAAGGGAAGGCGCATGACATCCCCCCAGCCCGTCAGGTCCTTCACCCCGTTCGCGCCCGCCCCGGGCGCGCGCATCCTGTCGCTCGGCGGCTACCAGCCGGGCAACGTGGTCACCAACGATGACATCGCGGCCCAGGTCGATACGACCGACGAGTGGATCCGCAGCCGGGTCGGCATCGTCAGCCGCCGCTTCGCCGGGCCTGAGGAGAGCGTGACCGACATGGCGGTCGTGGCCGGCGGTAAGGCGCTGGCCGGCAGCGGCCTGTCCCCCGCCGACATCAACCTGGTCATCGTGGCCACCTGCAGCACCGAGGCGCCGATACCGAACGCTTCCGCGCCGGTCGCGCACCGGCTCGGCATCGTCGCGCCCGGCGCCTACGACCTCAACGCCGCCTGCGCCGGCTTCTGCTACGCGCTGGCCAACGCCTCCGACGCGATCCGGGCGGGCACCGCCCGGCACGTGCTGGTGATCGGGTCGGAGAAGATGACGGCCTGGATCGACCCGACGGACCGTTCGACCTGCATCATCTTCGCCGACGGGGCCGGCGCCGCAGTGGTGGGACCGGTCGCGGACGGCGAACCGCCCGGCATCGGCCCGGTCGCCTGGGGGAGCGCTGGGGACCTGGCCGACAGGATCACCATCGCCGACCGGAACTCGTTCCTGCACCAGGAGGGCCAGGCGGTGTTCCGCTGGGCCACCACGGCCATGCACCCGATCGCGGCACAGGCCTGCGAGCGAGCCGGCATAGCGGTGAGCGACCTGTCCGTGTTCGTTCCTCACCAGGCGAACCTGCGGATCATCGAGGCCATCGCGCGCCGGCTCGGCGTGCCGCGCGAGCGCCTGGCGGACGACATCGTGCACTCGGGCAACACGTCGTCGGCCTCGATCCCGCTGGCCCTGTCGCGGATGGCCGAGCGCGGGGACGCCAAGCCGGGGTCGTCGGCCTTGCTACTCGGATTCGGCGCGGGGTTGTGCTACGCCGCGCAGGTGATCACGGTACCCTAGCCGCGCCCGGGCCCAGCCGGCCGGAGGGGGACAGACCCCACCGGCCCCGCCGGCGGCCGCAGACCAGTACGAACAGTTCAGATAAGGAGCAACAACCATGAACGAGCAGGAGATTCTCGCCGGGCTTGGTGAAATCGTCGAGGAGATCGCCGGCGTGCCCGCGGACGAGGTCACGCCGAGCAAGAGCTTCGTCGACGATCTGGACATCGACTCACTGTCGATGGTGGAGATCGCCGTCGCCGCGCAGGACAAGTTCGGCGTCGAGATCCCCGACGACCAGCTGAAGGACCTCACCACGGTCCAGGACGTGGTGAACTTCGTCGGCAAGAACGCCGGAGGCTCGGCGTGACCGCAGGGCGCGACACCGTCGTCGTCACCGGGCTCGGCGCGACTACCCCGCTCGGCGGGGACGTCGCGTCAACCTGGTCGGCGATGCTGGCGGGCCGCAGCGGGGTACGGCGGCTCACCCAGCCGTGGGCGGAGGACCTGCCGGTGCGCATCGCCGCCCCGGCGGCCGCCGACCCGGCGGAGGTGGTGGGCCGCGTGCAGGCCCGCCGGATGGACCGCTGCGAGCAGCTGGCGCTGGTGGCCGCGCGCGAGGCGTGGGCCGACGCGGGCTCGCCCGAGGTGGACCCCGAGCGGCTCGGCGTGACGGTCACCAGCGGGATCGGCGGCATCGGATCGACGCTGGCCGCGTACGACACACTCAAGGAGAAGGGCTGGCAGCGTATCTCGCCGTACACGGTGCCGATGCTCATGCCGAACGGTTCGGCTGGCTGGATCAGCATGGAGATCGGAGCCCGGGCGGGTGCGCACTCGCTGGTCAGCGCGTGTGCATCCGGCGCCGAGGCGATCGGCTACGGCATCGACATGATCCGCTCCGGGCGGGCCGACGTGGTGGTGGCCGGCGGCACCGAGGCGGCGATCATGCCGCTGAACATCGCGGCGTTCGCGGTGATGCGGGCCATGTCCACCCGCAACGACGAACCGGAACGGGCGTCCCGGCCGTTCGACAAGGCCAGGGACGGGTTCGTGCTCGGCGAGGGGGCCGGCGTACTGGTGCTGGAGTCGCTCTCGCACGCACGGCAGCGCGACGCCACCGTATACGCCATCGCGGCCGGGGCCGGCTATTCCTCGGACGCCTACCACATCGCGCACCCGGCGCCCGACGGGGCCGGGGTAATCGCGGCGATCACCCGCGCGCTGGCCGACGCCCAAGTCGACCCGGGCCAGGTGGTGCACGTCAACGCGCACGCCACGTCCACGCCGGAAGGCAACACGGTCGAGGCGCAGGCGCTGGCGAAGGCCCTCGGGAACGCCATCGACGGCGTGATTGTCACGTCCACTAAGTCGATGACCGGGCACCTGCTCGGCGGCGCGGGCGCCATCGAGTCGGTGGCCGCCATCCTCGCGCTGCGCGAGCACATGGCCCCGCCCACCATCAACCTCGAGGACCAGGACGAGGACGTACCGGTCGAGGTCGCCACCGAGCCGAGGCCGCTGAGCAAGCGCGGCTCCGGGCCGATGGCGGTGCTGAACAACGCGTTCGGGTTCGGCGGCCACAACGTGTCGCTGGTTTTCACCGCCTCCTGAGCGTTCGTCTACCGTCCTTCGTTCCGGCTAGGGAGACCTGAGATGACCGCACTGGATCAGAGCCAAGCTCCTGCGGCTGTTCCGCCGCGGGTGGCGCCCCCTGCTGCCGTTCCCGCCGCGGCGCCCCCTGCTGCCGTTCCCGCCGCGGCGCCCCCTGCTGCCGTTCCCGCCGCGGCGGCCCAGCCGGCTGCGCTCCCGCGCGACCCCCGGGAGCGCCTGGCGGCCCTGTTCGATCCGGGCACGCTGGAGGTCTTGCCGGTCGACTTCGAAGAGCGCAGCGGGGTGGTCGCGGGCGTCGGCCTGGTGCACGGCGTGGGCGCGGTGGCCTTCGCCTCCGACGCGCGCGTCCAGGGCGGCGCGATGGGCACCGCGGGCTGCGCCGCGATCGTCGCGGCCTACGCCGAGGCCCTGTCGCGGGGAGTCCCGATCGTGGGTCTGTGGCACTCCGGCGGGGCCCGGCTGGCCGAGGGCGTGGCCAGCCTGCACGCGGTGGGGACCGTGTTCGCGGCGATGACCCAGGCGTCCGGGCGGGTGCCGCAGATCTCGGTGGTGCTCGGACCGGCGGCAGGCGGTGCCGCCTACGGCCCGGCGCTGACCGACATCGTGATCCTGTCCGGGCCCGGGCGCATCTTCGTCACCGGTCCGGACGTGGTGCGGTCCGTCACCGGCGAGGACGTGGACATGGAACGGCTCGGCGGCCCGGAGCCGCACAGCCGCAGGTCCGGCGTGGTGCACGTGGTGACCGAGACCGACGCGGAGGCACTCGACCAGGCCCGCCTGCTCGCGGCCATGCTCAGCGACCAGGGCAAGATCGCCGAGGAGGACACCGCGGGGCACGACCTTTCCGGCGTGCTGCCCGAGTCCGCGCGCCGCGCGTACGACGTGCACCTGCTGACCGGCAGGCTCCTCGACACGCCGGGCGTCGAACTGCACCCGCGCTGGGCGCCGAACATCGTGACCATCCTCGGCCGCCTGGCCGGCCGTACGGTCGGCGTGGTCGCCAGCAACCCGATGCGGCTCGGCGGCTGCCTGGACGCCGCCTCGGCGGAGAAGGCGGCGCGCTTCGTGCGGATGTGCGACGCGTTCGGCGTGCCGCTGGTGGTCCTGGTGGACGTGCCCGGCTACCTGCCCGGCGTCGGCCAGGAATGGGACGGCGTAGTCCGCCGCGGCGCCAAGCTCCTGCACGCCTTCGCCGAGGCCACGGTCCCGCGGGTGACGCTGGTGACGCGCAAGGCCTACGGCGGCGCCTATATCGCGATGAACTCCCGCGCGCTGGGCGCCACTCGCGTCTTCGCCTGGCCGGGCGCCGAGGTGGCCGTCATGGGCGCGGTGGCAGCGGTCCGCATCCTGCACCGGCGCACGCTCGCCTCGGTGCCACCCGAGCAGCTGCACGAGGCCGAGACACAGCTAGCCGCCGAACACGAGGCCACCGCGGGCGGCCTGCGGCGCGCCCTGGACCTCGGGGTCATCGACGCGATCATCGAGCCCAGCCAGACGCGCCGCGAGCTGGCCCGGGCCATCGCCGAAGCTCCCCAGCTGAAGGGCAGCCACGCCAACATCCCGCTCTGAGTGGCTTGCGTCGCCCCGGCTCATGCAGCTTGCCGCTCGCTTACGCATCTGGCATCTCACCAGTCCCGCTAATCCCAGTTTATCGATCTTCTGTTCGAGAAAAAGCCCGCATTGTGGGGTGAATTCGGGCCTGTGGGTGGATTTCGGGTACTATGATGCACCAAAATCACCCTGAAGCCTGAATCCACCCGGTAACCCCATGTCGAAGCTTCACTCTCGTTTCACGACGCTCACAGCGCATCCCGGGGAGAGGCCAGTCAGTCCACCTCAGGGGCGGGGGTGGCTACAGGGGCGGGGTGTCGCCGCCGCCTAGGCCGGTGCCGCGGTCGGAGCTGCCGGGGGTGGGCCCGGTGGGAGGCCCGGGGTCGGCGGCAGGACTGGGGCTGGCGGGGGGACTGGGGGCGGGGCCGGAGTCGGCGCCGGGCGGGGTGGAGCCTGAGGGAGCCGAGCTGGGCGGGGTGGAGCCGGAGTCGGCGGAGGGCTCGGCGGCGGGACGGGCTTCACGGAGCAGCTCTTCGAGGCGGGCGGCGCGGATGCGGCGGAAGGTCCGGTGATCACGGGCACGCTCAAGCACGGCCACTTCGAGCTGGGACGCCACGAACTCGGTGCGCTCGCCGTTGCCCGGGGCGGTCAGCGCGGCCAGCGCGGCGGCGAACGCCTCGGACAGCGACATGTCCTCGGAATAGCGTTCCTTCAGCGCCGCGGACACCTGGTCCGCCTGGCCGCCGAAGGCCACGAAGCCCGGCTCGTCGGTCACCGAGCCGTCGAAAGTGATCCGGTAGATCTGGTCCTCGCTGGGCCGGACGCCTACCTCGGCGACCACGATCTCCACCTCGAACGGCTTCGGGCTCTCGGTGAAGATGGTACCGAGCGTCTGCGCGTACCAGTTGGCGATGCCCCGCGCCGTCACGTCGTGCCGGTCGAACTGGTAACCGGTGATGTCCGCGTAGGTGACCCCGGCCTTGCGCAGGTTCTCGTACTCGTTGTACCGGCCGACCGCGGCGAAGCCGATCCGGTCGTAGATCTCGCTGATCTTGTGCAGCGCGCTTGACGGGTTCGGCGCCACCAGGAGGATCCCGTCCGCATACTGCAGTGCCACGCAACTGCGGCCGCGCGCGATGCCCTTCCTCGCGTAGTCGGCCTTGTCCCGCATGGACTGTTCTGGTGACACATAGAACGGCATGGACACCGCAGACGCTTCCTTTACCTCGGTACGGAGCGGGATGGGGTGAGTCCGGGGGGCCCGCTAGCTGTTCAGCAGCGGAGCGACCGGGCCGTCGGGCCGGACCATCCGGCCCTGCACGACCTGCTCGGCGATCTCCTCGGACTCGGCTTCCGGCAGCTTCCTGAAGCCGTCGGCCGTGATCGTGGCGATGACCGGGAAGATGCGCCTGGTCAGGTCGGGGCCGCCGGTCGCCGAGTCGTCGTCAGCGGCGTCGTAGAGCGCCTGCACGCAGGCCACCACCGCGTCGCGCACCGGCATGCCGTCGACGTACAGCTTCTTCAGCGCGCCGCGGGCGAACAAGGAGCCCGAGCCGATGGAGTAGAACCGCTGCTCCTCGTACGGGCCGCCGGCCACGTCGTAGCTGAAGATCCGGCCGTGACTGGCGTCCTCGTCGTAGCCCACGAACAGCGGCACCACGACTAGGCCCTGCATGGCCGCGGCCAGGTTCCCCCGTACCATCCAGGCCAGCCGGTTCGCCTTCCCCTCCAGGGACAGCGACCGGCCCTCCATCTTCTCGTAGTGCTCAAGCTCGACCTGGAACAGCCGGACGAACTCGATCCCCACGCTGCCGGTGCCCGCATAGCCCATGGCGGAGAACTCATCGCTGCGGAAAACCTTCTCCACGTCCCGCTTGGCGATCATGCTCCCGGCGGTGGCGCGGCGGTCGCCGGCCATCACCACCCCGCCATCGCACACGGCCGCGACGATCGTGGTGGCGTGCGGCAGGTCGCGGATGACCTGGTGAGGCGTCCCCGGGACCGGATCGGCGGAGGACGTCACCCCGCCGGGCAGCAGCCCAGGTGAGTGTGCGGCGAGGAAGTCGGTGAACGAGGAGGTCTGCAGGCCCATGAAGCCCGGCGGAGGATCGCCGGCAGCGCCCTGCCCGCGGCCAGATGTTCTCCGGTTCCCGCCGAACGGGCCGGACTGGTTGCCGTCGAAATACGAGCCCAACGCGGACCTCCTCCCGTAGTCATAGCGAACGTACTCATCTGACCCTACTGCCACGCCGGAGCGCGACCGGACGCGAGGTACACCGGCGCGTCCGCCTACGGCGAACCAGCCGGCGCCGAGGCCGATCTGGCTACTGGCCGCCCTTCTGTACGTAGGACCGGACGAACTCCTCGGCGTTCTCCTCGAGCACCTCGTCGATCTCGTCGAGGATGGCGTCCACGTCGTCGGAGAGCTTCTCGTGCCGCTCCCTGACTTCCTCGGTGCTGCCGGCCTCGGTCTCTTCGGTCTCTTCGGCGCGCCTCGTGGTCTGCCGCTGACCGCCTGTGTCCTTCGTTGCCATGTCACTACCTCCGTCAGTCCCAACGCTATCGTCACCCGTGGGAGTCCCGCCCAATCCCGCCGGGCTGAAATCGGTACGAACTCGCGATCCGAGGCCTGGGGCCGGGACCGGGGGTGGCAGGGGGTCGGAACGCTGGCCGGGGCCGGCCAGCGCGTCACTCCTAACGGCGGCTACTCCTGGCCGGTGAGGGCGGCGACCAGTTCAGCGGCGGTGCGGCAGCGGTCGAGCAGCTCGCCCACGTGCGCCTTGGTGCCTCGCAGCGGTTCGAGCGTGGGGACTCGCTGCAGCGACTCGCGCCCCGGGATGTCGAAGATGACCGAATCCCACGAGGCAGCCGCCACGGACTCGGGATACTGCCGCAGGCAGCGGCCGCGGAAGTAGGCCCTGGTGTCCTCGGGGGGGTTCTCGACCGCCCGGTCCACGGTGGCGTCGTCGGTCAGCCGCACCATCCGGCCCCGGGCCGCCAGCCGGTTGTACAGGCCGCGGTCCGGACGGACGTCGGAGTACTGCAGGTCCACGAGCTGCAGCCGCGGATTATCCCAGTTGAGCCCGTCCCGGGTGCGGTAGCCCTCGAGCAGCTCGAGCTTGGCCACCCAGTCGAGCTCCTTCGACAGCAGCATCGGGTCCTCGGCCAGCCGGTTCAGCACCGACTCCCACCGGTCCAGGACATCGGTGGTGATGTCGTCGACGTCGTTCCCGTACTTGTCCTCGGTGTACTTACGGGCGAGCTCGAGGTACTCGGCCTGCAGCTGGACGGCGGTCATCTTCCGGCCGTCCTTGAGCGTCACCAGGCGGCGGCAGGTCGGGTCGTGCGAGATCGCACGGAGCTCGGCCACCGGGGCCTCGACCGACAGGTCGGTGCCCAGGAACTTGTCCTCGATCATCGCCAGCACCAGCGCGGTGGCGCCGACCTTGAGGTAGGTGCTCACCTCGCTCAGGTTGGCGTCGCCGATGATCACGTGCAGCCGCCGGTACTTCTCCGGGTCGGCGTGCGGCTCGTCCCTGGTGTTGATGATGGGCCGCTTGAGCGTGGTCTCCAGGCCGACCTCGACTTCGAAGAAGTCGGCCCGCTGGCTGATCTGGAAGCCGGCGCCGCGGCCGTCGGCGCCGATGCCGACCCGCCCGGCCCCGCAGACCACCTGGCGGGAGACGAAGAACGGGACCAGGAACTTGACGATGTCGGCGAACGGGGTGGCGCGCCGCATCAGGTAGTTCTCGTGCGAGCCGTAGGAGGCACCCTTGTTGTCGGTGTTGTTCTTGTACAGCTGGATGGGCGCGCTGCCCGGTACGGTCGCCGCCTTGGCGGCGGCCTCCGCCATGACCCGCTCACCGGCCTTGTCCCAGATCACCACCGACAGCGGGTTGGTGCACTCGGGCGCCGAGTACTCGGGGTGCGCGTGGTCGACGTACAGCCGTGCGCCATTGGTGAGGATGACGTTGGCCAGGCCCAGGTCCTCGTCGGTGAGCTGCGAGGAGTCGGCCGCCTCGCGGGTCAGGTCGAAGCCCCGCGCGTCCCGCAGCGGGTTCTCCTCCTCGAAGTCCCAGCGGGCCCGCCGTGCCTTGGCGGCCGTGGCCGCCTGGTACGCGTTGACGATCTGGGATGAGGTCACCATCGCGTTGGCGCCAGGCTGACCAGGCACAGAGATGCCGTATTCCGTCTCTGTGCCCATCACGCGAAGAACGCTCATGCCAAGCAGCCTAATGCCGTTACCGGCGAAGACGACATGCGGACACGGTTTCCTGAGCGCGAACAGCCATCAAAGGTACTGCCCGGTGTTGGCCACGGTGTCGATGGACCGGCCTGCCTCGGTCCCCGTCTTGCCGGAGACCAGGGTCCTGATGTAGACGATGCGCTCGCCCTTCTTGCCGGAGATCCGAGCCCAGTCGTCCGGGTTGGTGGTGTTCGGCAGGTCCTCGTTCTCACTGAACTCATCGACGCACGCGGCCAGCAGGTGACTGACCCGGATGCCCTTCTGCCCGGTATCCAGGAACTCCTTGATGGCCATCTTCTTGGCCCGCGCGACGATGTTCTCGATCATCGCGCCGGAGTTGAAGTCCTTGAAGTACAGCACTTCCTTGTCACCGTTGGCGTAGGTGACCTCGAGGAACCTGTTCTCCTCGGACTCGGTGTACATCCGCTCGACCGTGCGCAGGATCATCGCGTCGACGGTGGCCTGCGACGAATTCTCGTGCTCGGCCATGTCGTCGGGGTGCAGCGGCAGTTCGGTCAGCACGTACTTGGAGAAGATGTCCTTGGCCGCCTCGGCGTCCGGCCGCTCGATCTTGATCTTGACGTCGAGCCGGCCCGGCCGCAGGATCGCCGGGTCGATCATGTCCTCGCGGTTCGAGGCGCCGATGACGATGACGTTCTCCAGGCCCTCGACCCCGTCGATCTCGGACAGCAGCTGCGGCACGATCGTGTTCTCCACGTCGGACGACACCCCCGAGCCGCGGGTGCGGAAGATCGAGTCCATCTCGTCGAAGAACACGATGACCGGCATGCCCTCGCTGGCCTTCTCCCTGGCCCGCTGGAACACCAGCCTGATATGCCGCTCGGTCTCGCCGACGTACTTGTTCAGCAGCTCCGGGCCCTTGATGTTGAGGAAGAAGCTCTTGCCCTCCTTGGCCCCCTCGTCCGCCGTCTTGGCCGCGACCTGCTTGGCCAGCGAGTTCGCCACCGCCTTGGCGATCAGCGTCTTACCGCAGCCGGGCGGGCCGTAGAGCAGGACCCCCTTCGGAGGCTTGAGCTGGTGCTCCTTGAACAGGTCGGCGTGCAGGTACGGCAGCTCGATGGCATCCCTGATCTGCTCGATCTGCCCGGCCAGGCCGCCGATGTCGTGGTAGGAGATGTCCGGCACTTCCTCCAGGATGAGCTCTT
>CAWDBS010000065.1:0-85267 GCA_963800415.1 uncultured Actinomycetes bacterium
GTACCAGGATGAGCGTGCAGAGGCCTCCATTCACGAGGCGGGCCGGCTCTTGGAGCGCCTGCTGCGAGCGGCGGAAGAGGGGGGCAGGACGGGACGCGTCCTCGAGATCCTGGTGCTGCAGGCGCTGGCCCACCAGGCGCGCGGCGACATCCCTGCTGCGCTTGCAGCACTGCAACGCGCGCTGACGCTGGCCGAACCGGAGGGCTACGTCCGGGTCTTCGTCGATGAGGGCCCGCCGATGGCTTCCCTGCTCAGAGCGGCCGCGAAACAGGGGATTGCCCGGGACTATGTCCGTCGGCTGCTGGCCGCCGTGAGCGAGACCGGGCAGGACAGCCCGGTCAGACAGGCCTTGATCGACCCACTGAGCGAACGCGAGCTGGACGTGCTCCGGCTGCTCGGAACCGAGCTGGACGGCCCGGCCATCGCCCGCGAGCTCATGGTGTCGCTGAACACCGTGCGGACGCACACCAAGAACATCTACGCCAAGCTCGCCGTGACCAGCCGTCGGGCGGCGGTCCGCCGGGCCGCGGAACTCGGCTTGCCGCGAACCCGCAACCGGCAACCCTGACTCGTCGTTCACGGACCCGGCCCGGAGCAGGCCGCACCCGCCGGCCATCCAGCGAGCGCCCAGCCCCAACCCGCTGATGAACGGGGTCCCACGCCGCCCAGTGAACTGTTTCGACCAGTGCCGGGCACCGGCCGAGGGTGTCTCCTTCCCTGACCCCGTGCCCCCCTCGCGCAAATCATCACATCAATCACCACGTGTGGTGATGCCAGCTCACCACATCCGCTCCTAGCTTTCGATCAGACCCGCGAAGGTTCGCAACGCCGGCCGAGATCCGTCCAGGCAAGCGATAGCAGAAGGAACACCATGAGCGAAATGTCGACCGGCCCTCATGACAAGCCGGGACGGTACGAAATCCGCCTCAAGGGGCATCTCGGTTCCCGGTGGGCTGCCTGGTTTGACGGACTGAGCCTCACCAACGAGAGCGACGGCACCACCATCATCGGTGGCCCGGTAGCCGACCAGGCCGCGCTGTATGGCTTGCTCCAGAAAGTGCGCGACCTAGGCCTGCCGCTGGTCTCGGTCACTCAGGTCCAACCCGACTACACCGAGTACCCCACCATCGAGCCCCGATAACTCATAAATCCAGCCAGGGAGAACAACATGACGACCACCATGCGAATCACGGCAACGAAAAGAGTCCCGATGACCTCTCTGCGGAAGACCGCGCTCGTCGCGGGCCTCTTCTACCTGATCACCTTCATCTCGATCCCCACCCTCGCCCTCTACGGCCCGGTGAAGAACCACCGCGACTGGATCCTCAGCTCCGGCACCCACACGGGCGTGCTCGTGGGCGCCCTCCTCGAGGTGATCGTCGCCCTGGCCGGCATCGGCACCGCCGTCACGCTGTACCCGGTAGTCAAGCGGCAGAACGAAGGCGCCGCGCTCGGCTTCGTCGCCTCCCGCGTCGTTGAAGCCGGCCTGATCTTCACCGGCGTCATCAGCCTGCTCTCGCTGGTGACCTTGCGGCACGACCTGGGCGGGGCGGCCGGGGCAAACGCGGCCGCGCTCGTCACCACCGGCGCATCCCACGTCGCGTTCTACAACGGGACTATGCTGCTCGGACAGACCCTCATGCCGTGCATCAACGCACTGCTGCTGGGCTCCTTGATGTACCGGTCCCGGCTCGTGCCCCGCATCATTCCCGTGCTCGGACTCATCGGAGCCCCGCTGCTCATCACCGCCGTCATCGCCACGCTGTTCGGCGGCGGCATCGGGCACGTCTCCGCGTTCGCGGCGATCGCGACCCTCCCGGTGGCTGCCTGGGAGTTCTCACTCGGCGTCTGGCTGGTCGTCAAGGGCTTCAAGCCCTGTCCCATCACCGCTGAAATAGACGCTGCCAGCACGCCGCTCGCCTACCGCGACGTCACCGTCTAACCGTCAAGAACACGGCCGGGCCCTCCACGGGCCCGGCCGCTGTATGTGCAGGCCGGCAGGCCCGGCCGGAGTAGGCGACCAGACCCGAAGACTCATCGGACACGCCTCACGGGCAGGATGGCGAACGCTCCGATGATGGCGCAGAGTCCGGCGACCGCGTACAGCACGCCGTAGCTGCCGCTGCCGATCACCAGGATGGCCGGCGCGATCGCCGGCGCGATGGAAAAGGGAAGCGCGCCGGCGATGTTGAACACACCGAGATCCTTGGCCGCGTTGCGTTTGTCGGGCAGCACGTCCACCACGAGCGCGAGGTCGACGGCCAGGTACACACCGAAGCCGAGTCCGCTGATGGCCATGCCGACGAGGAAACCGCTGAAGTTGCTGGCGATGGCGATCACGAACAACGCCAGGCCGTACACGATCGACGCGGTGAGGACGAAGATCTTCCGCCGGCCCGTCCGGTCGGAAAGTTTGCCACCGAGGAGGGAAGCGGCGACGATGACGGCGGACTGGGCGAGGGTGCCCAGGAATATCTGCTGCGGCACATCGGCCTTGGCGGTGCCGATCTTGTCCAGCAGGTAGTAGGCCTGGTAGGTAACCAGGAACGCGTAAGCCATTACGAACATGAAGCGGCTGGCGAAAGCCCAGGAGAAATCCGGGTTCTTCCGCGGGTTGACGTAGAACGTGCCGGCGAATTCCCGCGGCGACCATTTCGGCTTATCCGCCCTGGCGAGCCGTCGATCGTTCAGGGTGATCGCGAAAAGGAGGATGAAAAATCCGCCGATCGCGCACGGGGCCAGGAACATGGCGAGCAGGCTGCCGGTGAACAGCTTGACCAGGAACGCGCCGCACACCGACGCGACCGGCTGGCTGACACCCAGCACACCGGAGACCTGGCCGCGCTGGACGGACGGGACCTGGTCGGGCAGCACCGCCGCCATCGCGGCGAGCAGCGCGTTGAAGAACAACTGGGCGATACACCATCCGACGAGGACGACCGGGATGCTTGGGGCCAACGCGACAATTCCGATGCCGACGGAGCCGCCCATCAGGCCGGTGACCATCCATGGCCGCCGCATGCCCAGCGGCGACGCGGTGCGGTCGCTCATCTTGCCGAAGAACGGATTCGCGGCCATGGCCAACAGGGCGCCGATCGCGGCGACAAGCGCCAGGCTGCTCGGCGCCTGTTTGATCCCGACGAGCGAGTCCACCTTCAATGCCAAGGTGACCAGCAAGGGGCGCGAGAAACAGCAGGCTGGTGCTCATGTACGCCAACGTGTACAGCGAGATGAAACCCCACCCGACCCGGCGTGCCCCGGGTGGCTCGGGCTCCAGCGCCGCCTCGGCTGCAGTTCGGTCCTTCAACCCGCGCCGCGCGGTACCCGGCCGGGCCGCAGCCCCCGCAAACCGCACTACCCGTGAAGACATAGTGATCAGTAAGGACATGGTGATCCTCCCCTGCGCACTGTAACCCGGACGCCACACGTCGGCGGCGCCACAGCTGTCCTGCGCAATCGCCCGCATTGCCGGCAGCCGCAGCGCTAACGGCGCAGTCCCGCCGCCGTTCCCGGCGGGCGCCGCAGCCCGGCCGGCCGTGCCTGTCGCCGCGCTCATGGCCGCCCAGACCCGCCGCGAGCCGCGGTGGCCTCAGTGGCGCCCAGCGCCGCCCCCACGGGACGACATGCGCGCTGCGGCCAAAGAACAGAACCCCGCTGGTCGCCGACGGCGAGCGGGACCCGATGAGGGACAGGGGCTCCCATATGCCACCTCGGCTTGGTGGGGCGCTAAACGCCACCCCGAGATCCAGAGCAGCCGGACGAATCTCAATCTCGTTTACACGCAGGTAAACGAGAACACCTTCCTTGTTGCGACGCTACGCCCCATCGGCAGGGGGGACAAGTACGCCCAGCAGACGAGGGGGTGACGGTGGCGCGGGCCCGGCCCGGGGTTCCTAGTGGCGCGCGCTTTCGGTTTCGGTGATGATCAGCGCTGCGATGGCAGGGTAGCGGCGCAGCCTGTCCAGGCAGCGGCCGCGAGTGGGGCCGATGCTGCCGACCGGTATGCCCAGCCTGGCACTGATCTCGGCGTACGGCACGGGAGGGTCCTGGATGAGCAGGGCGATCAGCTGCTGGTCGCAGGTGGGCAGGTGGGCGAATGCCTCGCGCAGCGCCGCGTGGCGCTCCGCTACGAGCACCTGCTGCTCGGCCATCTGAGCCTGATCGTCCGGGATGGTCTCGGCATCCAGCGCATACCCGGCAGCGTATGGTCCGCGCACCGCCCGCAGTACCCTTACGCATTCCCGCCGGGTCGTGGTGGCCAGCCACCCGGGTAGCGCGGCAGGATCCCGGATCTTGTCCAGCTGGTCCACTAGCCGCAGCCAGACGCCCTGGCCGACGTCCTCGGCGTCTCCGCGGGCCAGGCGGTACCTGCTGCAGATGGACCAGATCAGCGGGGCGTAACGCTCGACGAGGGCGTCCCAGGCCTGCTTATCACCGTTTCTGGCGCGGGTCACCAGGTCGGTGACCTCCGGGTCATCACGCATCGGAATCGCGTCCTGCCGGGCGCGTGCACGGGCGGCCTGGCGACGGCAACTGCAGCGCTAGTGCCGCGCCCGGGAGCCGCCGCTGCAGGAGGTGGCGCTGGCGACGGCCCGTCCGGCCGGTGCCGGCGCGGCGTGGAGCGCGAACGTACACGCCGTTCACCCAGCGTCCCGCCTGGGTCACCGGGTCGGTTGCCTCACTGGTCAGGGTGAGGTTCTTCTCCTCCCGGCGGATGGCCACGCTCACCACGCCGACGATTCCGGCGATCACGCCACTGGCGAACAGGCCGATTTCTGCGAGCGTGATCATGAGCGCCATGGCCGACCCCCTTTCACGGGATGGACGCTGCCGGCCGCAGTGTCGTTCATGAGGGAAGCGCCGGAGGGCGAAAGCGCTTGACAGAACGGGTCATCCGCCGCCTTTCCTGCTCCGCGGTAGTGGACGCCAGCGGGCGCCGGCCAGCCGAGCCAGGATGCCTGTTGAGGGGTGGATGCACGGGCCTGGTGGATGCGGTTCATGGCGACCTCCTCGGGATCCTTCCTTGCGAACCCCGGTCTGCGAAAAAGACCAGCTGCCGTCAGCTTGGTCAACTGCGAGGTGGCCGTCAGTCACCTGGCCGACACCGCGGCTGTCGGCTTGCCGACAGCTAATTAGCTGCCAGCGAATCGGCTCAGCGCTGACACCTGCGTCACGATCACGGCCCCGTCGTGAACCTGGACCCAGCCGCGGCTATGAAAGCCGCGCACCGCGGCGTTGACGCTTTGCCGCGTCGCCCCGACCTGATGCGCGAGTTCTTCTTGGCGCAGCTTGACCCGGATGACGCCGTCATCATCCGGTGCCTGGCTGGCCAGTACCTTCGCGACGCGGCGCGGAAGATCCAGGAATACCAGGTCCGACGCGGCCTCCGTCAGCCGCCGGAGGGCCGCCGCGATCGCATCGGCCACCGCCTGCGCCGCGGCCGGCACCCGCGCGCAAATCTCCTGGATCATCTCGCGCGGGATAAGCAGCAGCTGGGATTCCTCAAGCGTTTCGGCGTCGGCGGATCGAGGGCCGCCATCGGCGATGCTGAGCTCGCCGAACACTCCGCCAGCAGGAATGATCGTCAGCGTCAGCTCGCCGCCGTCCGCGGAGCGGACCACCATCTTGACCCGGCCGGAGACCACAACGATCAAGGTGTCGCCCGGGTCGCCCCTGGTGAACACCACCTGCCCGCGGCGGAAGGTCCGCAACCGGGATACCGCGAGGACCCGCTTCAGATCCGACGCCGGCACCGAGCGGAGCAGGCCGGTGTTGCGCAAGACTCCGGCCACGTCAGCGGTCATAGCTGAATCCTCGGGGCCGGCCCTCCCGGTCACAACCCCCAGTGCGGTCCTCTCGCTCATCGTAGGCCGACGGGTGCGGCGCGGCTTTGCCGACCGGTGGCCCGGCTGCGACGAGACCGAGGCGGAGCGCCGCCTACAGCAGGCGTCTGGTCTGCTCTGCGTGCCAGGAGAGCTGCATTGCCTCGAATCGCTCCAGCGCCTGCCTGAGCAGTGTCCGATCGCCGCGGGCGATGCCGAGGGCCCGGAGCGCGAACGGCTCGGCGAAGCTTCCCGGTTGCATCCACTTGGGTGCCTCCGCCTCAATTCGCTCGCAGTCACCGAGCGCGGCGAGTGCGTCCAGGAATGTCGACACCGGCTCCCACTCCCAGTCGAAGTCGGCTGAGGCGAGTTCGGCGAGTTTGCCGCTCTGGTGCCGGGCCAGGGCCAGGCGGATCTTGGGCGGCTCGAACCAGCCCTGATACCACCGGCCGCCTTCCATGCCGAGCCCGTTCGCTTTGGCCTCCAGCCGGCGGGCCTCGTCCTCGTCGCCTGCCTGCGCGCTGCCGGTCGCGCAGTTCAGCAGGATGGAGACGTCCGAGACACAGGGGGTGGCCGCGGCCAGGTTGGCGTCCACCACCTGCTCGGCCTCGGCCGCCAGGGCCCGCACCTCGTCCCAGCGCCCGGTCACGCTGGCCAGTATGAGCTGCCAGCCCGCGGCGTGCACGCGGTGGTGCGGGGTCAGCCCGGCCGCGGTCTCGGTGGCCTGCGCGCTGGCCCGTGCCGCCGTGCCGAGGTGGCCGGATCTCAGGTACACGAAGACCGCGGACATGAGTGCCGTGGAGCAGACGTCGGGATTGGGCAGCCCGGGAAGAAACGCCATCACCTCATCCATCAGGGTGCAGGCCCGGTCGAAGTCCCTGGCCAGGAGAGCCCCGTAGGCGTTGTTGTGCAGCACTGTGCAGCGAAGCTCGTGGTCGCCCAGCCGTTCGGCGATCGCCAGGGCCGAGCGCCCTGCGGACTCCGAAGCGGATTCGTCCTCGGTGTTCGCGCACAGCGCGTAGAGCGCGTGGCCCTGGGTGAGGGAGCCCTCCTCGGCGAGATCCAGGGCCTGCTGGATCCAGCCTTCGACGAGGGTCATGTCCGGCTGCTGGACCCACATCCCGGCCCGCAGGCACGTCTGCAGGGCGAGGTCGGCGTAGATGTCGGCGGAAGGGCCGGCGATCTCCAGCGCTTTCTGCATGGCCTGGAAGAAACCCTGGCCATCGTATTTCAGCGCGCAGGCCTGGCCGATCCGCTGCCAGATCGCGGCCTGCTCCCGTGGGTCGCTTTCCAGGCTGAGGGCCTGGTGGAGCAGGGCCAGGCCCTGGTCGATCTCGTAGCGGCCGATGGCCAGGTCCGCGGCCCGCCGCGACCACAGCACCGCCTTGGCGCGCAGCGCTTCGGCCTGCTCCTCCCGGCCCGCCCAGGCCAGGTCAAGGTCTTCGGGAACGACCGCCGCGGCGTAGTGGTGCGCCAGCAGCGGCGCGTGTTCGGCCTCACCCTTGCCGTTCCGCTCCAGCCACTGGGCGCAGCCGGCGTGCAGCGGCGCCCGCCTGGCCCTGAGCAGGCTCTGGTAGGCAACCTCGCGGGTCAGCGCGTGCTTGATCAGCCACTCCCGCTGCCCCTCGATCGATGACTGAGCGTGCGCGAGCACGAAGGCCCGATCCTGAAGCAGCCCGAACTCCGGATCCGCGCCCTCGACGAGCTCGCAGACCGGACCGCTCCAGAACACCCGCCCGATCACCGCGGCCGTCTGCAGCGCCGCCTTCCCGGGCCGGGGAAGCAGGTCGATGCGCGCGGCGAGCACGGCCTGGACGGTATCCGGCACGAGGAAATCCTGCCGGAGCTCACCGAACGACCACCCGCCATTCCGGCGGGCCAGCACTCCCCGCTCAGCCAGCGTCGCGATCAGCTCCTCGGCGAAAAACGGGTTCCCCTCCGCCCGTTCCGCGACCAGCTCGCGGATCGGGGCCGGGCAGCTGCTGCCCAGCAGCGCGCCGGCCAGTTGCTCCGCCTCCGCTACCGGCAGCGCCTCCAGCCGCAGGAGTGATACCCCGGCCGGCCGGGCCCAGCCTGGCCGCTGATCAAGCAACTCGGGCCGCGCTGTCACCAGCAGCAGCAGTGGTCCGGCCACCCGCTCGGCGAGCATCTGCAGCAGGTCACACAGCTCATCACCGGCCCAGTGCAGGTCCTCGACCAGCACCGCGGCCGGCCGCTCGGCGGTCAGCTCCTGCAGGAAACCCACCCACGACGTCCGCAGCCGGTCCCGCACGGTCAGCGGGTGCATACCCTCCGGCGGCGCAAGGCCGAGCGTGAAGCCCAGCCCCTCGCGGCCAGCCACCCGCTCGGCGGCCACCTCCGGCGGATCACTCTCCAGGATCCCGAAGTGCTCCTTCAGCACCTCACCCAGCGGCCAGTACGTGATCCCGTGACCATATGACAGGCACCGGCCACTGCGCAGCAGTGGCTGCTCCGGTTGCCCGTCCAGCCACCGCCAGAACTCACGAACCAGCCGCGTCTTGCCCACCCCGGCATCACCAACGACGCTGACCAGGAGCGGCCTGCCGTCGGCCACGACCCGGCGATAGGCCTGCTGCAACTGCACCGTCTCGCCGCCGCGGCCGACGAACACCGGCTGCAGCCCGCCCAGCCCACGCGGGCGCGTCAGCGACAGCGCGCGCACCAGCCTGCGGCAGACGACCCCGCCGGGCTTGCCCTTTGCCTGCACCGTCGCCGGCTCGGCAAACTCGAACGCGCCGCGCGCGGCCGCGACCGTCCGCTCGCCCACCAGGATCTCCCCTGGAGCGGCCGCCTGTTCCAGCCGCGCACACACGTTGACGGCATCGCCGGTGACGAACGAACTGCCTTCCCGGGGCCGCCCGACCACCACGTCGCCCGTATTCACGCCGATGCGAATCGCCAGCCGGCCGCCGAACAACTCCCCCAGCCGCCGCCGCATTCCCATCGCCACATGCAGCGCCCGCTCCGCGTCGTCCTCATGCGCCACCGGCCCGAAGGCCGCCATCACCGCGTCGCCGACGAACTTCTCGACCGTCCCCCCAGCCCGCCCGACCTCCGCCGCCATCGCATCGTAAAACCGGTCGAGCAGCGCCCGGACCCGCTCGGGATCCTGGCCCCCCGCAAGCTCGGTCGACCCGACGAGATCCGCGAACAGAACCGTCACAAGCTTCCGCTCCTCAGCTGGCACACCGCAATTCTCGCCCAGTACCCGCCGGTCCGCCATGTTCGAAGAAACGCAAACGAGACGCCCTGACAGATCCTCTATGAGCGCGGGACCCGAAGACCGAGGCTGCAGACATACAGGCCCGAACGGCCGGCGGGCTGGCCGCACCGGCTCCTGCTGGTACGCCAGTCAGCCGCTGATACCACTGGTGACGGAACGTGAGAGCGCGATCAGAGACAACGCGCCAGTTGACGTCCAGGTTCTGGCGGCCGTCGGCTCAGGGCCAGCGCCTGGTGATGATGGTCGTGACCGGCAGCCCGAACCGGCGCTCGGCCCTGTGGGGCAAGTCGGCCCGCAGCCAGTGCGAGACGGGCCGGGGCAGCGTGGCCACGATGATCTCATCGAACTGGTGACCGGCGAGGATCTTCTCCATGGCCTCCACAGGCTGGGCACTGCCCAGGTCACCCTCGGCGGGGACACCCAGCGCACCCAGGTCAGCCAGCATCTGGCCGAGCCGTTGCCGGGCCTGCGTGCTCGCCTCCTCATCGGTGGCGGGGCCGCCGTAGTCCGTCATCCACCATGTCATGCCGGGCTGCAGGACACCAGCCGCGGCGGCCGCGTCCGGGTAGTCTGCCGCCCTGGTGTCCGGGACGAGCAGGTAGAACGAGCTCGGTCCCGCCTCGATCCGCTTGCGGAGCTCATCTCGTAGCTCGGCACGCTGCAGGGTCTGGTTCGCGACGACAAGGTACCTGCGCATGACGACCACCTGCTTTGCCTTGGCCGGGACCAGACGACCGGTGCCAGCCCACGGTATCCCGCCGCGGAACTGAGGTCTACCGGCCCAACGGCGGCTCCCGCGGCGCGCGATGACTCGGGTTGCTCTCCGTGACGAGTTCCCACCGGCGATTCGCGCACAGCTGGCGGGGCCGCCAGCCGAGGTGATCACGAAGCGCAGGTACGGCCTGGGGCCGTGCCCCAATGGCGCTCGCTGTGCCTGGGCCAGGCCGTGACCAGGTCGTATGGCTCGAACTCCTTGGGCGTTTGATTCTCCGTTCCCTATCCCTGATGCACCGCCGCCACTTCGGGTTGAAGTGCCGGTGATTGGGTTTGTGATACTCCTGGTCGTGAGAGCTCGCGGACCTGACCCAGGATCGGGGTCCAGTACTCAGCCTGCGACTGGCGGCCGATGAACAGGCCAATGTGCCCACCCGGTGCGAGGTGCCAGCGGACCAGCGAAGAGCCAACCGCGTACCGCATGCTGTGGACCTGCTGCCACGGCGTGATGTCGTCCTGTTCGCCGCCGAGCAGGAACACCGGGCAGGTAATGCTGCGCAGGCTCGCCGTCTTTCCCGCGACCTCCAGCTCGCCCTTGAACAGCTCGTTCTTGACGAACAGGTGCTCCACGGCCCACAGGTACAGCTTGCCCGGCAGGTCGACCGGGTAGAGGTACCAGTCATAGAAGTCACTGAAGTGGTCGAGGTACTCGCGGTCGTGCACGTGCGCGCGGACCTTGAGGTGCTCGGCCACGTGAGTGGCCGGGTGCATCGCGATGAATCCCATCACGCTGTTGATGCCGGGCCAGATGCCGCCGTAGGCCTTGACCATGGCCTTGTACAGCGCCATATTGCCGCGCGGGATCACGATGGGCATCAGCTTCTTGGCCGGGCCATCCCCGGCGCTGGTGTCGATCGGCGCGCCGGCCACGATGAGCGTGTTGACGCGGTCGGGGTGCATGGCCGCCCACAGCGTGGCTTCCCAGCCACCCTGGCAGTCGCCGACGACGTTGACCGTGCCCTCGGGCCCGGCGATGAGATCCACCGCGCGGGTGATGAAGTCGAGGCGGTCAGCCTCGGTGGTGTCCTTGGTGGCGCTGGTGGCGCTCAGCCAGTCGAACGAGTAGAGCTTGGTCAGGCCCATCGTGATGCAGAGCTGGACCTGGCTCTGGCCCTTCTTGTCGATGATGCACGAGGCGTGCCCGGCCAGCGGCGGGAACAGCAGCGTGGGAACGACGTCGTCGTCACCGACGCTGAAGTCACGTAGCAGCGCGAACGGCGCGGCGAGCACGACCTCATTGCGGCTGTTCCACTTCGGGGGCTTACGGTTGGTGGTCTCGTGGGCCCACAGCGCCGTGGCCACGGGCATTGGTATGGACTTGGCCATGACACGCGCGCTTAGCGCGGTCGCACCGAACATCGCCTGGGTCAACTGCCTGAGCATCTACTACCTCTCCGGATCGCTGGTAATCCCGCTTGCTGCCGCTCCTCATCAGGCATCCACGTTGCCAGCAAGCAGTCAACCATGAACACCTACTGATGAGTAGTTGAATTATCAATACCCGCGGATCAAGATCTTTAGACCGCGCTGCGACGCCCTCAGCCCTCGCCGCCCCAGGTACGGGCGGAAGAACGCGCGCAGCTCCTCCGCGTAGAGCCGGGTCAGCAGCTTGCGGGCCACGCGATGGTGGCGATCTTGTTGCCCGGCGCTTAGCGATGGCCGCGTAGGTGGCGGCGAAGTCCGGGACGGCTTGGCGGTCTGCGCGGCCTGGTTCAGCACCCCACCGCAGCCAGGCCGAGCCCTGCTTGGAGTCCGGCGGGACGCGCGATATCCTCGCCCAGCTCGGCATCGACAGCCGCCACGGATCTGCCAGTTCATCCCGGCAGGTCGCGACCAGCACGAACACTCGGCCCTAGATACACGCCGGATACCCGGGGCATGTCGCATTCCCGCACGTCAGAACCCGGCTCCATCGATTATCGCACTACATCAACCGCGGAACCCGGGTACCGGTACAGTCCCGGGACAACACCGTTCACTACAGGTCGTTACGAAGCTTGACGGCAGCGTATTCGTGTTCGTAGGTTGGAGGCCTGTTTGCCCTTTCCCGGCGCGCCCGGACCGCCCCGGACCCTGGCCGCCACCGCGCACCAGCGAAAGGACCAGTCATGACCGAGCCCAATGCGCAGCCGCAGCCGCCCCCCTTGAGCGCTTCGTCGGCGCCTATATCGCTACCACGACGGAGGTGGCCGCGGTGACAGCCGCCACCGTGCTCAGCGCGGCGGCCCTGCCCGCCGCAGTGCTGGCCTCCTGGCGGAAGATGCTGCCGCCCGGGTGCCGCTGACCGGCCCGGGCAGCGGGCTGACTTCACGAGTCCTGGTACCGGCCCGATCGGGGCCAGCAGGCAGCCGCCGGCAAGCTCACGAACCCGGGGCTATTGCTTACCCCGACGTCCGCGCGAACGCCTCATCGGCCGCGGCAAGCGTGAACCACCTGATCAGCTTGTCGCGCCCGGCTCCGGGAAACCGCGCAGCTGCGCCAGCTCCTCGCGGAGACCACATCCCGGGTCGCCATCAGCGTTCCTCCCCTCCGCGATCGGTCAGCGCGATGGGATCGCCTAACCGGGCGGACCATGCCAGCCGCAGTCCAACCAGGACAACCCGGCGGAAGAGACCGTCCGTGGCTTACCGCACCACTCCCGCTAATCGTTGGTTTCGCGCCGGAAGCTACCAGCACGCCGCTCCGGCACACGAAAGGAGCACGCCCATGCTCATCGCCGACTACGGCCCTTGGTCCGACTTCGCGTCCGGCCGCACGCCCGAGTCCTACGTCGAGGACGCCCTCGGCGGCGACCCGGCCGACTACGACCTGTACGCCGCGAGCGCCGCGTTCCGCCGGGCGGTCTGCGAAGCGCTGCCCAACGGCGTCACGCTGGCGGGACACCACTTCTTCGGCCCCTACGACGAGCAGGACTGCGAGTGGGACAGCCCGCTGGACATCCGCGCCATCATCGACAGCATCGATCCGGAGCCGATCATCAAGGCCCACCAGACCGGCGGCAGGACCAGGTAAGCGCCAAGGACGGCGCGAGACGCTTACCGCCGCCGTGACATGTCCCAGCAGAAACGTCGCGGCGCTGCGCCGTGAGGGCAGGCAACGCCGCACTACAGCACATGCCGCACGTCCGCGCGGCCGCTACTGCGGGGTCCAGACCTCAATGGGCTCGCGTGCACGGCGGCTCATCCGGGCTGGTCGCCTTGAGAAGGTGCCGGAAGGGTGCCGGGATCAGTGGCTGGGCCGTGCTCGACGAAGGCAGGGCGCGGCGAGGTATCGACGTGGAGCTGGAAGACATCCGGGCGGTTGTAGTGGCCGGCCGGGTCCATATGGCGGCGCCCGGTTAGCACGGCTCCCAGGTCAAGGTCGGCGATGAGCGTCTCTTGTTTCTCGCGCACCGGCCCGGCAAGGATGCCGCCGTCCGGCCCGATGATCACCGTGTTGCCTTCCTCCAGCCAGGGGCCGTTGTCCTTCAGGTAGCCCGGCGGGACCAGCCGGTCGCGGTGCGGGAAGTCAGCCGGGATCTGGCCGGCATGCAGCACCGGGTTGACGCCGGCGACGAACATCCGGTTCTCCCGGGCCAGGTGCTGCAGCGTCGCGATCCAGCCGTCGCCGATCGCGAGGGTGGGCGCAATCCACAGGTCCACGCCCTGGGCGTACATGTGGAACCGGGCCAGGGGCATGTAGTTCTCCCAGCAGATCAGCCCCCCGATCCGGCCGAAGGGCGTGTCCACGACGCGGAGCGTCGACCCGTCGCCCATGCCCCACACCGTCCGCTCCGATCCGGTGGGGACGAGCTTTCGGTGACGGCCGGCCAGTGCTCCGCCGGGCGAGAAGTACAGCACGGTGTTGTAGATGGTCCCCCCGTGCTGCTCACGCTCCTGGACCCCGATGACCAGCCAGACCTCGTTGTCGCGGGCGATCCCGCCCAGCCGCTCGGCGGCCGGGCCGGGCACCACGACGGCGTTCTCGGCGAGCAGCCGGAACCAGTCCTCATCACCATCCCAGATCGGCCGGGTGTCGATCCAGATCGGCGTGCCCGGGACGAAGACCTCGGGGAAGGCCACCAGCTGGGCGCCCTGCGCGGCAGCCGCAGCCGTCAGTGCGGCAACCCGCTCCAGGGTCGCGGCCCGGTCCATCAGAACGTAGCTCGCCTGAACCGCAGCCACTCGAAGCGATGTCATCTTGCAGGCCTCCCTGCCCAGGATGCTATCCGCACGCGCCGGAGTCTTCGAAGCAGAGCACGTCGATGCCGAACGACGGCACACGCGTGATCGCGCCGTGCCGCAGGCCGTGCTCATCGAACAGCCGGAGCGCCTGCTCCAGGTCCTCGCGGCTGGCCACGCCGAAGCTGAGATGATCCAGGCCCCACCCGGTCCGGGTCGAACCGGTCACCGGCGGGCGCAGCACCTGGCGCCAGCCTTCACTTTCAGCGCCCGGGAAACGGGGTACCGGGCGGCCAGATACGCAACTCGGGTGCGGAATGGTCATTCCCGCGGGGTGGCTGGCGCGGCGGGAAGGGCCAGGGCCTCGGCCGCCAGGGCGGCCTGGTGAAGGCTGCCGCGGAATACCTCCGCTGCGGTGACGGCCTGCTCGGTCAGCCGGTGATCTCCGCGAGCGCGTGCTCGCCCGCCGCCGTCCGGGCAACGAGATCGAGGTACTGGCCGTTGAGAGCGGACAGTCTCAGGGCGCTGAGCCAGTCCTGCTGAGCCGCATCTGCGGCCTGCACCTGCACGGCATAGCTTTCCAGCGCGCCGGCCCTCGCTTCGGTAGCATCCCGCGCCAGCGTGACAGCACGCTGCTGCGAGTCCAGCACGGCTGCCGCGGCAAGGACACCGCCGCCGGCCCACCACCAGCTCAGCCCGGCCGCGAAATGAAGCACAACCGCGGCGGTCAGCCCGGCGATGCTCACCACCAGGCCACCACAGCCGGCCGCCGCGGCCGCCCCGCCCGCGGGTTTGCCGGCCTGGCGAGCCAGGCGGCGCCGCGCCTGGTCCGCAAGACCCGGGTCGGCCACCGGGCTGACCTGCCCTGAATCCTCGCTAACCATCAACTTCGCCCTATCCTGCTCCCACCCGCCCCACAGCGGCCCAGGGGCCCATCCGGTACGCCCGGGGGAACCGGACGGCGCGGCTCATGGTCTAGGGCAGCCGCTGGTCTAGGGCAGCCGCTGGTCTAGGGCAGCCGCTGGCAGCCAGCACGTTGCGCCGGCCGGCGGGGCGCCACTATGGTCTCGTTGTGCGGACGAACCTTAATGTCGGCGACCTGGGCGACCTGCTGGATAAGCCACTGGTGGCGGTGCTGGCGACCTTGCGTACGGATGGGGCCGTCTTGCTCTCCCCGGTGTACCACGAGTGGCGCGATGGCGGCTTCAACATCTGGGTCGAGCAGCAGAACGTCAAGGCCCGGCACCTGCGGCGCGACCCCCGGGCGACCATTCTGGTGGCCGAGTCGGACCCGCCGCTGCGCGCGGTCGAGGTCCGGGGGCTGGCGCGCTTTGTCGAGGAGGGTGTGTCGGAGACCGCGCTGCGGATCGCGGCCCGGTACCTGGGCCCGGAGGAGGGTGCTGCGGACGTGGAGGCCCTGCGCGGTGCCGATGTCATCGTCCGGATCGAGCCTGGTGATATCCGGGTGTGGGACTACGCCGACGAGTTCGGCACCAGCTGAAGCGTCATCCGGGCAAGTCGCTGACGGCGGTCTCGTGGAACCGGGGCCGGGGCATGTTACGCGGGAGCGCGTTCACACTTCTGCGGGTGCCAGCTGCCGGGCGGCGCGCTGAGGTGCCGAAAGCTGGCTAGCGTTTCCGGTGGCGGTCGTGGGGCGTTCACCACGCTGCCGGTCGAGGTAGGGGCCTTTCTCCGAACGCGGCAGCTCGTCCAGGCCACGGGATGGGCTTCCAGCAGCCTGGAGCTTTACCCGCTGCCAGTTTCGCGGCCCGGCCGGTGTCCGCCCATGACCGGGCCTCGTCGAGGTCGGCGTCGATCTCCGCGAGCCTGCGCCGGTAGGCCGACAGCGCCTGCTTGTCGAGCACGTAGACCGACACGTCCACGGCTGCGGGCAGCGCAGCGAGGTGCATCAGCCCTGCGCCTTCGGCGCTTGTTTCTTTGTTCCTGGCGTTGGTGCGAGTACACCTATCAGTCCGCCAATGATCAGGGTAGTTGAACTTACCACTTCAGTATTGATCGTCTTGTTTCCGGTAAGCGAGGCGACGATCATGCCAATGATCAAAGCTAGAAGCGCAACTCCAAGGAATGCGATCACCATGGCATACATCCAGCTTGGCTCGGCGCCTAGTCCAGCCTGTGTTGCGGCGGCTTGGGCGTTATTGCTGGCGCTCTCAGCCCGAGTGGCGTGTCCCTTAGCGGCGTCAGCAGAGCCCTGCGCTTGCTGCGCGGCCTGCGCGGCCGCCGTCGCAGGATCTGGTCCGCCATTATTACCTGCCATGAGTGTGGGTCCCTCCCGTTTTATTGTTTTATTGCCCGGCCGGTAAGCTTGCTGGGGCTCTGGCCATTGTTTGGGTAAGTGCTGCCATAGCATGCAGCCGGATCCGGACAGCTATCGCGGATCATGCCAATGCCATGACCGCTCCACCTTAATTCAAGGAATCTTCAGGGGGATTGTCAAGCTTCGCCAGCGAGTTTCCGCTCAATAGGACATAACTGCTGGATCAACCCAAAATCATAGAAAACTCACAAAACAGGATATAAGAGTCTGAAAGTGTTCTACGGCACGGAGAACGGGCTGTACGCTGAGCGCTCGCAGTTCCGGTAGAGATCTAGCGTTGATGAAGTCAGCGCTGTGATCTCCCGGGAAGTCTCTAGGCCGCGGTGCGGGTTCTTGAGAGTGTATGCGGCGTTGATGGTCATGTCCCAGCAGACCGGCGCGACCCGGGCCGGGCGCGAGCCCGCCTGGGCTCCGACGCTGACCCCCTACATCGTCGTGTCCGACGCCCGGCGCGCCATGGACTGGTACGTCGAGGTGTTCGGAGCGCAGCGCCGCGGCGAGCTCCATGTCAACGCGGACGGCACGATCGGCCACGCCAAGGTCGGCATCGGCGACGCGGTGCTGATGTTCGCCGAAGTTTCCGGCCTCTGGCCGGACGTGCCCGCGCGCGCGCCCGATTCTCCCGCGACGTTCAGCCACACCCTCCACCTGGAGGTCGACGACGTCGACGGGACTACTGAGCGGGCCCGGCGCAGCGGCGCCTCAGTGGAGCGGGAGCCGGCCGACCAGCCCTACGGTCGCGGCTCGGTGATCGTCGACCCGTTCGGGCACCGCTGGATGCTGCTCAGGCCGCCGGCGCGGGCCGGACTTGCCCGACCAACCGACCCCGCCGGCGAAGGGCGGTGAGGTCACAGCGTAATGCTGTCTTCACAATGGTCACTGCGGTGACTGTACGACGATATCGCCGGCTGGTTCAGTACCTGGCTGTCCGGCCCGCGCGAGGGAGCCGCAGGCCCCAGTTCAGCATCCGCTCGGCGTCCTGCGCGCCGGCCGCCGGCCGGCGGCGGGGCTGTCCAGCACGACACCGATCAGCTCCCGGCCGTTCCTGGCCGCCTCGAACAGCAGGCAGTGCCCGGCGTCGTCGGTGTATCCGCTCTTGATCCCGACGGCGCCGGGATACGAACCGACCAGCGCGTCGGTGTTATCCCACCAGTACTCGTGATGTCCGCGCGCCTTCGGCAGGTGGTAGAACCGCAGGTCCACGATCGACCGGAAAGCCGGGTACCGCATCGCCGCCAGGCCGAGTATGAGCAGGTCGGACGGCGTGGAGTAGGTCGAGGTCCCGGTGGGATAGGGCAGCCCGTCCGGTGAGGTGAAATGAGTGTCCTTCATGCCCATCCGGGCCGCGGTCGCGTTCATCCGCGCGACGAAGGCATCCAGGCCAGGACCGTAGGCATTCGCCAGGGTATACGCCGCATCCGCCCCCGACGGCAGCAGCAGCGCCTCCAGCAGGTCCTGCGCCGTGAGCACGTCCCCCGGGCGCAGCGCGGCGGTTTCGCCGCCGTACTTCCAGGCGTAACTGAAGGCCGCCTTCGGCACCCGGATCCGGCGGCCGAGATTACTGCCCTGCAGCACCAGCAGGGCGGTCATCACCTTCGTAACGCTTGCCATCGGCCGTTCGGTATCCACGTCCCGGCCCCACAGCAGCTGACCGGTGGCGGCATCGGCCAGGACCGCGCCCTTGGCCCTCACCCCGCCGGGCGCGCCGGCCACCTCGATCACCGGAGTGGCCGACGGCCGGGGCCGCGATGGCGTGGCCGGCGCGTGCGTCCGGGCAGCCGCCGCGGCATGCCCGGGCACGGGCCGCGGGCCGTGCCCCGCGACCGTGGACGCCCACGCCGCGGCACCGCCGATAACGGCGGCAACCGCGGTCAGCCAGACGATCCACACCCTTAGCCGCATGACACCTGCCCTCGCACCCTCCCAAGGAATACCACCGGCCGATGAGAAACGTCCGCTGGCGCCTCTTGGTTTCCGCCCGGACCTGCCGAGCAGGCCGAAGGCACCTCCGTAGCCGGCCCCGCTGCGACCGCCGCGGGAAGCAACGACTTTGAATCCGTGACCACCTATTCCGTGACGGGAAGTCGAGCCCGCTATCCCCCGGAGAGGCATTGGGAACGAGGCGAGAAGCCCTGGCGGATGCCACCTCGCGGAGTCGAACGACGCTCCTGCCGATGAGAGGGCGGGCGTCGTGAAGCTGCTTCAGCTTGGCGCGGCTGATTTGCCGCAGGCCGGGACCCATTTTCGTCCTCGCCATGGCGGCGGTCGTGGCTTGACTATGATCTTTATCCTCTGGGGTGGCACACTCATTCGTGTGGGTGCGCTGAAGCTGCTGGGCCGCGGGAGGCCGAAGCCTCTCCTGGATGAGAACGGCCGCCCGGTGCGCGGCAGCATTTCTGAGAAGGCTTTTGCCGATATCAACGGCGTGCGGCAGGGGATGTTCATCCAGAGCAAAGATGCGACGCATCCGGTGCTGCTGTTTCTCCATGGGGGTATGCCGGAGTACTTCCTTACGGAGCGGTATCCCACGGGCCTTGAAAACGATTTTACCGTGGCCTGGTGGGACCAGCGGGGCGCCGGGCTGTCATACACTCCCGGCATCCCGCCCGAAACGATGACGTTGGAGCAGTTCATAGCCGACACGTTGTCGGTGACCAGTTACCTGCGGAACCGCTTCGGCAAAGAGAAGATCTACCTCATGGCGCATTCAGGGGGGACGTTCACCGGACTGCAGGCCGCTGCCCGGGCACCCGAACTGTATGACGCGTACATTGGCGTGGCTCAGATGGCGCATCAGCTGAAGTCGGAGAGGCTGGCGTACGAGTATATGCTCGGACGGTTCAAGGAGACCGGTGACAGCAGGATGGTACGCGACCTCGGGGCGGCACCGGTGACTATGACGGGTGGAACGCCGAAGGCGTACCTTGCGGTGCGCGACAGGGCAATGCACCGGCTGGGCGTGGGTACGACGCATGACATGAAGTCCGTACTCAGCGGTGTTGTCTGGCCGTCGCTGAGGAGCCCGCAGTACACACTGGCCGAGAAAGCCAAGATGTGGCGCGGCAAGCTCTCATCCGGGGCGAGCGTCCTGTGGGACGAGATGCTGGCTACGGATCTGGCCGGGCGGGTGACAGAGCTTGCCCTTCCCGCCTATTTCTTCCACGGCATATACGACTACACCGTCAGCTACCCGCTGGCAAAGGATTACTTTGAAAGGCTGAAGGCGCCGCTGAAGGGTTTCTATTCGTTTGACCGGTCTGCTCACAGTCCCATTCTGGAAGAACCCGGGAAGGCGCGGAGAATCATGCGCCAGGACGTGCTGGCAGGAGCGAATAGTCTCGCTGACGGTCCTCGCCAGTAAGCCGTTCTCATCCTCCGATCTCGCGGTAGCGCCGCCCGCTCATTGCCGCTGCGGATGCCTGAGTTCCCGCTCGGCGGTGTCATGGTCCGGAGTCTGCCGACGGGGTGGTGGACGCTTCGGCGAGCCGGGCGTGCAGCCGTGCCCGGATCTCCTCCGGTGTGTAGGCGCGGCGGCGCCGCTGGTCCCGTGCGATTACTACCCCGGTGGCCGCGACGCTTGCGAAAGCGGCCAGGCCGAGTATCTTCCACCAGCGCATCTGCCTAGGCTACGACTGTGCCTGACGTGAGCATCGGCCTGGATGAGGCCCTGGAGCTGACTCGCACGGGTGACGTGTGGCTGTTCCGCGGGCATACCGCGGCCGACCGGGCTATCCAGCTGACGACCAACAGCCCGGTCAACCACGTCGGCATGTCCGTGGTGGTGGAGGACCTGCCCGCGCTGATGTGGCATGCCGAGCTGGGCAGGTCGCTTCCGGACCTGTGGTCGGGCAGCTGCCACCGCGGTGCGCAAGTGCATGACCTGCGCGCGGCCGTCACGGTCTGGGCTACCAGGTACGGCCAGCGGGCCTGGCTACGCCAGCTGGAACCTCCGCCCACCCGAGAGATGGAAGACGCTCTGTTGCAGACCATCGCGCGGCTGGACGGCACGCCCTTTCCGTCCGCGGCCCGGATCGCCTCCGGCTGGCTGCGCGGGCGGCTGCCACGGGTCAGCCGGGGTGAGCGGGACACCGGCCTGGAAACCGCCTTCTGCGCCCAGATCGTCGCCGTCACCTACCAGGCCATGGGGCTGCTGCCGGCCCGGCGGCAGCCGAACTGGTATGACCCTGGCCGGTTCTGGAGCGGGGATGATCTCCGCCTATCGGCAGCGGCGCGGCTCGGCGGGGAGATCGCCGTGCAGATCCCTGCGGCGCCGCTCTCTGCAGCTAATGACTGACATCCGCCGACGTTGATCACGATCCGAACGGCCGCAGGCGTCGCCGCCGTTGCCGCTGCCCGGGGGGCCGCAGAAGCGGGACGGATCACCAGGGAGCCTTTCATCGCGGTGCCAGGAGTCTCTTCACCGCTGTTCGCTTCGCTGTGACCCGGGCGAATGGCGCCGTAGCGAGGGCCGGGGGATCAGCGCGGGCACGCGGGCCCGGTACGCGGTGTAGGTGTCGCCCAGGCTCTGGATCAGGTCATGTTCCTCGGATGCGATGCCCGCCAGGATGTAGCCGGTCGCGCTGGCCGCGAACAGCAAGTGCCCGGCCGTCATCGCAGGCGCCGACCAGAAGACGACCACGAACCCGGCCATCAGGGGATGCCGGATGCGCCCGTACAGGCCGCGCCGGCTGAATGGCGGGGGGGCTGTACCTGACCCGCCGGGCATGCAGCCAGGCCTGCCGCAGCCCGAACATGTCGGAATGGCTGATCAGGAAGGTGGAGCTGACAGCCGCCGCCCAGCCGGCCGCGTACACGGCCCGCAGTGCGCCGGCGCCCGGTCCTGACAGGTTCCAGACGGTTCCCCCGACCGGCCGCAACAGCCGGAACAGCAGCACCAGCACCAGGCTCGCGGCCAAGACGAAACTCGCCCGTCCGGCAGGCGCCGGCACGATGCGCATCCAGCGGCGCTTGAACCACGGGCGGGCCATCACGGTGTGCTGAACCGCGAACAGCAACAGCAGCAGCAGGTCGATGGCCACCGCGACCGGCACGGCGGCGCGCGGCCCCTGGTCGGTGCCCGAGGGCACGCCAAAACCGGCGAAGAAGCCCACCGCGTAGCCGAGCACCGCCAGGAAGAGCAGGTAGGCAGCCACCGTGTACACCAGGATGATCAGTGCGGGCATCCTTGCCAGCTGTGCGCGCTCGGCCACCAGAAGGCGGTCCGGCTCCGTGGTGTGTGACATGCCTCGACGCTAGAACCGCCCGGCCGCAGGCGGCTATCGGGTGAACTACCGGCAATTTCCCCGTTCCCCCGGCCGGGGGCGGTCGCAGGGGCTCAATACGCCGGGCGAACTACCGAGCCGCTCAGCGGCGCAGCCGGTGCTCGGTCACCCACGCCGCGATCTGGGCACGCGACGCCGGGCCAGCGCCCGCTGTCGAGTAAGCGACGCGGCCCGCCGGCGTGGTGCAGTACCTGATCCTCGGCCTCACCGGTCCAGGCTGGCACCTTCGGCCGGCGCAGTAAAGGAGCAGCACAGGGACGGACATGACGATGACGATCCCGGAACCAGGCCCGGCGAAGGCCCCGCCCGGCGGCGTCCCGCGGTGCCGTCGGGTCTCACCGGGCCGGGCCCTGCGGCCCGGCGACGGCGACGGGGGTCATCCTGCGTACAGGGAGCCGATGATGTCGGCGTACTTGGCGTGCACGACGCGCCGCTTGAGCTTGAGGGTGGGGGTGAGTTCCTCGGTCTCGGCGGTCCATTCCACGGGCAGCAGGCGCCACCGCTTGACCTGCTGCACCCGGGCCAGCCGTTCGTTGGCGGCGGCGACTCCGGTGGCCACCTCGGCGAGCACCTGCGGGTGGGAGGCCAGTTCTGCGAGTGAGCCGGCGGTGATGCCGCGGGCCCGGGCCCAGGCGGGTGCGACTTGGCCGTCCAGGGTGAGCAGGGCGACCACGTACGGCCGGCGGTCACCGTAGGCCAGGGCCTGGCCGATCAGCGGATGGGCCACCAGCACGTTCTCTACTGCGGCGGGGGCGATGTTCTCGCCGCCCGCGGTGATGATCAGTTCCTTCTTCCGATCGGTCACCGACACGAACCCGTCGGCGTCGATGGTGCCGATGTCGCCGGTGTGCAGCCACCCGTCTGGGTCGATGAGGGCCTCGGTCAGGTCGGGCCGGTTCAGGTAGCCGGGGGTGGTCAGCGGCCCGCGGGCCAGGATCTCGCCGTCGCCGGCGCTCCTGACCTCCATGCCAGCGTATGGGCGGCCGACCGTGCCGAGCTTGAATTCGGCGGCGGTATTGGCGGTGAACGCCCCGGTGGTCTCGGTCATCCCGTAGACGTCGAGGATCTTCATGCCCAGCCCGGCGAAGAACGCGGCCACGTCCGGGGGCAGCGGGGCCGCGGCGCTGAATACCGAGACGGCTTCGCCCAGGCCGAGCAAGCCGCGGATCGGCGCCAGCACCTGCTCGTCCGCCGAACGGAATTGCGCCTCGAGCTCTGATGGCGTGGCCTGCCCGTACTGGCAGCTCTGTACGTAGCGGCGGCCGATGTCCATGGCCTGGGCCACGGCGGCCCGCTTGCCCTCGTCCTGCTCGGCGGCCAGCAGGGCCTGGATGCCGGCCCGGATCTTCTCCCACACCCGGGGCACGCCGAAGAACGCGGTCGGGCGCACCTGCCCGATCACCCGCACCAGCTGCGCCGGGTCAGGGCAGAAATGGACGTTACTGACGGCGCCGATAGCCAGGTAGATGCTGAACATCCGCTCGGCGATGTGCGCCAGCGGCAGGTAGGAGACCCAGCGGACCCGCGGCACGACGATACCCATCCGCTCGGCCGCCGCCATCTCGTACAAGATGTTCTGGTGGGTGAGCACGACGCCCTTGGGATTGCCGGTGGTGCCCGAGGTGTACAGCAGGGCCAGCGGGTCATCGGGCTTGATCGCTGCCACCCGGGCGGTGATCTCATCCGGGTCGGCGGCGAGCCGTTCCCGGCCCAGCGCCACCAGGCCGTCCCAGGTCATGTACGCCTCACCGGCCGGGCAGGCCGCCGGGTCCCGGACGATGATCGTGGTGAGCCCCGGCAGCTGGTCCAGGACCGGCTGCCAGCGGGCCAGCTCGGCGGCCCCGTCCAGCACCGCGATCCGGGCATCGCAGTCTGCGGCCACGTACCCGATCTGCTCCGGCGCCAGCGTGGCATACAACGTCACCCCCAGGCCGCCCGCATGGACCGCCCCGAGGTCGGCCAGCACATGCTCGCTGCGGTTCGGGAGCATCAGCGCGACCCGCTCGCCGGGCGACAGCCCCAGGGCGGCGAACCCGGCTGCCACCTCCAGCACCCGCTGCCGCACCTGCCACCAGGTCAGGGACCGCCAGCCATCATCTGTCCCGGCCTCATCGGAATACCCGTCGGCATCGCCGAAGGTCTCGGCGACGTGCCGCAACTCATCGCACAAAGTGCGGCCCGCGGTCACACCCTCGATCTCAGCCCGCCGCCGGACTATATCGCTGCTCACGGTTCCCCTCCACCTCGCCGCCGGGGCAGCCCGCCAGCCCGGGACCAGGCACGCGCCCAGGCAAAGCCGCTGCTACGACCATCCCGCGAATATGCGGTTGACCCAGTATGGGAGCAGGGAGGGCTGCGCTGACAAGATTCCGCCAACGGGACTTGACCAAAACGGGACTTGACCAAGCAGCCCCACGCAGCGGGACCGGCTGCCGGGTCAGGATCCCGAGGTCAACCGCAACAATAAAATGCATGTGCCGATGCACGTGCAGATAATTGACAGCACGGCCGTGCAGGAGCACCATAGCCAGGAGACGTAGGACTAGACCCTCCTCCCGTGATAGTCCTGCGCTGCCAGGGACACCCGGCCGCACGACTCTGCTCCCCCCCGCGGGGTCCTGCGGCTGGGCCCGTGGCATCAGCGTGCGTATCTACCGAATCGGGGCCGTGCGCACCGGCCGTCGCGCGGTTCTTCACGCGGCATCTCAGCTAGCCGCTGGCCGCCCGGGACACCTGAGGGGCCCTTTCCCGGGCGGCTGGGGATACCCGCCAGCCTCGACGGGGACCTCACGTCTAGACAGCGGCGTCACACGGCGCGACAGCGCGTCGGCGGCGGGCGGCCAGGGCGCCGAACGGCCAGACAGCCCGGCGCCGCACCTCAGGCTTGGCCTGGGCCATCCTGCTGACCCGCTCTTCAATCCGGCGGATCTCGGCGAAGGTCCTGGCTCGCTCCATCTGCTGTGTCTGGTAGACCAGGTAAGCGTTCATCGGGCTTGCTCCTTGACTGGCGAGTGCCTATATCCGCAACTTACGGCTAAGGCGCGCGCCGCCACATCGGGCGAAAGCCGTATTTCGAGCGCCGTTCGCGCGGTCGGCGGGAGCTAAGAGATGGCTTAGGGCGGCTGAGGTCACTGGCCGCCGGGGACGTGCAGCGGCGGGCGGTGGCGGCGGCAGATCGCTGCACCGACCGAGGTCTAGTCTTCCGCCGTGACGGCTCGGGTAGCCGGCGTTGGCGTCACCGGGCCTCCCATTCCAGCCGGGTAATTCTGTACATCACCCACTCGCGGCCGAACTCGGTCAATGACCCGGCGAGCTTCCAGCCGACTCGCTGGAAAACTGTTCGCATCGCCACGTTCGCCGGATCCGTGGAAGCCTCGATAACCCCAGCCGTCGCATGCTCGAAAAGCCAGTCCGTGAGGAGCGCGAGCGCCTCGCGCCCGTAACCCCTGCCACGTGCGTTTTCCCGCAGCCCTGGGAGACGCCCCGCCGTCCACGCGGGGAGCGCGCGGAATGTCGAATCTGCGCATGAGAACAGTCAAGTGCAAGTGTCGCGTATGACGTCCATATAAGCCATTCCAGTGCCTGCTGGAGTGCTTCTTATGCGATGAGTAGACCATCCGCCCCCCGGCTACGAACAAGACCCCCAAAATGGCGACTACGACCATAAAGAAGAACAATCCAAGATTACCGGTTAGCACAGCGGCCCCCAGTGCGAGTATCGCAAGTGTCGCACATGCGCATGAATTGACCACCTTGTTCTCCGGGTGCGGGGTCTGCGCCCGGGCAGGCTTCCGCAGCGGCTGGGCTCCGATCAGCCCGGCGGGGATGTCGGCTATGAGCGCCGCCAGTTCCGCATAGGTCCGCGAGGCGAACGTCTGGCCCACCCGCATGTCAAACTCGTCCTTGGTCAGCAGACCCTGCACGAACGCGGCCTTCAGCACGTCGAGCACGTGCTCGCGGTCGGCGTGGGACGCCCGGAGGCGGCCGCGGCCAGCCGTGGCTGCTGCCATGTCGCCTCCCGGCTTTGCCGTCACCAGCGCCTCCCCGATACAAGGAAAGCGTAGTGCGGCTGCCCTGCAGTGGCCAGCCCGGCAGGAGCCAAAGCGCCAGCAGTGGTGGTCAGGGGCGTCGTCGCCCTGGAGGGCACCCCGCGCGACGCGAGATAACGGCTTTGCCCTGCCGACTGGCGGCCGCAAAGCCTGAGCTCGTGGCCTCGGGCACCAGAGCACGCCTGCCCGTCACGTTCCAGACCGGAAGCCGATCCCGCGGGTTCACCGCGGCCGCAGCCGAGTGACCTGGAGTGCTAACAGAAAGATGGTTAGCCTGTCAGGGCGGACGTTCCGGCGTCAAACCAACGGAGGCAGCGCATGGGCACGATCACGACGGCCGATGGCACAGAGATCTTCTACAAGGACTGGGGCTCGGGCCAGCCGATCGTCTTCAGTCACGGCTGGCCGCTTTCGGCCGATGACTGGGACACCCAGATGCTGTTCTTCCTGCGGCACGGCTACCGCGTCATCGCCCATGACCGGCGGGGCCACGGACGCTCCACCCAGACCAGCGACGGTCACGACATGGACCACTACGCCGACGACCTGGCCGCGCTGACGGCCCATCTCGATCTCCGGGACGCCGTCCACGTCGGGCATTCCACCGGTGGCGGCGAAGTCGTGCACTACATCGCCCGGCACGGTGAGAGCCGGGTGGCCAAAGCGGTGCTGATCAGTGCGGTGCCGCCGCTGATGGTGCGGACCGACGCCAACCCCGGCGGGCTGCCCAAGAGCGTCTTCGACGGCCTGCAGGCCCAGCTGGCCGCCAACCGGTCAGAGTTCTACCGGGCCCTGCCGTCGGGCCCCTTCTACGGCTTCAACCGGCCCGGCGCCCAATCCTCCGAAGCGATCATCGCGAACTGGTGGCGGCAGGGAATGATGGGCGGAGCGAAGGCACATTACGACGGCATCGTGGCCTTCTCCCAGACCGATTTCACCGGGGACCTCAAGAAGATCACGGTGCCGGTCCTGGTAATGCACGGCGACGATGACCAGATCGTTCCCTACGCCGACTCCGGACCGCTGTCCGCGCGGCTCGTGCAGAACGGGACGCTGAAGACGTACAAGGGATTCCCGCACGGCATGCCGACCACCCAGGCCGAGACGATCAACGCTGACCTGCTGGCCTTCGTGCAGTCCTGACCGACCCGGCGGCTGGGGCTCGGCACTCCGTACACCCGAACAGGACGGGCTCCCCTCCCAGGACGGAACATCCGGACATGCCGCGATTAGGCACGTCCGGGATCGCCGATTGCGTGCCGGTGGAGTCGCGACCAGCTTCGACGCCTGGCAGCGCAGCCGCCTGCTCAGCGCGAGGCCGACGCCCACGGGCCAACGCCGCCGATGCGCTCGACGGAGTAGCGCACGACATAGCCGTCACCCTTCGGCGCCGGGAACTCGGCGTCAGGGGACATGTAGACCTTCGCCAGGCGGTTGAGCAGATTCCATGCATCGTCGCTCGGCTGAACGGCGGCCCGCGCGCGCACCATGGCATACGGGTTCAACAAGACGCCGGGTGCCCGCGGCGCATCGAAGGACAGCACGACCCGCGGGTCTCGCTCGATGTTGCGCAGCTTCGCGTACCATCCCAGATGGCCACTGACGAGATCATCGCCGTCCAGCCCGATCCAGATGACGCTCACCTGCGGGCTCCCGTCGGCGTTGATGGTGCTCAGGTGAGCCATGGGGCCAGACTCGATCAAGTCCCGCAACTCACGCGGCAGCCCGCTCGTAGCTTGTTCGCCTCTTAGCTTGTTCGCCTCTGTCACGGGCTTATCGTACCGATCGTCCGAGAAGGCAAACGTTGGCTAGCGCGGCTCTAGCACGCCGGCTGACACCTGCAACGCTCACATAGGCAGGAGTGTGTTGGCAGGTGGGAATTGGAGCCCACGGCAGCGGCTCTCGGCCGGCGGCCGTGCCAGGCCGCGGAATATTTACTGGCCAAGACATCGGAGGCTGGCGAGAATCAGGCTGTGGAGCATCTCTCACGTGAGCGTCTGCTGGCCGGGCTCGACGAGATCCGCGACTCCCCGCAAGACGGCGGCCGGCTCGTTTTGATCGTCCGCCGCCCGGCAGTGGGCGAGCGGGCCCTGCCGACCGAGGCGGTGCTGGACCAGCTCGCCGGGCTTGACGGGGACAACTGGCTCACCCGCGGCAGCACGAGCACACCGGACGGATCGGCTGACCCGCAACGGCAGGTGA
This sequence comes from uncultured Actinomycetes bacterium, assembly GCA_963800415.1. Lineage (GTDB taxonomy): Bacteria > Actinomycetota > Actinomycetes > Streptosporangiales > Streptosporangiaceae > Palsa-504. Next base: position 27,872 of record CAWDBS010000065.1, read on the forward strand.
CGGTGATGAACGCGCGGGTGGCGGAGCTTGTCGCCGGCGGGACTGCCGGGATGCCGCTGGCCGGTGATCAGCTGTATCTGGACCTGGACCTCAGCCTCGACAACCTCCCGGCAGGCAGCCTGCTCGCGGTGGGCCAGGCTGTGCTGCAGGTCAGCGAGGCCCCGCACTTGGGCTGCGCGAAGTTCGTCGAGCGCTTCGGGGGTGAGGCGATGCGCTTTGTCAACTCTCGCGTCGGCCGCCAGCTGCGGCTGCGCGGAATGAATGCACGTGTGGTGATATCGGGCACCGTCCGGCTCGGTGACCTGGCCGCAAAGGCTCCCACCCGGCTGGCCCGCCAGCGTCAGTCGGCGATGGGCTCCCAGATCAGCTCGGCCACATCGATGACCAGGTCGGGTCCGGCCTGACCTGGATCGCTGGGTGCGCGAACCTCGCCGGTGCAGACGCAGACCGCGTCGTTCAGCCGGCGATAGGGCTCGCGGTCGGCCAGGTGAAACACCGACCCGACGATCTGGCGGCGTTCCGGCGGGTAGGCGCGGCCATACCCGTGCCACTCCACCATGATCACGGCCCCGTCGCCGGTCTCGATGACGGCCCGGAAGTCGGGCCGGAAGGGGCCGGCCGCGCCCTCCTTCCGGGGGAAGTTCGCGCCGCGGAACCGTCCGGTTACCGACCCTTCACAGCGTCCCTCGGCGAGGAAGAACATCTGCTGCCAGCCGCCGTCCAGGCCGACCGCCCAGCTCTCGGGATAGGTGAAGCGGACGCGATACAGCGGCTCAAGCCTCATCAGCTACTCCACATCGCCACCGCCGCGCGCCGGCCTCACCATAGGTCGCCACCCGTCAGCACGTAGATGAACGGCACGAGCGGGATAAGGCCGAACAGAGCCCATGCCAGCTTTGCAACGCCCCCGATATCACGGCGGCTCACCAGGTCAATCCACATGAGGATCACGGCGACGGGATGGAGGAAACAGACCAGGAGCTCGAGAACTTTCTTCATTACCTGAATCTACCGGGAGCGCTGTGGGCGCCTGACCCCCGGTCCCCGCTCCTTCACGGCCGGGACAGGGCCCGAGTTCGCCGGGAATCCGCCGAACCCATCACGAAGAGCCCGGCGACTACTGGGTGAGTTGCTGGGTGGCCAGAGTAAACCCCGCTGATCTGAGCCGGTCGGCGAGCGCGGGACCCATCGCGGTGGCTGGTGTCAGGACACCGGCGTGGTCGGGCAAGCGGTCCCGGTCCAGCGCGAGGCACAGCGCGCTTTCGCCGAGCATCACCGATGTCGCGGCATATCCCGGGTCCCCCCGCGCTTGGATCGTGCCCAGGTACCTCGCCCCGGCCGAGGTGCGGGTGTGGATCTGTATGCGGAAAAAGCCGGTGCGGCGGGTCTTCTCGCTGGGACCCTGGCCGGGGGCGGGCAGCAGTCGGCCGAGCACCGCCCGCGACGGCGTGAACGCCAGCCCTGCCTCCAGGGCCTTCAGCGCGGCGCTGGCCGCGGCGCCCAGCACGGGCGCGGCCGGGCCGGCGCCGAACCCGGTGACCTCCCGGTAGCGGAACCGGCGTCCGTAGGCCCAGCCTTGCAGGGCGTTGCTGCGGCGCACCACGCGGGTGTTGATCCCGGCCACGACGAACGGGCCCACCCACATCCGCAGACCACCGTCGTAGCGGACCCGGTCCAGGTCACCCTCGCCGCCCAAGTCGGGTTCGGCGGCACGATCAGGGCTGAGCGCATAGGGGTCCCGGACCACCTGGCGGCGCTCAGCGCTGGCCCGCACCTCATCCTGCTGCCCCATCATCGACGCCAATGTCCCGCCGCTGATACCGCCCTTCAACGCCGTCACGACCAGCGTCGTGTCCTGCAGGTCGCCGGCGTCATCGGCCCGGGCGGCGTGATGCAGCAGCAGCGCCCCCAGGTCAGACGGGACCGAGTCGAACCCGCAGCAATGCACGATGCGCGCGCCCGCCCCGGCCGCAATGTCGTGGTAGCGGTCGATGCTGTCCCGGATGAACAGCACCTCGCCGGTCAGGTCCGCGTAGTCGGTGCCCGCAGCGGCGCAGGCCCCGACCAGCCCCAGCCCGTGCGCGCGGTAGGGTCCCACCGTGCTCACCACCACCCGGGCCGCCCGCGCCAGCGCCGCCACGGACACCGGATCGGCCGAATCGGCGACCAGCAGCGGCCACGCCGACGCGGCCGCGCCCAGCCGCGCCCGCACATCAGCCAGCCGCGGCGCCGACCGCCCGGCAAGGCCGATGCGGACATCGCCGGGCGCATGACCGGCCAGATAGCCGGCCACCAGCCGCCCTGCGAAACCGGTGGCGCCGAACACCACCACATCCAGTTCACGGTCCTCGCTCACCCGCTCATCCTAGACAGGCCGGCCCTGAGGATGCTCCTTGCTGAGTTCCTCGGGCGCGTCAAGGTGGCCAGGTGCCAGTTTCCCGGCGGCGGTGGGCGCGGCGATCGTGCGGCGGTGAGCGCGGTGATCGTATAGTGACTGCCATGTCGGCAGGTCTGCCAGTCACGGACGCGCCGGTGACTTCGGTTGCCGGGGCGATCGCCCGCATGGAGGCGATTGCGGCGGCGCTTCCCGCCGCCGACGGGCTGGCATGTTTCAACCGCATGTACCTGGACGTGACCCAGCAGGTGAACAGCCAGCTTAGCCAGGGCTTTTTCGCCGACCCTGCGTTCATGACCCAGCTGGACGTGGCATTCGCCAACCTGTACTTCACCGCAGCCAGCGCCGCTGCTGATCCGGCGGCGGTGCCGCTGGCCTGGCGGCCGCTCATCGAACAGCGCGCCGCGGCGGGGATCGAACCGGTCCAGTTCGCGCTGGCGGGCATGAACGCTCACATCAACCACGACCTGCCGCTGGCGATGGTCAGCACCTGCACGGCCCTGGCCACCGCACCCGACGCCGGCGCGCATTCCGCGGACTACCAGAAGGTAGACCAGCTGCTGGACGCGGCTGAGCAGTCCATCCGGCAGTCCTTCGAGTCCGCACCTGAGCTAGCCGTCGACCGCCATCTCAGCGCCGTCGCCACCCTGATCGGCAACTGGACCATCAACAGCGCCCGGGACCTGGCCTGGACCAACTCCCTGCTGCTCTGGGCGGTGCGTGATAACTGGGTCGCCCATGGCCTGCTCCTAGATAGCCTGGCCGCCTCGACAGCGCTCGCAAGCCGCATGCTCCTCGTGGCCGTTTGACCCGGCACGAGGCTGGCCCGGCAGAGGCTGGCCCGGCACCTGCTGCAACGGCCGGACACGGCGCTGCAGCGATAACGTCCGGCCGCCTCAGGAGAGTTCGAAGGGAGCTTCGACGTCGTCGTAGACGCGGGCCGCGGCCAGCAGCCCGTCCGGGCCGCGTTCGTAGACGCCGAGTCCCGCCTGGGGCGGCAGGACTTGGCTGCCCCAGCGGATGCAGTTGTATTCCAGCGCGCAGCGCACCCCGTCGTCGGTCACCGCGCAATGCTGCATTCCGATGCCGCCGCCTGCGCTGAAGCACCTGGTAAAAAAGGCGCGAAGCTCCGCGGTGCCGCGGTGGGTGTAGGGCGGGCCGACCGGCTCGCGGTAGTACCCATCCAGTGCGAAGGTGTTCGCGACTGCCTCAGCGTCACCAGCCTCGAGCGCGGCCTGGTAGCGGGCGACGACATCACCCGGGTGGACCTGCCCGGGCTTGAGTACGGGCGGCCTGACGTGACGCCGCCCGTCGACCGGCCATTGACTGCAGTAGGTGCGGAACACCACGGACCTGTCGTCGGGGGATTCGGCGACGACCGCCACTGGCCAGGTCACTTCCTGCCCGTTGCCGCCCAGATGCGCCAGCAGCTCCACCACGGCCCGCCCGCCGGCGCACGTGGAGGCCACGGTCTCGATGCGGGCATGGCGTTCGGCCAGCCAGGACTGATTCTCGCTGACGAACCGCCGCAGCTGCCTGTGGCCGCGGATCTCGCCAGCGCGGGGATCATAAACCACCACCTCCCCCGGCCAGGCAGTCTCCAGAACGTGAGTGTCACCCTTGTTCAGCGCGGTGAAGTACTGTCCGACCGGATCAGCGTGCCCCGCGGCGCGGGCCTGCCTGCGCACCAACTCCACCGCACTGGCGAAGTCCGGAAACCACGGCATCTCAACCCCTTGCTCCCTCGGCGGCCGGACAGGCTCTGCAGACTGCCGATTCTGGCCCCTCGGCAACATCCTCATCCCCAGCGCCGCCCCAATGAAAGCCCTATGCCGGCCGAGAAGCCATGCCGGCCGAGAAGGCAGCCCCCTCATGATCCAGCGGGTGCCCGACTTCCTCAGCGCGCGGTGGCCAATCGCCGCTCATGCCGGCGTGTCGGTCCGGGGCGGAAATTCAATCGTGCGGCAGGATGGAACAAGGCCCCCTTCATGTATGAGATGAAGGGGGCCTTGTCTGGCCGCGCCGCCCCGGATCGCCCGGTTGCCCGGTCTTCCCGGCGCCGAGCGCCAGCCCGCCGGGGTCAGGTACCCGCGGGAAATACCGGTTTCCCGGCCTTTCCCGCGCCCCGGGGTTCCCCCCGGATGGTGCCCGTTTCCAACGGTAAGAGCATTTTTACGCCGTTCCCCCGAGTCGCGCAAGAGCCTCATTAGGGTTTTTCCCCCATCCACATGTTGTCCACCGAATGCGGCCGGTTATCCGCACGCCACGCCGGTTATCCACCGGCCTATGCACAACCCATCCACAGGCGTTCATCACCGCGCTTGCCAAGACGCCGGGGCCACCGCTGGTGCCGCGCTTGACCTGGTTCATGACGCTGGCCGAATATGGAGCAGCACACTTTCCGAGGGGCATCGCCGGGCCATGGACATCAGTGACACGCGTGAGCGGCCCGACCGGGCAGACCGCGGGGCCGGCCAGTCATTTGATCTGGTCGCGTCGAAGCTGCTGCGTCCGTGGGTGCGGCCGGGAACCGTCAGCCGTGCCGCTCTGCTCGACCGGCTGGCCAACGGCGACCCTCGCCGGCTCGTCTCGGTCGTCGCGCCGGCCGGCTATGGCAAGACGACGTTGTTGTCGCAGTGGGCTGCGCGCAGCGACCGGGCCTTTGCGTGGGTGTCGGTCGAGGAGCCGGACAACGATGCGAAGGTCTTGCTGACCTACGTCGCCGAAGCGCTCGACACGGTGGAGCCCATCGGCGGTCGGGTCTTCGATACGCTCACCTCTCCGGGAAGCTCGGTGCTCGGCTCGGTCCTGCCCAGGCTCGCATCGGCCTTCTCCTCGATGACCAGGCCCGTGGTGCTCGTCTTGGACGACGTGCACGTGCTGCGCAATCAGGAGTGCCGCGCCGCGCTCTCGGTACTGGCCGATCATGTGCCGCCGGCCTCACGGCTGGTGCTGGCCGGCCGGACCGCGCCGCCGCTGCGCGTCGCGCGGCTGCGAGCCGAGCACCGGATCCTTCAGATCGGCCCCGGCGAGCTGTCGCTCACCCCGGACGAGGCGGCGTTGCTGCTGCGTAACGCCGGCATCGTCCTGGGCGCGGAGGACGTGGCGGAGCTCCACCAGCGGACCGAGGGCTGGCCGGCCGGGCTGTACCTCGCGGCGCTCTACCTCAGGGAGGGCGGCCCCTTCGCGAGCGCGGTGGTCTCCTTCGGCGGTGATGACCGGCTGGTGAGCGAGTACGTGGAGTCGGAGTTCCTGGCGCGGATCTCCAGCCGGCAGCGGGTATTCCTGACCCGTACCGCGGTACTGGAGCGGATGTCGGGACCGCTGTGCGATGCGGTGCTCGACGTGCCCGGGTCCGCCGCGACCCTGGCGGAGCTGGAGCGGTCGAACTTGCTGCTGGTGCCGCTGGACCGGCAGGGCAAGTGGTACCGCTACCACCGCCTGTTCCGCGACATGCTTCTCGCCGAACTCAACCGCCAGGAGCCCGACCTGATGGCTGTCCTGCGGCGCCGCGCCGCGAGTTGGTGCGTGCGCAATGATCTGCCGGAGGATGCGCTGGAGTACTCCATCGCAGCCGGGGACGTTGAGACAACCGCTCGCCTGATGGAAAGGCTCGGGGTGCCGACCCACCGGCAAGGCCGGTACACCACCCTGGAAAGGTGGTTCCGGTGGCTGGAAGATCGGGGCGGGATCGAGGGACATCCGATGACGGCCGTGCTGGCCGCGCTCTTTTCCGCATTGACGGGGCGGCCTGACGAGGCCGAGCGATGGGCGGACGTAGTCGACGGCTGGCAGTACGGGGATGCGGCCCGGCCGGATGACCCTCCCACCGAGGCCTACGCCACCATCCTCCGGGCCCTCATGGGCCGGCGTGGCGTCAAGCAGATGCGCGCCGACGCCGAGGAGGCCGTGCGCAGGTGTGCCGCGCAGGGCATCGTGACGCCAGCCCCAGCGCTCTACCTGGGATTGGCACAGGTTCTTTCCGGTGACCTCGATCAGGGCGATGCCTCCTTCGAGGCCGCCATCGGCCCAGGGGAGGAAGCCGGCGCGTACGAGACTCTTGCGGTCACGCTGTGCGAGCGATCACTGGTAGCGATGGCGCGCGGCCGGTGGGGCCCGGCCGAGGCCCTAGCCGGCCAGGCCCGCGCCGTTTTGCGGCGGGCCGGAATCGAGGAGAGCTACGCGACGCCTCTGGTCTGCGCCGTGCATGCCCGCGTGGCCATCCACCGGCGAGATGTCGCGGCGGCGCGCCAGGAACTCCTCAAGGCTCAGCGCCTGCGGCCCCTGCTGACCTATGCGATGCCCCAATTGGCCGTTCAGACCCGGATCGAGCTCGCCCGCGTCCACCTCGCGCTGGCCGACGTAGCGGCGGCCAGCACGCTCATCATGGAGGTGAATGAGCTGCTCGGACGCCGCCCCGGGATGGGCACCCTGGTCGGCGAGGCGCGGGTGCTCCAGGACCGGCTGGCCGATGAGCATGATGCCGGCCATCCCGGAGCGTCGTCACTGACCTCCGCCGAATTGCGGGTCCTGCCGCTGCTGGCCACCCACCTGTCGTTCGCGGAGATCGCCGAACAGCTGTTCCTCTCACCGCATACCGTCAAGTCGCAGGCGATATCGATCTACCGGAAGCTGGCGGTATCGTCACGCAGCCAGGCGGTCGCCCATTCCCGGGAACTGGGGCTCCTGGAGGGGTCAGCCGCTCGTATGCCGTTCTAGCCCGACTGGTAGGGGCGCCCGGCCTAGACCCGGGAGGTTCGCGGTTCGAATCCGCGGTACGGCACGTGAATGGAGAAGCAGAGCAGCGCTCGACGAAGCAGGTCATCGTGATCCGGCGTGACCTGAGGATGCGCCGCGGCAAGGAGATCGCCCAGGGCGCGCACGCGTCGATGGCGTGGCTGAGGCAGCGGGTGATGCCGCGGATGAGTCCGGCGGGGACGGTGGATCACATCCAGTTCTCTTCGGCCGAACGGGCGTGGCTTGAGGGCAGCCTGCGCAAGGTCACCGTCAAGGTGGGTTCGGAGGCGGAGTTGCTGGCGGTCTATGAGAAGGCGGTCGAGGCCGGGCTGGCCGCGCACCTGATCACCGACGGGGGCCTGACCGAGTTCGGCGGCGTCCCGACCCGGACGTGCCTGGGTATCGGCCCGGACTACGACGAGCTCATCGACCCGGTGACCGGTGACCTCGAGCTGTACTGACGGCCGTCCGGTGACAGTGCTTAGATAACACAGATTTGTGTTATCTCAGGAGACTATGTAGGGTCGTTGGCATGCCCAGTGACGGTGAGATCACGTTTGCCGACCATGCCGGGCGCTTCTATGCCCGGCGCTTCGGGATGGCCCCGGTGGTGGGCCGGCTGATCGGCTACCTGGCGGTGTGCGACCCGCGCGAGCAGAGCATCAGCGAGCTGGCGGACGCCCTGCTGGCGAGCCGGAGCGCGATCGCCGGCGCCGTGAACGTGCTGGAGAACCTCGGGCTCATCCAGCGCTCCCGGGCTGCGGGCGAGCGGATGGACCGGGTCCGCATCGACATGTCGTCGTCCCACGCGATGGGCTTCGACGTCTCCGAGTACCGGGAGATGGCCGACCTCGCCCGAGAGGGCCTGGGCCTGCTGGCCGAGGCGCCACCTGAGCGGAAAGCGATCTTGCTGGAGTGGGCGGCATTCTCCGATTTCCTGGTCGGGCGGATGCCGGTCTGGGAGCAGGAGTGGAGAGCACAACGGGAGGCGCTGCGTGCCGCGGGCGAGCTTCCCGACGACCCCACCACACGGCAAGGAGGGAGAAGGCCATGACAAGCGTGTCCGCTGGGAGCGGGATCGTGGCCCAAGACATGTGCAAGTCGTTCGAGGACCATCTGGTGCTCGACAAGGTGAGCCTGGCCGTGGAGGAGGGCACGATCCTGGCGCTGCTGGGCCCGAACGGGGCCGGCAAGACCACGATGGTCCGCATCCTGTCCACCCTGATCCCGGCCGATTCCGGCTCCATGCGCATCGCCGGTCACGACGTGGTCACCGACCCTGACGGGGTGCGGGCCGTCATCGGGGTCACCGGCCAGTTCTCAGCCGTGGACAACCTGCTCACCGGCACCGAGAACCTGCGGCTGATGGCCGACCTTCGCCACCTCGGCCGCGAGGCTGGGCGGCGACGGGTGGCCGAGTTGCTGGAGCAGTTCGACCTCACCGACGCCGCTCACAAGCTGCTGTCGACCTACTCAGGCGGGATGCGACGACGGCTCGACCTGGCGATGACCCTCGTCGGCAAGCCCCGGGTGATTTTCCTCGACGAGCCCACCACCGGCTTGGACCCGCGCAGCCGTCGCACCATGTGGCAGATCATCCGCGAGCTCGCTACCGCCGGGGTCACCATCCTGCTCACCACCCAGTACCTCGACGAGGCAGACCAGCTGGCCGACCGGATCGCGGTGCTCGACCAGGGCAGGATCGTCGCCGAAGGAACCCCCGCCGAGCTGAAGAGCCGCATCCCCGGCGGCCACGTCCGGCTCCACTTCGCCGATCCCCGCCTGCTGCACTCGGCGAGCGAGCTCCTCGAGGCGGCTGCGCCCGACCAGGACCAGCTCGTCCTCCAGGTCCCGGCCGACGGCACCGTCGACTCGCTCCGGGGCCTGCTCGACGAGCTGCACCAAGCCCGTATCTCCGTCGAACGGCTGTCGATCCATACCCCGGACCTCGACGACGTGTTCTTCGCCGTCACCGGCAGCCACGTCACCGCGCAGCTCAACGCAGACCCCGCACCACAAGGAGTACCGCTGTCATGACCACGCTCGCCTACACGCTCAGCGACTCGCGGGTGATGCTGCGCCGCAACCTCAAGCACCAGCTCCGCTACCCGTCCATGACCGTGATGCTCATCGGCATACCCATCGTGCTCTTGCTGCTGTTCGTCTACGTCTTCGGCGGCCAGCTCGGCGCCGGGCTCGGCGCCGGGCTCGGCGTCCACCAGGGGCGCAGCGCCTACCTCAACTACGTGGTGCCAGGGCTGCTGCTCCTCACCGTGGCCTCGGCCATCCAGGGCACCTCGATCATGGTCGCCATGGACATGACCGGCGGCATCATCGACCGGTTCCGCACCATGGCCATCGCCCGCGCCTCGGTCCTCACCGGCCACGTGCTGGGCAGCCTGATCCAAACCCTTGTCGCCATCGCCGTCCTCATCGCAGTCGCCCTCGGACTCGGATTCCGCTCTGCTGCCGGACCGCTCCACTGGCTGGCCGCGATCGGGATACTGGCCCTGTTCGCCTTCGCGCTGATCTGGCTGGCCGTCGCGCTCGGGCTTGCCGCCAAGAGTGTCGAGACCGCCAGCAACACCCCGATGATCCTGTTCCTGCTGGTGTTCCTCAGCAGCGGCTTCGTGGCCACGGCCACCATGCCACCGGGCCTGCGCCAGTTCGCTGAGTACCAGCCGTTCACCCCCGTCGCCGACACCGTGCGCGGACTGCTCACCGGCGCCGCGATCGGCGGCCACGCCATCGCCGCCGTCGCCTGGAGCATCGGCATCGCTGTCGTGGCCTACCTCTGGGCCATCCGCCTCTACAACCGGCGCCGAGCGGCCGAGCCGAAGTGAGCGGGGGCCGTACCGCCGTGGCCGGGACTAAGGTGGGCCAGAACCACCCAGCGTTCGCGATCGCGATCACACGCTGACCGGCCGGGACCGCCGCAGCCCGGACACCCCGCCCGCCACCAGCAGCAGCCCGCCCGCCAGCGTAGCCAGCCACGGCGCCAGGCCGGCCCGGCCGCCAGGCGCCGTCCCGCCCAGCCCGGTCGCGGCCCCTCCGCGCGGCGCGGCCGGACTAGCCGCCGCGTCGGTCAGGTTGTCGATCGTCAGCCCGGAGGTCCCGTCGAGGACCACGAGGGTGTGGACCGAGCCGGCGGGCAGGGTGACGGGCATGGCGGCGTGGCCGCCCGGCGCGCTGAACGCGACGGTGGGTGAACCCGGCCGGACAGCCTGGTACTGCGTGGCCGAGCCGAAGGCCAGCTCCCGCGCCAGGACGTCGGACCCGACGCTGACCGTGACCCGGGGCTGCTTCGCGGACGCCTGGATCACCCGGACGAACACGTCGCCTGTCGACCCGGCCGCTGCGGCCATCTGGTCCTGCAGCACCTCGAGCCGCCGTCCTGAGACGGATCCGATGCTGGCCACGGTGTAGTTCGTCCCGGCGCTCACCATGAAGCTGGTCGAGACCACCGGGGGACTCGAGGCCGGGGCGCCGACCGGGCGCATCGCCACCGTGTACTGGCCGGTGCCGACCGGCATGTACTCGGATACGCCGCCGTAACCCACGTGCCTCAGCACGATCGGGTGCGCCGGATTGCCGAACGGATACAGGTACACGTCATCCGGTGTTCCGGGCGAGAGGTTGGCGCAGCGCACCCAGCCCTCGTTGGCGGCCGCAGCCGCAGCCGCGGGCAGGGCTCCGGCGGCCGCGACGGGACCCCCGAGCAGGACGGTGACCGCGCCGAGCAGGACCAGGCGCCTACCGAGGCTCATCCTGGGGTTCCTCCCTTTCAGCCATCACCCGGCGAGCCGGGCGAAGACCACGACGTTGCTGCGGTAGCTGCCGAGCGACCGGTCGAAGACGCCGCCGCAGGTGATCAGCCGCAGCTCCGCGTCCGGGACGGCGCCGTACACCGCGGCGCTGGGAAACTGGTCCTTGGCGTACATCCGGACGCTGGTGATCGTGAAGACCGCCATCGTCCCGTCGGCGCGTCCGACGTACACGCGCTCGCCGGGGCGCACGGTCCGCAGCCAGAAGAAGATGCCCGGCCCGGAGCGGGAGTCGACGTGCCCGGCGATGATGGCGGAGCCGACCGCGCCCGGCCGCGGGCTGCCGGTGTACCAGCCTGCCACCGCGGTGCTGGCCGGTACCTGAAGCGTGCCGTTCTTGGTGACGCCGAGATCGATCAGCGAGGTCCGGACCCCGATCGCCGGGATACTCACCCACACCGGCTGGGCGGGCTGCGGGGCTGTCGCCACCGAGGCCGGCAGCACGCTCCGGCCGGACGGAGCGGGAATCGGCGCCGGCCTGGCGATCAGTACGGCGGGTCCGGGGGACAGGACGGTCGTGGTCAGCCCGACGGTCCCGACGGCCACGGCCGCCAGGCCGGCCACGAGCGCCAGCGCCGCCGGCAGCGACCGGGAAAGCCGCCGGGAGCGCGGACGGAGCCAGGGCAGGTGCCGCGCGGCGAACAAGCTGAGGGTGGTCCCGAGGACCTGGCCCCACGACGGCGGAGGCGTGGCCGGGTGCGCCCCGGACTGGGCGATCCCCGCCGCGGGCACGGTCGGTTCGCCGGGCTGGCAGACCTCTGGCTCGAGCGGGGTGGCACCCGGTGTCTGCACGGCCTGCCAGGCCGGATCCCACCAGTCGTCCGGCAGGCACGTGACCGCGGGCCCCGGTGCTGCCGGCCCGCTGTAGCCCATCGCACTCCCCGCCTCCACCGCTGTCTGGCACAGCAGAGTACACCGGTAACGCCCGTATCACCCCGGAATGCTCGCGTGCGTCGCAGTACAATCCGCCAACGATCAGGCAGCCTGGGCTTGGTCCTGGTATTCCGCGTTGGCGAAGCAGGTATAGATGGCGTAGTCGAGGTCGAGTCGCTCGCCGTACCAGGCCGGGACGATCGTCTCGGGGGTGATATCGGCAGCGCGTCAGCCAGGCTGGCCGAGGATGGGGCCTGCGGATCCCGCTGCGGCGTTTCCGCGGAAACGCCGCAGCACGTCCCGTCCGGGTTGTGGGGGTGGTCCACGTCGTCGGCCGCCGCGCGGAGCGCCTGCAGCAGCACCGCGCCCTGCAGCGGCGGCAGCCGGATCATCGGGCGGTGCCGGAAGCCATCTGGCACTTCCAGGACAGCCATGCCGCGCAGCTGGGGAAGTCCCATGACGCCCACCCGCGGCGGTCATCGAAGTCGCCGAGCAGGATCAGGAACCGGCAGGTGGCAGCGGTCAGGTGCCCGGCCAGCTCCCAGATCTGCGCCTCCAGCCGTTCCAGCGGCAGCGGCGCCGGGTCATCGGGGTCCGTGACCGGGCCATCTGCGGCGGGGAGGCCCGGGACCAGGGTCCGGCCGGACTGTTTAATGCCGAACATGTATTTGATACTAGCCACGAGGTCTGACATTTCCGGCCGCCGGAGTCCGGGAAAAATCAAGATCATGCTCCCGAACGGGCGTGGTGCATGCTCTGGCCCTGGCTCTTCGCTCACACCGCTCATCAGGCGACGGATGAGGTGCCAGGGATTGCGTGCCTATGTTGTGGCCGGTACCGTCTGATGGTTTACCAGCGGAGATGGGGTTTTCATACGATGCGTGTTCTGGTGCTGGGCGGGGACGGTTTCTGCGGCTGGCCGACGTCGCTGTACCTGTCGGATAAGGGTCATGACGTCACGATCGTGGACAACCTCAGCCGCAGGAAGATCGACATCGAGCTGGAGGTGGAGTCGCTGACCCCGATCCGGCCGGTCGGGGAGCGGCTGCGGGCGTGGCGGGAAGTCACCGGCCGCGAGATCGGGTTCGTGCACCTGGACATCGCCGCCGAGTACGACCGGCTGGTGGATGTGCTGCTGGCGGCGCGGCCGGACGCGATCGTGCACTTCGCCGAGCAGCGGGCCGCGCCGTACTCGATGCGCACCCCGGCGGCCAAGCGGTACACGGTCGATAACAACATCCGCGCCACGCACAACCTGCTGGTTGCCTTGGTGGAGACCGGCGTCGATGCGGCGCTGGCGCATCTGGGCACGATGGGCGTCTACGGGTACGGCTGGTCGGGCAGCGCGCCGATCCCGGAGGGCTACCTGACCGTCAAGGTGCCGACGCCGGACGGGGAGCTGGAGCGGGACATCCTGCACCCGGCCAACCCCGGGTCGGTGTACCACATGACCAAGACGCTGGATCAGCTGCTGTTCTCCTTCTACGCCAAGAACGACGGGCTGCGGATCACCGACCTGCACCAGGGGATCGTGTGGGGCACCCAGACCGGGCAGACCGCCCGTGACGTCCGGCTGATCAACCGGTTCGACTACGACGGGGACTACGGCACGGTGCTGAACCGGTTCCTCATGCAGGCGGCCATCGGCCACCCGCTGACGGTGCACGGGACCGGGGGGCAGACCCGCGCGTTCATCCATATCCGGGACACGGTGCGGTGCATCGAGCTGGCGCTGCACAACCCGCCGCGGGCCGGGGACCGGCCCCGGGTGCTCAACCAGGTCACCGAGACGCATCAGGTGGGCGGGCTGGCCAAGCTGGTCGCGGACATCATGGGGGCGGACATCGCGTTTCTGCCGAACCCGCGGCAGGAGGCGGAGGAGAACGAGCTGATCGTCCGCAACGACCAGTTCCTGGCCCTGGGGCTGGAGCCCACCACGCTGTCGGACGGGCTGCTGGAGGAGGGCAGGGAGATCGCCCGCCGGTACCGCGACCGGGTCGACCCCAGCAAGATCATCTCCCGGTCCGTCTGGCGCAAGGGCATGGAAACCGCCCAGGACCTCCTCACCGAACTGCCCGACGAAGCCTGAGCGGCCCGCGGGCCCGAGGGTAAGACGCCGCCGACGCCGGCATGGCTCGCGGCCGGACGGCAGCCGCAGGCAACGGCCTCAGCCGGGTTGGGGTTCGTCCGGTTCCTCGAGCGGGAAGAGGATCGGGCTGAGCAGGTATCGCGCGCGATCGCCGCTCTTCGCTCATACCGCTCGTGAGCGGGCCCGGCTGAACCGGCGGCCCCAGTCGTGGACCCGGTCGAGGAGCTCGGGCGGGGAGATCACCTGGAAATCCGCGCCGAGCATGCCCAGCGCCATGATGGGCCAGTCCAGCGAATCGCCGGTCGTGCGTACCAGGCACCGGGCGGGGCCGACGTCCTGCACCGTGACCCACCGGCCGATCCGCTCGCGCACCGCCTCGCCCGGAGCCTCGACGAGGACCCGCACGTCGTAGACGGCGATCGCGGTCTGGATGCCGGCCCGGACGAAGGCGGCGGCGTCGGCGGCGGGCAGCTCGCGGGGGCGGAACCGGGCCCCGGTGCCCCGCGGCGCGTCGAGCCGGTCGAGGCGGAAGCTGCGCCATCCGTGCCGGCCCAGGTCGTAGCCGACCAGGTACCAGCGGCGGCCGAGCAGCACCAGGCGGTGCGGCTCGACGTGCCGGCCGGTGCGCCGGCCGCCGGCCGCGGTGTAGGAGAAGCGGATCCGCTCGGTGTCCCGGCAGGCGAGCGCGACGGCGGTCAGGACGCCCGGGTCCGCGCTCGCGCCGCCCCCGGCGTCACCCCAGCCGGCCGGCACCGTCATCGCGCCGAGCGCCTGGACCCGCCGCCGCAGCCGGGCCGGCATCACCTGCACCACCTTGGCCAGCGCGCGCACCGAGGACTCCGCGATGCCCTCGACCGCGCTGTGCGCGGCCGCCTGCAGGCCGACGGCCAGGGCCACGGCCTCTTCGTCGTCGACGACCAGCGGCGGCACCGCCGTGCCCGCGGCCATCTGGTAGCCGCCCGCCACCCCCCGCCGGGCCTGGATCGGGTAGCCGAGCTCGCGCAGCCGGTCGATGTCCCGGCGCAGCGTGCGCGGCGAGACCCGCAGCTGGCCGGCGAGTTCGTCGCCCGGCCAGTACCGGCGGGCCTGCAGCAGGGACAGCAGCCGCAGCGTCCGGGCGCTGGTGTCAGCCATATCTCCATCGTCGCGCAATTAAGGCCAGGAACTGACCGCTATTGCCCGTAACGTGAGCTCAGAAAGAGAAACCGATGAGCAGCTCCACGAGAGGCGCAGACCATGACGACGAGCAACCCGGACCAGGCCAGCCAGCCGGCCAGCATGCCGGCGACGGCATCCGGCGGCGGCGAGCGCGGCGACCTGCTGGCGGCGCTGGCCTCCCGCCGGTACTTCCTGCGCTTCGCCGTCCGCGGCCTGACCGACGAGCAGGCCCGGCAGCGCACCACCGCGAGCGAGCTGACCCTGGGCGGCTTGATCAAGCACGTTGCGGCGACCGAGGAGAACTGGGCCAAGTTCATCGTGGACGGCCCGGCCGAGACGGGCGACTTCGCCGCCATGACCGAGGACGACTTCGCCCGCTGGGGCGACGGGTTCCGGCTGCTGCCGCAGGAGACCCTGGACGGCGTGCTGGCCGATTACGAGGCCGTGGCCCGCCGGACCGACGAGCTGGTCGCCTCCCTGCCCGACCTGGACCTCTCGCATCCGCTGCCGAAGGCCCCGTGGTTCCCGCCCGGCGAACGGTGGTCGGCCCGCCGGGTGCTGCTGCACATCATCGCCGAGACCGCGCACCACGCCGGCCACGCCGACATCATCCGCGAATCCCTGGACGGCGCCAAGTCCATGGGCTGACGCCCGCGTTTCCGCGGAGACGCGCCGCCGGGCCGCGCCGCCACGTCGCCCTCGGACACGTTGATGCACCCGGCTGGCGCCGAACGGATGCCCGCCAGCGTCTGCACCGTCAACGACGACCTGTCGGTCGACTACGAGTGGTACGAGGTTCGCTGACCCGCGCGCTCCGCGCGGCAGCCCGTGTCCGGGCTGTGTCCAGCACCCCGCGCCGCAGCTGCCCATCCCAGGCGATCTGGGTGACCACGACCCTCACGCCGAACAGTCTGCTCCGCATGCCACGTCGGCCGCCGCCGGCACGCGGACGTAATAGCGCATTACACCGCGGGCCGCCGGACCTATGCGTCCCCTCCCGGCGAGCCGTTCTGGCCGAGTGCCACATGGATGCTGCGTTCGTCGGTGCCGCGCAGGACGTTCAGCTCGACGGTGTTGGCGGCCGCCCGGAGCGCGGCGGACAAGTCATCGACGGTGCGGACTGGCTGGCGCGGCGGCCGTCACGATCAGGTAGAAGCCCTCACCGAGGCGGTTTGTGTTGATCCCGAGCAGCTGTCCGGCCGCATCGAGGACCGGACCGCCCGAGGAGCCGGGCAGCAGCGGGGCGGTGTGCTCGATGCTGCCGGTGATGCGCAGGCCACGAGGGCTGCGGAAGCCCGGTCGATGCCGGAGACGAACCCGAACGTCACCCGCAGCCCGCGCCCGCCCGGGTTAGCCAGCGCGAAGACGGGCATCCCGATGGCGGGCGCTGCGGCGGCCCACGGCAGCGCCGGAGCCTGGCCGGTGTCGGTCTCGATGACCGCGAGGTCGCCGTCGATATTACTGCCTCCTCACCGCTAGCCGAGGCACTGGCCAGGGTCGGCGATCGGTGGACCCTGCTGGTGGTGGAGGCGCTGCTCCCCGGGCCGCGCCGGTTCAACGACCTGCTCGGCCAGATCCCCGGTATCGCGGCGAACATCTTGTCCGAGCGCCTCAAGCGGCTCGAACGGGAAGCTCTGCTGGTGGCCCGGCCTTACTCAGAGCGGCCGCCCCGCGTCGCGTACCAGCTGACCGCCGGGGGCAGAGAACTCGCCGGGGCGCTCCGCCTGCTTGCGTACTGGGGAGCCGGGCACGCCGACGCGGCGCAAGCGCCCCGGCACCCCGCATGCGGTACCCCGGTCGAGGCCCGCTGGTACTGCCCGACCTGCGACCATCTCGTCGAGGACCAGCCGAGCGCCGCCGATCTGCATTTCGTCTAACTATCACGCCGCGCTACTGGTGACGCCTGATGTTGCGTCACGGGCAGGGCGGGGCAGGGCAGGGCAGGGTAACGCACGATGACATCCCGTGGCGGCGTCGGCCGGTCCTGCCCCTGCCGGTACAGGCGAGACCACTAATTTTGCAGTAAAACCGTAATTACTGCAGCATTACCGCCAGTGGGGCGGGAACCGGCGAGAGTGATCTGGCTACCGGACGGGGAGAGGACAAGTCCATGCCTTCAGGCAGGTGGTCCTCGCAGAACCGTCAAGACAGCGCCGCATCCGCGGGTCAGACTGCCATCGCCGCCGAGCAATCGACGGCAGCATGAGCCTGCAACTACCGCACACTCACCTGCAACGGTGATACGCGTCACGGCCCGGGAGCCGGGTCAGCGGGTAGCCTGTACATCTTCCCCGAACCGCCCGGCCCGCCGATGTGCCATGACCTGCCCTGGAGATCATGACCAGCGACACCGCTAAGGCGCAAACCAAGCCTGAAGCCCGACCGGAAACCTTCCGGTCGCACCTGCCCGCCATCGTTGCCGCCACTACCGGGACGGTGCTCGCCGCGATCCTGGGCAGCCTGATCGGCGCCGCCGGGACGATCGCCGGGATTGTGATCGGCAGCCTGGCCTCCGGAACGTGCTCCTGGTGGGCCGAGCGGGGCATCCGCCGGTCCGCGGCCCTGGCCGCCGCCCGGGCCGAAGCCATCCGCGCCCGGGACCGCCCGCTGCACCCCGGCGAGAACGCAGCCGTCACCCAAGCCGCCGTGGTCACCCAGGACACCGCGGCGGCGAGCCGCGGCCACGGCTGGTGGCGCCCGCGCCGGCGATGGGCCGGTCCGGCCGCGTTCATCGCCGCCGCGTTCATCGGCTGCGTAATCGTGGTCACCCTGCTGGAGGGTGTCGCGGGCAAGCCGCTGTCCGCCATGGTCCAGGGCAGGCCTGGCCATGGCACTACCTTCGGCGGCGGAGGAGTTGGCAAGGCCGCTCCGACCAGCCCGTCACCTGTCCCGTCAGCCACGCCATCGGCCAGCACGACAGGGACCACCGCCAGCACGACACCCAGCGGGGCCAGCAGCTCCCCGGCGGCCAGCACTGCGCCTGCCGCCACCGCCCCCAGCAGCACCAGCCCGGTCAGCAGCACGCCGAACTCCTCAACCCCCTCTGCCACGCCGACTGGCGCGGCCGCGGGCGGCTAGGGGGACGCGGGACGCGGACCGTCCTTGATGTACCCGCCGCGGGCCGCCCGCCGAACCCGGCAGGACATAACATCGTGGGGTGCGGTGGGGCGGGCGGGATCCGGGAAGGTCGTGGCTGCTTCCGCTGCTGCTGGCCGGGGTCGCGCTGGCCTTCGACGCGGCCGACCGCAGGGTCCCGTTCAGCGTCCTGGCCACCGGCCTTCTCGACGAGCCAGCCCACCTGGCCACCGGGGCGCTGGGCCTGCTGGCCCTGGCATGCTTTATCGACGCCCCGCGCCGTTTCTATGTTGCGGGCCTTATCGCGTCGGTGGCCATCGACCTGGATCACATACCCCTCTACCTGGGCCTGCTGGGCAACCAGGATCAGCGCCCGGTCACCCATTCCCTGACGACCGTCCTGGTGATTGCCCTAGCCGCGGCGGTCAGTCGCCGGCACCGGGCCGTGCTGGCCGGGTGCGTGGCCGGGCTGCTGATCCACTTCGCCCGGGACATCGCCGAGGGCCCGCCGGGGGTACGGATGCTCTGGCCTATCCGGGACACTGCGTGGACGGCCAGCTTCTGGTGGTTCCTGGCCATGATCATCACGTTCACGGCCGTGCGGCTGATCTTCGTGACCACCGGAATCCCCCGCAGGCGCGTCCGCCTCTTCCAGCCGCCCGTCCCGGTCACGTCGTCCGGGACCCGGAGCATCCCGGTGTAAACCACCCGAATGCCCCAGGCGTCTCAGCCCCGTGGTGCCGCTAGCCTGAACCGGTGACCTTGCCCGCGCTGCAGCAGCCGCAGTGGCCGGACCGCGGCGCGCTCGAGGCGGCGGTGCGCGGCCTGGTCGGCCTGCCGCCCCTGGTGCTGGCCGCGGAGTGCGACCAGCTGAGGGACCGGCTGGCGGCGGTCGCGCGCGGCGAGGCGTTCCTGCTTCAGGGCGGCGACTGCGCGGAGACGTTCGGCGGCATGACGGCGGACAGCATCCGGGGCAAGTTCCGGACGCTGCTGCAGATGGCCGTCGTGCTCACCTACGCGGCCAGCGTGCCGGTGGTGAAGGTAGGCAGGCTGGCGGGCCAGTTCGGCAAGCCGCGGTCGGCGGCCACCGAGGTCAGGGACGGGGTGGAGCTGCCCGTCTACCGGGGCGACGCGGTCAACGGCATCGAGTTCACCGCCGCCGCCCGGACGCCCGACCCGCGCCGGCTCCTGGACGCGTATCACTGCGCGGCGGCCACGCTGAACCTGTGCCGGTCCCTGGCCAGCGGCGGATACGCCGACCTGCGCCAGGTGCACGCCTGGAACCAGGACTTCGTGGCGCGCAGCCCGGCCGGGCAGCGCTATGAGCAGCTGGCGGAGGAGATCGACCGGGCCATCGCGTTCATGCACGCCTGCGGCGCCGACCCGGACGAGTTCCGCGCGGTGGAGTTCTACTCCAGCCACGAGGCCCTGCTCCTGGACTACGAGCGGCCGCTGACCCGGACGGACCCGCGGACCGGGCAGACCCACGATCTGTCCGCTCACCTGCTCTGGATCGGGGAGCGCACCCGTGCTCTGGACGGCGCCCACGTCGAGTTCGCCCGCCAGATCCGCAATCCGATCGCCGTCAAGGTCGGCCCGGCGGCTAGCGCGCAGGATGTCCTGGCCCTGATCGACGCCCTCGACCCGGACCGCCAGCCCGGCCGCCTCACCCTGATTACCCGGATGGGCGCGGGCCGGATCCGTCAGGCGCTGCCGCCCCTGGTGGAGAAGGTGGCGGCCAGCGGGGCCACCGTCGTGTGGGTCTGCGACCCGATGCACGGCAATACGGTCGAGGTGGCCAGCGGCCACAAGACCAGGTACTTCGACGACGTGCTGGACGAGGTGGCGGGCTTCTTCGAGGTGCACCGGGCGCTCGGCACCCACCCCGGCGGCATCCACATCGAGTTCACCGGCGATGACGTCACCGAATGCATCGGCGGCGGCCACCACATCGCCGAGGCCGACCTGACCAGCCGCTACGAGACCACCTGCGACCCGAGGCTCAACCGCAGCCAGTCCCTGGACCTCGCCTTCCGCGTCGCCGGCCTGTACCGCCACCGCTCCACCGCCGAGCACCAGGGCTGAGCCACGGACGCGGCTGCCCCGGAATGGCGATCGAGCCAGTTCCAAGGGCCGCCGGCTGGCCAGCATGGAGTGGGCCCTCGGACATGTCTGCGGTCGGCTCGGCTGCCAAAGACGGGGCCCCGCGCCGCCGACGTGGGGGTTGAGTACCGAACGAGTTGGGATCCAAGCCTCGGTCCGGCCTGAGTAGCCCCGCTCGGCCGTCACGATCGTGGCCGCTGTTGGCCCCCGCTGCGAGCAGGCAGACTACCTCACCGATGCAGGCCGCACGGACGTCCGGCCGGCGAGTGGTTGCATCGATCCAGCGGAGGTACGCCTTACGGTAGAACTGCGCCAGCGATCCCTAGCTGGATGAGCTGAGCGCCTGGGTAGTACTCCAGAGGTAATGGGACCGCGAGTTCATTCCGGAGCGGCTAGCCCAAGAGAGTGTGGCCCCCGCGCCTGGTGCCGGATCAAATGTGGCCGGCCACCTTGACATATTTGAGCCAAGCGGTGTACCAGTCCGTCTCCAGCGCATGCTGGGCTCCGGCTAGAGAGATCATGTGCCTGCAGACCATGTCGCGCAAGACGTGGTTGATCTGGGTCTTCTGGTAGAAGCCCGTGCCGTTGAGCGCGACCGGCCAGAGGTTCGCCTGCATCGCGGCGCCGCCCAGGTCATATGGCACCAGGTAATTGAGAATGTAGCTGTGCTTGGCGTTCGAGAGCGAGTAGCCGTAGGCGCTGAACACCGTGGCCTTGAGCGTGGGCGGTATAGCCGGCGGCGTCGCGTGCGGTGGCATGCCACAGACCGTATTGGCGTCCGTTGTCGTCACCACCCCAGGGGTTAGCCAGTACAGGGGTCGCGAGACGGGGCCGCTGGTGACCGGTGCGGGAGACTTGGGGAGCCTGACACCGGACAGGTCCGGCCCTTTGGTTGCCTCCCCTGGTACCGTCGGCGGGCTCGGGGCCGACACTGAGCGGTGCACGCTCAGAGGCTCCCTAGCGGCAGCACCACAGGCGCAGAGGACAAGCACCAGGCAGGCCGTGCCGGCGAGCCATGGGAGAAATCCCTTGGCGCCGCGGGGGGTCATGGCCGCCCCGGGACGCGAACGGTCCAGCCAGCGGCTCGCCACGAGGCGATGTCGAGCGCGCAGCGGGCATCGATGACGACGCGCTGGGCGACCACGGTGGCCAGTGCGGCCGGGTCGATGGCTCGGTAATCCGCCCACTCGGTGAGGTGCAGCACAAGGTCAGCGCGTTCGGCGGCCTCCGACACCGACGCCGCGTAGTGCAGGTCCGGCCGACTGCGGGCCGCGTTCGGCATCGCGACCGGGTCGTGCACGGATACGGCCGCACCCTCGGCGGCCAGTCGGTCGCAGATGTACAGGCTGGGTGAATCCCGGATGTCGTCGCTGTTGGGCTTGAACGCGATACCGAGCACGGCCACCCGCTTACCGGCCAGGGAGCCGCCAACGGTCTCTCGGGCCAGGACGACTACCCGCGCCCGCCGACCAAGGTTGATGGCGTCGACGTTGCTGAGCAGGCTGACCACCGAATCCACCCCCAGGCCTGCAGCGGTCGCACCGAACGCGCGGATGTCCTTGGGCAGGCAGCCACCACCGAAGCCGAGGCCCGGGCCAAGGAACTTCCGGCCGATCCGCTCGTCGTGGCCGAGCGCCTCGGCCAGCCGGACGACGTCCGCGCCCGCCGCCTCGCACACCTCCGCCATGGCGTTGATGAACGAGATCTTGGTGGCGAGGAACGCATTGGCGGACACCTTGACCAGTTCCGCCGTCTCAAGGTCCATGAACAGCGCCGGGATGTCGGCCGCGAGTGGCTTGGCATAGACCTGGCTGAGCAGGACGGCCGCCGGTTCCGAGGTGATGCCGAACACGAAACGATCAGGGGTGAGGCTGTCCTGAACGGCATATCCCTCACGGAGGAACTCGGGGTTCCAGGCTAGGTCAATGTCATCGCCAGCCGGCGCGGCATTCCTGATCCGGGCCAGGAGCGCCCGGGCGGTGCCAACCGGCACCGTGGACTTGCCGACGACCAGGCACGGCGAGGCCAGATGGGGTGCTAGCGCGTCGGCTGCCGCGTGCACGTAGGTTAGGTCGGCCGCGCCGCCCTCGGCCTGCGGCGTGCCCACGCAAATGAAATGAACCTCCCCGAACGCGCCGATCTCTGCGAACGACGTGGTGAACCGCAGCCTGCCCGCATCGACGCTCTTACGGAGCAGCGGCTCAAGGCCGGCTCGAAGAACGGGGCGCCGCCAGCCGCCGCCATAGCGATCTTCTGTTCGTCCGTGTCGATCGCCAGGACTTCATGGCCGAGGTCGGCCATGCAAACGGCGTGCGTCAGGCCGAGGTAGCCCGTGCCGATGACGGTCAGGCGCGGAAGCGTGCTGGTCAGGCCCATGGGGCAACGCCAGGTCTTTTAGGTATTTCGGCCCTGCCGGGTGGTTGATGCTCCTGTGTTCCAGGTGGTTCGTGGAGTCCTTTTCCTTACGGGATGCGGGCATGGTTTCTGCCCGCGTGTCGCGACGGCTCGGGCGCGCGGTTCCACGGGCCGCGAGGCGGTGCGGCCTGCCTCCTTTCTTCACGCGGGGCCGGGGTGCTGGTTCAGTGACGGCCGGGCGCGTACACGATGACCTCGTATTTCCCGGTCACGGTGGGCTTGGTCGCTGACGTGTGCGGGAATTTCGGGCGTGCTTTCTGCTCGCGCGGGGAGTGCCGGTTCCGGCCAGGGATGTTGAGGGCGTGCAGGTGAGCGCGGGCGGCGGCGTCTCCCGCGGCGGCGAGCGCCGCGAGGGAGGAGGCAGCGGTGACCTGGGTGGTTTCCATGGAGCGGACGGCGTGGTGCCAGGCGGCGGTGAAGGATTCCTCGTCGGCGGTGACTGGCCGCGCGTCCTTGCGGCGCAGGGCGCGGGCGGCGGCTTCCTCGCTGCGAAGGGTGGCGGCCTCGCCGGCGCGGACCAGCTGGGTGGCCGTCAGCCAGGCCCAGGCTTCCTGCAGGACGAGCTGCGGGCAGCCAGAGCGGAGCACGGGCCCGGAGGTCCGGTTCCCGGCGCAGGTGATCGTCGCCTTGTCCTCGCCGAACGTCGTCTCCAACGCGGTCCACCTGGCGGGATAGGCCTCCCGGATGCTGGCAGCGGGCACCGCCAGCTCGTCGGGGAAGGTGGTGACCAGGGTGCAGGTCTCCGATACCTCTTCCCCGTCCGGGCCGGTTACGAGGACGGAGTGCTCGGCGACCCGGACCGGGAGCCGGTCCTCCTTCTTCCCGGACGGGGCGTTCAGCCAGCTGGTGCGGGACCCGTCGGGCAGCCAGCCCTTGCCCGGGGTGTCCTGGAAGGGCAGGGCGATACCGCCCTTGACGCGGGCGATGACGTGCCCTTCGGCCAGGAGGATCGCGGTGATCAGGTCATGGCCGGGGAAGTTCCGGTCGAAGAGGGTGACCCGGTGCGCGAACAGTTCCGGCCGCTCCCGCGCGAGGTCCTTCAGCAGGGTCTGCTCCCCGTCGGAGGCCTTCCCGATGGCGGCGGCGAGGATCGCGCGGCAGGCGCGGGCGGTCAGCGCGACGATCCTGGCCTGCGGGAACGGGGAGGACCCGTCCCCGGTCCCGGTCGTGCCGAAATAGTTCCGGTTCTCCGTCGTGTCCGCCAGGTTCACCAGCATGCCGTCGGCGGCGTTCACGGGCATCCCGGCCAGCATGACCGCGGACGGCTCATCGTCGCCGATGAGGGGGCCTGCGGCGTGCCAGAAGATCTCCTCCATGATCTCCGCCGGGACCAGCAGCCGCCATCCGGTGACCGTCTTCCCGGTGGGGATGTGCCAGGCCAGGGTGAACGGGATGTCCGCGAGCAGCCCGGCCAGGGTCCGCATCGCCTCTGAGTACGAGGAGCCGGGCAGCAGGGTCATCGCGATTACCAGGCGGATGACCAGCGGATACGACATCAGCCGGCGGCGTTCCCGCGGCCGGAGGCGCCCGTTCATCACCGCATTCCCGGCGATCTTGTCGATCACGCCGTCGCCGAGATGCGCCTCCAGGCCGCCGAGGCGGACCAGGTCCGGCAGCCACGCATCCGCCAGCACGGTGCCGTCCCGCTTCACGAACGCCGGCGCGGTCAGGACCGGCCGGAAGAACCCCGTCTCCTCGCCTTTCGCCGGCGCCATCCCGGCCACGGTGACCGACCGGGAACTGTGAACCCGCAGGTCAGCGGCACGAACCGTCAGCGTCCCCGCCGGCGTCCCGGCGGCAGGGAACTGCGCGGAACGAATTGCGGCATCAGTACAGACAAGGCTAGATTGCACCCGGGACTCCCTGGTGAGCGCGGAATTCGACACTCAACGCCTACCAGGAGTCCCGCTCAGCTTCCAAAGCGGCACAAAACGCCAGGTCACGCAGCCAAGCCAGGCTGAAACCGCCTAAATCCATGGTGTTGGGCCCATGGGGTCATCCTTCGCTCGTAGGAGTTGGGTCTGTCGCGGGCGAGCAGGCAATGGTGGAGAAGCCGCTTCCGGCTGCCCTAACGACGTTGCCGCAGGCCACCACCGTCTGCAGCCTCTTACTCTGTACGTAGATGCCGTATCCGGGGCCATTCACCTGCGCCCGATTGGCGATGAAAACGTTGTCGATACCCCAGCCGGGGTATACCTGATGGACTTGGTAACCGTTCTTGATGCTGTTCACCCCGGTGTTGTCCTTGATGATCCAGCCGTTGCCTTTGACGTCGATCCATCCGGTGGCCGCCGATGCCACCATGCCAGTGCCGTCGAATTGATTCCCGATGATCTTGCCGCCGGTCGTTCCCTCTTTAATGTCGATGCTCTCCGCGGTCGTTTCCGCGATGTTGGTGCCGGTCAGCAAGTTGTTATCGCTTCGGTCCGGCTGGCAGCCGGAGTACCTGCACCAGTTCTTGTGCGCGGTGCCGACATAGATTCCTTCGCCGAAGAACGGCTCCAGCAGCCCGGTCTGCCGGATGACGCAGTGGCTGACAATGTTGTCGCTGCTGAACGATCTCAGGTGAATGGCCTCGTCGCCAGTCGAGTGCACGTACAGGCCGTAGAGGAGGTCGTGCGAGACGCCATCGGCCATGACACCCTTCTGGCCTCCCTCCACCGTGAAGCCTTCGATCCGCCACCAGGAGGCGTGGTAAAGGTGGAGGGTGTAGCCCTTCCTGATGCTCTTGCCCTCCAGGACCGCGTCCCGTGATCCGCATAGCTTGATCGGGGCGCTGGCCGTACCCGAATGGGAGACAGTGAAGTCTCCCTGGTAGACCCCGCGCGCGAGCACGATGGTCTGGCCGGGCCTAGTACGGCAGCAGCCATTCGTTACCTGACCAGGGCGATCTCGACGCGGCGGGCCAGTCGTGTTCGCTGGTGGTACCAGCGTGAACAGGCTTGGTGGCGGCGCCGCCAGTCCAGCCAGTGCCCGGCACTGCCAGGTGGGGGCGGGTGACCGAGCAGGCGTCCGGTTTCGGGGACGGTGAGCGGGATCATGCCGGGGTCGGCGGGCGGGGGCTGGTCCGGGTGCACGGGGGCGGGTGCCTGCGTGCCGGTACGGCGGCGGAGCAGGGCGGCGGTGACGGCGCAGATGGCCATGGCGGCCATGACCAGCACGGTGTGCCGGGCGATCGCGGTGTACAGGCGGACCTGGGACTCATCGAGCCCGAAACAGTCCTTGCCGAACTCGAAATCTTCCTCGCAGGGCCAGCGCAGCCCGGCGGCGCGGACCGGCCGGGCCGGGGACGCCGGCTGGCCGTCGGGCAGGTAGCAGTAGTGATAGGCCAGCTCACCGGTCTGGAGGTGGCGGCGGATCAGCAGGTAGTGCCGGGCCGAGGCGGTGGCCAGCCACGCCCAGGCGTACCAGCGCTGGCCCTTTGACCCCGTCCCGGCGGAGCGGACCTCCCAGCCGCGCCGGCCGGGAAGCCGGGCGGCGGCCTGCTTGCAGGTCAGCGTGATCCCGCTGGCCAAGGTCAGCAGGAAGCTAGAGGGGACCCGCAGCACGTAGGCCTGGTCGTGGTCTTCCAGGTACTCGCGCAGCTCGGTGCAGGCGCCGTACACCTCATCGCCGCACACGAAGTCCAGCCGCACGCCGTCGGCGACGGCCTCGGCGAGGATGCCGGTGGCCAGCTGCCCCTTGGTGCGGAAGACCAGGTCCTCCGGCAGCCCCATCACCGCCGATGCCACCGGGTCGCCGGTATGGGCGGCCGGGATCCATTCCCGCGCGCCGATCAGCGCGTGCCCGGCGCCTTCCCGCACGTACGACAGGTGCACGGTGTTGATCCCGTTGGCCACCTTGCCCACGCAGCCCAGGTACTGCCGCTTGACGCCGGCCGTCAGCCCGCCCTGCTTGACCTGCCCTGTTTCGTCGATCGCGCCGACCGCCAGGCCACGCCGCCGGCCGGTCTTGCGCGCGGCCTCATCCAGCCCGGCCACGGCGAACCGGCGCACCACCCCCATCGCCGCCCATGTGTCCCAGACTGCCCGGTTCAGCAGCCGCTGCGTCCGGTCCGGCGTGCGATCCCCCGAACGCTCGGCGATCGTCCACCCGTTCCGTCTGCGCAGGTCGCACATCACCGCGGCGGCGTACTTGCCCGCCTGCAGCCACGGCTCTGTCCGCGCGAAGCACGGCCGCAGCAGTTCCAGCAGCTCAGCGCGTTTCCGGCGCCCCAGCGCGGCGCCTATCCTGGCGGCAGCAGCCGCCTTCGGTTTTGTTGTCTTCACACACGCATGATCGACAGGCGGCTGCACCGTGCAAAACCGCTTCCCCAGCGGTGCTCAGGCCCAGGTCAAACCCCGAATGGCTGCTGCCGTACTAGCGCTGGCCAATGCGCTCTTCAGCTCGTCTGTTGACGAAACGGATGTGCTCCCGGCCGCCGGGCAGCTAGCAGCTGCCGCTGGCGATGGCGCGCCGCCGCCAGCGGCAGCCGACGTGGCGGGCGCGGCCGGGATCTTCGTAGCCGGGGCGGTGGCCGGACTCCCGCCACCGCTACAGCCGACGAGGGCGACAACCAGCAGGCCAAGCATCGCAGCGGCCGGCGCGCAGGGAAGGCGGCGCAGTGACATCAGTCGGCCACCTTGGGCAGCGGGCGGGTGACGTCGATACTTTCCTCCGCGGAGCTGCCACCAGGCCGGGGCTCATGGGCGGACATGGCCTCCCACGGTGGCCCGGCAGCCGCCCCGGGACGTGATACGGCGGGCTCCTGCCAGAACCGTCCAGCCCGCGCCTCGTACCACTCGCCTGGCAGAGCCTCGAACTGTCCGGCAGGTCGAGACCGGAATCCTTCGGCCAGCATCTGGAATCGCTCGGCGGGCGGCGCGTCGAGCCGACCCCGCGAAGACGCGGTGAACCAGGCGGGTGGCCCATCGATCTGCCCAAGCGGCGCGTTAGATTGCTCCGACGGCGGTGCCTGCGCCCGTCCCACGAAGGCACCGACGAGCGCGGACTCCGGGCCGCCTCCACGTTCCGGCCCTGCTGCCGCATGGCGGGCGGCGGTAGCAATGATGGCCGGACCTGCATCGGGGACCGGCAGAGCATCCTCCGCATAGGGCGCAGGTCCGTACCAGCGTGTGCTCACCGGGTATGGGTGCGGCGGCAGCCGACGCCGGACCGACCAGCCACCCGCAAGGAGCACCAGGACCAGGATGCCCAGCCACAGCGCGGCCAGCGGGTGGAACTGAAGGTAAGACCAGAACGTGACTTTGACATGGTCGACCCATCCGGAGGTGTCCGTCCCGTAGAGCGCAGGCATCCGTGCGTCTGCGCGGGCGTCGACAGCGCGGAGGCCGGTACCGGACAAGACGTTTCCGACACCCCTGACCTGCGAGCTCAGGCCCCTCGCCGTGATACCGAAGACGGTCGCCCCGATGATGTGGTTGTTGTCCACCTCGACCGTGCCAGCGTTGCGGATCAGCATCCCGATGCGCGGACTGGACAGGAGGTTGCCCGAGATGACCGCGCCGGGCGCCAATGGCCCGATGGCGAGGGCGGAGCGCGGGGCACAGCGAATCTCGTTCCCGGTCAGTACGGCATTAGTGGCCCCGTACCGGACCGCGATCGCGGTGATCTTGGCGCACACCTGGCTGGTCTTGATGATTGTGCCTGTGCCGCCCTCGACGAGGATGCCGGTGCGGGCGTTACCGGTCGCAATGCTGTCTTCAAGCACCGTCCCGGAGCCGGGCTGCACCGAGCCGCCGGATGCCGAGGCGCCGTTGACCAGCGGGCGGCCGTCGAAGAAGTAGCCGTTGTTCGCGTTGTTCTCGGACACATCGCCCCGCAGCCACTGGCGTTCGGTTATGGATCGGGCTGGCGGAAGTTTGTCGTGGTGTCCTCGGGATCCGGTGACGTTGCGTGGTTGCTCTTGCGGTGCGGGGCGGGTTTTTGCGCTGGCTGATCCATTACGTTCCGTGAGATCGGTGCGTGGTGTCCGGGCTGGCGTCTGCGGAGCGCCCGGGACTGGCCTGGCCGGCTGTGGCCGCGGTGTCCCGGGCATGCCGGGATTCCGGCGCGGCGGGTGCCGGGCTGGGCGGCCGGGTGCGAGGTCAGGCGGCCGGCGGGGCGTTCGGCTGCTGCGATCCTGGCGTCGCGGGCAGGGGCAGCAGGTGCAGCTGGGTGGCGGCGGGCACGACGTCGTTGCTCTTGCGGGTCCTGACCTTCTTGATGGTGAAGCGGGGATAGTGCCGGCCGGGCCGCCAGGTGGTGACGAACCGCAGCGGGTGCGCGGTGATGTCGCGGCGGATGATCTCGATGGCCGCGGCCAGGGCGCCCGCAGTGGCGCCCTGCCCGGCGCCGATGCTGGCGGTGACCGCGTTGCGGAGCGCGGTGGCGCTGATCCGGGCGGGCTCGGCGCCAGTGGCGGCGGCGATGCTGGCGCCGGTGATCCGCAGCGCCTGGTGGGCGGCGACGGTGGCGGCGGCCATGCGGCAGGCACCGGCGGGGGTGGCGGCGGTGATGGGCTCTCCGCCGGACAGGGTTCTGCTTTTCTTCCAGGTAGACGAGCTCAATCGGCCACCGCTGATACCCCTCAAGCTGAAATCGTCTCTAGTCAGGTGCCTGGTGCCCGGGCGATACTGAGCGTGGGAGCACTGTTGCAGGCGGCGACTGCTGTTCGCCGGCTGAGGTCAGCGGCAGCAGGTGAGCCAGATGCAACCGAGCACCGAGCGGATGGTGGCTCCCGACCTCCTGATCTGGATGGTCCTGCCGCCGGAGCGGCAGGCTGCGGTGGTGGCGCTGCTGGCGATGCTGGCAGCCAGGGCAGCGGGCCGCACGGCGGGAGGCGGTCGTGATGAGCCTGGCCGGTTACCGGCTGCGCGGGCAGCCGCAGCAGAAGATCCGCCCGGAGCACCTGGACCGGGCTGCGGTGGTTTACGTCCGCCAGTCGAGCAGGCAGCAGGTTCTCGAGCACACCGAGTCAACGCGGCTGCAGTACGCGCTCGCCGAGCGGGCCGTGGCGCTGGGCTGGGCGCGGTCGCAGGTCACGGTGATCGACGACGACCTCGGGGTGTCGGCCGCGACGGCGGATTCGAGGAAGGGCTTTGCCCGGCTCGTCGCGGAGGTCACGATGGGACGTGTGGGCGTCGTCCTCGGGATCGAGATGTCCCGGCTGGCCCGGACCGGGCGGGACTGGCACCAGTTGCTGGAGCTGTGCTGCCTGTCCGGCGTGCTGCTCGCCGACCCCGACGGCGTCTACGACCCCGGCTACTACAACGACCGGCTGCTGCTGGGGCTGAAGGGAACGATGAGCGAACATGAACTGTACCTGATCCGGCAGCGGATGCTGTCGGGCAAGCTGGCCAAGGCCGAGCGCGGTGACCTGGCCATCCCGCTGCCGATCGGCTACGTGCGCCGGCCGTCCGGCGAGGCCGTCCTCGACCCCGATGAGCAGGCGCAGCACGTGGTCCGCCTCGTCTTCAGCGCCTTCGCGCGGCTCGGGACGCTCAACGGGGTGCTCCGCTACCTGGTCGAGCAGGAGGTCCAGCTGCCGGTCCGGGTGCATTCCGGCCCGTCGAAGGGGGAGCTCGAGTGGCGGCGCCCGACCAGGGAGACATTGCAGAACATGCTGCACAACCCGGTCTACGCCGGGTATTACGCCTACGGCCGCCGCCAGGTCGAGCCGCGGCGGAAGGTGCCGGGCCGGCCCAGCACCGGGCGCGTGGTGAAAGGCAGTGACGAGTGGCTGGTCCTGCTGCCCGGGCGGCTGCCGGCCTACATCACCGCCGAGGAACACGAGGCGAACATCGCCCGGATGGCCGCCAACAGGCAGACCGCGGCCACGCCCGGCGCCCCGCGGGACGGTTCGGCGCTGCTGTCCGGGCTGCTGCGCTGCGGCCGGTGCGGCGGGCACCGCATGACAGCCCGGTATCACGACGGGCCGGGTGCCGCGCGCCCGGCGCACAGCTACACGTGCGCCTTCTACCAGGCGAACTACGGGACCGGCGGGAACTGCCAGCACATCGCCGGCCCTCCGCTCGACGACTGGGTCGCCCGGCAGGTCCTGGACGCTGTGGCGCCGGCCGCGCTGGAAGTCTCCATGGCCGCCGCCGCCCAGGCCGAGGACGAGCGGGCCATGCTGGACAAGCTGTGGCGCCAGCGGCTGGAGCGCGCCCGCTACGCCGCCGACCGCGCCCGCCGCCAGTACCAGCTCGCCGAGCCCGAGAACCGGCTCGTCGCCCGGCAGCTGGAAGCCGGCTGGGAAGCCGCACTCGCCGAGACGGCCCGCCTGGAAGCGGACTACCAGCGGTTCACCGAGGAACAGCCGGCCACGCTCACCGCCGCCGAGCGCGCGGCCATCCAGGACCTAGCGGAACCTTCCGGGCTAGCCAGGGAGGAAGCCACATCTGCCCAGGTCACGGTCCCTGTTACGCCCTGGTCCGCGTAGTACCTAACTCAGCGTTTTGGTGCGTAGTCCTCGAGGCCGAAGAGGTCGTAGAGGCGGCGCTGGGTGGCGTCTTGCTCGGTGAGCATGCGCCGGGCGCGGGGCCGTCCCCGCTCGCCCTGGTAGAGGAGCACGGTCTCTTCGATCCCGGAAAGGCTGGAGAGCAGCGCGCGCACCGAGAGGTGGAGCCCTGCTTTGCCGGCCTCGCGCACCATGAGCTTCGCGACCATGAGGCCGAGCACGCAGTAAAAGACATGGACGCGGATCTTGTGCTCGGTGAAGTGGAACATCGGCGAGAACGAGACGACCTTCGGGTCCTTCATCTGGCGGAAGTCGCCCTCGACGGCCTCCTGGGAGCGGTAGTCGGCGACGATCTGTGCGGTCGGGGCCTGCTCGGGGGTCTTGTCGCTGAAGAGGATCCGCTTGCCGAACAGCTCGGTCTCCAGCGCGGCGCGGGCCTTGTCGTCGGTGGAGAAGCTGAGGCGGAGCTCGGCCGGCGTCTCGCCCGTCAGCGTGGTCGCAACCACCCGGGACACCCAGCGCGGGGCGAGGATGGCGGCGATCTCGGCCTCCACCTTCTCCCTGGCCTTGCGGGTCCTTCCGCGGGCGAGGCGGGCCTGGACCTCGCCGAGCTGGCGGTGCACCTTGGCGAGGGTCTGGTCGAAGCCCCGGGACTGCTTCTCGTGCAGGCCGTCTGAGTGGCAGGCGACAAGGCGGCGCGTTCGTCCGAAGACGACCTTTGTGGTCTCGAAGGCCCTCAGCCCGGGGAAGGCCTCCTCGTCGACGACCCGGTAGCGGCCGGCTCCGATGGCAAGGAGCTCGGGGTGGTCCGACGGCCGCAGCGAGCCGACGAAGGAAAGCGGTCCGCCGTCGAGCAGCTCGTAGTTGTCGTCGGAGTTCTGCCCGGCGTCGTAGACCAAGGTGAGGCGCGCGCCCTCGCGGTCCGCGCCCGCGACCCGAGTGCCCCGAAGCGGGCGACGAGCTCGCGCACCATCGACCCGAACTGGGTGACGTCGGGGCGGTTGCCCGGGTAGGCGTGGCTGACGAGGGGGACGCCGCCGTCTCTCGAGACGACGAGGCCGAGCCCGCAGATGCGCAGGTCGCTTCTTTTCTGCTTGGAATGGCCGCGCTGGGCGATCGGGGCACGCTCGTTGCCCGAGTCGATCCAGGTGGCGAAGTTCGTCATGTCGAGCACGAGCCCCGAGAGGTCGATCGAGAAGGTCTCGACCATCCCCGCGACGATGCGGCGCTCGATCTCGGCCAGGTCCTCCTCGCCGATCGCGTCCATCGCGTCCCAAAAGCGCCGATGGCCGAGCGCGGCGGGGGAAAGGCGCAGCCACCGGTCACCAGCGGTCTTCTGCCACCACTGGGAAAAGGCGAGCTTCGAGCAGGGATCGACCACCCGGTTCAAGGCCGCGAGCGCGATGTAGGTCCTGGCCGGCGCCCCCGCGTCGGCGCGGCGTGAGCCGACGACCTCGTTGACGGTCTCTGCCACCCGAAGGCGCCGGAGCATCTGCCATACCGCCGCGACGTCGCCGAAAGCGAGGTGGCGGCTGCGATCGGGCTCGCCGGGACCGGACTCAGACAGACGGGCGGCGATCTCCTCCGCCGAGCCGAGATAGCGCTGGGAGACGATCCGGGGCTTGCCGTCGACCCGGGCGGACTGAGCCAGGTAGTAGTAGGTCTTCCCGTCCTGCTTCTTGCCGACGATGAATGCCATATCTAGGTACTACCATAACAGCCGGCAGATCGCGAGCCTCTGAGCCGGGTAAACGCGCTGGTCAGCGGTGTCTTTTGAAAGAATTTCTTGAGCGGCGGGAGATCACCTCAACGGGTTATCCCGGAAACCTCCGCTAGCCCGCGACCTCCCGCGAGTCTGGAGCGCGCCGTCGACCACGCAGGCTGACCGCAAGGAGCTGCTGCGCATCCTCATCGAGGACATCACCGCCACGGTCGCCGGGGACAGCGAGCTGGTCGATGTCACCATCACCTGGGCCGGCGGGCACGAGACCGCCGGCGAGGCCGTCCGCCCCGTCGCGCGCCTGGACCAGCTGTCGTACTATCCCGCACTCCTCGCCCGCGTCACCGAACTCGCCGCCGCAGGCCGCAATAACCGGCAGATCGCCGACGCCCTCAACGCCGAGGGATTCCGCCCGCCCAAGCGCACCAGCCGGTTCAACGAGGGCCAGGTGGGCACCATGATCGCCCAGCGCGGGATCCGCGGCCGGCCGAAGGGCGGCCCGCCGTGCTCACCAGCCTGGGACCAGGCGAATGGCCAGTCCCCGGCCTGGCCGCCGAGCTCGGCATGCCCACCGTCACCATCTACAACTGGATCTACCGCGGCTGGATCACCGCCCGCCACGCCCCCGGGACCAGGAACTGGATCATCACCGCCGGCGACGAGCAGATCCGCCAGCTACGCGAGCGCAGGGCACGCCCGCCCGGCTACTACAACCGCGCCCGCTGGGCATCGCCACAACAGGAACACGAACCTGACGAGAAACAAGGAACACAGCCATGAGAAAGCAGCGCAGCTTGACCGGTGCCAGTGGTGGCCGACCTCGCTGGCCCAGCGCATGCCGTACAGTTCCGCGATGTCGCGGGCCGGGTAGGCGGCGGTGTCCATCAGGTCAGTGATGATGGTGACAGTCTCGGATACCTCCACGCGGATCGTGCCTGGCCGCCTGCACAGCCCGGCGTCACCTTCGCCGTCACCGGCTGTCTTCGTGACGCTGACGGACGGCCCTGCGGGCGGGGCGGCCGTCAGCGGGTGGCCCGGCGGGAGATCGAAGACCTGGTCGATGTGGTATTCGATGACGCGGACCTTGTACGTGCGGCCGCGCCAGGTGATCTTCGCCTTCCAGCTGCCGTCCGGCAGCGGCCGTCCCGAGCGGCGCAGCGTCCACGCCGCCGACACCCGCCAGGCGAAGTGCTTCCCGGCATCGATCTTGGCGGCGGCCGCCTCGCGGCTGGGGAACCCGCGGTCGGCCAGGTCCAGGTCACCGGGCCCGTAGGCGGGTTCCAGGTGCGCGGCGAGGGTCCTCTCCCCGGTGCTGCACGGCCCGGCCGCCCAGGCCACCGCGCCGCGGGTCCAGACGTCGGTGACCTCGGTCATCCGGATCTGCGGGTCAGCGGGCGTGCCGGTGCTGGCCGGCCGGCTGAAGTGCGCGGCGTTGCGGGACTGCCCGCCGCTGCCCTTGCGGTCGCTGCCCCTGGGGTCGGCGACGTTGCGGACGGTGCCGTCCTTGGCCAGCACCCGCAGCCCGTGCCAGCGGCCGTCCCGCCACGGCCCGCCCGCGAGCGGCCGCAGCCGGATCGCCGTCCGCTGCCCGCCCGGCGTCCCCGGCGCCGGCAGGCACACCGCCGCGACGCCGGGCAGCGGGACGGGGCGGATCTGCCCGCACAGCCCGGCCAGCAGCCGCAGGAACGGCTTGACCTGCAAGAAGCTGTCCGCGTCCGACAGCGACGACGCCGCGGGCAGGTCATATCCCGGGTCAGCTTCCCGGGGCCGCTGCGCCATAGCGCGCAGCGTTCCCGCAGCCGTGCCGGGCATCAGCGCCCGCGCCAGGCTCACCTGCATCGCCAGCCGCGGCGTGATCTTCCGCGCCCGCCGGGCCGGCACCCCGGCCAGCGCCTCATCCAGCCGCGCCGGGGTGATCACTGCCGACGCCAGCCCCAGCCCCGTCCCCTCCCGCACCGGCCCCGGCTCCCCGGCGATCCCGGCCACTGCCAGCTGCCCCGCCGTCCACGCCGGCCCGGGGGCCGCCGCGCCCGGCAGCGCCCCGCACGCCACGATCCCCGAGCCCGGCCCGGGAAGCTCCAGCAGCCGCCCGCCGGCGTCCTTCCAGATCGCCGGCATCGCCATCACCTCAGCCAGGCCCGCCTCCGCATCCCGCGCCGGCCGCTTCCGCCGCGGCCCCCGCCGCGGCGCCGGCCGCGGCCCGGCACAGGATCGCCGGCGCCGGGCAGGCGTGACGTAATACCGGGCAGCGGGTAGCGTCGCACCAGGAAGCATCGGCGGACCCCTCGCAAGAGGCAGGTACAAGACCCGCCGATGCTTCCGCGAAAAGCCCCGTTTGCCCCGTAACCCATGCGGCGTGCCGCCGGGAACCGCACATGGCCGCCAGAAGCCACCCGGAACCGTCTCCGCGCGCCACCTGTCACTGATCACGCAACGTGACTCCGAGCCGGGCCGCTGTCCAGTTACGCTGCGTGGCAGGACGCAGCAGCCCCGGCGCCGCCTGCAGCGGCAAACCCGCAGGCCGGGCGCTTCGCAGCTCTAACCGAATGCCAGTGGTCCCGCCCCCACTGGCGTTCGGTTATGAGTCGCTTCTGCGGGATGGCGGCGTGTAGCGATTGGCTTGCCGTCACGTCGTGTAGCCGGCGGCGGGGGTCGTGTGCGTGCTGTGCGGCTGCTGTTCCGGTTACGTTTCGTGATGCTGACGCGTGCCGGCGGGGCGCTGAGGCTCCTGTTCGCGGTGAGCCGCGTAGTAAGTACCTGTTTTGCGCTGCCCGGGCATGCCGGGATCCCGGCGCTGCGGTGCCGGGCCGGGCTGGCGGGGTTGCGGGTCAGGCGGCGGGCGGCGCGTTCGGCTGCGCGGATGGCGCCGCGGCGGGCAGCGGGAGCAGGTGCAGCCGGGTCGCGGCGGGGACGGCGTACCTGCTTTTGCGGGTTCTCACCTTCTTGATGGTGTAGCGGGGGTAGTGCCGTCCGGGCCGCCAGGCGGTGACGAACCGCAGCGGGTGCCGGGCGACGTCGCGGCTGATGATGCCGATGGCGCTGGTCAGGGCGGGGAGGGTGGATCCTTGCCCGGCGCGGATGCTCGCGGTGGCGGCGTCGCGCAGCGCGGTGGCGCTGATCCGGGCGGGCTCGGCGCCGATCGCCGCGGCGATCGCGGCGCCGGCGACCCGCAGTGCCTGGTGGGCGGCGACGGTGGCGGCGGCCATCCGGTAGGCCCCCGCCGGGGTGGCCGCGGTGATCGGCTGCCCGGACGACAGGGTTCTGCTTTTCTTCCAGGTAGACCAGTTCGCTGGCCCAGCGCATCCCGTACAGTTCCGCGATGTCACCGGCCGGGTAGGCGGCGGGGTCGGTCAGGCTGGTGATGATGGTGACGGTCTCGGACACCTCGACGCGGATCGTGCCGTCGCCGGGCTGCCGGCACATCCCGTCCGGAGGGCCGTCACCGTCGTCCAGGACGCGGACGGACACCCCGGGCGGCGGGGCGGCCAGCAGCGGGTGGCTGGGCGGCAGGCCGAAGACCTGGTCCATGTGGTATTCGATGACGCGGACCTTGATGGTGCGGCCGCGCCAGGTGATCGCCGTCTTCCAGGTGCCGTCGCGCAGCGGCCGGCCCGAGCGGCGCAGCTTCCACGCCGACGAGACCCGCCAGATGAAATGCTTCCCGGCGGTGATCTTGGCGGCGGCGGCCTGGCGGCTGGGGAACCCGCGGTCGGCCAGATCCAGGTCACCGGGCCCGTAGGCGGGCTCGAGGCAGGCGGCGAGGGTGGTCTCCCCGGTGCCGTGCGGCCCGGCCGCCCACGCCGCGCAACTGCGGGCCCAGACGTCGGTGACCTCCACCATGCGGATCTGCGGGGCGGCGGGGGCGCCGGTGCTGGCTGGCCGGCCGAAGTGCGCGGCGCTCCGGGACTGCCCGCCGCTCCCTTTGCGGTCGGTGCCTTTCGGGTCGGCGACCGCCCGGACGGTGCCGTCCTTGGCCAGCACCCGCAGCCCGTGCCAGCGGCCATCCCGCCACGGCCCGCCCGGCCGTTCCAGCGGCCGCAGCCGCAGCGCCGCCCGGCCCGCGTCCGGCGTGCCGGGCGCGGGCAGCACGGGCGTCACGCCGGGCAGCGGCACCGGCCGGACCTCGCCAGACAGCAGGGCCAGCAGCCGCAGGAACGGCTTGACCTGCAAGAACGCGTCCGCGTCCGACAGTGAGGACGCGGCCGGCAGGTCGTAGCCCGGATCGGCCTCCCGCGGCCGCTGCGCCAGCGCCCGCAGCACCGCCGCGGCAGGCCCGGGCATCAGCCCCCGCGCCAGGGCCACCTGCATCGCCAGCCGCGGCGTGATCTTCCGCGTCCGCCGGGCCGGCGTCCCGGCCAGCGCCTCATCGATCAGCGCCGGGCCGGTCACGCAGCTCACCAGCCCCAGCCCCGTCCCGTCCCGCACCGGCCCCGGCTCCGCCGCCACCCCCGCCGCCGCCAGCTCCCCAGCCGTCCACGCCGGGACCGGGGCCGCCGCGCCGGGCAGCGCCCCGCATACCACGATCCCCCCGCCCGGCCCGGGAAGCTCCAGCAGGTTCCCGGTCGCGTCCCGCCAGATCGCCGGCATCGCCATCACCTCGGCCAGGCCCGCCGACGCGTCCCGCGCCGGCTCCTCCCGGCGGCGCGCCTCCCGCCGCGGCCCCGGCAGCCCGCGCCCGCAGGCCCGCCGCCGCCGGGCAGGCGTGACGTAATACCGGGCAGCGGGTAGCGTCGCAGCAGGAAGCACCGGCGGGCCCCTCGCTCGAGGCGGACAGAGACCGCCGATGCTTCCGCATCCGCCACGTTTGTCCCGTAACTGGCGAGGCGTGTCGCGCAGGATCCTGCCCGCCCGCACTTCCCAGGGAGCAGACCGCCCGGCCACGACACCGGGGCCTGTCACGCAACGTGATTCCCGGCGCAGCGAGATGCTAGTAACGATCCGTAACGGCAGCCCGGAACCCTGCCGCCGAGATGAGACGCAGAACCCGCAGGCCAGAAGACCACCGGCTCTAACCGAACGCCAGTGGCCCCGCAGCAGGGTGCTCTGCGTCGAACGGTCGACGAGGAAGCCGCTGCCGCCATTCCGTGCTGCCGAGCTGGAGGTGACCCGTGAGCCCACCGAATAACGGTGGATGTGCAGCCCATCGAGCTGGTTGAACTCGAACAGGTCGTCGCTGAATGAGACATCCCTGCCGCGCGAGACGAACGCCCCATAAGTATCGTCGGTAAACGTGGAGTAGCTAGCGCCGCCCCGGCTGGACGCCCCGTTCCTGCCGGTCCAGGCCACCCCGCCGGTCCGTCCGGACCAGAATCCGAGGGAGGAAGCGCGCACGTTGGTCAGCGTCATCATGCCGCCGACCTCGCGGATGTACGACCGTCCGTAGCCACGATCGGCTGCGGCCCTCTTGGCAACCTGGTCCCACCCCATGATGGTGAGCGGATGACTGGACGTGCCGGCGAGTGAGATGCTGCCGCCCCACGCGACGATCGAGGTGAAGCCGCCGCTAGTACTGTCCATATAAAGGGCGCTCAGCGAGGGCGAGGCGAGGCTGAGCCGGGCATTGGTCGAGAGGAAGATGTTGTCGAGCAGGAGGGCGGCGTGACCGGGCAGCATGACGAGCGCACCGTACTGCGCCAGGTCCGCCGCGGTGTAGGTGTGTGACCCAGCGGTCAGCACGAGGGTCGGCAGGGATCCCCGGACCGGGATGACCTCGGGCTGGTAGACGCGCAGGGCATCGTGCAGCAAGCTGCGTATCCGGCTGTCCTCGGTGCTCACCATGGCTGTCTCCCGCGCCGGTACCACGTGCGGCAGGGACGCCGGCGGCTGGCCCGGGTCAATGGGCTGCGCGACCACAGGCAGCCGCTCCGGAGCGGAGTTCGGCGGGGCCTGCACCAGGGTCACGCCCTGGCTGGATGTCGCCGCGACGGGCTGGAGATGCACGTGCAGCATCTCCAGGATCAACGGCGTCGATCCGAGCAGCGCGAAGGCTGCCAGTGCGGCGACGACGGCAGGCCACGAGCGCCCGCCCCTGCTCTGCCCGTCATGGCGGATGTCTGCGCGTGTCACCCGGTCTCCTAGGTCAGCGAGGAGGCGGTCTGTGCCTCGCCGCCGATCTGGTCGGCGCTGCGGGTGAGCCAGCCATGGGTGTTCATCGTCACGAACGCGTAGGCCTTTACCGGCAGTGCCACGATAATGGTCATCACCGCCACCAGCGGGAGCAGCCATATGTCGTCCGGATGCTCGCGCAGGTGCGAGATGCCGCGCAAGCCACGGCCCGCGAGCAGCCATGCCACCGCGATGAAGGCGACGAAGCGCTGCGGGTGCAGTACCCAGGCAATCAAGTAGGTCACGGCGAAGCCCATGGTGACCGGCGTCAGTAGGATCTGCAGCACGCTGAGCTGGCAGATGAAGGGCTGTCGCCAGAGCCAGCCCTTCCAGATCGCGGTGAAGTAGGTCCGGTAAGAGTTGCGGCTCCATCGCAGCCGCTGCTTGAGAAAAGCGCGGCCCTTGTCTGGGAACATGGACAGCGCCCGCGCCTCTGACTGGTAAACGGTCTTGTAGCCGGAGGCGAGCACGAGCCAAGTAAGGCGGCCGTCATCGCCCGATATGCAGCGTCGGCCGAGGAAGAACTCATCCTCGAGATGCTCGAGAACCGGCAGCACCACACGGCGACGGTAGGCAGCCGTCCGGCCAGACAAGCACGCTACCGCGCCAACCCGGGCCTGTGCCCGGACGTAGTCGAGATACCGGACGTCGATCATCCAGTCGGCGACCCGCCGCCACGCACTCGTGCGCGGCAGGTAAGCGTTCTGTCGAGTTCCCACTCCGCCCACCTTCGGATCGGCGAACGGCGCTTGGACGGCGGCGAGGAGCCCGGGTTGCCACCGCGTGTCGGAGTCGGCCAGCACCAGGATCTCGTGCCTCGCCTGCCGGATGCCGACGCCGAGCGCGGAACGCTTTCCCCGGTGGGCGAACGGCACCACCTTCAGCCGAGGGTCAGTGGCGGCGCGGGCGTTGAGCCGCCGGATGACCTCGGTGTCTTCCAGGTCCGGCACGACGATCACCTCAGTGGGATGCTCCGTGAGCCACGTTTCGAGGCACTCGCTCAGGATGTCCGGATCTTCGCGGAACGAGGGGATCACCACCGACGTCGTCGCCGTGTAGCCGTTCGCGACCGGGCGGTACAACCGGGACAGCGTGAAGCGGACTAGCCACACCGACCAGGAGATAGCACCGACGAACCCGATAGGAACCCAATGGTGCAACTGCCGCCACCAAGAGCCGTGGACCTTGGGCAGCGCGACGACCGCATGGGCCAACACCATGGATTTAGGCGGTTTCAGCCTGGCTTGGCTGCGTGACCTGGCGTTTTGTGCCGCTTTGGAAGCTGAGCGGGACTCCTGGTAGGCGTTGAGTGTCGAATTCCGCGCTCACCAGGGAGTCCCGGGTGCAATCTAGCCTTGTCTGTACTGATGCCGCAATTCGTTCCGCGCAGTTCCCTGCCGCCGGGACGCCGGCGGGGACGCTGACGGTTCGTGCCGCTGACCTGCGGGTTCACAGTTCCCGGTCGGTCACCGTGGCCGGGATGGCGCCGGCGAAAGGCGAGGAGACGGGGTTCTTCCGGCCGGTCCTGACCGCGCCGGCGTTCGTGAAGCGGGACGGCACCGTGCTGGCGGATGCGTGGCTGCCGGACCTGGTCCGCCTCGGCGGCCTGGAGGCGCATCTCGGCGACGGCGTGATCGACAAGATCGCCGGGAATGCGGTGATGAACGGGCGCCTCCGGCCGCGGGAACGCCGCCGGCTGATGTCGTATCCGCTGGTCATCCGCCTGGTAATCGCGATGACCCTGCTGCCCGGCTCCTCGTACTCAGAGGCGATGCGGACCCTGGCCGGGCTGCTCGCGGACATCCCGTTCACCCTGGCCTGGCACATCCCCACCGGGAAGACGGTCACCGGATGGCGGCTGCTGGTCCCGGCGGAGATCATGGAGGAGATCTTCTGGCACGCCGCAGGCCCCCTCATCGGCGACGATGAGCCGTCCGCGGTCATGCTGGCCGGGATGCCCGTGAACGCCGCCGACGGCATGCTGGTGAACCTGGCGGACACGACGGAGAACCGGAACTATTTCGGCACGACCGGGACCGGGGACGGGTCCTCCCCGTTCCCGCAGGCCAGGATCGTCGCGCTGACCGCCCGCGCCGGCCGCGCGATCCTCGCCGCCGCCATCGGGAAGGCCTCCGACGGGGAGCAGACCCTGCTGAAGGACCTCGCGCGGGAGCGGCCGGAACTGTTCGCGCACCGGGTCACCCTCTTCGACCGGAACTTCCCCGGCCATGACCTGATCACCGCGATCCTCCTGGCCGAAGGGCACGTCATCGCCCGCGTCAAGGGCGGTATCGCCCTGCCCTTCCAGGACACCCCGGGCAAGGGCTGGCTGCCCGACGGGTCCCGCACCAGCTGGCTGAACGCCCCGTCCGGGAAGAAGGAGGACCGGCTCCCGGTCCGGGTCGCCGAGCACTCCGTCCTCGTAACCGGCCCGGACGGGGAAGAGGTATCGGAGACCTGCACCCTGGTCACCACCTTCCCCGACGAGCTGGCGGTGCCCGCTGCCAGCATCCGGGAGGCCTATCCCGCCAGGTGGACCGCGTCGGAGACGACGTTCGGCGAGGACAAGGCGACGATCACCTGCGCCGGGAACCGGACCTCCGGGCCCGTGCTCCGCTCTGGCTGCCCGCAGCTCGTCCTGCAGGAAGCCTGGGCCTGGCTGACGGCCACCCAGCTGGTCCGCGCCGGCGAGGCCGCCACCCTTCGCAGCGAGGAAGCCGCCGCCCGCGCCCTGCGCCGCAAGGACGCGCGGCCAGTCACCGCCGACGAGGAATCCTTCACCGCCGCCTGGCACCACGCCGTCCGCTCCATGGAAACCACCCAGGTCACCGCTGCCTCCTCCCTCGCGGCGCTCGCCGCCGCGGGAGACGCCGCCGCCCGCGCTCACCTGCACGCCCTCAACATCCCTGGCCGGAACCGGCACTCCCCGCGCGAGCAGAAAGCACGCCCGAAATTCCCGCACACGTCAGCGACCAAGCCCACCGTGACCGGGAAATACGAGGTCATCGTGTACGCGCCCGGCCGTCACTGAACCAGCACCCCGGCCCCGCGTGAAGAAAGGAGGCAGGCCGCACCGCCTCGCGGCCCGTGGAACCGCGCGCCCGAGCCGTCGCGACACGCGGGCAGAAACCATGCCCGCATCCCGTAAGGAAAAGGACTCCACGAACCACCTGGAACACAGGAGCATCAACCACCCGGCAGGGCCGAAATACCTAAAAGACCTGGCGTTGCCGCATGGGCCGCCTCTGGGTACATCCAGACCATGTACCAATCCCCCCCACAGGGCACCGTTCCTGCCGTGACAGCGCAAAGCGCGGCGCGACAGGATGCATTTCAACACATTGAGCGTCATCCATGCTTAGGCGTGGAATCGCTATAAGCACATGGAAGACGGCTCACTGCCGTCGCAGGATTACAGGATTGACAGATCTTCGCGTAAAGAACTGGTTACGCCGTTCTAACTAAAATAACGTTGAGTAATTGATTGGAGTGATTTCGTGAGACTGAAGGCATGCCAAGCAAGACCCGACTAATATGTCAATTTTTCCATTAAATGATTACGTAAAGCGATGGAGCGAACACGTCTAGTATGGAACGCCGAAACCTATAAATCTGGGTCACGCCGCTCCGCCTCGTCCGCCGGGTCCCACCGCGGATCCGGCTCTATGTCGTCCAGGGATTCGTAAGCAACGATTGTGACGCTGTCCGGTTCGGTGCAAGGCTAGGACGGTCGCCGGTCCGGCTCCAAGTCCAATCCTGCCTGTCAGATCGGGCGGTTCCGCCCGAAGCGGCCGCGCCACGACGTCGGGCACGCGGGCCTGCTGCGCCGGCGGGCCGGCCCAGATCCCGTAGGATCTCCGCTCGACGCCAGGCGAACTCGCCGCCGACCGGCGTGGCCGCGGCTACCCCGCGCGGCGGTCCGTAAAGGAATCGTCATCATTTCTGGTTACCGGGAGTTAACTGGCATCTCAGGAGTGGGCTGTCATGTACTGGATTACCGTGGTGGCGTCGGCGGCCTCGGCGTACAGGTCGGAGTCGAGGTCGTCTTCGGTGAGGCGCCGCCGGGCGTAGTGCTTGTCCCAGAATGCGGTCCACCAGGGGTGATCGGTGAGGAACCGGGTGATCCGGACAGTGTCGCCGGGCGGGGGAGGCTGGTCATGCGATCATGCCCTGCCCTGGGGCGGCGGGCTGGTCCGGGTGCAGGGTGGCGCTGATCTGGCGGGAGAGGTCGGCCAGGGTGCCGCCCGGCGTGCCAGGGCGTTCCGGAGGGGACGGCGACGTGGACACGGCAGCTGATGGCGTGCAGGTCGTAGCCGGGGCAGAGGGCACCGAACAGCATTGAGCGCCGGATACCCTACCAGACGCTCTGCGCACCCTTACCAGGGAAGTGAGTCTCGTGCGTCGAAGTAGCCTCCGGTAGGCCCGTCGGTCCCCACCTGGGCCATTCGCACGATGATCTCCGCGCCCTGCTGCACGGTCTGCGTGCCCTGGAACGCGTTCAGGTCCGTCGCGGTGAACCCGGGCTCCACCGCATTGACTAGGATCCCCGAGAACGCCTTGGCGTACTGCACGGTGACCATGTTCACTGCCGCCTTCGACGCCGGGTAAGCCACTCCCGGGTAGGCCAACGCCGGGGTGCCCGCGGCGGTCATCCGCGCCATCGACCCCAGCCCGCTGGAGACGTTGACGATCACCGGCGCCGCGGACCGCTGCAGCGGTGGCAGGAACGCGTGCGTCACCCGCACCATCCCGAAGACGTTCGTCTCGAAAGATCGTCCGCATGATGCCGGCGGTCACCTCCGCGGCGCCGAATACCCCTCCGTCCGCCCTCCGCCCCTCGATGCCGACGTTGTTGACCAGCACGTCCAGGCCGCCATCGGCCTCGATGGCGTTGGTCGCGGCCGCGCACTACGGCGTGCAGCCAGCGGTCACTGGTAGAGGCCACAGTGCGGGCACTTCGAGAACCCCTCCGTCGGCTGCCCGCAGTGGACGCAGTCGCCTACCATCTTTCTCCTGATCGCGTCGTCCTTGGCGGACGCCATGGCCAGCCGGGTCGCAAGATCGTAAGGACCGGAAGACGACGGCGCGGGTGCACTTGGCGCCGGTCGCGGTGCCCACGCCTGGGTTTGCGGGTAGTGCGGCGCCTGCAGAGCGTTCACGTACTGATCCCGCGTGACCATGATGGTATTCAGTTCCTGGTTAACGGCCATAAGCAGCCGCCCGTATCCTTGACTGCTCAGGAACGTGGCGTCACCCTGGAGCACCGACAACTGCCCGTACCGTTGCATGAGCGCGCCTATAGCCTCCTGACGCTCCCAGTCGTTCGATGGCGGGCGAACTTGGAACTGGTACCAGAACTGCTGTTGTTGCGCCTGAAGCTGATAGAGCATCTGCTGCTCGGCCATCGCCGGGTTTTCAAACATTCCGATCGGATTCATCGGCCACCCCACCCCACCCCAATCCGGACCGCTGCTCTTCCATCGTGCTCCGTGACGGAAAAGTTCACAAGGTGTCCGCAGACAGCGCGATAGCCGAGGTAGGAGCGTCGGGCGCGGTGGCGTCGTCTAGGCCGCTCACCAGTCGAGGGGACCGGTGGCGTCGAAGTAGCCGCCCGTGGGCCCGTCCGGCCCCGCCTGTGCCATCCGCACGATGATCTCCGCGCCCTGCTCCACCGTCTGCGTGCCCTGGAACATGTTCAGGTCCGTCGCGGTGAACCCGGGCTCCACCGCGTTGACCCGGATCCCCGGGAACGCCTTGGCGTACTGCACGGTGACCATGTTCACCGCCGCCTTCGACACCGGGTAAGCCACCCCCGGATACGCCGACGCCGGGGTG
This sequence comes from uncultured Actinomycetes bacterium, assembly GCA_963800415.1. GTDB lineage: Bacteria > Actinomycetota > Actinomycetes > Streptosporangiales > Streptosporangiaceae > Palsa-504. Next base: position 72,641 of record CAWDBS010000065.1, read on the forward strand.
CCCGCGGCGGTCATCCGCGCCATCGACCCCAGCCCGCTGGAGACGTTGACGATCACCGGCGCCGCAGACCGCTGCAGCAGCGGCAGGAACGCGTGCGTCACCCGCACCATCCCGAACACGTTCGTCTCGAAGATCGTCCGCATGATGCCGCCGGTCACCTCCGCGGCGCCGAATACCCTTCCGTCCGCCCTCCGCCCCTCGATGCCGGCGTTGTTGACCAGGACGTCCAGGCCGCCGTCGGCCTCGATGACCTTCACCGCGGCCGCAACCGAGTCGTCGTCGGTGACGTCGAGCAAGACAAACCGTGCCCCCAGCTGCCCGGCGGCGCGGCGGCCGCGCCCGGCGTCCCGGCTGCCGACGTAGACGGTGTGGCCGGCCGCGATGAGCTGGCGGCCGGTCTCGAAGCCCAGCCCCTTGTTCGCTCCGGTAATAAGTGTTGTCGTCATGCCTCCAGGCTGCCGCCTGCCGCCGCAGTCAGCCAGTCGACCCGTCTTCCTGGGACTGCCGGCCCGGTGAAGGCGGCCGGCCCGAACCAGTGACTTTCCCCGCGGCTACGGAGCAGCGGATGCCGCTGTGGACGCGGTTGTGCTCGCGGGAGTGGTCGCCGGGGTGGACGCCGGGGTGCTGGCCGGGCTGGACGCGGGAGTGCTGGCCGGGCTGGACGCGGGAGTACTGGCCGGGGTGGACGCCGGGGTGCTGGCCGGAGTGGATGCGGGGGTGCTGGCCGGCGTAGACGCCGGGGTGGATGCCGGGGTGCTGGCCGGCGTAGACGCGGGCGTGCTCGCCGGGGTGCTGGCGGGCGTGGACGCGGGGGTGCTCGCCGGCGTGGACGAGCCCTGGTACGTTGACGCGCTCGCCGAAGTGGACGCGGACTGGGAGGCTGGCAGGCCAGGGCCACTTTGTCCGCCCGATGTGGATGCTGACGCAGAGGAAGTCACTGCCGCCGGGGACTGGACCGGGGTGGAAGTGTTTCCGGTGAACGAGGTCACGGCGAAAGCGGTTGCGCCAGATATCACGAGGAGTGCGCCGATGACCCACGCCAGCACCAGCGGCCGCCACCCGCGGCGCCGCGGGTGGCGGCTTCCGCCGGACGGCGGCTGACCGTACAGACCAGCGGGAGGATAGATAGGCCCGGACGGATGCGTGGTCCCGGGAGCCGGCGCCATGCTCTTGGAGGCGGCCGACAGCGAATGGCTGGCCGGGGCGGCCAGGCGCTGGCTGTCCCCGGTAGGCACCCGCGCCCCGGAGTCCGCCGCCGTGGTCTGCATCGCGCCGAACCCCGCCGCCGCGCCCAACCCGGCCGCAGCCGCCGCACCGGCCCGATGTATCGAATCGGACCCGTGCTTCGAACCGAACCCGGGCGCCGCCACGGGCGTGCCGAACGTGGAACCTGGCGCGCCGTCCCGGGCGAACCCGCGGGCGATCGGACCGGGCAGCCAGTCCCCGCTCGGCTGGAGGGCGCCCACCTCGGCGAGCAGGCCGCCGGCAGTGGGCCGCTGCCGGGGGTCCTTGGCCAGGCAGCGTTCGATCAGCGGCCGCACCTCGGCCGGCACCTGATCAAGGGTGGGGGAGCCGTGGACCACGCGGTACAGCAGCGACGCCGTGGTCCCGGTGCCGAACGGGCCCTGGCCCGTGGCGGCGAAGGCGATGACCGCCCCCAGGCTGAATATGTCGCTCGGCGGCCCGACGTCACGGCCCATGGCCTGCTCGGGGGACATGAACCCGGGCGAGCCGATGACCAGGCCCGCCTGCGTCAGCGCCGTGGACTCCACCGCCCGGGAGATGCCGAAATCAATGACCCGCGGGCCATCCTCCGCCAGCAGCACGTTCGACGGCTTGAGGTCCCGGTGCACCACGCCCGCGGCGTGGATCGCGCTCAGGCTCTCCGCCAGGCCCGCGGCCAGCGCCAGCAGCAACTCCGTCGGCAGCGGCCCGTGCTCGTCGATCGCCTCGGACAGCGCAGGCCCGGGAACGTAAGCGGTGGCCAGCCACGCCGCCGGACCGTCGACGTCCGCGTCCACCACCTGGGCGGTGAACACGCCGCTCACCTTCCGCGCCGCGGAGACCTCCCGCGCGAACCGCATCCGGAAATCCGGTTCCGCGGCCAGCTCAGTGCGGATGACCTTCACCGCGACCGGCCGTCCGCCGGGGGACACGCCGAGGTACACCCGCCCCATGCCACCCTGGCCAAGCTGCCGCACCAGCCGGTACGGCCCGATGGTCTGCGGATCTCCGGGCTGCAATTCCCTGATCACGCTACTCCCACTCCACGTCGGCGGACCGTCCTCAAACAACGGAGACGACACAACCACGATAAATACGTGTGACGGGGATGGACATGCCCGAGAGCGCCTTTTCGGGGTGATTTGTGCTGGTAGCGCACAGCACACGAACATCGTTATTCCCACACGTCACTCTGTCAGGAGTCCCAAGTCCCTGGTGTTGGACCCCGCCAGAGGCCGACCGCAACCGCAGAAGCTCTTGTCCCGCTTCCCGGTACGGTCTGCTCAGGAAGAACCCGGCCCCGCCGAGATATGCCGGAGCAGGTTCGTCCGGTAGACCAGGACCAGCCAGCTTGCCACCCGGTAGGTCGCCGCTGGCTTGCCGAGGAAGTGCTCGAAGCGGGCCGCCGAGTACTTGCCGCGGTAGTCGGCGACCGCGAACGTGGCGTCGTACCGGGACGCGTTGTACCACAGCGCGTTGGACTCCCAGCCGGCCGCTTCGATCTTCCCCCACAGGTTAACCGTGCGGATCTGGACCCGGTTGCCCGACTGCAGCGTGACGATCGAGGCGTCCCAGTACCCGGCGATGCCGTACGTCAGCCTGTGCGCCTCAAGCCACGCGGCCAGCGGCTTCGTGGCCGGGTCCGCGGGCGGTCGCGTGGCCGCGGCGGCGAGCGGCAGCAGCGCGATGAGCCCTGCCGCGGCGACCGCGGCGAAGGCCCGCGACATCCCGGTGATCCGGGCGGGCACGAGGGCCCGCGCCGCGAGCACCGCGCCGCACGGCAGCACCGCGGCTACTTCGCGGGAGCCATAGGGCGACGGCATCACGGAGACCAGGTACGTGCCGACGTTGAAGACGATCGTGGCGACCAGCAACTGCTCGGCCCGGCTGGCCCTGCGCCAGGTCCATATCACCCGTGCCAGGCCGAATATGGCGGCCAGCAGGCAGATCAGCCCCAAAGCGGCGCTAGTGACGCTCAGCTTGGTGCCCGGCCCGGCGGCCGACCCGAAAAGGATGCGGACGTCCAGCCATGCCACCGACGCGTGCTGGAGCCATAGCCTCGGCGAGGAGAGCCGTGCCCTGGGCTGGACCATCACGAACGCGCCAAAATGCACCATCGCCGCCCGGAGCACCGACTCCAGCGGCACGGACACGAGCGCGGCGACCACGAGCGCCGTGTCGCCGGAGCGAAGCTTCCGCCCGGCCAGCACGCGATAGCCGCAGACCAGGACGACGGCCGGCACCGCGACATAGCGGACGGTGAGGTCGCTGAGCTGCCCGGCGCACAGGATCAGGCAGACCAGCGGCGCCGTGAACCGCCGGTCCGGCACGCGGTCGATGAGCAGGAAGGACACCAGCAGGAACACCGAGGTCCCGATGTGATCAGGTTCCTCTAGCAGCACCCACACCGTCGGCGCGGCCAGCAGCGGCGCGGCCAGCACCGCGACGACGACCGCGCAGCGAACCACCCTGGCCGGGCCGCGGCTGCTGGTCACGGCCAGGGCCACGGCACAGACCGCGACGATCAGGTAGGTCAGCGCGGAGCCGACATGGACGGCAAGGTTGCCCACCCCGAACAGCAGCTCGACGATCCCGTTCAGCGGCAGTTCGAAAGCGTAAAAGGTTGCGTCGCCAAAGATCCAGCCGTGCAACAGGAGGTGACCGTGCACTAGGTCCCACGCCTGCAGCGCGCTGTTCGCGCCGTCCGAATCCACTCGCCCGCTGAACGAGATCCGCAGGAAGAACGCGAATAGCACCAGGCCGCCGGCTACCCACGCCGCCACGGCCTGCCACCGGCGTGCCGCCGGACGCGTTCCCGGTTTTCCGTCGGCTGAAGCAGGGTCGGCCCGTCCGCTAGTTCCGAGCCACCCGGGAGCCGCTCGCCCGCATGCATACCAGGACCCTACTCAACACCAAGGGCACTGCCATTTCGACGACGTAACTCCCGAGACGGAGGAGACATCAGATGACTGACGTGACAAAGGACCGGCGCCCAGGCCGGGGCGGAACTGTCGGCGGCCGATCGTCGTAGCAGCTCAGAGCGTAAGGGAAATGATGGGCCACTTTGACCTCGCCGAGGACCACCGGGGTGACGAACGCATCGCAAGTGAACGCGCGGGCGGCGTCGCCGTCCAGCCACGCCCCGCCGTCGCCGCCCCCGCCGACGTGCATCGTGCCTTACGTCACCTGTCCGTCGGTCGCCGTGTCGCCGAGATCAGGATTGTCTCCTGTCACGAGCACCAAAGAGCGTTCGCGTTCTAGTGCGTGTAAGTGAGTTTGTTTTAGTCTTGGCGCGCTGGATGCTGGCGAGGATCTCGTCGCCGTCCTTGGTCCAGGCAACGGGCCGCGGGTAGTCGTTCCAGTTGCCGATGAATGCGTCTGCGGCGAAATTTCCGCATATATCCCCGACAAATATGATCTGAAAACACACTCAAGGGACTTCTGAGCCTTACTGTCATAGGTCCTCGTATACTACCTTTCCGGCGTTTCCCGTCCGATAATGGGCCAGGATGGTTCGATCTGAGCGGGAGGTCGTCATGACGACACGGCGGGAGTTCATCAAGTGGACCGCGGCGGGCGGAGCAGGGCTGGTGTCCGGGCCCGGGTTCTTGAACGGGCGGGCGCGGGCGGCAACTTCCCGGGCCGCGGCGGTCTCGGCGCGGGCGGCGTCAGTGGCGCCGAGCCTGACGCCGTATCTCGATCCGATGCCGATACTTGTCGACAACGCTGTCGACGCGACCGGCGGCGGGACGGTGAGGTTCACCACGGCGCTCATCTCCCGCAAGGTTCATAGCCAGCTGCCCGCGACGACGCTGTTCGGGTACTTGCATTCAGGCGGACCGGGTGCGGGCGACACCGCGGCGTCGTACCTGGGGCCCGCAATCGTCGCCAAGAGCGGGACGGCGGTGAAGGTCAGGTACACCAATGGCCTGGCCCCGGACGATTTCCTGAAGGTGTTCACTAACGGCGGCGCCAGCTACCTGCAGTTCGCCTCGTTCCCCGAGGTCCGCATCATGGGTCACCTGCACGGCGGGTTCGTCGCGGGCGATGATGACGGGAACCCGTTCGCTCAGCCGGTCGCGTTCAGGTCCGGGAAAACTCAGTCGGTGACCTACCCGAACGAGCAGCCGGCCACCCTGTTGTGGTATCACGACCACTACAACGGGGCCACGCGGATGAACGTGGTCGCCGGGTTGGCCGGCGGCTACCTGATCCGCGACTCTTTCGACACCGGCACCAACCCGCTGCTGCCCGGCCCGCTCGGCACCTACGAGCTGGTGATGGTGGTGCAGGACCGGCAGTTCAACGCGGACGGGTCGCTGCTGTACCCGGTGGCGCCGGCGTCCACGAACGGGCCGTGGATCGGCGAGTACTTCGGCGACGTGATGCTGGTCAACGGCAAGATCTGGCCGAAACTGACCGTCGAGCCGGCGGTGTACCGGTTCCGGGTGCTGAACGGCTGCAACGCCCGGATCGTGGACCTGCAGATCTCCGCGCCGGACGGCACCGCCGTGCCGATGACCATCGTCGGCACCGAAGGCGGGCTGCTGCCGGTGAACCCGGCCAGCTCGAACGGGCTGGTGATGACCCCGGCCGAGCGGTACGACGTGATCTGCGACTTCCGGGGATTCGCGGCCAGACGCTGCTCATGACGAACACCGACCCGCCGGACCCGGTATCCACCCCGGCGCCGCCGCTGGGTCAGGTCATGCAGATCACCGTGAAGCAAACGGCGTCCACCGGCGCGCCGATGAACGTCCCCGGGTCCGGGTCACTGCCGCGCAATCTGGCGGTAGAGGCGCTGGTCGCCCTGGGGCCGCCTAAGCTGAGCGGCGGGACGAACACAAAGGTCGGGACGCGGATGATCACGCTGAACGAGGTGGAGCACAGACCCCGACCTGGAAGCTGAACCTCAACGCGCACCCGTACGGAGACGGCAGCCAGTTCACCGAGACGCTGAAGTGGAACAGCGTCGAGGACTGGTACTTCGTGAACACCACCGGAGACACCCATCCGATGCACACCCACCTTTTCACGTTCCACGTGATGGGCCGCTACAACTGCGACATCGAAGGCTACGTCAAGGCCAACGGCGGACCCAACGGCGTCCCGCAGCTGGATGTCTCCACCCTGGCGCCGTTCCTGCAGGGCGGACTGATCCCCCCGGATCCAGACGAGGCGGGAATGAAGGAAACGGTGAAGGTGAACCCGGAGCAGGTCACGGTCGTGCGCGCCAAGTTCTCGCTGCCCAGCACCGCGCTCAACGGCGCAGGTAAGCTCAAGAAACCGCAAAAGTACGTGCACCACTGCCACATCGTCGAGCACGAGGACAACGACATGATGGAGCGCATGGTCGTAGTGCCCTAAAACGGCCGTACCCCGGTCGTGACCTGCGGCGGATGCCCGATGCTGACCAGGCGAAGCTGGAGCGCCGGGTTGTCCAGCCCCGTGTGCGCCACGACGATCACGATCACCAGCGCGCCCTTACGCCCGGGCCAGATGGTGCACACGGTGTTAGTTCACTCGTGACGGGTGATGCGACCGATATGATGCGAGCGCATGCTGAGCATGCCCCGGGACTATGGACCGGGTCTAGGTCGCTAACCGCAACTCCCGGCATGAAGGAGAACGAATGGCACTCGCGGCTGGCTCATACAATTATCCGATCCTGGGCATTTTCTGGACGATTCTCGAGGTCTTCCTGTGGGTGATCTGGTTCTGGATCCTGATCACGGTGTTCATCGACATCTTCCGCAGCGCTGATCTGTCCGGCTGGGGCAAGGCCCTATGGTTCCTGTTCGTGCTGTTCATCCCGCTGATCGGCGTGCTGGTCTACCTGATCGTCCGCGGCGGCTCCATGCACGACCGGGCCGCGCGGCAGGCGCAGCAGCAGGACGCAGAAGCGCGCCGGTATATCCAGCAGGCAGCGGCGGAGGCGCCGGCCAGCTCGGCCGACCAGCTGGCGAAGCTGGCTGACCTTCGCGACCGCGGAGTCATCACAGCTGAGGAATTCGACCGCGAGAAGGCGAAGATACTCGCCTGATCCAGCGCTGGGAGCACGGATGACCTGCCCAGCTGCGCTGAGAGCGCGGCTGGGCAGGGCGCTGGTCTGGTCCTGGTGACGCTCGGTTCCGGCCATTGTCCTGCCCGCCGCAGGGCGTCCGGCTCCCTGTCGCCGTTGCCATCACCCGGTGCGGGTGAGGTAGCTGCTCACGATGTACGCAGCGCGCCCCTGAGCCGGGCGCGCGGCATCGGCAGCACAGGCGCAGACCCCGGCCTTTCACTTCGGTCATTCCCCGACCGGCTCCGCAGGCTCGTCCTCGGCCAGCGGCTCCTCAGACAGCGACTCCTTAGGCCGCGGCGCCACCGTCAGCATCGCGGTCCCCGCGGGATGGCTCTCCGAGATCCAGGTATCGATCCGCTCCCACCAGCCGTACAGCCACTGGACCCGGGCCTCATAATCAGCCGAACGGGGCACGGCATCATGCGGCACCCGCCACCACTTAGCCCGGATGACCTGATCGATCGGGAATTTCCCCCATACGTCGCCCAGGGTGATGATGTTGTCCAGCCCCGCGTGCGCCACGAAGATCACGTCGGCGTCCGGGCAGGCGGCCATGGCCGCCAGTGCGCCGCCAGGCCGCGGCGGGAGCATGTTGGGCATTCCGGCGGCCCGCGCCGCCAGGTCCGGACGTCCCAGGGTCTCCAGCCGCCGTATCCCTCGCCGCCACCGGTGCGGTGTCCAATTGCCGCCCTCGGGGAAGATGACCAGCGCGCCCTGCTCATCCAGCCCGCGGGCCAGCCGCTCGATCTGCTCGGTGAAGATCCGCTCGCCGGTCTGGCGGCCCTTGATCCACACGTTCGGCAGCCGGTTCCCCACGATGTCCACGCTGGGGTCGAGCTGCAGCGCGGCCTTCATCACCACTCGCGGCCGCCGCTGGTAGATGCTCAGCAGCTGGTGCACGAGGAGAAAGGAGTCACCCGGCCCGGCGTGCCGGCTCAGCACGATGACCGGCCGGGCCAGCCGCGCGGCCAGCTCCGCAGCGGTCGTTTCCGGCTCGTCGATCTCGACCCGCAGCCCGTACGTCGCCTCCGCCCCGCGGTACATCAGGTCCAGGAACCACCGCATGACCGCGTAGTGGCGGCTCTGGTACGGCTCGGTGCGCAGCCGCCCGCCGAACCCGCTCACCACCCACAGCCCCGCCAGCATGATCAGCGCCACGGTCTCCGCGACGAACCAGACCAGCGCGAAGCCCACCAGCCGCAGGCTCCGCATGTGGCCGGCCCGTGACCGCGCCAGCAGCCCGAACACCAGGGCCAGCACCGCCAGGAACGGCGAGAGCAGCAAGAACCCGATCGCCATGACGATCACCAGCGGCGCCAGCACGAGGCGGCGGATCAGCCTGGGTGGGAGCATGCGCCTCTCCCGTCGTCAGCGGCCCGGGCCGGATTACGGCCAGCGCCAGGGTACCTGTATATCGCGTCGGGTGTCCGGGATGGGCTCGCGGCTCCGACGTCTCGGCTGACAGCACCAGATGGGTGTCGGATAGCGGTGTCGAACCGCGCGGCTGGCTGATCACGGTCGCCTCCCGCCGGCTGACCGACCTGCTGCGCAGCGAACAGGCCCGGCAGCGCCGGGAAGAGGCGGCCGCCCGGCAGGTGCCGCTCGATCAATGGCTGGCTCCGGCCGCCGACTCGCCGGCCACCGAGTCCGACGACACGCTCACCTTGTTGTTCCTGTGCTGCCACCCCGCGCTGTCGTCGGCCTCGCAGATCGCGCTGACGCTGCGCGCGGTCGGCGGCCTGACCACGGCCGAGATCGCCCGGGCGTTCCTGGTCCCGGAGGCCACCATGACCCGGCGCATCAGCCGGGCTAAGCAGCAAGTCGCCGGCAGCGGCATCCCGTTCCGGATGCCGGCCTGACCGCGAGCAGCGGCTGAACGTGGTTCTGCACGCGCTCTACCTGATCTTCACCGAGGGCTACGCCGCCACCTCCGGGCCCGGCCTGCTGCGCCCTGACCTGTCGGCCGAGGCGATCCGGCTCACCCGCACCGTCCGCCGGGTGCTGCCCGATGACGGCGAGGTAGCCGGGCTGCTCGCGCTGATGCTGCTCACCGATGCGCGGCGGCCTAGCCGCACCGGGCCGGCCGGGAACTGATCCCCCTCGCCGAGCAGGACCGGCGCCGCTGGAACGCGGGCTATATCGCCGAGGGCGTGGCGCTCATCACCGGCGCGCTGTCCCGCGGGTCTCCCGGTCCCTACCAGCTCCAGGCGGCGATCGCCGCCCTCCACGACGAGGCCCCGAGCTCCCAGGCGACCGACTGGCCGCAGATCGTGGCCCTGTACGAACTGCTCCTGCAGATCCGCGACAATCCCGTGGTGGCGCTGAACCACGCCGTGGCCGTCGCCATGGCCCAAGGCCCGCGCGCCGGCCTGGAACTGCTCGGACGGCTCGAAACCGACCGGCGGATCGCCGGTGACCACCGTCTTGAAGCGGTACGGGCGCACCTGCTGGAGATGACCGGCGACCACGCGGCGGCGCGCGAGGCCTACTACACCGCCGCCCGGCGGACCATGAGTGTGCCGCAGCAGCGTTACCTCAACGCCCGGGCCGCCCGCCTGGCGGACCTTGGCCCCTGCTGAGCGCGGGGATAGCGCTCGTACATACCTCCCATCCGGGTGCGGGGACTGAGGTTGCCGGGGACCGGCCCCTAGCCGATACTTGCCAGTGTGGCCAGCGATTTTGTCGATCCTGTCGATTGGGGCCTGGCGAACGGCGCGGGAGCCGTTATCGGAGGCGTGGCGTATATGCGCGCTGATCGCCGGTTCAGGAAATCGGGCCGCGTCCAGTGCGGGCTCCGGGTCATCGACGGAAACCAGCCCGGGCTGTCGGGCCGGTGGCGGGTGGGTGTGGCGTCTGTGTCCCGACGACGGTTGTACTTCCGTCGGCGCTGGTCGCGTGTGCTCGGCGAATGCCCGCCCATCGAGGTCTTGGCCGTGCACGGACCGCCTCGGGCGCCTTCTGGCGATGAGATCCTGAAACTGCCCGGCAGTGTTGTCCGGATCCAGACACCGACCGCGACCCTGGAGTGGGCGCTCCCTGATCGTTACCAGTCCGCGGCCTTTGCGCGGCTCGAGGTTGCCCACTCGGTCCCGGCGGAGGAAAGGTAGCTGAGGAATATGGACGTGACCTGGCCTAAGTCCAGCTATAGCGGCGGGAACGGCGGCGGCTGCATATGTGCCGAACGGGTGAAGCAGGAGCCCACCACCTGATCCGCGCCCGGCTGATTGCGGACCTGGAGTTGGCGGACCTGGAGTTGGCGGACCTGGAGTTGGCGGACCTGGAGTTGGCGGACACTGCGCGTCGTGCGTTCGACTGGGTCGGCACCCTGGCCGCCGACGTCGTCGGCCGCGCCCTGTCCACCCCGCACGGCGTCACCTGGTCCAACGCCGAACACACCAGGACCCCGCCGGAACTGCCGCCGGAACCAGGGTTCATGCAGGGCGCCGCCGGCATCGCCGCCTGGCTAGCCAGATTCCGCGCCCTTGAGTGAGGCGATGCCGCGGACTCGGCCTGCCCGGGCTCGCTGGAGGAAGCTGCCACGCTGTAGGCCTTCGGTGACCTCGTGTGCACCTTCGCTAAGCAGGTTTAACTACGCCTGCCTGATGTCATGATGAAAACATGACGGCTGGCGCGGGAAGGTATCGGTTGGCGGCAATCCTTCCGGTTTGTCTGCTATTAGCAGCCTGCTCGGTTGCGAGTTCGACTGCCGAGACCCCGGCCGCCGGGACCCTAGCGGCTAAGCCACGCTCTTCTGCGCCCGTGCCATCTAGTTCACCGTCGTCCTCACCGTCACCGTCACCGTCGTCCTCACCGTCACCGTCACTGTCGTCCTCACCGATACCGTCTGCCAGCAGCCGGGAAAGCGCCGCCTCCGGTTACGATAAGTACACGAATCCGCGCTACGGATTTACTGCGCTCTGGCCCGCCTACTTCAGCGCGCAACCAGCGCCCCAAAACGGTAACGGACAGGCGTGGGTCTCGCCGGACGGTTACGCTCAATTGTCAGCCTACGGAACGAATAACGTCTTTCGATATTCACCCAGGCAGGACGAAATGGCTGACACTCTCGGGATGTCTGTCGTCTACAGCAATATCAGTGGAGACGTCGTAACCGTAAGCGGCTACAAGAATGATGGGCGCGCGATCGTGTACCAGCGGGACGTGGTGGGTCCTGGCGCCATCGATACCCTGTACTGGAGCTATCCCGCCAGCGAAAAGGCCCGGTGGGACGCTGTCGTCACGCTAACAGCGCTGGCATTCCAGCCCGGTGACGTCACCCTCGCGCACTGAGGGGAACCGTGACCACAGCGCCAGGGCCCGACACCCAGGCCAAGACAGCAGCGGCCTGCGGCCGGCGGTCAAAGGCGCCTTCCCGGGGCTGGCCCTCAACGCCGTCCAGATACCGGTGGCCGGGCTGGCGGCCAGCTCCTCGCGGCGGGGTTCGGCATCGAGTGCGGCGCGACGTACGATCTTGTGTGTGACCAGCAGACCTGCCTCTGCGCAGCACCTGCGCGACCTCGCGCGGCTGCGCCGGGTCCGCGACCGGATCGACCGGAGTACGCGCAGCCGCTGGACGTGGAGGCGCTCGCCCGCGGCGCGGGGATGGGAGCAGGCCACCTCAGCCGCGAGTTCAAGCTCGCCTACGGCGAGTCGCCGTACAGCTACCTGATGACGCGGCGGATCGAGCGCGCAATGGCGCTGCTGCGGCGCGGCGATCTCAGCGTCACCGAGGTCTGTTTCGCGGTCGGCTGCTCGTCGCTGGGCACCTTCAGCACTCGCTTCACCGAGCTGGCCGGCCTGCCGCCCAGCACCTACCGGAGCCAGGCGGCGCGCGCGACGGCGGGGATGCCGCCGTGCGTGGCGAAACAGGTGACCAGACCGGTCAGGAATCGAGAAGCGCCGGTCACCGGGCCGCAGCTAGGGTGACCGCCATGGACATCACCATTCACGCGAGCTTCCTCCCGCATGACGACCCGGACGCCTCGCTGGCCTTCTATCGCGACGCCCTCGGCTTCGAGGTCCGTAACGATGTCGGGCAGGGCAAGATGCGCTGGATCACGGTCGGCCCGCCCGGCCAGCCCGGCACGTCCATCCTCCTGGCGCCGCGGGCCACCGACCCCGGCATCACCGACGACGAGCGCAGCATCATCGCCGAGATGATGGCCAAGGGCACCTACGGCTGGATCCTGCTGGCCACCGAGGACCTCGACGGCACCTTCGAGCGGCTGCAGGCCAGCGACGCCGAGGTCGTCCAGGAGCCGGTCGAGCAGCCGTACGGCGTTCGCGACTGCGCCTTCCGCGATCCCGCGGGCAACCTGATCCGCATCCAGGAGCGGCGC
>CAWDBS010000066.1:0-35156 GCA_963800415.1 uncultured Actinomycetes bacterium
GGGCCGAGGCGCTCGGATAGGTAGGCCTCGACGCTGCCGAGCCCGACCCGCTCCTGCTGCATCGTGTCGCGGTCCCGGACCGTGACGGCCTGGTCGTTGAGGGTGTCGAAGTCGACGGTGACGCAGTACGGGGTGCCGATCTCGTCCTGCCGCCGGTACCGGCGGCCGATCGCGCTGGCGTCGTCGAAGTCGGTGTTCCAGCGCTTGCGCAGCGCCGCCGCCAGGTCGCGCGCCTTAGGCGACAGGTCGGCGTTGCGCGACAGCGGCAGCACCGCCGCCTTGACCGGCGCCAGCCTGCGGTCCAGCCGCAGCACCGTCCGCTTCTCCAGGTTGCCCTTGGCGTCCGGCGCCTCGTCCTCGGCGTAGGCGTCGAGCAGGAAGACCAGCGCGCCGCGGTCGACGCCGGCGGCCGGCTCGATCACGTACGGGATGAACCGCTCCCCCGACTCCTGGTCCAGGTAGGACATGTCCTGCCTGGACGCCTCCTGGTGGGTCCTCAGGTCGTAGTCGGTGCGGTTGGCGATGCCTTCCAGCTCACCCCACTCGGTACCGGTGAAGTCGAACCGGTACTCGATGTCCACCGTGCGCTTGGAGTAGTGCGACAGCTTTTCCTTGGGGTGCTCGTACTTGCGCAGGTTCTCGGGGCGGATGCCGAGATCGGTGTACCAGGCCAGGCGGGTGTCGATCCAGACCTGGTGCCATTCCTCGTCGGTGCCCGGGCTGGACGAAGAACTCCATCTCCATCTGCTCGAACTCCCGGGTCCGGAAGATGAAGTTGCCCGGGGTGATCTCGTTGCGGAACGACTTGCCGATCTGCCCGATGCCGAACGGGATCTTCTTCCGCGAGGTCTGCAGCACGTTGCGGAAGTTGATGAAGATGCCCTGGGCCGTCTCCGGCCGCAGGTAGGCCAGCCCGGACTCGTCTTCGACCGGGCCCAGGTGGGTGCGGAGCAGGCCGTTGAACATGCGCGGCTCGGTGAAGGCGCCCCGGGTGCCGCAGTTCGGGCAGGCGATCTCCTTCAGGCCCTCAACCGGGGGGTGGCCGTGCTTCTCCTCGTAGGCCTCGATCAGGTGATCGGCGCGATACCGCTTGTGGCAGGACATGCACTCGGTGAGCGGGTCGACGAACTCGGTGACGTGACCGCTCGCCTCCCATACCTCACGGGCCAGGATCACCGAGGAATCCAGGCCCACGATGTCATCGCGTTCGGTGACCATCGAGCGCCACCACTGGCGCTTGATGTTGTTCTTGAGTTCGACGCCGAGCGGCCCGTAGTCCCAGGAAGCCCGCAGGCCGCCGTAGATCTCGCTGGACGGGTAGACGAACCCCCGTCGCTTGCTCAGGCTGACAATGGCGTCGAGGCGGTCACTGCGCAATGCCATGGTGCTTGTCTCCATCCGGCTGGCGGTCGGCGGGCGCGGATCCCGTGGTGATTCCGGCGCGGCGCGGGTGGCCCCGCGACTTCGGTGGCCGGAAGCCCCTAGCTTATGGGGTTTGGCTGGGCGCCGCCGTACCTGCGGTCGCGGCTGGCGTAGATCTCGCAGGCGTGCCACAAGTGCCGCCGGTCGAAATCCGGCCAGAGCGTGTCGAGAAAGACCAGTTCGGCATAGGCGGACTGCCAGAGCAGGAAGTTCGAAAGGCGCTGCTCGCCGGATGACCTGACGAAAAGGTCGACTTCGGGAATCGCGGGCTCGTCCAGATAGCGGGCGAACACCTTTTCGTCGACCTTCTCCGGCCGGAGCTTTCCCGCGACGGCATCCGCGGCGATGGCGGCGGCCGCGTCGGCGATCTCGGCCCGCCCCCCGTAGTTCACGCAGAATTGCAGGGTCAGCACGGAATTCCCGGCTGACATCTGCTGGGCGGTCTCGAGTTCGCTGATCACGCTGCGCCATAGCCGGGGCCAGCGGCCGGCCCAGCGGATGCAGACGCCCATCTCGTTCAGCAGGTCACGGCGCCGGTGGATGACGTCGCGGTTGAACCCCATCAGGAAGCGGACCTCGTCCGGCGAGCGCCGCCAGTTCTCGGTCGAGAAGGCGTAGGCGGACAGGTAGGGAATGCCGAGCTCGATCGCTCCCATGATGACGTCGAGCAGCGAGGACTCGCCTTCCTTATGGCCCTCGGTCCTGGGCAGCCCGCGTTTGTTAGCCCAGCGCCCATCGCCGTCCATCACCAGGGCGACGTGCCCGGGGACCAGCTCGGGCGGTATGTCCGGCGGCTTCGCGCCGCTCGGATGCGGATCGGGCGGACGTACACCCGGGCGTCCCATAACACACGCTCCACATGACGCAACGAACGGATCGAATGCTCCAGATGCCACTGGAGGTACGCGGCCACCAGCCCGCTGCACTCTACCCGGTGCCTGCGCTCGCTGCGATCGGCGCTGCTCCAGTCGCCGCGGAGCAGCGCGAGCATCAGCGCCACCGTCGGCGCCGCCGGCGAGGCCGCGCCGGGCGGACGGCACGAGGCGCACACCATGCCTCCGGCCGCCACGGCAAAGGCCGGCAGCCGCCGGCCGCCGGCCGCTCCCGCGCCGCCCGGTGCGCCGCAGCGGGCGCACTCCTGCAAAGTGGGGGCGTACCCGGCCACTGCGAGCGAGCGCAGCAGGAAGGCGTCGAGCACCAGCCCGGGGGGGTGCTCTGCGTCGCCGAGAGCGCGCAACCCGCCGATGAGGAGCAGCAACTGGCGCAACGCCGGCTCCTTCTCCACCGGGGTGAACCGCTCGGCCGTCTCGAGCATCGCCACGCCCGCCGTATAGCGGGGATAGTCCGCCGCCAGCGGCGCTCCGTAGGGCCGGATCACCTCCGCCTGAGTGATGACGTCCAGCGAACGGCCTGCGTGCAGCATCAGGTCTACGTGCGTGAACGGCTCGAGCCGGGCGCCGAACCTGGATCTGGTCCGGCGGACGCCCTTGGCCACGGCGCGGATCCGCCCGGTACGGCCGAGGATGGTAATGATCCGGTCCGCTTCGCCCAGCTTGTGCGTCCGCAGCACAATCCCGTCATCCCGGTAGAGCTGCACTTACTCATTCTCCCGCACGGCAGGGACAATTAGCCGCAAGACATAAAGCCCGGCGAGGCTCGCGGGGTTACCCGGGGGCGGCGAGGCCAGCTCGTTCGGATCACAATGCGGCCTCGCCGCGCCACCACGGTCAGCCGCGGCGGGACCGGTTCACCGCGGACAGGACCGCGCGCATCGAGGCCGTGACCGTGTTCGCGTCGATACCGACACCCCAGAAGACGCTGCCGCCGATCTCGCACTCCACGAACGCCGCGGCCTGGGCATCGGTACCTTCGGTCAGCGCGTGCTCGGTGTAGTCGAGCACCCGTGCGGTCACCCCGACGGAGGTCAGCGCGTCGCAGAAAGCCGAGATGGGGCCGTTGCCCACGCCCTCGACCTGCCGCGGGCGCCCGCCGACGGAGATCTCCGCGGCGAGGGCGTGCTTGGACTCCACCACCGAGGACGTCTGGTGGTCACGCAGCGCCAGCGAGCCCGCGGCGAGGTACTCGCCGGAGAAGATCTCCCACATCCGCGTGGGCGACACCTCGCCGCCCTCGGCGTCGGTGTGGCCCTGGATCACCCGGGAGAACTCGATCTGCAAGCGGCGGGGCAGGTCGAGCTGGTGCTCGGCCTTCATGACATACGCCACGCCGCCCTTGCCGGACTGCGAGTTGACCCGGATGACCGCCTCGTAGGTGCGGCCTACGTCATGCGGGTCTATCGCCAGGTACGGCACGGCCCACGGGTACTCGGCGAACGGGACGCCTGCGCTGGCCGCTTCGGCCTCCAGCGCCTCGAAGCCCTTCTTGATGGCGTCCTGGTGGGAGCCGGAGAAGGCGGTGTAGACCAGGTCGCCCGCGTACGGGTGGCGCGGGTGAACCGGGAGCTGGTTGCAGTACTCGACAGTGCGACGGATCTCGTCGATGTCGGCGAAGTTGATCATCGGGTCGATACCCTGGCTGAACAGGTTCAGCCCCAGGGTGACCAGGCATACGTTGCCGGTGCGCTCGCCGTTGCCGAACAGGCATCCCTCGATCCGGTCGGCGCCGGCCAGCACGGCCAGTTCGGCGTCGGCGACCGCGGTGCCCCTGTCGTTGTGGGTATGGACCGACACGCAGACGTAATCCCGGCTCGGCAGGTTCCGGCTCATCCACTCGATCTGGTCGGCGTAGACGTTCGGGGTGGACCGCTCGACCGTGCACGGCAGGTTGAGGATGATCTCACGGTCCGGACCGGGCTGCCAGACGTCCATCACGCCCGCGCAGACGTCGAGGGCGTAGTCGAGCTCGGTGTCCATGAAGATCTCGGGCGAGTACTCGTAGCCGAAGTCGGTGCCGTCCAGCAGTTCCTCGGCGTACTTCACGACGTGACGGGTGCCCTCGACGGCGAGCGCCTTGCACTCCTCGCGGTCGATGCGGAACACCACCCGGCGGAAGATCGGGGCCGTCGCGTTGTACATGTGCACGGTGGCCATGTGGGCGCCGACCAGCGACTGGACCGAGCGCTCGATCAGGTCCTCCCGGGCCTGGGTGAGCACCGAGATACGGACGTCGTCGGGGACGCGGTCGCCTTGGATCAGCTCGCGCACGAAGTCGAAGTCGGTCTGGCTCGCGGACGGGAACCCGACCTCGATCTCCTTGTAACCCAGCCGGACCAGCAGATCGAACATCTTGTGCTTACGGGCCGGGCTCATCGGGTCGATCAGCGCCTGGTTACCGTCCCGGAGATCGGTCGACAGCCAGCGCGGGGCCTGGGTGATGGACTTGCCGGGCCAGGTGCGGTCGGGCAGCCCGACTGGCTTGAACGGCGTGTAGCGATGACAGGGCATGCCACTGGGCTGCTGACGTACCGGCGAAACGCGTGTGAACGCGGGATCCTGCTGCATTGCCTGCTACTTCCTTATAGCTGGTGGCGGTTTTGCCTGATTGATGGCCAGCAGACACGCCAACGCCCCGCGACGAGGGAGCCGGCCTATCGGCCCCCGCCGCGGCCGCTAAGGAGGAGCAGCTCGGGCAACATTGCGAACTACCTTACCAGCCGAACGCGTTCGCGGTGACGCCGGGGTGCACTCCCGCGCCGGATCTGGTTCCGGCTCAATGTGGCGGCCGCGCCCGGTGCGCCTAGTCGCGGCCGGCCGACTGCTCGGTCATCGCGACCACGCCGATGACCTGCGCCTGGGTCATGCCGAGGTCGGCGCCGATGGCCAGCGCGGCTTGCCGCTCGGTTTCGGAGAGCGGGCTGTCCGCCATCGCGATGCGGACCACCTCGGCCAGATACCACTCCCTGGCCTGGATGGTGAGCTGCGCCCCGACTTGGTTCAGGGCCGGGCGGATCGCCTCGACCGGCCGGATCAGATCCGCGTTGAGCATGGCCTCGTCGTAGTCCGGCACCCCTGAGCCGATCACCGCCTCGATGGCCCGCTGCCGGGACACCGGGTTCGACGGATCGCCGGACCGCAGCATGGCCGAGACGGCAGCCCGCATTCCGGCCGGCAGCGCCGCCTGCATCTGAGCCGTGGTCGGCTGGTTAAGCACGTCCGTCACGTAACGGGTCCGGCAGGTGGTGCACTGGACATGCTCACCCACCGAGTTCAGCGGGATGACCGGGATGAAGAACAGCGTGAACCACCTGCGCCCCGCCCGGTGCCGGTATTCCCGGTCCCCGCCGCAACGGCGGCAATGGAAGATGCCTTGCGCGATCGTCCGGTAGAGCACGCGCAGGCCAAAGATGATCAGCAACGTGGATCCCCTTCTGCCTACCGGCCGGCACACTCCCCGCAAGCACCCGCCGCAGGCGTGTACCCTCGCCGTTTCGGTCCAGGTGAATCCATCATGTCGCCGTCGGACCCCGCCACGCCGCTCCCGATGCAGATCCGATACTCATTTTTCCGGGAGAAGCCGGCATGACCAGCTCAGTCGTAGAAGCCGAGGCGGCGGAGCTGTTTGGGGTTGCGCTGCCAGTCTTTGGCGATCTTGACGTGCAGGTCGAGGTAGACCTTGGTGCCGAGGAGCGCCTCGATCTGGCGGCGGGCCCGGCTGCCCACATCCTTCAGCCGTGCTCCCCCGGTTCCGATGACGATGGCCTTCTGGCTCGGCCGCTCCACGTAGAGCTCGGCGTGCACGTCGGTGAGGTCCGCACGGCCCGGCCGCGGCCCCATCTCCTCGACCACCACCGCGATCGAGTGCGGCAGTTCGTCCCGTACCCCGTCCAGCGCCGCCTCCCTGATCAGCTCGGCGACCATGATCTGCTCCGGCTCGTCGGTCAGCTCGCCGTCCGGGTAAAGGGCCGGGCTCTCGGGCAGGTGCGAGACCAGCACGTCGGCAAGCACGTCGAGCTGGAACCCGGTCACCGCGGAGACCGGCACCACGTCGGCCCAGTCACCCAGGGCGCTCACCGCCACCAGCTGTTCGGCGACCCGCTCGGGCGACGCCTCGTCGCACTTGGTCACGATCGCCACGACCGGGGTCTTCTTCACGTTCTCCAGCTCGCGGGCGAAGAACCGGTCGCCGGGCCCGACCGGGTCGGTGGCCGGGATGCAGAACCCGATCGCGTCGACTTCGGCCAGCGTGGACCGGACCAGGCTGTCCAGATGCTCGCCGAGCAGCGTCCGCGGCTTGTGCAGGCCGGGTGTGTCCAGCAGGATCAGCTGCGCGTCCGGGCGGTGCACGATGCCGCGGATCACCCGCCGGGTGGTCTGCGGCCGATCGCTGGTGATCGCGACCTTGGCGCCGACCAGCGCGTTCGTCAGCGTGGACTTGCCCACGTTCGGACGGCCGGCGAGGCAGGCGAACCCGGCGCGGAAGGCGGTGCCAGGTGCAGCAGGGCCGGCTGCGCCGTGGGCTGACGGGGGATGGCTCACCGGTCAATTCTCCCGCATGTCACGAGGGCAGGAACCACGACCCGTTCGGGCGCCATGAAAGGGTGCGAGCCTCCGGGTCCGGCCGGGCGGCCGTGACGAGTCGCGCCCTAGGGGGTCAGGGTGTCGCGGACGGTGCCGTCGGGGGCGGCGTGGAACACGATCGCGTCCGGGCCGAGGTCGCGGACCACGGCGAGGTCGCCCGGGTCCAGGTCGGCGTCGCTGACCAGCGCGGCCGCCTCGAGCTTCCGCGCGCCGCTGGACACCGCCATGGCCACCGCCAGGCGCAGCGCGGACAGCCGCAGCGACGGTAGCGCTACCGCGGCGGCGGTGTAGGTCCGGCCGGTCTCGTCACGGACCGCTGCGCCTTCGGACGCCGCCACCCGCGCCCGGGACGACCGGGCCAGGGTGATGATCTTGAGGTCTTCCGCGCCGGGAGTCAGATCGCTCACCTTGACGAGTTTAATCGTCGGCGTCGCTCTCGCGTTCCACCAGCACCGTGCCGATCTTGTTGCGGCGGCCTGCCAGGTTCTCCGCGGTGAGCCGCAGGCCGTGGACGGTCGCGGCGGAGCCCGCGATCGGGACCCGGCCGAGGGCGTGCGCCAGCAGCCCGGCGACCGTCTCCACGTCCTCCTCTTCCAGGTTGACGCCGAACAGCTCGCCGAGTTCGGTCACCGATAGCCGGGCGGTGACCCGGGCGGAGTCGGCGGAGAGCCACTCCACCGGGGGCCGCTCGTTGTCGTACTCGTCGGCGATCTCGCCGACGATCTCCTCCAGGATGTCCTCGATGGTGACCAGCCCGGCGGTCCCGCCGTACTCGTCGATCACGATGGCCACGTGGGTGCGCTGCGCCTGCATCTGGCGGAGCAGTTCGTCGACCGGCTTGCTGTCCGGCACGTAGCTGGCCTGGCGCATCACCGTGGCGACCTTCTCGGTGGCGTCGGCGCCCGGGTGGTCGTGGCTCCAGGCCACGATGTCCTTCAGGTAGGCGATGCCCACCACGTCGTCCTCGTTCTCGCCGACCACGGGAATCCGGGAGAAGCCGCTGCGCAGCGCCAGCGAGAGGGCCTGCTCGACGGTCTTGTCGGCCTCGGTGAACACCATGTCGGTGCGCGGCACCATGACTTCCCTGACGATAGTGTCACCGAGCTCGAAGACCGAACGGACCATATCCCGCTCGCCGGGCTCAATACCGTTCCTGCGCTCCAGGTAGTTCACCAGGCCGCGTAGCTCGGACCGATCGGCAGGCCCTTCCTCGTCCGGCTGCGGCCGGGACCGGCGGGTCGGCGGCATGGCGTTGCCGCACGCGACGAGGAGCCTGGGCATCGGGCCGAGCGCCCGGGTCAGCGGGAACAGGAACGCGGCCGCGCGCTCGGCGGTGCGTTCGGTCCGCGGCCCGACGCGTCCGGTCTGCGGGCGCACGCCGGTCAGCAGGTAACGCAGCCCGATCACCACGGCGAGCGCGGACAGGACGGCGCGCCAGTCATCGCCCAGCCAGCGGACGAAAGCCGCCGTGACCAGCACCGCCGCGAAGATCTCGCAGATGGCCTGGAGCAGCAGCAGCACGCTCAGGTAACGGGGCAGGTCGGCGGCCACGGTCCCGAGCCGGCCCCCGGTCCGTTCGGCCGCGCCGGTGGCGGAAACGAGCGCCAGCGCAGCCTCCGCGTTCGCGCACCAGCCAGCCGCGAGGGCGAGGACGGCCGCGGCGACCAGCAGCCACGCTGGGGGGGTCATAAGCCTGGCTGGCCATTCGCTTCGCGGGCATCATGCCACGCGTTCAGCAGCTGATCCTGCGTGCCGAACATGGCGGCGTGCTCCTCGGGCTCGGCGTGGTCGTAGCCGAGCAGGTGCAAGATGCCGTGCACGCACAGCAGCTCGAGCTCGTCCTGGGTGGAGTGGCCGGCCTTCTCCGCTTGTTCGGCCGCGACCTGCGGGCACAGCACCACGTCGCCGAGCAGCCCCGGCTCCGGGCCCTGGTCGTCCCGGTTGCCGCCCAGGTGCGGCGGGCGCAGCTCGTCCATGGGGAAGGCGAGCACGTCCGTCGGCCCTGGCTCGCCCATCCACCGCTCGTGCAGATCGGTCATCGTCCGCTCGTCGACGAGCAGCACCGAGAGCTCGGCCAGCGGGTGGATCCGCATCTGGTCCAGCGTGAACCGGGCGACCGCAGCCAGCCCCACCTCGTCAACGTCGATGCCCGCCTCATTGGCGATATCGATGCTCATGTCCCCGTCTAGCTGCCTTTCCGCCTGCGCGTTTCGCGGGACCCAGCCGGGGCGAGCTGACGTTCGTGGGCGTCGTAGCGCTCGTAGGCGTCGACGATCTTGCCCACCAGGCGGTGCCTTACGACGTCGTGGCTGGTCAGTCTCGCGAAGTGGATGTCCTCGATGCCGTCGAGGATGTCCTGCACCACGCGCAGCCCGCTGACCTGGCCGGCCGGGAGGTCGACCTGGGTGACGTCGCCGGTGACCACCACCTGGGAGCCGAAGCCCAGCCGGGTGAGGAACATCTTCATCTGCTCGGCCGAGGTGTTCTGCGCCTCGTCCAAGATGATGAACGAGTCGTTCAGGGTCCTTCCCCGCATGTACGCCAGCGGGGCGATCTCGATGGTGCCCGCGGTCATCAGGCGCGGGATCGAGTCCGGGTCGAGCATGTCGTGCAGCGCGTCATAGAGCGGGCGCAGGTACGGGTCGATCTTCTCGTACAGCGTGCCGGGCAGGAACCCCAGCCGCTCCCCCGCCTCCACCGCCGGCCGGGTCAGGATGATCCGGTTGACCTGCTTGGCCTGCAGCGCCTTGACCGCCTTGGCCATGGCCAGGTAGGTCTTGCCGGTGCCCGCCGGGCCGATGGCGAACACGATCGTGTGCTGGTCGATGGCGTCCGCGTACCGCTTCTGGTTCAGCGTCTTGGGCCGGATCGTCCGGCCCCGGGCGGACAGGATGCCCACCGTGAGCACGTCCGCCGGGCGGACACCGCGCTCGGCGCGCAGCATGGCCGCGGCCCGCTCCACCGCGTCCCCGGTCAGGTCCGTGCCCTTGCGCAGGAGCTCCACGAGCTCGTCGAAGAGCGCAGTGACCAGAGCGGTTTCGGCCGGGGTCCCGGTCGCGGTGATCTCGTTGCCGCGGACGTGGATGTCCGCGTCGAACTCCCGCTCAATCACGTGCAGCAGCTCGTCCCCGGAACCGAGCAGGCTGACCATCGAATGATCGGCGGGTATCACGATCTTCACCTGAGATCGTGGTTCGCCTTTAGGTTCGCGTTGCCCGTCGCCGTTGGAGGTGCTCCTGGCGCCTAGGTCATCGTTTCTTATGTCTGTCAATTCGATGCTCTCGAAGACCCGGAGGACCACCCCCCGAGCGTATTGAGCACCATGTTATCCGGGATCAGAGCTGTCCGGGGTTCTTCGGGACGGGGGCGGGGCCGGTCATCCGGGGGGCAGCCGCCGCAACGTGGTGCGCCCCGGTGATCACCTCGCCCAGCAGCCCGCTCGCGGATCATCCTTCGGCCTGACCGGAGCGCGCCGCAGTGGTCCCGGTAATAGCTGCATAAGCACATATTTCCGGCTGTATCACGGGTACTGCTGAGTAACCGTGTCGCGATCCGTTGTTATGGTGCTGATCCTCGCCAGTGCTGTCGTATCCTCACGCTCAATGGATATTCTTGATTTTCGGCAATCCCCCGGCCGGGTCTGGCGGCATGTCCGAAAGTCGTCGGGTCCGGCCCGGTCCCCCCGCCCGGGGGCCCGGCTGGCCGTTTATCCAGGCAGCTGGCCAGGCGGTTTGCTAACGACGGCAAGGCGACGGACGGTCGGATGGGTGGGAGATCTGGGGATGAAGGACCGTAGACCGTGGTCCTGCGCGACACCTGCCGCGGCACGGAAGCGACCAGATGGAGAGTGAACCGGAAGACGGGGCACCGCGTCCAACCAATGTGACCGAAACCCTGCTGGCCAGTGGTGGCATCGTGTCTGATGCTTTCATGGCATCCTCAGCGGCCCGCGTGGGGTGGAGCGCGGACCTCGCGGTCACCGAGCTTTATTCGCTGCACTACCGGGCCCTGGTGCGGCTGGCCGCCCTGCTGGTGCGGGACACGCCCACCGCCGAGGAAGTCGTGCAGGACTCCTTCGTCGCGATGCACGGCGGCTGGCAGCGGCTGCGCGACGCCGAGAAGGCCCTGGCCTACCTGCGGCAGGCGGTGGTGAACCGGTCCCGTTCGGTGCTGCGGCACCGCACGGTGATCGACAAGAACCTGCAGAAGGCCCCGCCGGACATGCCCAGCGCCGAGCACGGCGCGCTGGTCCTGCTCGAGCGCTCCGCCGTGGTCGCCGCGCTGCGCGGCCTGCCGGAGCGGCAGCGCGAGGCGATCGTGCTGCGGTACTACGCTGACCTGTCCGAAGCAGAAATCGCGACCGCCATGGGAATCAGCCGCGGCGCGGTGAAAAGCCACACCGCCCGCGGCATGACCGCCCTGCGCGCAGCCCTGGAGCAGGAGTAATGACCAGACCCGGCCACGACGGCATGCCGCCGCAAGGACAGGACTTCGCCGAGTTCTTGCGTCGTGAGCTGCACGCTGCCGCGGACCAGGTCGAGCCGCGGCCGGACGGGCTGGAGCGGATCCGCGCGCGGGTCCGGTCCAGGTCGGCCCACGCCAGCAGGCTTTCGATGCCTCCCTGGGCGCGCTGGGGGTTCCTGGCCGGTCTGGTCCGCCGCTGGAACATAGTGCCTGGCGGGCAGGAGGAGGCGGCGGCCGGCGGCCACCCGGGCAAGCAGCCGCGGGACTGGCGGGACGGGCTGCTCCGCCCGGCCCTGGCGATAGGCTGCGCGGTATTCGCCATTGGCGTCGTCCTGGCGTTCCCGCCGCTGCGGGAGGCCTTCGTCCAGCTCGCCTCGGCGGTCGGGATTTCCTCCTCCAGCGGAAGCGGCCCCGGCCCGGCCGGGTCGGGCAGCCAGGCGGGCTCGTCGGGCGGCGGCGGCAGCCAGGGTGGTGCCTCGGCTGGCCAGAGCAGCGGGACGGCGACCGCGTGCGCGTCTTCTTCCTCGTCGTCCGCTGCGGCCAAGCCGGCCACGTCGGCGACCCCGAGCGTGACCCCGGCGCCGGCGAGCCCGGTGACCAGCCCGCCCACCGGCAGCACCAGCAGCAGCCCGAGCGACAGCCCGGTCAGTGGCAGCACCGGTCCCAGCGACACCGCCACGGCGACCGACACGACCACAGCGACCGACACGACCACGGCGACGGCGAGCACCACCGCCACGACTGGTGACACCACGACGGCACCGGCGCAGGCTAACACCAGCACGAAGGCCGCCACCTCGACCACGACCGACTGCCCGACCACAACGCCGTCCAGCACGGCCAAGCCCGAGGTGACCCCGACAGGGTCCACGTCGGTCAGTACCACTCCCCCGACGCCGGTCTCGCCAACGTCGAGTTCGCCGCCCGCGGGAGGCGCGGCTTCCGGCGCCGGTACCGGGTCAGCCGGGACCGGATCGGCCGGCACCGGGTCCGCCAGCACCGGGTCCGCCGGCACCGGGTCCGCCGGCACCGGGTCCGCCAGCACCGGGTCCGCCAGCACCGGGTCCGCCAGCACCGGGTCCGCCAGCACCGGGTCCGCCGGTACCGGGTCTGCTGGCGCCGGGTCCGCCGGCACCGGGTCTGCTGGCACCGGGTCCGCCAGCACCGGGTCCCCGGCCTCGCCCTTAGGACCAGCGGCCGGACCGGGTGAGCAAGATGGCGGCGGCCACGGTACCGGCGGTCGAGGTCCGCAGGACGGTGGGCCCTAGGCGGCAGGCGATCGCCCCGGCCGTGCAGAAGGCCGCGCCCTCCTCGACGGTGATGCCGCCCTCCGGGCCGACCACGACCAGCAGGTCGCCCGTTTCCGGCAGGCCGAGGCGGCTGAGGCTGGCCGCGGCGCCGGGCTCCAGGATGATCGCGCACGCCGCCTTCTCGATCAGCTGAGCCACCTGGCCGGCCGAGGCGAGGTCGGTGACCTCGGGTATCCAGGCGCGGCGGGACTGCTTGGCCGCCTCACGCGCGGTCAGCCGCCACTTGGCCAGCGAGCGCTCCCCGCGCGCGCCCTGCCACACCGGGACGCAGCGGGCCGCGGCCCACGGCACGATGCGGTCGACGCCGACCTCGGTCATCTCCTCGACGGCCAGCTCACCCCGGTCGCCTTTGGGGATGGCCTGAACGACGGTGATCGCGGGGTACGGGCGGGGCACCTCGCGCCGGGCCTGCACGCTGAGCTCGAGCGCGCCGGCTCTGGGCCCGCCGCCCGGGGGTTCGGTGACCACGCACTCGACCACCAGGCCGGCGCCGTCGGTCACGTCGGCGCGCTCGCCCGGGCGCAGCCTGCGCACGGTGGCCGCGTGCCGTCCCTCGGCGCCGGACAGGACGATGACGTCGGATTCCAGCGCCGCGCGGTCGGCTAGGAAGACGGGCGGCTGCACCTAATGCTCCAGAAAAGAGTTCGCGTCATGCAAAGAACCCGATGTGGTCGCTGACCGGGTTACATGTACCGGCCGCTCGCGCAGGCCCAGAAGGCCTGCACTCGCGAGCCGGTCTTGCATGACGCTCCTAGGGGTCAGCGTCCGTTGAACGCGTCGCGCAGCCTGGAGAAGAACCCTTGCTGGCCGGGGGCGAACCGGCCGGGCGGCGCTTCCTCGCCGCGCAGCTTGGCCAGATCGCGCAGCAGCTTCTCCTGCTCGGCGTCCAGCTTGGTCGGCACCTCGACCGTCACGTGGATGACCAGGTCGCCGCGCCCGTTGCCGTTCAGGTGCTTGACGCCCTGACCGTAGAGCGGGATGACCTGGCCGGACTGGGTGCCGGGCCGGATGTCGATATCGGCGGGGCCGTCCAGGCTCTCCACCGACAGCGTGGCGCCCAGCGCGGCGGCAACCATCGGGATCGTCACCGTGCAGTGCAGGTCATCGCCCTGCCGCTCGAAGATGGCGTGCGGACGCTGGACGATCTCCAGGAACAGGTCGCCGGACGGGCCGCCGCCGGGGCCGACCTCGCCCTCGCCGGCCAGCTGGATGTGCGTGCCGTCCTCGACGCCCGCCGGAATCCGCACCTTGATCGTCCGCCTGGTCCGCACCCGGCCGTCGCCGTCGCACTCCGGGCAGGGCCGGACCAGCACGGTGCCGTACCCGCCGCAGCCGGGACAGACCCGGGCCATCATCACCTGGCCGATGAACGAGCGGGTCACCTGGCTTACCTCGCCGCGGCCACCGCAGATGTCACAGGTCCGCGGGTGGGTGCCCGGCGCGGTTCCCTCACCGGAGCAGGTGGGGCAGACCACGGCCGTGTCCACGGTGAGTTCCCGGGTGGCGCCGAACGAGCACTCGGCGAGCTCCAGCTCAATCCTGATCGTCGCGTTGCGGCCGCGCTGCGCGCGGCTGCGCGGGCCGCGGGCCGTGGCACCGCCGCCGGTCGCGCCGAAGAACTGGTCGAGCAGGTCGTTCAGCGGGTTGAACCCCGGGCCGAACGGGCCGGCGCGGCGCCCGCCGTGCTGGCGGCGAACGGGTCCACGCCCATGTCGTACATCCGGCGCTTGTCGGTGTCCGACAGCACCTCGTAGGCCTGGGTGATTTCCTTGAACCGCTCCTGGGTCTCCGGATCGGGGTTCACGTCCGGGTGCAGTTCCCTGGCCAGCCGCCGGTAGGCCCGCTTGACCTCGTCTTGCGTCGCGTCGCGGCGGATCTTCAGCAACGCGTAGTAGTCGGTCGCCACTAGGACTCCGCCAGGATCTGGCCGACGTAGCGGGCCACCGCGCGCACCGCGCCCATCGTGCCCGGGTAGTCCATCCGGGTCGGCCCGAGCACGCCGAGCTTGGCCAGCGGCTGATCCGTGTTCCCGTACCCCGTGGACACCACGGACGTGGTTTGCAGGCCCGCGACCTGGTTCTCCGCACCGATCCTGACGGTCAGGATGGCGGGCTCATTGGCCTCCCCGAGCAGCCGCATCAGCACCACCTGTTCTTCCAGGGCCTCAAGCACTTCCCGCAACCCCTTGCTGAAGTCGTGCGCGGCCAGGTTCGCGGCTCCGCCGAAGACGATCTTCTCCTCGTTCCGCTCGACCAGGCTGGCCAGCAGCACTGCCAGCACGGCGTTGGCATTCGCCCGCTCCTCGACCGGGATCCGCTCGGCCAGGTCGGTGACCATCGCCGCGGCGTCGGACAGCTTATGGCCGCCGAGGCAGGCGTTCACGACCGCCCGCACGTGGGACACCGAAGCGTCATCCCAGGCGTCGGGCAGGTCGACGGTGCACTGCTCCACCCGGCCGGTGTCGGTGATGAGCACCAGCAGCAGCTTCTGCGGAGCGAGCGGGACCAGCTCGATGTGCCGGATCGCGGACCTGGTGAGCGACGGGTACTGCACCACCGCCACCTGGCGGGTCAGCTGGACCAGCAGCCGCACCGTCCGCATCACCACGTCGTCGAGGCTGTAGGCGCCACCCAGGAACGTCTCGATGGCGCGCCGCTCGGCCGCCGACAGCGGCTTGACGCTGGACAGCCGGTCGACGAAGAGCCGGTAGCCCTTGTCCGTCGGTACCCGCCCGGCACTGGTGTGCGGCTGTGCGATGAAGCCCTGCTCCTCGAGCACCGCCATGTCGTTCCTGATGGTCGCCGGGGACACGTCGAAGTGATGCCGGTCGACGAGCGACTTGGATCCCACCGGTTCGGTGGTGGACACGTAGTCCTCGACGATCGCACGGAGCACCGTCAGTTTCCGGTCGTCGAGCACGCGTTCACCTCCTTGGCACTCATACGTCCCGAGTGCTAAGTCTATTGCGTCTGACAAGTTCCCGGCGCGCGACAGCGAGGCGAACGGCCGCCCGGTCCCACCGCGGCGTGACTCTCGGTGATGCCGTTCCGGGTAGGACTCACAGCAGGATGGTAACCCGGCCAGTACGTGCCGCGATAGCGCGTGTCGGCGGCGTCCGGGCCGGCATCTCCTCCGCTACGCTTGCGCGCAGCTACGGCTACGCCCGCGGCCCGGCTACGGATACGAGCGGAGGAGACACCGGTGCGGAGCAGGCAATACGGCGCTGACGTGCTCGCCGGCGGAAAATTGGGCCGACGGCGGCCCGGCCAGCGCGAGGTACCGAAGGTCGAGGCGGAACGCGGCCTGGTGGTCGAGGACGCCGAGGGCCGGTTCTGCGGCGCGGTGGTCGGCTACGAGAAGGGCGCCGTGACGCTGGAGGACCGGCATGGCACGCGGCGGGTCTTCCCGTTGGCTCCGGCCGCGTTCCTGCTCGAGGGCCAGCCGGTCACGCTCATCCCGCCCGCCCCGGCGGCCCCGGCTGGACCGGGCCGGACCGCCTCCGGGTCGGTGGCCGCGCCCCTGGACGACAGGGTCCGGGCCAAGGTAGCCCGCGCCAGCCGGATCTACGTCGAGGGCAAGCACGACGCCGAGCTGGTGGAGAAGATCTGGGGCGACGACCTGCGCGACGTCGGCGTCGTGGTCGAGTTCCTGGAAGGCATCGACGACCTTCCGGCCATCGTCAGGAACTTCTCCCCCGCGCCCCGGCGCCGCCTCGGCGTACTGGTGGACCACCTGGTGGCGGGCTCCAAGGAAACCCGGATCGCGGCCAGCGTACGCTCACCCGACGTGCTGATCGTGGGGCATCCGTTCATCGACATCTGGGCCGCCGTGCGGCCATCCGCGGTTGGCATCGCGGCCTGGCCGGAGGTTCCGCGCGGGCAGCCGTGGAAGGAGGGGGTACTGCGCGCCGTCGGATGGCCGCCGGAGGTGCCCGCGGCCTGGCAGCGCATCCTGCGCTCGGTGACCAGCTACGCCGATCTCGAGCCGGAACTCCTCGGCCGGGTCGAGGAGCTGATCGATTTCGTCACCATGCCCGGGAGCGCATAGCGTGACGACAGCACCGGATGACACGCGAGGACCGATGACGAGCAAGCCCGCGTCTGAGGATGATCTGGCCCTGGTCCGGGACGGCGACATGACGTCGGCGACGTTCGGGTACCTGGGGGCGATCTTCCTCGGCCCCGTTATCCCGCTGGCCGTCTACGCGCTCCGGGCACGGCGGTCGCCGTTCATGCGGTACCACGCGGCCACCGCGGTGAACCTGTCGCTGACGGCCGCGCTCTACGCGCTGTGCAGCCTGATCCTGGGCGGCGTGCTCCTGCTGGACAGCGTCACCGTCGCCCTCCTGGTCGTGCTCCCGGTCGGCTTCGTGATCTGGGTGTCGATGCTGACGTACCTCATCCGCGGTGTCATCGCGGCGAACCGCGGCGAGAGGTACGAGGTGCCCGACTGGATCTGCGCGCACATCGTGAGGGCCTTAGGGTTCGGTCAGTTTTTGCGTCACGGCGTCGGCGAGCAGGCGGCCGCGGCGGGTGAGCACAATCCGGCCGTCGGCAAGTGCGGCGGCGTCGGCCAGCCCGTCGGCGACCACCGGCTCGGCGTTCGCCCGGCCGGCCTGGCCGAGTATCCCGACCGGGCAGCCGTCGGTGAGGCGGATGAGCAGCATGACGCGCTCCAGCTGCCGTTCGGCCTCCGACAAGATCTCCCTGGCCTGGCCGGGGCTGTTCCCGGCCGCGATCCTCGCGCCGTAGGCGGCCGGGTGCCGCACGTTCCACCATCGGGTCCCGCCGACGTGGCTGTGCGCTCCCGGCCCGATCCCCCACCAGTCGCCGCCCGTCCAGTACAGCATGTTGTGTGCGCACCTGGCCGACCTGGAGGCCGCCCAGTTGGAGATCTCGTACCAGCCGTAGCCAGCCGCGGTGAGGGCCTCGTCGGCGGCCAGGTAACGGTCGGCGAGCACGTCGTCGTCCGGGGCAGCCAGCTCGCCGCGCCGGACCCGCGCCGCGAGCCGCGTGCCCTGCTCCACGGTGAGCGCGTAGGCGGACACGTGGTCGGGACCGGCCGCCAGCGCCGTGTCCAGGGAACGCCGCCAGTCCGCCTCGGACTCTCCCGGCGTCCCGTAGATAAGGTCCAGGCTGACGTGCTCGAACCCGGCCGCACGGGCCCACGCGGCGCACCGCGCCGGGCGGCCGGGCCGGTGCACCCGGTCCAGGACGCCGAGCACCGCGGGCACCGCGCTCTGCATCCCGAACGAAACCCGGGTGAGCCCCCGCGCCCGCAGCTCGTTCAGGCTGGCTTCATCGACGCTCTCCGGGTTCGCCTCGGTGGTCACTTCGGCCCCGGGAGCCAGGCCGAACTCGGCCTCGATGGCCCGCAGGATGGCGCCTAGCGCCGGCGGCGGCAGCAGGGTGGGCGTGCCGCCGCCGAAGAACACCGTGCGGACCGGGAGGTCCGCGTCGGCCAGCACCCGGCGGGCGAACCTGATCTCGGCGATCGCCAGGTCCGGATAACTGGCGGGTGACACCGTGGCGGGCCCGGTACCGAGCTCGGCGGCGGTGTAGGTGTTGAAATCGCAGTAACCGCAGCGAGTGGTGCAGAACGGCACGTGGACGTAGATGCCGAACGGCTGTTCGCCCAGGGTAGCCCGCGCGTTATCCGGCAGCGTCCCCGCGGCGGGGACCGGCTCGCCGTCGGGGAGGGCGCCAGGCATGACCGCCACGCTACCCGGTAAGGCTGGCCGGTAAGACTGGCCGGAAACGCTAGCCGGAAACGCTAGCCGGAAATACCGCCGAAATACTGGACAGGGCCGGCGGGCTCAGATTGGCGATTCGCGCGCTTAGACTGAAAGGGTCGCGTTTTCGGGAGTCACAAGGCGCCAGGGTCGCGTGTACGGGAGGCACCGTTGGCAGGTAACGAGTCGCAATGGCCGGCCCAGTACCCAGGGGACAACTGGCTGGACGGTCCCGAGGGGCCGACGGCTGCCGGCGACGGCCAGCCGACCGCCGCCCCGGTACCGCCGACGACCCCGTACGTCCCGCCCCCGACGCCGTACGCTCCGCCGGGAAATCCGTATGTTCCGCCGGCCGGGTACCAGGTCCCGCCGGCCGGGTACCAGGTCCCGCCGGCCGGGTACCAGGTCCCGCCGGCCGGGTACCAGGTCCCGCCGGGCGGGTACCAGGTCCCGCCGGGCGGGTACCAGATCCCGCCGGGCGGCTACCACGTTCCGCCCGCCGGCTATCCGGTGCCGTCGGCCGGGTACCAGGCCCAGGCCCGGATGAATCCGGCCATGCGCGCAGCCTCGGCGGACCGGGAACGCGCGGTCGACGTGCTGAAGGCCGGCTTTACCGAGGGCCGTCTCACCCAGGACGAGTACAACGAGCGGATGGGCCGGGCGTATGCTGCCCGGACCTACGGTGAGCTCACGGCGCTCACCGCCGACTTGCCCGCCGGGGCCATGCCCGCGGTCTGGGCGCTGCCCATGTACCAGCCGCCCGTCACCACCAACTCGCTGGCCAGGGCATCGCTGGTGCTGGGCGTGGCCGAGTTCTTCACCATGGGCCTGACAGCCATCCCGGCGATCATCTGCGGGCACATGGCCAAACGGGAAATGCGGCAGACCGGCCAGCGCGGTGACGGGCTGGCCACCAGCGGGCTGGTGCTGGGCTACATGGCCGTTATCTTCTGGGGCGTCCTCATCGCCCTGTCCATCGTGGGCGCCATGATCTCGGCGTCGGGCGGCGGCTTCGGCACCGGCGGCTAAACCGTCCCGAAGTCTCCGATTACCTGCTGAGCTGCGGATCTAACCAGCTCGGCCCCCTTCGCACGGCCCCGGTAACGTGTTTGCCTCGATGCGACCGCATACGCCGTTTAGCCCCGGGCGACGGCTAGCGGGCCATATGATCGGTCGCGCCCACAGGGGGACAGACAGGAGCAGGGGACATGTCCGCGTACTACGCCACCGGCGCCCAGGCACCGGTCACCGAGCAGTCGACGCCCGCACCGGTACTCCTCGCGTTCGCGGGCCCGGCCCCGCAGTCCCGGCTGACCGTGCTGTTCCGCATCTTCATGGTCATCCCGCAGCTCGTGGTCCTGTGGCTGGTAGGAATCGGGGCCCTGGTGGTCACGATCATCGGCTGGTTCGGCGCCCTGTTCACCGGGCGGCTGCCCGTCTTCGCGGCCGACTTCCTCTCTGGCTACCTGCGCTGGCTGACCCGGGTGTACGCCTACCTGTACCTGCTCACCGACGTATACCCGCCGTTCTCGCTGGACGACGCGGACTACCCGGTCCGGGTGGCAGTGATGCCCGGCCGGCTGAACCGGCTGGCCGTCCTGTTCCGGTTCTTCCTGCTGATCCCCTGCTGGATCGTCCTGACGATCGTCGGGTACGGCGCGCTCACCATCTTCGGTTTCGTGACCTGGCTGATCGTGCTGATCACCGGGCAGATGCCGGACGCGATCCACCAGGGGTTGGCGGCCGTGACGCGCTTCCAGGCCAGGACGCTGGGCTATGCCCTGATGCTCACCAGCGCGTATCCCGGTGGCCTGTTCGGCGACCTGGGGAGTCCCGGATCGTGGTCGCCGGGTGGGTACGGGGCGCGACCCGGGGGTAGCGCGGACGAGCCGCAGTGGGGGCTTGTCCTGTCCGATGGGGCGCGCAAGCTCGTGGGCGGCTTCATCGTGCTCGGGGTCCTGCTCGCCGCCACCAGCGGCGTGATCGAAGCGGCGACTCTGGCCGGCGGCGGCGGCCCCAGCGCCCTGGGCGCGGCGGAGCAGGTGGCGACGGACGTCCGCCCGGTGCAAAACGTGCTCGACAACTACGCGACCAACGAGCACGCGTGCAACGGCAAGCTGGACTGCGTCACCGCCCTGGACCGCACGGTAGCCGCCACGCTCAGCACGTTCGCCGGGCAGCTCCGGGCCACCGCGATGCCGTCGCAGGCCACGGCGGCCAACGCCGCACTGGCCACGGCGGTGTCCAGCACCTCGAGTGTTTTCGCCCGGCTGGGCGCGGCCACCACGGCCAGCCAGTACATCAGCGAGGCTAAGGCGGCCGGCCTGCAGCAGTCGGTCGACGGTATCAACACGGCCTACGACAACCTCGGGACCGCGCTCAGTAAGTAACCGCGCGGGACGCCGAACGGGCCAATGGCACTCCTGGCGACTCTCGCACGTCTACACTCTTAAGAGGCGTCCGCGGGAGGCTCAGGTGGCATACGGTCCAGGTCAGGCATATCCGCTTTTCCCCGCTGTGCCTGCGGGCACAGGGGTCCATCCGGCCTGGCTGGCGGGTAGCGCGGATCGCGAGCGGAGCGTGGGGGTGCTCCGGGCGGCTTTCACCGAGGGACGGCTGACCCAGGACGAACTCGACGACCGGGTGGCGCGGGCCTACGCGGCCCGCAGCTACGGCGACCTGTGGGCGCTGACCACCGACCTGCCCTCCGGGCCGCTTCCCTACCCGACCGTCCTACCTTATTCGAATACACTGCCGGGCCTGCCTTACCCGCCGCCGGGAAGTCCCTCGGTGCCGCCCGACGCCGAGCCTGCTACCAGCTGGCATTCCGCCGCCGCGCTGGTTATCACCGCGCTGGTGATATTCACGCTGGCCGCGCTGGTCACCGCCATCGCCACCGCGCACGCCCAGCCGATGCCGTTCCAGCCTCTCCCCGTCCAGCTAGGCCAGCCTCTCCCCGTCCAGCAGGGCCAGCTGCAGCCCTTCCAGCACGCGGAGCTGGCCCCGTTCATCACGAGCGCGGGGCGGACGTAGGGGCAGGCACCCAGGGCCGTTCGGGCCCTCAGGAGCTCTTAACGGGTCTTCTTGTCGCCCGGCTGGGTGGACAGGGCCGCCACGAACGCCTCCTGCGGCACGTCGACCCGGCCGATGGTCTTCATCCGCTTCTTGCCTTCCTTCTGCCTCTCCAGCAGCTTGCGCTTGCGCGTGATGTCCCCGCCGTAGCACTTGGCCAGCACGTCCTTACGCAGCGCGCGGACGTTCTCGCGGGCGATGATGCGCGCGCCCACGGCCGCCTGGATCGGCACCTCGAACTGCTGGCGCGGGATCAGCTCCTTCAGCTTCGCGGTCATGGCCAAGCCGTATTCGCGGGCCTCGTCGGCGTGCACGATCTGGCTGAACGCGTCCACCGGCTGGCTCTGCAGCAGGATGTCGACCTTGACCAGGTTGGCCTGCTGCTCGCCGTCGGGCTCGTAGTCCAGTGACGCGTAACCGCGGGTCCGGGACTTGAGCTGGTCGAAGAAGTCGAAGATGATCTCGGCCAGCGGCAGCATGTAGCGGATCTCCACCCGGTCCGCGGACAGGTAATCCATGCCGATCAGGGAACCGCGCCGGCTCTGGCACAGCTCCATGATCGTGCCGATGTACTCGGCCGGGGAGATCACCGTCGCGCGCACCACCGGCTCGTAGACCCGGTCCACCTTGCCGACTTGCGGCTCGGAAAGCCCCCCGGGGAAGTCGCTCGGGTTCGTCACCCGGATCTGGAGGCCGCTGTCCATGACCACGCGGTAGACGGCGTTCGGCGCGGTGGAGATCAGGGACAGGTCGAACTCGCGCTCCAGGCGCTCGCGGACGATCTCCATGTGCAGCAGGCCGAGGAAGCCGCAGCGGAAGCCGAACCCGAGCGCGTCGCTCGTTTCCGGCTCGTACAGCAGCGCGGCGTCGTTCAGCCGCAGCTTGTCCAGCGCGTCGCGCAGGTCCGGGTAATCGTCGCCGTCCACCGGGTACAGGCCGGAGAAGACCATCGGCTTGGGGGTGGAGTAGCCCGCCAGTGCTTCCCTGGCCGGGTGGGCGGCGCTGGTCACGGTGTCGCCGACCCGGGCCTGCCGGACGTCCTTGACCCCGGTGATCAGGTAGCCGACCTCCCCCGCGGCCAGGCTCTCGCTCGGCATGGGCTCCGGCGATATCACTCCCACCTCAAGCGTCTCGTGCGCCGCGCCGGTGGACATCATCAGGCTGCGCTCGCGCCGGGAGAGCCGGCCGTCGACCACCCGCACATAGGTGACGACGCCGCGGTAGGTGTCGTAGATCGAGTCGAAGATCAACGCCCGGGCGGATGCGTGGGGATTCCCCTGGGGCCCTGGAACGAGCCGGACGATCTCGTGCAGCAGCGCCTCGACGCCCTCGCCGGTCTTGGCGCTGACCCGGAGCACCTCGCTGGGGTCGCAGCCGATGATGCCGGCGAGCTCGGCGGCATAGCGGTCGGGCTGGGCGGCCGGCAGGTCGATCTTGTTCAGCACCGGGATGATCTTGAGGTCGGCGTCCAGCGCCAGGTACAGGTTCGCCAGCGTCTGCGCCTCGATGCCCTGGGCGGCGTCGACGAGCAGCACGGCACCCTCGCAGGCGGCCAGGCTGCGGGAGACCTCGTAGCTGAAGTCGACGTGGCCGGGGGTGTCGATGAGGTTGAGCACGTATTCGGTGCCGCCGCTGGCCCAGGGCAGCCTGACCGCCTGGCTCTTGATCGTGATGCCGCGCTCGCGCTCGATGTCCATCCGGTCCAGGTACTGCGCCCGCATCTGGCGGCCTTCCACCACCCCGGTGAGCTGCAGCATCCGGTCAGCCAGCGTCGACTTGCCGTGATCGATGTGAGCGATGATGCAGAAGTTCCTGATCATGGCCTGATCGGTATGGCCAGGCGCCGGGCGGGCGTCCTGGCGCGGCCGGTTCTTGGCGACCGGCTGGCTGGCGGGGCTAGGTGGTGACACACGCATCCGTTCGGGTTACTCGCCGGCTAGCGGCCTGGGTGTTCCATGATCCCATGTCCGGCCCAGTGCCCTCGCCGGACTCTTTGGTTTGAGTACCGGGGTCCGGCTCGGATAAGCTTCTAGGTCGCGTCACCCAACAGACAACCTTGAAGGACTCCCACGCGTGGCCAACATAAAGTCTCAGATAAAGCGCAATAAGCAAAACGAAAAAGCGCACCAGCGGAACAAAGCCGTGAAGTCGTCGCTGCGCACGTCCGTACGTAAGTTCCGCGAGGCCGCGGACGGGGGGGACCTCGACGAGGCGGGTTCCGCGCTGCGGGTCGCTTGCCGGCAGCTGGACAAGGCGGCCAGCAAGGGCGTCATCCACAAGAACCAGGCCGCGAACCGCAAGTCCGCGATCTCCAAGCGCTACGCCGAACTGGCGGCCAGCTAGGTTCTCGCCGGGTCGTCAGCCTGGGTCGCCGTCGGCCCGGCTGGCGACGATCCGGCGCACCGCCCGCTCCAGCGCGTAGGCCGCACTGGTTGCCTCGCCCTTGACCTGCGCGTCCGCTTCGGCGACCGCGTGCAGTGCGCGGGCGATGCCGTTCGGGTGCCAGCCGCGCAACTGCTGCCGGACCCGGTCGACCTTCCATGGCGGGGCACCGACCTCGGCCGCGAGCGCGGCGCTGCTCGCGCCGCGCGGCGCGGATCCGACCCTGCCGAGCAGCCGCACCCCCTGCGCGAGCGCGCTGCAGATAAGCACCGGCGACACGCCTGTGTCCAGCGCCCAGCGCAGCTGTTCGAGCGCCTGCGCGAGGTGCCCCTCGACCGCGCGGTCGGCGACGGTGAACCCGGTCGCCTCGGCCCGGCCCCGGTAATACCTGGCGACGGCCGTCTCGTCAATGCCGCCCTCGGTGTCGGCGGCGAGCTGGTCGCAGGCGGCGGCGAGCTCCCGCAGGTCCGAACCGACCGCGTCCAGCAGCGCGCGGGCGGCGCCGTCGTCGGCCCGCTGGCCCGCCCGGCGAAACTCCGCCCTGACGAAGTCGAGCCGCTCAGCGAACCTGGTGACCTTCGGGCATTCGATCATCCGGGCTCCGGCGGCCTTGGCCGCCGCCAGCAGCTCCTTGCCCCTGGCGCCGCCCGCGTGGGTCAGGACGAGGACCACGTCGGGCGCCGGGGCCTTGGCGTACCCGACCAGCTCGGCCGCGACCTCCTTGGTCGCGTTCTGGGCGGACCGGACCACCAGCACGCAGCCGCCGCCGAACAGCGAGGGCGAGGTGAGCGACTGCAGCTCCCCCAGCCCGAGCTCCGCTGCGTCGAGGTCGTGGACATCGCCACCGAGCCCGGCCTCGCGGGCGGCGGCGATCAGGCCACGGACGGCGCGATCGACCAGGAATTCCTCCTCGCCGACAATGAGCGTGACCGGGGCGACCTCTGTGGCGGGTGGGTTTACGGCGGTGCGCGCAGCCATGACGGCAGCATGCCATGTTGGCGGCACGCGTGCCGAACCGACACGGCAACCGCGGGTACCAACCGGCGACAAGCCGGGACTAGCTAGCCGCGATGGGTTCGCCGCCGAGCCAGACCCGGCGGGGGGTCAGGCCGTAGGACCAGACGAACGCGCCCTCGTGGTCGGCGTCCCACAGCACCATGTCGGCGAGCCTGCCGCGGACCATGGCGCCGCGGTCCGGGGCGCGCAGCGCGTGCGCGCCACCGATGGTGGCGGCCCGCAGGGCCTCCTCCACGCTCATCCCGAAGTAGGACACGGCCAGCGAGATAACCAGCGCCATCGACGTAATGCCAGCGCCGCCCGGGTTGTGGTCGGAGCCGAGCGCGACGGCCACGCCCTTGTCCAGCATGGCGCGCACCGGCGGCCGGGCGCTGGTCTGCAGGGCCGTGCCCGGGCAGACCACCGCGGCCACGCTCGCCTGGGCGAGGACGGCGACGTCGTCCTCGGTGGCCTCCTGCAGCAGGTCGGCGGATGCGCAGCCCATCTCGGCGGCCAGCCGGGCCGCGCCGGTGCGGGAGTCGCCGCAGGCGTGCAGCCGCGGCAGCAGGCCAGAGCGGCGGCCGGCGGACAGGATCCAGCGCGCCTCGTCCTCGGTGAACCGGCCTTCCTCGCAGTACACGTCCACGCTGTCCGCACCGACGGCGGAGGCGTCCGCGCACCAGGAGCTGACCGCGTTGATGTAGTCGTGGCGGCGGCCGAAGAACTCCGGCGGCACCGCGTGCGCGGCCAGGAACGTGACGTGCACCCGGGGCATGCCCTGTTCGCCCTCGAGCCCGCGCAGCATCCGGACGTCGGCCAGCTCACCGTCCCTGGTCAGGTGGTATCCGGTCTTGGCCTCGAGAGTCGTGGTCCCGGACCGCAGCCAGCGGCCCAGCCGGGCGCGCACCCCGTTGCACAGCGTCCAGGGATCGGTGCCACGGGTCACGGTGACGGTGGATGAGACGCCGCCGCCCGCGGCGGCGATCTCCGCGGCCGACGAGCCGTTGGACCGCATGGCAAGCTCCGCCCAGCGGTTACCCGCGTACACCGGGTGGGTATGGGCGTCGATCAGCCCGGGCGTGACCAGGCCGCCGCCTAGGTTTTCCACCTGGTCCACGTCGACGATGTCGTCGACCACGCCGGGGATGCGCTGAGGCAACTCGGCCGCGGGCCCGACCCAGGCGATCCGGTCATCGCCGGTGACGATGGCGGCGTTACTCAGGATCTCCGAGCCAGTCCACAGCCGACCGATGTTGGTCAGCAGCCGAACAGTCACCGGCGGTCCCCCCCAGGACTGGTGATCCCATGCGCCATGAGCGTTCACCTGCCATGACATGTACACGCCGGAAGACCCGGCGGGCACTGGACGAGCTTCACTGCGCACCACGCGATGGCGCCGGTGCCGATCGGTACGGGACTCCGGACCGAGGGGTGCGGCAGCCAACATATCGATTCAGATACGCTTTTGCACGTCTCTGAATCGGGTTACTTGCTTAGAAACCTTAGTACAACTGGCCTCTGACCTGCATCGCATCGTACCAATAATCCTTGATATCTCAAGGCCCGCTGACCTGCAGCTTCCCTCTGACTAGCGTTTTTGCACCGGAGTCTCGCCACGGAAGGGTCATAGAGCGGATTGTGTGCAGCTGGTGCCGACTTGAGAAGCCCAAATCGGAGGGCCGCCTGCGCCCGCCGCGGGTCTACGTAGTCGTCTGCGAGCCGTGCTGGGACGCCGCACCGCCGGGCGCCCGGCCCGCTACTGCTCGGGCCGGTGCCGCCAGGCCGCCCGCCGCCAGCGCCTGCACGTGCCGGGAAAGGCCGCCCTGGACGTCACGAAACCTGTCTCGAAACCCCGGAGCGCCTGGGAAGCCCGGGAACAGGAGCTGCAGCGCCCGCTGAGCGAGGTGCTCGCAGGCCAGCGCCAGGAGCTGATACGCCGCCCTGCCCACGAGCTGCTGCGCATGCTCCGTCAGGTAAAAGGATCATCCGACACGCCGGAGACGCGCGTGCTGCTGGGCGATGTCGCCGCCGAGCTGGAAGAGCGGCGGCAGGACTGGCCTCCGGACTGACCAGCGTCAACAGCGTCGTCTGCCACCCCTCGCGCCGCCCCGCCCGCTCCGGTGATCAGCACTGGCCACAGCGAATTTCCGTAATCCCGGGGCTTGCTGCCATGCGCCCGCGGGGACCCGGCGTTCCCCTACGACGCGGCCGACTACCTCGGGCAGCCCAGCTCGGACCCGCACTGCCACTGGGGCTACTACGGCGGGCCGGATCAGGTCAACGTGCAGACCTGGCAGGCGCAGATGGCGCACCGGGGCTGGACCATCGCCGTGGACGGCCGCTACGGGCCCGGCTCGGAGGCCGTGTGCCGGTCCTTCCAGTCCGAGAAGGGGCTGAGCGCAGACGGCAAGGGTCGGCCCGTTCACCTGGGCGGCGTCATGGACTTCACCGGTCACCTGATCTGGACCGAGGACGAGCTGGCCGAGCAGTCCGGCCAGAGCCGCGCAGGCGGGCGCGCTGGTGCCGGTGCCCCGGCCGAGCACAGTGCTGCTGGTCGTCCCGGTGACCGAGGACCGGGTTGGCTACGTGCTGGTCGACACCGGGCGGCTGTGCCGGTCCCCGGACAAGGCCTGGGGAGGCACTGCGGGGCGCCTGGATCCGGCTGGCCGAGCAGGAACGCGGAAGATCATAGGGACCAGGCACTCAGTCCTTGTCCTCGCGGAAGCTGAGCACCTGCCGCTCGTCGTCATCCAGCTCGGCCATCATCTCCGCCTCGGTGGGCGGATGTCCGAGATCATTCTCCAGCGCCGCTATCAGGGAGTACGTCGCGCCATGCGCCAGCATGTGAAACAGCATGTACAGGGCCTTCGCGGTTCCCGCCGGACCGGGCTCGAAACCGGCGTGCGTGCGCAGGTACAGGATGACGAGATCCATCTGGGTGTATACCGCGCGCCCGCGGTCATTCCCGAAGTGCTCAGATGCCACGACCATCTGGCGCGTCAGCTCGACGGCGGTCAGCGCGGCTGCATCCTGGGGGCCGAAGCCGAGCGCACCCCGCTCGCCTTTGTCCAGCTCGGCCATCATCTCCTGCTCGGTCGGCTGGCGGTCGAGCTGATTCGCCAGCGCCATCATCATGTAGGTCACCGCGCGCTGCGTCAGGCACCAGGCCAGCAAATGCACGGCAACGCTGGTCATCCCCGGATCGGAGCCGGCGTACTTCTCCAGGTACAAGTCGACGGTACTCATCTGGTCTGCTATTACGCGATCAGGGTCATCCCCGGGGTGCGCGGATGCCACCGCCAGCTGGCGCATCAGCTCGATGGCGGTCAGAAAGGCGTCCTGCTGCAGGTCACCGGTCATTTCCTTCACCTCCTCCCGGTGATCCATCCTCATCGCCAAATGGCCTTGGAGGCCTTCAGGGCCTGGCACTGCCCGGTGAAGTCCCACCCGGAGCTGACCAGGGTCGTGCCAAGCCCGCCGGGCAAGCCGTCCCCGGCTGGCACGACCGGCTCGGGCGGGTCGGACGGCGGCGGGTCATCCGGCTCCGCGCTGGTCTGCAGGGACTCGCTGACCATCGACCAGGGCCCTGGCCTGGCTGAGCTTGTCCCGGGCGGTGGCCATGACCTTCTCGCGGTCGCCGGCTCGGGCGTCACCCGCACCGGCTGGTCGACATCGATGTCGTTCATGGTCATGTCCTCCTGGCAGCGTCATAGCGGCCAGCGGGCGGCAGGCCGCGCGACTCGATCTCGGGCCTCCCGTCGGCAAGCCGACCACTGTGGCGTCCGGTGCTCATGACTCGGCTGCCTCCTGTCCGCTGGCCTCGTCATCCTCGGCGTACAAGGACCGGTCGTTCCGGGTTGACCACCCGGCGGGCACGACGAA
This sequence comes from uncultured Actinomycetes bacterium, assembly GCA_963800415.1. Taxonomy (GTDB): domain Bacteria; phylum Actinomycetota; class Actinomycetes; order Streptosporangiales; family Streptosporangiaceae; genus Palsa-504. The sequence continues at coordinate 28,737 of CAWDBS010000066.1, forward strand.
CTCGCGGTAGCCGAACCCGGCGTGCCGGAAGCCATCGGCCTGCCAGCTTTCCGCCAGCACCTCGAAGGGCAGCAGCTCGTCCTCCGGGATGCCGATCACGATCGTGGCCCCGGCCGGCGACATGAGGCATCCCTCATTGCAATCAGGCGCTTTGTCCCGCAGCTCGACGCCCTCGATCCCGGCGAACTCGGGGCTGCGGAGGATGTCGTCGGTGAAGCCGAACCGGACGGTGACCTCGCACAGCTCCGCGGTGGTTGAAGTCGACCTTTCACGTTGATGTTTCCTTTTCTGGCTGACTGCGTTGGCTCACGATCGGACCTCTCGCCGCAGCCAGTCCTCGGCCTCGCTGGCCACCATGGATGTGACCGCGATCTCCCGCCGGTAGTCCTCCGCGTCGACGCTGTGCGGCACTAGCGCGGGCACGTGATAAGCGTCCGCGAGCCGCAGGAGCGTGCCGCCGTCGATGGTCAGGGCCGGGTCAAGCAGGAAGATGGCGGCAACCCTGGCGATGGCGGCGCGGTAACCCTGCTCTGCGGGGATCACCCGGCCGCCAAGCTCGACCACGCCGAGCACCGGCGCGTCCCGCTGGAGGTAATGCGAGATCACGTCCAGGTCGCGGGCTCCGTAGACGCCGCACCGGCAGGCCTTCGCAGGGATCGGGTCGTCTTCGTCGTGCTGGCTCCCCCGCCCGCACGTCGCGATCAGGGGGCGATCGTGCGGCCAGCCGCCCTCGGGGGATGCGAGCGCCGACGCAACCCACGTTGCCCTGCCCGGCGGGGCGTTCAGGGACCGGAGCGTGAGCCGTGTCCGGTCGATGCGCCAGCACCGCAGCGCCAGCACCGTCTGCGGGTAGTCGGGGATCCGGGCTTTTCCCGTAATCCCGTCTGGCGTATCAGGTGCGGCCGGGCTGGTCACGCCGGTGTCCGCTCGGGAACGGGTGCCGTGCCGGGCTGTACAGCAGGGGTCTCAGCTGGGACGTCGTCCGGGTGAACGGGAATCGGCAGTTCGACCGGCTCGGATTCCTGGCCGATGTTCACGGGGGCTCCTCTCGGGGTGGCGGGTACGGGAAAACGGGATAACTGCGCTCAGGCAGGCCGGGGGGGCAGCAGGCGATACTCGGCACGATCCCTGCCCGCCGTCTTGATGACACGCCGCTCGACCAGTTCCCTGGCCACGAGATCGTCCATGATCGCGGAGACATCGCCGGCGTTGCCGCCGAGTACGTCCTTGCCGATGGTGTTCCGCGGCAGCCAGCCCGGATAGTTCTGGTGCAGGCTCCGGATGATCTTCGCCACGTGCCTCGGGTTGATGCGGGCTTCTGCCAGTCCGAGCGGGACGCCGAACAGCAGCTCAGCGGACTTAGCGCAGTAGGTCCACGCACCCACCGCGGCTGAGATGTGGGTTGCAGCGACCACTGGCGAGCTGTCGGCGATCGCGTAAGCGGTGCTGAGGCGGATAACCTGCGCTTCGCCGCGAGACCACAGCGGTCCGAGGTCATCGGCCGCCCTCGGGATCTGCGCTTTTATGCGAGCCTGCCAGTCGTGCCAGCCTTGCTGGACATCAGCGGCGAGCGGCAGGGCCGCCGAAGGCTGCAGCCCGCGCTCGGCCATCAGGATGCGGCTGACCGGGTCAGCGCGTTGCAGCACCGCTTTTCGTGACGTATCGAGCGCGTAGCGGAGGCGCGCGGCCAGGTCGCTGGTGTCGGCTGTCTTAAACGGGCTGACATAGTGCGATGGTGCCGAGATGACGAACAAGCACCGGTTTTCCAGGCCGCCGTCCTGGTTGAGCCGCCGGTGATGCTTCATCAGCTCACCGGGGGTTATCTGGCCGATCAGGCAGACGTGCGCATTCGACGCGCGCTGGGAGCGATGCGGATCGCGGGTGACCCGTTCGAGTGTCGTCCCGTCCCACGCTGCCCTGAGCTGCGGGGAGAACGTGCCGCTGCGTGCCATCCGCTCGGCAAGCCGGGCGAACTCAGATTCGAGGATCAGCAGCCGGCCATCGGCGGATGTGTCGTCGGCAACCCGTTCGACCATCGCCTCGGGCGACTGCAAGCCGCGGAGGATCCGGGTTTCGGCCCAGTCAGGGTCGGCGATCGCGAAGAGGCGTTCGGTAGCGCCGACCGCAGTTCCTTTCAGGCCTGCTCCTGTATCGCCGGCGATGACGGCGAACAGGCGCGCGGGATGTTCCGCACCGCGGTACACGACATGCGGCTGCCGCCCGGCCGCGCACCCGAGCATCGCCAGGAAGGTCACTAGGATGGCCGCCTTGTCCGCGCCACTCGCGGCAGCTAGAGTCACCGCCGCCTCACCCGGCAGCCCGTGCAAGGCGGCAGCGGGCAGCTCAGGCCGCAGGAAGACGCTGAGCGGCGGCGTCTCGGCAGCCGGCCCGCTGGTCATGATGTTGTGCTCTCCTTGCGCACTCGCCGCACCTGTGCCGACCGCCGCGCTAGCTCCAGCATGTGCGCACGCCGCAAAAGCCGGGCCCGTTCGCGCCGCACAGACTCCGGCAGCTCTCCCCGCGGATCGACCTCCGTCTCGAACTTCGCCAAAAACGCGTCCCGTGCCGGCTTCGTGCGCGCCGTCTTGTCCTCGGTATTCGCCCACGACCGCAGAGCGCCTGCCCGTCCGGCCATCTGCCGGTCCCGATTTCCCACAGCGTTAGTTATATGCGCTGTAGCGTGTCAAGGCCATGACAAGGTTTTTAGAGAAAGAGGGCATAAAGAGGCCATTCCCGCAGGTAGGAAGGCCAGAAAAAAGTTTGCTGGTTCTCGCTTCGAGGGTCCTGCTCCGCACGGAAGCCTCTGAGGCCATGGGATGCTTGAGCGCTATAGATAGGGCGTTGATTCCGCGTCCCTGGAACATCTGCCGGGTGGCCAGCTCGCTGGGTTATCCAGTCCGCCAGGAGGTCGGTTGTTCTAGGCGCTCCGCGTCCCGGAGAGCCCATGCATGGGGGATGCTCGCCCGAAAACCAGCGCTGGTCGGCGTCGCGGAGGATGTCCCGCGCCTTCCAAGGGCGACTCTCCGTACCAGACCTCGATGACTTGGCCCGCTTGGCCCTGCGGCGGGCATACGAGCGCGTCCGCGACGGTGATGTGAGCCCGCGGGATCGGGCGGCGATCCTCCGGGTGGCCCGCAAGTCCAAGCACGACGCCGCGGTAGCACAGGCGGAGAAGGCGCGGGCCCGGGCAGGCCGCTCGGCCAGTGCCTGAGCAACCTTGTCAGGTCGGTAAGCCGGCATCTCGATGCCGCTGGGTAGCGCGACTTCTTCGCCGATGACCTGCGCCGGAAGCGCGAGCCGCTCGTCCCGGTGATCAGACCACAGAAGGGTTAGGGACGGCTTAGGGGCCGCGCCCATGAGGAAAGCGCGACCCCTTGAAAGTTAAATCATTTACAACGTACATGAGGAACCCGAGATGTCAAGCCAGTTCTTTGAAGATTCACGCATCCGTGCCGGGCGTACGGAGGACAAGCTGGAATGGCCTCTCGCCCCGACGATCGCGCCGTGGAAGATCGCCCGGGGCACCAAGATCTTCGCGAAGCGCGGGCCGGTCAGCCAGTACGCATACAACACCGGGTCTGACACGACCGAGTGGCGCGATGACTGGCAGCCCGGCTACGTCTGCTCCCCCGAGTCGGGCCTGATCGTCATGGACAACGACGCGCCCGGCTTCGAGGAACTCATGGAGCGGTGCGGCATCCCGCTCTCGCCGCTCTTCGTCCTCACCGGCCGGGACGGCGGGATCCAGTACTACTACGACGGGCGGCACCTGTCCCGCAGCGACTGGCCGGGGCAGCGGACCCTGTACGCCGCCGATGGCGTCACCAAGGTCGGGGACCTCAAGAGCAACGGCTTCGTGCCGGTCCCCGGGAGCATCCACCCCAACGGCCGCAAGTACCGGCTCGGGCCGGACAGCGCGAGGGGCTTCGAGCACGCCCTGCCCTGGCAGCCCGAGTGGACCGAGCGCCTCTACGCCGATCAGGAGGAGGCGGGGCGCAGGCGGCCGCGGCTACCGGCAGACCGAGGGCGACGGCCGGAACAACTTCCTGTACGAGCTGAAGAAGAAATTGTTCAAGGAGCAGGGGCTCGACCAGGACGACCCCGAGCTGCACCGGCTCATCTACGAGGCCAACCAGCAGTTCGATGTGCCACTGGACGAGGAGGAGGTCCGCGAGACCGTACTCCGCATCAAGGGGTGGCGGCGGTACGCCTGCTTCAACCCGGTGCCGCTGGAGGACGCCGATCTGGACGTTTCCGCAGGCAGTGAGATTTCTGTACAAAGGAAAGAGATAGATAAGGCTATTAAGGCCAGCAGGGATGTCAAAAAACGTTCTGACCTGCGCAAGGCCGGGCCGCCCAAGCGCCTGGACACCGTGCGCCGGGTCGAGGCGAAGCTGAAGGCCGAGCAGGACACCCATCCCCGGTCGATCGACTGGTCTGGTGCCCCTCCGGGGGCAATGGAGCTGTACTCCGACCTGGCCGATCTGGCTATCGAGAGCCTCAAGGCAGGTGCTGAGTTCGCCCAGCTCGATGCCTCGCTGCCCTGCGCCTCCCTTGGCGGCCCCTGGCATCAGCAGCTGGAGTGGTTGCTGCACGGGAACGGTGCCCCGCTGATCGAATACCACGGCGGCCTGGTCTACCTGCTCAGTGATCCTGTGGCAGCTGAGCTGCCCCGCTATCCGGGGGTCCCGGAAGGCGTGAACCCGAAGGCCGGCAATTCCCTCGGCGAGAAGCTGGACCACCTGATAGTCCTGGTCAGGAGCTGTCCGGGAGGTGATGCGCTGACGCAGCGGGAGGTCGCTGAGGTGATCAACCACCCGTGGTTCCGCGAGACCTTCGGGCTTGAGGAGTACCGGTACGTGAGCGTGTCCGCGATGAGCCAGCATCACGTTAAGCTGCGGAAAGCCGGGACGATCCGGATCACCGCCAAGGCGGTGCGGTACCGAGAGGGCCACCTCTGGCACCTGGACCAGGCCGCGCAGTACCGGACTGGACTGAAATTCGCGGAGGACGATGAGCTGCTCCGGCTGCTCCTCCACGGGATCGTGATGGCTCTGGAAGACCGCTACTGGAAACGGATGACACACCGGCTGTCTTCGCCGTTCGACGACACAGCCAGCGAGATCGAGTTCAGCGGTCCTGAATACCCCCTGGACTGACGCGAGCTGGCCCACCCGGCCTGCATTCTGAGCCTGATGCCACCCCCTTGCTGTCTTGCTGACGGCGGCCGGGACTTTAATCTCCAGAGGTCTGATTAACGGGTGGGTACAGGCTTGCTCTTGGCACGCGTGAGCAGCTGCTCACCCGACCTCATCCGTTCGACGAGCCGCTCGACGTCAGAGACCGCATAGCGCACCGCCCAGCCGGCGCGGAGCCTGGGCAGCTCGCCGCGTCGGCGAGGCCCAGGATCGTGGTCCGCCCGAGGCCGAGCATCCGCATCGCGCCGTAGACATCGACCGCGAGCACCGGGATATCCCCGGGCTGCGCAGGCACTGGCTCTGCTGCTGTCACCGGGGCCTCCTGTTTGCCTGCCTGTCCCCTGCTCAAGTGTCCGTGCCCGGGGCATCCCGCCACCGCGTCCCGGCTGAGCCTTCTCCCCTTCCCGGCGCACGTTTGCTGGCGTTCGCCCCGTGCCGCCGAGGTCCGCGCCAGACCCCCGGAAGGTGCGAGAAAGCGAGATTCAGCCCGCCGGGAGGAGCGCGACATGTCATTCAGCGGATCCGACGACACGCCGATTTGCGATGTGTGCAATAAGTGGTTCGTCTATGACGCCATCGTCCCGTGGCCGCTGCCTGGTGCCGATGGCCGGCCACCGCGCGACCTGTTCGTGATCTGCCAGGAGTGCGCCCAGAACCTCATCCTGGAAGCCAGCCGCGGCCCGGCCCGCAAGGTGGCCCACGAGTCTGCCTGCCGCTGGCAGGAGAACCAGGCCCTGCTCCGCGACGCCGAGACGGCCATTAGGGATGCGTACCAGCGCATCGCGGACCAGTCCCGGCGTGCCTGGAACGCGCGTCACGACGCCGAGGCAGCCCGGCGCTGCCAGCAGGAGGACGAGATGGCCGCGCAGGTCCGGCGCGAGCTGGACGGCCTAGACGAGATCACCGGACGCAGCTAGTGCTGCGACCGGTAACGTTTGCCTGCATTCCGAGCGGCGCAACACCTCGCCCCGACCCGCCGATAGGTACGCCAGCACCGGGCCCGGTGTCTGGCTAACTGCTGCGCCCGGGGCAGGCCACCCGGTGCGGGGGTGACCTGAGGGCGGGCGCTCGTGTGGCGCCGCCACCGGTGGTCACGCGCTCTCTGATTGATCAGCTATTGCAGACGTGCCACATTCAGGTGGTGGTCGGTGCCGGACCAGGCGACGATCAGGCTGCCCTGGTGGCTGCAGAGCGCGGGCGCGCTGCCGCTTCTCGCCTCTGC
>CAWDBS010000067.1:0-117006 GCA_963800415.1 uncultured Actinomycetes bacterium
CGGGGCGGCCGTGGCGCGTTCCTGGATTCGTGACAATTCAAGGCAGGGCCACGGCCGCAGTGGCCAGGATAGAAGATGCCGCGGAGTGCGCGGCGAGAGCAGATGCCCTGGTCAGGACGGTGCTGGGCCGGGTGATGGCGCAGCGGCGCAGTGTCAGGACGGCGCTGGATTACGTGACGGCGCTGTCGCGGGGGACGCGGGCGAACTGCTGGGAGCTGGCGGAAGAAGCCGGTCATGAGGGACCGCACCGGATGCAGGCCCTGGTCAAGGAGCTGCAAGTGGTCGTGGGAGACTCTGCGCGGCGCGCTCAGGCCTTGGCGGCGCAGTGCCTGCCGGATGACCCGGACGACCTGATCGGGCCGGGGATCGCCATCGACGAGACCGCCCACCTGAAAAAGGGCAGGTCCACCGCGTGCGCGTCCCCGCAGCACGCGGGCGTCACCGGGACAGTCGAAAACTGCGTGACCTGGGTGTTCGCCGCGCTCGTCACCGTGTTCGGGCAGGGATGGGCTGATTTTGACGTGTACATGCCGCAGGCATGGGCGAAGGACCCGGCGCGCCGCCGCAAGGCCGGGATCCCGGGCAGCCTGAAGTTCGCCACGAAGCCGGCACTGGCGATCGGGCAGGTCAAACGCCTGGCAGAAGCCGGGCTGCGGTTCTGCTGGGTCGCCGCCGACGAGGTATACGGGCGCAGCGGCGCCTTCCGCGAGGCGTGCCGGGCGCTGTCGCTCGCGTACGTCGTCATCATCCCCTGCGACTATCAGGTCACCACCGCCGCCGGGACCGTCACCCGCGCTGACGAGGCAGTAAACGACGCCATATTCGAGAGAAGGTCGTGCGGGAACGGGACGAAGAGACCCCCGTTACAGCGACTGGGCCATGATCGCCACCGGCCGGCCGTGGGAGTTCCTCCTGATCCGCCGCCTGGACCGCGAGCAGAACCCGTACGCCTTCTATCTCTGCTTTGTGCCTAACGACAGGCCTGCGACCATGACGTATTTCATCGCCATCGCAGGCCGCCGCTGGCCGGTGGAAACCACTTTCAAAACCGGGAAGGACACCCTCGGCTGGGACCAGTCCCAGCTCCGTACCTACCAGGCGATCTGCCGTCACACCGCCTGGATCGCGATCGCCCAGCTCCGGGCGCTCGCCATCTGCAACGCCCTGCGCGGGCTCATCACCCTCCCGGACGCCGCCGCCGAAGACACCGGCCCTGCCGGCCCGGCGGGGAAGACGACGCCAGCGACGCTGACCTGCAGATTCCCCTTGGCGACGCGCCGCTGCCCGCCCGCGGCGGCCAGCCCTGCCCGCCCGGCATCCCCCTGATCACGCTGAGCGTCGCCGAGGCCCTCCGGATCACCCGCCTGACCAGGGACTACGCCGCCGGGCTCCTCACCCGCGCCCGCCTCGCCTTCCATCTCCGCTGGTCACACTGGCGCAGGCGCCCACCAGGCCCGCGCCCGCTGGCACCACTACAGCACCCGGCTCCCCGCCGCAATCACTCAGCCCCGCACAACCGGAAAACAGGTGACACCGCGTAACCGGCAGCCGGTGAGCATGACATCACTCCGAGCAGTAGCGTGACCACAGATTGGAAAACCGCGACTGTAGTACAAGCAGCGAACGCTGGCAGTTCAGGATCACCAGATAATCCCGCGAGACGGCGCCTCGGGTTTCCTGCCGCCGGCACCGTTTAGCGAAGCCACGTCCTGCCACTGCGTGGCTGCCCGGGAGGCTGCCGAGCGCGGCCGGGGCATGGGTTACGTGCGGGTCACCGGCACTGCCGGCCATGACCAGGTTAAGGAGCGGATGCTCGCTCAGCCCCGCGCGGCGGCGGTCATCGCGGGTTTGCTGGCTGGGTGCGGGGGCCTGATGCTTGAGCGCGCCGGAGACGACGGCGCGGGCGACGGCTGCGTACCGCCCTGGCGCATCGACGGTGACCACGCTGATGATGGTGCCGGCGGTGTGCGTGGTGACGATGCTGGCGGACCTGCGTCATGCCGCCTGGCTGGCTGCCGCCGCGAAGGTCACCGGGTCCGGAAAACTGGCCGCTCTCGCGCGCGACCGGGCCCGCGAAGATGCTGTTCATAACCACGGCGTGTTCTGGAACGTATAACGGGGTTAGGCCGGCAGCATGCTCGTCCAGCCCGGCGCGGCGATGCCGGGACCCCGCACCTTCCCCCAGCCGCCAAGAACCGAGAGGGTAACCATGGTCCAACGTCAGCTCCCCCGGCCAGCGGAGATCTTCGAGCTCGTGCGGTTCAAGAAGCCCGAGCTGGACGCGAAGAAGCGCCGCCTGGAGGCGGCGCTGACGATCTATGACCTGCGCGCCATCGCCAGGCGCCGCACCCCGAAGGCCGCCTTCGACTACACCGAAGGCGCCGCCGAGGAGGAGATCTCGCTGGCCCGCGCCCGGCAGGCGTTCCGGGATATCGAGTTCCGCCCTTCGATCCTGCGCGGCGCCGCCGAGGCCGACACCAGCTGCGAGATCTTCGGCGGCCCCTCGGCCCTGCCGTTCGGCATCGCCCCGACCGGCTTCACCCGCCTGATGCAGACCGAGGGCGAGATCGCGGGTGCCTCCGCGGCGGGAGCGGCCGGCATCCCGTTCTGCCTCTCGACCCTCGGCACCACCTCGATCGAGGGCGTCCAGGCCGCCAACCCGGCCGGCCGCAACTGGTTCCAGCTCTATGTCATGCGTGACCGGGAGATCTCCTACGGGCTCACCCGCCGGGCCGCCGCCGCGGGCTTCGACACCCTGTTGTTCACGGTCGACGCCCCGGTGGCGGGCGCGCGGCTGCGCGACAAGCGCAACGGGTTCTCCATCCCGCCGCAGCTGACCCTGGGCACCATCGCCAGCGCGATCCCGCGGCCGCGGTGGTGGATCGACTTCCTGACCACTCCCAAGCTCGAGTTCGCCTCGCTGACCTCTACCGGCGGCACCGTCGGCGAGCTGCTCGACGCCGCGATGGACCCGACGATCAGCTTCGCGGACCTCGACGTCATCCGGTCGCTGTGGCCGGGCAAGATCGTCGTCAAGGGCGTCCAGACTGTCGCCGACGCCAGGAAGCTCACCGACCTCGGCGTCACCGGCATCGTGCTGTCCAACCACGGCGGCCGGCAGCTCGACCGCGCCCCGGTGCCGTTCCGCCTGCTGCCCGAGGTCGTGCGCGAGGTCGGCAAGGACGCCGAGATCGCGATCGACACCGGCATCATGTCCGGCGCCGACATCGTCGCCTCGATCGCCCTCGGCGCGAAGTTCACCCTGATCGGCCGCGCCTACCTCTACGGCCTGATGGCCGGCGGGCGCGAGGGCGTGGACCGCATGATCGCGATCCTCCGCGACCAGATCCAGCGCACCATGAAGCTCCTCGGTGTCGCCACCCTCGCCGAACTCACCCCCGGCCACGTCACCCAGCTCGCCCGAGCCTACCCCGTGCCCAGCGGCACCGCCGGCTCACCGGGCTGAGCAACCTCCGCTGCCAGCACGTACCACGATCCGCACGAGGCCCGATGAACCATGCGGCCCCCGGGAATGCGTCGGCCCGCGATCCCGCCTTTCGCAAACCGCTGTCCGCGAGCCCGTTCACCACGCAAATGACCGACCGCGGACTCGTGGACAACTACTGCGCATAACCTACGACGGAATACCGCCGCTGGTGGAGCCGTACGCCCTGTCGTTCAAGTGACGCCAGGACGGGGCTGGGCAGGAGTACCTCTACGTCTGGGACCAGACCGGCGGCCGCTCAGGTCCTGGCAGGAAGAGCCTGTTGAACTGGAAGATCACATCGCTGGCGGACACCGAGGTCAAGTTCGAACCCCGCTTTGAGATCGAGCTGGCGAAGGCTGGGGAGTACGGCGAGCGCACCACGTTCTCCTCCGGTAGCTCCAGTTCCCAGCGCCGGACTTGGGCACGCCCGCGCATGCAGCCCCGTTACCGGGCACGCTGCGCGTGCTGCCAGCGCGAATTCGATCGGACCAGCTCAACCACCGTGATGCGCCCGCACCAGGACAGCTGCGGAAACCCGTGCCCCGGGCGGCGGGGCTACCGCATCTGAACGGCGGCGACAGCGAACTCGATCTCATCGTGGCCAAGCCCGGCGAGCACGTCCTAGCCGCACGCCCCCACCCCCTCCCAGCACAACGCACCACGGCGGCAAGTACGCATCTCTCGACAAGCTCGCTGCCTTCTCCGACATGGCGTCCCGGATCGTCTACTACCACGCCGGTCGCCGGGAGAGTCTCACGAGCAGCTTGGTCTTGGCCCGAGCTGGGTCTACTTGGCCCCCGGGAATGGCCCTACGACTGTACATTTATCCGAATTACTTTTCCGACCTGGAGTTTCCTTACAGAATCGAACCGTAGACCTTCTCCTGACCGTGCATGCCGTTTCGTCTTGACGAAGTTGGGTTGGGTCGGATTACCGCAGGCCAGCGCGATGAAAGGAAGTCCGCAGTCCTCAAGTTCGAAAAGCTGTCTACGGTCGCTTCAGGTAGACGGGTGGGTCTCTACCACAACGGAGTCACGGCCATACCGGCGGGACAATCCCTACGGCGCCAGGCGGTCATCTCCTGTCGCATGGCGTCTCTCGCCGGTGTAGCTCAGTGGCACAGCACGGCCATGGTAAAAGCGGTGTCGTGGTTCGATCCGTACGTCAGGCTCTTCTTCTTCGTTCACGAGGACGTGACCGCCGGTGCCGGCCGGGTGGCGGCCGCCCGCCGGGGAGCCGGGCGGCGGCGGGGCACCCGTTTCGGAGCGGGGACCGGGTCGTATTTCGCGGGATCGGCCAGGTACTCCCGGAAGATCCGCGCCATGGACGCCGCCTGGTAGCCGTCAACGAAGCGGTGGTCGAGGCTGACGCAAAGCGGCAGCATGGGCCGCACTGCCGGCTGCCCGTCCCGGGCTACCACCTTGTCCGTGACCGCGCCGACCATGATGAGGACCGGGACGTGCATGAACGGCGGCACCGGGGCGAACGCCGAGTCCAGGCCGAACGTGCCCACGTTGCTCACCAGGAACGACCCGTAGGGGCGGGCCTCCAGGCCCATGAACGGGACGGGCAGCTGCAGGGTCTCGGTGACGAAGCCGAGCGTGTCGAGGACGACCCGCAGGATCATCGGCGGCAGGTTCTGCACCATCGTCTTGGCCTGCTTGAACTGCGGGTCGCGGTCGTCGCGGATCATCGCCGCGCGCTGCGCCAGCTCGGACGCGATGACCCACGGCGGCTTGGTGTCGACCTCCCGGATGACCGATCCGGACAGGTCGGTGGCGGCCGCCTCCGTGCCCGCCACCGGGTCGGTGCGCAGCGACACCACGAAGAAGCCGTCGATGGTGGGCGACGGGGCGAACGACCCGAACACCACCCGGCCGTTCAGGCCCGGCAGCGCCTCCGACACCTTGGCGGCCGCCCGGCCTACCAGGTGGGCGGGCGTCACGTGGACGCCGGTGGCCCGGCGCACCTGCTCGATGTAGTCGAGTATCGGGCCGGCGTCGACGTCCAGGGTCGCCGCGATCATCGGGTCCTTCCGCTGACGCCACGACGCCATCGCGATCTTGCGCCACACCGAGAACGGCATCTCCGCGGGATTGCTCATGTGACCTCCTCAGGAACGCGCGCCACCGCCATGTGCTCGGTTGCCCACCGCACGTAGCTACGCCCGTATGTTTCGGCCATCCGGGGTGAGAGACGGTACAGCCGCCAGAGCCATCGCGCTGACGAGGGCCTGACGATGATGGGCCTGTCCTTGTCCAGATCCCTCAGGACTTCCCGCGCCAGGCGGCCGGCCGGGTAAGGAGCGCTGCGGGTGGCGTGGCGCATCAGGCCGCGGGCGTCGGCGAACACGTGCGGCGTGGGAGGCAGGCCAGGTGGGCCGCCCTTGTCCAGCAGGGGTGTCTCGATGACGCCGGGGCAGATCAGGTTGACCCGAACCCCGTGCGCTCGCGCCTCCACCCGAAGGCTCATGGTGAGCCCTGCCACGGCGTGTTTCGTCATCGTGTACGGGCCCTGCAACGGTGCCGGCAGGAGCCCGGCTATGGATGCGGTATTGGCGATCTGGCCGTGGCCCTGCTTGATCATGATGGGGTAGGCGGCGAGGACCCCGTGCAGGACGCCGCGGACGTTGGTGTCATAGATCTGCTCCCAGTAGCCGGGGGTCAGCTCGTCCGCGAATCCGAAGACACATATCCCGGCGTTATTAATCATCAGGTCCAGCCGGCCGTAGCTGTCGTAGACGTCGTTCACCAGGTCGGTGACCTCGCCGGCGTTGCGCACGTCAAGGACGGCTCCCCGGGCCTTGCCGGGGCCCTGCGCGCTGAGTTCGCCTGCCGTGCGCTGAACGTCAGCCTCGGTGCGCGCGGCGAGCACCACGTCATCACCCCGCGCGACGAGCGCAGCCCCGAGCGCCCTGCCGATACCGCTGGAACCCCCGGTGATAATGACGATACGTGACATGGCAGTCACCCCCTCCACTGCCAGGGTTCTCCTCAGCTTGGCGCCGCTGAAGTGTCCAAGTGCCCGCCGGAACGTGACCTTCGGCTCTGATCTGCTGCTTGCGACCCTGGCCAGCGCGAACACTCGCACTTCTGCCTGCATGCCGACGGCCGGGAACCCGGTCTCGCTAATTCCGCTGTCAGCCTGGGAATCAGACCCATTGGCGCTGGTTTGCAACGTGACCTTAGGCGCATTTGATCGCGGCACCTATTATTTAATTACTCGCGTCGCATTTGCGGATGCCTTCGTGGACGACGAGCCCGCGGGGTCGAACGGGAGCATAGCCGACGAACTCATAGCATCTGCAGGCGTGCTGCCTGCGGTTCCGGGCCGGGGCTACCGGCGCATCCCCGGCGATCTGACGGGGCTGGGTTACACGGTCGCGCCGCCGACAGCGTGACAGATCCTCACGGACGGGGACGTCGATCCCACGGCCCGCCACCTCTGCCCGGTCACGCTCAACCACCAGAGCATGAGCAAGCGTCTAGCATCAAGCGGCGCCCATGTGTCACGGCTGCGTCGTCCTGGAGGCTGCGATCTGCCAGGGCCGTGGCCGCGGCGGATGGCCTGAGATCATTGCCGGGGCCAGGAGAACAGCACCTCGCTTGGGAATTCAGCGGTGTCCGTAATGCGGTGTGGTCTGCCATATGGCCCAGCCGATGAGGTCCATGGTCCCTTTTCAGCTGGCGGGGTAAAGACGAATGCTCCTATCGCCGGGCCCCGATCCGGGTGAGCGGCACTTGATCATCGACGTCCCCGCCGTCGTCCACGATCGCACAACCAGGGGAGGCAACTGCCATGCCGAAGCCACCGCTATCAATGATCGCCATCAATCCCGTGCTCGCGGATCGCGCTCATGATTTCGAGGACTGGCTGCGGACCGTCCTCGTCCCGGCCACAAGAGCCCACCGCCCTGAACTACTGGATCGCTGGGAGGTGCTGCGCGCCGCCAAAGAGGAGGACGGCCAGGTCATCTTCACGTTCCTGTTCTACGGTGGCGAGGCCGCCGAATGGCAGATGGAGCCGATACTGGCCCAGGCCCTGGGAGCAGAGGGCGCTCGGCGTGCCCTGGAGAACATGCTCGCGATGATGAAGGGCCTGCAATCCGGCTGGGAGGTGACCCCCGTCGACCTAGCGAGCTAGCCGTCTACGCTGTTCAGCTTCTTGACAGATACTCGGCGAGCGCGCCGCGGCCGAGTGGCCCAAGAACCTCCGGCGGCAAGGGCCTGCATGTCTATGTCCGGATCGAGCCGCGGTGGGGGTTCGCCGAGCTGCGGCGGACCGCGCACGCCTTCGCCCGCGGCACCGTGCGAAGCTTGCGGGGTGGCTACCTTCCGGGCGGAGCAATTCAGTGTCAGGGTGGGTGACGAGGTTCTCGCCGACTTGCGTGCGCGGATCTGGAACACGCGGTGGCCGGGGGCGGCGCCGGGTGCGCCGTGGGAGCAGGGCACAGACCTGGGTTACCTGCGGGACCTGCTGGGGTACTGGGCGGACGGCTTCGACTGGCGCGCGCAGGAACGCTGGCTGAACGGGTTCGGTCACTTCCGGGCCGGGATCGATGGTGTCCGGGTGCATTTCGTGCATGAGCGGGCCCGCGGCGGCCGCGGGATCCCGCTGATCTTGACAAATGGCTGGCCGAGTTGCTTCGCCGAGTTCCTGCCGCTCGTGCCGCGGCTGACGGACCCGGCCGCGCATGGCATGGACGGGCCCGGTTTTGACGTGGTGATCCCCTCTCTGCCTGGCTACGGATTCTCTGATCGGCCGGCCCGGACGGGGGTGACATGCCGGTATACGGCGGGGTTGTGGCACCGCCTGATGCGCGGCCTGGGATATCAGCGGTACGGCGCGCACGGCGGCGACTTCGGGGCCGCCGTCACGACGTTCATGGCGCTGGACGACCCAGCGCCGATGCTCGGCATTCACCTGTCCAACTTGGATGTAGCGCCCTATACCGGGCCAGGGTCGCGGCCGCTGTCCGCGGCGGAGCAAGCCTACCTGGCCCAGTACCAGCGATGGCGGGAAGACGACCGCGGCTACGGCGCGATCCAGTCGACGCGGCCGCAGACGGTCAGCTACGGCCTCAACGACTCGCCAGCTGGCCTGGCTGCCTGGGTGCTGGAGAAATGGCGAGGCTGGGCCGACTCCGGCGGGGACATCGACGCCACCTTCTCCCGCGACTTCCTGCTCACCGTGGTGACCCTGTACTGGGCCACCCAGACGATCGCGTCCTCCATGCGGGACTACGTCGACAACCGGTTGCTGGCAGCCGAACTGAGCCTCGCCGACACCGTGAGGGTGCCGACCGCGGTAGCTGTCTTCAGCCACCAGTTCATCGATGATGGCACGCCTCCCCGCGAGTGGGCCGAACGTCTTTACAACATCCGCCGGTGGACGCCCATGCCCAGCGGCGGCCACTTCCCATCCGCCGAGCAACCCGACTTGCTCAGCCGTGACATCGCAGCCTTCTTCAACGACCTCGGCGCGGCGACCAGCCCGCAATGACGCGCTTAACCGGCTAATCAGTGCCCGCACCGGGGCCGATATTGCAACCCGGAAGGCAAGCGAATATTCGGCGCGAAATTACCTCCTGGTTGGCAGGCCGCCCGGTAACCCTGGGTTATCCGGAGAGTGATCACCAGCACCCAGAGGCTGGAGTACCCGGGTGCCCGTGCCGGCTGGCCAGGCAAGTCAAGCGGCTCTTGCGAGCCCCACAGAAACCCCACAAGTCCGCGACACGGCGGCCGATCCCCACAGGAACCCCACGGACGAAACGGCACACTCCGGTACACTTGTTATGCGTGTTAAAGGCACGGAGAACAGCCGGCCAGCAGCGCCGACGCGCGTGAGCTGGGCTGTTGGAGCCTTTTCCAGGTAAGTGCTCTCGGGGTGATAGAGCTCCTGAAAAGCGTACGGTCGGCAATTCAATCGCCTCCCGGGCACCACCACTGGCATTCGGTTAGAGCTGCGAAGCGCCCGGCCTGCGGGTTTGCCGCTGCAGGCGGCGCCGGGGCTGCTGCGTCCTGCCACGCAGCGTAACTGGACAGCGGCCCGGCTCGGAGTCACGTTGCGTGATCAGTGACAGGTGGCGCGCGGAGACGGTTCCGGGTGGCTTCTGGCGGCCATGTGCGGTTCCCGGCGGCACGCCGCATGGGTTACGGGGCAAACGGGGCTTTTCGCGGAAGCATCGGCGGGTCTTGTACCTGCCTCTTGCGAGGGGTCCGCCGATGCTTCCTGGTGCGACGCTACCCGCTGCCCGGTATTACGTCACGCCTGCCCGGCGCCGGCGATCCTGTGCCGGGCCGCGGCCGGCGCCGCGGCGGGGGCCGCGGCGGAAGCGGCCGGCGCGGGATGCGGAGGCGGGCCTGGCTGAGGTGATGGCGATGCCGGCGATCTGGAAGGACGCCGGCGGGCGGCTGCTGGAGCTTCCCGGGCCGGGCTCGGGGATCGTGGCGTGCGGGGCGCTGCCGGGCGCGGCGGCCCCCGGGCCGGCGTGGACGGCGGGGCAGCTGGCAGTGGCCGGGATCGCCGGGGAGCCGGGGCCGGTGCGGGAGGGGACGGGGCTGGGGCTGGCGTCGGCAGTGATCACCCCGGCGCGGCTGGATGAGGCGCTGGCCGGGGTGCCGGCCCGGCGGGCGCGGAAGATCACGCCGCGGCTGGCGATGCAGGTGAGCCTGGCGCGGGCGCTGATGCCCGGCACGGCTGCGGGAACGCTGCGCGCTATGGCGCAGCGGCCCCGGGAAGCTGACCCGGGATATGACCTGCCCGCGGCGTCGTCGCTGTCGGACGCGGACAGCTTCTTGCAGGTCAAGCCGTTCCTGCGGCTGCTGGCCGGGCTGTGCGGGCAGATCCGCCCCGTCCCGCTGCCCGGCGTCGCGGCGGTGTGCCTGCCGGCGCCGGGGACGCCGGGCGGGCAGCGGACGGCGATCCGGCTGCGGCCGCTCGCGGGCGGGCCGTGGCGGGACGGCCGCTGGCACGGGCTGCGGGTGCTGGCCAAGGACGGCACCGTCCGCAACGTCGCCGACCCCAGGGGCAGCGACCGCAAGGGCAGCGGCGGGCAGTCCCGCAACGCCGCGCACTTCAGCCGGCCGGCCAGCACCGGCACGCCCGCTGACCCGCAGATCCGGATGACCGAGGTCACCGACGTCTGGACCCGCGGCGCGGTGGCCTGGGCGGCCGGGCCGTGCAGCACCGGGGAGAGGACCCTCGCCGCGCACCTGGAACCCGCCTACGGGCCCGGTGACCTGGACCTGGCCGACCGCGGGTTCCCCAGCCGCGAGGCGGCCGCCGCCAAGATCGATGCCGGGAAGCACTTCGCCTGGCGGGTGTCGGCGGCGTGGACGCTGCGCCGCTCGGGACGGCCGCTGCCGGACGGCAGCTGGAAGGCGAAGATCACCTGGCGCGGCCGCACGTACAAGGTCCGCGTCATCGAATACCACATCAACCAGGTCTTCGATCTCCCGCCGGGCCACCCGCTGACGGCCGCCCCGCCCGCAGGGCCGTCCGTCAGCGTCACGAAGACAGCCGGTGACGGCGAAGGTGACGCCGGGCTGTGCAGGCGGCCAGGCACGATCCGCGTGGAGGTATCCGAGACTGTCACCATCATCACTGACCTGATGGACACCGCCGCCTACCCGGCCCGCGACATCGCGGAACTGTACGGCATGCGCTGGGCCAGCGAGCTCGTCTACCTGGAAGAAAAGCAGACCCTGTCCGGCGGAGAGCCCATCACCGCCGCCACCCCCGCCGGTGCCTGCCGCATGGCCGCCGCCACCGTCGCCGCCCACCAGGCGCTGCGGATCACCGGCGCCAGCATCGCCGCCGCCACTGGCGCCGAGCCCGCCCGGATCAGCGCCACCGCGCTCCGCAACGCGGTCACCGCCAGCATCGGCGCCGGGCAGGGCGCCACTGCGGGCGCCCTGGCCGCGGCCATCGAGATCATCCGCCGCGACATCACCGCGCACCCGCTGCGGTTCGTCACCACCTGGCGGCCCGGCCGGCACTATCCCCGCTTCACCATCAAGAAGGTCAGGACCCGCAAGAGCAACGACGTCGTGCCCGCCGCCACCCAGCTGCACCTGCTGCCCCTGCCCGCGACGCCAGGATCGCAGCAGCCGAACGCCCCGCCGGCCGCCTGACCTCGCACCCGGCCGCCCAGCCCGGCACCCGCCGCGCCGGAATCCCGGCATGCCCGGGACACCGCGGCCACAGCCGGCCAGGCCAGTCCCGGGCGCTCCGCAGACGCCAGCCCGGACACCACGCACCGATCTCACGGAACGTAATGGATCAGCCAGCGCAAAAACCCGCCCCGCACCGCAAGAGCAACCACGCAACGTCACCGGATCCCGAGGACACCACGACAAACTTCCGCCAGGCCCGATCCATAACCGAACGCCAGTGCGGGCACCACTCCATGCAGTGCGCGAATGGCCCTCATCTGCTATTAGCCGGGAAAGTCCGAGACTTTGGCAAGCAGCGGACGCTGGCAGTTCAGGATCGCCAGAGGATCCCGCGAGACGGCGCCTCGGGCTTCCTGCCGCCGGCGCCGTTTAGCGAAGCCACGTGTTGCAACCGCGTCGCTGCCCGGAGGCTGCCGGGCGCGGCCGGGGCATGGGTCACGTGCGGTCACCGGCACAGTCGGCCATGACTAGGTCAGGCAGCGGATGCTCGCGCGGCGGCGGTCATCGACGGTTTGCTGGCTGGGTGCGGGGGCCTGTTGCCTGACCGCGTCGGAGACGATGGCGCGGGCCACGGCCACGGCTGCGTACCGCCCTGGCGCATCGACGGTGACCACGCTGATGATGGTGCCGGCGGTGTGCGCGGTGACAATACTGGCGGACCTGCGCCATGCCGCCTGGCTGGCTGGCTGGCTGCCGCTGCGAAGGTTACCGGGTCCGGGAACTGGCCGCTCTCGCGCGCGACCGGGCCCTCGAGGATGCTGTTCGTAACCACGGCGTGTTCTGGAACGTTATAACGAGGTTAGGCCGGCGGCATGCTCGTCCGGCCCGGGCGCGGCCGGCGTCCGGCACGGCGATGCCGGGACCCCGCGTCTTGCCCTGGCCGCCAGGAACCGAGAGGGTAACCATGGTCCAACGTCAGCTCCCCCGGCCAGCCGAGGTCTTCGAGCTCGTGCGGTTCAAGAAGCCCGAGCTGGACGCGAAGAAGCGCCGCCTGGAGGCGGCGCTGACGATCTATGACCTGCGCGCCATCGCCAGGCGCCGCACCCCGAAGGCCGCCTTCGACTACACCGAAGGCGCCGCCGAGGAGGAGATCTCGCTGGCCCGCGCCCGGCAGGCGTTCCGGGATATCGAGTTCCGCCCTTCGATCCTGCGCGGCGCCGCCGAGGCCGACACCAGCTGCGAGATCTTCGGCGGCCCCTCGGCCCTGCCGTTCGGCATCGCCCCGACCGGCTTCACCCGCCTGATGCAGACCGAGGGCGAGATCGCGGGTGCCTCCGCGGCGGGAGCGGCCGGCATCCCGTTCTGCCTCTCGACCCTCGGCACCACCTCGATCGAGGGCGTCCAGGCCGCCAACCCGGCCGGCCGCAACTGGTTCCAGCTCTATGTCATGCGTGACCGGGAGATCTCCTACGGGCTCACCCGCCGGGCCGCCGCCGCGGGCTTCGACACCCTGTTGTTCACGGTCGACGCCCCGGTGGCGGGCGCGCGGCTGCGCGACAAGCGCAACGGGTTCTCCATCCCGCCGCAGCTGACCCTGGGCACCATCGCCAGCGCGATCCCGCGGCCGCGGTGGTGGATCGACTTCCTGACCACTCCCAAGCTCGAGTTCGCCTCGCTGACCTCTACCGGCGGCACCGTCGGCGAGCTGCTCGACGCCGCGATGGACCCGACGATCAGCTTCGCGGACCTCGACGTCATCCGGTCGCTGTGGCCGGGCAAGATCGTCGTCAAGGGCGTCCAGACTGTCGCCGACGCCAGGAAGCTCACCGATCTCGGCGTCACCGGCATCGTGCTGTCCAACCACGGCGGCCGGCAGCTCGACCGCGCCCCGGTGCCGTTCCGCCTGCTGCCCGAGGTCGTGCGCGAGGTCGGCAAGGACGCCGAGATCGCGATCGACACCGGCATCATGTCCGGCGCCAACATCGTCGCGTCGATCGCCCTCGGCGCGAACTTCACCCTGATCGGCCGCGCCTACCTCTACGGCCTGATGGCCGGCGGGCGCGAGGGCGTGGACCGCATGATCGCGATCCTGCGCGACCAGATCGAGCGCACCATGAAGCTCCTCGGTGTCGCCACCCTGGCCGAACTCACCCCCGGCCACGTCACCCAGCTCGCCCGAGCCTACCCCGTGCCCAGCGGCACCGCCGGCTCACCGGGCTGAGCAAGCGTCCGCTACCAGCACGTACCACGACCGGGATATCGCGCGGGCCCGCAGCGCAGGCCGATCACGCTCCGGGAACCGGCCTTCCCGGGGTCAGGCGATGGCGATGACTCGCCGGGGGCTGGCTATGCTGGTCGCTGCCGGTCCGGGAAAGGATTGCCCTCCGATCACGCCGGACCGGCATCGCAGCACGCAGGTATGCTTCCTGCCAGGACCATCTGTTCATGGTTCAGACGGGTGGTGCCAGCGGAGGCCGGGATGCACATCGTATCGGTGCTGCTTGTCATATGGCTGATCATCGGCGCCATCGCCGCCGGGCAGCGCGGCTATTACAGCGGGCCTGCCGGCAGCTGTACTAAGGCCGGCACGATCGCGGTGACGATCCTCGCCGGTCCCCTCAACTACATGGGCGTGAACCCGAAGGTCAACTGCACCGTGACCGTGCCGCAGCCGAGCAAGTAGCTGACGGCGGAGCGCCTGGTACTCAAGCTGCCGGTCGATCGGCCCGTCAGCACCGTCAGATGAACGGCCGTAACGGATTGCACGATCATCGCCGTCGGCATACCGGACGACCGCTGGCTGACCTCACCGTGAGCATGGTTCACAAGAAAGGTGTGCCGATGGATCGTGGTCACGAGATCGAGGCCGCCCTGATCGTGTATGCAGATGCGCCACAAGCCATCGAGCAGCGCCTTGCCGGTCTGCAGACACTGGCGGAGTTCAGTCTCCTGCCCCGGGCCACCCAGACCATCGCGGATATCTACTTCGACACGACGGATCGCTCGCTGCAGGCCCGGCTGATCGCGTTGCGTGTCCGGCGACTTGACGGCATCACGCTTGTGACCATGAAGACGGACTCACATCGGACGGCCGCTGGCGAGGACCGGCTGGAGATCGAGTCCCCGTGGTCGCCCAGCGCGCTTGACAATGTCGTTAGCGAACTCCGCAGCCGGGGCGTTGGCGTGCCGGGTTCGCCAGGCGAGCTAGGTTCCGCCGATCCCGCAGCAGTGATGGCATCCCTGGGGCTGGAGCAGGTGCAAACGCGCGTTACCGCAAGGACGCCGCGCGACGTCGTCGCGCGCGGCGCGGAGAGCGAGCCCCTCGCGGAACTGGCCATCAACGCTGTCACCTACCGCTTCGGCGCGGGACGGGTCCGTCTCCTTGAGGTGGAGGTCGAGGCCAAGGGCGGGGGAGACGCGTCCACCGTTGAGCGGATAACTGCAAGCCTTCGTGATGCATTTCCCTTCCAGTTGCGTCCGTGGCCGTATGGCAAGCTTCCCACTGGCAAGGCCATCCAGGAGCTTCTGGCCGATGGCCAGCTCGATGGCCTTACCGGCGAGGACGGCATGCTGCGACCAGAGGCCTGCGGACAGATTGCGGGGTTCCTCAATCGCGGCGCGATGAGCCAGCCTCGCGAGGTACCAGGCTGACTGCCTCACGCAGCAGGGCGCAGAGTCTGCGGACAGTCCAGATCCTCCGGCCGCGGACAGCTTGCTGCTCCCCGTAGCCGCTTCCGGTGCTCGGGCCGCAGGCGGCCCTGCGCGCCTGGCCGACTTGCCACCGGCGACCTAACCCCCCAGGCCGGCGACGCCCCCGGCGGAACCAGCGGGATCAGCCCGGGGCTCCGCGAACGGTTACCGGGACGGCAGGCCGAGCGCTTCGGGATGGGCCCGGCGGTAGTGCCCGGTCAGGACCTCGCTGAGGCTGCCGTGCCGGCAGGCGACGGTGCGGCGGCAGATCTGGCAGCGCGTGACCGGAAGACGAGCAACCCTCACCGGGAAGCGGCGGGAATCGGACTTGCTCATCGCCTCTACGATGCCAGTCCGATCGCAGTGACCGTGCCCTGTGCTTCCGCCCAACGCACGCCACGCGGCAATTGAGGATGTTCGCCCCAAGCGCGGTGATGTATAAATATACAGCCTGGCCGACTGACCGCCGGAGCCGTAACAAGGACGACCCTGCAGTCAAACGATGCGAAGGGCTCTTGATAACCGCGCGCTGACCCGCCGTTCTGGCGCGCCAACGAAGTCTGGGTCGCCTGCGTCCTGAACGTCCAGAACAGTCATTATGTCACCGAGGGGCGGCGGCGATCGAAGGTCTCCGACACCTCTGCCGAAAGTAGTGCGTCATGTCGGCCGTTGTCGCGCCCGCCGTCATAGATACGGGGTTCACCAGATTGGCGGCAAAGCCATCTTTGTCTGCCTGATTACCGGCGAAGTTAACGTCGACATCTCGGTACGATCCGGGTGGCTCGGGACTATAGCTGACCAGCGATGCCGTCAGCGGCCGTGCGCGGTCGCCAGGGCTGCGGGGAAAACCATTCACAGATGCGTTCCCCTTCGCCGTGATATCAGCGATAGTTGGTCCCATGGGGGGTTAGGGGTGGGTTAGGGGTGGAGGGTGACGGCGCCGAAGTCGGGCGGATGCAGGCCGCCCTGCGGGCATGGGTGGTGCGGGCGGCAAGCAGCACGCGTGATTTGCGCGGGATTGCGCCGACGGTGTTGTTGTCGCTGTTGTGCGCGTCCGCGCTCTCTCCGCTGCTCCCGGTCGTTGCCGGGCTCGGTGCTGCTGCTGTCGCGGGAAGCACCGTACTATCCTCGATCGGCAGCGGGGTCCTAAGCACGGTTATCACCGGGGTGCTGGATCGCGCCCGTTCAAAGGGCAGACCGCATGCGCCCGCGCAGGCTGAGCTGGAGGGGGCGATAGCCGAGGAGATCGGCCGGGTACTGGCGGCCGGGGATGCGAACGCGCAGGCTTTGCGGACCGAGATCGCCGCGGTGCTGGAGAAGATCGACGCGGGCGGGACCATGTTGCGGGCGGCGATGGAGCAGGGCAATGAACGGATCCGAGGTGACGTGATTGCTGCGATCGGCGTGCTCGGCTCTGACTTTGCTGAAATGCGATTTCTGGTCGAGGATGTGGCACGGGCGGCTGCGGAAATCCAGAAAAGCCTGGACGCGCAGGGCGCCGACGTCCGGGTAGTCATCGGGCAGAACGAGAAGCAGTCAACCGACATCCGCCTCATCCGGGAGGACGTCGCGGTCATCGCGCGGCGAATCGGCGCCGCTGTACTGACCGGTGCCGCAAGAGATGGCGGGGCACCGCGCTGGGTGGACGGGTGCCCTTACCGGGGACTGCTGCCCTTCGAGGAGACCGACGCGGAGGTATTCTACGGACGGGAGCGGCTGACCGCCGAGCTGGCCGTCAAAGTGGCCGCGCAGGTGAGCCGAGGCGGTTTCGTCGTGGTCACCGGGGCGTCGGGGGCGGGTAAATCATCGCTGCTACGGGCGGGCCTGCTGCCGGCGTTGGCCCAGGGCCAGCAAGTGGCAGGATCAGAGCACTGGCCCCGGATTGCCATCACGCCGACCAAGGACCCGCTCACCGAGTTGGCCACCCGCCTTGCGGCACTCGGCGGCAGCGACCCCGTTGCGGTCCGTGATGGACTCGCCCAGCACCCACGCCAGGCGCACCTAGCCGTCCGGCAGGCGGTCCTCGCTGACGCTGCCCGCCGCGGTCATGGGTGGCCGGCGTCCAGTGACGGTGCTGCGCGGCTGGTGCTGATCGTCGACCAATTCGAGCAGGTCTTCACCCTGAGCCCTGGCCAGGGTGGCGAGGCTGACCGGCAGGCGTTCATCACGGCATTGTGCGCGGCGGCCACCAACCCCGCTGGGCCGGAGCAGGAGCCGCCCGCGCTGGTGGTGATCGCGGTGCGCGGGGACTTCTGGGACCGGTGCGCCGCCTACCCCGAGCTCGCGAGTGCGCTGCAAGAGGGACAATTCGTCGTCGGGCCGATGACCGAGTCCGATCTCCGGCTGGCGATCACCGGCCCGGCGGAAGCCGCCGGGCTTCACATCGATCCCGCGCTAACCGACACGATCCTGAGTGATCTGGGCACGGCGGGCAGCGACGATGCGGCAGGAGTGCTGCCGCTGCTATCCCAGGCGATGTCGCTCACCTGGGATAAGCGCGAAGGCGACTCGCTGACCAGCCACGGCTACGGCCAGGTCGGGGGGGTCGGCCACGCCGTCCAGACCGGTGCCAACAACGTCTACGACGCCCTCTCAGCCGATCAACAGACGCTTGCGCAGGAGCTCCTGCGTAGCATGACTGTGGCAAGCCGCGACGGCAGGCTCACCCGCCGCCCAGTCACCCGGGCCGACCTTTACACCGGGCACCCGGACGCTGACCCATCCCAGGTCAACGCCGTCCTAGAAGCGTTCGCCGCTCAGCGCCTGATAGTCCTCAACGACGGAACCGCCCAGATATCTCATGACGTCCTCCTGTCCGCATGGCCGAAGCTACGCGGGTGGCTCAAAGACGACCAGGCCAGCTGGATCCTGCACGGCCAGCTCGCCGACGACGCCGACGCCTGGCACGACAGCCACGACGACCCGTCCTTCCTGTACCGGGGAACCCACCTCGCCGCCCTCCGGCTGGCTGCTACCCGATGGTCAGCAAGCCCGGCGCGCTACCCGGCCCTCACCGGCACTCAGCGCGGATTCCTCCGCGCCAGCGAACGCGCCGCGACCCGCAGAGCCCGGCAGCGATGGAGCGCTGTTGCCGTCCTTGCCGTGCTGACAGTGGTCGCCTTGATCACATCGTTCTTGTTTTTCCAGCAGCGCACGACCGCCCTGCGGCAACGCAACCAGGCCATCTACCAAGAAATCATCGCCGATGCCCTCCAGCTCGGCACGAGCGACACGTCGCTCGCGGCCCAGCTCAACCTCGCCGCCTACCGCATGCAGCCAACACAAGACCTCGCCTCACGCCTGCTCAGCACGGAAAACACTCCGCTGTCCACCCCCCTGACTGGCAGCACCGGCCCCGTCCTTTCGGTGGCGTTCAGCCCGGATGGCCGCACGCTGGCCAGCGGCAGCTACGACGACAGGGTCCGGTTGTGGAATGTGACCGATCCCACATACCCCCGGGCGCTCGGCCAGCCCCTGACCGCCGGCACCAACATCGTCTTTTCGGTGGCGTTCAGCCCGGATGGCCGCACGCTGGCCGGCGGCGATGGCGACGGCACGGTCCAGTTGTGGGATGTGGCCGATCCCGCGCATCCCCGGGCGCTCGGCCAGCCCCTGACCGCCGGCACCGCCGCCGTCGAGTCGGTGGCATTCAGCCCGGATGGCCGCACGCTGGCCAGCAGCAGCGACGACGGTACGGTCCAGTTGTGGGATGTGGCCGATCCCGCGCATCCCCGGGCGCTCGGCCAGCCCCTGACCGCCGGCACCAAAATCGCCTATTCGGTGGCATTTAGCCCGGATGGCCGCACGCTGGCCGGCAGCGATGCCGACGGCACGGTCCAGTTGTGGGATGTGGCCGATCCCGCGCATCCCCGGGCGCTCGGCCAGTCCCTGACCGGCAACACCGGTGGTGTCTATTCGGTGGCGTTCAGCCCGGATGGCCGCACGCTGGCCGGCGGCGATGTCGATGGCACGGTCCGGTTGTGGGATGTGGCCGATCCCGCGCATCCCCGGGCGCTCGGCCAGCCCCTGACCGCCGGCACCAACGTCGTCAACTCGGTGGCATTCAGCCCGGATGGCCGCACGCTGGCCAGCAGCGATGCCGACGGCACGGTCCGGTTGTGGGATGTGGCCGATCCCGCGAACACCCAGGCGCTCGGCCAGCCCCTCACCGCCGGCACAGGCAACGTCTTTTCGGTGGCGTTCAGCCCGGATGGCCGCACACTCGCCAGCAGCAGCAGCGATGGCACGGTCCGGCTATGGAGTCGGCCTCAAACCGCCCTGACCGGCAACACCGGCGGCGTCCTTTCGGCGGCGTTCAGCCCGGATGGCCGCACGCTGGCCAGCGGCGGTGGCGGCGGCACGGTCCGGTTGTGGGATGTGGCCGATGCCGCGCATCCCCGGCCGCTCGGCCAGCCCCTGACCGCCGGCACCGCCGCCGTCGAGTCGGTGGCATTCAGCCCGGATGGCCGCACGCTGGCCAGCGGCGATGCCGACGGCACGGTCCGGTTGTGGGATGTGGCCGATCCCGCGCATCCCCGGGCGCTCGGCCAGCCCCTGACCGCCGGCACCAAAATCGCCTATTCGGTGGCGTTCAGCCCGGATGGCCGCACGCTGGCCAGCGGCGGTGGCGACGGCACGGTCCGGTTGTGGGATGTGGCCGATGCCGCGCATCCCCGGGCGCTCGGCCAGCCCCTGACCGGCAATGCCGGCGGTGTCTATTCGGTGGCGTTCAGCCCGGATGGCCGCACGCTGGCCAGCGGCGGTGCCGACGATACGGTCCAGTTGTGGGATGTGGCCGATCCCGCGGATACCCAGGCGCTCGGCCAGCCCCTGACCGGCAACACCAATATCGTCGAGTCGGTGGCGTTCAGCCCGGATGGCCGCACGCTGGCCAGCGGCGGTGGCGACGGCACGGTCCGGTTGTGGGATGTGGCCGATCCCGCGGATCCCCGGGCGCTCGGCCAGCCCCTGACGGGCAATGCCGGTCCCATCTATTCGGTGGCGTTCAGCCCGGATGGCCGCACGCTGGCCAGCGGCGGCGCCGACGGCACGGTCCGGTTGTGGGATGTGGCCGATCCCGCGCATCCCCGGGCGCTCGGCCAGCCCCTGACCGTCGGCCCCGGCGGCGTCTTTTCGGTGGCGTTCAGCCCGTATGACCGCACGCTGGCCAGCGGCAGCAGCGACGACACCATCCGAATATGGAACCTGAACGTCGACTACGCCATCGAACGGATCTGCACAACAACCAGAAATAACCTCACATCCCAGCAGTGGCACAACTACGTCTCCCAGCTGCCTTACCAACCACCCTGCGCGCATTAACACCGGAGCCTTTTGCTTGCTTTCTCACGCCGCCGAGGCCCAGGACTCGGGGTGCCGGTAACAATCGAGCCGTGAGCACCGCTACGGCGTCCAGTTTCCTGAACGTGGGCACGGTGGGCCGGTGGTCAGCGTGGCCGGAACGGGTTGCCCGGTGCGGACGGGTCGTTGGCCGGTCTCGCCGCGCTGGTATCGCTCGGCCTGCCAGGCGTCCCAGGCCCGCTCCAGTTGCAGGGTTGATGAGGCGGGCAATCCCTTGCGGGCGCAGAAGGCCCGGAACTCCAGGTCCGGCTCGGCCAGCCGCCCGCAGGTCGGGCAGCACCCGCGGCGGTGTTCGGGTCCTGGACCCGCGGGCCCGGGCGAGCTCGTCCACGTCGGCGGCGATGCGGTCGATGACGGCCGCCACCCGTGCGAGGTCGACGGCCACGACGGCCCGGTCCGGCCAGTCGGCGGACGGGCGCAGGTTGACCGCTGGCGGGTAGCTACATGTATCAGCGTCCAGGTGCGCGAGCCAATCCGCGCACTGTCGCAGCCAACTCACCTCATCGGATAGCCGGTCGGCGATGTTGTCCCGACCGTCGAGTTCGGCGTCCTCCCCGGAATCGGGATGTTCCGGTGCTGGCCAGCCCGCTGCGCGCAGCTCGCCGAGCGCCGCGTCCAGCGCGTCCAGGTCGGCGGCGGCCACGATCCGGCTGTCACCCGGGAGGGTGACAGCCCGGCCGCCGTGGCCAGGGCGCGGATCGAGATCCCCTCGGCGTGGGCCGAGACCAGCGCCCATGTCCGTTCCCGTTCGGCCCGGCCAGCCAGCATTACGGGCACGGACAGACAGGCCAGCAGCCACGGCCTGGCACGCTAGAGCGGGGCAAGGCGACGGACCGGCTGATCGTCGGCCTTGCGATGCTCCGGCAATGTCAAGGACGGTGTCCCCATGGCTCTGCACTGAATCGCCGATCTTCGCGGATATCGATTGCGGTTGCAGTCAGAGTCGCACCGAATGGTTTATCTGTGCGCAGCCGCTGATACCACTGGGAATGATCTCTGCCCGCGCAGAGTCGGCAGGGAGACTGTGGGTAAGTGCTTCCGGCCCGGCTTCCCCGATCTTGACCGAGTACGGGCGTAGGGTCGGGAGCCTGGGTCCCGGCCTGACCTCCGAGTCGGCTGACGCCGTCCGGGCTGTCCTGCGAGACGATCTGTCGGCCGGGCCCCAGGTTTACGGCACCCACCGGCGGTGCCGGCCTGATCTGCCCGTCCTGTGCAAGAGGCCGGGGTTCACAGATCCGACGGCCAGCGGGTGCGTGCCATCCCTCAACCTGAGAAAGGGACGGCTGTGACCATCGTAGAAGACGCACGCGCCATCACCGGCGGCGTGGACACTCACGCCGATGTGCATGTCGCCGCTGCGCTCGATCCGATCGGGGGGCTGCTCGGCGTCGAGGAATTCCCCGCCACTGCTGCGGGCTACGCCCTGTGCCGTGCCAGAATCCGGCGTGTGGGCCTGACCTGCTGCTCTACGGTCGGCGCTCGTGCTAATACGTTTCCCTACCTGTTGATGGTCCGGGTGTTCGGCTGGCTGTTGCTCCTGGCGCGGAGCGATGCCGCCAAGGATGCGGAGATCTTGGTGCTCCGGCACGAGGTCGCGGTCCTGCCTGGCCGAAACCCCGTCCACGTCATGCGACCAGGTGATATTCGTTGATCAGGCCACCGACGCGGGCCTGTCTTCGGACGCTGTACCGCGCAAGATCGACAGGCTCGGGTAGCGGTTTCAGCGGCGCGGCGCCGTGAAGGGAGCGGTGTGACCGGTGCTGATTGTGGTGGGCCTCGTAGTCGCGCAGGATTCGCAGAAGATGGGCCTGGTTCCAGACCTGAGTTGTAGCGATCTGGCGATCTTGTAAACGTAGATGACGCTGACCTGCGCGTTCGTCGCCTGATTAGCTCGGGTGTGGTCACTAACGCGGCTGGCCGGGTGGGTAGCCTCGCGGGATGGGCGTGTTCGTGCGGCGGGTGAAGACCGCCTCGGGTGCGACCGCAGTCCAGATCGTGCATAAGCGGGGCCGGCGCGTCCTGAGCATCGAGCACATCGGTTCAGCCCACACCGACGGCGAACTCGCCGTGCTGCTGCAGGTCGCCGAGGAACGCCGCCATGCCGGGCAACTGGCTCTGGTTCTCGGTGACGCTGGCGCGGGCGGAGCGGGGACGCCAGCGGTGGTCGAGGGCACTGCCTCGCTGATCCTGTGGGAGGTCCTGGCCGGCATCTACGACGACCTCGGCCTGGATCGCCTCGGCGATGGGACGTTCCGGGCGCTGGTCCTGGCCCGGGTGATCGAGCCGGCCAGCAAGCTGGACACCGTTCGCGTCCTGACCGAAATCGGGGTCGCGTCCCCGCATCGGGTGACGTTCATGCGCTGCCTCAAGCGCGAGGTCGAGCGGGATTATCGGGCCGTGATCGCGCAGGCCTGTCACCGGCACGCCACCCGGGCCGCGAGCCTGGCGGTCGTGCTCTACGACGTGACATCGCTGCACTTCGAGGTCGAACGTGAGGACAAGCTGCGCAAGGTCGGGATGAGCAAGGAACACCGCGTCGACCCGCAGGTCACCGTCGGGCTGCTTACCACCGCCACCGGGTTCCCGCTGGAAGTGGACCTGTTCGAGGGCAACAAGGCCGAGACCAAGACCCTGATCCCGGTCCTGACCCGGTTCCGCGACCGCCACCAGGCACACGACATCGTGGTCGTGGCCGACGCCGGAATGCTGTCCGCGGCGAACCTGCTGGCCTTGGTCGGCGCGCTTATGGCTGAACGGTGCACAGCACCCACCGGAACACACGTGCCAGTCACCATGGTGCGATCGAGAGGCCCGTAGCCAACACAGGGCTTGGCGTAGGACCATAGTCATCGTTCGGCCAACTTGCCGCCGACGCGGAGCATCTCCAGTAGCGTCTTCTCACTGTCACAGTCCCTGTCCTCAGGCTAGGTGCTGGCCAAGAACTCTCGATTGACCGTTCGCCGTGACGTGACACGGTAGCCGCGTCTTCCGGATGATCTGGTGTGGGGTTCACTGGGCGTTCTACTCCAGCTCAATTTCTGTGTCGGCGCCATGCTCGGAACAGAATGCTTTCGTGGGTTCAGGTGGCCTGAATTCAATGTCGCGTTCAATGGCTATGCGGTAGGCCTGCTCGACGGCGCGCAGGCGGGAGGTGACTCGTGTCTCGCGGGCGGCGATAGACTGGCGGTTGCGGCGGCCGTAGGAGTCTTCGGGGAGGGTATGGCCATAGCTTTGGACTTCGCGGATGTGGGCTTCGCGTTCGTCCGCGTGGGCGGCTATGGCGAACATGACGGCGTTTGCCGTGGCGGTGTCGAGGACGAGGGTGACGGTCTGGCTTTCGGGGTTGGGGCTGGCCAGGGCAACGGGCCCGGGTTCATCGGTTTCTAGCTGGGTCCGTTCGGGTTGGGCTCGGCCGTGTCGGGCGCGGTCGTGGAGGCTTTTGAGCAGGGTGTCGGCGCGGTCGAGCTGGTCGCAGGCGGCGGCGAAGTTCTCGCCGATGGGGCCGACGTCGGGGCCGCGGGCGATGCAGTACTGCAGGAGGCGGCCGACTTCGGGCTGGTCGGGGTGGGTGCCGGAGCGGGCGTGGATGCGCAGTTGGGTCTTGAGCGGGTGGCTGATGGCGCCGGTTTGGACGAAGCGGACCAGGCCCTGGGCGAAGGCCGGGGACTGGGGGCGGGCGGCCAGCCAGATGGCCAGCCGCCGGGCGGTGAGGTGGTCGACGGCGCTGCCCTGGGCGTCGGCGTCGGCGATGCCGTCGTCGATGAGGCGTTCGTACAGGGGAAGGTCCGGGCGCGGGCCGTCCTCGGGCAGCCGGTAGGCGCGGGCTGGCCGCGGTGTGACGCCGTTATCTGTCCTGCGCATCTGTCTCGCTGGTCAGTCGGCAGCCTCCCGGCCGAGCCGTCCGCCGTCTGATTCGTGCTCCCGGTCGAGGTCGCCTGGAGGCTGCGACGCGGCTTCGACTGCCTCTGGACCGGTGAGACCTAGTTCGGCGGCCCAGCTCTGGATGTGCGGCCAGAGCCGGTGGCCCTCCCGGACTCGCTGGTCGGCGGTGGTGTCGGCCAGGATCATCGCGGTGATGGCGCTGTTACGGTCCAGGGCCTGGCCGGGGAGCCAGGACACTTCCCATCCGTTCCGGCTGGGTGCATGCCGAGCCGTGTGCGGGGTCTGGTCGCTGGTCATGGTGGTGTCGTTGATAGTGAGGGTCATGGTTCGGCTTCCAGGTCGGGTTCGGGGTCGCGATGCCGGTCGTGGCCGGGCTGCAGGGCGTGGGTGAGCGAGGCTGCGGCGGCCGGGTAGCGGTCGGTGATCCAGTCGCTGGCGGCGACGACGATCACGTACTCGGGGGGCCTGCGGCCGGGTTCGTGGTCGTCGGGCGGCCGGGTCACTGGCCAGCCTCCGGGTCCGCTGCAGGTCCGACAGCGGGCTCGGGGTGGCTGGCGGCCGCGGTGGCCGAGGCCTC
The DNA here is from genome assembly GCA_963800415.1 of uncultured Actinomycetes bacterium. GTDB lineage: Bacteria > Actinomycetota > Actinomycetes > Streptosporangiales > Streptosporangiaceae > Palsa-504. The sequence continues at coordinate 25,115 of CAWDBS010000067.1, forward strand.
GGCTGACTGGAGCAGATGGACGTGCGCGCGGTCGTAGGCCTGGGCGTCCCGCAGGCGCCACTCGCAGGTCGGGCAGGACTGGTCGGCGCAGTCGGCGCACAGCTCGGCGCGGTCGCGCTTGTAGTCGGCGGCGATAATTAGATGACATGCATCGGCTTCCTGGCCGTCAGCGTGTGAGCTGGCGCGGTTGCTGTTTGCACGGCGAGACCTCCCCAGCTCAGACGCGTCACGATTGATTCGTAAGCCATTCGCGTGTGGGCGCCTGGGCGCCCTCAGGAGCGTGAGGAGGTCCCGATGCCCATCGTAGGCGGGCTGGATATCCACCGAAAGCAGATCACCTTCGACTACCTCGACACCGAGACCGGGCAGGTGCAACGCGGCCAGATCGCCCCGGCCGACCGGGAGCACCTGCGGGCCTGGCTGGCGCGGTTCCACGGCCGCGAGGACGTCGCGTTCGCGGCTGAGGGGTGCACCGGGTGGCGGTCTGTCGCCGAGGAGCTGGCCGCGGCCGGGATCACCGCGCACCTGGCCGAGCCGGCCGACACCGCGTTCGCCCGCGGCCGCAAGCGGCACGCCAAGACCGACAAGACCGACTCCCGGCACCTGCGGATGCTGCTGGCCGAGGGCCGGCTGCCGGAGTGCTGGATCCCGCCCGCCCACATCCTGGAATGCCGGGCGCTGCTGGAGCTATACAACGACCTGCGCCGCGAGCGCACCGCCTGGGCGCAGCGGATCCACGCGGTCTTGTTTCATCAGGGCGCCCCGGCCCTGGGCGAGGGCGCGCTGCGCACCGAGAAGGGCGTGGCCGGGCTGCGGGCCGCAGCAGCCGCTCATCTGTCCCCGGCCGGGCAGCTGCAGGTCGCCACCGCCTTGGAGGTGATCGATGCGCTGGAGGCCCGGCTGCACGTGGTGCGGCATCAGCTGCTGGACGCGGCCCGGCACCTGGCCGGGGCCAAGGCGCTGGCCGCCCGGCTGTACGGGGTCGGGCCGGTGACCGCGCTGGCGATCACCTGCTGGCTGGGCGGTGCGGGCCGGTTCTCCTCCTCCCGCCAGGCGGTCCGGTTCGCCGGGCTGGACATCACCGTCTCCTCCTCCGACCGCAAGGGCCCGCCCGGGAAGCTGTCCCGGCAGGGGCCGCCGGTGCTGCGCTGGGCCGTCTATGAGGCCGGCAAGGCGCACGCCCGCACCTCCGCCCCCGACCACCGCTACTACGCCGCGGTCAAGGACCGCAAGAACAGCAAGCGCGCCTGCCTGTCCGAGGCCCGCAAGATCCTCCGGCAGGCCCATCACATCCTGGCCGAGCTCGGCGACGACGCGCTCGCCGCCGCCTGACACACCCGCCATGGTGACCAGCACGTGACCGCCGACCTCCAGGTCCGCCGCAGCCGAACTCACCGATGGGGACCACCGCGGCCAGCTCCCGCCAAACCGCTGTCAGCCGCTGCCGGCCCGCACGGCCAGGCGGACGGCCTGATTAGACTGAGCGGCCGCATCCCCGCAGGCGGGGACACCCAATCAATCATCATGTCACCGGGGCACAGCAAGCCCCGCGGGCCAAGGTAAGGCTGGCTGCCCCTGCCCTGGTTCCCCGGCCCGTCACAACTGGTCACCCGCACGGAAAGGCCACCAGCCCGAACCGCTGAACCCGATCCCGCCACCAGGGGCCTCCCTGCCCCCGCCGCCTGGCATGATCCGCTCCCGGGCGACCGCCTCAAGGGCGCCTGCGGCGCCGCTGCGCGGGCGCTACGCGCCCCCTGACCCACCCGCCCGCTCGCAGAACCCGGCAGCTATCAGGGACAGGGAGCCAGACTCAGCCACGCCCCAGATCATGGCCCCCAGCCGAACAAAGCCCCCAAAACCCCGCTTGCCGTCACCGGCGGATGCAGGTAAGGACGGATATAAGGGTCTTGACCTCACCGGTCGGCACGGTGACGGCGTCGCGGCGGGCAGGCTCGGGTGGCACGGGTTCCGGCCGCGGCGGGACCTCACCGATAGAAGGGCCGAACGGGTGGTCCTGGGAGCCTTCGTAGATGCGTGCCAGGTCGCCGAGGAGCAAGATGGCCCGGCCGGTGTGCTCGTTGTCGCCGCGGGTGTAGCCGTGCCGGTCCAGCAGGCCGAACATGTCGGTGATCAGGTCCAGGTCCATCCGGTGGTCGGTCACGCGCCCTTCCTCCTGTAGTTCCGGCGGACGGGCAGGCGGATGTCGGGAGCAACGCCGGTGCCGGTGGCGGGGCGGTAGCCGGCGCGGGGGCGGTAGCCGGGGATGTCGAGCTGGTTGTCGTTCAGGGCGGCGGCGGCGCACCAGTTCCCGGCGGCGGCGCGGCGGCGAGCGCGGGCGGCGGCGGCGCGTTCGACGCGGGTGCGTTCGGGAGCACGCTTGTCCCACCACGCGTCATACAAGTCGGCGACCGCGTCGCGCAGGGGCGGGCTGACGGTGCGGGCGTCGCCGCGGACGAGCCGCTGGGTGGTGTCCTCGCTGGTGCCCAAAGCGCGGGCGATGCGGGCCGAGCCGTGGCCCATGACGTGCAGGGCGCGCAGCCGCAGCCGGGTGCCGCCCGCGTCAAGGCGGGCCCGAGACACGATTCCGCCGAGGGCTCGAGCGCGGCCGAAGTTGACGTGGCGGACGGTGGCAGAGTTGGTAGTCATCTCAGGTGATCTCCTCGGCCTGGCGATCGGGCTGGCGGGTGCGGCGGGCGGAGTCGAGGGTGCGGGTGATCTCCGGTTCGGCGAGGCCGGCCTGGCGGGCGGCAGCGGCGAGCGGGCTGAGGTCAGCGGCGGGGTTGGCGTCCAGGGCACGGTTGGCGGCCCAGTACAGGCCCGAGTTGCGGTTGCCTTCGGACTGGCGGGCGACCCAGCTGGCCAGCTGGTCAAGCCTGCGGTCAGCGACGTGACCTGGTGCCGGGCGTTCGTGCTGCCGCTGGGGTTCCAGCAGAATGGTGACGGCAGCCCAGTCGAGGGTGTCGTGGCCGCCGGGTCTGCTGATCACGAGGTAAGGCTTGCCGCCGACCTGAGAGGGCGGGGCCAGGATGTAACCGCCGCTAGCGCGGAAATCCAGGTGATGGCTGGGCAGGCGGCCACAGTGCTGGTCCGAGCCAGCGAAGTAGGCGTGCATTCCGCCGGCCGGGGTCCGTACGTACGCGGCGGCACCGTCGACCAGTCCGGCCCGACGCAAGCGGGCGAACCCGGGGTAGCCGTTTCCGGCTTGGCCGTGCTGGTCGATGTCTAGGACGTCGGGGCCGGGGGTGCCGGTGGCGATGGCCAGGTTCCAATGCTGGCCGTGGCCGAACCATTTTGGTGATCTGCTGTTCGTCGGTGGTGGCGTTCTTGTAGCCGTGGGTGGTGGCGGGGATCTTCTGGCCGGGCAGGCAGGGGAAGACGGGCCAGCCGCGGCGAGCGTAAGCGAGGGCCTGGCGGAGGGTGGCGTCGGTCATGAGGTCCTGCGCAGGTGGGGCAGGGTGTGGCCGCAGCGGGTGGTTTCGGTGGTCAGCTGGGCGGCTAGGGCGGGCAGGATGCGGGCCTGGTATTCGGCTTGGGCCGAACAGCGTCCGCGGGGTGCGTTCGGGCTGGAGGTACAGGACCGACCAGAGGTCGGAGAGGATGTCCAGGCCGTACAGGCATAGGTCGTGCGAGCTCCAGCAGGGGGCCAGGGTGGCGGCCAGGTGGCCGTAGCCGGGGCGGTAGACCTGCTCGACCCAGGCCTGGAGCCGGGCGATGGGTTCGGCCCGGTCCGCGGCCGCGAGCTTCCACCACGACGGCGGCGGGCTCGGGTGATAGCCGTCTGCGTCGTCGGAAGGAGCCTGGGCGAGCTTGGCGAGGGCGGCCTCGTGCTCGTGCAGGGTGTCGCCGATCGCGGTGACGAGCTCGGTGAGCTGGGCGAGCTGGGCGTGGTGGTCGGCGAGCTGCTGGAGTGCCGCGGTGATTGGGTCGTTGGTCATGTGGTCAGTTCCAGGGGTGGGAGGGGCCATCGCCGGAGGTCCATTCGGCGGGCACGTGGTCGGGGATGCCGCGCTGCTGGGGCACGAAGATCGGGTACGGGCCACCCTCGGCGGCCGGTTCTGCGGGGACGTGGCCGAGGCGGCGGGCGCGGCGGTAGGCGGGGTTCTTCCACGCACGGGGCAGGCGGGCTATGACGGGGGCGCAGCCGCCGCGGATGACCAGGGCGAATCCGGCGGGGAGCTGGCGGATCATGTCTGGGGTGGCGACGTCGTGGCGGGTGGCGTGGTCCTGGCCGCGGATCTTCCAGGAGGCCTGGCCACACAGCTTGGCGGCCGCGTCGAGGGTGGTGACGTCGGTGATGCCGGGCAGGAACATCTTGACCGAGCTGGTGTCCAGGACGACCTGGCGGCCGTGGTCGCCCCACCGCCCGGTGAGCTGGGCTTCGCCGTGCACGACGGCGCAGATCTGGATACCTTTTCCGCCGGAGTCTGATAGCCAGGAGGGCAGCGGGACAGGGCAGATCTGCGTTACCTCGTCCAGGCCCATCAGCAGGGGCGGGTCCAGGCGGTGTGATTCCGACGCCTGGCCGATCTGCGCGGCGGCGTAGTGGATCTCAGTGGCCATGGCGGCGAAGAGCGGGGCGACCGGGGCTTCTTCGGAGACGGCTTCGGCGATCATGTACACGGTGCCGGCGTCGTACAGGAACTGCTCGATGTCGAAGCCTTCGCCAGGGGCGGGCAGGACGCAGGCGGCCAGGGCGGGGTCGGCCATGAACGCCAGCGCTCTCGACATCACCATTCGGACGGTGGCCGTCGTCTTCTGCGCCTCGCTGCGGAGCTCCGAGAGAGTGACGGCCCACTGGTGGGCTCCGGCGGCGGCCAGGATCCGTTCGGGAACGTCCGGGTCGGCGCCGGAGACCCACGCGGCCACGGTGCGCAGGTCATAGTCGGCCAGGGCAGCGGCGTGGAAGTAGCCGCGCAGGTAGTCACTCGCCTTGGCGGACCAGAAGCTGCCGTCTTCCACACCCTTCTGCGACACGGCGAAGGCGAACGCGTCGGCGCGGCGGATGGCGGTGGCCGGGTCCTCGCATCCGTCGATGGGGTTCCAGCAGAAGGTGGACGGTACGCCGCCGATGTGCTGGGGGTTGAAGACGTGCACCGGGCCGAGGAAGGAGCGCACGGCACTGGTCAGGTTGTAGATGTCGGGTTTGGTGGTGGTGGCGATGACCGGGCCGGGGTACTCAATGATGACGTCGGCCAGAAACGCGGTCTTGTAGGTCCGCGGCGGGGCCATGACGAGCAGGTGCTCTTCGAGCGGGACGCGCAGCTGGTGCCGGTAGTGGGCTCGGCCGAGGAACACCGAGTGCTCACCCGGGTCCAGCAGGCGGTGCCGCCATGGCAGGGTGGGGCGGATCTGGCCGGAGCGGCGCAGGACCGCGAAGCGGGACCAGCGCAGCCACAGGCTGAAGACGTGGGCGAAGCCTTTGCCGGGGTGCAGCCGCAGGTGCAGGCGGATGCGGAGGTGGCGGGCGCGGTTGCCGGGCAGGTGGCGGGCGGGCAGGAACGCCCACGCGGCGAACGCGGCCACGATGAGCACGACGGCCAGGAGGATGGCGAGCTTGATCATCATCGGGGGTCTCCGTCCCTGGCCGCGAGGACGGCTTTGCGCAGGGCGGTCCGGGCGGCGCCGGTGTTCAGGTCGAGCTGAGGGGCTAGGTCGGCGCTAATTCCGGCGACGCAGTTGAGCGGGATCGAGGCGAGAGACCCATGCCGTTCGGTCACCAGATCCAGGAACCGGGCGGTCTTGGTCGCCTTCCGCGGGTGCAGTGCGGGGGCCCGCCGGCGGCCGGGGGCGACTGGGCACTCGGCCAGGACCCAGGCGCGGAAGCCGGCCAGGGTGGAGGCGGGGGCCAGGGCCAGGCGGAGCAGCCACAGGAGCAGGCCGCCGAGGATGGCTAGCGGGGTGGCGGCCTCGCCGGTCAGGTGCTGGTGGCGGGCCAGGGTCCAGGCACGGACGACGCCGATCAGGGTGTCGCTGGCCAGGGCGTAGGCGGCCGGGGGCAGGGCCCAGATGGCCAGGTTCCGCCAGCCGGGTTCGGCCGCGATGGCGTTCATGAACACGCTGGTGCCGACGGAGGCCAGGTTCAGCGCCCGGGCGCGCAGCGCGCGGCGGGCGTGCAGGGCCAGGGCGATGCCGAGGCAGGCGAAGACCAGGGCGGCGGCGTCCGGGATGGCGGCTTCCAGGGCGGCGATGGCGGGCAGGTGGCGGGTGGCGTCGACCATGCGGTACTGGGCGGTGAAGCTGACCGCGGCGGCGGCCACGGCCAGCACGCACAGGCCGGCGGCGGCGTTGCGCAGCCACAGGCCCGACCGGTCCGGAACGGGCCCAAGGCTGGGCGGAGTACCGGTGCCGCGGCCGTGCGTGGCCAGGGCGAGGGGGAGGACGGGTGCCAGGGTGGCAGCGCCGCCGGTGGCAAGGACGGGATGGGCCGGCATTCCTGCCGGGTGACGCGATGTGCGCGGATGAGCGGATTTCGGTGTCATGCAGCGAGGATGCGCCGGAGGGTCAGGACGCGGTTACTACGCGCCAGGACTGCGGGTGGACGTGCCGGGACGTCCCCGCTAGGGTGTAGCCGTCCTTTCACGTCCTGTAGGCCCGGTGAGATGCGCAACGAACGGCTGCGAGCGCTCCTGCTCGAGCGGGGCAAGACCCCCGACCAGCTGGCCGAGCATGTGCAGGTGGACGCCAAGACCGTCGAGCGGTGGATCACCAGGGGACGTCTGCCCTACCGCCGGCACCGGTTCGACGTGGCCTCCTTCCTCGGCGTGGACGAGTCCTACATCTGGCCCGACGCTCTGGGTAAGGACGAGATTGCCGCGGTATCGGAAAGCGAGATCGTGGCGGTGTGGCCGCACCGCTCCGAGGTCCCCCGGGATACCTGGGGACACCTGTTTTCCGGCGCCGAGCGGGAGATCGGCGTGCTGGTCTATGCCGGGCTGTTCTTGTCCGAGGACGCCGGCGTGCAGAAGATCTTCAAGGACAAGGCCAGTTCGGGCGTGCGGGTACGGGTCCTGCTTGGTGACCCGGATAGCCAGGTGGTGACCGACCGCGGGGAGGACGAGGGCGTCGGCGATGCGATGGCGGCCAAGATCCGCAACGCGCTGGCGCTGTACCGGCCGCTGCGAGCGGCCGGCGGCGTGGAGTTCCGGTTCCACCGCACGATCTTGTACAACTCGATCTACCGCGCCGATGACCAGGTGCTGGTCAACACCCATCTGTTCGGCGTGACCGCGGCACACGCCCCGGTCTGGCACCTGCGCAAGCTTCCGGCCGGAGAGCTGGCCGGGCTGTACATCGACAGCTTCGAGCGGGTCTGGGAAACCGCTACGCCTGTGGATGGGGCCTAGCTGGCGTGGCCCGCAGGATCGACTTCTACGACGATCCGTCCGCGCCGGAGGCGGACAGCCTGGTGCCTTCGGTCAACGTGGTGGTGAGTAATTCGGCGGGCGAGGTGCTGCTGATCCGCCGGTCGGACAATGACAACTGGGCGGTGCCGGGCGGGGCGGTCGACCTGGGTGAGTCGCTGGTGCAGGCGGCGGTGCGGGAGACGCGGGAGGAGACCGGGATCGACTGCGAGGTCACCGGGCTGGTCGGCATCTACACCGACCCTCGGCACGTGATCTTGTACACCAGCAACGGGGAGGCCCGGCAGGAGTTCTCCATCGTGCTGACCGCCCGGGCCACCGGCGGCGAGCCGGAGTGCAGTGACGAGAGCAGCGAGGTGCGGTGGGTGCCGCGTGTCGAGCTCGGCGGCTATTCGATGGATCGGTCGATGCGGCTGCGGATCGGGCACTACCTGGAGGGACGGGCTGCGCCGTATCTCGGCTGAGCTGATTTATCTGGTGCTGGCGGCTCGGACGTTGACTTGGCCGACGCAGGCCGACCGGGAGAACCGGCCGGTTCTCGTTCCCGGGCGCGCTGGTGAGGGGAAGTATCGGGAAGGGCTTATAGGTCGCGCTCGATCGGCATGATGCCCCGGTCGGCCGCTTTGACCAGGGCGGCGTGATCTGCTTCGGTCTGGTCGGCGTAGAGCCGGGCGAACCGGGCCAGGGCGGTGTCGAGGCGGTCGGAGGACCCGGCGTACCCGACGATCATGGAGGCGCCGCTGGTCCGGGCGTGGCCCTTGGCCAGCAGGTGCCCGACGACGGCGGCGTAGCCGGCCAGGGCCGCGGCGTCGATGGCGTCCACCGCGACGCTGCCTTTCATGTTCCGGAACTGGCGGACGTAGTACTGGTGCGGTCCGACGGTGGTCCAGCCGAGCAGCGGGTCGCTGACGGTCTGCAGGGCCTGCTGGTATTCCACGACCCGCTGGCCCTGGTGGGCGTGCCAGGCCGTGCCGCCGTGCACGTGGCGGGCCAGCACCGACCGGCGGGCCTGTTTCAGCTGCAAGAACAGCACGTCGTCGGGGCTGCTGCCTTCCAGCAGGGCGACGTAGGCGCGCAGCCCGACGCTGCCGACGCCGACCACCTTGTGGGCGATGTCGATCAGGGTGTAGCCGCCCAGGGCCCGGCGCCAGTGCGGGGCCAGGGTGGCCAGGTACTCATCGAGCCCGCGGGCGAGCTGGTCGGCCTCGGCGTAGTTGATCCGGGTCAGCAGCGGCGGGTCTTCCACGATCCGGCGTTGCCCGTCGCGTTCGCTGGTGAACTTGGGCAGCGCCCGGTCGCTGGTCCGGCGGCGCGCCTGCGCCGCAGCGCGCTTGATCTCGGCCCGCAGCGACGTGCCTGTCACGCTGTGCTGCAGGTGGCCGACGTCGATGCGCTGGTAGGACCGGGCCAGCAGCGGCATCGAGGCCAGGTCGCGGACCTCGGCGCGGTATCCGGCCACGCACCGCAGGACCGCCGATTCGCAACTCTGCTCGCTGGCGCCGTTCTGGCGGCCCGCGACCCAGATGCTGGCGACCAGGCGGCGCAGATCCCACTCCCACGCGCCGGGGTGCGCCTCGTCGAAGTCGTTCAGGTCGATGACCAGATCCCGCTCCGGGGAGGCGTAGAAGCCGAAGTTCCCCAGGTGCGCGTCACCGCAGATCACCGGGGTGATGCCGGTGGACGGCAGCCGGGCAGCATCCGCCGCCATCACCACCGCCGCGCCGCGCAGGAACCCGTACGGCGTGGCGGTCATCCGCCCGACCCGCACCGGGATCAGCCAGCCGAGCCGGCCCTCATGCGACTCGATGATCAGCTGCACCGGATCGGGACGGCCGCGATCTGCGGACCATTTCCCCAGCGAGCTGCGCGGAACTTGCCGCCGTAGTTTCTTGCCTATCTGGTAACGGTCACGCCGGGACGTCGATCGCCGCCGCAGCGAGGTGAAGGCATCACTGTCGGCCGAGGCAAGCACGACATGCCCACGCGCGGGATCGGCAGAACCGGTTTGCTCCGTCATGTTCTTCAAAGACTTCCTCATCCGCCGAGCGCCTGACCATCTGCTAGGCCCCCGCCGGGGTTCGATGATGCCAGTCATGCTCGGCTGTCGCGGCAGGGCCTGGCAGCCACGAAATCAGGGACCCGTTTCTCTGATAGGTCGAGCTGATCGCGGGTCAGGTGTCAGGCGCGGACGGTTCTGGCGTGGACCTGGCCGACGGCTTCCAGGATGAGCGGGGTGGCGCGGCGGATGGAGCGGCTGACCAGGTGGCCCGTGCCGTAGCGGTCGTGGATCTCGGCTAGGCGGTTGTGCACCTGGACCTGCTGGCCGTCGGGGCTGGTGGTCATGTCGCAGAAGGTCAGCGCGTCGGCCAGCGGCTGGGGAGGCGGGGCGAACTCGCGGGTCAGGACGTGGGCCAGGCCGCGTTCTTCGGCTTCGATGACGGCGCAGGAGTGGTGCGCGACCAGGCGGCACAACAGGGGTTCGGCGTGCTGGACGTCGCGGAGGTAGCGGGCGCCGTCCAGGCCGTGCAGGCTGGTGGCGGCGAGTTCGGGGAGGTAGCCGATGTCGTGTAGCCATGCGGCGGCCTCGAGGAGCTCGGCGTCGGCGCCGAGGGGCGGCTTGAGGGTGTGGGCCCGGGCGGCGACACCCTGGACGTGAGCCCACCTGCGGGGAAGAGCCTCGGCGAGGAAGTTGCGGGCGAGGCCTTGGGCCCAGGCTGCGATGGTCTGCATAAAGCTGACGCTAGTCAGCCGGGCCGGGACGTGCACGGACGCGGCCTGCCGTCTGGAGACGTCTGAGACGTCCCTGCTCCCCCGTACGTCACACACCCGACAAATCAATCACGGCGTCTTCCAGGCTGGGATCGTCTGGATGTCCCTGGTCATAGCGATAGTGGATCGTCGATGGGCTGGTGATGCTTCACTCCCCCGCTGTCAGGTCCAGGCGCGCCCAGACGACGCGGCCGCCGTCAGTGGTGGTCTCGACTCCCCAGCCGTCCGGGCCGGTCAGCGCTTCGACCACGTCCAGACCGTGGGGACGACCGTCGGGTTGCCTGCGGCGCCACGGACCGCCGAGATCTTTGGCCTCGATCCGTACATGGTCGGGATGCAGCTCGGCGCTGACGGTGAATTGCCCGGCCCTGCTCCGGGAGTGCAGAATCGTGTTGCAGGCCAACTCGGAGGCGATGAGCACCGCGTCATCGGCGGCCGGGCAGCCCGCCAGGTGCTTGGCTATCGCGCGGCGGACATGGCGCACCTGGTCGGCTCGCCCTGGATAGGTGCCTGTGTACCGCGTGGCCGCGGCTGGTTCTGCTCGCATGCGTGCTCAGCTTGATGCCACGGGAAGGCGGGCGGTGCCGGCGGCGCGGCGGCGGTCTTCGCGCACGGTCTGCTGCAGGTCCGCCTGGAACGCGGCGAGCTTGTCGCGGTCGGCGGGCGGCAGGCCGGACCGTTCGGCCGCCAGGTCGACCAGCGTTTTCACCTCCTCGAACTGCGCCGGGGTGTACAGCCGGACTGACCTGGGCATCTGGATGTTCCTCTCGCCTGCGTGCTGGCTGTGGATGGCGGGGCGGCGATGCCGCGCCTCGCAGGCCAGGCTGCCGTTGGCGCGGAAACTTCTAAACCCCGCCTGAGGGACTTCTAGGGACGTCTTCTGGTACGGTCGGGAGTGTCCCCGCGTTCCGGGAGGTGGCAACGGTGAACGAGCCACTGCGCCGGGCTCTGCTGCGGGCGCGGCTGCGCGAAGACGACGTTGCCGCGCATCTCGGCGTGGACCCCAAGACGGTCCGGCGGTGGCTCAACGGGCGCGTGCCCTACCCGCACAACAGGGCCGCGATCGCCGAGCTCGTCGCCGCGGACGAGGCCGACCTGTGGCCAGATGCCGGCGGGCCCCTGGCGGCGCGGACACGACCCGAGGAACTGGGCACGGTCTACCCGCACCGGTGGGCCGTGCCGCGGGAGGCCTGGGCACGGCTGTTCGGATCAGCCGAGCGCGAGATCGCCATCCTGGCTTACAGCACCTTGTTCCTGGCCGAGGATGCTGGAATCCTCCGGATTCTCGCCGACAAGGGCCGGGCGGGTGTAAATGTGAGGATCGCGCTCGGGGACCCCGACGGGCCGCACGCAGCACAGCGCGGTGAAGAAGAAGGCATCGGCGACGCCATGGCCGCCAAGATCCGCAACGCGCTCATGCTGTACCGGCCGCTCGGCACGGTGCAGAACATCGAGATCCGCCTCCATCGCACCGTGCTGTACAACTCCATCTACCGCGCCGACGGCCAGTTCCTGGTCAGCGACGCGCTCAACTGGCGGTTCAGCAAGATGACCAGGCGAGCCGGTATCGGCCACTGGCACGCCCATGAAGGAAGGCACACAGCTGTCTCGATCATGAGCACGAACGGCGTCCCGATTCAGGACATCAGCGACACCGTTGGGCACAAGTCCACCCACGTCACCGAGACCGTGTACCGGCACGTGATCGTTCCCGCCATCCGGGGCGGCGCGAGCGTCATGGACAGCGTGTTCCGTGATCACGATGCAGACGATGCAAGCGAGCACAGCAGCGAGACTGGAGACGCGTAGTCACTTGGTTAGTCACTTTAGCGCTAGACAAGCGTTCGAAAAATGTCGTGGAGCTAAGGGGATTCGAACCCCTGACCTTCTGCATGCCATGCAGACGCGCTACCAGCTGCGCCATAGCCCCTTACCCACGCCGTCGGAGAGGTCTCTACAGAGGAGTCCGGACCAGCACCGCAGACGCATAGCTTAGCATCTGCATCACTCTGGTAATGACCTCATAGTCCACCGCCCAGCGCAGGCCCTTCGCCTGGTTGTTCTTGGCTGGCTCGACGCGCAGGTACGCCGAAGTATGCGGGGTCTCAGAGCCTCGGGTTGCCTGATGGGTACCTGCGCCACGTGCGGAGCCATCCTCTCGGACTTGCCGGGGCTACCGGACGGCAACCGAACTGAGGCTGCCGCGGATGACCTGCTGCTCGGTCATGACCAGATCCTCCAGGTCCACCTGCACGGCAGGCAGCATCCGGCTGGCCCGGGCCGCGATGGCCGTCATGGGCCCGGCGGGCTACCACCCGAATTACTTCGGTGATGCCGTGGTGTGGTTCGGGTTGTGGCTGCTGGCATGTTCGCCGACTACGTCCGCCGCACCAGCGGCTTCATCCCCTGGCCGCCACGGTGACGCAGCTCCGGCCATCCGGGACCCCGTTGCGCTGCCAGTTCCAGACCGGCGCCAGGCCCGGCTCGGCGGCCAGGACTGCGACCAGCAGCCGGAGCTGGTCGACCGGCAGCGGCGGTTCCAGGTCATCCGGCAGGCAGAAGACGCGCTCCGGCTTCGTTCCTGACGGCTGATCCTGGGCGGCCGAGAACGCCTTGAGCAGGTCGGTCGCGGTACGGATGCCGACGCGCCTGAGGTTCAGCCTGGCCTGCGCGCCCGACATCGCCGACCGGCCGGCGGTCGCGGGCTGGTCCGCCTGCCGCAGCCGGTTCAGCTCGGTGCGGTCGGCTCGGTCCAGATGGATCAGCAGGAACGCCTGATCGGTCCAGTCCACCAGGCGGCCGGGCGGGACCCGGGTGTGCAGGATTACGTCGACCAGGTTCATCGTGGTGGGGTTCTGCATGTCCTCGACGCCCTCTTCGGTGAGCCGCGCCTCGTACCACAGGTTGAACCCGTCAAGCTGGTCGAGGGGGTAGTCGGAGGTGATCGGCGGGACGAACCGGCGCAGCGCCTTGGACGTCACTCGCTGCAGCGCCTGCAGGCCGATGAGGGGGAAGAAGCCGATGACGAAAGCGACGGCCAGCTCGGCGCGGCCCGCGACCGCGGTGGCGCCGCCCAGCACCTGGTGCAGCACGGTGACGATCAGCAAGACGAGCGTGATGCGGAACACCACGGTGGCGTAGGCGCTCGGGCGCAGGTCGCTCTGGAAGAAGCGGCGGATGAGCATGCTGGTCACGAACGCGTAGGAGCCGAGGAACCCGTACTTCAGGACATCCCACGCACCCGAGGGAGCGGTGACGAACCGGGTGTCCCACAGGACCGCGGCCCAGCCGACGGCGAGCACCGCGGTAGCCAGGAAGACCGGGAACAAGGACTCGCTGCTGACCCGGTAGTTCTCGTTCGGGCGACGGTCACGGGCGGCCGGCGCGGAATCGGGGTCGTTCGGCGGTCCTGCCGGGCGCCTTTCGGTCGCGCTGGTGATCTGGCGCCCGTAGTACGCCTCGAACTTCTGCCGATAGATATTGTCGGCCGGGCGGCCGCGGGGTCCCTTCGCCCACCGATCGTAAGAATCCCGACGCCACCGGCGGCATCGGCAGGTGCCACGGCAGGTCCCAGCCCAGCCGGTGCAGGTTGAGCACGTACTCGCTCCATAGCGCCTTGGCCCGCAGGTCCAGGAAACGCACGTACAGCCATCCGGGCAAGAATGCCAGGCACCATAGGATGAACAGCTTGAGCGCACCGACGCCCCAGGTCCGCGGCTCGGGCCACGGCGGGCCCGCCATGATCCCGGCGGTCACCACGGTGACCGCCGCGGCCCCCGCGATCAGGATGTTCATCCACGCCGCGACCGCCTTACGGCGCAGCTGTTGACGCGGGAACTGCTGTCACCCTTCAGCCAGCCGGCCACCCGGCCGGAGCCGCCGGGCGCGCCCGGCGGCGGTTCCGGGGCACGGCGATCCGTTCCTGGCCCGTTAACCGATCCGACACGCTCTGGCGCCAGTGTGGTCATCCTGCACCCCCGTTCCCGCGGTCACCTGCTCCCGGCCTCACTAGAAAGGAGCCGCCAGCTCACACCCTGATACAGGCCGTTTGACGCGGTGTAGGAGTACAGAGCCCGGTATTGAGCGAACGCAGGTTTCCGCGGAAACCAGCGGAAACGAGCCGGATAACAGCAGGGCGCCCGGCCGGTCCGTTCTGGCGACCCCTGAAGCGCGCTAACGCGCGATACTTGGCCACATGGTTGACGACACAGCACGAGACCGGGCCATCTACCACGCGCTGAAGGCAGCCAACGAAGTCGCTGCAGCCCTGCAGACCCACCTGATCGAGGAACACGGAGCTGATCCGGACCGCGGCGCCCCGCAGGGCCCGTCCACCAACTCCCTCAAGCTGCTCCGGCAGGCTCGCGAACGCCTGGGCCAGGGACTGCGAGCCGTCCAGGCCGACCACATCGCCGAGTCCGACGAGATCTCCCTACGCAACCAGCAACCTCGGCAACGCACAAGTTAACGTCCCGCTTCGCGGCATGGCGGCATTCTCAGTGCAGGACTGCGCTGCATAATATTCAGGCCGGGCGGCCGCATGTTGAACCGGCCGCGGTTCTGCCGGGCTGCCGGCATCGCGAAGGTCCCTTTGATAAGCGCATCACACCAGTCATATGCACACGGCCGCGGCGGCTCCTGAGCCTAGCAAAGGCCATCGCCATCATGGTCGGGCACATATAGCCGGGTGATCGATTGCGTGGGACAGGGGGGGCCGTGCCAGGATGGCGGAGTGCTGGTGAAGTCCCGGTCAAGGATACGAATCGCTGCGGCCGCCGTCTTGCTCGTGCTAGTGGCCCTGAGCGCTGGGTGCGACTCTTCGCGGCCTTCGGCGAGCGGAGCGTCCGCAGCGCCCGGATCAGTCGCGACCACGCACCCGCCGTCACAAGCACCTGCCAGTTCTCCGGCACCGGAAACGCGTGGGCATCCGCACCTCATGATCATCGTTGAGGAGAACCACAGCCTGCAGCAGGTCATCGGTAACGCGCAGATGCCGTACCTGAACAGCCTGGCAAGCCGGTACGGGCTCGCAACGCGCTGGAACGGCCTGTCCCACCCGAGCCTGCCCAACTACCTCGGGCTGGTCTCCGGTTCCATCCAGGACAATCCTCCTGACACGACGCCCGCGGACCGGACGTACTCCGGGCAGACCGTGGCCGACCAGCTGGCGAGCGCCGGGTACAGCTGGAGGGCCTACATCCAGGACATGCCGCATCCGTGCGACCTCACCGATACGTTCAGCCCCGGCAGCTACGACGTGAACCACAACCCGTTCGTGTACTTCGACTCCATCCGCCGCAATCGTGCTCAGTGCGACCGTGTCGTCCCGTTCACCCGGTTCGGCACGGACCTGCGCGACAACACGGCACCGGACTTCATGTGGGTGTCACCCAACCTCATCAACGACATGCACGACGGGAAGTACGCGCAGGGGGATGACTTCTTGCGCAGGCAGGTTCCCCTCGTGCTCGCGTCGCGGTGGTACCGCGCCGGCGGGACCATCATCATCACCTTCGACGAGGGGGAGACGACCGAGCAGGTGGCGACGATCGTCATCTCGCAGCACACCCAGCGCGGCGCGCGGCTGGCCACCGCCGGAAGTCATTACGGAACGCTGCGCGCCATCGAGGAGACCTACGGCGTACCGCTTCTGGGCGGCGCCGCGGCCCCCTCATCCGGCGACCTCCGGGCACTTTTCTGACCGGGCGGTCACGTCACGATCCGGACCGGTCGCGCACGGCGGTCCTGCGATCCCGGTGCAGGTAATGAGCATCACCGCGCCGGGCACTTCGGGCAACTCACGCCAGTCGCGGTTGCAGGATGATTCTGGCCATGTACGTGCGGCCGCCCGGCGCGGCCGGAACGTGGCCTCATGCCGATGACAGCGTTTGCGGACTGGCGCTTCTAGCGCCATAATGGCGCCATGCCGAGCGTGCAGATCAAAGATGTGCCCGAGCAGACTCATGCCGTCCTGCGTCAGCGCGCAGCTGCCGCGCACCAGTCCCTCCAGGAGTACCTGAGGGCCCGGCTCATCGAGGAGGCCAGCGAACCGACCCTTGAGGAGGTCCTTGACCGGGCGGGCGGCCGCTCGGGAGGTTCGGTTCCGCTGAAGACGGCGGTAGCGACGCTGCGCGCCGATCGTGATCGTCGTTGATGCCAGCGTCCTGGCCACCGCTCTTGGCGATGACGGCCCGGACGGCGACCGTGCCCGTGCCCGCCTGCGCGGGGAACGGCTGAGCGCGCCAGAACTCGTGGACCTCGAGGTCGCCTCGGTGTTGCGCCGGCAGGTGCAAGGCGGCGAGGTTGATATCCGCCGCGCGGCCCTTGCCCTGGCCGATCTGGCCGCCTTGCCGCTCCGGCGGGCAGCGCACAGGCCCCTGCTGGCCCGCTGCTGGGAGCTTCGCGACAATCTCACCGTCTACGACGCCTCCTACGTCGCCCTCGCCGAAGCGCTAGACGTCACGCTGCTCACCGGCGACGGGCGGCTTGCGCGCACCCCCGGCCCGCGGTGCCGCGTCGAAATGCTCCGCTCGGCCTCCTTATCCGCAGCTTCTCCACGCCTCCTGTCATGGCCGCGGACAGCGGGCGCCCCGGCCGCCGGTGCTGGCCGGGCGCGAGGAACTGCTGGCATCGTTGGATGCCCGGCCGGGATTCCTCGGACGGCAGGTTTGAGGAGGAGTCCGGGGTTGGGCTGCTGGTCGCGGCCGGGCGGCGGGCCCGGCTAGCCTGTGCGCATGTGGTGGGCGCGATGCGGGAGAAAGCTCGATGGCTGACGCCGACGACGTGCGCCGCCTGGCGCTGGCGCTGCCGCACGTCGAGGAGATCGATTGCGACGGCTTCGACTTCCGGGTGGGCGGCAAGGGATTCGTCTGGTCCTATCCCGAGCGCAGGCCGGGCCAGCCGCGGGTCATCCGGACCGACATCGCGGTGCTGTTCGTCGGCGACGAGGCGGAAAAACAGGCGCTGCTGCTCGGCGAGCCCGGGGTGTTCTTCACCGCGCCGGGATATGACGGCTGGCCGCTGGTGATGCTGTGGCTGGCGGAGGTGGACGCCGGACGGCTGGCCGAACTGGTGACCGATGCCTGGCGGATGCGTGCCCCGCGCGAGCTCGCCGCCACGCTCGACGAGGCTGGCGCCGTGTTCGACGAGGCCGGCGATCAGCCCGGGACCTCGGCCGCGACCTCGGCCGCGAGCAGCGCGCCGAGCTCCCAGCAGGCCTCCAGGTCTGCCTTACCTGGCGGCCCGGTGACGGCGACCGGCGGCCGGACCGGGCGCCACTGCAAGCCGGTGGTGATCGACTGCACCGCGCGGACCGCGCCGGCGGTGTCGCTGCCGCCGTGCACATACAGGCCGAACGGGCGCCGCCGGGTGGCCTCCAGGCACGGGTAATAGATGCCGTCGAAGAAGTGCTTGAGCGCGCCGGACATGTACCCGATGTTGGCCGGGGTGCCGAGCAGGTAGCCGTCGGCCTCCAGCACCTCGGCGGCCGCCGCGGTCAGGGCTGGCCTGATGACCACCTCAACGCCGGTGATCTCATCGGTCCGCGCCCCGCTGACCGCGGCCTCGAACATCGCCTGCAGGGCGGGCGACGGCGTGTGATGGACGACCAGCAACCTCGGCATGACCGCTGAGCTTAACGGCTGGTGAACCGCGGCGGCCAGCAGGGTTACGCTGGCCACTGCCGGCCGGTTGACGAAACACTTTGTCCGGCTCATCTCCGCGTCCCCGGCTCTGCGCCACCCAGGCACGCCGCCCTTGCCGAGGTAAATAGATATCAGTATGCTAAAAACGTGCTATCATGGCTGTCAAGACGAGGAGGTACCAGATGGCTACCCAGAATGCAAGGGCCGCGGGCCCGAAATTGGTTACCCAGGATGTAGCGGCCACGGGCCCGGAATTGCCCAGCCAATCGGTGACCGAGCGGGTCGCCTGGTTCTTGCCGGGCCTGCGCATGCTGGTGCTGGGCATCGTCCTGATACCAGCCGGGGTGGTGCTGACCGTGCTGGCCAACCACCAGGGCGGCGGGGTCGCCACGGCGCTGATAACGATTGCCGTCGTGACCTTTATCGCCAGTGCCCTGATCCTGGGCGGGCTCACCCCGGTCGTGCCCGGCCAGGCGCGGGTGGTGCAGCTGTTCGGCAAGTACCGCGGCACCATCCGCGAGCCTGGCATGCAGTGGGTGAATCCGTTCACCAAGCGCATCGTGGTCTCGACCAGGATCCGCAACCAGGAGTCAGCCCAGGCCAAGGTCAACGACGCCGACGGCAACCCGATCGAGATCGCCGCCGTGGTCGTCTGGCAGGTGCAGGACACCGCCAGCGCCAAATATTCGGTCGATGACTTCACGCAGTTCGTCACCATCCAGACCGAGACCGCCGTCCGGCACATCGCCTCCAGCTACCCCTACGACAACCGGGGCAGCGGCAAGCTGTCACTGCGCGACAACGCAGATGAGATCACCGAGCGGCTGTCGGCGGAGATCGCCGTCCGGGTCAGGCCGGCCGGCGTGCACATCATCGAGTCACGCCTCACCCGGCTGTCCTACGCCGCGGAGATCGCCCAGGCCATGCTGCGCCAGCAGCAGGCCAGCGCGGTCGTAGGCGCGCGGACGCGCATCGTCGAGGGGGCCGTCGGCATGGTCAAGCTGGCCCTGGAGCGGCTGCAGGAGGAGGGCGTCGTCGAGCTGGACGAGGAGCGGAAGGCCGCCATGGTGTCTAACCTGCTCGTGGTCTTGTGCAGCGAGCAGGCGACCCAGCAGGTCGTCAACACCGGCTCCCTCTACCAGTGACGGCTGTGCCGGTTACGACGCTCCCGGTTACGACGGGGATGGTCGCCGCGTGAGCGAGCGCAAGGGCGTCCTGCTCCGGCTCGACCCCGCCGTCCACGACGCGCTGGCCAAATGGGCTAACGACGAGCTGCGCAGCACCAATGCCCAGATCGAGTTCCTGCTCCGCCGGGCTCTCGCCGACGCTGGCCGGCTACCGCGCCACGCCGGCCCGATGCGGCCCCGCGGCCGGCCACCCGCCGACCAGCCGGCCGAAACCAGCCCGCCAGCACATCGGTAACGCGGCGTATCACCGGGAGCCGTGCAGCCTCCGTATGCGTAGGAACCCGTCGGCCTGGGGGCAGGCCGGGGGACACGGAGGCCTACATGCTAGAACCCCAGAGCACGGCGCTTTTTGTCCTGCTTGTGGTGATATTCGGCGGGCTGATGTGGCCGGCGATTTTCGCCCGCCACACAATCATCCGCGTCTTGGCCGCGTTCCTGGCCTTCATGCCCGCGATGCTGTTCGGGGTGCTGGCCGTGAACAAGTACTACGGCTACTACCAGACCTGGGGCGCGGTGATAGCGGACATGACCAACCAGGGCGTCACCGCGGCGTCCCGGGTGCCCGACATCACGCTCACATCCCGCTCGGGGTCCGGCACGCTCGACGGGAGCCGCATCCACCTGCGGCAGGCGCAGCAGCAGGGATATACGCTGCGGCTGATGGTGCCCGGCCCGCGCAGCCGCATCACCCGGGAGGTGTACGTCTACCTGCCGCCGCAGTACTTCCAGCCGGGGTATCAGGCTTACCGGTTTCCGGTGATCGAGCTCATCCACGGCCAGCCGGGCAAGCCGGAAGACTGGATCAGCGTGATGGGCGTCACGAATACCTTCGACCACCTGCTGGAGGACAAGCTCGCCCGGGCCGCCGTGGTGGTCATGCCGGACGCGAACGGCAGTACGAGGATCTCGCTGCAGTGCCTCAACCAGGTGGGCGGCCCGCAGGACCTGACCTACCTGGCGGTGGACCTGCCGACGCGGATCGCGCGCACCCTGCGGGTGCAGCCGCCGGGCTCGGCCTGGGGCGTGGCCGGTTATTCCGAGGGCGGCTTCTGCGCCGCCAACATGGCCCTGCGCTACCCGCACCGCTACGGGTTCGCCGCGGCGCTCAGCGGCTACTTCACGCCGCTGGACAACCAGCTGGCCGGACCGCACCGCCTGGTCAGCCCGTTCGGCGGCAACCCCAGGCTGCAGGAGGAGAACACCCCGCTCGAGGAGATCCAGCGGCTGCCCGCCGGCGCGGTCATCCCCCGGTTCTGGCTGGGCGCGGGCGCGGAGGACAGGCAGGATGTGGCTAATGCCAAGGCCTTCTGGCAGGAACTGCGACTGCGGCAGGCGGGCGTGCCGCTGACGCTCACCGCCGGGTGCGGACACACCATGGCGACGTGGCGGGCGCAGGTCCCGTCGATGCTTACCTCGATGACCCGAGGCCTGGCCCGGGCGGCACAGAAGCAGACGGCCGCGCCGCCGGGCCAGGCCGTGACCCTGGCCGCGGGCCCGGGCCGCCACCCGATCGGCTAGGTCCGCGACCGGTAGCCGGATACGTGCTCCACAGCGACAGCAAACCCTCCCCCGCGCAGACCGCCTGCGCGCCCCCCGGCCACCCGCCAGCACGGCCGGCGCGTGAACCCGGTGGTGACATCGGTGACTGCCGCGGCGGCCAGTACCCCGGCATCAGGCCGGCGAACCCGGCCCCCACCACGACAACGCGCACACCCGCACCCGCCCCGCTGATCAGCCCACCGAGGATGGTTGCGGAGAGCAGTGGGGGGCGGGGGGCGGGACGTCCAGGGTGGGGTTGCGGTCGAAGAAACCGGTCGGCTTGAGCACGAAGCCGCAGCGGGCGACGGGCATGACCGGCCAGTCCTCCGGGCGCGGGACGTGGGTGGGGCCGAACGTGTGCCACACCACGATGTCGGCGCCGTCGATGTCCCGGTCGCCCGCGATGAAAGCGGGGATGCCCGCTCCCCCGGGGTTCTGGTTCACGAAGTCACCGGCCGGCCAGCGCTGGTCCGGGTCGTACCCGGTGACCCACAGGTGGTTGGCCGCGAAGCCGGCCCGGGCCGCTAGCGGGGAATCCGGGTCGGCCAGCAGCGCCGGCGCCGACTCCGGGTAGAGCGTGTAACTGGTGGGGCGGCCGAACCGGTTCAGCCGTTCGGTGCTGATGATGCGCCAGGTCCGGCCGCGGGACCCGTCCGCGCGGCGGCCGGCCTGCGACTCGCGGGCCAGCCGGGTCACCTGTTGCACGATGGCGTTGCCGTACGGGTTGTCCGGCCCGATCGGCAGGCCGCTGACGTCCACCTCTTCCACCGCGTTGGCCAGCCCGTCCACGGTCATGTCGAGCCGGGCGCTGAACAGGTGCTGATGCACCGCGCCGGCCAGCCCGGGCGCGACCTCGGTGGAGTACGGGTGCGCTCCGTCCGGGTACGCCGGGCCCGGGTAGGCCGAGGTGAACAGCACCCCGGTCGCCTTGATCTCGCACTCGATCGTGCCGTCCAGGTAGAAGTACCAGTAGAAGCCGTAGTCGTAGTTGCCCACCGTGGTGAAGTAGGAGACCACGAGCCGGCGCTGGCGGCGGGACTGGGCCGAGCCGTTGAAGATGTCGGTGTGCTTCCACAAGATGCCGAAGTCTTCCTCGTGGATGCAGATCGCGTTGGGTATGGTGCGGGGCTGGCCCCTCTCGTCGGTCACGGTGGCGTCCAGGTAGGCGATCTCGCCGAGGCAGTCGCAGCCGAGCTCGAGTGAGTTGGCCCACTTGCCGACCAGGTACTCGCCGGTGTCGAAGTAGGCCTGCCAGTAGCGGAACTTCGGGTCGCCGTAGGGCACGACCATCTCCGGGATCGAGGCCCGGTAGAGCACCGGCCGCTCATCCCCGCCGTCGTGATCATGCAGGCTGACCTGATGCAGGGTCAGCCCCTCGCGGGCGTCGAAGCCGATCCGCATCGACCAGTCCTGCCAGCTCAGCACGTACCCGTCGAGGGTGAAGCTCGGCCCCTCCGGCTGGGTGATCTCGATGGGTCTGAGGGTGCGGCGGTGCGGGCCGCGGACGGCCTCGTCGTCGTAGTCGCCGGACTCGCCCGGCACCGGAAGCTCGAACTCGTCGGTGACCTTGAAGACCTTCTTCTCGATCAGGTCCACGTAGGCGGCGACGCCGTCGACGGGGTGCGCCCAGGCCAGGTCGTGCTCGCCGGCCTGGACGAAGGCCAGCACCCGGACCATCCGCCGCCGGTCGTCGTCGGCCACCCCGAACGCCCCCGCCGTGATCGGGGCGGTCCTGATCTTGCTGACGTCGTGGTAGCCGCGCCTGGCCATGGCCGCGCGCCACTCCGGATCGGCCTTGGTGATCTCGTCCACGGCCGCGTAGTCGCTGTCCAGGATCGGCATCTGGCCGTCGGTGCCGGGGTTCAGCGTGCGCGCGCGGACGACCTCCCGGCGGGTGAGCGACACCACCACGTCGGTCGACTCGCCGGTGCCCGTGTGGACCAGGAATGCGCGCAGCCTTCGATCCGCGTCTTTGCTGGTCAAGACCTCGCCCTTGGGTGGCTCCTCGAGGCCGTAGTAGGCGAACCGGACGGGTTCGGCTAGCAGCCCGGCCGCCACCATGATGTCCCGGCCGGCCAGGTACTCGGCCGGCGTGGCCGGGTCCAGCGGATGTGCAGGGTGCGCGCTGGCCGTGTGGCCGGCCCGGACCGCGGTGTCGGTCATGGCAGATCCCTCCTGGGTTACTCGTCGGCGACGATCGAGCCGACCCGCCCGGCCAGGCCGGGGTCGCGCCGGACCAGCCACATGGCGTAGATGGCCGACACCACGAGGACGCCGAGCGCGGCGTACGGGAACCAGTTGTAGGGGTCCGGCTGTCCCGGCTTGCACAGGTAGCCCGCGCCTGGCAAGCGCTTTCCAATTTCTGCGAAACGTACCTGATGAGCGCCCGGTGCGCAAGAGCCGGGGGAAGGTGTCAGCCGGGCGGGCGCGGGAGGGTGCTTTCCCTGAGAATGACCTCGCCGGGCACCGGGATGACCCGCGGCTGCTGCTGGTCGTCGGCTGTGCCGGGAGCCGGGCTGGCGGCCTCGGCCAGGACCAGGCTGGCCGCCATCTCCCCCATCCGCTTGAGCGGCAGCCGCACCGTGGTCAGCGGCGGGTACACGTCCCGCAGGGTGCCGATGTCGTCGAACCCGGCCAGCGCGATGTCGGCCGGTACCTGCAGGCCGCTGGCCCGGAGCCGGGCCAGCGCGCCCATGGCCATCACGTCGGTGACCGCGAACACGCAGTCCGGCAGCGGTTCGTCCGCGGCCAGGACGGCGCTCATCGCCTCGTAACCGCCGTCCCTGGTGAACGCGCCGTAGACGATCCGGGCCGGGTCGAGCGACACCGACCAGGCCGCCAGCCCGGCCCGGAATCCGTCCAGCCGCTCCCGGGCGGTCAGCAGGCCCCGCGGCCCGGCCAGCACGGCGAAGCGGCGGTGCCCCAGCGCCACCATGGCCCGGGCCAGCGCCTCGGCGCCCGCGGCGTTCTCCGGCAGCACCGTGTCCACGCCCAGCAGGTCCTGGCCGACGGCCACGGCCCGGCCGCCGGAGCGGGTGAAGGCGGCGATCTCGGCGCGCAGCGCATCCCGGGCCGCGGCGTCGTCGGACCGGCTGCCGATCAGGATCACCGCCCGGGCCCGCTGGGCGCGCATCAGCGCCACGTACGCACGCTCGGCTGCCTCGGTGGCCGCCGTGCTGGACATGCAGACCAGCAGCTGATGCGCGTCGGCGACCTCGATCAGCCCGGCCGCGATGGAGGAGAAGTACGGGTCGGCGATGTCGTGCACGACCACGCCGACCATCGTGCTCTGCCCGGTGGCGACGGCCCTGGCCTGCAAGTTAGCGGTGTAGCCGAGCTCGGCGACGGCCCGGTTGACACGATCGGCCAGCCGCGGCCCGACCCGGCGCGAGCCCTCGTTCACCACCCGGGACGCGGTGGTCAGCGAGACCCCGGCCCGGTCGGCGACGTCCTGCAGCGTCACCCTGCTTATTCCCGGCGATCGCGGCCGGGCCAGCTCCGGACGGGCCTGGCTCACGGACCCCTCCCTCACCGTCGCGTCTTCGCTGTCGCGCGCTTGACCCATTATCCGGGGCCAGCCTAATCTGGGAAAGCACTTTCCCCTGGTGTTCAGGCTAGCACCGGACCCGTCACCGACCGAAGGCCGAACCATGACGCGTAAGGTCATCCACGTCGCCCTCAACGGTGTCACCGGCCGGATGGGGTACCGGCAGCACCTAGTGCGGTCGCTGCTGGCCATCAGGGAGCAGGGCGGCGTCCGGCTCGAGGACGGCTCAAGCCTCTACCCGGAGCCGATCCTGGTCGGCCGCAGCGAGGAGCGGCTGCGCGGCATCGCCGAACGGCACGGGCGCGGTGGCCGGGCTGCGCGACTGCGCGGTGCAGCACCGGGTATCCACGCCGATGCCGGTGTGGAACCCCGACCTGCCCGACCCCATCGAGTGCCAGGCGCTGTGGTCGGACGTGCCGGACAACATGAGCTTCGACAACGGGTTCAAGGTGGAGTGGGAGCTGTTCCTGAAGTGCGCGTCCGAGGGCCGGCCGTTCGCCTGGGACCTGGTTGAGGGGGCCAAGGGGGTGCAGCTGGCCAACCTGGCGCTGCAATCCTCGGCCGAAGGCCGGCGCCTCTGCGTACCCCCGCTGGCCATCTGACGTGGTGGCACGGATTCAGCTGCCCGGCCGGGCCGGGCCGCTGATCATCCCCGAGCCGGGCTTCGCGGCTGGCTACCCGCCGCCGGCCCGCCGGAAGGTCTTCGCGGCCGCGCACGTGGCGGCCGCGCCCGCGCCGGGCGGGGTCCCGGTCATCGACTGGGAGTCGACCATGGGCTTCCGGGAGCACCTGTGGGCGTACGGGTTCGGCGTGGCCGAGGCGATGGACACCTCACAGCGCGGCATGGGGCTGTCCTGGGAGCAGGCCCGGGAGCTGATCGCCAGGACCGCGGCCCGGGCCGCGGAGGCGGGGCGCTCGGGCACGCTGGCCTGCGGGGCGGGAACCGATCAGCTCCCCGACGGCGAGGACCACGGGATCGGCGCGATCACCGGCGCTTACGCCGAGCAGGTGGCGTTCGTCCGGTCGGCGGGGGCGCAGGTGATCGTGATGGCCAGCCGCGCGCTGGCCGCCCGGGCCCGCGGCCCGCGGGATTACCTGGAGGTGTACGGCGAGCTGCTGAAGCAGGCGGACCGGCCGGTGATCCTGCACTGGCTGGGCGAGGCGTTCGACCCGGCGCTGCGCGGCTACTGGGGCAGCGCCGGCTTCGAGGAGGCCGCCGGGACCGTGCTCGAGCTGGTCGACCGGGCCGGCGGCCAGGTGGACGGCATCAAGCTGTCGGTGCTGGACGCGGGCCAGGAGGTGGCGCTGCGGCGGCGGCTGCCGTCCGGGGTACGGCTGTACACCGGGGACGACTTCAACTACGCCGGGCTGATCCGGGGTGACGCGGACGGTTCTCATAGTGACGCCCTGCTCGGGGCGTTCGCCGCGATCACCGCCCCGGCCGCCGCGGCGCTGGCCGCCTTGGACGCGGGCGACCTGGCGGGCTACGACGCCGCCATGGCGCCGACGGTCCCGCTCAGTCGGCTGATCTTCGAGCCGCCGACCTACCACTACAAGGTCGGGGTGGCCTTCCTGGCCTGGCTGAACGGCCTGCAGCCGCACTTCGTGATGCTGGGCGGACTGCAGCGGCAGCGGCCGGCCAGGCACCTGATCCGGGTGTTCGAGCTGGCCGCGGCCGCCGGGGCGCTGACCGAACCGGAGCTGGCCGTCGAGCGGATGACCGCGTTGACGGCCCGCATGGCCGGCCCGGAGCGAATGTGACCGGCGGGGCCGGCGTGATCGGGCTGGAACGGCTGTCGCTGAACCAGGCCACGGTCAAGCACCTCGGCCTGACCGAGGCCGTCGCGCTGTGCGTGCGGCATGACATCCCGGCCATCGGGCTGTGGCGGGACCGGGTCGCGGAAACCGGCCTGGCCGAAGCGGCGGCGGCGGTGCGCGCGGCCGGGCTGCGGGTCTCCAGCCTGTGCCGGGGCGGGTTCTTCACCCGGGCCGACCCGGACGGGCGGCGGGCCGCGCGGGCGGACAACCTGGCGGCCCTCGCGGAGGCGGCCGAACTGGGCACGGACACGCTGGTCCTGGTCTGCGGCGGCCTGGCGCCCGGCCAGCGGGACCTCGGCCTGGCCCGGCGCATGGTCGCGGACGCGATCGGCGAGCTGGTGCCCGAGGCGCAGCGGCTCGGGGTCCGGCTCGGCATCGAGGCGCTGCACCCGATGTTCTGCGCCGACCGGTGCGTGATCTCCAGCCTGGGCGAGGCGGTGGACCTGGCCCTGCGGTTCCCCGCCGGCGCGGTCGGCGTGGTGGTCGACACCTATCACGTCTGGTGGGACGCGCGGCTGGCCGAGGAGATCGCCCGGGCCGGACGGCGGATCGTCAGCTACCAGGTGTGCGACTGGGTGCTGCCGCTGCCGCAGGACACCCTGCTCGGCCGTGGTCACCTCGGCGACGGGGTGATCGATTTCGCGCCCATCTCGGCCAGCGTCACGGCGGCCGGGTACGACGGCTACGTGGAGGTGGAGATCTTCAACGCCGAGGTCTGGGACGCCCCGCCGGACCGGACCGCGGCGACGGTCAGGGACCGCTTCGCCGCCGTCCTCGGCGAGCCGCCGCGGTAACGCCGACCGGCGAGACCACCGGTGGTCTCCGGTGGGGACACGGCAGCGGAGAGGTCCCCCGCATCGCCTCTCCGATGCCGTGTAACCCCCCCGTTTGCACCGTCTGGTCCGGTTCACCCCGGCCAGACACTGTCACAGAGGCGGCCTGCGGCGGTCCTGATACACCTCCGGCACCGGAATCTGGACAGGATGGCCCCGTTCCGGCCGCCGCGCTGCGGAATCAGGCGAGGCGGCCGGCGGCGGATAGGAGTTCGGTGACGCGACCGCGGGGCAGCGCCGGGGTGCGGTGCCCGTCGCGGCCGGTCATGTCGTCGTTCGCGACCAGCGCGTTGACCACGGCTTCCTCGGTGGCCTGCACCACGGCCTCGTAGAACGGGTCGAGGTGCTCCCAGGGGAGGAAGGACAGCCGGGACATGGCCTGCTCGCCGGGCCGGAAGGCGCCGGGGTTGGCGGTGGAGAAGGCCAGGAACAGGTCACCGGAGAAGTGGGATCCGGTCGTGCCGGTCCGGGCCAGCCCGGCGGTGACCCGCCGGGCCAGCGCCTGGCACTGGTGCGGGAACAGCGGCGCGTCCGTCGCCACCACGGCGATGACCGAGCCGGAGCCCGGCGGGGCCAGCCGGAAGTCCAGCAGCGGGTTATCATCCGCCAGCGCGTCGCCGAGCGGCACCCCGGCCAGCACCAGTTCCCGGCGCTCGCCGAAATTAGCCTGCACGAACACGCCGACCGTGTAGGCCCGGCCCGGGTCACCGACGGTTCGTGAGGCGGTCCCGGATCCGCCCTTGAACTGGTAGCAGTTCATCCCGGTGCCGCCGCCGACTGAGCCTTCCTCGACCGGGCCGGCGGTGGCCGCGTCGATCGCCGCGACCACGTCCGCCTCGGTGACGTGGTGCCCGTTGATGTCGTTCAGGTAGCCGTCCCAGGTCTCCGCGGCCACCGGGAGCAGCCAGACCTCCGCCACCGCGGGATGGTGCCGGACCGTCCAGGCGATGATCCCGGCGTGCGCGACGCCGACCGCGTGGGTGTTGGTGATCGCGACCGGCCCGGTGAACGTACCCGACTCGTTGATCCAGGAGACCCCGGTCATCTCGCCGTTGCCGTTCTGGCAGTGGAAGCCCGCCGCCACCGGGTCGCCGGTCCCGGCCGGACCGCGGGGATGGATGGCCGTCACCCCGGTCCGCACTGCGTCGCCCTCGATCAGCGTCACGTACCCCACCTCGACCCCGGGCACGTCGGTGATGGCGTTCCACCGGCCGGGGCGGCCGCCGAACGGGATCCCGAGCGCCCGGGCCCGCGGCTTGCCGCCGGGGGTGACGCGGTGCGGGCCGGTAACCATGGTGATCAGACCACGTTGCCCAGGCCGCCCAGCCGGTCGGAGATGCGGCTCGCGGCGGCGATAACCAGCTTGCCCAGGCGTTCCTCCTCGGCCGCGCCGAGATGGGGGCGGTACGCGGAGACGCTCACCGCGGCGGGCTGGGTCTGCCTGACCCCGAGGATCGGCGCGGCCACGCACCACACGCCGAGGTTGAGTTCCTGCCGGTCGACGGCGTAACCGAGGCGCTGGATCTCGGCGAGCTCGGTGACCAGCTGCTCGTAGGTGGTGAGCGAGTGCTCGGTCCGGCGCGGGTACGGCCCGGGCCCGACGATGGACCGCACGTCGCGGTACTCCACCGCGAGCATCGCCTTGCCCATCGCGGTGCAGGTGGCGGGGGCCCGGCTGCCCGGCGTCAGGTTCACCGCCAGCAGTTCCTCGGTCTTGACCTGGGCCAGGTACAGGACGTCCCCATCGACGAGCACGCTCACGTTGGAGGCGAGGCCGGCCTGCTGGGCCAGGCGCTCCACTTCGACGGCGGCGAGGTCACGCAGCGTGGTCCGGCTCGCCACCCGGCTGCCGAGCTCGAACAGCTTCAGGGTGAGCCGGTATTCCTTGGACTCGGCCAGCTGCTCGACGTATCCGGCGCGCTCAAGCGCGCGCAGCATCCGGTAGGCGGTAGGCACCGGCACGCCGAGGTGGCGGGCGAGGCGGGTCACCCCGATCCGGTCGAAGTTGGACAGCTGCTCGACCAGGTTGAGCAGGTCGCCGGTGGTGGAACGGGCCCGCTGCTCCTGCTCGTCGGCGGCCGGACCGCCGTCCGGCCGGGGACCGGATGCGCGCGATCGCGCTGGCTGCTGCCTTGGTACCGTCGCCATCTATTTCCGTTCCGCCTCGCACTCAGTCCGCAGAATACGTTCTACACGCCGGGCCGGGTTAAGGCAGAGCCAGGGTGAAGGGGGTGGCGCGCGGGGGGGCCAGGACGGTGGCCGGGGTGGCGGATTCGCGGACCAGGGTGGTGAAGTGGCCGGGGTCCCCGGTGTTGCCGGCGATCGCCTCGTAGTGCATGGGGATGACATAGGACGGGCCGACCTGGGCGCACAGCCAGGCGGCCTCGGTCTCGTTCATGTTGCCGACGATCCCGCGGGATTCGCGCATGTGGTCACGGCCGTTGATGGGGATCATCAGCACGTCGGGGGCGAGCGCGGCGAGGGTGCCGGGGAGTTCGGGATAGACCAGGCAGTCGCCGGCGTGGTAGAAGCCGATGCCGCCGATCTCCAGCACGTAGCCCAGGAACCGGACCGGGCCGCCATCCCGGGAGAACTCGTACACCACCGGCTCGTCGCCGCCGATGCCGTGCATCGCCGGCACCGGGTGCACGGTCACGTCCCGGTCGTGCAGTTCCTCACCCGGCACCGCGCCGGCCAGCCGCGCGCGGTCGATCCCGCCGCTGACCGCGATCTGGACCACCGGCAAGGGCACCACGATCCGGGCGCCCGGGTTGACCGCGCAGAACTCACGCAGGAACGGCAGGTCCAGATGGTCCACGTGCTCGTGGGTGCAGAGCACCAGGGTGACGTCGGCGAAGTCCTGGGCCGCGGCGGGCGGCCGGTAGCGGCGGTCGGGCCGGTCGGTCAGGAACGGGTCGATCAGCACCCGGCTATCCCCCGCCGCCAGGCGGAACCCAGCCTGGCCGTACCAGGTGAGGGAGGCGGATCGCCCGGCCCGGTCGGAATGATGGTCGTTAACGGTCATCGCTGAGGATGGGCTCGGGCAGGGTACCTGCGTTGTGCTCGAGCAGCCGCCAGCGGTCCTGGCGGCGGCCGAGCACCGACCAGGAGCAGTTGGACAGCGGGCCGAGCACGCCGAACAGCTCGTCCGGCATGCCGAGCAGCCGCGACATGCCGAGCCGCAGCGCGGCGCCATGGCTGACCACCACGGCCAGCCCGGTCGGCATGTCCGGCTCGGCGAGTGTCGCGGCGACGCGATTCAGCGCGCCCGCTACCCGGTCGGCGACCACGGGGCCCGGCTCGCCGTCGGGCGGGTTCCAGGTGGCGTGCCCGGCTGGGTAGCGCGTGCGGATCTCGGTGTCGGTCAGCCCCTCCCAGCAGCCGCCGTGCCGCTCCCGCAGGTCCTTGTCCAGCACCACTTCCAGGCCGGTCAGCCGGGCCAGCGCGAGCGGCGGTGCTGGCCGCGCGGCTCAGGTCGGAGGAGACGATCAGGTCCGGGCGCAGCGCGGCGAGCAGCCTCGCGGCCCGATCGGCCTGCGCCTGCCCGGTCTCGTCGAGCGGGATGTCGCTCTGCCCCTGGAACCGGCGCTCGGCGTTCCACACCGTCTGGCCGTGCCGCCACAGCACCAGCCGCACCGGATCGCTCAGGGCGTCCTCCCCGGATTGACGACCAGCTCCGGC
Source organism: uncultured Actinomycetes bacterium (assembly GCA_963800415.1). Classification (GTDB taxonomy): domain Bacteria; phylum Actinomycetota; class Actinomycetes; order Streptosporangiales; family Streptosporangiaceae; genus Palsa-504. The sequence goes on from CAWDBS010000067.1 coordinate 55,493, forward strand.
AGCGGGATCTGGGGGCAGTCCTTCCAGATCCGCTCGAGCGCGTAGTAGGTGCGCTCCTCGGAGTGCTGCACGTGAATCACCACGTCGAGGTAGTCCAGGAGCACCCAGCGGCCCTCCCGCTCGCCCTCGCGGCGGACCAGGCTCGCGCCCGCCTGGCGCATCCGCAGCTCGACCTCGTCCACGATGGCCTTGACCTGGCGGTCATTCGGCGCCGAGCAGAGCAGGAACGCGTCGGTGATAACGAGCTGATCGCTCACGTCATAGGCGATTATGCCGGCGGCCAGCTTGTCCGCCGCGGCCAGCGCGGCGGTCTCCACCAGCTCGACGGCCCTCGGTGTGGCAGTCACGAGTGCTTGCCGGCCTCCTCGGTAGGGGACTGTCTGTCCCTGTTTACCCTCTCACAAGCGGAGTGTCACGCCTTCGCGTACAGGCCGCGCTTGGCGATGTACTGCACCACCCCGTCGGGGACCAGGTACCAGACCGGCTCGCCCGCGCCGACCCGGGCGCGGCACTCGGTCGAGGAGATCGCCAGCGCCGGGATCTCGACCAGGCTGACCTTCCCGTCCGGCAGGCCCGCCCCGGAAAGCCGGTGTCCTGGCCTCGTACAGCCTACAAAATGCGCCAGGGTGAATAGTTCGTCCACGTCGTGCCAGGTCAGCATCCTGGCCAGCGCGTCGGCGCCGGTGATGAAGAACAGCTCGTCTTCCGGGGCGGCCGCGGCGCGCAGATCGCGCAGCGTGTCGATGCTGTAGGTGGGCCCGGGCCGGTCGATGTCCACCCGGCTGACGCTGAACTTGGGGTTCGACGCGGTGGCGATCACCGTCATCAGGTACCGGTCCTCGGCCGGCGCGACCCTGCGGGAGTCCTTCTGGTACGGCTCGCCGGTCGGCACGAAGACGACCTCGTCCAGCGCGAAGTCGTGCGCGACCTCGCTCGCGGCGACCAGGTGACCGTGGTGGACGGGGTTGAACGTGCCGCCCATCACTCCGATCCGGCGCATGGCTAGTGAGCCCTCATGCCGTCGTATCGTACCGGCGTCCAATGCCGGCCCAACTGGCCGGCGCTGGGGTTACCATTCGAGATATGACTTCAGTGCCAGATCGCGCGCGAGTCCGGCTCACCGGCATCTCGTCCCGCGCCTACGAGCATCCCGCCGACCGCTCCGCGCTAGTGGCGCTGCGCAAGCTCAGCGGGTTCGACACACTTTTGCGCAAGCTGTTCGGCCTGTTCAACGAGCGGGCCTTCCGGCTCACCTTCCTGGCCGGCAGCGTCCGGGCCTCCGAGCGGCAGTTCCCGCACATCTACGAGCTGGTCAGGGACGGGTCCTACATCCTGGACCTGCCCGAGGTGCCCGAGGTGTACGTCACCCAGAACCCGCTGGTGAACGCGATGGCGCTGGGCCGGGACAAGCCGTTCATCGTCATCACCACCGGCATGGTCAACCTGTATGACCCGGAGGAGCTCAGGTGGGTGGTCGGGCATGAGCTCGGGCACATCCTGTCCGGGCACGCGGTCTACCGCACCATGCTGCTGTTCCTGATCCAGCTGGCGCAGCGGATCGCCTGGATGCCGATCGGCTATATCGGCCTGCGGGGCATCATCTGGGGCCTCGAGGAGTGGTTCCGCAAGTCCGAGCTGTCCTGCGACCGGGCCGGGCTGCTGGCCGGCCAGGACGTGGACGCGGGCCGGCGGGCGCTGATGAAGCTGGCCGGCGGCGCGCAGCTGTCCGAGCTGAACCCGGACGCGTTCCGGGAGCAGGCACACGAGTACGACGCGGTGCCCGACCTGCGGGACAGCATCCTGAAGATCATGCAGCTGCAGGGCAACACGCACCCGTTCGCCGTGGTCAGGTTCGCCGAGCTCGACTACTGGGCCACGCACGGCGACTACGACCGCATCCTCGGCGGCGACTACCCGCGCCGGGACACCGACGGCCAGGCCTCGGTCGGCGAGGAAGTCAGGAACGCCGCCAAGTCCTACCAGGACTCGTGGAGCCGCTCCGAGGACCCGCTGATCGGGATCTTCCGCGGCGTGGCGGAGAGCGCGACGCGGGCCGGCGGCGGGCTGTTCGACCGGCTGCAGAACCGGGGCGGCGGCACCGGCACCGGCACCGGCAGCGGCGGCGACAACTAGCCCCGAGCCGTACGGCGAGTACGTAGTCCGGAGCCGTACGGCGAGAAGTCCGGAGCGAAGCTCCGACATCACGCGGCCGCGAGGGGCCTTGGCCCCTCCGGCCGCGTGATACTACGGCGGGCACCGCAGCGGGGCGCGAAGCGCACCGGGGTTCCGGGGGGTCGCCCCCCGGGCTAGCACCGCCCCCCGGGCTAACACAAAATTACGAGATCGTCGCGGTGCACGACCTCGCGCTCGTACTCCGGACCTAGCTTGCTCGCCAGCCACCTGGTCGAGCGGCCCATCAGGCCGGGGATCTCGGCGGCGTCGTAGTTCACCAGGCCGCGCGCGACGATGGCGTCGCTCTCATCGCGGAGGTCAACCGGGTCGCCGGCGTCGAAGGTTCCCTCGACGCCGGTGATCCCGGCCGGCAGCAGGCTGGCGCTGCGTTTCGTGATCGCGACGACCGCGCCCTGGTCTAGCCGCAGGCTGCCGCGGGCCACGGCGGCGTGCTTGAGCCAGAGCAGCCTGGTCGCCGGGCGGCGGCCGTGGGCGGCGGCGAAGTAGGTGCCAGCCGGCCCGCCGCTGAGCGCGGCCGCGGCGCTGGCCGCGTCGGCCACCACGGTCGGGATGCCGGCCGCCGACGCGATCATCGCGGCTTCCACCTTGGTGGCCATGCCGCCGATGCCTTGCTTCTGGCCCGCCTGGCTGCCCCCCTGGCCGGCCTTGGCGCCCCGGCCCAGCCTGATCCCGTCCAGGTCGGCTCGTTCGCGGATCTCGGTGATCCGCTGGGCCTCGCCGCGGCGCGGGTCGCCGTCATACAGGCCGTCCACGTCGGAGAGCAGGATGAGCGCCCCGGCCCGGGTGACGTGCGCGACCAGCGCGGCCAGCCGGTCGTTGTCGCCGAACCTGATCTCGTCGGTGGCCACCGTGTCGTTCTCGTTGACCACCGGCAGCACGCCGAGCTCGAGCAGCCGGTCCAGGGTGCGCTGGGCGTTGCGGTAGTGGGTCCGGCGCATCAGGTCGTCGGCGGACAGCAGGACCTGGCCGGTGCGGATGCCGTGCCGGGCGAAGGCGGCGGTGTACCTGGCGATGAGCAGCCCCTGGCCGACGCTGGCCGCCGCCTGCTGGGTGGCCAGGTCGCGGGGGCGCCGGGACAGCCCGAGCGGGACCAGGCCGGACGCGATCGCTCCCGAAGACACCAGGACGACCTGCGCGCCGTCCTGCCTGCGGGCGGCCAGCGCGGCGGCCAGCGCGCCGATCGCCTCGCCGGCGATCTCGCCGTCGGGGGTGGTCAGCGACGAAGAGCCGACCTTGACCACCACCCGCAGGGCGGTGGCGATGTCCGGGCGGTCGGCGGCGGCCGGGCCGGCGGCCGCGGTCTCCGGGACGGTCGTCACGGCGACAGCCGGGGATCGGTGCCGCGCGGGCCGAGATGCTGCCTGCCCTTTGCGTTACCGGCCGGGCCCGCTGGCTCCGCTGGCCATCGGGGCGGACCGGGTCCCAGTCGAACACCACGGCGTCGTCCGGGTCGCCGATCAGGACCTCGGCGCCTGGTTCGGCGCCCGCCTCGGCGAGGGCCTCCTCGACGCCCAGCCGGGCCAGCCGGTCGGCCAGGTAGCCGACCGCCTCGTCGTTGCTGAAGTCGGTCTGCCGGACCCAGCGCTGCGGCTTCTCGCCCTTGATGAGGAAGCTGTCGCCCATCCTGACCACCTCGAAGCCCGGCTCGTCGGCGGCCTTCACGGCGACTCTTGACCCGGACCCGCTCGGCGGGCTGTTCGGCGGGCCGCGCGGCGCGGTCCCTGGCCACCAGCGCGGCCATCGCGAAGCCCAGCGGGCGCAGGCCCTCGCCGGTGGCGGCGGAGATCTCGAAGACCTGGTAGCCGCGCGCCTCGAACTCCGGCCGGACCAGGTCCGCGAGCTCCCGGGCGGCCGGCACGTCGATCTTGTTCAGCGCGATCAGCCGCGGCCGCCTGACCAGCTCGGCGCCGGTCGCGTCGCCGTAGGCGGCCAGCTCCGCCTCGATCGCGGCCAGGTCGGCCACCGGGTCGCGGCCCGGTTCCTCGGTCGCGCAGTCAAGCACGTGGACCAGGGTGGAGCAGCGCTCCACGTGCCGCAGGAAGTGGTGGCCCAGGCCCTTGCCCTGGCTGGCGCCCGGGATCAGGCCCGGCACGTCGGCCACGACGAACTGGACGTCGCCCGCTTCGACCACGCCGAGGTTCGGGATCAACGTGGTGAACGGGTAGTTGGCGATCTTCGGCCGGGCCGCGGACATCGCCGCGATCAGGGAGGACTTGCCGGCGTTGGGGAAGCCGACCAGCCCGACGTCGGCCACCGTCTTCAGCTCGAGGATGAGGTCGCGCTGCTGCCCCGGCTCGCCCTTGAGCGCGAACCCGGGCGCCTTGCGCCGCGGCGAGGCCAGGGCCGCGTTGCCCAGCCCGCCCCGGCCGCCCGCGGCGGCCACGAACCGGGTACCGACGCCGAGCAGGTCGGCCAGCACCTCGCCGCCGGCGGTCTTGACCTCGGTACCGTTCGGCACCGCGATGATCAGGTCGGCGCCCTCGGCGCCGGTGCGGTTCGAGCCCTCGCCCTGTCGGCCGTTGCCGGCCCGGCGCACCGGGCGGCGGTGGAAGTCGAGCAGGGTGGCCGAGCTCGCGTCCACCTCCAGGATCACGTCACCGCCGCGCCCGCCGTTACCCCCGTCCGGGCCGCCCAGCGGCTTGAACTTCTCCCGGTGAATCGAGGCGCAGCCGTTTCCGCCGTGGCCGGCCTGCACCCGCAGCGTGACCCGGTCGGCGAACTCCGCCACGGTATCCAACTCCCTTTGTATGCACGAGAAAGGCGGGCCAGGTTGCTGCCCGGCCCGCCTTCTTGGTCCTGCCTGTTGCGTCCCCTCGGCGAGCCTACGCGCCAGGCTCGGCCGGGACGACGTTCACGGCCCGGCGGCCGCGGAACTTGCCGAAGTTGACGGTCCCGCCGACCAGCGCGAACAGCGTGTCGTCGCCGCCGCGGCCGACGCCCTCGCCCGGGTGGAAGTGCGTGCCGCGCTGGCGGACGAGGATCTCGCCCGCGTTCACGACCTGTCCGCCGTAACGCTTGACGCCGAGGCGCTGGGCCTTCGAGTCGCGGCCGTTACGGCTGGATGACGCGCCCTTCTTGTGTGCCATCTCAGTCCTCCTCCGCCTTCGCCGTGGCTTCTGCCTTGGCCTTCGACTTGGCCTTCGGCTTGGTCTCGGTGCCGATGCCGGTGATCCGGACCTGGGTATACCGCTGCCGGTGGCCGAGACGGCGCCGGTAGCCGGTCTTGTTCCGGTACTGGATCATGTTGATCTTGGGGCCTGCCGCGTCACCGACGATGTCCGCCGTGACCAGGTAGCGGCCGACCTCGGCGGGGTCGCTGATGATCCGGTCGCCGTCTACCACCAGCAGGGCCGGGAGCGTAACGCTCGAGCCGACCTCGCCTGGCAGCTTGTCGACGGTGACGACCTCGTCCAGCGCGACCTTTTCCTGCCTGCCGCCACAGCGCACAATCGCGTACACCCGAGAACTCTCTCTTTCCTTGCGCTTTCCTAGCGTGCCTCGGAACTCCGGTGTCACCACGGCGGGCTCGCTTGAACGTGCACACGGGGCCCGCGCAGCGGGCTACTCCCGACCGCTAAGGCTACCAGACCTTTGCGCCTGCACGAACCCGGCTCGTTCGGCTGCCTTGTTTTTGTGATGGCCTCGACGGTTCCCCTTGTCCTTTTGCCGGATTTATCCGGGAGCTTGGCCTCAGGGGAGGTCTAGGCGGCACCGATCCTCCGAACCGATCCAGACTTGGCACGTCCGCGGCGCCGGGCGCCGGCAGGGTGCTGGGCACGGTGGCCGGTGACCGGGGGCGGCGGGGTGTCCGGGGCGCGCTGGGGCTACCGGGACCGCAGGCGGCCGCGGGCGGCCGCGGCCGCGGCGCCGCGGGCTTGCGCCGACGGCGGCGGCCGCTGCCAGACCGTGCGGGCTCGGTCTGGGCATCCGGCGCCTGGCCGTTGTCCGTCTGGGCCGGGGCGGCGGCCGAGTCGGGGTAGCCGTCGGCGGGCGGCAGTACGTCGCCCGGCTGGACGCCCGCCGGGGTGCCGGCGCCGGACGGGGTGGGGGCGCCGGACGGGGTGGGGGCGCCGGACGGGGTGGGGGCGCCGGACGGGGTGGGGGCGCCGGCCTGGGGCGTTGCGTCGTCGGCGTCGTCAGCGGCGGGCGGGGGGATCTCGGCGGCGCGGGCGCGGGCGGCGACCGAGGCCGGGCTGGGTCCGCGGCCGCCGTTACCGCCGTTACCGCCGTTGCCGCGGGAGTGCGTGTGGTGCGTGGTGTGGCCGTCGGTGTCGGGGTCGAAGGTGAGGATGACGCCGCGGCCGTTGCAGCACTCGCACGGCGTGGAGAAGGCCTCGAGCAGGCCGGCACCCACCCGCTTCCTGGTCATCTGGACCAGGCCGAGCGACGTCACCTCGGCGACCTGGTGCTTGGTGCGGTCCCGGGCCAGGCATTCGAGCAGCCTGCGCAGCACTAGTTCCCGGTTGCTCTCCAGCACCATGTCGATGAAGTCGATGACGATGATGCCGCCCACGTCGCGCAGCCGGAGCTGGCGGACGATCTCCTCGGCGGCCTCGAGGTTGTTCCGGGTGACGGTCTCCTCCAGGTTGCCGCCCTGGCCGGTGAACTTGCCCGTGTTGACGTCGACGACCGTCATGGCCTCGGTCTTGTCGATGACCAGCGAACCGCCGCTCGGCAGCCAGACCTTGCGCTCGAGCGCCTTGGCCAGCTGCTCGTCGATGCGGTACTCGGCGAACGCGTCCCGGTCGCCGGGCCAGCGGGTGAGCCGCTCGGCCAGGTGCGGGGCGACGTACTTGACGTACTCGTCGACCACGTCCCAGGCCTCGTCGCCGGACACCACGAGCTTGTGGAAGTCCTCGTTGAACACGTCCCTGATCACGCGGATGGTCAGGTCGGGCTCGCTGTAGAGCAGCGCGGGCGCATTGGCCGTCTTGGCCTTCTTCTCGATCGCCTCCCACTGCGCGGCGAGCCGGGATACGTCCCGGGACAGCTCCTCCTCGGCCGCCCCCTCGGCCGCGGTGCGGACGATGACGCCGGCGTTCTCGGGCATCACCTTCTTGAGGATCTGCTTGAGCCGGTTGCGTTCGGTGTCGGGCAGCTTGCGGCTGATGCCGGTCATCGACGCGCCGGGCACGTAGACCAGATAGCGGCCGGGCAGGCTGACCTGGCTGGTCAGCCGGGCGCCCTTATGGCCCACCGGGTCCTTGGTGACCTGCACGATCACCGACTGGCCCGGCTTGAGCGCCGACTCGATCCGCTTGGGCTGGCCCTCCAGCCCGCTGACGTCGAAGTTCACCTCGCCGGCGTAGAGCACCGCGTTGCGGCCCTTGCCGACGTCGACGAAGGCGGCTTCCATCGACGGCAGCACGTTCTGGACCTTGCCCAGGTAGACGTTGCCGACGTAGGACTGGTGGCTGGACCGGTTCACGTAGTGCTCGACCAGCACGCCGTCTTCGAGCACCGCGATCTGGGTGCGGTCCTTGCGCTGCCGGACCACCATGGACCGCTCGACCGACTCACGGCGGGCGAGGAACTCCGATTCGGTGACGACCGGCGGGCGGCGGCGGCCGGTCTCCCGGCCCTCGCGGCGCCGCTGCTTCTTGGCCTCGAGCCGGGTGGACCCCTTGACCGACCGCACGTCGTCGTTGCCGTTCGGCTCGCGGACGTGCACCACGGTGTCCGGCGGGTCGTCGGGGGTCAGTGAGTCCGATCCCTCGGCCGAACCACGGCGGCGCTTGCGCCGACGCCGGCGCGCGCTGCTACCCGGGGAGTCGCCATCGTCTTCGGCCGGACCGCTGGCGTCGCCGGTGCCGTCCGGCTGAGCCGCCGCGGGCGTATCCGGGTCGGCCGGCGCGTCCGCCCCGTCCCCGGTGGCACCATTCCGGCTGGTCCTGCGGCTGCGGGTGCGGGTGGATGGACGCCGGCCGTCACCTTGGCCGCCGACCGCCGTGTCCGGCTGGCCCTGCTGGCTTCCCTCGCCATCCTGAGCGCGCTGGGCCTCCGGCTGGCCGTCGCCGCCGTCCGGCGCGGCGTCCTGGTCGCCGCTGCGGCCCCGGCCGCGGCTCGGCCGCCGACGCCGCCGCCGCCCCGGACCGGTGCCGTCGTCATCGTCGCCGGAGGTTCCGGCGCTCTCCTCACTTCGGGCCTCACTTCGGGCCTCACTTCGGGCTACCCGGGCCCCTGCGGCACTGCTTCCCGCGCCGCTTCCGGCGGGCGCCGGCTGGGCCGGGGCTTCGGGCCGCGCGGGCTCGGGCCGCGCCGCGGGCGGCTGGAACACCACCTGCGGCGGCTGGAAGACCGCCGCGGGCACGGCCGGGTTCAGTTCGCCGGGACCACGCCCGCCCGTCGCGTTGTCATCTGATTCTCTGTCGTACAGCTCGCTGTCGAGCATTCGGGCAATCTCCAGTCAGGCTCCCGGGCGCGCGGTACCGCGGCGTTCCGCTCACTGGCGGCGTTCCGCGACGCACCCGCACACCGCACGGGAGCACGTTGTAAACGAAGGCCCGGGCGGAGCCGCGCTGGCGGCCCCATCCCTGGCACTGGGCTCGCGCGGCTACCGCGCGAGCCCGGCAGCACCGAGCCTCGTAACCTATCTCTGTCTTCACGGGTACGGCTCCCTGGCCCGACCGCTTCGCCATCATGACCCCTCCCTGGCCAGCAGGGGCCTGCTGGCCAGCAAGGCCCGAGGGCCCTGCGCCAGCCGGGTGGTCATGGGCGGCGACGACGGAACGATGCCGGCCTGCTCGCGCAGCGCGGTCACCACATCTTCGGGCCGCACGGCAGGCGCCGTATGTAGAACAACCATTCGGAGAATGGCACAATCTTGGTGGCCTGTCACGGCGGCGCCCTGGCTGCCGTCAGGATCGGCCGTGTCCGTCCCGACGAGTCCATGTCGAGTACGTCCATGTCGAGTACGTCCATGTCGAGTACGTCCATCTCGAGCACGGCCGCGCGGGCATCCAGGTGCCGGACGCCCTTGTCCGTCAGGCGCTCCACCGGCGCCTGTTTGAGCGCGAGGAACCCCGAGACGGCCTGCTGTGCCGCCACCGGTCCCACGCCCGGTAGAACCACCCGCCACTCGGAGGCCTCCAGGTGGCCGAAGCCCCCGGACGGCGACGCGCCGGAACCCGCAGACGGCCTCCCGTCTCCTCCGGCATCCTCCGTGACGTCGATCACATCAATCCCATCAGGCAGCGCCGCGTTCAGCCGCTGGCACACCTGCGTCTCAGCCTGCCGGGCGGTCAGCGCGAGGCTCAGGTACTCAGCCTCGCTCGCCACACCGGTCGGCGCGCCGCCCGCATAGGAAATCTTCGGATGCGGCGTGAACCCGGCAGAATAAGCAATCGGCAACCCTGCCTTGCGCACTCCCCGCTCGAAGGCGCGTGCCACGTCCCTGTGGCTGGCAAAACGCATCTTTCCACGCTTAGCATACCGGACCACCAGATGCTGCACCGCAGGTCTGGTGGGTACCGGCTGCGCCACGTTACCTCCCGCCTACTACGGGAAGCAGGCGCCTCCCGTCAAGGCGCTCCCCCGTCGGACCTACCTGGATCTCGGTACCCATGGCGGGACAAACCCCGCATTCATAACACGGGGTCCAGCGGCAATCTTCCACCTCGCCCGCGCCCTCGGAAGCGATGGAATCCTGCCAGTCCTGCCACAGCCAGTCGCGGTCAAGTCCCGCATCCAGGTGATCCCACGGGAGCACCTCGCTGTATTCACGTTCGCGCGTAGTATACCATGCAAGGTCCACCGGCTCCCCGGCCAGAGCCTCCTCGGCGCACCGCTGCCAGCGCTCGAACGAGAAGTACTCGCTCCACCCGTCGAACCGCGCCCCGTCCCGCCATGCCGCCAGGATCACGCCGCCCACCCGGCGGTCGCCGCGGGCCAGCAATCCCTCGATCAGGCCGGGCTGCCCGTCGTGATAGCGGTAGCCGATCGACTTGCCGTAGCCGCGGTCCGCGCGCAGCGCGGCGCCGAGCGCACGCAGCCGGGCGTCCACCACCTCAGCCGGGCACTGCGCCGCCCACTGGAACGGCGTGTGCGGCTTGGGCACGAAGCCGCCGATCGACACCGTGCACCTGATGTCGCGCCGCCCGGTCGCCTCCCGCCCGGCCGCGATCACCCGGCGCGCGAGCCCCGCGATGGCCTGCACGTCGGCGTCGGTCTCGGTCGGCAGCCCGCACATGAAGTACAGCTTCACCTGGCGCCAGCCGCTGGCATAGGCGGTCGTGACGGTCCGGATCAGGTCCTCCTCCGTGACCATCTTGTTGATCACCTTGCGCATCCGCTCGGACCCGCCCTCGGGGGCGAACGTCAGCCCGGACCTGCGCCCGTTCCGGCTCAGCTCGTCGGCGAGCGTCACGTTGAAGGCATCCACCCGGGTGGACGGCAGGGACAGCCCGACGTTGGTCCCCTCATAGCAGTCGGCCAGGTCGACGGCGATCTCGTTGATCTCGCTGTGGTCCGCGCTGGACAGCGAGAGCAGCCCGACCTCGTTGAAGCCGCTGGCCGTCACGCCGTCGGCGACCATGGAGCCGATCGTGGTGATGGACCGCTCGCGCACCGGCCGGGTGATCATGCCGGCCTGGCAGAACCGGCAGCCGCGGGTGCAGCCGCGGAAGATCTCCACGCTGTACCGCTCGTGCACGGTCTCCGCGACGGGAACGACGGGCTTGCGCGGATACGGCCACGCGTCCAGGTCCATCACCGTGTGCTTCGACACTGTGGGCAGCACGCCGGGCCGGTTCGGAACTACTTTTGAAATCTGGCCATTTTCGTGGTAACTTACGTCGTAGAAGCGAGGCACGTAAGCGATGGCCGACAGCCGCAGCAGCAGGCCGTCCCGCCCGCCGGGCTGCCCGGCCCGCTTCCAGTCGCGAATCAGGTCCGTGATCGCGAGCACGGCCTGCTCACCGTCGCCGAGGACCGCCGCGTCGAGGAAGTCAGCCGCCGGCTCGGGGTTGAACGCGGCGTGGCCGCCGCCGATGACCAGGGGATGTTCCCCGGTCCGTTCGGATGAGAAGAGCGGGATGCCGGCCAGGTCGAGCACGGTCAGCAGGTTCGTGTAGGCCATCTCGGTGGCGAAGCTCACCCCGAGCACGTCGAAGGCGCCGACCGGCCGGTGCGCGTCCACGGTGAACTGGGGCAGGCCCTTCTCGCGCATCAGCGCCTCGAGGTCGGGCCAGACCGTGTAGGTGCGCTCGGCGAGCACGCCGTCGCGCTCGTTGAGCACCTCGTAGAGGATCTGGATGCCCTGGTTGGGCAGCCCGACCTCGTAGGCGTCCGGATAGCACAGCGCCCAGCGGACGTCAGCGCTGTCCCAGTCCTTGGTCACCGAGCCCACCTCGCCGCCGACGTACTGGATGGGCTTGCGCACGCGCGGCAACAGCGGCTCAAGCGCTGAGTACAGCGATTCGACAGGCATCAAACCACACTAGCCGAACGGACCGGGTTGACAGCGGCTGCGCAACGGACGACGCCTATCTGGGCAGATGATGCGGGGATTGTGCGGCATCCGCTGGAATGGCGGCCTGGTCGGGAGGCGCGCGGGACGCGTCACTCGAAGACGGTGCGGCGGCGGTGGACGGACTGGAGCAGGCCGATCGCGATCATGTCGGCGAAGATGGCCGAGCCGCCGTAGGACACGAAGGGCAGCGGCAGGCCGGTGATCGGCATGATGCCGAGCGTCATGCCGATGTTCACGAACGACTGGAAAGCGAACCACATCGCGATTCCGGACGCGACCAGCAGGCCGAACAGGTCATCTGCCCGGGTGGCGATGCGCAGCGCCCGGAGGATCACCACGCCGAGCAGGAACACGATCACGATGGTGCCGACGAAGCCGAGTTCCTCGCCGGCCACGGTGAAGATGAAGTCGGTCTGCTGGGACGGGACGAAGTTGCCCGCGACCAGCTGGCCGTGGAACAGGCCCTGGCCGAACATCCCGCCGGAGCCGACCGCGATCTTGGCCTGGGCCGCGTTGTAGCCGGCACCGGCCAGGTCGGCCGACGGATGCAGGAACGAGGTGAACCGGGTGAGCTGGTAGGACTTCAGCAGGTGCAGGCCGCCGGCCGCGGCGATGGTCACGGCCACCAGGCCGGTGAGTACGGCGATGATGCGCAGCCGCAGGCCAGATAGCACGATCATGGTGGCGGTCACCACGACGAGCACCAGGGTCACGCCCAGGGCCGGCTCGATCACCACCAGGCCGATCAACGGCGCGGCGACGACCAGCGCGATGAGCAGCGAGCGGACGCCCGGCCCGCCGGAGGCGGTGGGACGAGCCTGGCTGAAGATCATCGCGATCATCAGGACCAGCGCGACCTTGCGCGAACTCCGACGGCTCGACCTGGAAGCCGCCGGGCAGCGAGATCCACGCGTGCGCGCCGTTGACGCTTGAGCCGATCGGGGTGAGCACGGCCAGCAGGCCGAGCACGGTCCCGCCGTAGAAGATCGGCGCCCAGGTCCGCAGTTGCCTGGTGTCGGCCAGGCCGACCCCCACCATCAAGACCAGCCCGATCACCACGTTGAGCAGCTGCTTCTTCAGGTAGGTGTGCGGATCCTGGCCCGCTGCGCGCAGGCCGGGCTCGGTAGCCGACCAGACGAGCAGGGTGCCGATCGCGGTCAGTCCGAGCACGACTACGACCAGGATCCAGTCCATGTGCCTGAGCGGAGCGTTCCTGGCGAACGCCCGGGCGAGCAGGGATCGCGGGCGGCGGCCGGAGAACACGCCCGGCCGCGGCGTGGTCAGACCGCGCGCGGTGTAGCTCGTCGACCGGCCCAGCATCACTTCCCCCTGGTGTTGCCCGACGGAGTGTAGCCGGATGGCAGCTGGCCGCCGGGCACCGCCGCCTGGTGTCCCTCGAGGCCATAGATGCCATCCCATATCTGCCGCACCGCGGGCGCCGCCACGTCGGCGCCGTAACCGGAGTCCGGGACCATGACCAGGACGACGTACTTCGGATGGTCGCAGGGCGCGAACGAGGCGAACACCGAGGTCGCGTTCTGGCCGAATAGCTGGGCGGTTCCGGTCTTGCCCGCCACGCAGACCTTGCTGAGCGGGAAACCGCCGAAGGCGCCGGCCGCGGTGCCCTGGGTCACCACGCCGGCCAGCGCGCCGCGGATGTACGCGAGCGCCTGGCCGGAGACCGGCAGGTGCCGGATCACGGGCGGGTTGATCTGCTGGACCACCTGGCCGGTGACCGGTGACACCAGGGCCGCACCGATCCGCGGGCTGTACAGCGTGCCGCCGTTGGCCAGCGCGACGTAGGCGTTGGCGAGCTGGAGCGGCGTGACGGTCACGTAACCCTGGCCGATGGCGGCGATGGCTGCCTGCCCCGGTTCCCAGATCCACCCGCTCTGACAGTCCTGGTACTCGATCTGCTGCACGTAGCTGCCGTACTGCTTGCCGTTCTTGCACCAGTTCTGGCCGGTGTTGGCGTTGTCCTTCCACAGGTAGTACAGCCACTGCCTGGTCGGGATGGTGCCGGCCGACTCGGCGGGCAGGTCGATGCCGGTATCGTGGCCGAAACCCCAGGCGAGCTCCATCTTCTGCATCTTCTGCACCGGCGCGTTCGGCGACTTGTCCGAATTGGCCTTCTGGTTGTCCCTGAGGTACATGTCGTAGCCCAGGTTGTAGTACACGGTGTCGCAGGACTGGATGAGCGCCGTGGAGAGCGTCATGGCGCCGAGGCTGGGCTCGCCGTCGTTGCCGAAGGTATGCCCGGCGATGGTGACCGAGCCGGGGCAGTCGTACAGGCCATCCAGCGGGTACCCGTTGGCCACCGCGGCGGCGGTCGAGGTGACCTTGAAGGTGGATCCGGGCGCGTACTGGCCCTGGGTGGTCCAGTTGATGATCGGCTGGCCGCCGCTGGTGCCGAACAGCGCGTTGAACTCCTGCTGGGAGATGCCGCCGGTCCACACGCTGGGGTTGTAGTCCGGGTAGCTGGCCATGGCCACCACGCGCCCGGTGGTCGTCATCACGATCGCCGCGCCCTGGTTGGCGTTGTTCCCTGATGCCCGCGACCGCGCGATGGCGCCGTTGAGCGCGTTCTGCGCGTCCGCCTGGATCTGCGCGTTAAGGCTGGTCACGAGGTCATCGCCGTTGACCGGCGAGGCCTGGCTGACGGTCCCGGTGACATTCCCTGCGGCGTTGACCGACACCACCTGGGTCCCCGCCTGGCCGCGGAGCTGGCTGTCGTACTGGGCCTCCAGGCCGGCCTGGCCCACCAGGTCCACGCCGGAGAAGCCGGTCACCGGCAGGTGCCGGCTCGTGATCTCCTGCGGGGTAATGGGCTGCAGGTAGCCGAGCACCTGAGCCGGGTTGGCCCCATCCGGCTCCTGGTACTGGATTACCGGCTGGACCTGCGCGGTCACCCCGGGAAACTTCGTATGCTCCTCCATCACCTGCAGCGCGACCCGGGCGGAGACGTTCTGAGCCACCGGGATGGGCTGGTAGGGCGAGCCGGTCCAGCAGGGCTGCGGGACGCCCCTGGTGCACAGCCGGGTCTTCTCCGACAGCACCGGGTACGACATGCCGAGCAGCGAAGCCAGCCGGTGCAGCACCGGCGCGGGGCCGCCAGGCTGCTGGGACAGGTTCATCATGTCCACCGAGACGACCAGGGCGGTCTTGTTGGTGACCAGCCGGTTGCCCACGTCGTCCATGATCTGGCCGCGGACCGCGGGCACGATCACGTCCCTTGTCTGGTTCGCCGCGGCGAGCTTGGTAAAGGCGGTGTTGTTCATCACCTGCAGGTACCAGAGCCTGCCGCCCAGCGAGATCAGCATGGCGGCCGCGATCACGTAGAGCACCAGCAGCCGGCGCCGCGACGCCGTGTTCATCGGTAACCTCCCGTCCGCCGTCTCCGCTTCGCCCTCGGCCGCGGCATGCGCAGCCGGGGCGTGCCCCCGCCGTTCCAGCTCGCTGCGCCGCGGCCCATCCGGCGGCGGCCGGAAGCGCCGCGGCCCAGTGAACGGCCCAGTGAGCCGCCACGCGAGGACGCGCCGCGCAGCCAGCCCCTGCCCGGTGACTTCGGCCCGGCCGAACGGCGCAAGACGCCGGTGAGCCGGGCGAGCGAGCTGCCCCGGGAGAACCGGGGAGCGGGCCCGGCCAGCCCGCTACCCGCCCGGCGGACCAGGTTGCCCCGGTGCCGGAGCGGCGACGGCCGGCCGAGGGACGCGGACCGGCCGAAGACAGCCGACCGGCCGAACCGCGACGACCGGCCGAGTGCGGAACTCAGGCCCAGCGGGGAAGAGGAACGGCTGAACACCGAGCCGCCGAGCAAGGACCGGCCCATGCTCGAACTGCCCAGCCTGGAGCCGCCCAGCCTGGAGCCGCCCAGCCTGGAGCCCCCCTAGCCCAGCCTGGACGGAGCCGCGCCGCGCCGCGCCGCCCGGGCTGGCCCCGCCCAGCAGCGAGCCGCCGAGCACGCCCTCCCGCCGCCGGCCGCCGAACTTGACCCTGGTCCTGCTCATCACCGGGCCCGCGCCGAGCGCGGCCGGGGCGAAGGCCGCGCCGGGCCTGGCCAGGGTCCGCTGCCCCGGGCGGCCCAGCTTCAGCTGGGGTTCACGCCGGGCTACCGGACGGCCGGCCCCGGGACCGCGCAGGCCGCCGATCGAGCCCGGGCCTTTGTCCCGCTCCGACAGCCGCAGCCTCGGGCCGTTCCCGCCGGCCAGCTGCCTGATCGCGCCCTGGTTCGCGCCCGGCACCGGCGTCCTGGCCTGGCTGGCCGACCAGCCCGGCCAGGCCCTCGCCGCGCGCGCCCGCCAGGCGCAGCGCCGCCGCGACCGCGTACAGCACGAACGGGCACAGCAGCACGTCGTAGGCCACGGCCGCCGGGAGCACGTGGGTGATCGCCGGCCAGGTGACCCGCGGGTCGCTGAGCATCACGCCGAGCAGGGCCGCCAGGATCTCGCCGCAGATGGCGGCGGCCGCCGTCACCACGATCTCGAACAGGGCCGTGTGCCCCTGCTCGGCGTCGCTGGAGGAGTCGTCGGCCAGCA
Source organism: uncultured Actinomycetes bacterium (assembly GCA_963800415.1). GTDB lineage: Bacteria > Actinomycetota > Actinomycetes > Streptosporangiales > Streptosporangiaceae > Palsa-504. The sequence continues at coordinate 71,690 of CAWDBS010000067.1, forward strand.
GCCCGCAGGCGTACCCGATCAGGCAGAACACCAGGGCGTCCTGGCCGACGAAGTGGCTGCCGGGCGGCGCGACATCCAGCGCGAGGCCGGCCAGGAATCCGATCAGAACGCCGGTCAGCGGGCCGCTGGCCAACGCCAGCGCCGCCACCGCCAGCAGCACCAGATCGGGGCCGGCGCCGCCGGGAAAGGCGATCCGGTCTACGACGGTCAGCTGGAAGACCACCGTGACCGCGACCACCACCAGGGAGATGAGCCCGCGCACCTCAGCCCCCGCCCGTGGCCGAGGCGGATGGGGACGCCGGGGTCGTGGCGGAGGATGACGGAGGCAGGCTGCCCGACGGGCTCGGGGTCGTGGTGATGGTGACCGTGGGCACCGGCCGCGGCAGGATCGAGACCCTCGGGTTGTGCCGCGGCACCCGCACCACCACGCCGACGACGCCGAGGGCGGTGAAGTTGACCGCGGGCCGCACCATCGCGGTCTGGGTGAGCGCACCCGCGCTGCCCACCGACACGATCGTGCCGACGGGCACGCCGGGTACCTGGGGCTGGTCGCGCACCGAGGCGTAGGTGACCAGCTGCTGCCCGGTGTGCAGCACCGCGTTGGCGTCGAAGAGGTTCAGCCGCAGCAAGGCGGATCCGGACAGCGATTTGCCGGTCCCGGTCACAGCGCCGATCTCGCCACCGCCCGCCATCTGCACGCCCACGACGGACGAGGCGTCATTGGCCAGCAGGACGGTCGAGGTATCCGCGCTCACCTGGATGACCGTGCCCACGAAGCCCGAGCCGTTGAGCACGGTCTCGTCCGGCTTGATGCCGTCCTTGCTGCCCGCGTCCAGCGTGACCGTGTCGGAGAAGTCGCCGCCGGCCGCGATGACGTTGGCGGTCACGATCCGGTAGCCGCCGGCGTCGAGCTGCAGGAGCTGGGCCAGTTGTTTCCTGGCCGCCTTGCTCAACTGGGCCGCGCTCAGCTCGGCGCGCAGCTCGGCGTTCTGCCGCTGCAGGGTCGCGATGCTGCCCTGCGCCGAAGGTCCGCCGGTGATCGAGTCGAACAGGCTGGCCACCGGGTCGGTCACGTCGTGGGTGACCCGCTCGACCGGCCCGAAGATGTCCGCGCCCAGGCTCCGGGCCGGCGAGGCGCCGCCATCCCTGAAATCCAGCGTGATCAGCGTGATCGCGATGATCAGGAGGACGCCAAGAACCAGGCGGGATCGCCGGTTGTCATGCACAGCCGCTCCTCGTCCGCCCGCCGTGACCGGACGGCGGGTTGTTACGGGGTGGCGCTGGTCTCAGCGCCTGGTGTCGGGCACCAGTACCTGACGCAGGGTGTCGAAGTCCTCAACGCACTTGCCGGTGCCGAGCACCACGGAGTCGAGGGGGTTGTCCGCGACCTGCACGGGCATCCCGGTTTCCTCCCGGATTCGTGACTCTAGTCCGCGCAGCAGGGCGCCGCCGCCGGTCAGCACGATACCCCGGTCCATCACGTCGCCGGCCAGCTCGGGCGGGCACTTGTCCAGGGTGTTCTTGACCGCTTCGACGATCAGGTTAACGGGCTCCTCGATCGCGCGACGCACCTCGGCCGCGGAGATCACCACCGTCTTCGGCAGGCCGCTGACCAGGTCCCGGCCCCTGATCTCGGCGTGCGGCTCGTCCTCGGAGGGAAACGCGGAACCGAGGGCCATCTTGATCTCCTCGGCGGTCCGCTCGCCGAGCATCAGCGAGTACTCCTTCTTGCCGAACGTGATGATCGCCTGGTCGAGCTCGTCCCCGCCGATTCTGATGGACTGCGAGGTGACGATGCCGCCCAGCGAGATGACCGCCACCTCGGTGGTGCCGCCGCCGATGTCCACGACCATGTTGCCGGTCGGCTCGTGGATCGGCAGGCCCGCGCCGATGGCGGCCGCCATCGGCTCCTCGATGATGTAGACGCGGCGCGCGCCGGCCTGGTGGCCCGCCTCCTTGACCGCGCTCTGCTCCACGCCGGTGATGCCGCTCGGCACGGCCACCACGAGCCGCGGTTTCGCCAGGTACGTGCGGCGGTGGACCTTCTGGATGAAGTACCGCAGCATCCGCTCGGTCACGTCGAAGTCGGCGATCACGCCGTCCTTCAGCGGGCGCACCGCGACGATGTTGCCCGGGGTCCGGCCGATCATGCGTTTAGCCTCGACGCCCACCGCGACGATCTGGCCGTTGTTGGTGTTGAGCGCCACCACCGACGGCTCGTTCAGCACGATGCCGCGGCCGCGCACGTAGACCAGGGTGTTCGCAGTACCGAGGTCGACCGCCATGTCGCGGCCGAGAAACGTCAGCGCGTTGCTCATCGGGAACGGGACCTTCCGCGGGCTCTCGAACTATCAGCAGGGACCACGTCGAAGGAGCGGCCCTGGTGTTCTTACCTGGATAAACGGTGACGTCCGCTAGACGGGTCCCGGGACGAGGAGCTCGATCTCTCCCCGGCCTGTCTGCCTCGCGATCCCGGCGCGTCGGGTCTTATCAGGATGACAGCGTGTTCTGGCAACGACGCTCCTTCACCGGGCACAGACAGCTCGCCGCGGTCCACGATGCGGTTAGCTACAGAGGCCAGCTTACCCGTGGTCCGGCGTGCGGCCGGCGTCGGGGACCGGCACGCGTTCTCGCTTTATGACCAAGGCCCCCGTTCGCGGCCTCGGTGAGGCAGCGCTAGGGGGGTCAGGAGGCCGGAGCGCGGGGGTGGTGGGGCTGGGGGTTCGCCTGGAGGCCGGCGGGGTCGGGGATGGGGTGGGGGGTCTCGTGGCGGCGGGCCAGCCAGATGCCGGTGACCCAGAGCGCGGCGAAGATCACGCCGAGCACGTACATCACGGGCACGATCACGCCCGCGGCGATGACCAGGACCTGCAGCACGGTACCCGCCCACAGCGCCCAGCCCATCCGCGGCCGGCCGACCACCCCGCCGATCAGCACGGCGCAGACGGCCAGGCCGCCGCCGATGCCGCCGGCCAGGCCGCGGTTGGCGTGCTCACCGACGATGGCGGGCGGGGATGGCGAGCCCGATGACAATCGCCTCCATGATCAGCACGGTGCCGCAGAGCTGCCTGATGCCCTTCCCCTCCAGGGGTATGCCGAGCGCGCTCATGACAGCTCCGCGGCGGTGAACGAGTGGCGGGCGGGCTGGCTGGCCTTCGGCTCGGGCGGCAGCTCGCCGCCGGCCGGGCCGAGCAGCCTGCGCGCGTCGCCCGCGGTGATGACGGATCCGGTGATCAGCACGCCGCCGCTGCCCGGGCCGGTTTCCGCGACGGTCTCGTCGGCCAGCGCGACCGCGGCCTCGATCGCGTCGTCGAGCCGGGGGGCGGACTCTACTCGCTCCTCGCCGAAGATCTCGGCCGCCAGCTCGGCCGTCTCGTCGGGATCCATCGACCGGTCGGAGGAGTTGCGGGTTACCACGATCTCGTCGAGCAGCGGCTCGAGCTCGGCGAGCATGCCGGGCACGTCCTTATCCCCGCTGGCCGCGAAGACGCCGGTGAGGTGGCTGAAGGTGAACGACTCCTGCAGGCCGGCCACGGTCGCGGCCATCCCGGCCGGGTTGTGCGCGGCGTCGATGATGATGGCGGGGCTGCGCCTGATGACTTCCAGGCGGCCGGGCGAGGTGACGCATCCGAAGGCCTCCCGCACCAGGTCGACGTCGAGCCCGGCGGACCCGTAGATATTCTCGTCCGACACCCCGGCGAACGCCTCGACCGCGGCCAGCGCGCAGGCCGCGTTGCCTGCCTGGTACGACCCGAACAGCGGCAGGAAGATGCCGTCGTAGCTGCCGCGCAGGCCGCGCAGGGCCAGCTGCTGGCCGCCCACCGCCGTCTCACGGCTCAGCACGCCGAATTCCACGCCTTCCCGCGCCACCGTGGCACCCACCTCGACCGCGTGCCTGAGCAGTACCTCGGCGGCGGCCAGCGGCTGCTGGGCCAGCACCGCGGTCGCGCCCGGCTTGATGATGCCGGCCTTCTCCCCCGCGATCGCCTCGATCGTGTCGCCGAGCAGCCGGGTGTGGTCGATCGAGATCGGGGTGATGACCGCCACGGCGCCGTCCGCGACGTTGGTGCAATCGAGCCTGCCGCCCACGCCGACCTCGAGGACAACCACGTCGACCGGCGTATCGGCGAAGATCGCGAAGGCCATCCCGGTGAGGACCTCGAAGAAGGACATCGCGGCCGGGTGGCGCTCGTCCACCAGCGTGACGTACGGGAGGATCTCCTCGTACGCCGCGACGAACCGCTCGGCGTCGATGGGCGCGCCGTCGATGCAGATCCGCTCCCTGATCGAGACCAGGTGCGGACTGGTGAACCGGCCCGTGCGCAGGCCTCGGCTGCGCAGCAGGGCGTCGGTCATCCGGGCCGTCGACGTCTTGCCGTTGGTGCCCGTCACGTGGATGACGGGGCACGCGCGCTGCGGGTCGCCGAGCAGGCTGACGAGTTCCGCCATCCGGTCCAGGGCAAGATCAACGGAATGTTCGGGCCGGCGGGCGATGATCTCCCGCTCGACCTCGCGCATCCGCGCTCTCGATATCCACCCCATGCCAGCCTACGTGCTGGCCCGGGGGCCGGGGTCGCGGGAGGCGTCCCAGGATCGGGGGTCGGGGTCGTCCCCCCGGCCAGCACTCCAGGCGCTGCTCGAGGCGGGCGATGTCCGCCTGGGCGGCGTCCCGCCGCTGGCGAGTCCTCTCGACCACGGCGGCGGGCGCCTTGGCGGTGAAGTCGGCGTTGGCCAGCTTCCGTTCCGCCTGCTCGGCCTCGCTGCGGGCCGCCGCGAGATCCTTCTCCATCCGGCGGCGTTCGGCCGCGACGTCGATGACCCCGGCCACGTCGAGCTCGGCCGTGATGCCCTCCACCTCGAGCGACGCCGACGCGGTGAAGTCGTCCGCGGGCGGGCTGAGCCGCAGCAGCGACCGGATCCGCTCCTCGTGTCCGCTCAGCGCCGTGCCCTCGATGCCGGCCAGCCGGGCGGCCACGCGCTGGGCTGGCCGCAGCCCCTGGTCGGAGCGGAACCGCCGGATCTCGGTCACCAGCCGCATCACCGAGGAGATCTCCGCCTCGGCCGACCGGTCGGTGAGGGAAAACGTCGGCCACGGGGCCACCATGACCGAGTCCTCGCCGGTCAGCGCGGTCCACAGCTCATCGGTGACGAACGGCATAACCGGATGCAGCAGCCGCAGCACCTGGTCGAGCACCAAGCCGAGCACCTGCCGGGTGGTTTCGGCGGCGCCAGTCTTGGCAACACCAGCGTCATCCGACGTCAGCGGCACCTTGGCCAGCTCCAGGTACCAGTCGCAGACCTCATCCCAGGCGAAGTGGTACAGCACGTCGCAGACCTTGCCGAACTCGAACGCCTCGAACAGCTGATTCGTCTCGGCGATCACCGCGGACAGCCGGGACAGGATCCACCGGTCCGGCACCGAGAGGGCGGCCGGGTCGAGCGCGGCGGCCGGCACGCGGGCCCCGTTGAGCAGCGCGAACCGGACGGCGTTCCACAGCTTGTTGCAGAAGTTGCGGGAGCCCGCCGCCCACTCCTCGCTGATGGCGATGTCGCCGCCCGGGTTGGCCCCGCGGGCCATGGTGAACCGGGTCGCGTCGGCGCCGAACCGGTCGATCCAGTCCAGCGGGTCCACGGTGTTCCCGCGCGACTTTGAGATTTTCTTGCCGAACTGGTCGCGGACCAGGCCGTGCAGCGCCACCACGCGGAACGGCACGCGGCGTCGGCCGGCGGCCGGTCGCGCATCGCGTACAGGCCGAACATCATCATCCGGGCCACCCAGAAGAACAGGATGTCGTACCCGGTGACCAGCACGCTGTTCGGGTAGAAGGTGCGCAGGTCGGCCGTATCCTCGGGCCAGCCCAGGGTGGAGAACGGCCACAGAGCCGAGGAGAACCAGGTGTCGAGCACGTCGAGGTCCTGGGTCCAGCCCGCCGGGGCTCCTCGTCCGGGCCGACGCAGACCACCTGGCCGTTCGGCCCGTAATAGACCGGAATACGGTGGCCCCACCACAGCTGACGGCTGATGCACCAGTCGTGCATGTCGTCCACCCAGCCGAAGTACCTGGCGTTCATCTCCGGCGGGTGCAGCCGGACGCGGCCGTCGCGGACCGCGTTCCCGGCCGCCTTGGCCAGCGGGCCGACGCGGACGAACCACTGCAGTGACTGGCGCGGCTCGGCGGTGGTGCCGCACCGGCTGCAGTGGCCGACCGCGTGCACGTACGGCCGCTTCTCGGCCACGATCCGGCCCTGCTCGCGCAGCGCGGCGATCACGGCCGGCCTGGCCTCGAACCGGTCCAGGCCCTGGAACGGGCCGTGCGCGGTGATCACGCCGTGCTCGTCCATGATGGTCAGGCTGGGCAGGTCGTGGCGGCGGCCTATCTCGAAGTCGTTCGGGTCGTGAGCCGGGGTCACCTTGACCGCGCCGGTGCCGAACGCGGGGTCGACGTGCTCGTCGGCGATGATCGGGATGCGCCGGCCGGTCAGCGGCAGCTCGATGGTCCGGCCGACCAGGCGGGCGTAGCGCTCGTCGTCGGGATGCACCGCGACCGCGGTGTCGCCGAGCATGGTCTCGGCCCGGGTGGTGGCGACCACGATCGAGTCGTCTGCCCCGTGTTGGCTAGCAGAGCCGTAGCGGATCGAGACGAGCTCGCCGTCGTCGTCGGTGTGGTCGACCTCGATGTCGGACAGCGCGGTCAGGCAGCGCGGGCACCAGTTGATGATCCGTTCGGCCCGGTAGATCAGGCCCTCGTCGAAGAGCCGCTTGAAGATGGTCTGCACCGCCCGGGACAGGCCCTCGTCCATGGTGAACCGCTCGCGGGACCAGTCCACGCTGTCACCGAGCCGCCGCATCTGGCCGAGGATCTTGCCGCCGGATTCGGCCTTCCACTGCCAGACCCGCTCGATGAACGCCTCGCGGCCCAGGTCGTGACGGCTCTGGCCCTCCTTGGCCAGCTCGCGCTCCACCACGTTCTGGGTGGCGATGCCGGCGTGGTCCATGCCCGGCAGCCATAGGGCGTTGTAGCCCTGCATCCGGCGGCGCCGGATCAGCGTGTCTATCAGCGTGTGCTCTAGCGCGTGGCCGATGTGCAGCGAGCCGGTGACGTTCGGCGGCGGGATGACGATACAGAACGCGGGAGCGTCGGAGTTCGCGTCCGCGGTGAAGTAACCTGCCTTCTCCCAGCGTTCGTAGCGCGGCCCCTCCACCTCGGCGGGCGCGTACTGGGAAGGCAGTTCGATGGCCTCGGGTCTGCTCACGACAGGTGAGTCTACGGGGCGTGGACCTCCACCGCGTCCCTCACCTTGAGGGCGAGCGCGGAGGCGCCCGGGTACTTCACCTCGTTGCCGCCGACGATGAACTGAACCACGCCGAGCGTCGTCGGGGTGACCCAGATACACGTGCTAGCCGGAGATCCGGCTGAGGTGACGTAGCCGCACACCATCGTGCCGCCGTGCGGGCCCGCCTTGACCAGGCGGGTGGACTTCAGGTGAGCCCGGATGGCCTTCATCGCCGCGGCCTGGTGGAAGGTGCCGTCGTAGCCGACGACCATGATGCCCTTGTAGGCGCTGGACGTACTGGACGAGACCGAGCTCAGGTCGTATACGCCCACCACTGTCTTGGTCGCCTTGCCACCCCCGCCCGCCGCCACGTCGGTCACTATGGCCCCGCCGCCCTGGCTCTTGAGCGCGGCGGCGATATTGCTGGACGCCGGCTGGTTCAGCGGGTACGCGCCGACGCGGGGCGCCTGCTCAAACACGAAACCGTGGCCGGCGCCCGCGCCGCCGGCCAGGGTGCTGGCGCCGGTGCTCGGCGTGGACGAGCCGCTGGCTGCGGTACCCGAGCCGCTCTGGGTCAGGTGGATGACCAGGAACACGATCACCACCACGCCGATCACGGACGCGGCCAGGTACAGGACCATCCGCGTCCCGCCGAGCCGCTGCGGCGACCGCGTACCGGATCCCGGCGGGCGCGACCGCGACCCGCGGCCGGGCGAGGCGAGGCTGTCGTCCTCGTACCCCGGGTCGGCCGGCGCCTCGAAGCCTTGCGGGCCGTAGCCGTCCGGGCCGTAGCCGCCCTGGCCGTAGCCGCCCTGGCCGTAGTCATCCTGGCCGTAGGGGTCAGGCGAGTAGCCATCCTGGCGGGTGCCGACCGCGCTGAAGCCGCCCTGGCCGAAGCCGTTCTGGCCATAACCATCCGGGGAGTAGCTGGCCTGGGAATAGCTGTCCTGGGCATAGCTGTCCTGGGCATAGCTGTCTTGCGGGTATCCGGCCTGGCCGTTCGGAGCCGCCGGTACACCCGGGATGCTCGCGGCATTGGGGACACTATTGGGGGTATTCGGGACCTTGGCGGCATTGGGGACGAAGCCATTCTGGCCGTAACCGGGCTGGCTGCCGTAGGCCTGCGTGACACCCTGATCCTGGCCGGGCCCGGAGGCGTTCTGGCCGAAGCCGCCGCCACCGAAGGCATTCTGCGGGTAGTCGGAGGGTTCGGACCCCGGCGGCGGGTACGCCTCAGTCTGGTAGTCCTGGCCGGCCCGGGACTGGTCGGCCTGGCCGCCGAAGCCGCCCGGCGCGAAACTGCCGGGGACCGATGGCTGCCCGTAATTCTCCTGCCCGTAACCCTGCTGGCCATAGCCCGGCTGGCCGTACCCCGAGGGCCCGTGCTCCGACTGGCCGTACTCCGACTGGCCGTACTCCGACTGGCCGTAGCCTGACTGGCCGTAGCCTGACTGGCCGTAGCCTGACTGGGCGCCATACCCCTGATCGGAACCAGGCTGGCTGTGCGGGGTGAAGGTGGGCTGCCTCGGCTGCGCCGGCGACCCGAAGCCGGGCTCGCCAGACACCTGCGGGCCAGGCGGGGACCCGTAACCAAGCGGGTCGCCATAACCCTGCTGGTCGCCAGGGTCTGACCAGCCCGAACGGGTGGGCTCATCCGCACCGTACCGGCGGTAAGCCCCGGTCGCGCCCTCGCCGTAGCCGGCGACGCCCTGCGGGACTGAGCCGGGCGAGGCCTGCGGCACCTGCCGGTTCTGCGGGGCCGACCCGGCCACGCGCCGCGGGCCGGAGCTGAACGTGCTCTGCGGCCCCGAGCCGAACGCGGGCTCCTCCGCCGGGGGCTGTCCGTAGCGGACCATCTGCCCAGCACCCGTCCCGGATCCGAAGCCCGGCTGCTGGCTGGTCTCCGGTCCGGAGCCTGGCCCTGAACCGTAGCCTGGCCGCTGTGTAGCGGCTGCCCGTAGCCTGCCGCCTGCCCGTAGCCCGGTTGCTGGTCGTTTTCGGCCGTCGGCTGGTCGTAATTCTGCGCCTGCTCGTAGCCCGGCAGGCCCCTGCGCCCGGCGCGGAGCCTGCCCTCATCGCCGCGCACGGTGCGGTAGACGTCAGTCGGCTCATCCTGCTGCTGATAGCCCTGCTCGTCGGGCGCGCCGGATTCGTCGGGCTCCTGACGGGAATCCCAGCTGCCCGTGGGGGCATCCCAACTACTCATCTGTGCTCAATTCCCCGTCGCTACGGAAGACGGCTGCCTTGTCAGCGTCCGAGATCCTGGCGTGAGCGGGAACCCCGCCAGATACGGCAATCTTCGTCGAGGCTACATGCGAACAACGAAGATCATGGGCAATACACCCAAAATCGACGCCAGGTGGACTAGACCTTTACGGTGTGAACCCGCAGGCCGATCCTGGGTTGCCGAACGCCTGTGCGATGATGAACCTGTGCCCGCGGGCCGGGGCCGCGCCCTAGGCGGACTTCTCGCGCGGGGGGGTGCGCCGCGTGACGTCCCTCGGGACGATGGTCGGGTTGACGTTCTCCAGCACGGCCTCGCGCGTGATCACCACGCGCTCCACGTCCTTGCGGCTCGGCACCTCGTACATCACCGACTGCAGGACCTCTTCCATGATGGCGCGCAGGCCGCGGGCGCCGGTGCCGCGGAGGTTCGCCTGGTCGGCGATGGCCTCCAGCGAGTCGGGGGTGAACTCGAGGTCCACGCCGTCCAGCTCGAACAGCCGGCGGTACTGCTTCACCAGGGCGTTGCGCGGCTCGGTGAGGATCTGGATGAGCGCGTCCCGGTCCAGGTTATGGACGCTGGTGATGACCGGGAGGCGGCCGACGAATTCGGGGATCATCCCGAACTTCAGCAGGTCTTCCGGCATCACCTCGCCGAACTGGTCGGTGTTCGCGTTCCTGACCCGCAGGACGGCGTTGAAGCCCATCCCGTTGTGGCCCGAGCGCTGCTCGATGATCTTCTCCAGGCCGGCGAACGCCCCGCCGCAGATGAACAGCACGTTAGTGGTGTCGATCTGGATGAACTCCTGGTGCGGGTGTTTGCGGCCGCCCTGCGGCGGCACCGAGGCAGTGGTGCCCTCGAGGATTTTCAGCAGCGCCTGCTGGACGCCCTCGCCGGAGACGTCGCGGGTAATCGACGGGTTCTCGCTCTTGCGCGCGATCTTATCGATCTCGTCGATGTAGATGATGCCGGTCTCGGCCTTCTTGACGTCGTAGTCCGCCGCCTGGATCAGCTTGAGCAGGATGTTCTCGACGTCTTCGCCGACGTAGCCGGCCTCGGTCAGGGCGGTCGCATCGGCGATCGCGAACGGCACGTTGAGCAGCCGGGCCAGCGTCTGGGCGAGCAACGTCTTGCCGGACCCGGTCGGACCGAGTAGCAAGATGTTGGACTTGGCCAGCTCGACGCCATCCTCGCCCGGGCGGTCCTCGCCGGACTGCACGCGCTTGTAGTGGTTGTACACCGCCACCGACAGGGCCTTCTTGGCCTTGTCCTGGCCGATCACGTACGCGTCGAGGAACTCGTAGATCTCCCGCGGCTTGGGCAGGCTGTCCCACTTGAACTCGGTGGGCTCGGCGAGCTCTTCCTCGATGATCTCGTTGCAGAGGTCAATGCACTCGTCGCATATGTACACGCCTGGGCCGGCGATGAGCTTCTTGACCTGCTTCTGACTCTTACCGCAGAACGAGCACTTCAGCAGGTCCCCACCGTCACCGATGCGTGCCACCCAGATACTCCTTTACATGGTGCCGCCGCGACGGCCGTAGTGGCCGCCTCCAGCGGACATGTCCCGCGAGGCGTCTAGCGCTTGCATATCGACGGTACCGCCTACAGGGTCCCGATGGACACCATCAAACCCTTCAGCGGGCCGGGAGGGAAGAGCTGAATTCTCCCGGTAAGGAAGACACTACCTCGACAGCGCGCTCACTGCCCCTCTTGATCATGGTCAGGACCTCGTCGATGAGGCCGTATTCCTTGGCCTCCTCGGCGGTGAGGAACTTGTCCCGCTCGATGTCGCGGCGGACCTTCTCCTCGTCCTGGCCGGTGTGCCTGGCCAGGATGACCTCCATGGCCGCGCGCATCCGCAGGATCTCCCTGGCCTGGATCTCCATGTCGCTGGACTGGCCGTAGCCGCCCTCGGTGGCCGGCTGGTGGATCAGGATCCTGGCGTTGGGCAGCGCCATCCGCTTGCCCTTGGTCCCGGCGGCGAGTATCACCGCGGCTGCCGAGGCCGCCTGCCCGATGCAGCAGATCTGGATGTCGGGCTGGATGAACTGCATCGTGTCGTAGATCGCCATCATCGACGTCATCGACCCGCCGGGCGAGTTGATGTAGATGGTGATGTCGCGATCGGGGTCAATGGCCTCCAGCGTCAGCAGCTGGGCCATGACGTCGTTCGCGGAGGCGTCGTCGATCTGGACGCCGAGGAAGATGATCCGCTCCTCGAAGAGCTTGTTGTACGGGTTCATCTCCTTGACCCCGTACGAGGTGCGCTCCACGAAGGACGGCAGCACGTACCTGGACTGCGGGCTCCGCAAGCTGTGCTCGCTCACGTTCGGCTCCTTTGGATTGATCATGACAGGACACCCTCGGTAGGCACCTCGACCGCACTGCGGATCACCCGGTCGACGAAGCCATACTCCTTGGCCTCCTCCGCGGTGAACCACCGATCGCGGTCCGCGTCCTTCTCGATCTGCTCGATCGGCCGCCCGGTGTGGAAGGCGGTGCGCTCGAACAGGGTCCGCTTGATGTACAGCATCTGCTCGGCCTGGATCCTGATGTCGGAGGCGGTGCCGCCGATACCGCCGGACGGCTGGTGCATCAGGATCTGGGCGTGCGGCAGGGCGAACCGCTTGCCCGGCGCGCCCGCCGTCAGCAGGAACTGTCCCATCGAGGCGGCCATTCCCATCGCGTAGGTGGCGATGTCGTTGGGCACGTACTGCATGACGTCGTAAATGGCCATCCCCGCGTAGACCGAGCCGCCCGGGGAGTTGATGTAGATGCTGATGTCGCGCTTGGCGTCCTCGGAGGCGAGCAGCACGAGCTCGGCGCAGATGCGGTTGGCGATGTCGTCGTCAACCTGCTGGCCGAGGAAGATGATGCGGTGCCGTAGCAACCGCTGGAACAGCTGGTCCCCGATCGGCAGGACGGGGGGCTCCGCGGCGGCCACGATCGATGGCGGCGTCGGGGTCCACAGGGGCTGAGTCACGCTTACTCACCTGCTCCAGTCACGTCTAGTGTCGTTGATGCGACCATAACAACGCCGCGGAACCCGATCGTCCCGCGCTGGCCCCTGTTCGCTACTGGCGCACCGAGTCGCGGCCCGTAATGCCGGGAAGGCCCCGAGTGCGGACATGTTCCCGGGATAGCGGGCCCGGGCTGGCCGACACGGCAGGGGCGTGCCGAAGCGCGGCGTGACACGGGCGCACCATCGCGAGGTGCGCCCCGGAAGCGGACGGCGTTACCAGGGCGGTCAGGCCTTGGCGCTGTCCTCGGCCTTGCTGGTGTCTTCGGCCTCGTCAGGCTCGTCAGCCGTCGCGTCGGCCTCGGTCGCGGCCAGGACCTCGTCCTCGTCCGTGGCGTCCCCGGCGGCCACTAGCGGGGCGTTGAGGGCGGCGGCGATGTCGACCTCGTGTCCGGCCTGATCGGTCACCTTGACCCGCTCGGCGATCAGGTTCATGGCCTTGCCGCGTAGCACCTCCGCGGCTGCGAAGCTGAGCTGGTTGTTGTCCGCGAGCTCCTGGGCCAGCCGGTCGGGCGCCATACCCATCTGCTCGGCCTGCCGGGTCACGTACGCGGACAGCTCGGCCTGGTCGACGCCGAGGTCCTCGGCGCGCGCCAGCTGGTCCAGGACCAGGCTGACCTTGACCGCGCGGCGGGCCCGCTGGTCGATGTCCGCCTCGAACTGCTCCTCGGTCTGGTTCGTCATCTCCAGGTAGCCGTCCAGGCTGGCGCCGGCCCGGGTGAGCTGGTTCTGGATCGACTCCCGGTTGTGCTTGACCTCGTCCGCGACCACGCTCTCCGGCAGCGGGATGTCCACCTGGTTGAGCAGGGCGTCCAGGGCGAGGTCACGCGCCTGGATTACCTGCCGCATGGCCTTGTCCCGCTCCAGCTGGGTCCTGGTGTCGGCGCGCAGCTCGCCGAGCGTGTCGAACTCGCTGGCCATCTGGGCGAAGTCGTCGTCCAGGCCCGGGACTTCCTTGGCCTTGACGCTGTGCACGGTCACCGTCACGTCAGCCTCGCGGCCCGCGAACTCACCGCCGGCCAGCTCGGAGGAGAAGGTGGCCGACTCCCCCGCCGACATGCCGATCAGCGCCTGGTCCAGGCCGTCCAGCAGGGACTCGCTGCCGACCGGGTAGGACAGGCCGCTGGCCTGGGCGTCCTCGACCGGCTGGCCGTCCACCGACGCGGACAGGTCGATCGAGAACGTGGTCGCCGTCGGCGACCGGCCGCTGCACGCCCTTCAGCGAGGCGAACCGGTCCTGCAGCATGGCGAGCCGCTCGGCAACCTCGTCCGGGGTGACCAGGGTGTCGTCTACGGTGACAGCCAGGCCGGAAAGGTCGGGCAGGTCGAACTTGGGCCGGATGTCGACCTCGACGGTGAAGGTCAGCTCCTTCCCGTCGTCCAGGTTGGTGATCTCCACTTCGGGCTGACCGAGCGCGTAGACGTCGCCGTCGGCGACCGCCTTCGCGTACAGGTCAGGTATCGCGTCGTTGACCGCCTGGCTGAGCACGACATCCCGGCCGACCCGCCGGTCGATTACCGGCGGCGGCACGCGGCCCGGCCGGAAGCCCGGGATGCGGACCTGGCGGCCGACCTCGCGGTAGGCCTTGTCGAGGCTGGGCTTCAGCTCATCGAACGGCACCTCGACGCTCAGCCGGACTCGGGTCGGGCTCAGCTCTTCGACGTCAGTCTTCACGTCCGCGTCACTCCGGGATTGGGGATGGTAACTCAGCGATGGATCGCAGAGAAGTCTAAGCCGCCAGTCTAGGGGCTAGCGAACTCTGACGACGCGCACCGGCGGAGGCTCGTTGTCCCGCGGGCGGTTGTCCCCGATCAACAGGTGCAGCAGCCAGCTCACCAGCCCGACGATGATCGCACCCCAGAAGGCCGGCCAGAACCCGGTCACGTGGAACGGCAGCGACAGGTGGCCCGCGATGACACTGGTCAGCCACAGCAGCAGCCCGTTGACGACCAGCGCGGCCAGGCCGAGCGTGAGTATGTAGAACGCGCAGCCGACGATCTTGATCAGCGGCTTGAGAGTGGCATTGATGACGCCGAAGATCAGCGCCACCACGAGCAGCGTTCCGACCTTCGACCAGCCGCTGGCGGCGGGCAGCACGATTCCGGGGACCGCCGCGGTCGCGACACCCAGGGCGGCCGCGGAGACGACCACCCGAAGCAAGAACCTCATGACTCGATATTACTTGAGTGTGCCGACGGCTAACCCCGATGGACGCCCCCGGGATCCCCGCGGAAAAGGTGCCGGTACGCGTTGGGGGTGGTGCCGCGCCAGGCGCGGAAATGGTGCCGCAGGGCGGTCGCGTTGCCGAAGCCGGCCCGGTCGGCGATCACGTCCACCGTCTCGTCGGTCTCCTCGAGCAGTTGCTGGGCCAGCAGGATGCGCTGCCCGATAAGCCAGCGCTGCGGCGTGGTCCCGGTGTCCTGCACGAAACGGCGGGCGAAGGTCCGCTCCGACATGTTCGCCCGGGCGGCCAGCTGCCGCACGGTCAGCGGCTGGTCCAGGTGCGCGCGCAGCCACTCGAGCAGGTCCCGCAGCGTGCCGTCGCAGGAGAGGGCGACCGGCTGGTCGACGTACTGGGCCTGGCCGCCGTCGCGGTGCGGCGGCACCACCATGCGCCGGGCGATGCCGTTGGCGATCCGCGAGCCCTGTTCCTTCCTGACCAGGTAGAGGCACGCGTCGATGCCGGCCGCCGTGCCCGCGCTGGTGATCACCGGGTCGTCGTCGACGTAGAGGACATCCGGATCGACCTTGGCCTCCGGGTACCGCCGGGCCAGTTCTTCCGCGTTCCGCCAGTGCGTCGTGCAGCGGCGGCCGTCCAGCAGGCCGGCCTCGCCCAGGATGAAGGCCCCGCTGCACACGCTCAGTACCCGCGCGCCGCGGTCCACCGCCCGGCGCAGCGCCGCCAGCAGGTCCTCGGGGAATTCCCGCGGCGCGTCCGGCCCGGCGGGCGGCCGGGGCTGGCCGGCGTAGATGCTGAGCCGGTCGTCGTCGACCGCGGGCAGGGCGATCAGGTCCGCCTCCTCCAGCCGTTCCAGGCCGCGGGAGGGATGGATGGTGAAGTCGTTGTGCGCGCGCACCGGTGGCGGCTCGCCGGCGACGACGGCGAACTCGTACGACGGCAGCCGGTCGTCCGCCCGGTCGACGCCGAAGACCTCGCAGATGGTGCCGAACTCGAACGGGAGGAAGCCGTTGACGACCACGACGGCGACGTTACGCAGCATGGTCACCCGGCCGGCGGACGCGGATCCGGCCACTGACCCAGCTACTGACCGGCATGAGCCGAAGTATGCCAGAAGCTTGGCAGGATGTCATCTAAGAATGGCATTACTGCCATTGGCCTCGGACCGCGGCGTGAGGCATTGTTAAGCGCATGGACACGTTCTGGGTTTCCCGCGTGGTCCGCCGGGTCCACGACGTAGTCAGCGAGATGAACTACGCGAGCAAGCGGGTCACCGAACTGATGCTTACCTTCGGACTGCCCGAGTCGGACCGGGCGCCGGACACGTACGCCGAATTCCTGCTCCGCACGGCGGCCACGACCCGGCACGAGCCGTCGGCCCGGCGCCGGGCGGCTGGCCGCCCGGTTAGATAGCTGGCGCCCGGTTAGATAGCTGGCCGCCCGGTCAGATAGCAGCGTCAGATAGCCCTTACCTGGTGACCGCGACGAGCATCCGGCGCAGGTAGTCTGCCCAGGCGGGATCGCCGGCCAGCCGGACCGCGCCGTCGCCGGCCCGGCCCCACAGCCAGCGCAGCAGGTTGCCTCCAGAGCCCTCGACCACCACCCGGGGGCTGTCGCTGGCGCCGTCTTCCACTACCACCTGGCTCGGCGACGGGTGGATCGTCCAGGCCGTCTGGCCGGCCGTGACCGTGATCGTGTCGTGGCCGCCTTCGGCCGCCAGGTGCTCGCCCTCCATCTCGGCGAACTCCTCCGGCCAGGCCACCGAGCCGTAGGCCAGCATCCGCTTGAGCACCTCGTCGACGCCGTCGACCGCGAGGTCGGCGGGCACGGGCGTCACGGGCAGGCCGGCCGCCAGTTCGGCATCGATCCGGTGGATCACCGTCTCCTGAGCCATCCGGCGGATCCAGAACGCCACCGTCTGATCGGGGTCGTACCAGGTCAGCGCGTGCAGGGCGGGCCCGCGGGTACGGAATTCCGCGCGCAGCGCGCCGTAGGCCCGGCCGAGCGCGGCCAGCGGCGCCTCGGCGGCCAAGCCGGACGGCGGCCACTCCTGCGGCACCTCCCCGGTGCGCATGATGGTTACCTTGTGCAGGTACACCTCCGCGACGTGGTACACCAGGTCGGC
Organism: uncultured Actinomycetes bacterium; assembly: GCA_963800415.1. GTDB lineage: Bacteria > Actinomycetota > Actinomycetes > Streptosporangiales > Streptosporangiaceae > Palsa-504. The sequence goes on from CAWDBS010000067.1 coordinate 88,515, forward strand.
CACGGTCCAGCCGGGACAGCTCGGCACCTTCGCGGTGAGCTCGACGGCCGTGGCCGCGTCCCGCAGGTCGCCGTAGTCCGCCGCCAGGCACTCCAGATACCGGGAATCGTCCATGCCGGTACTGTGTCACGCCGGTACTGTGTCACGCCGGTACTGAGGCGCGACCGGGAGCCGAGGCGGTCCGGGCGCTGCTCGGGGTGCTGGGCACTGGTCAGCCGCTCACCGTGAACGGGGTGAACGGATAGCGTGGTGGTCGGGCTGGCCGGATTCGAACCGGCGACCTCCGCGACCCAAAATTGTTATGAGCCTCGAACCCGGATGCTAGTATTGCATTAAAATAGCAGCTCAGACGGCATTTCTTGTTAGATCGTGCAGTCGTGTGGAGGCCAGTGCAGCAGCGTCCGACTAACGGGATTTCTAACAGGAGGGCATGGGAAGCCACGATGGCCTATGTATTCCGGCGTCCGGCCAAGGACGGGAAAGTCCGCTTCACGGCCATGTACAAGGCCGAGAACGGTCAGTACCGCAGCGCCGGTACCTACGACGACGAAGACCGGGCGCAACAGGTCGCGGATGAGTCAGAGCGGCACGCACATCTGCGACTGGCCGAGACGAGCCCGGCGGAGAAGGCGACCATCACCGTCGAGGAGTTCGTGCCGAAGTTCCTGCGTGAGCATGCCATCGAACCGAACAGCAGGCAGCGGTACGCAGAAGTGCTGCGGTCGCACGCCATCCCCTACATCGGGCACCGCCGGGTCGCGGAGATCTCCCGCGAGACGTTCCACCGCCTCCTCACAGTCGTGCTGAAGGACGAGGGCGTGGGGCAGCCCTCCATCCTGTACGCGCGGACAGCGCTCTCCGCGATGATGCAGATGGCTTGGGACCACGGATACCGGGAGGACAATCCGCTACGCGGGATCCGGCTTAAAGGAGTACCAGGCAAGCCGATAATCGTGGCAACGAGCACGCAGTTCCAGCGAGTCTATGACGCCCTGCCGCACCAGCCGGCCAAGGTCTTCGTGCGGCTCGGCGTGGCGTCAGGCGTGCGGCTGTGCGAGTTGATCTCATTCACGCCGGAAGATTTCAACTTCGACACCGGCATGCTGAGCGTCAACAAGTCGACTGTTGAGGTCACAGCCGAATTCCACCCGGAAGGGCATCGGTTCCTCACGCGCTCCTACACCAAGAACGGAGACCACCGCAGATTCAAGATCGACGCGGTGGTGTCGAAAATGGTCCAGGATCACATCGAGAACCACGGCATCGGTTCGGGCCAGCTGATCTTCCCGGTGCGCCTGTTCGCGAAGCGGGAAGCATCTGGAAAACCTCGCCTCAGCCAGGACGAACTCGACGCGCTGGGGGTCACCGATCCGCTGCCCAACGGGCGTCGCTACAGCCACGGGACCATGGGCGCGTACATCACGGCCAAGTGCCGGTGCCGCGGCTGCAAGCAATGGAGCGCCGACTATGCCCGCGACCGCAAGCGTGCCAGGACCGGCCGGGTGGACAGGGAATGGTCGCCGCAGTGGCGGCGAGACCCTACCGAGTACCTGGGAACTGACATGTGGCGACGCATCTGGAATGCGGCAGTTCAAGATGCCCGGCTGCCCTTTGCCTACACTCCGTACCAGGTCCGGCATACGCACGCTTCCTGGCTCATCGACAAGGGGGTGGACCTGGAGCGTGTGCGGTACAGGCTCGGTCACGGGGATCTCACGACTACAACACGCTACGTGAAGATCCTGGATGAAGAGGACTCCACCGCCGCGGATGCCATCGCAACCATCCTGGGCGACGTGGCCTAGAGAACCGTCGCCGACAGTGTGCGCGGCCTTGACCAGAGACCCGTTACACTGGCTTGACGCACGAGCTGCAACGCGACTTAGAGGCGTAGCAGGTATGGGGTTTGTGGCCGCCTGTGACCTCCTTTCCATAGAAGGAGCCGCTGACATGCCGATTATCCTCGGGCGGGACGGGCTGTAGCGCAGCTTGGCTAGCGCGCGTGCTTTGGGTGCACGAGGTCGCGGGTTCGAGTCCCGCCAGCCCGACGTAGGGTTACCGACAGAACTGCCGGTGTCGTACCGACAGAACTGTGGCGGTGACCTGTCTTTGAGTATGGCGCCGGGGTCTGACACTGGCGCTGGTTGCTGTGCGGCCGGGCTGGGGAGGGCCGGCGGGGCGGATGCGGGGTTGTGGGCTGGCCTGGGGCGCGGCTGACCCGCCGGGGCTGACGGTGATCAAGGTGGCGTGGGCTGCTTGTGCCTGTCAGCCGTCGGGGAGGTAGTCGCGCAGGCTTGAACGGCGGCGCCGTGCCCGCTGGGTACCGATTGACTCAGGATCCTGTACCGATCCTCGTCACAGGCCGATACCGCCTACCGTCGGCTGTTTGTGTCGCCGCTGGCTAGGCGCCAGGGCGCTATCCCGTGCCCCTGTCGAGCAGCCGCTTACTCTCGAGGACATAGGGGCCAATATGGAGTAGCCGCCGGGCCGGTCACGAGTGGCGCGGCCAGAGTCGGCGGCGCGCCCGCGCCGCCGGGGCGGGCGGCGGGACGGTGCCGTCATGGGCCAGGCAGCCGACATTGCCCCGCCAGGGGGTCGCCGTGCGTCGAGGTCGGCACGGAGGCGTGACACGATGAGCAGCCGGAGGCATAACCTCCCGGGCGCGACCACCCGCAGCCGGGGACTGTCGGCGGCGGGAGGGGGCAGCGTCGCGGTGATCGCGTCCGCCACCGTTTCCAGGAGCGCAGCCCACGCGGTGATGACGGCGATGGCCAATTTGCGGAACATCTGATTTTCTCCCCCTTGCGCGGCCGGGGTCCAGGAACGCGTGCTAGGTCATCCTCGCCGTCCACGGCACGCGGGAAACATCAGTCCGGTGATGGCTACGGGCCGAGGACAGCGCACAGCGCTGACCTGCTGTTGTTCACTTTATGAGACGCAAGTCACACGGAAATTAATTCTGCGTGTCCCCGTGATTTCCAGGACGCGGGCCGGCCGGGGTTCCGCAGCTGATGTAGCGCGATAGTCCATGAAACAGGGTTTTGACGTGCGGGAACGCGCCGCAGCCTGGATTGTGGGCGTGTATCTATCCTCGGTTGTGTTCGTGCTTGTCAGCTGGCTGCGGGGGTGGGCTGGTAAATCCTTACCGGCACGTCGGCTAGCGGGAACCCGGCGGCTATTGCTTACTTCCTGGCCGCGATGGCCTGGTCCACGGTCTGGTAGATGCCGAAGACCTTCGTCAGCCCGGTGATCTTGAAGATCCTCAGTATCGGCTCCTGCGTGCAGACCAGATCCAGCGAGCCGTCGTGCGGCCGCACCCGCTTCAGGCCGCCGACCAGCACCCCCAGGCCGGTGGAGTCGAGGAACCCGACCTTCTCCAGGTTGACGACAAGCTGGTAGTTGTTCTTGCTGACCAGATCGATGAGCAGCTCACGTAGCCGCGGCGCGGTGTAGATATCGATCTCGCCCTCGACGTCGACGACCTCGATGCCGTCCTTGGTGTAGTGACCCAGCTTCAGATCCACAAGTCCTCCAGCCGCCATGCATGGCGTCATCGGCGTCCGTCCCGGGCGAATGGGCCGGCGTAGCCACAGCCGGGGCGTGATCCCCCGCCACATTCAACCACGCTCCGTCATCATGTCTATACGAAATCATGCCTTCGGGTATCCCCCGGCGAGTGACACACTGAAAACCTGCGCCGGCGATCACGCCGGTCACCCCAGCCGGGTCCCGGGCCCGGCCGCGGCGGCGCGAACGCCGCCGCCGTGCTCATCGCGCGTGATGACTCGCCCGGCCCGCCGCGGCCGGACAACGCAGGTGACCAGCGGGCATGGCCCGGCGCCGCAGCCGCCAGGCTCAGCCCTTCATCGCCTCCCCTTGGCCAGGAGCCACACGGGCGCGGTAGCTGGCCGAGGGACTCACGGCGCGTCCTCCACGACAGAAAGGACGAGACAATGGCCCAGGCCGTGCCGATCCCGGCCGAGCAACCGCTGGAGGCAACCCGGAAGGCAGCCGAGCAGGTCGTCACGCTGGCCGGCGCCCAGGCGGTGGCCGTGCAGGTGGCAGCCTCCATCACGCTGGCCGCACTGCTGTGGCCGCTGATCCCCGCAGCCCACGCAATGGCCGGCCTGGCCAGCGCGCTGGGCCAGCGGCTCCCGCTGCTTCCGCTCCCGGAACAGCAGGTCGTGGTAATGCCCGGATCGGGCGGTGCAGGACGGGCCGCGACGGTGCCCGGCGGCCTGTCGGGGACGGTGCGCGCGGCTGGCGCGATCACGCTGGGGGTGGAGGAGGAGTTCGTGCTCCTGGACCCGTCCACCGGCGCCACCGTGCTGGCCGGCCCCGATCTGGTGCGGATGCTCGGCGGGGAGCCGGGGATCCAGCAGGAGCTGATGCGGTTCCAGGTGGAGACCGGCACCAGGGTGTGCACTAGCCTGGACGAGGCCGGCCGCGAGCTGATCCGGCTCCGGCGGCTCGCCGCGGCCGCCGCGGCGCGGCTGGGCTGCCGGCTGGTGGCCTCCGGGGTCGCGCCGTACCGCACGCCCGGGCTGGCCGCCGTGACCGGCCAGCCCCGTTACCGGGAGCTGGCCCGCCGGTACGGCGCCGGTGGTGGCCGAGGCCGGCACCTGCGCCTGCCACGTGCACGTCGGGGTCCCCTCCCGGGACCTGGGCGTCCAGGTGCTGGCGCGGCTGCGGCCCTGGCTCGCGCCGCTGCTCGCCGTCACCGCCAACTCCCCGATCGCCGGCGGGCACGATACCGGATGGGCCAGCTGGCGGTACCCGATCCAGGCACGCTGGCCGACCGCGGTGCCGCCCGCGGCGTGGCCGGACGCGGCCGCCTACGACACGGCAGTGCGCCGCCTCATCGCGCCGGGGCGCGGCGCTGGACGAGCGGAGCGTCTACTTCCTGGCCCGGCTGTCCCCGCGCTACCCCACCGTCGAGGTCCGGGTCGCCGACGTCTGCCTGGACGCCGGCACCGCGGTGCTGCTGGCGGGGCTGACCCGCGCCCTGGTCGCCACCGCCCTGGCCGAGGTCCGCCGCGGACGCCGGCGGCGGCGCCGCCGGCCCGGCAGGTCACCGCGGCCCTGGCCGCCGCGGCGCGCCACGGGCTCGCCGGGGCCGGAACCGACCCGGTCACCGGGCAGCCCGTCGATGCGGCGGCGCTCCGCGCCCGCCTGCTCGATCATGTCTATCCCGCGCTCAGCGACCACGGCGACACCGAGACGATCACCAGGCTGCTGCGCCGGCTCGAGGACCGGGGGACCGGAGCCGACCGCCAGCGGGCCCTGTTCACCAGCGCCGCATCCCCGCCCGCGTTCATCACCGCGCTCGCCCGCGCGACGCTGTCCGGCTACGAGCCGGGCCGCCGGCGCCGGCCCGGTGCCCGGGTCCCGGCAGCGGCAGGCGCGCAGCAGGGGGTCTGAGGAAGAGCAGTACAGGACCCTCCGCCCTCACCTGAAGCACTGGCAGCCAAGGTAGTGGTGCTGTGCCAGTAGCTCCTTGCTCCGGACGCCGTTCACCCGGATCCGTACAGCCATCCGTACAGCCAAGCCGGGCGACGATCAGCCCTCGTGACATCAATTCACCCGGCCGCCGCCACGGCTGTGCGGATTCCGGCGCCTTCGGCTCGATATGCCCGCGAGCGCCCCGGTGTAGGGGAAACGACCGTTACCCCTACACAGCCGCCCAGCGCGGCGCCGCACGGCGCCCGCCAGGTCACAGCGTCGTGAAATGTCGGGAAAACTACGTCGCCTAACTAGGCCCGAATAGCCGTTTGCGCTACAGTCAGGGTCATGACAGCGGCTCAGTGCGTCATCGCGGCCGGGTACCGGCGCGGGCAGCTCCGGCCCGGCCGGGCGTGCGCGCCGCCCGCCCGCCGGGCCGGGGCCGGGTGATGGCGAAGATCGGGTACGCGCGGGTGTCCACCCGCAGCCAGAACGACGACAGCCAGGTCGATGACCTGACCGCCTACGGGTGCGAGAAGATCTTCACCGACACCGCGTCCGGCAAGCTCGCCGCCCGCCCCGAGCTGGACAAGGCGCTGGCCTACCTGCGCGAGGGCGACGTGCTGGTCATCACCCGGCTGTCCCGCGCGATGCGGTCGCTGAAGCACCTGCTCGCGCTGGCCGATGAGCTGCGCATGCGCGGCGTGGGCCTGGTCGTCCTGAAGCAGGACATCGACACGACCACGCCGGCCGGGCGGCTGGTCTTCCATATTCTCGGCGCGATCGATGAGTTCCAGCGCGAGCTGATCGTCGAGGGCACCCGCGAGGGCCTGCAGGCCGCCCGGGCCCGCGGCCGCACCGGCGGCCGCAAGCCCAAGCTGAACGCCCGGCAGGCCGCCACCGTCCGCCGCATGTACCAGGCCGCCGGCCCGGACGGCAAGCGGCAGCACACCGTCGCCGAGATCGCCGAGGCCGTCGGCGTGCACCGCACCACCGTCTACGACTACTTGAACAAGGAGCGCTGACATGGCCGACAGCTTGCAGGAGACGCCCCGGCACGTCGGCCAGGTTGTCCGCCGCGTGCTGCTCCGCCGCAACATTGCCATCGACGCCGAAACCGCGCTGCTGGTCGCCGCCGTCGTCCAGGCCGCGCTCCAGGCCGGTGCGCCCTCCCGGCCGCCGCGCCGCGGCCCGCGTGTTCCCCCTACCGACTGCGAGCCGCTGTTCTGATATGACACCGGCTACCCGGCTCGTTTGGGGCCGGTGACACATCCGTTAACGGCTCACCGTGTCCTGGCAGGGCCTGAACTACGACTTCACAGGCGTGGTCTTCGACGGCGGCGACTTCCGCGACGCCGAGTTCTCCGGCGGCACGGTCGACTTCACCGGCGCCAAGTTCCTCGGCGGCATAGTCGACTTCGGCGCCGCGGTGTTCTCCGGCGGCACGGTCAGCTTCTTCAGTGCCGAGTTCGCCGACGGCTGCGTCAACTTCGGCCGTGCCAGGGTCCCCGGCGGCAAGGTCGACTTCGGCCACGCCGAGTTCACAGGCAGCGAGGTCGACTTCGGCCGCACCAAGTTCTCTGGCAGCCAGATCGATTTCCACCTTGCCCAGTCTCACCGACACCCGAGCCGAGCGAAAAGGTCGGCGGCGCGCGGGGTCAGGCCATCAACAAGAACCAAAATTCCGCCCGCTGGCGATCAAGGCGGTCGAGGCTCCGGTCGTTGGCGAGCCGGAGGAAAAGGTCGGCGGCGCGCGGGTCGCGGAGCCCGGCCAGCGCCTCGGCCGCCCGCACGCGAGCCGAGCCGTGGAGGCTCGGGTCCTGGGCGAGCCGGGCGAAAAGGTCGGCGGCGCGCGGGTCCCCGAGCCCGGCCAGCGCCTCGGCCGCCCGCATGCGATCAGCGCCGAGGCTCGGGTCCTGGGCGAGCCGGGCGAAAAGGTCGGCGGCGCGCGGGTCCCCGAGCCCGGCTAGCGCCTCGGCCGCCTGCAAAGCCCAGCCGTCGAGGCTCGGGTCCTGGGCGAGCCGGGCGAAAAGGTCGGCGGCGCGCGGGTCCCCGAGCCCGGCCAGCGCCTCGGCCGCCCGATTGCGAGCCCAGCCGTCGAAACTCGGGTCCTGGGCGAGCCGGGCGAAAACGTCGGCGGCGCGCGGGTCCCCGAGCCCGGCCAGCGCCTCGATCGCCTGATTGCGACCCCAGTCGTCGAGGCTCGGGGCTCGAGCCAGTTCTGAAAGGGTGCTGGCGGCGGTGGCGATGATGGAGTGCGGGAGCCGGGTACCGAGTTGTGTTTGCCTGGCGATGAATGCACAGCCGGCGAGTCCTCCGTGCGTGACCAGGCGCTTAAGGACGGGGTCCAAGATCAGGGGTGCTTCGGTGGCCTCGGTGTAGCCGATGTCGAGGAGGAAGCCCACGAAGGAATCAGCGTCTGCATCCGGTGGCGTCCAGAATCCGCCTCCCCACCTCCGGTGCCTTATGCCCCGCGGTATGTGCCGCTCGGCGGTCCAGGGCCAGTATCTGACGGGGCGATCGAGCGCCTTGTAGGCGCGGGCGCGTGCCGGTTCGTCGCGGGTGGCATGCCGGGCGGCGAGGTATTCGAGGAGGGTCTGGTGCAGGAAGACGGCCTCTCCGGCGCGCAGGGTCAGCAGGCCGCTGCCGCGCAGGCTCGCCTCCAGGAAGGTGCTCCACTTCTTCTGGGGGACTTCCTCGGGCCGCGCGGCGCCCGGCTGAGAGGCCAGGAGGTCGACCGCGGGCGTGGTGTTGCCGGCGTACTGCTCGGCTGCCAGGTAATCGATGAGCTTCCGGAGGTGCCCGAGCGTGTTCTCCGCCGCAGCGAGGGCCGCATCCCCGCACTCCTTGAGGGCGGCGTGGGCCTGGGCGTGCAGGCCAATGTCCTGCTGGCGCTCGTACAGCAGGTCGACGAAGGCCCGGTAGATCTCGCCGCGGCTTTCCGGGAGCGGCTGGCCGGGGCGATCGGTGTACAGCTGGCACAGCATGGTGGCCATCAGGGGCGTGCGGGCCAGGTCGCCAAGGCTGCGCCGCTGCAGTTCGGCGATGAAGTCCCCGGCGGCGCGCCCAGGATCAGGCAATTCCAGGGAGGTGAACCACTGCCCGGCGAACCGGCCGAGGTCCTCGGCGGTGAAGGGCAGCAGCTCGTAGCGCCGGGCCGCCCAGCCCCCGGCTGGCTCCTCCGGCAGCTCTGCGGGGGGCAGCGGCCGGGTGGTCGCCACGAACCGGTAGGGCGAGCCGGGCCTGCCTGCCGCGTTCGTGAGCTTGGTGATGAGCCTCCGCCGGGCCTCGGGATCAACGAGCTCGTCCAGGCCGTCGACCAGCACCAGCCACCGCACCCCGCGCAGCGGTTCGGTGGCGAAGAACCGCGCCGGCCAGTCCGTCGCCGAATCTGCGACGTTCAGGCTCTTTCCCACGCTGGCCGCGATCGCCTCGTGCAACTTGCTGGGCGGGGCCAGGTCGACGGCCGGCGCCAGCACCGGAACCCAGCGGCCGCCTTGGCCCGCGCGCCAGCGCCCGGCCAAGGTGATCAGCCCGGTGCGCAGCAGGGTGGACTTGCCGCCCCCGGGGCCGGCGATCACGACGGCGCCCTCACCGTGTTCCAGGATCTCCTGAGCCGACGCCGGCCCCGGGGTATCGGCGTGCTCTGCCGGGGGTGAAGCACCGGCGCCGTCCTCCGTGCGCGGTGGTGTGGCGGGCCGGGCCTGCTGGCGCACATGAACTGTGGTCAGCGGCGGGGGGCGGGTGCCGGGCACCAGGCCCGGGTACGGGTGCTCCCGCGCCACCAGGATGGCGGCATCCAGGTAGGTGCGCAGCCGCGGCCCGGGGTAAGGCCAGCCACCGATCCGGATCTGTTCGTCGTCGAGTTCTGCCAGCCACCGGCTGTTGCAGGCGGGATCGGACTGGACCTGGGCGATCTGCGGCAGGGCGGCAAGGATGTCCTTCGCCGACACCATGTGCGCGCTGCCCGCCATGTCGGAGAGGCACAGCATGCCGCACACCGCCCCGGTGCGCCGGCTGAGCACCGCGCTGCCGCTGTAGCCGCCGCCCACCGGGGTGCCGAACACCCGCTCCGGCTCCCACTCCCCGCCCAGGGGCCGGCCGTGTGCGTCCACGGCGCGCAGCCGGGAGGTGCCCTGCGCGGTGAACAGCGCCGACTGGCCGGCGCGGAACTTGCCGGCCGGGTGGCCGAACGTCCACAACATCTCACCCGTCTCGACAATGCCCGAGAGCAGTACGTGCGGCAGCCCGGCTTCCATCGGGGCGCGCAGTAGCGCCAGGTCCAACCCGCCCGCATGCTTGCGCAGGTACCATTCCCGCACCGTTTCGAGCTCGAGCTCGCGGCCGGTGGCGGCCCAGGCCGCTACGGTGCCGGGCAGTGCCTCCGGACGCTCGGCCAGCACGTGCGCGCAGGTGGCCACGATGCCCGGCGCTACGAGGAAGCCGGTTCCCTCGATCAGGTCCGCGCGGCCGGGCAGCCGCACTTCCAGCGCGAGGGTCGCCTCGCGCAGCAGGTCCTCCAGCGCGCTCATCGTCAGCTCACGGCGTGGGTTTGTCCCACTCCAGCCCGACCGTGATCGCCGCCTTCGATGACGCCCTGCCGATCACCGCGACGAACTGGCCGGACTCCACCAGCACCTCACAGCCGAACTGCACGCTGACCTTGGAGGCATCGGTGCTCTGCAGTCGGCCGGCGATCTCCTGCGCGAACCCCGCCAGCCCGTCGAGTAGCTGCTCCAGCTTGGGTTGGCGCCGCCTGGCCGAGATCTCCTGCTCCTCGCCCTCAGCAGCGGTCTCCTCCGCCGACCGAACCTGACGTGCCGACAGGTAGATCCGCTGGCCTCCCACCTCCACGGCAACCAGCTCGACCTCGTCCGGTCCGGCCCCAGTAACCTCGCCTGCCTCCCCCATGGCCACCGCCCTTCTGCGACAGCACCGCGAGCACCGCGGCGACAGCAAGTACCTTCTTCATCAGCCGATCATGATCCGGCCGGGCCAGCGCCAGCAGAGCGGAACGTCCCGCTGGCCAGGAGTCCTATGGCCCTGTTCCAGTCCCGCCGTCCGCGCGAACGATCCAGCCGGGGCTAGGCCTGTGACGAGGATTCGTGCAAGTCGTTCCGCAACCCAAGGTGCGCTGTAAGGGGTTGGCGTGTAGACGTGTCCGTAAAAGGGGTGTCGGTAAGGAACGAACCACCAGCCGCGCCAGCGTGTCCACTTTGCTGAACATCGCTGGCAGGGCACGCTTCATGCGTGACGATCACGGAACGGATGGCCGCGTGGCATCGGCAACGGCGGGTGCTGCTGCGAGTGTCGCGGGCGGCGTGGCGCCTGGAACAAGCCGGACGGGAACGTAGCTGGGCGCTGGCTTCGGCACGCGCCGAAGGAATCTCGATCCGCACGCTGGCGAGTGCGGCGGGGCTCTCACCAGCGCGGGTACACCAGCGCACTGCCGCGGCGGACATGGACGAGCTGGATGCCGCGCTGGGAGGATTGCGGGCGGCGGGCTGGCCGGCCCCGGAAGATCCCGACGGGGATGACGACGCCGAGCTGGACGGCCGCGACCTGATCTGCGATCGCCTGCTCGATGAGGTCGGCTGGCTGCGCCAGTGCGCCGGGTGGCTGACCCACCTGCACACCAAGGGGTTCCCGTCGGCGGTCAATCTGCGCCCAGAGGGCGACCGCCCCGAGAGGGCGCACGTGGTGGCCGGCCTGCCCCGGGTGGCGGCGATCCTGAACCGGATTGCTGCCGATGTAGATGAGCTGGCCCGCGCCCGCCGCGTGGCCGACCTGGACGCCGCGGCGGTGCTGGGTGACCGGCGCCGAACGACGGCGCCGGGCAGCAGAACCGGACCTGGACTTCCGGGAGTTCTGCCGTCGCAGCAAGCTGCCCCAGTCCGAGCGCTCCTGGGACCTGTTCGCCGCTGACCGCTACCGGCGCGGCGAAACCGGCATCCCCTCCTATGAGGCGTACAACCCGTTCCGTCACCGTCAGCCGGGCCCGTACTCATAGCACCCTGCCGGGAGGCCGTGTTCAGCAAACTGGACGCTTTAACGCGGCCCTTGAGGAGTATCGGAGCGGAAATTAGCGGTTGCGGGGTGATCTTGATTCCGGTTCGGTGACGGGACCATTTTGCCTGTACACGGGGCCATACGGTCCTCGGCATGCCAGTTGAGTACCTGTCTGTTGAGCAAGAGGCCCGTTACGGTCGGTTCGCCGCCGAGCCGACCCCGGGCGAGCTGGAGCGGTTCTTCCGCTTGGACGCGAAGGCGCTGGAGTCCGCGCGGGCCAAGCGCCGTGCGACTACACGCCTGGGCTGGGCCGTGCAGTGGGGCACTGTGCGGATGCTCGGCACCTTCCTGACGGAAGAGCCGACCTCAGTCCCGGCCTCCGTGGTGGCGTTCGTGGCCGGGCAACTCGGCGAGGACGCTGAACACTTTGCCAGCTACGGCGCCCGCCAGCAGACGCCGTACGAGCACGCGTGGGAGATCCGGGATGCCTACGGCTACCGGGACTTCGCCGCGGGGGAGGACGAGCTGCGGGAGTTCTTGGCGGCCCGGGTGTGGTCGTCGCTGGAAGGCCCGAGGGCGCTTTTCGACCGGGCGGTGGTGTGGCTGATCGGCAGCCAGGTGCTCCTGCCGGGGATCACCACTCTGGCCCGGATGGTGGCCGAGGTCCGGCAGGAGGAGAACGACCGGCTGTACGCCACGCTGGACCGGGCCACCCCCGACGAGCTGCGTACCGAGATGGCCCGGCTGCTGGAGGTGCCGGAGAAACGCCGGGTCTCTGAACTGGAGCGGCTGCGGCTTGGGCCGATGCGCATCTCGGGCCGGGCGATGGAGTACGCCCTGGAACGCGCACAGCAGGTGCGGGATCTCGGCGCCGGGAAGGTCGACGTCGCGCAGGTCCCGGCAGCCCGGCTGACCGGGCTGGCCCGGTACGGGCTGACCTCGAAGGCGCCCACGCTCAAGCGGCTGGAAGTCACCCGGCAGACTGCGACCTTGCTGGCCACCGTGCGCCACCTGGAGACCGCCACGGTAGATGACGCCCTGGACCTGCTGGACGCGCTGATGGCCTCGAAGCTGCTGGCGAAGGCTGAACGGCTGGGTAAAGACGCCGAGCTCAAGACCCTGCCGCGGCTGCGGAAGGCGGCGAAGAAGGTGGCCGCGGCGGTGGACGTGCTCATGGGCACGGCGCCGGCGACTGAGGACGGCGACATGGTCTCGGTCGCCGACGCCTGGTCGGCAATCGAGAAGGTGGTGCCGCGCGAGCAGCTGGCCGCCGCGCTGGCGGTCATCGCCGAGATGGTGCCCGATGACAACGGGGACGGCGACGGCGAGTGGCGCCGTGAGCTGGTCGCCCGCTACGGCACCGTGCGCTGCTTCATCAAGCTGCTGGTGGAGGTCATCGACTTCGGCGCGGCCGGGACCGGGAACGAGGTGGTCAAGGCGCTCAGGCAGCTGCCCGGGCTGATCGGGCGGAAGAAGATTGGCGCCGAGGAGATCGCCCGCGACCTGGTGACCGGCTCGTGGCGCCGTCTGGTGTTCGCCGACCCGGTGCGGAAGCTGGGGCCGGTGGACAAGGCTGCGTACAGCTTCTGCGTGCTGGAGCTGCTGCACCGGTCGCTGCGGCGGCGCGACATCTTCGCCAAGGACGGAGACCGGTGGGGGGACCCGCGCGCCAAGCTGCTATCCGGCGACCGCTGGGCGGCCGCGCAGCCGAAGGTGCTCACCGCGCTGGGGCTGGAGGCAGAGCCAGCGGGGCACCTGACCGAGATCGCCTCCCAGCTGCACGCCGCGTACGTCCAGGTTGCCGCCGGGCTGCCAGGCAACATCGCGGTGCAGGTCGAGGGAGGCAAGCTCAAGCTGGACAAGCTCGGCAAGGCCGCCGATCCGAAGCTGATGCCGCCATTCCGCCAGCTGGTCAACAACATGCTGCCCACGGTCGACTTCCCCGAGCTGCTGCTGGAGGTCGCCGAGCTGACCGCTCTCCCCGACGCCTTCACTCACATCTCCGGCGCCCTGACCACCATGGAGGACTTCGCAGTCAGCCTGTGCGCGGTCTGGCTGAGCGAGGCGTGCAACGTCGGCATGACCCCCGTAGTCAAGCCGGACGTGCCCGCCCTCACCCGTGGCCGACTGGTCCAGGTCGACCAGGGTTATTTCCGCGCGGAGAACATCTCGGCGGGCAACGGGCTGTTCATCGAAGCCCAGGCGAAGATCGACGCGGCCCGCGTGTGGGGCGGCGGGCTGGTCGCCTCCGCCGACGGCGTGCGGTTCACCGTGCCGGTCAAAAGCCTGTATTCCGGGCACAGCCCGAAGTACTTTGGCCTGCGGCACAAGGGCGCCACCTGGCTGAACGTCATCAACGACCAGGTCATGGGCCTGGGCGGGGTCGTCGTGCCGGGCACCCTGCGCGACTCGCTGTTCATCCTGGACGCCATCCACGCCCGCGACGGCGGCCCCAGGCCGGAGACCGTCATCACCGATACCGCTTCCTACTCCGACATTGTCTTCGGCCTGTTCGCGATCTGCGGCTACCAGTTCTCCCCGCGCATCGCCGACATCACCGACGCGCGGCTGTGGCGGATCAACGCCGCCGCCGACTACGGGCCGCTCCAGCCCGTCTCCGGCCACACCATCCGGCTGGACCGGGTGCGCACCCACTGGGGCGACATGCTGCGCGTCGCCGGATCGCTGACGCTCGGCGAGGTCCGCGGCTATGACCTGATCCGGATGCTCTCCCGCGACAGGAAGTCCACCGGGCTGGGCGACGCCTTCGCTCACTACGGCCGGATCTTCAAGACGCTGTACCTGCTGCAGTACGTCTCCGACGAGGGATACCGGCGGCTGATCGGCGCCCAGCTCAACGTTACCGAGGCCCGCCACCGCATCGCCCGGAAGATCTTCTTCGGGCAGCGCGGCGAGCTGCGCCAGCACTACCGCGAAGGAATGGAGGACCAGCTCGGCGCTCTCGGCCTCGCGCTCAACGCCGTGGTGTCCCGTCTGACGCGGTCTACAAGTCATTCTACTACGCCAGTCAGATGGTCAACCACAGGTAGCCCGCTCTTGATCTGGGCATATGCGTGGGAATCCTCACGATGACAGGGAGCCGTTGCGGTCAGTCCCCGCAGACAGTTGGATTCCGGGCGCTGGGAGCCGGGCCGAGCTCGAGGCCGAACTGTAGCCCCGCTGTACTTCACCGGCGTACGCCACTTCTACCACTGAGGACGGGCCCGGGCCGACCGTCCATAACGGATATCGTCAACCGGGCGATCTCGCTCTATGAGTTCTTTGAGTCGAGTATGCGAGCCGGGGCCCGCCGCCGTCGCCGATGGCCACCGCACCGTCGCCCAGGATCTTGAGCATCTCGCCGCGGACCTTGAGCAGTTCGCGGCAAGATCCGACCGAGAAACCTGATGAAGCGGGCGGCCGTACCAGTCTGGGCACCCGGGAGCCGGTTACGGTCGTCACCCGTGTCATTTCCGAGCGCTATCAGAGATAATGCGCGGGAGTCAGGTCCCGCCGCGCGGCGGGACGCCGGTCCCGCGGATGCCCAGATCACGGTCGTGCCTGTGACCTTCGGCGGTAAGCGGCCGGGAATCTTCACCGCTAAATGGCTCGACGCTGGCCGGTTCGCGCCGCCTGACTGAGCGGAATCGTCGAGACAGGTCTAGCTGGCCGTCGTCAGGTATTTGAGGCGCTTAACGACCTGGGCTTTCAGGTCTGCGAGCGGTCTGCGAGCCCTTCCATGTTGGGCAGGTACAGTACTGACCGAATTGGGCGAAGGTCGAAGGGAATATCGTCCATGTACTGAGCGATTGGGATAACGTTGCGTCCGAGCGTATGGGCGATTCCCGTTTCGTAGAAGACGTTGGGGTTTTTCGAGGTCATGTCGGCGATTACGACTCGGGCTCGCCAGATCAAGTTAATGACGTCATCCATGATGTGGTCGTTGTGCCAGATGTCATCAGCTCGATAGCATCGCATCCCGGATTCGGCGACCGCCTGCTGCAGCGTTACGTAAACGTTGTCGAATCGAGCATCGAACGGCATCATTACGGCCACAAGGTCTTGTTCGGCGGGAATCTCTAGGGGAAGTCGAAAGAGCTTGGGTGCCAAGGCCGACTCGAGGATCGACTCGTGAAGCACCCTGTAGAGATCGACGTTCTTAACCGCCCAGTAGCTGCGGTTGAACTCCCAGTCACTGCTGATGTGCAGCCGCCGTGATGCTCTCTCGATCCGATCGGAGGGAATCGTAGGTACTGCCGGGTTGGGCAGGAATCGGAACCGGTAGTCGCGTACTACAAGCGCCAGATCTGCGATATCACCAATGCGTGCCACTTGCGGCGATTGCCTGTCCTGTAGCTCCGGCATCACCAGCGTCGGGAGATTGGCGAGTCGGGATACATCGACAGCGCCAGACGGAGCGACGTACTGTCGTATGGCGTCTTCGGTGTACTCAAGCATGCGGCTTGCGGGTATCTCGCCATCGATGAAGCCAACAATCAGGTTGTACATCAGCATCCTTCCGTGAGGTCATCGGCCACCGGGAGCCGACCTAGTTGATCATCGATCCCTGCCCAGATAAATAGGCCGACAACAAGGGTCTGCTCAAGCTTCTATACGGTCCCGGTGTCATCTATCGCTTCTTGGCTCAGTAAGGCCGCGACAGCACTTGAACTCCCGACCCGAGGGCTAGGCACCACCTCTCAGCTTGAGTGCCCGGCCGAGTCTCCTCAGAGTCGTGCGCTCGTCCAACCATGCGGAAGATGCAGGCACCCACGGCGGGGTTTCTGGGCAATAAGCACTAGTTCAGCGAGCGCCTCAGCCCTAATAGCTGGATCAGCAGTCCTGATTATCCAGCACAACTCAGCGAGCGCGCGATTGAACGCCACAGCCTCCGCGCGCGCCTCCGGCGGCTCAAGCGCCCGTAGGAAAGGCGGGCAGTAGAAGGTGATCCGGGCAGAGCGGGTAAGCAGCGCGATAGAAACTCGCGCGCCGACCTCCCTCTGCCACCACTCATCGAACAGATCCCAGTTGGTCTTCGGGACTCCGATCCCCACCAGGAGGAGCGCCCGGGCAAGCTTGACCAGTTTTCCTGGCCACGCCTCGACCCCCTCCTGCCAGTCTTCCTTGTACTGCTCCCTCAGGCCCCGGTCCTTGATCAGAAGTACGCCGAGCACCACGACCTTCCGGGCCAGCCAGGGGGCCAGCTCGCTGACCTCAATCAAGCCCAACGGCAGGACGACGAATGTCGTGAACCACGCCACCAGCCTGATCACGCCGCACCGCCCGCGCTCCGGAGAACCAGACCCGGCCGCAGCGTCTTCCCGGCCCGCGCCCTGCGCTCCTCCATTACTTCCCTGGTTGCCAGCAGGCCCTCCGGCGTCAGGCAGTACAGCCGGCGCCGGGGTCTGCCATGCTCCGGCTGCTCCGACTCCCAGTAACTCTCCACCCAGCCAAACCTCTCCAGCCGGGCAAGGATCGGGTACACACTCCCTGTAGGACGCCCCGTCTCCTTCGCAATCGCGAAACCATGACAGCCGCCCTCTGGAGCAGCCAGAAGAACCTGAAGGACGTCCAAGATCGCAGCAGTCACTCGGCTTAGCTTCTCCATGCATCCAACGCTAGCTATATAGAGATGGAACGCCGAGGTGACACGCCGACGGACACGGTTCGTACATCAGCAAGCCAACCGATTCCGCCAGCGCGGGGAACCGGGCCGCTGGTCATCGGTGTTTCGTCTCGCGTATGCGGCGTGCGGCGCGGATCTCAGTGTCGGCAACCTTGTCGGCGAGCAGGGTGTAGACCTGAGTGGTCTCGGTGGAGGCGTGGCCCAGCCGGCGGCGCACGACCTCGATGGACACGCCGCTGTTGATCAGCTCGCTGGCGTGCGCATGGCGGAGCTGGTGAATGCCGATCCCGGTGCCGACAGCGGCACAGTATTTCTTCCACCGATTGTGTGCGGCGTCGTAGGACAGCGGGCCGCCGCGACCGTTGATGCTGGCGCGGAACAGCGGCCCGGACGTGTACCCGGACCGGGCCAGGTACAGCCTGAGCAGCGCGACGGCCCTCGAGGAACAACGGAACGGTGAGTGGCGCTACCTGGAGTTTCTGCAGGTCACAAGTTTGATAACGGCCGGCATATTCATGCGTGAGATACCAAGGTGGGACGAGAGCCAGGCATCGGTCCCGCCCAGTTGACCTGCCCGAACACCGATACTGACCACAGCGATCAGAGCGTGCCGGTACTTTTCGCTCCGTTGTTCCTCGAGGGCCGTGCAGAGGGGCCCGGCGGATTCCAGTGCGGACCCGCCAGGGACGCCCCCCGGGCGGCTGGTGACTTAAGACCCTATCCAGCCAGCCTCAATAGGGCCTAACGGCGGGCGGGGTGTGACCTACGCCACTGGCGGGCCACGGCCAGGCGCTGGAGCCTGCACGGAAAGGGGCAGCCCTCAGGCGAATCCGGGGCTCCCAATCGGAGGAGGCGGGCCTGGTGCTTCCTGACATCTCCCGTGACACACTCACCGGCGGCGGCACGAACGTCCCGGCCAGCGGTAACCAGCTCACCCACCAGGAGGTGAACCTCCGCCGACATGCGGCCGTTGCGGCCATAGATAGAAAAGAGGTGTCGCTATGAAGCTGTTGCCACGCCACAGCGAACCGGCGGCCCACGAAACCAGGCCGGTTGTGCCCGCCGCTGCCCGAGCGATGGACGCGGCTATCGAGGTTTCGCATCTGCGCAAGACATACGGGCCCGTAGTCGCGGTCGATGACGTGTCGTTCTCGGTGCGCGAAGGTGAGATCTTCGGGATCCTGGGCCCGAACGGGGCGGGGAAGACCACCACGGTGGAGTGCGCGATCGGGCTGCGCACCCCCGATGCGGGGGTGATCCGGGTGATGGGCCTGGATCCCCAGGTCGATCGCGGGCAATTGCACGCGATCGTGGGGGTCCAGTTGCAGGCCAGCGTCCTTCCGGCCCACCTGAGGGTGGGCGAGATCCTGGCTCTGTTCCACTCCTTCTACCGGCATCCGGCCGACCTGGAGGAACTCACCAGCACTCTCGAACTGGCCGGGCAGAAGAACGAGTATTACCGGTCGCTGTCCGGGGGCCTCAAGCAGCGGCTGTCGGTCGCGCTGGCCCTTATCGGCAGCCCGAAGGTCGCGGTGCTAGATGAGATGACCACTGGCCTGGATCCGCAGGCCCGCCGGGATACCTGGCAGCTGATCGAGCACATCCGCGACCGGGGGGTCACGATCATCCTGGTCACCCACTACATGGATGAGGCCGAGCGGCTGTGCAGCCGGGTGGCGCTGGTGGACCGGGGGCGCATCATCGCCATCGACACCCCGGCGGGGCTGGCCGACCGGGCCGGGGTGGACAAGCGGGTGCGGTTCGTCCCGTCCAGGCCCTTCGACGACCACCTGCTGACCGGCCTGCCCGGCGTTCGCGGCGTGGAGCGCGAAGGCGGGCAGGTCATCGTCACCGGCAGCGGGGAGCTGGCGAACACCGTGATCCTCACCCTGGCGGCGGCCGGGGTGACCGCCGCCGGCCTGCACCTGGATTCGGCGAACCTGGAGGACGCGTTCGTGAGCATGACCGGCCGGCACCTGCACGAGGATCAGATCGGGAGGGCGCACCGATGAACAGCCATGTTTCCCTGCTGCCTGCCGGCGCACCCGGCCCGGCCTTCGGCAAGCTCCTCGGAGCGGAGGCGAAATACCAGTGGCGGGTGCCCATCGGGCTGGCCATCGGGATCGGCATCCCGGTGGGGACGCTGCTGATGTTCGGGCTCATCCCCAGCGCCAACACGCCGGATAAGTCGCTGGGCGGCCTGACCGTCTTCAGCGCCTACTTCCCGTCCCTGCTGGCGTTCGCGATTGGCTTTCTGGCCCTCATCAACCTCCCCACGCACCTGGCTGACTACCGCCAGCAGGGCATCTTGCGGCGGCTGGGGACCACCCCGGTACCCCCGGCCTGGATGCTGGCCGCACAGGTCGCCATCAACCTCGCCCTCGCCGTGGCCGCGCTGGTCATCGTCGTGGTGGCCGGCACCGTGGGCTTCGGCCTGGGCGCGCCGCGAGAACCGGGTGGGTTCACCCTGGCGCTGGCGCTGAGCATCGCTGCCCTGTTCGCCATCGGGCTGTGGATCTCGGCCATTGCCCGCTCCCAGAATGCCGCCATGTGGATCGGCCAACTGCTGTGGTGGCCGACGCTGTTCTTCGCCGGCCTGCTCTTCCCCCGGTGGGCCCTGCCGGCCGTGCTGCGCGACATCGGTGACTGGACCCCTTCCGGCGCCGCCGTGCACGGGCTGCAGGATTCCATGGCCGGCACCTTCCCGTCCGCGCAGCTGCTGCTGGTGCTGGCCAGCTGGGCGGTGGTGTTCGGGTTCCTGGCCGTGCGCTTCTTCCGGTGGGAGTAGCACAAGCCGCCTGTCTTTGTCCGGCAGAACGAGAACGAGGAGGTGGACACGGCGCCGACAACGGAAGTCAACGGTGAGATACCCCTCGAAGAAATCCAGCGGACCTTGAGCCAGGCACTGGGACGCGCCGACCGGATGACCGCCACGTCAGACTCCACGCTGAAGATCCGGGGGCGCATGCGCCTGATGACAGCCAAGGTCAATGTGAAGCAGGACGGGGATAGAACGACCCTGCAGGCCGTCCCTGCCCCGGCGAAGTCTGGATCCTCCAAGGCATCAACGCGCTGGCCGGGGCGCGGCAGGCCGCCACCATGGGTGACATCGCCGGGTACCGACACTGGCACGACCAAGCAGATAGGAGAAGCACGCCATGTTGATCAGCACCATGAACGACCTGCCGGGTTATGAGGTCACCGAGGTCGTCGGCGAGGTCTACGGCATCACCGTGCGCAGCCGCAACGTAGGCTCCCAGCTGGGGGCCGGGCTCAAGTCCATGGTCGGCGGCGAGCTCAAGGGCATGACGAAAATGCTCGGCGATAGCCGCGACGAGGCACAAAACCGGCTGGTGGAGGCGGCGGAACAGCGCGGTGCCGACGCCGTGCTGGCCATGCGATTCGACGCCAACGACTTGTGGAACATCGGCCAGGAGATCTGCGCCTACGGTACGGCAGTCAAGATCCGGAAAATGTGAGGCGGGTCAGCTGCGTGCCGCCCACCTGCCTAGCCTGATCCGCCTCCGCGACGGCGCAGTCACCGACGACACCCAGCTCACCGGGGACCGCCCGGTACAGGACGTCATCCGGCACATCAGCCAGCTCGGCTGACCAACGCCGATTTTCACTAACGCGGATTTCCACGCAACCGGTTGGGCGCAAGGTTCAGGCGAGCTCGTAGCGGAGGGTGCGGTTGCCCCACCAGGGGATGGGGGTTGCGGGCGGCAGGCTGGCGTTGCGGAGGACGGGTGTGTAGGCACGCCGTTCCAGGCGGATGGTGATTGCGTTGCTGGTGGTGATGATCTGGCCGGGTGTTTCCAGGAACCGGCGCTGGATGGTGTCGGGGGTTGCGGCGTGGTAGCCGGGGAGGCGGGCGCGCAGGGCGGCGAGGAGGGCCTGGGCGAGGACGGCGAGCATGACGTCGAGGTCCACGTTCAGGTTGACGGTGCTGGAGAGCGCGTCGGCGCAGAAGGCGCGGATGATCTCGGCGAGCCGCTGCTCGATGGTCATCCGCCGGGCGTACTGGCCGATGACGGCTCTGGTGGTCATGTCATGGTCGTTGGTGATGATCACGGTGGGCTGGTCACGGCCGAGGCCGGTGACGGTCAGCTGGCGGACTGTGCCGGGGTAGGCGGTCAGCTTGACTGCGGGGTCCTCGTGCACCCGGGGCCGGGCTGGCTGGCCGAAGTGGCCGGCCCGGTCCAGGGTGATGGTCTTGAAGTCTGCCGGGTGCAGGCTGCTGATGTGGCGGGCCAGCGCCGGTGAGCGCATCCGCAGGGTGAGGAACTTGACGCCGCGGGTGTCGAGCTCGCCGAGCACTTGCTGGGTGGTGACCTTCTGGTCCATCACCAGCATCGCCGGGTCGGTCCCGCTGATGTCCTTCCAGTGGTCGCAGAAGACGATGGCCTCCCTCGCCTGGGTGGCCTTCGACAGGTCGGCGTTGGCGTAGACGAGGTTGTGGGTGCCGGAGTCCTGGGCGAAGAAGGTGAGCACCGAGCGGGCCCGCTGGGAGCGTTTGGGCACGTAGTGCTTTTCCAGCACCGGGTCGCGGCCCCAGTGCATGACCGCGTGGAAGTCCAGGTCGAAGATCGCCTCGCTGGCGGTGGCGAGCCCGGCCGAGATCAGCTTCTGGTCCAGGGCGGCGAGGAACCGCTGTTGGTGGTCGTGGGAGAGCCGGTAGGAGTAGCTGGTGAGCGCGGATTTCTTCGGCAGCACCGCCAGCCCGGCGAGCAGGGCGGCGGCCGGGTCGGCGAGCAGGTCATCGACGTGGGAGACCCGCCGGGTGCGGGTGAGCTTGAGCGCCAGCAGCGACAGCAGCCAGGAGACCGCCGGGATGACCCGGGTGCCGGGGTAGCCAGCCGCCCGCACCAGGGCCGGCAGGTCCAGGGCCGCCAGGTCCGGGAGCACCAGCAGCAGCCCGGCCCGCGTGGTGTCCAGATGAGGCGGCCATGCGTCAAAGTCGATGACCGAGGCCCGGGGCAGCCTGGTGTCGCGGCCGGGAGTGGCCGGGTTGATGCTCTCGGCGGGCTGCGGGCCGCGCACCAGCCGGCCGAAGCCCTCGGCGGCGAGGATCTCGCCGACGCTGGTGCGGTTCAGCGGTCTTCCCTCGGCGGCCAGCCGGGCGGAGATCTCGTAGGTGGACAGGCCCTGCCGCCGCAGCTCGATCACCCGCCCGCGGGCCCGGTCTTTGGCCGGCGCGGCGCCCGGTGGCGGGCCGGGCCGCCGCGGCGGGGCGAACAGCTCCAGCTTCCCGGCCCGCCACCGGCGGACCAGGTCGATCATCGCCCAGCGGGTGTACCCGAACCGCGCGCCCGCCTCGGCGTAGCTCAGGCCCTGGGTGAAGTAGGCGCGCAGCGCCTCATACCGGCGGTGGTTCACCTGAACGGGTGCGGTGAACCACTCCGCCTCCGGCTGTTGTGATGATCTGGCTGTCATCTGCACAGCATGCCATGCCTGCAACGTTGCCGCCGGACTGCTGGATGCAACCGCACGGATGGGCATACCTCCTGGTCATTCAGGTAATCCCCGGAGACCTGCGTCCTGCCCCTGGTTGCCGCGATGCGACAACAGAACTTCACCCATGCAGCTCACCAGCCCGATCAGCACAATATCGCGATCCGGCGCAGACAGCCATGCGCGATGATCAACGCCGACCGTCCAGATCTGCGCGAGCCGCGGGTCACGCTATGAAGCGCCGGTCCGCGCCCATAACGAGGCGGCTACGCGCGCGCCCGCGCGGCCTGGCCCGACTGGGACAGCCCCGCGCGCACCCGCGAACTGTCAGCCAGCCGGATGCCAGACGAGCACGAGCTAGTGCCGCGACCGCTAACGTCTGCCCCGTTTTGCCGTGCCGATGCGGGTGCGGGCCGGGCGCCGGATCTGCCGATGGGCATGGGTTTACCGGCCGATCCGGGGGCGCGTCTGCAGGCCGGTAACAGCAGGACCAGCAACAGGACCTTCGGCCCTCTTGCCAGCGGCCCGGCCGCCAGACGCTTGCCGATACGCGAGCCCCCTAGCTGGCGGCTCGCTGCGGACGCGGCGGGAAGTGGTCACCATGGCGAGCAGGCAGTTCGCACAGGCAGCGCCTCGGCGACGGTATCCGCGCCGCCGCCCGGGGTGGTGGACCGTGCTCGTAGCGGCCGTGGCGCTGACGGCGGCGGGCTGCTCGGGGACAAGCCCTCCCCCCTCGGCCTCGCCGTCATCTCTGCCCAAGACCACGCTGACCGCCTGCACCGTCGACGGGCTAGCCGCCAGGTGCGGGAACGTGCGGGTCCCGCAGGACTGGGCGCACCCGGCCGGGCCGGCGATGCCGCTGCGGGTCGTGGTCCTGCCCGCCACCGGAACCAGCCACCCCGCGGCTCCCCTGTTCTACCTGGCCGGATGGAACGGCAATGAGGCCGGGTTCGGCAATGCGGTGCTCAACGGCATGGACTGGGCCGCGCAGGCCTTCGGGCAGCTGAACCAGACCACGGACCTGGTCTTCATCGAGCAGCGCGGCACCGCCGGATCCGGGCTGCAGACCTGCCCCGGCCTGCAGCCGGCATCCACCACCCTCGACCCGGCCGCGATCAGCGCCGCCGCCCGCCGCTGCCTGGCCTCGGCCCGCCGGGACCCGCGCCACGACACCACCACCGCGGCGGTCCGCGACCTGGACCAGGTCCGCCAGGCGCTCGGCTACGACACGATCAACCTCTACGGCCCGTCTTACGGCGTCACGCTGGGCCTAGCCTACCTGCAACGCTATGCCAGCCACGTCCGCACCGCGGTGCTAGACAGCGGCTCGCTGCTATCGGTCCCCCTCTACCAGCAGGCCTCTGTGCACGACCAGCAGGCCTTCGACCAGATCGCCAGCCGGTGCGCCGCCACCCCCGCCTGCGCCCGGTCCTACCACCCCGCCGCCGACCTGGCCGCCATCCTGGCCCGGCTGAACGCCCACCCGGCCCGGGTCACCCTGCCCGGCCCCGGCGGCCAGCCCCAGACCCTCACCATCACCGCCCTGGCCTTCCTGGGCTTCGTCGAAGGCAACCTCGGCGAGGCCCAGACCACGGCCCAGCTGCCCGCCATCCTGCACGCCCTGGCCCAGGGCCAGTGGTCACAAGTCCTCGCCAAGCTCGGGCTCACCACCGCCGGTCCGACCCCGGCCGGGCCCACCTCGCTGCAGGACGTCACCATCAGGTGCAGCGACGCGTGGGCCGCCATGAACCCCGCGACGGTCAGCCAGCAGGGCCCGTCGCTGTTCACCCCCTTTGTCACCGCCCAGGCCGAGTGGCAGCACGCGCTGTGCTCCGCCTGGCCGCATGACCCCGGCGTGTCCGGAACCGTGCGCAGCACCGTCCCGGTCGTGTTCCTCAACGGCACCGCCGACAATACCGACCCGCCCGCCAACGTGGCCGGCGCGACCGCCACCATGCCCAACGCGCTGCTGGTCTCGGTGCCCGGCACCGGGCACTGGACACTCAACACCGCCACCCACCCGGAATGCCTGCTCGCCGCCACCACCGCCTTCATCCAGGCCGGCCAGCCCGCCAGCCCGGCGCCCTGGAACACATGCACCCGCGCCCTGGCCCAGGAACTCGTGCCGTTCCCGGCACCCTGAAGCCGGCCAGCTACTACCGTTTCCCCCCGCCCGCCAGGCAGGCAGCCAGCCAGGCAGGGCAAACCTAATCTGCTACGGCACTAGCCGAGATCGCCGACAGGCTGCGCCGCGCGGTCGCGCCTGCCCTAGACCTTGCCTACCCGGACCCGGAAGCCGTCAGGCTCGCGGGACAGCTCGCCGACCAGATCGCCAAGCGGACAGATTAAGAGGTGTAGTTCCGGAACGAAAAGTCACGCTAAGCGGCCCGGCCGGGCTCCTTACCGTGACTTTTCGTTCCGCTGCTACATCAGCCCGGAATAGGTCACCCGGGGAGTGTCCGGTAGAGGACCCTCCAGCGAGACATCCAGAAGCACGGGCACCCGGGGCCGCTGACCTGCGGCATCGTCGTCTCATATAGGTGGTCCGCGAGACTGTCCGGTGAGGGGGAGGCTAACCGGCCCGCTGCCGGGGCGGGCGAGCTCACCGGCTGCGCCAGATGCTCCATCGTCCTGCGGGCGGCGCCAGGAAGGCTACGCCTGCCCGGTCAGAACAGAGGGGCGCAGTCGGCCGGGGGAACACGCCGGCGCTGGCGCGGCGGCCGGGAGGGCGTGCCAGCGCGGAGCGCGGCCTCAACGGCGTTGGCGACCAGCTGGGCGGTCTCGGGGTCGATGGCGATGTTGCGGCGGAGCAGCACGCGGCGGACGACCTGCCCGGCGTGCCGGGACGCGCCCTGCGGACGGTCGGCCATGTCAGCTCTCTTTCTTGAGGTAGTCGTAGACGGTGGTGCGGTGGACGCCGACGGCCTCGGCGATCTCGGCGACGGTGTGCTGTCTCTTGCCGTCGGGTCCGGTGGCGGCGTACATGCGGCGGACGGTGGCGGCCTGCCGGGCGTTCAGCTTGGGCTTGCGGCCGCCGGTGCGGCCGCGGGCCCGGGCCGCGGCCAGGCCCTCGCGGGTACCCTCGACGATCAGCTCGCGCTGGAACTCATCGATCGCGCCGAGGAGATGGAAGACCAGCCGTCCTTGCGGGGTGGTGGTGTCGATCTGCTGCTTCAGGACGACCAGGCCGACGCCCCGGTCGCGCAGCTCGTCGGCCAGCGCCAGCAGATGCTTCAGCGACCGCATGGCGCGGGACAGCCGGGTGATGACGAGCACGTCGCCCGCGCGCAGGTAGGCCAGCGCCCTGTCGAGCTCGGGGCGGGCGGCGTGCTTGCCGGAGGCGGTGTCGGTGAAGATCTTCTCGCACCCGTAGGCGGTCAGGTCATCGACCTGGCTGTCGTCGTTCTGGCCGCGGGTGGACACCCGCGCGTACCCGATCTTTGCCATCACCGGCCCCCGGGCCGCCCGGCGGGCGGCGCGTCCTGCCGACCGGGCGGCGGCTGCCCGCGCCGGTAGCCCGCCGGAGTGACGAGCCGGGTCGCTGTCATGGTCCCGACTGTAGCGTAAACGGTAATGCCAGCCTAGCTAGGCGACGTAGTTTCCCCGACATGGTTTCCCGACACCATGACCTGCGGGGCGTGGTGCGGCGCCGTACCGGCCGGTGGTGTCGGGGTAACGCTCGTTATCTTTACATGATCATCAACCGGGCCCTCGGGTCGGCCGAAGCCCCCCGGTCCGGAGCCCGCTGCTGATCATGTCGAGAACGTTCAATCCTTGATGTCACGTGGCTCACGCCGCACCGGGTTCGCCGTGCTGCTCCGGGAACCCTGAGGTACGACGTCTCTTCACTTCAGGGGATTGACCCGTCCGGGTTCAAGCCGAACCGGCGCAAACGATTCGCTTCTTCACTCCGCCCTTGTTCTATCAGCAATCCGGGCAGCCGCCGGGAGGCGTGCTCGTCGCCGGCCTCGGCCCGGGCGCGCAGCCCGTCCACGTCGCCGCGCTCGGCCAGCAGCCCGGCCAGCCGCCGGGCGGCGTCCCGTCGCCGGCCTCGGCCCGGGCGCGCAGCCCGTCCAGGTCGCCGCGCTCGGCCAGCAGATCCGCCAGCCGCGCGGCGGCGTACCTGGTCACCGGCGTCGGCCCGGGCGCGCAGCCCGTCCAGGTCGCCGCGCTCGGCCAGCAGCTCGGCCAGCAGCAAGGCGGCGTGCTCGTCGCCGGCCTCGGCCCGGGCGCGAAGGACCTGCGCCGCCCCGTCCAGGTCGCCGCGCCTGGCCAGCAGATCCGCCAGTTGCTCGGCGGCGAACCAGTCGCCGGCCTCGGCCCGGGCGCGCAGCTCCTCAAGGTCCTCGCGCTCGGCCAGCAGCCAGGCCAGCTCCCGGGCCGCGTCCCAATCACCGGCGTCGGCGGCGTAGCGGTACAGCGGAACGGCGTAGCGGTACAGCAGCCGGTTCCTGGCGGCATAAGCGAGCCGGGCGGCGTCGACGGGGTCGCGGAGGTATCTGAGGGCGACATCCCAGGTTTCGGGGGAACGCGCACGTAGCGGCGTTCCCGGCCAGCGTGCTGGATCAGGTAATCCGCAGCGATATAGCCGGAGATCTGGCCCATGCCGGACCCGGCTGGGGTGAGGGCGGCGGCGCTGCCGTCCAGCTTGCCGGTGGCGTAGGCCAGGGCCTGCTCGAACCAGTTGTCCGGCGCCTCGGCCTGCTGCTGGCTGGTGCAGTAGCCCGGCGCGGCGGCACGCAGCAAGTCCGCGCTTAGCGGGGCGCGGGCGCCCAGCCGGGCCGCATCCAGCGCCGCGGTCAGCACTGCCCACGCGTACGGGCTGGCGGTCTGGGCGTCCTGCCAGCGGGCGACTAGCTGCGGCGCGGCCGCCAGGGTTTGGGTCAGCCCGTATTCGGCCGCCTCCAACGCGACCCGCAGCCGCGGATCACGGGCCGCGGCAGCGCGGGCCCGGTCCTGCTCAGGGGGGCTGAATTCCGGGCCGATACGGACGACGTCGGCCAGTTTGAGCACTTCGCGTTCCCGCGCATGCACCTCCGTGTCGCCCGGCGCGTGCGGGGCGGTGTAGGCGGCGTAGAAGTCTGGCCAGATCGTGGCGATGATGACCACGGGGTACGGGGCGTTCAGCAGCGCCCGGACCATGCCGCCGGTCAGCCCGTGTTCGCCATCCAGGTAGCGCTGCAGCTCATCCAGCCACACCACCGTCTGCGGGGACGGCGCGGCCGCCAGCGCGGCGACCTCACCCGGCCCGGCTGGGTGCACCAGCCACCACTCCGGCAGCAGCTTCTTCACCGCCTCGAACGCGCAGCGGGTCTTCCCGACCGAGGACCCGCCGACCAGCAACACGAACCCACCCCGCTGCGCCGCGGCTTCCACCTTGGCGCGCACCCCGGACTTGCCGTCGTCGGCGTCCCGCGGCACGTATTCCGGCGGGACATCGTCCGGGACCCCGGGCGCGCTGATCGCCGCGTGCACACCCAACAGCCGCGGGTCGGCCTGGCTCACCCGGGCCCCGCCCGCCGGGGGCCGGGCAGAGTCCATCCGGGCCGCGACCCACAGGTCCCGGGCCCGCTTGACCGTATCCTCCACGTCCCAGCAAGCTTCCCGGGCCAGCACCGTGACCACCGCCACGACATCGGCCTGCGAAGCAGGCATCCCCGGATCGCCGATGATCCGGTTGATCGTGTCCCGCTCGGGATTGCCTACCAGGTCGCCGCCGGACCGGTCGACACGATTGGTGATCTCGTCCAGCGTCGGCGTCTCGGCTGCCAGGTACAGCTCGTATATCAGGGCCTTGAGGTCCGCCAGCCGCCCCGGCGGCACATGCGGCCGCTTGATCACCCTGGGCCGCCGCACCGGGTCGCGGTCTTCCTTGTCCGAACTCATCGCACTCAGCATTATCGCCGCCGCACCCCAAATGCCGCCTGGCATGCGCAAACCCGGAGGCGGCACGGTCGCTCG
>CAWDBS010000068.1:0-16755 GCA_963800415.1 uncultured Actinomycetes bacterium
GGGATACGCGCGCCGCACGATCGGCGATCAGATGAGCATGATGGCGCACCTGAGCCGCTGGCTGAAGGCGGAGAGCCTGGACGTGAAGGCGCTGCAGTCCGCTGCCGGGATCGACCGTTTCTTCGCGGAGCGGCGGGCCCGCGGGTACCGGACGCGAGTATCCCGCGCGGCGCTGTCGGGCCTGCTCGCCTTCCTCCGGGATCATGAGATCATCGGCTCGCCGGCGGATCAGGAGACCACGCCGGCCGGCCGGCTGCTGGCCGAGTACCGGGCCTACCTGCGGGACGAACGCGGTGCCGCAGCGGCAACGATCCGCGGGTTCACCGCATGCGCCGCGATGTTCCTCGATGCCGTCGCGGTGCCCGGGAATCAGCCCGGCGAGGCGCTGGGCGGCTTGTCGGCCGCCGACGTCACCAGGTTCGTGGCCGGCTGGGCGAGATCCCGCAGCCACGCCTACAGCAAGTCGATGGTGTCCGCCCTGCGGAGCCTGCTGCGCTTCCTGCATGCGGCCGGGTACATCGGCCAGGCCGCTGGACACCGCGGTTCCGGCGGTCCCGGGCTGGCAGACGGTCCGCCGGCCGCGCCGCGTGTCCGGCCGGGAAATCGCGGCCATCCTGGCCGCCTGCGACCGCGAGAGCGCACGCGGGCGCCGTGACTACGCCATCCTCATGCTGCTGACGCGGCTGGGACTTCGGGCGGCCGAGGTGGCCGGCATCCGGCTCGGCGACGTCGACTGGCGGCAGGGCGTGCTGACGGTCCGCGGCAAGGGCAGCGCCCTGGACGAGCTCCCGGTCCCTGCCGACGTCGGCGCGGCCATGGCCGACTACGTCCGGCACGGGCGCCCCCGCACCAGCAGCCGGCTGCTCTTCGTGAGCGTGCGGGCGCCGTTCGCGGGACTGTCCGCCGCATCGGTCGGCTCGGTCGTGAGACGGGCGTGCGGGCAGGCCGGCCTGACCGGTCTCTTCGGGCCGCACCGGCTCCGTCATGCCGTGGCCTGCCAGCTCCAGCATGACGGCGCCTCGCTGGAAGAGATCGGGCAGCTCCTCCGCCAGCGCGACCCGCGCACCACGGCACGGTACGCGACCGTTGATGCCGCGGCGCTCGCTGTCCTCGCCCGTCCCTGTCCCGAGGGGAGCGCGCGATGAGCACCCTGCGCGAGCACGGCACGGCCTACCTGGCGATGCGCCGCAGCCTGGGCTACAAGCTCGACGGCCACGGCCGCCTGCTGATGAAGTTCATCGGCTACCTGGAAGACCACGGGCACGGCACCGTCACCACCGAGGCTGCCCTGGCCTGGGCGACGGCACCGGCCAGCGCGACGCAGGCCTACCAGAACCAGCGGCTGTCGATGGCGCGGTGCTTCGCCCGTTACCTGTCCGCCTTCGACCCGGCCTGCCAGATCCCGCCGACTGGCCTGACCGGGCCGCCGCAGGCCCGCCCGGCGCCGTATCTCTACTCTCCGGAAGACATCTCCGCGCTCATCCACGCCGCCGGCACGCTGGCCGGGCCGCTGCAGTCGGCCACCTTCCAGGCCCTGGTCAGCGTGCTCGCGGTCACCGGCATGCGGCCCGGCGAAGCGGTAGCCCTGGACGTCGGCGACGTTGACCTGGACGCCGCCCTGGCCACCGTCCACGGCAAGTACGACCGGACCCGGCTGGTGCCGCTGCACCCGGCCACGGTGACGATGCTGCGCCGTTACCGGGAGCGCTGCCGGCAGCTGCGCCCGGCACCGTCCTCACCCGCCTTCTTCCTCTCAGCGGCCGGGACCCGACTGACCGGCAGCCGGGTCGATGCGGTGTTCGCCCAGCTGCTGGCGCTCGCCGGCATCACCGGCTGCGGCGGGCGCCTGGCCCGTGCCCATGACCTGCGACATTCGTTCGCGGTCGCCACCTTGACTGACTGGTACCGCACCGGTGCCGACGTGGCCGCGCGGATGCCGCTGCTGTCCGCGTTCATGGGCCACGCCGGCCCGGCCTCGACGTTCTACTACCTGCACGCGGCCCCCGAACTGCTCGGCCTGGCCGCCCAGCGCCTCCACGACCACCAGCAGCAGGACAGGAAGGAGAAGCCGTGACCAGGCTCGCCCCGATCATGCAGGGGTTCTTCACCGATCACCTGATCACCCAGCGGCACGCCAGCCCGCACACCATGACCAGCTACCGGGACACCTTCACCCTGCTCCTGGGCTATGCGCACCAGCGCAGCGGGAAGCTCCCCGCCCAGCTGGACATCGCCGACCTCGACGCCGTGCTCATCGGCGCGTTCCTGACCCACCTGGAAACAGAGCGCGGCAACAGCGCCGCCACCCGCAACGCCAGGCTGACCGCGATCCGCGCGCTGTTCCGGTACGCGTCGCTGCGCGCCCCCGAGCACGCGGGACTGATCGCCCGGGTGCTGGCCATCCCTGCCAAGCGCACAGACACCACCATCGTCTGCTTCCTTGCCCACGACGAAATCGACGCGCTCACCGCAGCGGCCGCCGCCACCCGAAGCTGGCACGGACACCGTGACCACGCCCTGCTGGCGCTGGCCGCCCAGACCGGGCTTCGCGTCTCCGAACTGACCGGCCTCCGCATCGGCGACATCCACCTGGGCAGCGGACCGCACGTCTACTGCCGCGGCAAGGGCCGCCGTGACGGTGCACCCCGCTCACCCCGCCCACCGTCCGCACGCTGACCGCCTGGCTCACCGAACGCCGCGGCCAGCCCGGAGACCCCCTGTTCCCCACCCAGGCAGGCAATCCGCTGTCACGAGACGCAGTCGCCCGGCTGCTCGCGAAATACGTGCAGCTGGCGAGCACGTCCTGCCCCGGCCTGAAAGGCAAGACCATCAGCCCCCACACCCTCAGGCACAGTGCCGCCATGGCCCTGGTCCACGCCGGCATCGACCCCACCGTCATCGCCCTGATGGATGGGCCACTTTTCAGGAGTCCCAAAGCTGTGGCAGATTGTCTCTTTTCGAACTGATACTCGGGGTGAATGTCAGACCTTCTGGATACTGTGCGCCATGTGAGTAACTGTGAGCCACGAAGGGGGCCGTCATGCGGGCGCAACGTGTCGCGATGACCGGCACGCTCGCCTACTGGACCGTCGTCGACGACGACTGGCGGCCAGTCCCGGTCGCTGACGCTTTCCTGCGTCATCTGCGACTGGGCGCTGACCGGGCCGAGGGCACTACCCGGGTCTATGCCGGCGACCTGGCGTGCTATCTGTCGTGGTGCGAGCGCGGCGGGCGGGATCTTCTCGCCGCGGCCAGGGCACTGTCGCTGTTCGTGACGATGCTCAGGACCACGCCGGTCGAGCGCCCGGGTGCCGGGCAGGGCCGGGCGCGCAGCCCTGGGCGGATCAATCACGTCCTGGCCGCCGTGCGCGAGCTCTACAAGCATGCCGTGGCTGAGGGCACGCTGGAGGCCTCCGTGCTGGCCTTGCTCTACGAGGTGGGCGACGACCGTCACCTGCCCGCCGAGCTGCGTCCCGAGGGCTCGGGTCTTCGCTACCGGGCCCGGCCCCGCCATGTTCAGCGTTCCCGGCGAGCCCGCCGCCCGGTGCCGTTGCGGCGCGAAGAGGTTGAGGCGCTGCTGCGGGCGTGCAACAGCTGGCGGGACCGGTTCATCCTGGTCGTGCTGTGGTTCGGCGGCCTGCGGGTGGGAGAGGCACTCGGGCTGCGCAGATCCGACCTGCACCTGGTGCCGGCGGCCGCCGCCCTTGGCTGCTCGTTCCCCGGTGCCCATCTGCACGTGGTGGCCCGGGACAACCCGAACCGGGCACGAGCCAAGTCCGGAGACCGGGCCGTGCCGGTGCGCGCCGAGGTGCTGTCCTGTTATGACCGCTACCTCGCCGAGCGGGAGGCCTGCTCAGCCGCGGGGGGCTGTGATTTCGTGCTCGTCAACCTGCGCCACCCGCCCCTTGGGCGTCCCATGTCCGACGACACTGTCCGCAAGTGGCTCGCCTCGCTGTCCAGGCGCGCTGGCCTGGAGCGGACCGTCACCCCTCACATGTTCCGTCACGGGACGGCGACTGACCTCCTGGCCAGGGGCGTGTCCATCGACGTCGTCAAGGAGCTGCTCGGGCATGCCTCGATCCGCTCGACCGAGCTCTACCTGCATCCGGACGCCGATGCTCAGCGCTCAGCCGTGGAGCGCCTCGGGCCGCTCAACTTCGGGCAGGCACCATGAGGCCACCTGGCGCTCAGGCGCCTGCTACCGCTGCGGGCCGCACCGCAGACCCCCTCGCCCGGGCGATCGACTACCCGTTGCTGGTCTCCCTCGGCTGGGACCCGGTGACGAAGACCCTGGCTCCTGACCGGCAGCACCCGCTGCTCGGCTATAGCGTCTGCCGCGTCGCTGGCTGTGAGTCCGAGGCATGGGACCGCAGCGGCCTGTGCGGCGGCTGCCGGTCACGCTTCGAAGCGAGCGAAGAGGCCGGCATTGAGGCCTTCGCCGCGCTGGGGGCGCGCCCGAAGAACCGTTCGCGCGACCGGCGCTGCCTGGTGTGCCGGATCCCCGGCTTCGAACGACCGGTCGGGACCAGCGACCTGTGCCTGAGCTGTGACGGGCTCCGGCGCCGGCGGCGCCAGAGCGTCGCGGCCTACGTCAGCGGCGACGACGGGTACCCCCCGGCCCAGCCCCGGCCGGGCCTCGGGCTCTGCACGGTGGCAGCCTGCGGGCGCCTCACCGCCCGCCGCCAGACCGGGTTGTGCGGAGCCCACGACGGGGCCTGGCGCGTGGCCGGCTGCCCGGACCTCGCCGCCTTCCGCGCCGGCGCCTCGCCCTGCCTGGCCGACCGCAGCGGACGGGTCGTGCTGGCGGGCCTGGACGACGACGTGATCGCCGAGGTGCTCTACGGCGTCCAGGCGTCGGTGGCCGAGGGACGGCGAGTCCTGACGACGAACCTGCGCGGCGTGGCGGGTCACCTGCGCCGCTGCGGCGCCGGGAACGTCGCTGACGCGGTGACAACAGCAGCGCAGCGCACTCCGGTGCGGTCCTTTCTCGCTTTCACCGCCGACCGGGCCGGCCTGGCACGCTCCGATCCCGGGACCGAGCAGGAAGCCGACGTCTGGGACCTGCGCCTGTGGGGAGCCGCCGGACGGCTGTCGTTCACCGGGGGCGCGGCAAGCCCCCGCTACCCAGGCGCAGAGGCGACCCGGGCCATCACCCAGCCGTGGCTGAAGGCGGCGGCCAAGACGTGGGCGGCCGAGGCTCTCAGCACCATGACGGCGGGGCCGGTGCGGGCCGTCATCGGGGCCGTCGGGCTGCTCTCAGAGCACCTCGCGCGGCGCAGCGACGGCGGTATCGACCCCGCTGCCCTCAGCCACCGGGACGTGCAGGACTTCCTGGCCCGCCTCACGCGCCTGGAGCGAGCCGGCAGGCTGTCGGCACACCGGCGCGCTCACAGCATCAACATGGTGGCCAGGTTCCTGCGGGACTGCCGGGAGATGGGCCTGACGCAACCTGGCGCGATGCTCGGGCGGCTGCCCGGCGACGTCGTGATCCGGCGGGCCGAACGTCCTCGCGCCGCCCGCCGCGACGACGCCGTCGGTGCCGCGCTGCCCGAGGTGGTGATGAGCCAGCTCCTCAGTCCCGGCAACCTGGAGCGCCTGGAGATCCTGGCCGGGGCCACCATCAGGGCAGCCGTCGAGCTCGGCGCCGGGGTCGGCCGGCGCACCGCCGAGCTGTGCTCACTGCGCTTCGCCTGTCTCGACTACGACGAGCACACCGGCGAGGACGGCCAACGCCGGGCCAGCCCGGTGCTCGTCCACGACATGCCCAAGGTCCTCAAGGTGGGCTGCCGCCTCCCGGTCCATGACCGGGAGGCGGCCATAATCGTGGCCCAGCAGCAGAAAGTGCGCGCCGCCTTCCCCCAGACCCCGGCGGAGCGCCTGGTGCTGTTTCCCCGGCCGCTGAAGAACCCCGAGGGCACCAAGCCGATCGGAACGTCGCACCTCCAGCGAGAGATGCGGGCATGGGTGAGCGCGCTGCCCCGTCTCGACGGATCCGAGCGGGACGCCGCCGGCCGGCCGATCCCCTTTCCCAGAGAGCAGGTCATTCCCTACGCGTTCCGGCACAGCTTCGCGCAACGCCACGCCGATGCCGGCACGCCCGTGGACACGCTAAAGGAGCTCCTCGGTCACGACACGGTGCGCACCACGCTCGGCTACTACCGGGTCACGGCTCGCCGCAAGCGGGCAGCCCAGGACGCGCTCGGCCCGCTCCAGCTCGATGCCGGCGGGCGACGGGTCCGGCCAGGCGGGCGCGAGCTCCTGCCGGCCGAGGCGCTGCGCGAGCAGATCGGCCAGGTGGCCGTGCCGTTCGGGATCTGCACCGAACCCAGCAACGTCTCAGCCAACGGCGGGTCGTGCCCCTTCCGGCACCGCTGCTTCGGATGCGAGTACTTCCGCACCGACCCCTCTTACCAGCCCGAGCTGCGGGGCTATCTCGCCCAGCTGCTCGCCGACCATGAGCGCCTGGCCGCCGCCATCCCCCAGCTGACCGAGTGGGCCCGGGCCGATGCCGTGCCCTCAGGCGAGGAGATCGAGGTGGTGCGCCGCCTCGTGCTCGCCAACCAGGAGGTGCTCGCCGGGCTCGACGCCGAGGAACGCCAGCGCGTCGAAACCGCCATCGCCACCGCCCGCACAACCCGCGCCGCTCTCGATGCCACCTTCCCGGCCGAGTTCCGCGGCCTCGCCCGCCAGGCTGGCCCGACGCTGTTCCCGGCCATCGAACGCGCCGCCCAGCACGATGCTCGCCATGGCTGAGCCCGGCGAGCGCCTGGTCCGCCTTCGCCGGGCCGACTCCGATGCCAAGGCAGCACGAGTGCTGGCGATTCTCGAAGCCATGGCCGCGGCCGGCGAGCCGCCTGGCGTCTCGGTCCTTGCCCGCCGCGCCGGGGTCAGCCGGCGCTTCATCTACGACCACCCCGAGCTGCGCGCCGAGCTCGCCCGCCGGGCGGCGCAGGCCGCCGATCACCACGCCCGCACGATGAGCGCGAGCGCCCGGGCGACCACCGCCTCGCTGCGAGCCGACCTCGAGAACGCGAAGGCACGCAACCACCGGCTCGACGTCGAGCTGCTGTCGCTTCGCCGCCGTCTCAGCGAGCTCCTCGGGCGTAAGGTCCTCGGCGAGATCAGCGCCACCGATGCCCCGGCAGTCACCGGGCGAACCGCCGAGCTCGAGCAGGCACTCTTCGACGCCGAGGAAGCTCTCCGGCGGCGCACCGAGGAACTCCAAGCCGCCCGTCAGATCAACCGCGAGCTCATGGCACGACTCAACCGCGAAAACTGAACCGCTGTGGCGCACACTTGTGCGCCACGCAAAGCCGCAGGTCAGATGCCATAAAGCACAACTCCGACTCCAGAAAAGGCCACGAACGGTATCGACCACTTCCATTTACCTCCATGCCGATATGAGCCAGAAAGAACGCGCGATCGCCCGCACCACCCCGCCCAACGTCACCCCGGGCCGCTACCGTCCCCCCGACAGCCTGCTCGCCTTCCTGGAGGCCCTCTGATTATGCCGATACTTCCTGCCCGCTCACCCCCGTGAGCAGCACCGTCACACCAGGGTCGGCATAATCCGCAGCTCGGCATAATCGTAGTAACAGGACGTAGCCCGGGAGGGCTCCCCTCCCGAACTCCCGGGACCGCCCGCCTAGCCGGATGATCTGCGCGCTGAGCCGAAGCCTGCCTGCCGCGCGGAAGGCTCAGCTCGCGCAGGCTCGTTGGCATCTCGGCTCGATCTACGTCACTTGGTTCAATATCCGTCAACTGACCGATGTCTCTCACTGCAACTTGCAGCACTATTTGTCCTGCAACCAGCACCGGGCAGTTCGTATCTGCTCGGGCCTCTCCTCGGGAACAGCCATGCAGAGCGTTCCCCTCTGCGCGGCTATTCCAACCGGCCCGTAAAGGAATCCGATGAAGATGATGGCGCCTACCCGCCCGGCCGAATAGCCGCTACTGCCCGGAACCCCAGACTCCCGCGTGGCCGACTTGCGCCCAGTCCGTACACCTGCACGCATGCCACCGGTCACGCGGGACAGGCTTCCCGGTAGCGAGTCACCGAGGACGGGTGAGGTTACCCGGCCACCGCCCTCGCCCTCGCTACCGGGAGCCCTTCCGTTTGAAGATGATCTTGTCCCCTCGCAGGGAGCCGACCGTGACAGTTCACGCCCTACCCGGCGGCATGCATGCTCGCAGTTGTTCAGCCGCTACCCGCTAGCGGTCACGCCGCACCGTGCGGACGGCGGGTACCGGTCGGTGGTCCTGATGAACCGCGCCGCCGGGACGTGCGACTATTTCGTCCTCACCCAGGCTCGCGACGACCTTTTCGTCATCCGTTCATGGAACGGCCGCGACGGGATTAACGAGGAAATCCGGCCGGGAGGACCCGTTTCCGCCATCATCTGCCAGCTGGTCACCGGCAGCATGCCGGTCCCTTACGATGGCGCGCTGCTCGGCTGGCTAACCGACAGCCAGGTAACCGCGTTGCTGGCGGTGCGCTGCAGGCATCCGGAACCCTGGGACGACCCGGTCCCTGCCCCCCAGATCCGGGTCATGCCGATGGCCGGCACCAGCGACCTGCTGCACTGGCCGCCGTTCGCAACCAGCCCTCTCGACGACACGCGACTGTGGGAGTACGTCGAGCGGGGCCAGATCGTGGATATCGTCCCCCTCGTCACTCGCAGCGCCGGATGCGCATTCTGGGTGCCTTCCCAGGACCGACGGAGCGCCCGGTTCGAGCACGGGTACGTCGTCATCAAGGACCACCTGCCGACTGATGAGTACTGGCTGCCGGCCGGCGTCTACCTGGATCACTGGACGCTACGCGAGGGCATCCCGGCTCCGCCCGCCGCCCGCCTGCTGACGCACCCCGACGTCGTGGACCTGGCCCACAGGCTCCGGTAAAGCCGGGCCCGGGGGAGCCATCCGAACGGGCCTGCTGGCCACGCTCACCGGTACCGGCGCTCGTGAAAGGATGCCCAGCGGCCCCGTTACTGGTACGGCGACGCCTGCAGCGTGAACAACTCCGCGTAAGTCCCGCCGCCGTCCGCCGTCAGGCGGACCAGGGCTCAGCAGAACGCCTGGGCCGAGGTGATCCGCGCGCCCCTGCAGTGACGTATCAAGAGCGATCAGGCAGGCGGCCGGGCAGTCGGCCGCGCCAATCACCGGGAGGGGAGCATCCAGCATGCCAGTGGCGTTCCTGTTTGAATCCGACAAGGTGGACCAGTCCGGTTACGACGCGCTGATGAAGGCGATCGGGCGGGAGTCGATCGACGCGGCGAATCCGCCGGGCCACATTCTGCACCTGGCCGGGCCCCGGCCCGGTGGCGGGTGGCGGGCCATCGACCTGTGGGAGTCCGAAGAGGCGGCCAGCGCCTTTTACGGCTCGGATCAGTTCGGGCCGGTGACGGCAGCGGCGGCGGAGCTGGGGATCACGACCACCCCCTGGCCGATGCGCCGGGTCGAGATCGATCAGGCCATCAGGCACCTGAGCTGACGCCACCGCCGCTGCTTGACCGCTGGCCGGACATCGACGATCACTGGGACCGGCACGGACGCCCCAGCCCGGCCGCACCCCCCGACGCGGCCCGAGAAGGCCCCGCCTGACCCGGCAGTATCGTGGGCTCGTCTCGCATCCGGCCGGAAGCGAGTCGCCCGAATCTCTGTGTCCGGACAGGAGGCTCGTGATGCAGTTCACCAAGCTCGGTCACTCGTGCGTCAGGCTGGAGAAAAGCGGCGCCGCTTTGGTCATCGACCCAGGCGCGGTCCCCTTCAGCGACGCGGCCGCGGCCCTGGACGAAGCTACCGCGGTGCTGATCACCCACGAGCACCCCGATCACCTCGACGCGGACGCGATCCGCGCCGCGCTGTCCAGCGACCCCGGCGTCACCCTGTGGGCCAACCAGTCGATCTGCGCGCAGTTCAGCGACTTCGGCGACCGGGTGCACGAGGTGAAGCACGGGGACGCGCTCGACGTCGCCGGATTCGACGTCCACGTCTACGGCGTGGATCACGCGCTCATCCACAAGGACATCCCGCTGGTGGTGAACACCGGGTTCCTGGTCGACGGTGAGCTGTTCCACCCCGGTGACTCGTTCACCATCCCCGAAGATCCCGTCAACACGCTCCTGCTCCCGATCAGCGCCCCCTGGCTGAAAGCCGGGGAGATGATCGACTACTTCCGCGCCGTCGCGCCAAGCCGCGGCTACGCGATCCACGACGCGATCCTGAACGAGGCGGGGCTGGGCCTGATGACCAGGATGATGTCCGTGGCCGCTGCTCCCGGCGGCGCCCAAGTCGCCCGGCTAGATCCCGGAACCAGCCTGGACTTGTGACGCCGCACGTGGAGACCCCGAAGAAGTTCACCGACCTGCTCGACCAGTTCATCGCCGACCTCGCATGATCCAGCCCGGCGTCGCCTCCACCACGGTGACGCAGGCCCTAGCTTCTCGACCGGGGGTCCTGCCCGACCGGATCACCAGCTGGCCCGTTGCCGGCGGGATCGAAGCGCACCGGCAGGTCCGGGGGCGAGCGGAAGATCATGCCGTGAATATGGGGATCTTCGGCGGCCGGGTCGAGCCGCAGGTTCGGCAGCCGGTCGAGCACCGCATTCAGCAGCACGCTGGTCTCCAGCCGGGCCAGGTGCATGCCCAGGCACCGGTGCGGTCCGTCCCCGAACGAGAGGTGCTGCCCCGGGTCGCGGAAGATGTCGAAGGCGTCGGGGTCGGGGTACCGGGCCGGGTCACGGTTCGCCGCACCCAGCGAGACCGCGACGAAGCCGCCCGCGGGGATCGTGACGCCGCCCAGCTCGACCTCCTCGGTCGCCGTCCGGGCGACGGTCAGCAGCGGGGTCTCCCACCGCAGCGCTTCCTCGATCGCCTGCGGCACCAGGCCCCGGTCGGCACGCACGGCGTCCAGCTGGTCCGGGTGGCTGAGCAGTCCGAACAGCAGGTTGCTGGAGGACCGGTAAGTCGTCTCCGCCCCGGCGGGCAGGAGCAGCAGCAGGAACGGATAGATCTCGTCGTCGCTGAGCCGGTGCCCGTCGACTTCGGCCTCGACCAGCTGGCTCACCAGGTCATCGCGCGGATTCCGCCGCCGGTCGGCGATGATGTCGGCGAAGTAGCCACGCAGTTCCCGGCTGGCGGCCACCGCACGGTCCCAGTTCCGCATGACCGCGATCAGCTCGGTCGACAGTCGCAGGAACCGGGGCCAGTCGGCCTCGGGCAGCCCGAGGACCCGGGCGATCACCCGGACCGGGAACGGGAACGTCAGCTGCCGCACCAGGTCGGCCTGCCCGTCGTCGGCGAAGGCGTCGATCAGCTCGCGGATGGTCGCGCCGATGATCGCATCGTTCCACTGATCCAGGACCCGGACGCGGAACGCCCTGGCCACCAGGCCGCGGTAGCGCTGATGCTCCGGCGGATCCATCTCCAGGATGGTCCGGCCCATGACCGGCCCCATGGTCGCCGCGTACCCAGCCGAGGAGAACCGCACGTTGTCGGTGAGCACCTGCTGCGCGTGCTCGTAGCTGGTCACGCTGTACAGGACCGGCATCTTCGGCGCCTTGTCGTCGTGCCGGTACCGCCCCGGCCGCGCCCCCATGTTCACCTCGAGGACCGGGCTGCCCGCCCGGATCTCGGCCATCATCGGGTACGGATCGCGCACGTCCCCCGCGAGCTCCGAGAACTGCCGCATCGGATCGTATCCGGCCGCTGAAGGACCGTCCCGCCCGGCCGCCGTAACCACCCTGCCCACTTCCCGGATCCATTGACAGAACCCTGCATGTCAACGTACCGAACGGGCTGGTGAACTCCCCTACCCCCGGACGTCGAGTTCAGCGAGGTACCCGGTCGGCATATCCATCGTTTCCAGCAATGACCGCCCCGGAAGGCGCCGCGTCCCCGGAAGGCGCCGCGTCCCCGGAAGGCGCCGCGTCCCCGGAAGGCGCCGCGACCGGCTTGCCGGTCAGCAGCACGGCGGAAACCACCCCCGCGGCGGCGAAGAACGCGATGACCAGCACCAGCCCCTCCCGGTACGCCGCGACCGGGTCCACCCGGGACACCCGGGACAAGATGGCCACCAGCCCCGCCACCCCCAGCACGGTCCCCACCTGCCGAGCCGTATTAAGAATCCCGCTCCCGGTCCCGAACCTTCCCGGCGTCAACGACGCGCTGCCCGAGCCGAGCAGCGACGGGATCGCCAGCCCCACCCCCGCGCCGCCCAGCAACTGCGCCGGCAGCAGATGGGTCAGGTAAGCCGGCTGGGCCTGAATCTGCGTGAGCCACAGCAGCTGGGCTCCCGCGTTAACGGCGCAGCCGAGCACCGCGACCCGCCCCGGCCCGCCCAGCCAGGCCGCCAGCCGCGGCGCGGCGATGCGCGCGAACGGCAGCACCATGAGCGGCCCGGGCGCGATGGCCAGCCCGGCCTGCACCGCGGAGTAGTGCCAGACCCCGGTGAGGAACTCCACCGCGCTGAGCACGAACGCGCCGAACCCCGCGTAGTACACGATCGACGCGGCGAACGCGCCGCTGAACGTCCGCGAGCGGAGCAGTTCGAGCTCGATGACGGGGGAGTGGTGCCGCCGCGAGCGCATCACCATCGCCGTGCCGCAGGCCAGCGAGGCCAGCACCAAGCCGACGAACCCGGCCGAACCCCATCCCCAGCCGGGCGCCTTGACCAGGGCGAGCGCGACCAGGCCGACGGCCGCGGCCAGCAGCACCGCGCCGATCAGGTCGGGGCGGCCGGTGGACCGTTCGTCTTTGCTCTCCGGCACCACCTTGACCGCCAGGACCACGGCGGCCAGCCCGACCGGCAGGTTGACCCAGAACACCCAGCGCCAGTTGACCTGCACCAGGCTGCCGCCGATCACCGGCCCAAGCGCCGCGCCCAGGGCGCCCAGCGCCGACCAGGTGCCCAGCGCCTTCGGCCGGGCCGGAGCCGGGACGGCGGCCAGCAGGAGCGACAGGGACGCGGGCACCATCGCCCCGGCGCCGGCCGCCTGGATGACCCGGGCCGCGATCAGCGCGGCCACCCCCGGTGCCAGCCCGCACAGCAGCGACCCGACGCTGAACGCGGCCAGCCCGGCCACGAAGACCCGCCGCCGTCCGATCCGGTCCGCCCACCGCCCGGCCGGAACCAGTACCGCCGCGAACACGATCGTGTAGGCGTTGAGCACCCAGGACAGCGAACTGAGGCTGGTGCCCGGGTACTGCCGGCCGATGGACGGGAAGGCCAGGTTGACGATGAACAGGTCAAGACTGGACATGAACACGGCCAGGGACAACACGCCCACCACGGCGGTTACCCCGCGGGCGCCGGAGCCGGCGGCCTCCACCGCGGGCCCATTCAGCTGGGAAGTGGAGCTCACCGGCCGCCTCCTAGTAAGTCCGGAATCTGGACCCACCATACCGCACCGCTCACCAGTGCGTCCAGAAATCCAACTAACTGAGGTACGCTGAGAGGCATGGCTGGTACTGAGCCGCGGGTCTGCTCCATCGCCCGCACCCTGGACATCGTCGGCGAGAAGTGGGCACTCCTAGCCGTGCGGGAGGTCTTCCTCGGCAACCGCAGGTTCGACGAGATGGTGCGCCGCACCGGGGCGCCGCGGGATACCCTCGCGGCCCGGCTGCGCACCCTGGTCGGCGCCGGGATCCTCGAGCGGCGGCAGTACTCCGACCATCCGGCCCGCTTCGAGTACCACCTGACCGACGCGGGCCGTGACCTGTATCCGGTCATCGTCACGCTGATGCGCTGGGGTGACCAGTACCTGGCGGGCGACGACGGCCCGCCGCTGGTCCTGCGGCACAGGTGCGGGCACCAGGTGGCGGCCCAGGTCGTGTGCCAGGCCTGCGGGGAACCGCTGCACGCCCGCGACACCAGGCCGGTGACCGTCGGCTGAGACTCTTCAGCTCGCGGGCGTCCGCCGGGCGCCGAGGAACAAGTCGACCAGTTCGGCAGTCGTGGTGGCGTCTTCCGGGGCCTTGTCGTCGCGCCACCGCCCGGTGAACCGGGGGAAGCGCATGGCCAGGCCGGCGTCGGGTTCGATCAGGCCCCAGGCCGCGGTGTAGTTCGGCGACAGGGTGAGCTCGGCGGACAGGATCTCCAGCACCTGCCCGGGCTCGAACCAGAAGTCGGGTTGCTGGCGGGCGTCGACCCGGGCGGGCCGGTGCGGGGCGGCCAGCGGTGCCAGCCTTTCCGGCAGCGCGGCCAGGTCGGCGTCGGAGAACCCGGTGCCGCACTTGGTCACGGAGCGGAACAGGTCGGCGGCCGGGTCGTAGGCGGCCAGCAGCAGCGCACCGTAGACCCCGGCGCGGCGGCCGCGCCCGGCGAACGCGCCGACGACGACCAGGTCCACGGTGTCGGATAGTTCGGTGCGGTAGTCGCGCTTGAGCTTGATCCACTGCCAGCCGCGGGCGCCGGCCTGGTAGATCGAATCCGGGCCGACCGACTTGCACACCAGCCCCTCGCACCCGTCGGTGACCGCCTGCCCGAACGCCGCGTCCAGCGCGGCCGCCGCGCCGACCTCGGTGACGGTGGTGAGCCGCAGCCGGTCCGAGACGGTGATCGCCGCCGCCAGCGCGGCCCGCCGCTGCGGGTACGGCACCATGGTCAGGTCCTGGCCGTCCGCGTACAGCAGCTCGAAGCAGAACAATCCCACAGGAACATCCCGAACGGCCTGGTCGATGCCGTGCTTACGCCGCCGGAGCATGACCTCGCCGAATGGCCTAAGTTCCCCGGCCGCCGCGTCGTAGGCGACGACCTCTCCCTCCAGGATCGCCTCGCGGGGTCCCAGCCCCGCCGCCAGGGTCTCGACGACGTCGGGGAACTGCGCGGACACGCGTTCCAGCCGCCGGGTGAACAGCTCGATTGCCCCGTCCGCGGTCCGGTGCGCCTGCACCCGGACCCCGTCGTACTTGTACTCGGCCGCGCACTGCCCGCCCAGCTTGGCCAGGATCTCCGCCGCCTCGGACAGCCGCTGGGCCAGCATGGCCCGCACCGGGCTGCCCGGCCGCACGTGGATCTGCTCGACCGCGTCCTGCCCGCCGTCGGCCAGCGCGGCGGCGACCCGGCCCAGGTCACAGCAGATGTTGTAGGCGCGTTCCAGCACCGGCCGGGCGGCCCGACCGCCGCCGTGCACCTGGGCCAGCGCGTCCAGGATGGTGGGCGTGCCGATGCCCAGCCGCAGCCCCTTGGTGACATGGCGCAGCAGGTAGCGGGCCTCCAGCGGGGTCGCCCGCGCCAGCAGCCCGGCCAGCAGCTCCAGCTTGCGGCCCTGCGACCCCTGCCCTTCGGCCGCGGCGATCTGGTGCAGGGTGTCCACCACCGCGGTGACCGACAGGCTGGCCGGCCGCCCGGCGGCGGTCACGGCCAGCAGCTGCTCGGCGGCCAGGCCGAGGTCGCCTGTCTCCCGCACCAGCGCGGCGACCTGCCCGGGCTCGGTGCCGGTGGCGGTGCCGACCGCCCGGACCGCGAGCTTTTCCGCCAGCCCGAGATCCACCCCGGCGAACTCCGGCGCGATCAGGCCCTGGCACAGGTAGCAGACCGCCGGCAGCAGCTCAGCCGGGGTCCCCGCCAGCAAGACGGCCAGCCGGTCCACCAGCGCCAGCCGGCCGCTGGCCTCCTCCAGGTCGCGGTAGGCGTCCGCGACGGTCAGGTACTGCATGCCCGATACATATCCCGAACGGCCCGGGTGAATGCACCGGCGTCACTCTAATCGCCCGGCGGGTTACCGGCCCAGCTTCTTTACCACCGCGGTGCCGTCGATGACGATCTCGCCGCGCTGGTTCGACACGGTCGTCTCCAGCTCGATGATCCTCTTGTCGTCCCGTTTCTCTGTCACGGTCACCACGGCCTGGACCGTGTCGCCGATCTTGACCGGAGCCCTGAACTTCAGGTCCTGGCCGAGGTAAATGGAGTTCGGCCCCGGCAGCTGGTTGCCGAGCACCGCGGAGATCAGCCCGGCCACCAGCATGCCGTGCGCGATCCGCTCCC
The DNA here is from genome assembly GCA_963800415.1 of uncultured Actinomycetes bacterium. GTDB lineage: Bacteria > Actinomycetota > Actinomycetes > Streptosporangiales > Streptosporangiaceae > Palsa-504. Next base: position 15,988 of record CAWDBS010000068.1, read on the forward strand.
CGAACACCGACGTGGCGGCGTAGTCGGCATCGAGGTGAACCGGGTTCGTGTCCCCGCTGAGGCGGGCGTAGTCCGCGATCTGGACTTCGGTGATCGTCTTGCTGAGCGAGGCCTCGGCGCCGATCTTGATGTCCTCGTAGGCTAGTTCGGACATATTTCATCCTCCAGAACGCTTCTTTGGTCGACTCTCGCCTAGCCGGGGTGGTCCCGACAGGGCCGAAGGTCCCCTAGCTGCACGCTTGCTGTCGCCGCCTCAGGCGAGGGGGGAATGCCGCTCCCCGAGGTGCCCTGTGGCGCTAGCCGGGGCCGCCCCTCAGCCCTGAGCCTCGCGGGCCAGCTCGCCGAGCAGGATTGCCTCATTGAGGCAGCAGTTCCTGAGTTCGGCGAGATGTACGCTCTCGTTCTCGCTGTGCGCCCGGCTTTCCGGGTCGGCGACCCCGGTGAGCAGCAATTCCGCACCCGGGAAAGTGTCGGCTAGCGCGGCCACCAGCGGAAGTCCGCCGCCGCTGCCGGCAGTCACCGGGGCGCATCCCGTGGAGGTATGGGAACATGCTTGGCGAAAGGCGTCAAAAGCCCCGCCCGAAGCGTCGATCAGGTGCGGGGCGCCCTCATTCGAGAAGCGGACCGTCACCTCTGCTCCCCATGGCGCCCCGACCTGGCTGAGGAGATGTTCTTCGATGGCGGCCTTGGCCTTGGCCGTATCGTCGCCCGGCGCCAGCCGGACGCTGATCTTCGCGCGCGCGACAGGAACCAGTTTGTTCGCCGCCC
>CAWDBS010000069.1:0-101534 GCA_963800415.1 uncultured Actinomycetes bacterium
AGCGCTTGGCCAGTGATGAGGCGAGCACGCCGGTGAGCTCGTCTCGTCTTCGACCCGTGGCGCTCCGCAATCCCTGCTCGTCGCTGGTGACAAGGGGGGGAACTGGAACAGGTGGTACGCACGGATGATCCCTCGTGCCGAGCAGCTCCATGAGATCTACCTGAAGGAACGGGCAGCGGAGGAAGGTAGCCAGTGACCAGTAACACCAAGTGGGACCGCGACGCTTACATCGAGCGCGTCGGCGGTCCCGAAGAAGCCGAACGGCGCCGCAAGGCACTGATGGCCCGGCAGAGCGGCCAGCGGCTCGCCGAGGAGCGCAAGCAGCGCAGCATCACCCAGGCCCAGCTCGCCGAGACCATTGGCGTCACCCCGGGCAGGGTCTCCCAGATCGAGCGCGGCGAACTGTCAACCATCGAGGCCATCGCCGCTACGTCCAGGCACTCGGCGGGCACTTGGAGCTCGTCGCCAACTTCGCCGACCACACCCTCACGGTAACCACTACCGAAGCCGCCTGACAGCAGGATCTGCGGAGAAGCGCGAAGGCCAGATTCTTCTCGCAGGTCACAGGCTCCCCGTTCAACTCAGTCCGACGGTGACAGACATCAGGAACCGTGCTGGATTTCCCTGACACGGAAGAGGTCACTGGTTCAAATCCAGTACGGCCCGCAGATTTTTTTCGAAAACTTATCTAGCACTGAGAGCCCAAATAAGAGCCAGCGACCTGGGGTTTTGCCGCTTCGTTACTGGTCAGAGCAACCCAGGCTGAGTCTGACTAGGAGACTCTTTCCGGTTTGGCATCCTCGGCTCGTGACCCATCGAGCTGCAGTGTTAGTCATTTCCGACACGTTTCATGTCACGGACAGCGGAGATCAGCGCGCCTCTCATTGCACCTGCCGATTCGGCGCGGGCTGATTATGGTGACCGTCGGTTGGTGACGCCTCCCAGTCGATCAACCAATTCTGCTCGCCGTCTTCGTCTGGTCTGCAGAGACGGGCTGGGTTATTGGTGATCATCGCTAGTTGAAGAGGGTCGTTTCGGCCCGCTGTGAGCCGCTAAACCGAAACTCGACTCACTGGTCCCCTGAATGGACACCACGCCAGCTGGCAGCCTACGTTTAGAGGGAAGACATGACAAGCCAGGCCGCCCCCATCACAAAGAAGATCCCCAGAAATACAAGGGCGACAGCGCCGACACCAAGGAGTATCGCAAGGACAGCCATCGTGATTACCTCCATCCGCCTGCAGAGTCCACCTCCGTTTGTTTGAGAGTCGACCCCGTGTCAAGCTCACACCAGGGACCTTGGCCTCTTCCGGCGGGGCTAAAGTCCCTGTTTGTAGGAGGTCTGCAAACGCCGAACTTGCCCGAAAGCTGCCCATCCCGTGCGGCGTACCAGGCAAGCGTAGCCAAGCTGAGGCGGCAACGATCTGCCTGATCTGCGCGCGCCTACACGGGCGGGCCGCACGGATAGTAGCCGCGCGGAATCGATCTGGCCCGTCCAAAGATGTAGGCCGATGGCGGAGCGCATCCTTGTGCGCGGCCGACAAGATCGCTGGACGGCGAATGAGCATGCCGAACCATGAATAACTATCCGAAGGGGCAATGCTCTCTATTCGCTGAACAGCGCGTCAACATCGCGGGTAGCACGGCGCGAATCGTAGGCCAAGGCCATCGCGGCGCCGCCGAACACGTAGATGTCGGCCACCACGCCGCGCTTGGCCAGCCGGTTACCGAGCCGGCGGAAGGCCTCCTCGATGCCCTCGCGATCAAGCAGCGGCGCCGGTTCGCTCACGCTGCGTCTATCTCGTAGTCCGCGGAGCCGGATCTCTCGTTTTCGGGCTGGCCTGGAAAGAGCTTGCCCTGGAGCATTTCTGGAGCCGCTGCCAGCAGCCCGGCAATCACTCACCTGGCGCTCCACGAGCCTTCGTCCCGGGTGGACGACAGCTACCGGGTCTTGCCGGCCGACCTGGCTGAATAGTGCGCAGGGCTCGTCTCCTCCGGCTGCAGGAGCGACGCGCTGGCGCTGTACCAGGCTAAGGCGGTGGGCATCCCGGCCGAGGTGGCCGAGATCAACCACAACTGCATTTACCAATCGCTTCAGTTAGCCATCGTTTTCGGCGGCATAGGGTGACACCGAACTGACCGCGGGGCCAGCGCTGGAACCTATCTAGACGAAATGCAACTCGGCCTGGTCCGGCCCGTGGTCAACGAGACGGTCGCAGGTCGGGCAGTACCAGCGGGCCTCGATCGGGGTACCGCACGCGGGGTGCCTGGGCGCTTGGGCCGGGTCGGCGTGCCCGGATCCCCAGTACGCCAGCAGGCGGAGCGCCCCCGCAAGTTCCTTGCCTTCGGCGGTCAGCTCGTAGGCGGCCCGGGGCGGCCGCTCGGAGTAAGGCCGGGCCACGAGCAGAGCTTCCCGTTCGAGCCGCTTGAGGCGCTCGGACAAGATGTTCGCCGCGATACCGGGGATCTGGCCGAGCAGGTCGTTGAACCGGCGCGGCCCGGTGAGCAGTGCCTCCACCACCAGCAGGGTCCACCGGTCGCCGACCCTGGCCAGTGCCTCGGCTAGCGGTGAGGAGGCAGTTTCGCTCTGGGCCATAAAGCGATCCTAGCCGTCCATATTGACATTCTCCTAGTCAGTAGTAACTTGCAACTTACTACCAACTGAAGGGATCTAGCCTCGATGACGATCTTCGACGAGATTCAGGGCAGCATCGCGCGGCTGGCGCAGGACGCCGGCTCCTCGGTGGCAGGCATCGGGCAGCGGTGGGGCGCCGGCTCGGGTGTGGTGCTCGGCGCCGGGCGTGTGCTCACCAACGCCCACAACGTGCGCGGCAGTCAGGTGACGGTCACTTTCGCCGACGGGCGCACGGCCGAGGGGAACGTGGCCGGGCACGATATCGACGGCGACCTCGCCGTCATCGAGACCGACACCGCCCAGGCTCCGGCGCTGCCGTGGGCCACCGCAGCGCCCGCCATCGGGATGCCCGTCTTCGCGCTGGCTAACCCGGGCGGGCGCGGGCTGCGGGTGACGTTCGGGTTCGTCTCCGGCATCGACCGGAGCTTCCGCGGCCCGCGTGGCCTGCGCATCACCGGCAGCCTCGAGCACACCGCCCCGCTGCTGCCCGGCTCCTCGGGCGGGCCGGTCCTCGATGCGGCCGGACAACTGCTCGGGATCAACACGAACCGCCTCGGTGAGGGCTTCTACCTAGCCATACCCGCCGGCGAGACGCTGCGCCGCCGGGTCGACGCTCTCGCCCGCGGCGAATCGGTCACGCCACCGCAGCTTGGCATCACGATCACTCCCGGCCATGTCGCCAGGCGGTTGCGGCGCGCCGTCGGCCTCCCCGACGTCGAGGGCCTGCTCATCCACGGGGTAGCCGGGGACAGCCCGGCCGGGCGCGCTGGCCTGGCACCCGGCGACCTGATCCTGGCAGCCGCCGGCCAGCCAGTCCGCACCGTCGATGACCTGACCGGCGCGCTCCGGGCGGCCGGCGACACTGTCGAGCTGAACGTCCTGCGCGGCACCGACGAACGCGGCATCCAGGTGGCACTCGGCCAGAACGGCTCGCCGGCAGGGGAAGCATAGGTTCCATCCTGTCCCGGGCGAGCTAACTGTCCGGACCGGTGGCATCGCGGTACGGAAACTCCTGACGACTCCTGAACCCTGCGCACCGCCGGTCACACAATGACATCGCTAATGACCCGGGCGCAACCGCCTGAATGTTCAGGAAAAGCTCGCTTTTGGGTACGGGCGGACCCCGTGCCGCTCTCAGGGGTCTTGCCGCTGGAGGTAGCCTCAGTTGCGGACGGGCCCCGTGCCTGATGCGCGTCCCGGGTATTCAGCTTTGCCATTTATTTCTCCTCGGCCCGTGAACCGGATGATCGCAGTTCGACCTTCTCGGCATAATCCGCAAGCCAATCAAGGCTGTTATGAGCAGTCCCCCCACTATCCCGAGAGGGATAATCGCCCCAGAATTTCCCTTCTTCCGCACGACGGGCGAGCCTCCCGTGCAGTCGGCTCCGACTCCGACTCCGAACAGGACGTTCTCCTCGGCTCCCGAGCTGGCTACGAGCTTTGCCCCATATATCCCCCTGGCTGCGCCAGGGGGAATGTAGAGCGTCACCGGGATGCTCGCCGCCTGGCCGGGATTGAGCGTAATGCTGTTTTCTTTCATCCTGATCCAGTATGCCCCGGCCGACGGATCAACATGAATGACAATCGTCTCGGGCTTGGTTCCCGAGTTTACCCAGTAAGAATCACTCATAGAATAACTGTGACCCGGATCGGCGATGCCTGCATAGCAGACGGGACCATATAGCGCCGCCGCCATGAGCAGGAACACGGTTACTCCTCGTCGTCGTCCACCTCAGCCGAGTCGCGCTCGGACTGAGTTTAGATGGAACGGTAGAGAATCGCAGCTCAGGGACCAGATTTGTGCACGGATTTGTGCACGCGACATTTGTGCACGGATTTGTGCACGCGACGCGGCGGGACAAAGTGAGATGTGGGAGACGTAGAAGACCCGAGACGGCTGCGTCCGCTCCCATTGCAGGATCAGCTCCGCGGGCGTGTCAGCGACCTGGCCGTACCTGTCTGCTGACTGGGGGATCCGGTGACTCTTGTCTAGGTTCCGCCGATGCCGGAGGGGAGGCGGACCTGGTTGCCGGGGCCGGGGGCGGGCGGTGTGTCATCGGGCGGGGCGGGCTTGATCCGCTGCAGGCAGATCTCGCCGGCGGCGAGCAGCACGCCGATGAGCAGGAAGCTGAGCCAGGACACGGGCACGATCAGCAGCAGGATCCCGGCGGCGGCGGCTGCCAGCTGGAGGCCGCCCGCGTGAGAGGCCATCCAGGTGACCGCCTGGCCCCGGCGGGCGCCGCTGGGTGCCGCGGTGATGCTGTGCCAGGTCCGCCTCAGCCGCGCGCGGAAGGCCACCGCCCACCGGTACGGCCCGGCCAGCACCGCGATGACCAGCACGGCCAGCGCCACGGCCAGGACCCATCCGGTCAGGACGAAGTATCCGTGCAGCAGGTCACCCAGCACGCTGTGCGCGAGCTGGGGGTTGTGCGCGGCGCTGGCCAGCGTGCCCTGCTCGTGCAGGACGGCACGCCGTTCCGCGATCATCAGCAGGGATACGCCGGCGGCCAGCTGGAGCACGGTCCTGCGGCGGTTCACCGACAGCCACAGGCACAGGGCGATCAGCACGATCGTGACCAGGGGCAGGACCAGGGTGAGCCGGTCGAAGGCCTTCACCCCTTTCTGGACGGCGGCCAGGTCGGCCGACTTGACCAGGGTGATCTGGCCGAAGTCGGCGGGCAGGGTGACTCCCAGGGCGCCGGACAGCTTGTCCACCGCCTGCTGGGGCACCTCGGCGCTGGTGATGGCGGGCAGCGTCACCGGCTTGCCGGCCAGGTCCGAGGCCAGGCCGGACACCTTCGCCAGGGCCTGGTTGATCAGCGGGACGGTGTTGATGACGATGTAGCCGCCGGAGGTGGACACCGCCGCGGTGCCCTGGCCGCGCAGCACCGCCACCAGCTGGTGGTGGGTAGCGGTCAGCGCGGCGGTCCAGATGGCCTGGAACCGGGCGGACGTCAGTCGTGACTCCTCTGTCAGGATCGCCGGGCCGGCTGCCGCCTGTGCTTAACCCCTTCGGCCCGCCCCGGGCGGGCCGCCACAGCCAGCCACGGATCGCGGGCCCATGACTGGGGCCTGCACCGTCACTCGGCGGTGACGTGCATATTTAGGGCCAGAGGTCCTGACATTCGGGGGGCGATCGGCAGGGCGCCAGCCCGGCGGTACGCACGGATCACCCCGCCACCGGGTGGCGCCCCGCCGATGCCGCCGCCCGAACCTGCCTTGAGCACGCACGAACAGAGCCCGGCGATGTCGGTATGCTGACCAACGCCGGTGAGCACCTGCCAGAGCGCCACCAGGCACGGGTGGCGGAGCGGCATCGCAGGAACGAAGATGGCTCCAAGGACGCGAGGGCGTGCATAGAAGCGGAGCGGCAGTGGCTGCGCAGAGCGTCGCATCGGTGCGGGTAAACCGGTGGGTGATCTTGGCCGGTTATGCGCTGCTGACGGCGTGCACCCAGTGGCTGTGGCTCGCTTATGCGCCGATCACGACGCAGACGCATCAGATCATGCGGGTGTCCGAGGGGGCGGTGGGTGATCTCGCCGGGATCTTCCCGTTCGTATACGTCATCCTGGCGCTGCCAGCTGGTCGCTGGCTCGACGCCCGGTTCGGGCGGGCGCTCGGCCTCGGCGCGGTCCTGACCGCGGCCGGCGGGCTGCTGCGCCTGGCCGCGCCGTCGTCGTACGGCTGGGCTGTCGCAGGCCAGTTCGTGATCGCTGTCGGCCAGCCGTTCGTGCTCAACTCGATCACCAAGGTCGCCGCCCGTTTTTTCCCGCCCAGAGATCGGACGGTAGCGGTCTCCATCGGCAGCGTGGCTTTGTTCGCAGGCATTCTCGCCGCCGTTCTCTCCGGCGGCCCGCTGCTCGACGCCGGGGGCCTGACGCTTCTGCTGTGGGTCCAGGCGGTCGTGGCGGTCCTCGCCGCGGTGTGGGTGCTGGCGGTGATCCGGGCGCCCGCGGCGTTCCCGGGCAATCCGTCAGTCGCGGTGTCACTGCGCTGGCTGCGGGGTGACAGGTTCATGTGGATGCTGGCTGGCATGCTGTTCGTAGGGATGGGCGTGTTCAACGCCGTCGCGACGTGGCTCGACTCCATCCTCACTCACCTCGGGCACGGCGGTGCGAGTGGCTACCTGATCGCCCTCATGACCGTGGGCGGGATCGTCGGGGGCGCGCTGCTGCCGGGCATCGTCGCGCGGCGTAACCAGCGGCGGGGCATGTTGGAGATCGCGGTGGCGGTGACAGCAGTGGCGTTCGCCGTAATCGCTGCTGTCCACAACCCGGTCCTCGGCGGCGTCGTCCTGTTTGCGGTGGGTTTCTTCCTGCTGGCCGGCCTGCCGGTCGTGCTTGACTGGTCTGAACTCCACGCCGGGCCCGAGCGTGCGGGAGGGGCGGCGGGGTTCCTGCTGCTATCCGGCAACCTCGGTGGCGTGGTCTTGGTGCTGATCGTCCAGGTCACGATCGGGAACCCGTACGTTTCGCTCGGTGCCCTCTCAGTAACCTGCCTGGCTGGCCTCGCGCTGGCGACCAGGCTCCCCACGGGCAGCGCGGCAGCCGCACATCAAGGAGGATCCCAGTGACGGGCACAACCGACCCGATGGCCGATCTGGAACGTCGGCTCAAGCCCTACCGGGACCAGTTCCGGTCCTTCCGGGAACTGCCGGCGGACGGCCTGCCGAGGGCCGAGGTGACCAGTCTGGTCCAGCGACTGGCATCGGCTGAGGAACGCACATGGCGGGAGGGCTACGCATCGGGGGCCGTCTACCACGGCGATCCAGAGCATGTGGCGTTCCTCGGCAGTGTCTATGCCGCGCAGTCGCAAAGCAACCCGTTGCATCCGGACCTGTGGCCGAGCGCCACCAAATTCGAGGCGGAAATCGTCGCGATGACCGCATCCATGCTCGGCGCCGGCCATGCGCCCGGAACGCCGGTGGTCGGCACGGTGAGTTCCGGCGGGACCGAGAGCATCTTGCTGGCGATGAAGGCCTACCGGGACTTCGCTCGCGAGCGCCGCGGCATCGCCGCGCCGGAGATCGTCGCGCCAGTCACCGCGCACGCGGCGTTTGACAAGGCCGCCAGGTTCTTCGACATGCCGCTGGTATGTGTCCCGGTCGACGATAAGTTCCGGGTTGATCCGAACGAACTGGCCGCCGCGCTGACCGATCGGACGGCCGTCGTGGTGGGGTCGGCGCCGACCTTCCCTCATGGCGTGATCGACCCGATCCCCGAGATCGCGGCGCTGGCGGCCGACCGTGGCGTGGGCTGTCACGTCGACGCGTGCCTTGGCGGGTTCATCTTGCCGTGGGCGGAGCGACTGGGGTACCCGGTACCACCTTTCGACTTCCGGCTGCCCGGAGTCACCTCGATGTCGGCCGACACGCACAAGTACGGTTACGCGGCTAAGGGCTCGTCAGTTGTGCTGTATCGGGGCAGGGAACTGCGTCAGTTCCAGTACTACACGGTGACCGATTGGCCGGGCGGGCTCTACCTGTCACCCACGTTCGCTGGCAGCCGCCCCGGCGCCCTGTCCGCCACCTGCTGGGCGGCCATGGTCTCGATCGGGGCGAGCGGCTACACCGAAGCGGCCCGGCGGATCCTCCAGACCGGGGCGAGGATACGGGATGGTGTCGCGGCCATACCCGGGCTGCGAGTGCTCGGCGACCCGCTGTGGGTCATCGCGTTCGCCGCAGATGACGGCCTCGACGTTTACCAGCTCATGGGGACCATGAGCCACCGCGGCTGGAGCCTCAATGGCCTGCAACGTCCCGCCGCGGTGCACATCGCGGTCACGCTGCGCCATACCCAGCCGGGGGTGGCCGACCGCTTTCTCACCGACCTCGCCGAGTCGGTCCGTGAGGTCCGGTCCAATCCGGGTGTCAGCACCGGGATGGCTCCGGTCTACGGCATGGCCTCCACCTTGCCCGCGGAGGTCGTCCGCCAAGTGCTGACCGGCTACCTCGACATGCTTTTCGAGGTATAGGAATGGCGCGTCATGTCCTGTGCATCGACCTGGGTACCTCGGCGCTGAAGGTCGCGCTGGTATCGACGGCGGGTGAAGTCGTGGCGTCGGAGCAGGAGACACACCAGGTGACCCTGCTCCCCGGTGGCGGCGCCGAGCAGGACCCGCGGCACTGGTGGGACCTGATCACCAGGGCGTCGTCCCGCCTGATGGCATGCGGCACCGTCCCGGCGGAATCGGTAGTGGCCGTCGCGTGCACCGCTCAGTGGTCAGGGACGGTGGCCGTCGATGAAGGGGGCCAGCCCATCCGCGACGCGATCATCTGGATGGACTCGCGTGGCGCACCATATGTACGGCGCATCACCGGCGGCGCCGTGAGGGTGCAAGGCTACGGAGTGGTCAAGCTGGCGCGGTGGGTGCGCGCCACGGCCGGGATCCCCGCGCGGAGCGGCAAGGACTCCATCGCCCACATCCTGTGGCTCAAGCACGAAGAGCCGGAGACCTACCATCGGGCTCACCTGTTCCTTGAACCCAAGGACTGGCTGAACGCCCGCCTCACCGGACGGCTGGCGGCAACATTCGACTCGATCGCGCTGCACTGGCTGACTGACAACCGTCACCCGGACCGGATCCGCTATGACCCGGCGCTGCTGCGGATGGCCGGGATCGAGGAGTCGCGTCTGCCGGGTCTCCTGCCTGCGACAGACATCCTCGGCCCGCTGTCACCCGGGCCAGCCGACGCCCTGGGCGTGCCAGCCGGTATCCCAGTCGTGGCCGGCACGCCTGACCTGCAGTCGGCGGCGATCGGATCCGGAGCCACTCGCGACTACCAGGCGCACCTGTACGTTGGCACATCATCCTGGCTGACCTGCCATGTGCCATTTAAGAAGACCGACCTGCTGCACAACATGGCCTCGCTGCCCTCACCAGTACCAGGACGGTACTTCATCGCCGACGAGCAGGAGACAGCCGGCGCCGCCCTGACATTCCTGCGCGATCGGGTGCTTTTCGGTGATGACCCGCCAGCCACCGCATACCGCGAGTTCGACCGGATGGCCGGGCGGGCCCCGCCAGGCAGCGGCGGGGTGATCTTCACCCCATGGCTGTACGGCGAGCGGACCCCCGTGGAGGACCGGTTCGTGCGCGGCGGGTTTCACAACCTGTCGCTGTCGGCCGACCGCGAGAACCTGGTACGGGCGGTCTTCGAAGGGGTGGCGCTCAACACGCGCTGGCTGCTCGGAGCGGTGGAGCGCTTCACCCGCCGCCGGCTCCAGCCGATCCGGTTCATCGGCGGCGGCGCCCGTTCGGACCTGTGGTGCCAGATCTTCGCCGACGTGCTCGGCCGCACCATCGAGCAGGTGGCCGACCCGGTGAACGCGGGTACCCGAGGAGTCGGCCTGCTGGCCGCGGTCGCACTCGGCGAGCTCACGTTCGACCAGGTACCGGACCGGGTCCGGGTGGCAAGGAGCTACGAGCCAGACCAGGCACCGAGGGAACTCTACGACGAGCTGTTCCGCGAGTTCGTCGGACTCTACCGGCGCAACCGCAAGGCATACGCCCGCCTCAACCGCGAGCGCGCCGGCACATGAGGAAACTCGGCACCGAGTCCTTCTTCTGCGGTCTAGCGGACCTCGACGATCGGCAGCCTCAGCGCGGCCGGCGCGGATGGTGGCACGACCGGGCTCCGCGGCACCACGGGCGCGACGCGCCGGTAGGCGGTGCCGAGCAGGGGCCGGGGGTCGCTCTGGCCCTTATTCGGCCACAGTGCCATCGCCCGCTCCGCCTGGGCTGTGATCGTCAGTGCCGGGTTGACGCCCAGGTTCGCCGAGATGGCGGAGCCATCGACGACGTGCAGCCCAGGATGCCCGTACATGCGGTGGTAGGGGTCGACGACGCCGCCTTCCGGGGAGTCGCCGATGACACAGCCGCCGAGGAAGTGCGCCGTCATCGGGATATCAACCATCTCTCCGACGCTGTTCAGGGGAAAACCGCCGATCTTGGCTGCGATGCGGCGCATGGTCTCGTTGGCCGCGGGAATCCAGGTCGGGCTCGGCTCGCCATGCCCGTGCCTGGAGGTCAGCTTGATCCGGCCGAGCAGCGTGCGCTTCGGATGAACCGTGATCGAGTTGTCCAGCGTCTGCATGGTGAGCCCGATCACGGCCCGCTCGGACCAGTGGTTGATGCCACCGTAGAGCGATGCGAGCTGCCCCGGATGGCGCGCGGCGTGTGCGAGCCACTTCACCGAGCGCGGGACCTGCCCGCCGCCGTCGGTCATCAGCGTGCTGAGCAGTCCCATCGCATTCGAGCCCTTGCCGTAGCGGACGAGCTCGACGTGGGTGTGCTCGTCCGGGTGGATCGATGAGGTGATGGCCACCCCGCGGGTGAAGCCATGCTTGTTCTTGTTGCGCATCCTGGTCAGCGCGCCGCCGAGCGCCTCCGAGTTCGTGCGGGTCAGAACGCCCAGCCTCGCAGAGATCTCCGGCAGCCAGCCAGCCGTCTTCATCTTGTGCAGGAGCTGCTGCGTGCCCCACGTCCCGGCCGCGAACACTACCTGTCCGGCGGTGAAGGTGCGCGCTGTAGGCCCGGCCCGCCACGCGCCGGTGCGCACCGTATCCACGGCATAGCCGTCGTGGTCCAGTGGCCGCACCGCGATCGCCGTGGTTTCCGGACGCACCGCCGCGCCAGCCCTTTCGGCCAGGTACAGGTAGTTCTTGACCAGCGTGTTCTTCGCATTGTGCCGGCAGCCGGTCATGCACTCGCCGACTTCCAGGCAGCCGCGGCGGAGAGGACCCGCGCCGCCAAAGAACGGGTCGTCGACCTCCACGCCGGGTTCCTTGCGGCCATCCCGGCCGAAGAACACGCCGACCGGGGCCATGCCGAACGTGTGCCCCACCCCCATCTCCTCGGCCACCTGCTTCGCGACCTCATCCGATGGCGTCATCGTCGGGTTACGCACCACCCCCAGCATCCGTTCCGCCTGGTCGTAATAGGGTGCGAGCTCCGCACGCCAGTCGGTGATGTGAGCCCACTGGCGGTCGTGGTAGAAGGCGTCCTCCGGCTCATACAGCGTGTTGGCGTACACCAGCGAGCCCCCGCCGACCCCCGCCCCGGCCAAGATGATCACGTTCCGCAGCACATGGATCCGCTGGATGCCCTTGCAGCCGAGCTTCGGCGCCCACAAGAATTTGCGGGCGTCCCAGGACGTCTTGGGATAATCGGCGTCCTCGAACCGGCACCCCGCCTCAAGTACGCCCACCCGGTAGCCCTTCTCGGTCAGCCGCAAAGCGGTCACGGAGCCCCCGAAGCCCGAGCCGATCACGAGCACGTCATAATCATGCGGAAGAGCGGACCGGTTCATCGTGGTCACCCTCTCGTTAGCGTGAGCAGGCGATGGCCCATCATGCGCGTCACCGCGCCATGGCGGCAGGGCCGAAGGTCCCAGGCGGTCACCGGCGCGCAGGGCTGGCGACCCGGCCTCAGCCGGCCGCGGGCCGTAGCCCCGAAGATCCCGGGAAACCGAACGGACCGTGCTGCCCGCCCCGCTCACCTGAGACCGTCATCCGGGGCCGATGCCCCATGAAGTGTCCCGTTTCCCGCAACGGCTGCATGGGCCGCTCGCGTCGCCAGCCGCCGCTCGAGCGCTCCGATGATGAACGGCCGCAGCTCAGCGGCCGGGATGATATGGTCCACAGACCCCACCCGCAGCGCCCGCCGGATGTCGTGAACACTGTCGAACTCATCGGCCACCTGCTTGAGTTTCTCGGCGCGGACCACTCGGACGGTGTCGGCGAGCTCGTGACGCAGTTCGGCCTGGGCGCCGGCCGGATCCGCCGCGAGCCTTGCCCGGATGCGCCTCACCCTGGGATCGTTTCCGGTCCTGGCGCTGACCTCGCGGGCGAAGACGACCGCGGCGGCCGGCGCGCCGCCGATCACCGATGCGTACGAGCCGGCCACCGCGGCGGTCTCCATGTCATTGTGGAGCCGTTTGGAGAACACAACGAACGCACCGCCGTGGTAGCGGGACACGACAACCAAGACGATCGGGCCGCGGAAATTGGTCACCGCACTGCCGATCTCGGCGCCGTATTCCAGCTCCCAGGTACGCATGCTCTCCGGTGAGCCGTCAAACCCGCTGAGGTTGGCAAGGATTACCACCGGGCGGTTGCCGCTCGCGGCGTTCACGGCGCGGGCGACCTTTCGCGCCGCCTGCGGGAAGAGCGTGCCCGACGTCCACGATGGCGGCCCGTCGGCGGGGATGAACCCGGTGCGGGGGCGAGTGTGTGATTCGAACCCGACCAGGCAGACAGGAATCCCGCCGACATGCGCCTCCCACACGATGGCATTCTCGCCGTCGCGCCACCGCGGCCAGCGCTCGAATGGCTCGTGATCAGTGTCAGTAACGGCGCGCATCAGCGATCGCATGAAGAACGGCTTCTTGCGCTTGCCGTTCCGCTCGGCGGAGAAGATGTCTCCCACCTGGTGGAGGTCCGACCCGGCGACAGCCTTGAGCGGTGACTTGCACACGTCGCGGTCAACCGGGTCGCTGGTAGGCGCCCGCCGCGGGCTGCTCTCTCCTGGCACAACGTAGCTGTGCTCGTAGTGACGCAGCAGCAGCGCGCACGCCTCCGCCAGGGTCGGGGCCCAGTACTGCCCCTCCCCGTTGGGGCCCATGATCCGGTCGAATCCGCCGATGCCGAAGTTGTCCTCGGCGGACACTCCGCCCGAATACTCCAGCGAGCTCTTGCCCGTCAGCACCATGGCGCTGGCCGGGGTCATCACCAGGATCCCCCGGGTCCGCATGAGCATGGTGGCCGCGGCGTTCCAGTATGGCTGGCCGCCGACGTTGATCCCGGTGACCACCACGTTGACCTCGCCGCCTGCCTGGGTGAACTCGATCAGGCGGCGCAGCACGGCGGCGATCCAGTCCATGTTCTCGGTACCGCTGTCCCAGGCGATGCGGGCACCCGAGGAAAGCGCGAACCACTCGACGGGAAGCTCAAGCTGACGGGCGAGGGCAATCGCGGCAAGGATGCGGCGGCACTCCGCCTCGGCGAGGTTGCCGAGGCCCGAGGTGGGGTCGCTGAGGATCGCCACGCGGCGGATGCCGTCGGGCACCAGCGCGGTGTAGCTGGTGATCACGCCGACCACGATCCCGGCGATATTGCGGCCGTATGGCCGGCTGACCGGGATGAGCTGCTCGCCGCTGTCGTCGAGGTCATACTCGGCGAACTCGCCGGCCGGGAAGTCGGCGGCCGCGCCGCGCGGCGGCGTCAGCATGCGGATGAGCTCGTACGGATAGGGCCCACCGAGGCGCTGCGAGCGGAGCAGCTTCTGCTTGTACTCAGTCAGCGGCTGGATGGGCCGGGCAGGAAGCGGCCGGGATCGCACGCTGACGGCCCGTTCGGTGACATTCTCGACATCCAGCACCGCATCATGGCTTGCGCCGTCGGCCCGGTCCGGCGTGCGGATCCGGACCGTGATCTTCTCCAGGCCGAGGCCTCTGGCGATAGGCGCCAGCCTGTGGGCCACCTCGCGCCAGGCGTCTGGGGCGATTTCCCACGGCGGGCGCACGTAAAGGAACACCCGGCTGCTCGGTGACCGCCGTTCCGGCGGCTGGCGGCCGAGCGCATGACGGATGTCGGCGAAGGCCTGGGTGAGCATCGCCTCCAGGTGCGGGAAGCCGATGACCCGGCCAGCCGAGTCACGGGCGGGGGTGAGGTCGCGAATCTCGGCGATCGCGATCAGGCGCTGGTCCTTCGGGTTCGCCCTGGCGACCGCGTGAAACAGGTATACATCCTCGGCGCTTGACAATCGCTGGAGCTCGAAGTTGGACAGCCGCCACAAGTCGAGGCGCTCGGCGATCATCGGGTGCATGTTGCGGTACAGCTGATCCTCGCTGAAACCGGCTTCGCCGTGCCGATACGTGAAGTGCTGGGTGCGAAGGTGTTCGGCGGCTTGTCCGGCTCCCCCGGGACGGCTCGCGTTGGTGATCGTGATGTCCAGGCGATGCAGCAGCCGCCCGAAGTCGGTCCGGGCGAGCAGGCCGGCCAGCTCGGCGGCCATCGACCCGGCCTCCAGCCACCGGCCGGCGCGCCAGGACTCGAGGTCCACCACGACTCGCTGGTCCGGCGGCAGCGCGCCCAGGAACGGCCGCAGTTGGCTGGCGAAGTCGGGCAGGTCGTCGAGGGAGACGTACCCGTTGACCAGTTGCACCTGCTGCCCGTTCTCGGCGTAACTGGCTAGGCAGGCCAGGTGCGGGCCGAATGCCTGGCACCGCAGCTGGCGCAGCTCGCGGATCCGGTAGAACCTGCGTGCCCGGACCTGCAGTAGCCGGGCCTTGGTGGTGGCGTCCGCGACGCGGTATCTGTCTCGCAACAGCGCGCGCATCGGCAGCGGGCACCAGACGAGCCGATCGCTGAGTTCGGTGAACTCACCGGAGGGGTGGGCTTCGAACTCGTCCAGGCAGCGTTCCATTTCCCCGTAGACCTGCGCCCGCCTGCGGCTGAGCAAAGGCGCGTCCACATAGCCGAAGCGGACATCGCGGGCCAGGTCGCAGACGTCCTGATGACGTTGCTGCGTGGAGACGATAAGGCGGTCGAGCACCGTGAGCCGCTCGTCGGTCATCGGCGCCGTCAGGGTGTCGCAGCGGCGCAGCCACCGGCTCAGGATCGCCATGATGACAGGCGCGGCGCGCTGGACCCGCGTAACAGACCGGTATATGCGCGGCAGGGCCTGCTCCAGTTCGGGGGTGCGCCGCAGCGACCGGACGCCGTAACGTGCCAAGGTGCCCCGTAGCTGGTCGAGGAAGTGCCCGGGCAGCCCACTAGGGTCGAGGCAGGCCAGGTAGGTGAAAAGGTAATCTTCCGGGCTGCGGGAGTATTCATCGTCGGCCTCGTCCGGCTCTCGCCGCGCTAGTGCGGTGAAGTCAGCGAATATCTCAATCAACTCCTGCTCCTCGCGGAGCAGGCCGGAATCGGCTGGGGTGACGGCGTCCAGCATCACCTCCCGCCGCCTGCTCAGCTCGCGCGCGGCGTCATCGCCGATGTCATAGCCGAGCAGGTAACTGCGGAGGGCCGCGAAACCGCCGTCGTCACCTGGGCCGACCCGGTCAGGCGCGGCGGCGAAGCGCAGCCGCGGGCCGGTCGCGGTATGAGGACCCGGCTCATCCGCTGGCTGCAGCTGTACCAGCGGCGCTCCGGCCTCGACATAGGTGTTGACCGAGGCGAGCACCGCGCGGACCGTGCCGGAGAAAGGAGCCGTGATCGCCGTCTCCATTTTCATGCTCTCGACCACCACAAGCGGATCCCCCGCCCGGACTGCATCGCCGGGGGCAACCTGGACTGCCGCCACGAACGCAGGCGCCGGGGCGCGGACGCGGCTGCCGCCATGCCGGGTGATGATGTGGGGCACGCCGTCCACCTCGACGATCAGCCTTGGTCCGTGAACGCCTGCGACGACGCGATGGCGCCGCCCGAAGCATGTCACGACCCGCTCGTAGCGCCCGAGGTGCTGAACGTCCGCGTCGATCACGCCATCGCCGGTGTCGAGTCGGTGGTGGCCGCTCCCCAGGCAGTACACATGCATCCGGTACAGGTTGCCGCGGAGGCTCAGCTCCACCTGGTGTCCTATATCGGCGGGCAACTCCGGTCGGCCGCGGGCCGCGGCCGCGAAGAAGGCCGCCTGGACAGCGGCCTGGTCGGCGTCTGCCGCCTCGATGGCTCCCTGCAGCAGTGCCACGGGATGCTGCGGCGGAAGATGCTCCCCTGCCGCGGTCAGCCGGTCAAGCCACTGGCGGTCGTAGCTGCCCGCACAGATCTCGGGCCGGTCGATCAGGGTAAGCAGCAAGGCCTTGTTGGTAGTCCCGCCGTCAACGACGACGGATGACTGCGCCAGGCCGCGGTGCAGCCGGCTCAGTGCCTCAGGCCGGTCCCGTCCCCAGGCCGCCACCGTGGCGATCAGCGAGCCGGGCCCGGCCGTGATCTCGTCGCCCTCCCCAACGCCGACGTCGACGCGGATCCCGGCCCCAGATGGCAGGCGCAGCGCGACCACCCGGCCTGGCGTCGCGGCGAAGGCGCGTTCTGGATCCTCCGCCACCAGGCAGACCTCGAGGGCGTGCCCGCGGGCCGGCGGCGGGCTCCCGGATAGCCGGCCGCCGCGGGCGATGTCCAACTGCAGCTTGGCCAGGTCGAGTCCGGTGGTCAGTTCGGTGACCAGGTGCCCGGATTGTGCCTGGATCCTGAAATCGGTGAACACGAATTGCCGCGTCGCCGGATCGATGAGGAACTCGGCCGACCCGGTGCCGCGGTAGCCCACGGCGGCACACAGCCGGATGGCCGCGTCGTACAACGCCTGCTCGCCGGTCTCGTCAAGCGACGTGCAGGCCGACTCGACGATAACAGGCTGATTCCGCTGCCGGATGCTGCAATCGCGGACGCCGACTGCCCATACCGTGCCGAGGCCATCGGCCACCACCGGGACTTCTACGTGGCGCGCAGCCGGACCGCACGGCGCGCTGGCACTTTCAGCGGCGGGCCCGGCAGGCCACGGGGCCACCGGAACACCGACGCTTTCGGCAAGCTGCCTGGTCCGCGCCTTGTCGCCGAGCAGCCGAATGACATCACTGCCCGGACCGATGAACATGATGCCCTCGCGCTCGCACAACCGGGCGAGCTTCGCTGGCTCAGCGATGAAGTCCCAGCCCGCCCAGAGGGCGTCGGCGCGCGCCGCTGTCAGCGCCGACAGCACCTGTACCGGGTCGAGGCGGGTGCTGTGGCTACCGCCGGTTCCGGCGAAGCTCGCCGGGCTGAGCACCATGGCCTCGCTGGCCTCCCGAACGATCCACGATGCCGTGTCCTGCGTGTGCAGGGCGATCGTAGTGATGAGTTCGCGGGACTCCCGGTTCAGCTCCGCGACCGCGGATATGCAGCGCATAGCTGGTTCTCCACCGTCGATGATGGCGAGCCTTTGCATAGCCGGCATGTCGGCTCCTCAGGTCGTGGGTGGCGCGTCCGTCGCGGACAGCTTCAAGTATCGAACGCCGCACATCGCCCGTAATGGTGGCCAACGCCTAGAAAACTAGCTATACTTATGGCCATGTCAGTGACAGAGCAGATGTCGCTCGCCGACGTGAAGAACCGACTCTCGGAGGTCGTGGACCGCCTGCAGAAAGAGCACGGCCGCGTCGTGATCACCAAGCACGGCCACCCCGCCGCAGTGGTCATCAGCCTGGATGACCTGGAGTCCTTGGAGGAGACACTCGACGTCATGGACAGCGCGGCTCTCCTGGACGACATCCGCGAGGCCCTGGCCGGCAGCGACGCACAGGTGCTGGACAAGGAAGATGCGCTGCGCCTGATCACTGACCGGTGAGCGAGGGCGACTTCGCAATCGCCTGGACTGCCCCGGCCCGCCGGGCGCTGAGCCGGCTGCCCGAAAAGGTCGCGACCGCAGCGGTGGAATTCCTGTACGGCTCGCTGGCCGCCGACCCCCGCCGGGTCGGCAAGCCGCTCAAGCTCGGCCTCGCCGGGCTGCACAGCGCCCGGCGAGGCGACTACCGCGTGATCTACCGCATCGACGGCCAGCGCCACCTGGTTACCGTCCTAGCCATCGAACACCGCTCCGATGTCTACAGACCGCGACAATTCTGAGAACCGCTCTCCACCTGCATGAGCGAGCGATAGATCCCGTAGTCCCGCCGAGCGCGGGCGGTTTCCCGGCCGTCCGCCGTCGGCTGGGAGGACAACGGCGCCGGGACGGTCGTGCTGCTGCGGTGGCGCCGTAGCGGATCCTAGGGGGCGCCGTCGTAGAGGGCGGCGATCTGGGCCGCATACCGCTCCACGATGACGTAGCGGCGCATCTTCAGGGTGGGTGTCAGCTGGCCGCCTGCCTCGGTGAAGTCCTCGTCGAGGATCGCGAACTTCTTGATCGCCTCCGCCTGCGACACCGCCTTGTTAGCGTCGTCGATGGCCGCCTGGATCTCCGCCCGCAGGGCAGGGTCGTCGCGAAGGTCTGCCATGGTCGCCGTCTGCGGCTTGCCGTTGTCCGCCTTCCACTGGGCGAAGGTCTCCGGGTCGCCAGCCACGAGCACCCCGACGTAGGGTTTCGCGTCGCCTACGACCAGGCACTGGCTGACCAGCCAATGGGCACGCAGCCGGTCTTCGAGCACGGCGGGCGCGACGTTCTTGCCGGCAGCGGTGATGATGAGGTCCTTCTTGCGCCCGGTGATCGCGAGGAACCCGTCGTCGTCGAGGACGCCGATGTCGCCGGTGTGCAGCCAGCCGTCCTCGTCGATCATCTCCTTGGTGGCGCTCTCGTTGTTCCAGTAGCCCTGGAAGACCATGTGGCCCCTGACAAGAACCTCGCCGTCCGGCGCGATCCGGATCGTGCAGCCCGGGATCGGCCGGCCCACGGTGCCGATCTTCTGCGCGTCGGGGGTGTTGGAGTTGGTCGCGGGGCTGGTCTCGGTCAGGCCGTAGCCCTCCAGCACGTTGATGCCGCACCCGCGGAAGAAGTGCCCGAGCCGCGTACCGAGCGGCGCGGCCGCGCTCCAGGCATACCGGACCTCACCGCCGAGCGCCGCGCGCAGTTTGGCGTAGACAAGCCGGTCGAACAGCGCGTGCTTGAGGCGGAGCATGAGGTCTGGACGGCCGGTGTCCAGCGCCTGGCTGTAGGCGATGGCAGTGGCCTCCGCCCTGGCGAAGATCTTGCCGTGCCCCTCGGCGCCGGCCTTGCGCCTGGCGCTGTTGTAAGCCTTCTCCCACAGCCGCGGCACCGACAGCACGGATGTCGGCTTGTACGCCGGCAGTTCGGCGACGGCGTTGGCCATGTCGACCAGGCCCAGGACGGTGCGCGAGTAGATGGCGCCGTACTGGATGACCTGGGCGTAGCTGTGCGCGAGCGGCAGGAAGAGCAGCGTCGAGTTGTGCTCGTTGAATACTCGCCTGAAGCCGTCGTTTTCCATGCAGTTGCGGGTGTTGGCGACGATGTTGCCGTGGCTGAGCATGCAGCCCTTCGGGCGGCCGGTCGTGCCGGAGGTGTAGACGATCTCGGCGAGGTCGGCGGCGCCGCGGGTCCGGCGCCGTTCCTGGACCTGTTCCGGCGTCACCTGCGCGCCGCGCGCCTTGATGTCGGGCAGGCCACCGAAGTGGCCGCCGTCGATCTGCCATACGTGGGTGAGCGCGGGAAGGCCGCCCCGGATCGTGGTGACCATCTCGGCGTGATCGTCGGTCTCGACCACGAGGGCAACCGCACCTGAGTCGCCGAGGATCCACTCGACCTGCTCGAGCGAGGACGTCGGGTAGATCGGGACGGTGATACCGCCTGCGGTCAGGATCGCGTAGTCCAGCAGCGTCCACTCGAACCGGGTGCGCGACATCAGTGCCACGCGGTCACCCGGCTGGATGCCGGCGGCGATGAAGCCGGCCGCGATGCCCCGGACCTGCCCGGCGAACTCACGCCAGGTCACCGGCGTCCAGGTGCCGTTCACCTTGCGCCTGAGACCGACCGCGTCGGGATACCGGTCCTCATGCGTGAAGACGTCATCGGTGATGTTGTCACCGGGCTTGACGACGTATGCCACGGGCACAGCGAATTCCTGCATCGGTGCCTCCTGATGAGCAAGGCCTTGTCTCAATGCCCCCCGCTTCAGACACTAGGCGTGACGGAGTTCATCAGGCCAGGGCACAAGGTCCCGAACTCCCACACCCTCGCCGAGCGTGGCACCCCGCAGCCGGGGAACGGGGCAAGGTCAAGGTCAGGGTCAGTCACCCGGGCTGATCTCCGGGAACGCACCAATTCGCTCCCGGAGATCAATCCTCATGGCGAGCTGTGGTGGTGCGCGTCACACGCCGATCTTTTGCGGGCCGGGTTGTGTCGGCTTGGTTGGGAGAGGCTCGCGCCGCCAGCGGCCGGTGAAGGCGAGGCCGACCAGGATGAGGCCGATCACGCCCAGGCCGATCGGGATCCACATCTCGAAGATCTTCAGCAGGTTGGCGTTGTGCCCGGCCTGTCCGGTCAGCTCAGTCACCGAGGCCGGGGTCTGATGGAAGGTCAGCGTGTAGAGCGGCTGGGCCGGAGCGGCGGCCAGCTGCTTACTGCCGGCGACCAGCAGCGCGGCGACCGGGTTGGCCGGGTGAGCGGCCAGGATGGGCGCCAGCCCGGTGGTGAACGGCCCGATGTTCAAGCGGACCGAATAGGACCGGACGACGTTGACCATGTCCACGATCATGCCGGTGGCTGGCTCGATCAGCAGCTTGCTCTGGCTGGCGTACAGATACTGCAGCGGGATCGGCCTGGCGGTCAGCACCGCGAGGCTGGCCTTCTCCGCCGCGGTCAGCGACGGTGACAGGGCCGTCAACCCGGCTGCCAGATCCTTGCCCTGGGCCTTGAGCTGCGCTGCGAATGCCGCGAACGGCATCGCCGTCGGCAGGTGCATGGCACTGACCATCGAGGCGACCATCGGGGTGGCGGGCAGGTTCGTCTGCCACTGCTGCACGGCCAGCCCGTTGATGGTCTGGGTGGCGTTCGCATAGGTTATCGGGGTGGTCGTGCCGATCTCATCGACCCAGTAGGGGTAGGTTCTGGCGGTGTCGACGCCGAGCGGCGGCCCGAGGCTGTAACTGCCGGACCGGTCCACCACGTTGCTGGGAACCAGTGCATAGGCCTGCGGGCTCTTGACATTCTTCGACGTCGAGCGGTCGAGCACATACTGCGCGACGGACGGGGAGTTGCTCGGCCCGATCGTCACGGTCGAGGCGTCCTTGACGACCAGCTCGGACGAGGTACTCTGCGCCGGCACGGCCTTGAACTGCCGGTAGATGGACAGCGGCAGGTTCTGCGGCACGGCTATCCGCGCGCCGGTGGACGGATTCACAGACCCGGTATAGGTTCCCGTGAAGTGGTAACTGGTATCCAGGCTGGTCGGCAGCTTCGTCAGCTGCGGCGCCACTACCGGTCTCCAGATGGCGGCCGCCACCAGCACGAGGACGCCGATCGCCAACAGGACGATCTTCGAAATACGCATCGGTCTTTCCTCCTCAGCCTCCCGCGGAGCGCTCTTGTTTCGTGACAGCTCGCCCTCCAGCGCGATCCGCTTCGGCCCTCAGAGAACGGCCGTCGAGATCATGCGCGCTGAATTCGCCGTCGAGTGTGCGCGGATCCGTAGACCGCGATGACGTCACGGCCGGCGTCTGGGTATGCAGCTCACCCCCTCACGACCCATTGGGGCGTCCGATGTTCACACCCGAGAACTTGATAGTCCCCCGCCCAGAAGATGCACGTCAGGAGCCAAATGTCCCGTCATTCAGGACCTTGGTCCACACTGCGGCGTGGTCACACTCAGCCTGGTTTGCGTGGGTGGATCCTGCCGTCGGCTATGAGCACCATCTGGCACGCTACGGTCATGGCTGACTACTACGAGAACCTCGCGGCCGATTACGACTGGCTATTCGACGACGATGCGCTGGCTAGCGGTCTCGCGATCAACCATCCCGCGACGGCGCGCCTGCTGGAGCGGACCAGTCACGCCAGTGCCGTGCTGGACGCGGCCTGTGGCACGGGCATCAGCGCGGCAGCGCTCGCCCGCCGGGGCTACCACGTGTGGGCTGCCGACGGAAGCGACGCGATGGTGGAGATGGCGGCGGCCCGGTTCCGGCGTGAGCACCTGGAGATCCCGCTGGTGCGCTGCATGTGGGCGGATCTTCCGGCCGCTGTCGACGAACGGTTCGACGTCGTGCTCTGCATCGGGAACTCACTCGTGCACGCCGCCGGCCGCGATGCCATGATCCAGGCGCTCACCGGGTTCCGGCAGGTCGTCCGCCCCGGCGGACACGTGGTGGTCGATTCCCGTAACTGGGAGAAGCTCCATGCCGAGCGCCGGATCGTGCAGGTCGCCGACAAGGTGGTGACCCGGCGCGGCCGCCGGTGCATCGTCTTGTACGCCTGGGAGATACCGGACCGTCTCGACCAGGAGCACGTCGCCCATCTCGTGTTCATCTTCGAGGACGGCGGCCGGATCGAGCCGCGGGAGCACCGGATCGGTTTCTTTCCCTTCACGCCTGGCGAACTGCGCGAACGACTCGAAGTGGCGGGCTTGCGAGAAGTCGACACCGACTTCGACGATGGCCGCGACCGCTACGCCGTGACCGCGGTACCAGCCTAGATGGGCGAATGTCTAATTCGTATGCGCGTTCGGG
This sequence comes from uncultured Actinomycetes bacterium, assembly GCA_963800415.1. GTDB lineage: Bacteria > Actinomycetota > Actinomycetes > Streptosporangiales > Streptosporangiaceae > Palsa-504. The sequence goes on from CAWDBS010000069.1 coordinate 22,780, forward strand.
AGGTGCTTGCCGATGTAGCCCACGTAGATCTTTCCGGTATGACCGGCGTCGTCGTGGTAGTGCATCCGGGGGGATACCAGGCCCTTCCGGGCTATCTTGAAATGCGCGCCCATGAACGTGGCGCCGTCCGGGCGTACGTCCCGGGGAACCGGGAATACCCGCAGCTTCCGGAGCCTGGGTGAGCGTTCGACGGACTCGGATTCTTGCGTGGAATGCGCGCCCGGCGCATAGCCCGGCCGCCCGGGCGGGGTATGTCCCAGGTAGGCGTGGACCCCTTTACTGAATTCACCGCGACGCCGCGCGGCCGCGTACCCGTCGAGGACCCGCAACATGTCCCAGGCTCTGGCGGCCCAGGTACCGAGCGGGTCGAAGTCGTCCAGTTCGAATGCGTTCTTCGGGTCCCCGGTGAAGGCGACGCAGGAAAGCACGTGCTCATCGAGCCGCTCAAGTAGCTCGGCGAACGATCCGGGTGATTGCACCGCCGCCACCGCGGCTCGGGTCTGATCGACGCGGCCAGCTCGGGCGAGGACGCCGCGTAGCCGGTCGAGCTCCAACTTCGCGTTCAGCAGCTCCGCCTGCGTCTCGGCGTGATCCAGCTGCTCATCCTCCAGCCGGGCGCGGACATGATCACGATCGTCTTCTACCTCTTCAAGCATGTCCTGGAGGGCCGCGAACCGCCGCGATATCTCCCGGTGACCGCGTAGCACTCCCCGGCCTTCAGCCAGCAGCTCCCGGAACCGGGTGGTCATGTCGTCAGGGCCGCCCGCCGCGTAAGCGCCGGACGCGCCGGACTGGAACTCGCTCACTAGGCTGGTGAGCAGCTCGCCGGCGATGGCGACCTCGCGGACCGCCGTGGTCGCTACCTGCGCTACCGGAGCCGGGCCAGCGGGCCCGTCATCTGGCCTGCGGGCGAAAGGGCCCGGGGGTGATTCCCGGATGGCTCGCAGGACGGCGGCCGGCTCCTCCCTGGACAGCATGCGATCGACCTGGGCGAGATGCGAAGGCAGCGGCAGGTTCAGTGCCCGGCTTCGGTTCGCCCGCCCGAGCAAATGCGCGAGCTTGCCGGGAGCCTGCTCAGCGATCGTCCGGGCGAGTAGCACGCGGTGCCGCCGGGCATCGACGGCGCTGGCCGGATCGACCTCTGGCAAGAACGTGCGAATCGCTCCCAGCGGCACCGAATGCGAGGGCGCGAATGATTCCTCAAGCTTCGCGGCCGCCCCGGTGTCAAGCACGTAGATCCCGGCCAGCCCGACGCACTCGCGGGTCAGCTGCTCGACATGGCCGATCAGCCGGGAGACGGGAACATCCGGGATCGGCGCGGCAACGAGAGCCGTGCCGCGGCGCCCGGGATCGCAGATCGCCGATATCAGGCCATCGAGGTCATCCACGGTGACCAAAGTCGGCCGGGCAGCTAGGATCATCTCGCCGTCGCAGGCGTCGGCCACCGACAAGATCTCCCGGACCATATGTGGTACCCCTGTCCACCAGGCGTCCGCAGCGTCGACCTCCGTGACGAGGCGCTCATGTGATCCCGTCGGCCTGGGCGCTGATGGCGGCGCGTTGACTTCGACCCAGACCCAGTCATCCTCCATGCCGTCACTGTGCACCGTCACGGTCGTCACCCATTCCCCCGCGGATGAAGACTCCGTCAGCCGGTACCGCAGCGAGCGCGAGCCATCGTGCGGATGCAGGTCGGTCACGACGAGCCGGGCGTGTTCGGCTACTTCGTGAACTCCAGGGGCAACGGCCACCAAGCCGTATCCCTTGAGCGCCAGCCACGAACGGAACTGCTCCGCTGTGAGCCGCACCGTGTCCTGGCCGCGACGTAGCGAGAAAATCGACCGGTACCCAACTGTCATCCAGATCCCAATGACTTCCTGGAGCCTTACCCAACGACGGTGCTGGGATTACTATCGTACCGCCATACCGCGTGACCGAAATGTCCGATTTCTAGGGAAATCTGTCGCGTCTTCTACAGTGTTGCTCGTACACCCAGGCGGACGATCGGCCAGGCCAGGAAGGCGCTCGACATGATGTGCGAGCGGGCGCTCAGCCGGACCACGAAGGGCAGCCGACGGGCCGACCGAGGTGCACAAGGTCACCGTGGCCCGCCAGGTGCTGCGCGACTACACCGCCAGCGACGACCTGTGGCCCAGCCAGCACATCCCCAGGCGCCTGGCCGCCGCGCGGGCCAAGTACGCCGAGTATCTGGAGCACGAGGTGGGGAATCAGTGATCGCCACCCGGCGGCTGGCCGCCGGGCACGCAAGCACCGGCGCGCCGATCCGCTGCTGGGCTGTCAGCCCGGCGACAGGACTGCTTCCCCGCTGTCTGTGCACAAACATGTGGATGACTTGTGCGCAACGACGCCGAGCCTGTGCATACGTAGTGGAAATGCTGGGGATTCCGCTGCCTCGCCGTAACCATGACAGGGCCTTTACCTGGGAGAGCACGAGCCGCATCCTGTGCATGCAGAGAAATCTGGATTTATCCACACGCCACGCCGCACTAGGTAATAAATGAGCCGAACGTTTATCGTAAGTTTATCCCGTTGTAATTCGGCATCGGGATCGTGAAAACACTGAACCCAGAGACGGTGAGCCCGGGCGCTTTTTGAAAGGGGAGCGCAAGCGCAACGGCGGTAAACGCCTCCGGGACACACCAGGCGCTCGCTGGCGGCAGGTCGGCATTTCCGGTACCGGCCGATCACAGCGGCCCGGCCAGCCCACAGTCGGCCACGTCGGCGCGGTCGGAGCCCGGCCCGGCTGGGACGCGCAGCGGCCGCCCAGCCTGTCATCTCGTTGCGTTGCCTGTCCCTGGGCAGGTTACCCGCAGTTGCACGGCGCTTATCCCCTGGCTCAACGGGAGGTCTTACATGAAGATAAAGATTCGGCAACACAACGCCAGCATGCCTCAGGAAGACGGCTGGTCCCAGACGGGCGACTGGCTCGGCGAGCTACGCGACGATAACCATGCCGAGCCGCCCGGCGATGGCCACGCCGAACCAGACGGCACCGATGATCCCTGGCCAGGAATCCTCGCGCTCAGGCCGATGCCCGCGCTCAGGCCGATGCCCGCGCTCAGGCCGATGCCCGCGCTCAGGCGCCTGAGGAGGCAGCCGTGATGCCGGCCGCAGTTATGACGACGTGCCTGGAGACGGGACCTGAACAGCCTGCGGTTACTCCTAGTCCGGCGCCGGCGAAGCCAGTGACGGCCATGCAGCCCAACCGTCCCCGGCCGTTGGAGGTAGCTCAGTGCTCCATGTGCGGCATCGCGCTTCCGCTAGGCCTGTTGGTCCCTGATGGCGGTCAGGCGTGCGCCGACATCCACTGGTACTGCAAGGACGCCATGTCGTGCACGGAACGCTGGACAACAGCCCGTCCGCCGGGACGCACACACATGCGGGCGGCTCCCGACAATGCCTTCGCAGGTGCCGGGGAAGCGGTCCCTGATAGAGCGTCGGCGGAGCGGCCGGGCAACATGTTCAAAGCGGTACAGTCCGCCGTGTAACCGACCCGCAGCCAAGTGCCGCGCGGATCGCGGGGAGCTCATCTACGAACGCCGGGCTTTGAGGGTGTGCGGGACGCCTGGATCAGCCCGATTGATATCCCCGCCGCGGTGTTTGTCACGACCTGGGATCGCATCGTGTCGGCGGGCCGCTGTTAATGTCCGGTGCCGGGAGCCGCAGACCCTAACGGGTAAGGCTCATAGAAGTTCGTAACGCGAGAGTGTCGACTCCCGCGGGATCGAGCCGACACGCCGACGAGGCGGAAATACGTGTAATAACCGTGCTTGACCCGTAGTTTCTGGGCATGCTCATTAACAATGACCCGCCACGATATGAGGCGCTGGCCGCGCCGACCGCCTCGCTTGGCCAGTATGAGAGCCGACCACTCCAGCATCGGCATGTAACGAATATGCGCAGAGGGCTCCCGGCTAATGGCTTGCCTGCCGTCTCGCCCGGGACCTGGAGCGAAGACGACACTCCTGTGTACTGGCAGACCGTTCAGGCAATGGCCTCAGGCAGGTGGCGACGGGGCGGATAATGCCCGGACCTGACATATGAGGTTGCCGCATAAGTCTTGACCAAGGACGTAAAGCTCACGCAACGCGGTACCGACATATTGATCTCCCCATTGAGGGTCGCGGGCCCGACGGTGGCGGAGGCGCGTCTCAGACCGGGCGGCCTCGCCGAGGGCGAGGGCCAGCGCGACGCCGAGCGGGCGGCGGGCGGCCAGGAGACGATCGCGGACCGCTGGCGGGCGCTGGAACCCGCGGTCCTGGCCGGCGCCGTCCCGCCGGTCCTGCTGGCCGGAGTGCACAATGCCGCCCGCGCGGCGGGCTCCTGGCCCGACCGGCGCGCCGACAGAAGTAGGTCAGAGCCCGGCGATGGTTACCTGTGCCGGATGCTCGACGGTGAACCTGTAACGGATCGTTGCTGTCTGCCCGCCTTCGAGCGAAAGCTCCCAGGTGAGTTCGCCCAAGTCATTCTGCCCGGCCGGATTCGGGCTGGTCTCGCGCAGCCGCACCTTGATATCACCGTCGGTGGACACCGGGACATGGTCATGAACGCTGACCCGGGACTTGCTCGGGCGGTGGTTTTCCACTGTGATCTCGTAGGCCACGTCGATCGTGCGCGTGCCCCCGATCACGGCCTTGCTCGTGCTCCGGCGGCGCAGCTCGCGTTCCACCCTGATCTGGTCATCCACTCCGAGCTGCAGCTCGAACTCCTCGCCCGCGGCGACGGTCTCCAGGGACGTCTCCCCGACGAACTGAGTGTCATGGAAGACCCGTGCCGGGCCAGGGAGCAGCAGCAGCGACGAGGTATTGGTGACGGTCGCCCGCAGGTATGCCTCGGGGGCGAGAACCGGAACCGCGAGGTGGTCGAGCGCGGCGTCGAGTGCGAACCGGGCGACCATGGTCTTGTACGGCCCCCCGTCGGCGGGCACCGCCAGCGGACGCCGGACCCGGTACGCCACGCCGGCCCCTGACTCGCCGGGTTCGGCGGCAAGCGGTGCGGCCTCCTCCAGATCGGCCTCCGGGACGCCGGGACCGGCCGCTGCCATGGGTGCGGGCCGCCGCGCCGGGAAACCCGCCGCCCCCACCGCCATAGATCTGCCTGCCAGCGGCCTGGGGAGCGGCTGGGCGCGCCCGATATACCAGGGATCCAGCTCCGGCAGGATCTGGTGCAGCCCGCGCCGCGTCGTGGACAGGACCAGCTCGACGGCGGGCCAGTCCTCTCCGGTCTGCTGCGTGACCTCGGCCAGGTAGCTGACGGCCAGCCGCTCGCCATCCAGCGCCAGGTCATACAGCGGCCGCCAGGAAGCGCCGGAGACATGATAGGAAAGCTCCACCTCGGCACGGGTTACGGCGCTGGCCTCAAGGGTCGCGGACACATCGGCAAACGCGACAGGACGGCCGACCCGTTCTTCCTCCGCCTCGAGGCGCTGCTCGGCGGCTTCGAGCTCCCGGTGGGCGGCGCGCCTGCGCGCGCTGATCTCGCGGCGGCGGCTGAGCGCGGCGGCGGTGTCAGCGGACAGGTGACCGACCATCCGGGTGAGGTCGTCGTGGTCGGAGCGGCCGAACCCGACCGCCCGCGCAAGTGCCGTGGCGGCCGCCTCGGACAGGTGGCCCAGGAAGTTCAGACCCGCCTGCTCGGCGGTGTCCTCGTCGTCAAGCGCTTGGACGGCATCGCGGCAACGTTCAACCTCCGAACGCAACCGGGCGGTCTCCTCGCGCAGGGGATCGGTGCGGTAGCGACGGTGTACCTCGACGTTGAGCAGGGCCAGATCCCGCCCGCGGGCCGCGACGCGAACCGACGCCGGATCCAGGCTGGGCGGCAGGTTGCCGATCACTACGGGCCGCAGCCCCGGCTCTACGCTCACCATCCCGCGGCGCTGCACGCGGGCGCCATCCCTGAAGACGGTCACCGCCGTGATTGGTGCCTCAAGCCCCGTGATTGGTGCCTCAAGCCCGTGATTGGTGCCTCAAGCCCACTGCCCTCCGACATCCGCCTCTCCTCTCCCGGCGCGCTTGCATCGCGCGGCACTTCGTCCCGCCAGTATCCGCCCACCGCCTCCCCGCATGGCCAGCGAGCGTGGCTACGCCTACCCGCCTGGAAGGTGCTCCTCGAACTGGCGGCGACAGGACCCTCCGGGTGAACTGGGGCGGTTTCCCAGCACCTCAAGGTCCTCAAGGACGCAGGCCTGGTCAGGGAACGTGCCGTCGGGCTCTGGCCAGCTACGTGGATGATGCCGAGGAAGCGACGCAGGAGAGTCCTGCGTGAAAGGCCCCAGGCTAGCGCGCACTGGCCTGAGGCGAGATGCTTTCATCATGGCTAGGCCGAGAGGCCGTGAGCATCGTGCCGGGCGCGGGCCAGGTTACTGGGAGGGGCAGTGGTGAGCGCTAACGGAACAGACGACGGGACGTCCGCGGCGTCATTGCCGCCCCGGATGCCGCCACCAGCCCTCAGGCGCAAGTTCTGGGGCTGGGGCCTGGAAGGCGATGGGCTGGCAGTGAGCGAGATCGAGCAGCTCGGAGCCGCCTTTGCCGGGCATTTCGGGATCGATGGCATGCGCGTCAAGGAACCGCCGCGGGTGGATGAGCTGCACCTGCGCGCGCCGCGCCTGGCGCCGCCGGCCTCGCTTGAGGCGGCGTTCAGCACGGACCCGTACGACCGGGCAGCCCATACATACGGCAGGTCGTTCCGCGATCTGGTGCGCGCGTTTCGCCGTGACTACGCGCATGCCCCCGATCTTGTGGCATTCCCTCGCGGTGAGGGCGAGCTGGTGTCGGTGCTGGAGTGGTGCAGCGAAGCCGGTGCCGCAGCGATCCCGTTCGGCGGCGGCTCCAGCGTGGTCGGCGGTGTCGAGCCCGATGTAGGTGGCGGCTACCACGGCGCGGTCAGCGTTGACCTTCGCCACCTTCAGGGGGTGCTGGACGTCGATCGTACTTCGGGCGCCGCCAGGATCGCGGGCGGCACGTTGGGGCCCGCGCTGGAGGCCCAGCTCAAGCGGCACGGCCTGACCTTGCGGCATTTCCCGCAGTCGTTTGAGTGGTCGACGCTGGGCGGGTGGATAGCGACGCGCTCAGGCGGCCACTTCGCGACCATGTGTACCCATATCGATGAATTCGTGGAGGCCGTCCGCGTGGTGACGCCACGTGGCGTGCTCCAGACCAGGCGGCTGCCGGGCTCGGGTGCGGGTCCGTCTGGCGAGCGGCTGTTCTGCGGCTCCGAAGGCACGCTGGGGGTGATCACCGAGGCGTGGATGCGGGTGCAGCCGCGGCCGCGGTTCCGGGCGGGGGCCTCAGTGTCCTTCGCCGACTTCGCCGATGCGGTTCAGGCGGCCCGGGAGCTCGCGCAGTCCGGGCTTCACCCGGCCAATTGCCGCCTGCTCGGCCACGACGAGGCGCTGTTGTCGGGAAGCGGTGACGGGTCGCATGCGATTCTCGTGCTCGGCTTCGAGTCGGCGGACCACGAACTGGAGCCGTGGCTGGCCCGGGCGCTGGAGATCTGCGGCAGCCATCGCGGCGAGGTGCACGGCGAGGAGAGCGACCCGGCCGCAGTCTGGCGGGCTTCGTTCTTGCGCGGCGGCCACCTTCGTGACGCTCTGGTCCGGCTCGGGCTGATCAGCGAGACCTTCGAGACGGCCATCACCTGGGATCGCTTCTGGGAGTTCCACGAGGGTGTGCTGGCGGCCACGAGGCAGGCGGTGCGCCGGGCCTGCGGCGGCGGCATGGTCTCGTGCCGTTTCGCGTACGTGTATCCCGACGGCCCGGCACCGTATTACTCGGTCTACGCGCCCGGCCGTCCCGGCCGGGAACTTGAGCAGTGGGATGAGATCAAGCTCGCGGCTTCGGAGGCGATCGCGGCGCTCGGCGGCACGATCACCCATCATCACGCCGTCGGACGCGACCATCGCCGCTGGTACCTGCGCGAGGTGCCGCAGCTGTTCACCAGTGCGCTCCGCGGCGCAAAGGCTGAACTGGACCCGGCTGGGATCATGAACCCAGGAGTCTTGCTTCAGCCGGCCGGAGCCGTGACCTGCAGCCGCGAAGGAGGCAGCCGATGAGCCGCGAAGGAGGCAGGCGATGAGCGACGCGTTTTCACCGAACCCAGGTGGGCCTGGACCCGGAGCGGGGGCGGGCACCGTGTTCCGTTCGGAATTGAACCCGGTCGATTTCCTGCAGCGGGCCGCCTACATCTACCCGGACAAGGTCGCGGTCGCGGCTGGCAAGCGGCGGTACGGCTACCGGGAGCTCGCGGAGCGGTCGTGGCGGCTGGCCAACGCGCTCAGGTCGGCGGGCCTGGCCAAGGGGGACCGCGTCGCCACGCTGCTGTTCAACTCGCCGGCCATGCTGGAGGCCCATTTCGGCGTGCCTGCGGCGGGCGGGATCCTGGTCGCGGTCAATAACCGCCTGTCCAGCGCCGAAGTCGGGTACATCCTGCAGCACAGCGGCGCGAGGTTCCTGCTGCTCGACACCGGGCTCACGGCGGTGGCCGAGCCGCTCGACCTGGCCGGCGTGACCGTGATCCGCTGCGACGACACCGGCGTCCCCGGCGATCCGTACGAGGAGTTCCTGGCCGGCGCCGCGCCGGCCCGGCCAGTGAGCTGGCTGGAGCACGAGGAAGAGACGATCTCGATCAACTACACCTCCGGGACCACGGGACGGCCCAAGGGGGTGCAGTACACCTACCGCGGCGCGTACCTGAACGCGCTGAGCGAGGTGATCGTGGCCGGCCTGGGCACCGACTCGGCCTACCTGTGGACGCTGCCGATGTTCCACTGCAACGGCTGGTGCTTCCCGTGGGCGGTCACCGCGGTCGCGGCGCGCCACGTGACCATGCGCGCGGTGGACTCCGGGCTCATCTGGGAGCTGATCGACGGCGAGGGGGTGACGCACTACAACGGGGCCCCGACCGTCCAGCTGATGGTGCTCAACCATCCCCGGGCGCACCGCCTGGAACGGCCGGTGACGGCGATGGTGGCCGCCGCCCCGCCTTCCCCGACGCTGCTGGCCCGGATGAGCGAGCTGAACTTCCGCGTCGTGCACGTCTACGGCCTGACCGAGACCTACGGCCCGGTCACCGTGTGCCCCGAGCAGGAAGCCTGGCGCGAGCTCCCCGTGGAACAGCGCGCGAGGTACCTGGCGCGCCAGGGGCAGGCCTACCCCTCGGCCGATCTGGTCCGTGTCGTCGACGAGCAGATGACCGACGTCGCGCAGGACGGCACCACCATGGGCGAGGTGGTGATGCGCGGGAACAACGTCATGAGCGGCTACTTCGACGACGAAGCCGCCACCGGCAAGGCGTTCGCCGGCGGCTGGTTCCACTCCGGAGACCTGGCCGTATGGCATCCCGACGGGAACATCGAGCTGCGTGACCGCGGCAAGGACATCATCATCTCCGGCGGCGAGAACATCTCCAGCATTGAAGTCGAGCAGGCGATCGCCGCGCATCCAGCCGTGCTCGAATGCGCGGTCATCGGCATCCCGCATCCGCACTGGGGGGAACGGCCCAAGGCGTACGTCACTCTCAACGAGGGCGCCACGGCGACCGTGCAGCAGATCATCGCGTTCTGCCGCGAGCGTCTGGCCCACTACAAGTGCCCCGACGCGATCGAGTTCGGGTCACTACCGAAAACCTCCACCGGCAAGGTCCAGAAGTTCGTGCTGCGCGACCGCGAATGGTCAGACGAGGGCAAGCGGGTCGGCGGGGTGTAGCACCCGGAACCTCCGCCGGCGCTCCCGAACCAGCAGCCGACGTAGCGGACCGTGACCGTGCCCTCCATCTGGCCTCCACATCTTCCGGCTCAACCACAACATCGATCCCTGGCAGTAGCAAGAGCGAGCTAGCCCGCAGCACGAGCGTGACGGAGCTAAGGCGATTCACCCGGCCATGCCCGGCTGAGCGTCTATGCTGTCTGATTCGGTTCGCTCGGGGATGATCGGCACGCCTGAGGTGAATGGCCACCAGTCTGAAGTGTCTGCCGCGGCGCCTGTGCTGTCCGATTCGGTTCCCGCGGGGATGATCCCCACGTCTGGGGTATCGGGCTCAGCGTCTGGACTATCTAGGCCAGCATCCGGTGGCAGAGGTTCCGAGAGCACACGCAGCGGCTCGGCCGAACCCCACTGGCCGTTTCCGGAGTTTTCTGTCTCCCCCTCGGGAAGGCCCTGGCGCGTGCGGTTTGCCTGGTCAGCGCTGCGCAGCACCACTTCGGCCATCGCCAGCTTGGCGTCGAGCGTCGAGCTTGCCACAGCGCCAAGATCCAATGGCACGCGGTTGGCGAGCGACTGATCCCAGGGCGTCGCCACCACCGATACTTGCGTCCCCTCAAAGCTCTCGCGGATCTGAGCGAGCCAATGGACCTGCAGTGAGTCGCTTGCGACGAACTTGTTCACTACGACTGTCGCCTCGTCCATGAGCGCGCTGAGGTGTTTCATTTCCCGTTCGGTCAGCGGCCTGGTTTTTTCGCCTTCGTAGTTCCGGTAGCGGCTGAACACCTGGCCCATCGACCAGAACCCCAGCTGCGACGCCTCCGTCACGAAGACGTACTTGTCACCGTGCAGAAGCGTTCCCACCTGGAGCTTGGCGAACAATCCTGTCCCGCCGTCGTTGATGACAATGTTGGACATGCACTGAAGAAATCCCAGGACAGTCAGGTACTCCTGCTCGCCGAAATCGACTCCGACAGACTCATCGGCCGTGTCGCCGCGAATCACCGCCACACCCTGCAACCACGCGACTGCATCGCGCAGGTCAGCGTAGACGTTGATGCGGCCGTCTACGCAAGCTTGATGGAAGCCTCGAATCGAAAGCGGCCGCTGGTGCTGCGGCAGTTCCTCAACCGTCGCGCCCCCCAGCCTGATGTATCCATGCGGCATGTCGTCATTGCTGTCAGCGAGTATCACCCGATCGGCGGGCCGAGCAGCGGCGTAGATGGCTGCTAGCGTCACCGCCACGTCAGTCTTGCCAGTGCCCCCGAAGCCCGAGCCCACCGTTATCACGCCCGACCTTAGCGACGGCTCACGAATGGCGGCTATTCGCTGGCGCCTCCACTCTGCCATTTCCTCGCGCCTGGCGCGCTCGCGCCTGCCAGGGCTGAGCACCAGCCTGCGCTTAAGCGCCCGTCTGGGCAAAGTGGCTGTTACCCCGTCCGGTGCCGGTGCCGGATCACCGAGAGAGGACAGGGTGGTCCAGGCGCCCCCGCCGCTTCCTGGAAACCCCGTCCACCATGCCCCTGGCTCATCTGGATACTGGGTCATTGCATCCTCCCACGTCCGGGTACCGGCGTCTTGGACCAATAAAGTACACTCCGGTCAATAGCCGCGTTGCGTGAGCGTGTGGTTCTTGCTCATACTTCTGTGCCCATCCGGGAGTTGCGATCATGAGACTCTCGGCGTCTTGTTCCCTTTCCTGGCCCGCGAGACGGTTCAGCGGTCAGGGTTCGCCCATCGTGGCGGCGTGGGTGATCAGCAGGGAGTCCGGGGGTACGAGGTCGACCCCGTCGGGGTCGGACAGGTATCCTGGCCCCCGCCCGGCTATCCCGGTGTGCCCGTATTGCCACACGATGCGGTGGGTGGCGGGGTCTACCACGCAGATGCGGTGGTTGAAGTCGTCGTTGAGCAGGATGTCGCCGTTGGGCAGCGGCAGGGCCAGCGAGGGCTGGTTGAACCCGCCCATCCGCCATAGCACGCGGCCGGTGGAGGTGAACTCGGCGACCTGGCCGGGATCGGAGTAGTCGGCGGTGAGGTACCGGCCGGGGTAGATCTCGTTGCTGTCGGAGGGGTACAGCACCCCGGCCGGGTTCGCCGACCACCAGACCTGGCCCCGCAGGGACATCTCATCGGCCCAGTCGCCGTTGATCTCGGTGACCAGGTAGTGCCCGTCAGTCATCGGGAACGCGCCGTTCGGGCTGCCGAGCCGCTGCGGCGGGGCGTGCAGGCACGCGTTCGTGGTATGGCCGATGACCCTGGTCACGGCGTGCGCGGGCGGCGTGATGACCACGATCCGGCAGTTCTTGATGTCGGCGGAGATGATGGCGCCGGCCGGGGTCATCATCGCGTCGTCGGGGTTGAACAGGTGGTCCGGCCCGGCGCCGGGCACGCCCGGCACGCCGTACCGGTAGATGATCCTGCGGGCCGCCACCGAGATCACGCTGATGACCTGGTCATCTTCCTGGGTCACCACGATGTGCTTGCCGTCCGGGGAGAAGAACGCGTCGTCCGGCTGCAGGAACCTCTGGCCGGGCGCCAGGTCGCCGGGCCGCGGGAACTGCCACCTTATCCGGCCCTGCGGGTCGATGATCAGCAGCCGGTCGTTGTGATGGTCGGCGACCAGGACGCCGGCGGGCAGCGCCGACGGATCCGAACCCGGCGCCAGCCGCCCGGGCCCCGCAGCCGCCGCCAGCCACGGCGCCGCGCCCGCGGCCGGCACCGCCCGCCCGGCCGGGACCAGCCGGAACGTCGTCACCGCCGGCACCGGCCGGGCGCCGTCCTCCCCGCCGACCAGGTACCCCACCCCGCCGGACACCGCCGCGCCCGCGTACCCGGCCGGCACCGGCAGCTCGCCCGCCGCGCTCACCCGGGCCGTGGCCGGGTCGAACCCGAACACCGCCCGGCTGGTCCCCTGCGCGGTCACCCCGCCCGCCACGTAGATCCGCCCGCCCAGGCTGATCACCGCCGCGCCGGCCACCGGCCGCGGCAGATGCCCGGCCACCGCCGCCGCCCCGGTCACCGGATCGACCCGCTGGATGACATCGGTCGCGCCGGACCCGCTGGCCGCCGTCTGCCCGCCGAACACCCAGATCACCCCGCCAGCCGCCGCCACCGCCGGGTACCGCACCGGCACCGGCAGCCGCGCCGCCACCCGGAAATGCCGCCCGTCCCTGGTAGCGAGCACCTCCGGGTCCAAGGTCGCGCCGTCATACCCCCCCACCACGTACCCGGCCGGTCCCGCCGACACCCCAGCCGAATCCGAACGGGCCCGGTCCAGCGCCCCGGCCACCACGCCCGGCTGCCCCGGGATCAACGACTGGATCGCGGGCACGCTGCCAACCGTCCCGCCACCCAGCACCAGCACCCGGCCCCCGGCCACCAAACCCGCCGCGTCATGCGTCGCCCGGGCCAGCCGCCCGGCCGCCCGGGTGGCCCCCGTCACCGGATCCAGAACCGTCACCGCATCCGCCGACGCCCCCAACACCGTCAGCCCGCCCGCGATCAGCAGGCCGCCAGCGGCCGGCAGCACCACCTCCCGCGACACCCCAGCCGGCAGCTGATACGGCGCCGGCATCACCTCAAGCACCATCGCAGCACCCAGCTGACGACTACCCGCCTGCGCCGACCGGGTCGGCCCGGTGGTCGGCTGAGCCTGTCGGTGTGCGGACTGGTCGAACACCGAGTATGCCAACGGCAGGAGCGAGCACGCGACGACCACGGCGACCGTGATGCGGAATCGCTGCTGAGCTGCCATCAAGGCGAACCTCCCGGGGGTCGGGACTACCTTAGTGCGGGTCGCCAGCCAGGCCTAGCCCGTAACGCCGAGTTCCCCACCGGCTGCGCGGTGGCGCATACATTAAGGAAATTTTGCCGCATCGGCGTGTCAAATGGCTCCGAGTACGTCTGACGCTAAGGTAGCGGTGTGACGAGGACTTGATGGGAGGACCTGAAGAAATGGGTGCCGCTGATGTGCGGTACAAGCCTTTGCGGGGGCGCTGAACGACAGGAAATCCTGCCGCCATGTCATTCAGTACCGTCTAGTCCGGTGAGATGTTAGGAGCGGGGTTCGTGCGTTCTCGAAGGCGGGAAAACGCAGTCAGGCCTTTCGGCCCGGGCGGCGACGGCGTTGGGCTTAGCCGTCGCGAGGTACTGGCGGGCAGTATTGGTGCTGGCGCGTTCCTGGCGGTGCCGGATCTGGGCATGGGCGGCCGTTTGGGTGCCCGGCCCGCCAAATCCGGCCGGGCTGCTTTGCCGTATGCCTTTCTTTACGGGACCCCGGATCCGGGCCGGCCCCCAGTGGATCTTTGGTTGCTACGATGTGCCCGGTATCGCGGGTGGCATCGCCCCGGCCGCCGGTCCCGGTTGCCATCAAGCTCGCGGCTGCGCCGGTCTCGTCGCCGGACCAGGCCGTCACGGCCCTGGCCACCGTGCATATGGTGCACGACGGGGCCACAATAACACTGACCCTCCTTGACGCCACCTCGGCTGCTGTCGCCCAGCAGGGGTCGGTGACTGTGACTGGCGTCCCGCACGACGCGCACGTTCTCGTGACGCCGGTTTTCGCCCCTGGCTCCGCGATTGTTTCCCTGGTCCTGGCCATTACGGTGCCCGTGGGCAAACGCCTGGTGCGCAAGGCGGACCCGCATACCGGCAGCCTAGTGACACGGTCGGCGACGACCTGGAAGTCGCATCATGCGCTGGCTTATTTCGATCAGCGCAGCGGCGCTATCACAGGACCGTTCCACCTTTCCGGTGAGCCGTCTCTGGCGTTGTCCACCGCAGCTGCTAATAGCTCGGATTTGCTGATGTGGACAATCAGGGAGCCGCAGCCAGATGATCCGGCCGAGGTCCGGGCGCAGGCATCGCTGTCCCGGCTGACCGTGTTTCCTCTAGGCTCGGGGACGGCACGATTGTCGGTGCCGGCTCCCGCGCCGTGGCCAGGCGGAGAGCCTCTCATAACGCTGCCGGCTGGTGACGTGGCGCGCCTGGTCAGGGGACGCGATGTGCAGGTATGCTCGGCCCGGACCGGAGAGGTGACCGAGCTGGGGATCCCGGCGTTCGGCCACGGACATGCGAAGCCGAGTGCCGTCACTATGCAGGCCCGCTCCGACGGCACCGTGTTCATGACCAAGCCGGGGGCCGGGGTCGCCGTGATAGCCGATCCGGCGGACTCCTTCCGGATGACGGCCCACATTCAGTTTCCGCGGCCCGCGTCGCCGCTCGGCGCTCCGTGGAGCAAGGCGGTGCTGTCGCCAGCAGGTGATATCTGCTATGTCCTCGGCTCGGCGGCCACCGGCGGCCTCTGCGCTTACGATGTGGGATCCGGCAAGCTGGTCGGCTCCTATAGTGAGGGCCGCCACTATGCCGGGCTTTACCAGCTGCCCAGCGGGACCCTGCTCGCGGTGGGGCCCGAAAACCCGCGGCTCGTGTTTTTCTCTTCTGGCCTCAGGCCACTTGGAACGGCGGACACGAACCTTTACGTGTCGGCTGTTTTTTAGTACAGCAGCAGACAGGAACCCGGCTCCTGGCGGAGGAACGACAGTTATGAACGGATATGACACGGCAGCCCCGATACACAACACCTATGCATCGGCGCATCGTGAATTCGGTGTGAACCCGAGCTTCTGGATTCGCTACTTCACTCCGTCGCCGGCTGCTGACTTGTTCAATAACGACGCCTTGGCGGAAAGCCGGGGCGCCTGGGACAGCGGAGGCCCTTACGTCGGCTGCATCTCCGCGCCCAGACAGTCCCGGCTGAGCGGATCCGCTGCGGAAGGCCACGCTGATGCGCAGGTCTTCGCGGCAGCGATGCTCACCGCCTACCATGCGGTCGGCCCGCTCCGGCTGCCATCCAACGGCCGGCTCTACTGCTGGCTCGACCAAGAGTATTCGACGTCGCTAAGCTCAAATTACTGGAATGCGTGGGCGAATTACATAGCGGAGTATGATTTTGCCGGCCTGGGCATCTATCCACTGTACCCGTGCCTTTACTGCACTCCGTATTCGCCCTATCCAAATTGCTCGACCATCGCCAAAGCGCGCGGCGTCAATGCGCCCAGCGCCATATGGTCGAGCGAGCCTGAGCCGTGCGGAGGCCCGCCTGGGCCATCTCGCTGGCACCCGCAGAGGTGCGCGACGGTACCCACCCGGCTCTGGCAATACGGCGAGCAGGGCGCGTGCAACTACTCGTCCAATGTCGACCTCGATCTGGGCGCCCCGGGATTTACGACAGCCTACTATTGTTTCCACGTCCACTCGAGGCCTTAGCAGGCAGCTGGGTGATCGATATTAATGAGGTCATGGAGTCGGTCATTTCGGGGTGTGCCGTCAGTTGCGGTGCGTTTCTCGTCATAGCCGGGGCGAGCAAGCTGTACCGCGGCATACGGGCCCTCGATGATATGACCGCCATCAGGCGGGCGCTGCGGATGCCGCGGCGCCAGTGGAGACTCACTGGGCTGGCAGCCGGCGGCATGGAGTGCGCGACGGGCGTG
Source organism: uncultured Actinomycetes bacterium (assembly GCA_963800415.1). GTDB lineage: Bacteria > Actinomycetota > Actinomycetes > Streptosporangiales > Streptosporangiaceae > Palsa-504. The sequence continues at coordinate 38,987 of CAWDBS010000069.1, forward strand.
CTCGTGTGCAGCGGAGCGTACCCGGTGCTCGGCGGTGCTGGCATGGCCGCCCTCGGAGCCGTGTTCAGCATTCTGCTCGCATACGTGCTCGTCAAGCAGATTCCTGGTGGCTGCGGCTGTATCAGATGGCGCACCGCACCCGAAACGGCGGCCGAGGCGGTGACCTGGCGGGCTTTGGCCCGCAGCGGAATGCTGCTGGGCGCAGGCATCGCGTACATGATTGTCTCGGCAGATGCAGCGAATCCGCCTCGCTGGGACTGGTTCGGTGGCGGGGTTGCAGCCAGCGGAACCGTCCTGGTGCTGCTGAGCGTGCACATGCCGGTACGCACTCCGGTCTGCCGCAGGCCGCTATGGCGCCAGACGCGCGCCACGCTGCGCGTGCTGGCCAGCCATGAGATGTTCGCGGCGATGGCGGCCTCGGCCGGACCTTTCGAGCCCGTAGCCCGGCATCGCCGGGCCGGATGCACCGACGAATTCTGGTTTACGGCAGTGACTGGTCAGGACCGCCAGGCAGTAGTATTCCAGGTCCATCGAGCGGTACCCGGCGCCCGGCTCGCCGTACATACGTCACTGCGGGACACCCGGACACTAGGAACGAACCGGCCGGCCCGGGCCATTACGGTAGCCGATGTCCTGACTGAAATGTCCCGCGAAACTGGGGGCAGCGATCATCTGCTATCACGGAAACGCCCAGCGCTGACGGCTGCAGGATCGGCGCCCACCACGTCAGCGACGGGCACTGGCTGCTCCGCTGCTGATTGCGGCGCGCCGTCATCTCAGGCCCGGTAAGCCCCGGGGCAACGGAGGGAGACGCGATGAGGTTTCAGGTGGTGAGTGATCCGAGGGCGCGATCGGCGGCCTGTCATGGGTTCACCCGAGCCGCGGCTCGGGGCCGCACGGCCACTGTCAGCGCTCTGGCGGTAGCGGCATGCGGGCTGGTCATGACCGCGTGCGGCGCCCAGAACTCGCCGGGGGCGGCCTCGTCTGCATCGTCGTCCGCAGCTACGACACTGTCGCCGGGTTCGCCGTCAGCTGCCAGCATCGACGCCTGTGTCACCTCTCAGCTGACAATCAGCATCATCAACACCGGTGCTCTGGCGGGCCAGGCCGGCGGCTATCTCAAATTGACCAACGACAGCCACACCATGTGCCGCATGAGCGGCTGGCCTGCTGTGATCGGGCTGACGGCCACGGGAAGCGCCACGCGCCTGCGGCGCCTGCAATCGACCATGTTCGGCGCCTGGCACTACACTCCCCCGCCGCCCGTGGTAACACTGCGGCCAGGAGATTCCGCCTACGCGGTTGTCGCGGCCGTCGACCATCCAGCCGGAGGCAACACTCGTTGCCCCGCACCATACGTGCGCCTGCGAGTGAGCCCGCCGGGCGGTTCGGGAAACGTGACCATCTCGGCCTGGCTGCCCGGCGCGAGCTCTTACCTACCGGCCTGTACATCAGCCGACGGCTCGCCGACGGCTGGAACGTCGGCGATAACACCGCTTTCCAGCATTCCGCATTAGGCACCGGCCGGACGGGGTACAGCCCAGACCCCGGATATCAGCGGCGCGCCGCCAGCGTGAACGCCGCCCTGATCGCCGCAAGCACGGCCGGGGTAGCTGTGGCCTCGTTGATAGGTTGCGACGGATTCTCGGCGAGCACGGTGACGACGTAGCTCTTCCCTGTCCGGGTGGTGGCCAGGTAGGCCAGGGTCAGGACCCCTGGCTCGGATCCTCCCTTGAACCAGGTTGCCTTCCACTGGGTCGGGTCGAGCTGCAGGCCGTCGTCGTTGAGCGAAAGCACCTGGCCGACCGGAGACATGCCCGGTCGGTGGGCGAGGGCGGCGAGGGAGGTGTAGGCACGGCAGATATCGCTGGCCGAGGCGAAATATTCGAGGCTGTTAATGTCGCGTGGCGTGGTCCAGGCTCCCGCCGCCGCCACGGCGGGAAGGGGCGCCCGGTCGACGGTGCTGGCGAGCAGCGCCCGGCGGCTAGGTTCGTTCGCGGCGATGTAACGCTTCGCGAGCGCCGGCCATTGGTCGAGCTTGAGGATGAATATCTCACGGGTTGTCAGGAATGGCCGGTCCAGAGCTGGGCTGGCCATCCCGGTGGCGGTGAGCGCCGCCTCGACCGCGGACCGGCTCAGGAGGTTGATCAGCATGTCGGCGGCCGTGTTGTCGCTGATGGATATCATTTTGGCCGCCGTGTCCAGTACCGAGATCTGGGTGCCTTCCGGCTCATTCTGGAGCTCACCAGGTGGGAGGCCCTTGAGCTGCGCGGTGACGCTTAGCGGCTGGTTCCAGCGGACGTTGCCCGAGGCCACGGCATTACTCAGTGCATCGAGCACGTAGAGCTTGAAGGCCGCGCCGAGCGGCGCCGCCGTGGTGGGGTCGATGCTGTGCACCGGCTGACACGAGCCGCTGCTGACGTCGGCGACAAGCAGGCGGACCTGGGGGGCGACCGAGCGGAGGGCGGCATCGACCCCGGCCCAGGTGGCCGACGTCGGCCCGGTGGTGGCCGGGCTGATTCTCAGCCCGCTGATCAGCCCCCGGCGGTCGACGGTGAGCCAAACCTGAGCCTGCTGGACTGCACCGCCGGTGGAGACACTAGCGACAAGCGTACTCAGTTCGCTGACCTGGATCGAGAGCAGCTTGACGCTGACCACTTCTTCCAGCGCCTGGTTGAGCAGGGCCGGGCTGACCTGGGCGAGGAAGGCTGCGTCGAAGTGGCCGCGTACCTGCGCGTCGGACAAGGGCAGCACGGCCAGCGCCTCGATGAGCCACCGGAGCTGGGCCCCGGCAGGCGTACCGGGCGGGACGACCTTCGCCGGACCCGTCGAGGCGGCGGCGGCCGACCTCACGGGCGCCGGCGCCCCCGGCGAGCTGCAGGCGGCGGTCATGAGCACCACCACGACAATCAGCGCCACCAGGAACGGCCACGGTGAACGGCCCGGCCTGCTACTCCTCCTGCCACAGAGCCCCGGCATCCATTTCCTCCTGCGCCAGCAACTACCCTCTCCAGCGTCAGCGGACCACAGCCACTGGTTCCAGCCCAGCCGACCAGGCCGATCCGGGTAGGCGGCCCCATCCGGTAGACAGGCCGGCCATGCGCTCCTTACCGGTAACGAGCCGGCGGCGCGCTACAAACCTGCCACCCTGCGAGATCGAAGTCGGCGTCGACCGCATGGCTCTACGGTCAGGCACATAAGAATGATCCGATCCCCAGGGCTAGATGACAATGCCCGGTCACCGGCAAGATCACCCGCAGCTGAGCGCCCGCAACGGCGACAGCGGCCACCTTCACGCCCGCGTGCTCCGGGCGCCAGCCGAGCTTCCCTATCTCAGCAAGTAACTGGACCGTCTCACCCCTGTGCGGACTTCGCGTCGGCTTCGATGCTGGCGGTGTCGGCCTTCAATTGCCTGGCTTCGACCTTCCGCGCCTTCTTCATCGACCGCTCGATCTTCGCCCCCATGTCGGACACCCCAACCACGACCAAGCCCGCCTGCCCGGCGTCGAGATGCTCGCCAAGCTCCTTCAGGTCGTGGCGGCTCATCCCAGCAGCCGCGTGGCCGGCTACCGCGCCAAGGACCGCACCGCCAGCCGTAGTGGCCGCGAGCAGCCCTCCGCCGATGGCAGCAAACGGGAACAAGACCACGACCAGGCCGGTGGCCAGTCCCACCCCGGCACCGAGCACGCCACCTACCCGAGTGGGTGTCTCGTGTTTCTTGGTGATCTTGACTTTGCCGTCAGCCCGACGCTCGATCACCGCAGCGTCATAAGAGTCGATCAAGCCCGCCTCGGTGTGCAGCTCCTTGACAAGCTCGTAGTCGGCGTCGGCGTAGGCGACCGTGTCATAGACCCCGACATAGGCAATGAACGTGTCGACTGCCATCGCGATCCTCCCTGGATTCCCTCATGCGACCGCTGGTAACGACGACGATACGGCCCACATGCTTCACCCTGGACCACCCATAGCGGGTGATGTCATGCCGCGACCCCGAGCCCACACAGCTGTGCCCGGCGGCCGCACTCTGGTCACTGCTTCATCTTTAACCGCTGGGTGGATGTTGCCCATGCAGGTCTTAACGGTGGCTTGTTCAGCGATCTTTCAGGAACGAGCGCTACTTTCCTGGCATGGACGAGTTCCGGGCCCGCCGGGTGGTCGATGCCCTTCGTGACCGTGGCGTCAACGCGCATCTGCTCCGTGGCGGAATCGGCCAGTTCGGCGTCCGTGTGTCGCTGCCCGGCGGCCGCGAAGCCGAGTGGGACACCGACGGCACGGCCTGCCTCGAAGCCCAGGTCATGCGCGACGGCATGCTCGTCGGTTACGTGCCCCAGATCGAAGGCTCCGAGGACTTCGACGAGCCCCGGATCGTTGACGCCATCGCCAGCACCGACTATGACCAGCCGGTGGCCCGCCAGCGCACCACCGCGTCCTCACCCGGCCCCGCCCTTGCCCGCGAAGGCGGCGTCTTCCGCCGTTTCCTCGACGGCTTCCGCTACCGGTAACCAGGCCCCTGCCCGGCGAGCGCGGCGCCGATGAGATCTGGCCGCGACGGGAAATGCCATCCGGCTGAAGTCGGCGCGCACGTCACCGGGTTGGCAGCTGGGGCGATGTGGTGCCGCTGAGGCCGGGGTCACAGCCGGTCAGCCGGAATCGGTGCCGGTTCCGACGGCGGTGCCGTCCATGGCCGGCCCCGACAGGGCCCGCATGTTGCCCTTTGGGAGCACCAGTCCGGCGGTTATCGCAGCCACGACGAAGATCAGTGAGGAGCACACGAACGCTGTGGTGTAGCTATGGAGCGCTGCCGCCTGCAGGTTCGCCGGCGTTATCGCCCGGCCTGCCAGGTACGCGGTGGTGGCGCCGGCGGCGAGCGTATTGAGAAGGGCCGTGCCGATGGAGCCGCCGACCTGCTGGGAGGTGTTGAGGGTGGCCGACCCCACCCCGGCGTCACTGGGCTTGAGCCCCAGGGTGCCGGTGCTGAATGACGGGGCGAGACTCAGGCCGAATCCGAGGCCTAGCAGCAGGAGGTAGGGCAGCACGTGGCTCACGTAGGAGCTGTGGAGCCCGACTCGATGCAGGAGATACAACGCGGCGGCGTTCAGGAGCAGCCCGGTCGGCACGATCACCTTCGGACCGAATCGGGGCAAGAGCACCCGGTTGGACACCTGCGCCATCCCCGCGAGCGCGGCGATCATGGGGAGAAAGGCGAAGCCGGTCTTGACTGGGCTGAACTTGAGTATCTCTTGCAGGTAATAGGTGAGGAACAGGAAGACCCCGAACAGCCCCATGCTGGCGAACAGCATGGCCAGCATCGAACCGCCTCTAGTCCTGTTGTGTATGACCCGAGGCGGCAGCAGCGGGTGCCGCACCCGGGGCTCGAGCAAGGCGAAGGTGGCCAGCAGGATCACCCCGAAGACCAGGAAACCAATGGTAAAGGGGTTGCTCCAGGCGGTGGTCTCGGCGTGAGAGAAACCGTAGACCAGGCAGAACAGGCCGCTGGTGACCAGGACAAGCCCGGGAATGTCCAACGGATCGCGGTCGGCGGCCTTGTCGTTCTTCAGCCAGAGCAGGGCGCCGGTTGTGGCAACAGCGGCGAAGACCAGGTTGACGTAGAGGGTCCAGCGCCATGACGCGTAAGAAGTGAGGATCCCGCCAAGGAGCAACCCCAGGGCCCCGCCGGCTCCGGCGATGCCGCCGTAAATGGCGAACGCTTTGCCGCGTTCACGGAAGTCGGTGAAGGTGGTGGTGAGCAGGGCCAGGACCGACGGGGCGAGCAGTGCGCCGAAGGCGCCCTGCACGGTCCTGGCGGTAACGAGCATGGGGAAGTTCACCGAGGCTCCGCCGATGGCCGAGGCCCCGGCGAACCCGGCCAGCCCGATGATCAGTGTCCGCTTACGCCCGAAGAGGTCGCCGATCCGGCCGCCGAGCAGGAGAAGGCTGCCGAAGGCGAGCGAGTAGGCGGTCACGACCCACTGACGGTCGGCGTTGGAGAAGCCGAGCGCGTGCTGGGCGGTAGGCAGCGCGATGTTCACAACAGTGTTGTCCAGGATGACCATCAGCTGGGCGACGCCCAGCACGGCCAGAATCCACCACCGCATAGCGTGGTTCGCCGCATGGTCGGTTGTCTGCGCCACGTCCAGCGGCGAGGCGCCCGGTGGGCTCGCCGACTCCTCCTTTGACTGGGACAAGGTGACCTCTCCGCTCGTTCGGGCTCGGTGCTTACGCATGACGTAACAGTCGCCGGCTGGAAAACGGTGCCGGTTGAGCATTCCCGATCAGGTCTGGCCGATCCCGGAGGTCTCTGCTGAGGAAGCCAGCCCGATGACTAGGGAGGCGGGGCTGTGCCGTGCCCTGAGCACCGCGATGGCCAGCCGACTGGCACCTGGGCGCTTCGCCGACACCTCGACTTGCGCGGCGAACCTTATTCCTGGGACGTTTGCGCAGTGGATGAGCGCGCGGACATCGTGGTCGCGGGGGCCGGGCACAACAGCCTGATCGCCGCGTGCTACCTGGCTAAGGCCGGGTACCGGTGCCTGGTGCTCGATGCCAGGCACGTGCCCGGCGGCGGAGCCACCACCGAGGAGCTCCTGCTCCCGGGCTACGGCATCGATACCTGCGCTACCGGCCATACGCTGATCCGGGTCAACCCGCTGCTCACCGGGGACGAACTCGGGCTGATCGCTGACTACGGGCTGCGCTATATCGATCCCGACCCGGTCGCTCACGTCGCGTTCCCCGACGGCGAGCAGCTCACTATGTGGCTCGACCGGGACCGCACCGCGGCGGAGATCGCCCGGTTCTCGGCCGCCGATGCCGCCGCATACCTTCGCCTGCTGGATGAGTACGACGAGGTGAAGTCGGTCTTCAGCGGGTCGCAGTTCACCCCGGTCGGCTTCGGCCCGTCCCTGGACGCCCGGCTGGCCGAGCATCCGCGCGGCCGATTGTGGCAACGTCGGCGAGCGCTGTCCGCATGGGATGTCATCAGGCACGAGTTCGGCAGCCGTCATGTCCAGGCGTTCATGCTGTGGATGGCGTTCCAGACCAACCAGGCGGTGGACGTGCCTGGCTCGGGCGTGCTCGCTTATTCGCTTGTGTTCGGCCGTCAGCGGCGCAGCTGGTCGATCCTGGCCGGCGGATCCGGGCGGCTGACCGAGGCGCTAGCCGGGTACCTGCACAGTCACGGCAGCACCGTGCTGTGCGACAAGCACGTCACCCGCCTGCTGCTTGACGGGAACCGGTGCGTCGGGGTCGAGACCGCCGACGGCGGGCAGTACCGGGCGGGGAAGGCGGTGCTGTCGACGATCCACGTCACCCAGCTCCGGGACATGGCACCGGCGCGGGCATGGCCCGAGGAGTTCCACTACGGCATCGACACCTACGACGTGGGCATCCCCGGCTTCGGCGTTTACCTGGCGACCAGCGCCCCGCCGGAGTTCGCCACCCCTGACGGCAGTACTCAGACCGCCGTGTCGGCCGGGACCGCCGGATGGCCAGAAGACATCGTCCGGCTCGGGCAGGACCTGCGGGCGGGCCGGTTCGTCGCGGACGTGCCGTGGCTACTGGTGGCCACGCCGACCTTGGCGGACCGAACCCGGGCGCCGTCCGGCAAGCACACGGTCAAGCTGCTCAGCCAGCAGGTCTACGAGCTGCCCGCCGGAATGCCTGGCTGGGACGTGGTCAAGGTTGAGCATGCCAAGCGCCAGCTTGAGCACCTGCGGTTGTCCGCGCCCGGTTTCACCGACGACGTGATCCTCGCGCAGCTCGTCAAGTCACCCGCCGACTACGAGCAGCTCAACCCGCACATGGTGCACGGCGCGTTCCATGGCGGAGACCGCGGCGTGGCGCAAACCGGGGCGCTGCGCCCGGTGCCGGGCTGGGCCTCGCACCGGATGCCGATCGCGGGCCTGTACCAAACGGGCGCGACCACCCACCCCGGCGGCTCTATCACGGGCGCCCCAGGGCGGAACGCGGCCATTGTGCTGCTGCACGACCTAGGCCACGACCCGGCCGAGGTGATGAGCGCCTTACGGACCACTGAACTCCACGGCGACAACCCGGTCGGCCGCTGGATCCTGCCCGGTCGCTCGGCAGCCTGGCGCACATCGCATAAGCGTTCCGTCGGCCGCTGAGGCCGCAATCGGCCGGATACCGGTCCTCCGCACACAGAAAGGTCGATTTGCCATGCCCACCATTTAAACCGGCGGAATTGTCGTCGACGCCGCACCTGGAGCGTGGCCTTGGTGTGCTCACAGGCGTCGTCATCTAGCCCGCCATGTCCAGCCCATCATGGAGCCAGACAACCCGGGGTCCGGGCCGGCGCAGGATTCACAGTGCCGTGTTCACCAGAGCCGACGGCAGGTGCCCGGGCTGGCGCGCCTCTACGGACCAGCAGGCCTGGATCAGTGCCTGGGTGAACACCTGCGGGTTGGTGACGCACACCGCGTGATCAGCGTCCACCTCGTGGACCGACGCGCCGTCAATCGCGCGGGCCAGCTTCATCTGGCGGCTGGCCGGGACGATGCGGTCCCGGGACGTAACCACCACCGCCGTGGGGACATCGACCTGCCCGATCCAGCTGTGTGAGGTGAACTCGCAGACGGCCTGGATGGCCGAGACGGAGGTGGCGAGTCTGGTCCGCCTCAGCTGGGCGCGGGCTTGCCTGGCTGCGGCGGGGTCGTCCACGGGGCCCAGAAGCGCCATCCCGAGAACCTCGGCGCTCATCGGCTGCAGAAACGGGTTCCACTGGATGGCCGCGGCCGCCGTGGGCAGCGCGAGGGCGACCAGCTTCTCCGCCGGCGATCCCAGGACGTTGCGGGCGGTGGCGCACAGCACCAGGCCCGACAGCAGCGACGGGTGCCGCCGGTACAGCAGCTGAGCGACCATGCCACCCATCGAATAACCCACCGCGACGAACCTGCCGATGCCGAGGACCTCCGCGAGCGCGGCGATATCGTCGGCGCAATCCTCGAGCCGGAACCGCGACCCGGCGCTGATCCCGTCACCGTGGCCGCGCAGGTCGCTGGCGATGACGCGGAAATGGCGGGAAAGCGGCGCGAAGACCTTGCCCCAGTTCAGTTCGGCCGTGAACGTCACCCCGTGGATAAGCATGAGGGTCTCGGCTCCGGGCGGACCGGTGCACTCCCATACCCGCGTGACCCCGCGATCCGGCAGCTCAACCAGGCGCGTACGCGGAGTCGCGTCCTCCCCGGGAAACTGCCGCACGGCCCTCACTCCCTCGTGATGCCAGTTAGCGAGAGCCGGCCATCGGCGCCAGCCAACGATCCACCAGTGCCATCTGGACCATGCGTACCGACTTCGCGCAAGGCGACAGGACCGAAGGCCCGGATGTAAACGTTTATACCCGTACTGGTGGTGAATATGCTCGCAGACTGGCTCGGCCTGATCCCGGTGACTAGAGATGCTGCAGTGCGATCCGAGTAAGAGCTGCGGAAATACCGGAGGCCGCGGCATACCGGGACCGTGGCGCGGGCCGGGCAGCCGGTCACCTTAGGCTGTGCTGATGGTGATCCGCCGACTGCTCGCCGTCGTATCCGGCTGCCTGGTCCTGCTCGCCGGGGCAGCCTGTACGACGGCTCCGTCCGCGCCCCCGGCCGCGGCTACGACCAGCCGGGCAGCACCTCACCGGGCTGGGCTGGCCAGAACGCGAAGCCATGCCGGTGCGGCCGCGGGCAGCATCACGCTGGCGTTCGCCGGGGACGTCAACTTCGCCGGGCGCACGGCGCGATTGCTGGGCGATCCGGCCAGCTCGTTCGGCCCGATCGGGGCGGTACTGCGGTCAGCTGATCTCGCCGCGGTGAACCTGGAGACGGCCGTCACCGGCCGCGGGACGCCGCAGCCGAAGACCTACCATTTCCGCACCGGGCCGGCCGCCTTCACCGCGCTGCGCGACGCCGGTATCGGCCTGGTCACGATGGCGAACAACCACGTCCTGGATTACGGCCCCGTCGGCCTGGCGGACGCGATGGCGGCGGCCCGGGGCGCCCGGTTCCCGTACGTGGGGATCGGGGTCAACGCCGCCGCGGCGTGGGCGCCGTACCTGACCACCATCAAGGGCGTGCGGATCGCCGTCATCGGCGTCTCGCAGGTCGCCGAGCTCGCCTCATCATGGGTGGCGACTGCCAGCCGGCCCGGCGAGGCCAACGCGATCGACCTGGGCCGTACCCTCACTGCGGTGCGGACCGCTAAGCGGCAGGCCAGCATCGTCATCGTGTTCATGCACTGGGGCACCGAGGGCCAGGCGTGCCCGGACCCGGCCCAGCTGTCGCTGGCGCACCAGCTCGCCGCCGCCGGAGCCAGCATCATCGTCGGCGCCCACGCGCACATGCTGCAGGGCTCCGGCTGGCTCGGCCACACCTTCGTCGCTTACGGCCTGGGCAACTTCCTGTGGTGGGAACGCTCCTACAGCACCGCCACCGGCGTGCTGGAACTTACCGTGCACCCGCACGCGCCGCTAACCGCGCGGTTCATCCCCGCGGTCGTCTCCGGCACCGGCCAGCCCATCGCCGACCGGGGCGCCGCCGCGCGGCAGGCCGCCGCCCACTACGCCAGCCTGCGTACCTGCGCCGAGCTGACGTCGCGGCCGTCCTAGCCGGATGGCCTGGTTACGGGGTCCCGCGAGCGTAGACGGCCCGGATGCGGTGCGGCGCCTCCGGATCGGCGACCGGGTCGCCCGTCGCCGGCGAGGATGTCGGTGTCGAATCCGGGGCACGACGCGTCCCTTGCGGTGCCCCAGTCCGCACACGCCGGCGCAGCAGTCTCCTCACCAGGGCGCGCGCCGGCCGCGGCGACGCCACCATCGAGGGCGCGGGGGCGGTGTCTCCCGGGACGGGCGGTCGGCGGACGCCGGGGAGGAAGGACCGCTGTGCGCGTCCCGCCACCGCGCGACCATAGCGTCCTCGTCGACCAGCCGCAGGAATACCGGCGGCCCGGTGGGGATCCGGCGCCACTCCAGGATCTGCCGGTTGAGCTCCGCAACGGCCTCTCGGACCTCCCGTTCCGAGCGCAGGTCCGGTACCGTCCCGGTGAGCCGTTCCACCTCTTTGCGCAGCCGCAGCGGGGCGGGCAGGAGCTCCTCCGCGGACACGCCCTCGCGGCGCAGGTAATCACGCAGCCAGGCCTGCCCGGCACTGGCCTCTCCCCGGCGGGGAAGCGGCTTGCCCGCGCCGGGCAGGTTGTCGAAGGCACCCCGCTCCGCCGCCTCGTTAACCTGCTGGTCAACCCACGAGGCGAAGCTGAGCTCCGGCGGCTTGCGTTCGGTCATAAAGATAGGCCCTCGCTGTCATTTTAAACGGCGAGGACCGAACGGACGGCGGGGTAGCGCGCAACGGCGGAACGCTCACGCATTGATGGGTCAGAGCTGGTTAAGCGCCCGGTACAGGCCGGCCTGCGCTTGCCGGCCGAGCCGTTCGAAGGCGGGCCGCAGCAACGGGGCGACAAGCCGGGCCAGCCCTTTGAAGGTGAGCTCGGCGTCGTAGGTCACCTCGGTGCCGTCATCGACCCGGCGGAAGCCCATGGTGTCGACGGCGGTGACCGTCTTGTTCTCCCCGCGGAGTTGGATGCGCTCACCGCGTACGAACTCACGCACGACGTAGGTCAGCTGGGTTGTCCGGCCAAGGAACGTGGAGGTGTTGAGGTAGGTGGTGCCGACCCCGCCGTCGCCGCGCTGGTTCACGGTGGCCACGGTGCCCGGGTCCCATTCGGTCGTCGTGGTGAAGTCGGAAAGGTAGCCAAACACCGCGTCCAGCGGCTTCCCGACGACCACGGTCTTCTGCAATCTCATGACCGGACGGTAGCCTCTGCAACTAACGATTGTCAAATGTCTGTCTAGGTACTGTAGAGTGTTGGCGTGGAAACCCCTGAGGGCTCGCCGGTGTTGCGCATCGGTGAGCTGAGCCGGCGTCTGGGCGTGAGCAACCACGTCCTGCGGGCGTGGGAGAGCCGCTACGGCCTCCTCCAGCCGGTGCGCTCGGCGGGCGGCTTCCGGTTGTACTCCGAGGCTGATGCGCTGAGGATCCGCCGGATGCAGGCCCACCTCGCCCGCGGCCTGTCGGCGGCCGAGGCGGCGCGGGCAGTGCTCGGGGAGGATAGCGGGGCACGCACCGGCCCAGGCCAGGCCACCGAACCCGGCCGCGGCCCGGCCGCGGCCGGTGAGCTGTCCGGGGCCCTCGAGCTGTCTGGAGGCCTCCGGAGGGCGCTCGACGCCTTCGACGAGCCGGCCGCCCAAGCCGTTCTTGACCGGCTCATGTCCGACCTCTCCCTGACGGCGGTGCTCCGGGAGGTAGTACTGCCGTACCTGACCGAGCTCGGCCAGCGGTGGGAGCAGGGCACGGCCAGCGTCGCCCAGGAGCATTTCGCCAGCAACGTCATCCGCGGGCGACTCGCCGGACTCGCCCGGGGCTGGGGGAACGGGCACGGCCCCCGCGCCATCCTGGCCTGCCCCCCGGGTGAGCTCCACGACCTGGCGCTGATGGTCTTCGGCATCATCCTCAACCGCAATGGGTGGAGGATCGATTACCTCGGGACCAACACCCCGGTCGAGGAGCTGACCGGCACTGTCGAGGCAAGACACCCGGATCTAGTCGTCCTGGCCGTCACCCTGCCGGAAACCCTGGAACCCCTCGCCGCGCAGCTCACCGCGCTCGCCCGGCGTATTCCGCTGGCCCTGGCCGGACCGGGTGTCACGCCGCGGCTGGCCGCCGCCGTGCAGGCCCGGCTACTAGGCGGCGACCCGGTCACCGCGGCCGAGAACGTCGGGTGGCCCCGGTTGACCGCCCAGCCTCGTCCAGCTAGGGAGCCCTCATGACCGAACCCCGGGCAGCCGTGCCCGAGCAGCGCCTGCACCCGCCGCGTGCGATCAGCCAGGATCATGCCTCCTGGCGCGAGTCAGCCGCCTGCCGCCTCCTCGAGACCGAGCTCTTCTTCCCGATCGGGAAAACGGGCCTGGCCGTCGCGGAAATCCAGCGGGCCAAGGCGGTCTGCGCCAGTTGCCCGGTGCGGGAGCCCTGCCTGACGTTCGCGCTGGATACCCACCAGGCATACGGCATATGGGGCGGCTACGACGAGGACGAACGCCGGCTCCTGCTCCGCGAGCAGCGGATGGGCCAGCAGCGGAACGGCCAGCGGCGGAAGGGATAGAGCGGGTCCGGCCGGTTAACCCGGGCCGGACCGGGTAGTCGGCTCCGGAACGCCGGCGCCGCCGGCCGCACTGAGAGAGGAAACCCTCGTGTATATCGGAATCGGAACCGTTGTTCTGATAATTATTATCGTGGTAATCGTATTGGCCCTGCGCCGCTTATCGACCGGCCGGAGCAGGCATTCACGGCACGGGGCGGCCTAGGCCAGATATTGACAGGTACAGGCTCCACGCAGGATCTGAGCCGCCGCCCCTGTGATAAGGCGACGCGGCGGAGCGCCTAGCCGATGGCTAGAGCGCCCCACCGCTGCGCTGGACGGTCAGATCGGCTGGACGAAGTCCGCCTGCGGGCCCTTGGTGCCCGGGCTGGAGGTGAACTCCACCCGCTGGTTGTCCTGGAGGCTGCGGTACCCGTCAGCCTGAATTACGGAGTGGTGGACGAAGACGTCGCCCGTGCCGTCGTCCGGGGCGATGAATCCATACCCCTTGTCGGCGTTGAACCACTTCACTGTTCCCTGAGCCATTTTTTGCTTTCTCCTACTGGACGATCTTGGGGATCCACGCTCGCGGAACCCACGCTTGCTGCGACCGCCTGTATTCAAAGCCGGACTCTGGAATCCGCGGCGCCCGCTGTCAGAACTTCGCAGGCGCTGTGACACGAACACGAATTTCCATTACAACCAGAACGACTAAACCCTACCACGCCAGCCCGCATCCCCGGGCGCGCATCTGGCCAATGCCGGCGGGAACCGCCCCGTCGCCCCGGCCAGCCGCGTCCGCTGGTATGCGAAGATGGAGGTGGGCCCGGGGCATCTCGAACGCTGGCGGTCAAGCCGGTGCCGTCCGCGGGTCCGGTGAGCCCGGTGCGCCATGCGCCAGGGATGGGACGGCCGAGATGTTCGGCTTCAAGGTCATCAATCAGTACGAGCAGGGCATTGTCTTCCGCTGGGGCAAAATGCTGCCCGATATCCGCCAACCGGGACTGACCTGGGTCAACCCAGTCAGTGACCGGCTCCGCAAGGTCAACATGCAGATCATCGCGACGGCGGTACCCGGCCAGGACGGCATCACCCGCGACAACGTCACCGTGCGGGTGGACGCGGTCGTCTACTACCGGGTCGTCGACCCGGTCAAGGCGATCATCAACGTGCAGAACTACACCTACGCGGTGTCCCAGGTCGCGCAGACGTCGCTGCGATCGGTCATCGGTCACAGCGACCTGGACCAGCTGCTGTCCGAACGCGAGAAGGTGAACGCCAAGCTCAAGGAGGTCATCGACGCCCCCACCGAAGAACCCTGGGGCGTCCGGGTCGAGCGCGTCGAGGTCAAGGACATCTCCCTGCCCGACTCGATGAAGCGATCGATGTCACGCCAGGCTGAGGCCGAACGCGAGCGCCGCGCGCGCATCATCTCCGCCGACGGCGAATACCAGGCCTCCAAGAAGCTCGCGCAGGCCGCCACCGTCATGTCCGCCGACCCGGCCGCCCTGCAACTCCGGCTGCTGCAGACCGTCGTCGAGGTCGCCGCCGAGAAGAACAGCACCCTGGTCATGCCCGTCCCGGTGGAACTGCTGCGTTTCTTCGACCGTGCGGCCCGGCCCGGCACCAGGGCCGAGCAGCCAGCCGACGAAGCTCAGGACAACCACACCCTGCCGACTGTGCCCGCGATGCCCGCGCTCACCAGGCCCGCAGGCCTGTCCGCCGGCGCCCCCCTGGCCGGACCACTGGCCGCACCGCTCAACGCCACGCCGAAGGCACCGGTTGCCCGCTGATTAATCCCTGAGCTGACGGAGAATACGGGCGAGGTCGGCGCGGTCGGTCTGGCTCAGCCGAGCCGAAGACCCGCTCGGCCTCGGTTCCGCGCGCGGCGCGGATCGCCTCGAGCACGCTGGCGCCGTGCTCGGTCAGCTCGACCAGGGTGGCTCGCCGATCGGCGGGGTCGGGCCGCCGCTGGATCAGGCCCCGGGATTCGAGGGCGTCGACGACCTCCGTGGTCGAGCGCGGCGCGATGTGCAGGTGATCGGACAGCTCCGACAGGCGCATCACCCCGTGCTGCGTGAGCACGGTCAGGGCCCGCAGGTGAGCAGGGGTAATGTCCCACGGAGCCAGGGCCCGCCGGGACGTCTCGCGCAGCTGGCGCGCGACCGACCAGAACGCTTCCGACAGCGGCTCCTCGCCGGCTGAGTCGCGCCCGCGGGCCGTGTCGCGATCCTGGGTCACCGGAATAGGATACCAGCGTTTATTGTTGTAGCCTCACATTGAGGTAACCTCAGCAATGTCTTCCGGCCGGCACCGCGCGCCCGAGTGCGAGCGCGGCCCACTAGCCCCCGGCAGAATCGAGCAAGCTCTTGGCGTCACCACCCACGAATCGAGACACCACCAGCCCAGGCCGCACCCGCGGCCCGAGGACCGTCACCGCCGCAGAGAAGTCGCAGGCACGCGAGGTGTCCCTGCGCCGCATCGGTCGGCTGTTCACCCCCTACCGATGGAAGCTAGCCATCGTCACTGCCATCATCGTGGCCTCCTCCCTCGTCGGGCTGGCTTCGCCGTTCCTGCTCCGCGCGGTCATCGACACCGCCGCCGGCAAGCAAAGTCCAGCTCTGGCCTGCTATGCGATGGGCGCCGTCGCCACCCTCACCTCGGCATGAGTCCAGACGGATCGAGCACAGGTCGGGCAGGGCAGCACGGGCGAGCACCAGGGTCTTCGCGCATCTGCAGCGGCAGTCGATCGCCTTCTTCACCCGCACCCGGACCGGTGAGGTCCAGTCCCGCATCACGAACGACATCGGCGGCAAAGAGACGTGGTACCTCCACTGCTGACCTTGGGCCGCCAATCTCACCAGCGACCGGCACCGCGGTCGCCATGGACGCCTATCCTGGCGGCTGTCGCTCATCTCGCTGGTCGTCATGCCGCCGGCCATCTTCCTGACCCGCAGGGTCGCCCGCATGCGCCGGGCCATCACCACGCAGCAGCAGCGCGAGCTGGCCGACCTCAACGTCACCATCGAGGAAGGGCTGTCGGTCAGCGGCATCCAGCTGGCCAAGACGATGGGCACGGGCCGTCCCTGGTCCAGCGGTTCACCGCTTCCTCGGCCCGCCTGATCGACCTGGAGCTGCGCTCCCAGCTGGCCGGGCGCTGGCGGATGGCCTCACTAGAGCATCATCTTCGCCGCGATCCCCGCGATCATCTACCTGGCCGCCGGCCTGCCGGTCACCGCCGGCACCATCAGAATCGGCACCCTGATCGCCTTCACACGCAGAACAGCCTGTTCCGGCCGCTGACCGGGCTGCTCGGCACCAGCGTCTCGGTGATCAGCTCGCTGGCGCTGTTCGCGCGGATCTTCGAGTACCTCGATCTGCCGGTCGAGGTCGATGAGCCGGCCCACCCGGTCAGCATCGACCTGCCGGGTCAACGGGCACGTCCGCTTCGAGGACGCACTTCGCCACCCGGCCGTCGACCGTCCCGCGTGGCCGGCATCGACCTGAGTCCCGGCCGGCAGGGCGCTCGCCCTGGTCCGCGAGACCGGATCGGGCAAGACCACCCTCGCCTCACTAGTCGCGCGGCTCTACGATCCCAGCAGCGGCACCGTCCGCATCGACGGCATCGACATCCGCGACATCAGGCTCGCCGACCTCGCCGCGATCGTCGGCGTGGTCAGCCAGGAGACCTACCTCCTGCACACGACCGTGCGGGAGAACCTGCGTTACGCCAAGCCCGAGGCCACGGATGCCGAGATCGAGGACGCCGCCCGCGCCGCCAGAACCACGAGTTGATCGCCGGGCTGCCCGACGGCTACGACACTATGGTGGGCTCTCGCGGGCACCGCTTCTCCGGCGGGGAGAAGCAGCGCATCGCCATCGCCAGGACCCTGCTGCGCGACCCGCGGGTGCTCGTGCTCGACGAGGCCACCAGCGCTCTGGACACCGAAACCGAACGGGCCGTCCAGAAGGCGTTCGACACCCTCGCCCGCGGCCGCACCACCCCACCTTCGCGACCCCGCCGCGCCACGTCTACAAGGAGCCGCCCCCCAGGTCTGCGGCCAGTACAGGACGAACTCGTCGATGCCGATCTCGCTGAAGCGCCCCACCATGGCTCCAGGCCCTAGCGCATGATCCTGATCGCCGGGGCCGGGTAGCCGTTGAAGGCGCTGGCGCCCGAGTAACAGGTGGTGTAGGCGCCGGCGTTGCCGATCAGCACCTGGTCGCCGGCCTGCGGCTCCGGTAGCCAGAACCTGGTCGAGGATCGTGTCCTGGCTGTCGCAGCTGGGGCCGGTCAGCGTGCACGGGACCAGCGTCCGGCAGCCTGCGGCGGGGATGGTGACCGGGAAGCGCAGTTCCCGGCCGGACTCCAGCGCCTCGATCAGGCCGTGGAACGCGCCGGTGTCCAGGCTGACCCGCACCGTGCCGTGCCGCCACGCCACCCCGATCACTGAGGCGACCATGGTTCCGGCCGGGGCGGCGATAGCCCGGCCGGGCTCGCAGGCCAGCTGCACTGGGTAGGGCAGCTGCGCGGCCGCGCGGCTGATCGCGGCGGCGTATTCGGCCAGCGGCGGCGGGTCGGCGTCGTAACGGACCGGGAAGCCACCACCCAGGTCGAGCATTTCCAGCCGGATCCCGTCGGCGGCGAGCGCGATCATGATCCGGGCGCACTGGCGGATCGGGCTGTCCCACGCCGCGGGGTCCATCATCTGCGACCCGACATGAAACGCCAGCCCGTACGGGATCAGGCCCAGCGATGCGGCGAGCCGCGCCAGGTCTGGCACCTGCCCGGACGGCGCCCCGAACTTGCCCTGGTCGCCGACCGTGCCGCCGGCCCGGCCAGCCGCGGACGGAGCCAGCCGCAGCAGCACCGCGGCGCCCGGGGCGTGCTCGGCGATCTTGTGCAGCTCGGTGCCGCTGTCCGCGGCGAACCGCCACACCCCGGCCCGCCGGGCGCGAGCGATGTCGCCGGCGGGCTTGACCGGGTTCGTGTACAGCACCGTCCTAGGGTCGGCGCCGGCCCGGACCGCCGCGCGGACCTCGGCCCAGGACGCGGCCTCGAACCGGCACCCTGCGGCGTGCAGGCGGGCCAGCAGCCGGGGGTCCGGGTTGGCCTTGACCGCATAGTGGACCGCCGCGCCCGGCAGCGCGGCGGCCAGCTCCCGGTAGCGTCCGGCGGCCCGGGCCAGGTCGAGCGACAGGTACGGGGTGACCGGCTTCGCCGGGCGTTGCGCGGTGACGGCCGACCAGGCCACCCCCCGCCGTGCGGAGGCTTCCAGGCCGTACCAGGCCACGTCGGCGGCGGCCTTCCCCAGCACGAACCCGAGCCACACCCCGCCGGGCAGCGGCCGCAGCAGCCACGCGGCGCCGGCCAGGCAGCCAGGGCGGATCAGGAAGCCGTCCGCGGCTTCGGCGACCGCGCACGACGCCAGCTGCTCGCGCACCGCGTGCCACGCTCCCGCCGCCAGCCTGCGCCATCCGCCCAGGTGGGCGGTGGCGCGGTGGGCCGCCACCACCGTCTTGGCGCCGATGCAGCCGTAAAACCCGACGGCCTCGCAGATGGTGGCCAGGGCCGCGGCGGCCAGCAGTGACCCAGCCGACCGGTACCCGGCCGCGAAACCGGCCACGGCCGCGAGGGTGCCGCACACCTCGGCCAGCCCGAACCGGGCCTGCCATGCCTGCCACCACCCGGCCGGCTGGTCTGGGGCGGGCAGCGCCGCCACCGCCTCAATACCCCCGGCCGTCACGGGCGCCGCAGCAGCCCCGTCAATAGCCGGCCTGGTCATTTCGCCCCCCGCATATCTCTACGGAGCGGGGCGGTGCCGCACTGATACACCACCGCGCTGATCGTGAGATGACGGTACGGCGGCCGGGCCGCCTCGGGGATCGGTGCTGTCCCCCAGTTTTCTTGTTGCGCTCCCCCAGAATTCGCTGCGGTTGACCGCCTTGACAGTACGAATGTAAGTGCGCTGGTCATGGTCCATCCGGGCGGCTCCTGACCGAGGACCCGAAAGATTAGGGCGGCGGCAGCAGCATCTCCAGGTTGACAGCGTTGGCCATGGCCTGGTAGCCGACGTCATCGGGGTGCAGGTGATCACCGGAGTCGTACGCGGGGTTCAGCCTCAGCAGGTCGGCAGGATCACGCATCACCGCGTCGAAATCGACGACGCCGTCGAAGGCGCCGCTGGTGCGGATCCAGGTGTTCACCGCCTCGCGCGTGGCTTCGCCCGCCGCGGTGTAATACCCCGCGCCCTCGAACGGCAGCAGGGTCGCGCCGAATATCCTCAGCCCCCGGGCGTGGGCCTCGCCGATGAGCTGCTCGTATCCGGCGATGATCCGGGTCGCGCGGATATCGGTGCCCGAGTACCGATCCGCGCTGAACCCGATGTCGTTGATCCCCTCCAGCACGATGACATCCCGGACACCGGGCTGGTCCAGGGCATCGCGGGTGAACCGCGCCTCGGCGCTGACCCCGCAGCACCGCGAGCCGGTCACCACCCGGTTGCCGCCGATCCCCTCGTCGGCCACCGCCAGCGCGGGGCCACCCAGCGCGTCAAGCCTCCGGGCCAGGTCGTTGGGCCAGCGGAGGTTAGCGCCGACCGTCGATTGCACGCCGTCGGTGATCGAGTCGCCGAACGCGACCACGGTCCCGTCCGCTCCGGACGATCGCACAATGAGGCCGCTGAGGTAGTACCACGACGGAGCCAGGGTTGTGAACGCCCCCGCGTCCGCCTCGGCGGCGTGGTCACCGGCGGCCGACACCCAGTTGACCTGCTGGGCGTCGGAATGGAGCGTGGGCGTGCCCGTCCGGCCCGGCAGGTACACGCTCACCGCCAGATCCTGCAGCGGCGGCACCCGCATGCCCACCGGATCGCTGACGACCCGCGCGCCGGGCGGGATCTGGACCGACACGCTGCCGCCGAAGGTCACCGGGTGGATCGTGCCGGGCACCGCCGCGGCGCCCAGCCCCGCCAGGGCCACCGTCACGCGGCCGACCTCCAGCGGCGAGGTGCCGAAGGCGTTCGTCAGCTCGAGCCGGATCAGATCACCGCCGACGCTGGTGAAGATGATGTCGCGGACCGTCTGGTTGTCGAAGCCGGCCGCAGCCAGCGTGCCGGGCACCGCGCGCTGCGGGCTGGCGCTCCAGCTGGTCACCCAGCTGTCCCCGCGGTGGGCCGCGGCGGCCGGGCGGGAGGCCGCGAACATGGCAATGACGGCCACCAGGACCAGCGCGACGACGGCACCGGGCAGCCCGACGCGGATCAGCCGGGTGGCTTTTCGGCGACCGGTCCAGCTTGTCTCCGTCATCGTATCTCCTCACTCGCTAACGATCAGTGACCGCCGGAAACAGAGCCGATGATTGCAGTGTGACCCACGCCGGCCAGGACGTACACCCGCCCGCAGTTCAGGGCGTTACGTCTCGATGCATTCGAGCTGCCGGGCCGAACCTGGTCTGGACCTCGTCGCCAGCAACGAAGCCGGCGTCTTCATAAAAGGCAAGGGCATGCTGGTTCGCGGTCACCTCGACCCGGCGCACCCCGCGACCACGCGCGATCGCGATCAGGTCCAGCACCAGCGCCCGGCCGATCCCCTGCCTCATCCGCTCGGGAGCCACGAACAGATCCTCAAGCTCGACAACATCCCCGGCGCTGAGCCAGGTGGCGAAGCCGACAATCCCGCCGTCGGCGACTGCCGCCCGGGTGCGTCCCTCCTTCACCGCGAGATCGGAAAGCTCGAGGACATCGGGATGGGCGAGCAGATTCGGCCGGTCACCGTTGTTGGACAGGGACGACCTGCGAAACACATCGCGCAGTGCAGTCATGTCCCCGGGAACGGCGGCGCGGATCAGGAATGTCGGCACACCTGTAGCTTCCCAACGGCGGCCCTGCGACCACAAGTCACCACCAGGTGGCGTCAGCGGCACGCGGACGTCGGTTGGACTGGGACCAAGCCCCGGGAGTGCTGGGCAATCTGGCTAGAAATAGCCTATGGCTAATGTGACGGAGTTGCGTGTCGCGCTCACAGTGCAGGACTTCGACTGGATCGGCGGCAGCTCGCCCTCCAGCAAGGTCCCGTCGAGCCCGACCCGCACGACCGCCGAGACAGGATGGTTCCGCGGCGAGGAGCCCGCGGTGAAATACATCTCCTGCGCCCGGGCACCCGGACGCTGACGTTGCCGGCGGCCCTGCACCGAGCCAGGCCTGGCCGGGACCTAGCGCTAGCCAGCCCGATGGGTAGCGCGGCAAGCATGCTCCTCGCCGAGGACCTTGCTGCACGAGGTGGATATCTCGGCGTAGCTCATCCACTGCTCCCGGGGTCAGGCGGCGCGCCGGGTGCTGCAGGGCGGGCAAGCGGGGCGGCCGGAACGGCGGGGTGACTCGCCGACGAGCTGCCGGATCCACCGCATGCGGTCGATGGCCGCCTCGGGGTGATCACCGAACTCCTGGGCCATCCGGGCGGCGCAGCCGCGCACGCCGAACTGCCGCACGGTCAGCCGGACGGCCTCCGCCACCGCATCGCCGGTCAGCGCGTCCGATCGCTGCAACCCCGACGCGAACAGCGCCGTGCACCGCGCGTCGATCATGTTCAGCCTGGCCATGGCGAACCCCTTCGCTTTTCCCTCGCCGAACCACTGGGCGGTCTGCCTATACAGTGGCGCGCCGGGACCGGGTGATTCGCCGGGAGCAGCGGAAATTCAGGGGATTTACCGGGGCCGGACGGGTCAGGACGGCTCCATGAGGGTGATGCCGTTCTGCGTGATTACTGCTGGTTCATGTAGGCCTGCTGGGAGATCGGGTGCTCCGGCCCAAGGATCAGCGGGGTGCTGGCGCTTTCGGCCGCTTGCTTCTGCTGCGCCAGCTGGGATCCTGGCGTGGCATAGAGCACGTGGACCGACGCGTCTCCGCTGCCGCGCGGGCTCACCGGTGCCACCGCGGTCGGGTTGCCCTGCTGGTCGGTAACCCAGAGCTGGAAGTCGTCGTACTTGAAGAGCTGGATGTCCACGATCGGCGTGGGATAGTGATGCACCCCGGCCGGATCCTGGCCTGCAGCCGACACAGCGCCCTGCGGCAGCACCCCGGTGTGGAAGCTAGGCTGCAGTGGCACCCCGGCGTTGAAGATCGAGTCGGTCCACCGGGCCACCCCGGCGGCGTCCTGGATGGGGGTGTCTAGCAGGCCGCCGGGATCGAGTTCCTGCTTGATCTCCGGCGCGAGCAGGTCATACAGGCGCTTGGCGTTCTGCCGCAGCAGGTCTACCTTGGCCGGATCGGCGCAGAACTGGGCCGACCACTCAATCCCGGCGAGGTTCCGGACCAGGAACCAGCCCTGGGCATCTTTGAGCCACAGCGCACCGCCGTGATGATCCTGGAACGGCGCCGCCCCGTAGACCAGCCCGGTCGCTCCGGCCGCGATCTGGTTCATCTTCGCGCGCGCCGCCACGTACTCGGGCGAATCCGCGCGCTGCGGATGGTTAGGGACGTTGATGCTCCACGGATGCCCCTCGGATTCTGAGTGAACGGGTTCGGTGCTGGTCATCGGGGTTTCCCTCCCTGGTCAGGCCTTGTGCAGTGTCGCGATCGTGATGTGGGGCCAGCTCAAGCCGTTGAAGTTCAGCAGCACGGTCTGGGCGTACTGAAGCTGAGTGGGGGCCGACTGGCCCTGGAGCGTCTCCAGCCAGAACGTGACATTAACGCTTGCGGCGACCGCGTTCGGGCCCTGCACCCCGCCCTTAAGGAAGGCAGTATTCGCGGTTCCGCCGCCGGGAACCGGGGTGTCGCTAGTGGTCACGTGCAGCGTGGTCGTGCTGCTGATGTGCTGGCCCGCGATCGCCGCCCGCAGGATGCCATGGCTGGTAAGAAAAACCAGGGTGCCAGTTCCATAACCCCCCAAACCGAGTTGGACCCCTCACGCGGAAACGCGCCTGTAACTTCGGTACGGAAGCTCAACATTCATCCCATGCCAGTGCATTGTCAAGAACCGCGAGTCACAATTCCGCACGCGCGCCGCGGATCGGGTTTCTCATGACAAGCAGGCCACCGGACGGCCAGCTCTTCGCGGAAGAAGTAGCGTTCGTCCTCAAGACCTCCACCGGCAAGGTGATGCGCCGCGAGCTGAAGACCCTCGACGGCTGAGGTTATCCGGCGGCTAGAATCCGGCGGCTAGAATCCGGCGGGTGACCTCGGATGCCAGGAACCTCAGGCGGATCACCGCCGGCGCGATGATCGCCGTCGTGCTCGCGCTGGTCACCGCCTGCGCAGGTCACCCGCAGCCGCCTGCGGCGACGCCGTCGAGGTCCGCGGCCCCCACGGCCCGGACCGCAACCAGCACCCCCAGCACGCCCAGCACGCCCGCCGCCGTTGGTATCGCCGGCCGCTACCAGGTCGGTGAGCGTCAGCTGACCTTCACCGAACCGCCGCACGGCGGCCCGGCCGGGCCGCGCCTCGGCCAGCGCACGCTGGCCACCACGGTCTGGTACCCGCTGGCCGGATCGCATCCGGCCACCGGACCGCGCCCGCTGCTCATGTTCGCTCCCGGGTTCCTGCTGTGCAGCGGTCCGTACTCGGCCCTGCTGCATGCCTGGGCCAGCGCCGGCTATGTGGTCGCGGCGGTGAACTTCCCGCGCACCAGCTGCCATGCCGACGCCGGCGCCTACGAACCGGACCTGGTGAACCAGCCCAGGGACGTGAGCTACGCCCTCAGCAGGCTGCTAGCCCTGAGCGCCCAGCCGCACGGCCTGTTTTCCGGCCTGCTCGACCGCCACGAGATCGGCGCCGCCGGCCACTCCGACGGCGGCGACACGGTCGCCGCGCTCGCGGCCAACGGGTGCTGCATCGATCCCCGGCTGACCGCCGTCGCGGTGCTCTCCGGAGCGGAGTGGGCGCCGATGCCCGGCCGGTACTTTCCGCGCGGCAGCGGGACGCCGCCGATGCTATTCGTGCAGGGCAGCGCGGACACGGTCAACCCGCCGTGGACCAGCGCGCAGCTGTACCGCGCGGACAGAACGCGCGCCCGGTACTACCTCGAGCTGCTCGGCGCGGACCACATGACCCCGTACATGGGAACGAACCCGGTGGAGCAGCTCGTGGCCCGCGTCACCCTGGCTTTCTTCAACCGGTACGTGCTCGGCCAGGCCGGCGCGCTGGCCACGATGACCCGGGCGGGGAACGTCAGCGGGCACGCCGTCCTGGTGAGCGGCGGCCAGCTCTCGCCATAGCGGCGGCCTATACTGCCGGTGATGAAACCGCCGCCCTCGACACGACCAGGCCGAACGTGGCGCATGTACGACTACTGGCTCGGCGGCGAAGACATGCGATTGGACATGATCGTCGCCGGGATAGGCCGCCGGGTATGACCGTCCCCGTCGTGCTCATCCCCGGCGCGGGCGGCCAGGGCTGGATCTGGCACCTGGTCGAAGCCGACCTGCGGCAGCGCGGGTACGACGCGTTCGCGGTCGACCTGCCCGCCGCCGACGAGACCCAGGGGCTGCCTGCCTACGCGGACGCCGTCGTCAGCGCCGTCGGTAACCAGGTTCCGGCCGGGGCCCCGGTCACCATCGCGGCGTACTCGCTGGGCGCCTTCACCGCGC
The DNA here is from genome assembly GCA_963800415.1 of uncultured Actinomycetes bacterium. Classification (GTDB taxonomy): domain Bacteria; phylum Actinomycetota; class Actinomycetes; order Streptosporangiales; family Streptosporangiaceae; genus Palsa-504. The sequence continues at coordinate 63,699 of CAWDBS010000069.1, forward strand.
CGCTGGTATGGCAGTGCGTGCCGACGCGGCAGGTCATCTTCGTGAACGCGATGATCCCGCAGCCTGGAGAGACACCTGGGACCTGGTGGGACAACGTGGGCTGGGAGCAGGCCCGGACAGCTGCGGCCACGCGGAACGGCTACCCCCACTACCTCCGCGTCCGGTGACGCACGAGCGCCCGATGGCGCGTCCGGTGAGGCGCCCGGGTCAGCGCGGCGACTCGTCGGCGGCGCCATCCCAGCCGGGGGGCGGCCCTGATCCGCCTTATCCATGTGGTCTCCTCAGTCGTCCATGTCGTCGAGATGGGCTTCCAGCGCATCGAGGCGGCCCAGGCGGCCCGGTAAGGCGCCAGCCACTCGTCGATCTCGCGCAACGGTTCGGTCCGGAGCCGGTATAGGCGCCGCTGGGCGTCGGTCCGCACCTCGACCAGGCCCGCCTCGCGGAGCACCCGCAGGTGCTTGGATACGCCGGGCTGGCTGATTCGGATGGGGAGCGGGTCCCGGACGGACAGGGCCGACCAGGACACGGCCCAGCTCGCCGATACCCGCGTGCCGCTGGACGAGCTGGCCGGCGACTGACCTGGCAAGCTAGATGCCGGTGAGCCATGCGAAGCCCCAGGGGGGCAGCGCGATCCGGCCATCGCTGATGTCGAGGTGGCCGGCGCTCGAGTGCACATGAACGGGCTCGTGGAGGCCGGCCCTGGCGATGATCCCGGCGTCGGCTGACTGGGTGACGTCGCTGAAGTTCGTCAGCGCCAGGAACGGCGCGCTGCGCGGGTGCGCCCGGCGGTAGGACAGCACGCTGCGGTTCTCGGTCGGCAGGATCTCGGTGCTGCCGCCAGCCCGCAGCGCGAGCAGCGAACGCCGCGCCTGCGCCAGCCGCCGGATCGCGGCGAACACCCGGCCCTCCACCGAGTCCGGGTCGTGCCGCCGCGCGGCCAGCGTCCAGTCCATCGGCGGCCGGTGCATCCACCGGTTGTCGTGCGCGTGTGCCGGGTCCGCGGACCAGTCCGGATCGCTGCGCAGAGCCAGCTCATCGCCCATGTAGATGAGCGGCAGGCCGCCGAAGGAGAAGACGACGGCGTATATCGACTCGAGCCGCCGGATGGCGGCGGCCAGACCGCCGGGATCCCCGTTCTCCAATGCGGCCTCGATGCCGCACAGCGACGCGGACATGCCGGAGATGCGGGCGTCGCCGGTCGCCGGGTTGTCCTGGAACCGGGCACCGCGGCCGAACGAGCCGGGAAAGTCCCCAGCGTAGAAATCGGCCAGGAAGCGCCGGTGGGCGAAGCCGCTGACGCCCGCCGCGCCGGCGTCGTTGTCCGACACCGCCCAGCCGATGTCGTCGTGGCAGCGGACGTAGGTGACCCAGGAGGTCCGCGCGGGCGCGGGCGGCGCCGGGACAGCGCCCGCTCGGCCAGCCGGACGTCGCGGGTGGCCAGGCACGACCAGAGCATCACCATGAGCTGGTTGTCGTAGGCCAGGTCGCATTCCGGGCGGAACCGGTCATGGGCGCCCAGGTACGGGGCCAGCATCTCCGGGCTGACGATCGCCTCGGCCTTCAGCACCAGGCCCGGCGCGGCCAGCCTGGTCAGCGCCCGGAATGCCTGCAGCAGCAGGTGCGCCTCGGGCTGGTTCTGGCAGTCGGTGCCCATCCGTTTCCACAGGAACGGCGCCGCGTCGAGTCGCAGCACGTCGATGCCCCGGTTGGCCAGGGCCAGCATGGTGCCCAGCATGGCCCGGAACACCGCCGGGTTGGCGTAGTTCAGGTCCCATTGGTACTCGTGGAAGCTCGTCCACACCCAGCCGAGGCCCGGGACCTGGGTGAAGCTGCCAGGCGCGATGTCGGGGAATACCTCGGGCAGGGTGCGCTCGTAGGCGTCGGGTTCGGTGCGATCCGGGTAGATCAGGTACATCTCGCGGTAGCCGGGCTCGCCTGCCACCGCCTTGCGGGCCCATTCGTGCTCTCGCGCGGTGTGGTTGAGCACCAGGTCCACGCACAGGGCGATGCCGCGCTCGTGCAGGTCGCCCGCCAGCGCCTCCAGATCCGCCATGGTGCCGACCCGCGGGTCAACCTGGTCGTAGTCGGCCACCGCGTAGCCGCCGTCGCTCTCCCCCTCGCGCGGCCGCAGCAACGGCATCAGGTGCAGGTAGGTGACGCCCAGCTGCACCAGGTAGTCCAGGTGCTCGCGGATCCCCGGCAGCGAGCCGGCGAACCGGTCGGCGTAGCAGACATAGCCGATCATGCGGGACCGCTGGAACCAGGCCGGGTCGATCTCCCGGCGGCGGTCGAGCCGCCGCAGCTCCGGCAGGCGCGCGGCCGCCGCGTGCAGCGCGTCGAGCACCAGCTGGGTAGCGAACTTGTCCACGTCCACCACGCCGCCGTAGACCTGGCCGAGCGGCCCGGTGATGTCGAAGGACAGCGTCTCGAGCCGCGCCAGGAACGCGTCGGCCTCCGCCAGGCCGAGCCGCGACCGCGCTTCGTATTCCACCGCGGGACCCAGTTCGGGCACGCGCGACTCCTCAGGTCTCGGGCTGGCGGCGGGCAGCCGAAGTTGATCGTCGATGGCGACGATAGCCGCGCCGGCCGCCGCACGCTAGCAGGGACCCGTGGTAGACCTGAGGCGAATTACCGGCCCGGGAGGTTGCCGCCCATCAGGCGCCTGAGCCGGAGGATTTCGGTGTCCCGCGCGTCGAGTACCGGCTCGATGACGTTCATCGCGGCATGGACGGCAGTCTCGGGATCGCCGGGAATGCCGTAGCGCAGGAAACTGCGCCCCAGCGCCCGCCGCAGGCGTTCCGCGGTGACCGTCAGCAAATCGGCGGGTTCTTTACCCGGCTTTTGGGATGGCTCTGACGTGAATTCGGCCGGCGGGCGCGCCCCGGCGGGAGCGCGGCCTGGCGGCCTGGCGGCGGGATTTCGTCAGGGCTATCCGGCACCGCGAACAACGGCGTCATTGCCCACGGCTGCGGCTGAGCCGGAGCGGCGCGCCGCCGCTTTGGTAGGGTCGGCTCCGGGAGCATTGGCGTGACCTTTCCTGTCCAGGATTTGTCTACACAGCGCTAATGCTCCCCCTTTGTGGCCGTCATGCCATAGATGTCCAGGTCGCACGGCGTGTCATCAATACTCCGCAGGGTGTCTTGCGGCCTTTTCCCGGCATATTCCGCCGGCAATTTCGTATCGAAAATATGTACGTATCCGGATCAGGCGGTCACTGCTCCCGGTTCGGTGTGCCGGGCGATTTCCACGTGCGGGCGGGAAAGCCATATCGCCCACTCCGCGCTGATCTCGCCGGCTGTGGTGAGCAGCAGCGGCAGGTGATCGCGTACCAGCCGCTGCGTGGTCGTCTCGGCCGCGTGCACGGTGACGTTCATCGCGGCGCGGACCGTGCCCGTCCCGTCCCGGACCGGGACGGCGACCGAACGGACGCCGGGCGCGAGCTCCTCGTCGGCCAGCGCCCAGCCCCGCGCGCGCACCTCAGACAGCTCATCGCGCAGCTGGTCCAGTGACCGGCCGATGTACGGCGGCAGCCCGGAGCGGCTGGGCTGGGCGAGTGCGGCCGCGACCTGGTCTGGAGATAGGGCCGCGAGCAGGACCTTGCCCTGCGAGGTCTGCACCGCCGGGAAGCGGGTGCCGATCTCCACCCGCAGCGCGATCAGCTTGGGTACCGAGACGCGGGCCACGTAGACGATGTCGGAGCCGTCGAGCTGGGCCATGGACGACGACTCGCCGGTGCGGGCCACCAGCGCCGCCATGTGCGGCCGGGCGACATCCCACAGGCCCAGCGAGCTGACGTAGGCCATCCCCAGGTTCATCACCTTCGGCGTCAGCTCGAAGGTCCCGCCGGAGGACCGGACGAACCCCAGCTCCTCCAGGGTGAGCAGGAGGCGGCGGGCAGTGGGCCGGGCCAGGCCAGCCGCGGCCGCCACCTCGCTCATCGACATGCTGCGGTGGTCCGCGCCGAACGCGGCCAGGATGTCCAGCCCGCGCGCCAGCGCCTCGACGAAGTCCGGCCCGTTGCCACGTCCGGCCATCTGGCGCCTAGCCGTCCTCGCCGAATATGCTGCCGCGCGCACCGTGCGTCGAGGTGGACTTGAACTCGGTGTACTGGTACGGGTTGTCCAGCACCTCGGTGCCCGGCAGATCGGGGTTCATCCCGGCCGCCCAGGCCTCCTCCCCGAGCGCGGATCGCAGGTAGCCGACGGTGGCTTCGACGGTACGCCGCACCGCGCCGAGGTCGGCCCCGACCAGCCGGTGCTCGTGCTTGACCAGCCGCCCGTCTACCAGGACGGTGTGCACGTCACCGCGCTGCGCCTGGAAGGCGACATGGCCGTAGGGGTTCAGCAGCGGGAACGAGACCGGCGAGCTGTCGTTCTTGATCAGCACCACGTCGGCCTTGGCGCCCGGCTCGAGGCGGCCCAGGTCGTCGCGGCCCAGGGCGCGGGCGCCGCCCCGGGTGGCCCAGTCGACGACGTGCTCGGCGCGCAGCTGGGAGTTGGTGACGGTCTCGCCCTTGACGTGCGCCTCGAGGTGCTCGCGGGAGCGGTCGGCGCCGAGGGTGGTGCGCATGGCGGAGAACAGGTCACCGCTCCACCAGACGCTGGTGTCCATCGACAGCGAGACCGGGATATCGTGGCGGCGCACCTGCCAGGTGGGTGGGTAGCCCTGGCCCGCGCTCTGCTCCGATTCGGTCGACACCGAGATGGAGCCGCCGGTAGCCGCGATGCGGTGGTAGGAGTCTGTGCTCAGCGTGGCCGCGTGCACGTAGACCGTCTCCGGGGTCATGAACCCGTGCTCGTGCATCAGCCGGATGCCGTCGTCGTTGGTGGCGCCCCACACGCCGGCATGGGTGGTGACGGGCAAGCCGAGCTCGCGGGCCGCCTCGAACGCCGCCTTCTCCGGGAAGGACGGATCGCCGGTGACGTCGAAGGCGAGCTGGAAACCGAGCATGTCGCCGCGCCGGCCGGCGCTGGCTGAGGAATGCCCGGACCGCGGGGTCGGCGGTCCACTCCCAGGGACCAGCCTGGATGTTGCCGTAGGCGAGGACGAACCGCCCCGGCACCGCCTGCAGCGCGTCGACCGCGGCCTCGGCGTGATCCACCGTCTGCAGCCCGTGCGACCAGTCGACCGTCGTGGTCACGCCGGCCTCGAGGGCGTCCCAGGCGGAGACGAGATTGCCGGCGTAGACGTCCTCGGGACGGAACTTCCGGCCGTGTTCCAGGTAGTACCAGACGAAGTACTGGGTCAGTGTCCAGTCCGCGCCGTAGGCGCGCATCGCCGTCTGCCACATGTGCCGGTGGGTGTCGATCATTCCCGGCATCACGATGCCGCTGCTCGCGTCGATCTCGAGCGCACCCTCCGGCGCCTCCAGGCGCGGTCCCACCGCGGCGATCCGGTCCCCGGTCACCAGCACGTCCGCGTCGGTGCGGACCGTGTGGGCGTCGTCCATGGTGAGCACGGTGCCGCCGCGCAGCACGACCGGGCGGCCGTCGCCAGTCCCGGGGGACGCCGACCCTTTGACCACCTCGTCGGGATTCGCCATCGAAACCTCCGGGTATCCGTCTGCGGACGATCGTCCGCTCCATGACCATTCGGCCGACCAGTGTCACTGTCAATCATCGATGTTCCGGCTGTCAAGCGGTTCTTGCCTCCCACGGCCTTGACAGGGAAGTTCGCGGCCCTAGGCTGGTCCGTACACCGTCCATGGACGATTGTCCGTATGACGGACATCCTGACGGAGGGACGACCACGCGATGACGGTGGACCAGGCGAAGGGGCCGCTGGCCGGACTGCTGGTAGCCGACTTCTCCCGGATTCTGGCCGGGCCGTACGCGACGATGCTGCTGGCCGACATGGGGGCGGAGGTCGTCAAGGTGGAGGGCCCGGGTGGCGACGACACCCGCACCTGGCAGCCCCCGGTCCGGGACGGCATCTCTACCTATTACCTCGGCGTCAACCGCAACAAGCGCTCGATCGCGCTGGATCTGCGTGACGCCGGCGACCTGGCCGCGGCGCGCGAGCTAGCGCGGCGTGCCGACGTCTTCATCGAGAACTTCAAGCCGGGCGGGCTGGCTCGCTTCGGGCTCGACTACGAGGCCGCCTCGGCGGCCAACCCGGCCCTCGTGTACGCCTCGATCAGCGGCTTCGGCAGCGGCCCGGGGGGTGCCGCGCTGCCTGGGTACGACCTCATCGTCCAGGCCATCTCCGGCCTGATGAGCGTGACCGGAGATCCAGACGGCGAGCCGTACCGGGCCGGCGTGGCGGTGTTCGACGTGATCGCCGGCCTGCACACCACCATCGGGATCCTGGCCGCGCTCAACCACCGGCGCGAGACCGGCCGCGGGCAGCACGTCGAGGTCAGCCTGCTGGCGTCGGCCATGTCCGGCCTGGTGAACCAGACCAGCGCCTACGTGGCCGGAGGCGTGGTCCCGTTCCGGATGGGCAACAGCCACCCCAGCCTGTTCCCCTACGAGCCGCTGCCCTGCGCCGACGGCGAGCTGATCATCACCGCGGGCAACGACCTCCAGTTTCGCAAGCTGGCCCAGGTCCTGGGCGTCCCTGAGCTGTCCGACGACCCGCGGTTCGGCCGCAACGAGGACCGGACGGCCAACCGGGACGAGCTGCGGCCGCTGCTGGTCGAGCGGCTGCGGACGCGGCCCAAGCTCGAGTGGTTCCGCGAGCTGATCGCGGCGGGAGTGGCCTGCGGGCCGATCAACACCATCGACCAGGGCGTGGCATTCGCCGAGGAGGTGGGGCTCGATCCGGTCGTGAGCGTGGGACAGGGCGACGCCGCGATGCCGTCGGTGCGCCACCCGATCACTTTCTCCGCCAGCCCGGCCAGCTACCGGCTGCCGCCGCCAGCGCTGGACCAGCACGGGGCCGAGATCCGCCGCTGGCTGGCCGGACCAGAGGAAAGGCCAGAACAGAAGGAGCCGAACGACATGGAATCTAGCCCCCGCGAAACCGGCGACCGCACAACGGGCGGATGAGCGGCCGCGCGGACGGCTCGTCGGGGCTGTCCTTCCCCACCTCGCTCGGCACTTCGACGGCCGACCAGATCAGGCTGCTCGGCCAGGACCTGACCGCCGACCTGATGGGCAAGGTCAGCTTCGGCGAGCTCGCCTTCTGGCTAGTGACGCTGCGGCGGCCGACCCCGTCCGAGACCCGGGTGTTCGAGGCCGTGCTGGTGGCGCTGGCCGACCACGGATTCACCCCGACCGCGATCGCCGCGCGGCTGACTTACCTGTCCGCCCCGGATTCGCTGCAGGGGGCGCTGGCCGCCGGGCTGCTCGGCGGCGGGTCCCGGTTCCTGGGGGTCACCGAGGACTGCGGGCGCTACCTGCACGACGTACTGGAGAGCCTTGGCGGTGCGCTGCCTTCTGACGACGACGGCTGGGACGCGATCGCGCTTGAGGCGGTCAGGCAGACCCGGGCGGCCAACCGCTTGGTGCCGGGGCTCGGGCACCCGGTGCATAAGGTGACCGATCCCCGGACGCCGGTGCTGATCGAGATCGCCGAGCAGGAGGGGCTGCGCGGCCCGCACCTGCGGCTGTTCGAGGCCATCGGCCGGGTGCACGAGCAGGTGCTCGGCCGCAGGCTCCCGCTCAACGGGGCCGGCACCTGCGGGGCCGCGCTCGCCGACCTCGGCCTGCCCGTCGAGCTGCTCCGCGGCTTCGCTCTGCTGGCCCGGGCGGCCGGGCTGCTCGGGCAGATCGCCGAGGAGCGCCGCCGCCCGACCGGCATGGACATGTACATGACCGTGGACCGCAACGCCGTCTACGTCGACCCGGATCAGAGCTAAGGAGCGCTGCATGGCCACCGTCGCCACGGTCATCGCCTCGACACATCACCCTTTCTTTTACCGTGCCAGCACCTCCACCGGCGCGGACCGGCCGCCCTTCGCCGACGAATGGGTGGCCAAGATCGAGGCGTTCCGCCAGACCCTCACCGCGGCCGAGCCCGACGTCCTGGTCATGGTGGGCAGCGATCACTTTCACCAGCTCTGGCTGGACAACATGCCGCAGTTCCTGGTGGGCAAGGCCCCGTTCTTCGACGCGAACTGGCACAACGAGGAACGAGAGTTCGGCCTGCCGCGGATGCGGCTCGCGGGCGACGAAGACCTAGCCGCCTACCTGCTGCGGGAGGGCCTGGACGCCGGCTTCGACCTGGCTTTCAGCAATGAGCTGCGGATCGACCACAGCGTGACCTGCCCGATCATCACCCTGCGGCCGCAGGCCGACCTGCCGGTGGTGCCGGTCTACACCAACATCTTCGCGCCGCCGATGCCCCGCCCGGAACGGTTCGTCCAGCTGGGCCGGGCGATCCGGCAGATGGTGGAATCCTGGCCGTCGGACAAGCGGGTGGCCATCATCGGCACCGGTCACCTATCCCTGGAGCTCGGCGGGCCGCGCCAGTTCGGCCCGCACGGCCCCGACCCGGAATTCGACCGCAAGGCGGTGGCCTGGATCGCGAACGGCGACCTCGACGGCTGCCTGGCCGAAGTCACGCTGGACAGCCTGCACGCCCCGGGCAATGCCACCCACGGGTTCATGGACTTCATGCTGATGATGGGCGCGGCCGGCGACGGCGTGAAAGCCGACTACGTCGACACCCTGGACCTGTTCCACACCATGGAGGCGTACTTCACCTGGTATCCGGAAGGAGCGCCGACACCGTGAGCAAGTACCTGCTCGACAAGTTCCTGTACACGGTCGACCGCGATCCCGGGCTGGTCGAGCGGTACCGCGAGGACCCGGCCGGCACGGTGGAATGGTGGGAGCGGGAGATGGCCGGCACCGTGCTCAACTGCACGGCGGCGGAGAAGTCGACCTGGCTCTCGTTCGAGGAGGAGGAGCGCCGCGCCCTACGCGAGCACGACCACGTGGCGCTGTTCCAGCTGGGCGCCCACCCGTTCCTGACCCTCACCCTGTTCATCGCCATGTTCGAGCGTGACCACGGGCCGCTGGAGTACCAGCGGGCATACGCCCAGGCAATGGAGCACATCCGCCTCCCCTACCCCGACATCGCGACCTAGCATGTTTACCGGCGGCCCAGCGTGTCAGGATGGCGGCATGACCGACCCGCGTGCGGGACAGCCCGCTGCCGCTGAAGACCTCGTGGACGTCGCGAAGCTGGTAACCGCCTACTACGCGGTGCATCCCGATCCCGGGGATGCCGCGCAGCGAGTGTCGTTCGGCACGTCGGGGCATCGCGGATCCGCGTTCACGGCCACGTTCAACGAGGACCACATCCTGGCCACCACCCAGGCGATCTGCGAATACCGGACCAGCCAGGGGATCGACGGGCCGCTGTACCTGGGCGCCGACACGCACGCGCTGTCCGAGCCGGCGCAGGTCAGCGCGCTGGAGGTGCTCGCCGCCAACGAGGTCCGGGTCATGGTCGACGCCCGTGGCGGGTACACGCCCACGCCGGCGGTGTCCCGCGCGATCCTGGCGCATAACGCTTCTCCGCCGGCCCATCGCGCCGACGGGATCGTGGTCACCCCCTCGCACAACCCGCCGCCGGACGGCGGCTTCAAGTACAACCCGCCTGACGGCGGGCCGGCCGGCACCGACATCACCCGGCAGATCCAGGACCGGGCGAACGAGCTGCTGGCCGACGGGCTCAAGGGGGTACGCCGGGTCCGTTACGCCCAGGCGGCCACGGCCGGCACCACCGGGAAGTTCGACTTCCTCGGCAGCTACGTGGCCGAGCTCGGGCAGGTGGTGGACCTGGCCGCGATCAAGGCGGCCGGGGTGCACATCGGTGCCGACCCGCTCGGCGGGGCGAGCGTGGCTTACTGGGGTGAGATCGGCGACCGCTACGGGTTGAACCTGACCGTCGTCAACCCGGCCGTGGACGCCACCTTCCGGTTCATGACGCTGGACTGGGACGGCAAGATCCGGATGGACTGCTCCTCGCCGTCGGCCATGGCCAGTCTGATCAGCCGCCAGCACGAGTTCGCCATCGCGACCGGGAACGACACCGACGCCGACCGGCATGGCATCGTCACGCCGGACGCCGGGCTGCTCAACCCCAACCACTACCTCGCGGTCGCCATCGACTACCTGTACCGGCACCGGGACGGCTGGCCGGCCACGGCCGCCGTGGGCAAGACGCTGGTCAGCTCCTCGATGATCGACCAGGTGACGGAGGGCCTGGGCCGGGCGCTGCTGGAGGTCCCGGTCGGCTTCAAGTGGTTCGTGCCCGGGCTGCTGGATGGTTCGGTGGCCTTCGGCGGCGAGGAGAGCGCCGGGGCGTCGTTCCTGCAGCGCGACGGCTCGGTCTGGACCACGGACAAGGACGGGATCATCCTGGCCCTGCTCGCCTCCGAGATCACCGCGGTAACCGGGCACTCGCCGTCCGAGCTCTACCGGGACCTGACATCCCGGTACGGGGACCCGGCCTACGCGCGCATCGACACCGCGGCCAGCCGGGAACAGAAGGAGGCGCTAGCCAGGCTCTCCCCCTCGCAGGTGGCGGCCGAAGAGCTGGCCGGCGAGAAGATCATCGCGGCGCTGACCACCGCGCCGGGTAACGGCGCCCCGATTGGCGGCCTCAAGGTGGTCACCGCGTCCGGCTGGTTCGCCGCCCGCCCATCCGGCACCGAAGACGTCTACAAGCTGTACGCCGAATCCTTCCGCGGCCCCGAGCACCTGGCCGCCATCCAGGACCAGGCGCGCGAGATCATCGCCGCCGCGATCGGCGGCTCCTAGCATCCGATGCATGGGGGGCGCTCTCCACACGAATTTCATCTGGCCTCCATCTGGGTGCCACGGCAGTCAGCTGGGCTGGGCCCGTGGATCTTGCCGGGCGGGACGAGCTCGTGGTGCGGCGCGCCGGGGCGGGGCTGGTATGCGGACCGGCCCCCGACACGCCCCTGGCGGCCGGACTGAGCAGACGGTCACCCTGCCTGACGAGCTTGCCGCGGTACCGGCGGTCGGCGGCAAGCGGCGCCACCGCCAGCTGCCCGGCGCCGTTGTCGGCGCCCCACTTCCCGGCCAGGAACTCATCCAGCGCGATGACCGTCCTGGTGACCGGCAGGCCGGGCAGGTTCACGGCCTGCCGGATCCGGTAGTGGCGGCTGTAGTAGGCGATCCCGCATTCGGCGAACCAGGTGGCGGTGGGCTTCGCCCCGATCTGCGCCAGCCAGTCATCGACCGGCGACCGCCGCCCGGTGGCGTCGACCACCAGGCCGGCGGGCAGGTCGCCCCGGTGGGTCCGGATGCCGGTCACGTGCGGCGGCCGCGCGGGAACCGGACGCCGCCCGGGGAAGGCGACCAGCCCGGCGATGGCGAGCAGCCCGGTGACCTTCACCCCGCAGCGCACCTCGACCCGCGGTTCGGCCGCCGCCGCGCGCTGGAGCACCCAGTCGACGGTGGAGCGCCTGGTCATGACGGGGATCAGGTGCTCATCCCCGGGCCGGGCCGCGGTGTCGGACAGCGTGCCGGGCATCTGCGTCCACAGCGGAGCCTCGGCCACTCCGGCGTCCAGCAGCCCCTGGTACACGTCGGGCAGCCGCTCGATGAGCAGCTCACGGCACCGGGCCATGATGATGTGCGGCTGCACGATCTGCGGCGCCGAAGGGCGGAACGCCGCCGCGGCGGCCGTTTCCACGTCCGGCGCGAGCTCCAGCGAGTCCCGCTCGAGTACGACGGCTTCGTGCCCCGCCCGCGCCAGCAGCAGCGCGGCGAACAGGCCCGCCGCGCTGCCCCCGACGATGGCGATCCTCACGTGTGCCCTTCCCTATCCTGACTATGACTCTAGATACCTGATGGCGGCCCGCACCACGTTCGCCGTCCGCATCGTGCTGAGCCGCGGACCGGTACCGCTGACGCACTGGCGCTGACGCGCCGAGGTTTCCGGGCGCTGCCGGAGGGCAGGTGTCCGGCGCATGGCACTAGGGCTGTCACGTATGGGACCTCCGGCTATTCGGCGTGTTCCGGCGCCGCCATATAGTCACATGACACCGCGTTGTTCACACCTTTACGCACGTACCGGGGGCGAAGTAGCGTCGGAGAGGTTGCCTGCGCAACGCTGTACCCAGGAGGACATGGAAATGACCGGACAGGAATCGGCGTGGCAAGCCGCGGAATCGGCCGCGGCGGTGCTCGCTCCCGACGCCGACGTGCTCGCCTCGGTGGACGCGGCGGGGCTGGGCGCCTCCACGTTCGCGGTGATGCGCCGCGCCGCCGCCAAGCCTGCCGCCACGGCGTCCGCGGCGATGCGCTACTGGACCGGCATGGCGATGGCCGGGCCGGTCGCCGCGGCCCGCTGGATGGGGATGGACGCGCCGCCGCCGGTCCCGGTCCCGGAGGGCGATAAGCGGTTCGCGGACCCGGCGTGGACCGCCAATCCGGCCTTCTATGCCGTCCGGCAGGCGCACCTGGCCACGTCGCGGCTGATCAGCGAGCTACTCGAGGCCGGATCAGGGAACGCCGTGGATGACGCCAAGGCCGCGCTCGCGACCGGCTTCCTGATGGACGCGGTCTCGCCGACGAATTTCCTGCTGACCAACCCGGCCGCGCTCAAGCGGATGTTCGAGACCGGCGGGGCCAGCCTGGTCGCCGGCGCCAGCCATTTCGTCGACGACATGCTCAACAACAACGGCCGGCCGCGCCAGGTCGACACCCGGCCGTTCCGGGTCGGCGAGAACCTCGCCGCCACCCCGGGCAAGGTCGTGTTCAAGAACGGCCTGATGGAGCTCATCCAGTACGAGCCGCAGACGCCCAGGGTCCGCGCGGTCCCGGTGCTGGCCAGCCCGCCGTGGATCAACAAGTACTACGTCATGGACCTGGCGCCCGGCCGCAGCTTCCTGGAGTGGGCGGTGCAGCACGAGCGCACCGTGTTCGCGATCTCCTACCGCAACCCGGACTCCTCCATGGGCGGCATCACCCTGGACGACTACCTCGTCCACGGCCCCCGGGAGGCGCTCGACGTCATCGCCGGGATCACCGGCGCGCCTAAGATCGACATCATCGGGCTGTGCCTGGGCGGCGCGCTGACCGCCATGCTGGCGGCCTACCTGACCGAGAAGGGCGACGACAGGATCGGCTCGATCACGCTGCTCAACACCCTGCTCGACTACAGCGAACCCGGTGTCCTCGGCGCCTTCACCGACGAGAAGACGGTGCGGCGGCTGGAGAAGCAGATGGCGGAGAAGGGCGTCCTGGAGGGGAGCCAGATGGCGGGCACCTTCGACATGCTGCGCGCCAACGACCTGATCTTCAACTACGTGGTCTCGAACTGGCTGATGGGCCAGGAGCCGCCGGCGTTCGACATCCTGGCCTGGAACGGCGACAGCACCCGCATGCCAGCCGCCATGCACTCGTTCTACCTGCGCTCGCTGTACATGCGCAACGAGCTGGCCCGCGGCGAGCTCGAGCTGGTCGGCCAGGAGCTGTCGCTGTCCTCGGTGAAGAATGACACGTACGTGGTCGGCGCGATCAACGATCACATCGTGCCCTGGCACGGTTCCCACAAGACCGGTGGGCTGATGGGCGGTAACGTTCGCTACGTGCTGTCCAGCGGCGGGCATATCGCCGGCATCGTCAACCCGCCCGGCCCGAAGGCCTGGTACGAGGCGGCCGACTACGCCGGCCCCGACCCGGAAGCCTGGCGCCGTGCCAACAGCAAGCACCGCGGCTCGTGGTGGGAGGACTGGACCGCCTGGTCCGACTCTCGCGCGGGCGCGCACATCAAGCCGCCGCACATGGGCAGCAGGCAGCACCCGGCCATCGCGGACGCTCCTGGGGAGTACGTGTTCGGCTGACGCGGCCTGCTACGACACTAACTGGAGGTAGCACCGTGGCAGACATGACAGGGCAGGTCGCACTGGTAACCGGCGGGACCCGCGGCATCGGGCTGGCCATCTGCGAGCGGCTAATGAACCGCGGCATCAAGGTGGCGGCCGGGTACGCCGGCAGGCACGACCACGCCCAGCAGTTCGCCGACAAGTACGCCGACCACGGCGTGAGCATCCACCAGGGCAACATCGGCTCCAACGACGACTGCGTGCGGGTCATCGGCGAGGTCCTGGACCGGCACGGTCACCTGGACATCCTGGTCAACAACGCCGGCATCACGGTGGACAAGACGGTGCGGAAGATGACCCCCGAGGAATGGGACCACGTCATCCACGTCAACCTGTCCGGCGCGTTCTACCTGTCCCGGGCGATCCTGCAGCACATGCTCGACCGCGGCTACGGCCGGATCATCAGCATCTCCTCGGTCATCGGCTCGGCCGGCGGATTCGGCCAGGCCAACTACGCCGCGGCCAAGTCCGGCATGTTCGGCCTGACGATGAGCCTGGCCCTGGAGACCGCCAGCAAGGGCATCACCGTCAACACCGTCACCCCCGGGTACATCAGCACCGAGATGACCGCGGCGGTGCCCGCCAACGTGATGGAGAAGCTCGTCGAGCGCATCCCGGTGGGCCGGCTCGGCGAGGCCAACGAGGTCGCCCGGGTGGTGGAGTTCCTCGCCGACCCCGAGTCGGCTTACATCACCGGTCAGGTCTACCCGGTCAACGGTGGCCTGTACATGTAGTCCCGCGGTGCGGCCTAGGGCGCCGGGATCACGCCGAGCCGGGCGCTCGAAGGGCAGGTCAGGATGACGGAGGCAGGGACCGGGGGCTCGACGGAATTCGCTAAGCGGATGATCGGCACGATGAATGAGGCCGCGCTCGCGCTGATGGTGAGCGTTGGTCACCGGACCGGGCTGTTCGACGTCATGGCCGGGATGCCGGCGGCGACGAGCGCCGAGATCGCAGCACGGGCCGCGCTCGACGAGCGGTATGTGCGTGAATGGCTGGCGGTGATGACCACCGGCAGGATCGTCGATCATGACGGCGCGGGGGGCACCTTCTCGCTGCCGGCCGATCACGCCGCCTGGCTCACCCGGGCGGCCGGCATGAACAATCTCGCGACCGGGATGCAGTACATCGGGCTGATGGCGACGGTGGAAGACCAGATCGTGGAGTGCTTCCGTCGCGGCGGCGGGGTCCCGTACTCGGCTTTCCCGAGGTTCCAGGCGGTCATGGCCGAGGATAGCGGCGCCGGCTACGACGCCACCTTGATCGAGGTGACGTTGCCGCTTGTCCCGGGCATGGTGGACAGGCTCCGGCACGGTATCGACGTCGCGGACGTCGGCTGCGGCTCCGGTCACGCCGCTAACCTGATGGCCGAGGCGTTCCCCCGCTCACGATTCGCCGGCTTCGACTTCTCCGACGCCGGGATCGCAGCGGCGTGCGCCGAGGCCGATCGCAAGGGCCTCACGAACGCGCGGTTCGAGAAACGCGACGCCGCCCACCTCGGCGAGATCGCTCAATTCGACTTCATCACCACCTTCGACTCGGTCCACGACCAGGCCCGACCGGATCTGATGCTCGCCGGGATAGCCCAGGCCCTGCGCCCGGACGGGGTCTATCTCTGCGTCGATACCTCCGCCTCCAGCCAGCTCGCGGAGAACATGCACCACCCGCTCGGAACGTTCCTGTACACCGTCTCATGCATGCACTGCATGACCGTCTCGCTCGCCGATGGCGGGATGGGCCTTGGCGCCATGTGGGGAGAGCAGACCGCACGGAAAATGCTCAGTAACGCGGGCTTCGGCTCGATCGAGGCCAAGCATGTCGACGGCGATATCGTCAACGCCTACATCATCGCCACCAAGCACTGACCCGGCTCGGGTCATCGACATGGCGGGGGAGCCTGAGATGGGACATGTCTCCCGCCAGCGGCGGCGAGCGGTGGGGCAGCCGGCTGGAAATCTACCTGACTGACCCCAACGAGGAGCCTGACATGAGCAAGTGGCAGACGCAGCTCGCGTTCCGGCTGGCCGACTAGGAGTCCGGGTGGTCCGGGATCGCTACGGCCACGGTGGCCAGCAAGCCGCCGTCGACGCGGACGTCCTCCCCCGTGATGAAGCTGGCGCGGGGACTGGCCAGGAAGGCGGCGACCTCCGCGACCTCGCCGGGCCGCGCCACCCGGCCCAAGGGATGGCAGCGCCCCCAGTCATCGACGGTACGCTGCGTCCCCGCCTCGGTGCCGTCGCTGAACATCCGCGCTGACGATCGCAGCATGGGCGTGTCGACCGAACCCGGGCACACCGTGTTCACCCGCACCCCGTACTGAGCTTCGTCGATCGCCATGGCCCTGACCAGTGCGTTCAGCGCCCCCTTGCTCGCCGAATAGGCCACCACGCGGCTCTGGGCCACGTACGCCTGGACCGAGGAGACCACCACCATTGCGCCGCGGGGGCTGCGCCGCAGCTGGGGTAGCGCGGCCCGGGCGGCAAGGAAGACGCCCTTGACGTTGACCGCGAAGACCTCATCCCACCCGGCTTCATCGGTATCGGTGGCCGTCCCGTACCGCTGGATCCCGGCGGACGTGATCAGGGTGTCCAATGAGCCAAACGACCGGATGGTCTGGTCCACCACCCGCGACATAGCCGCGGCGTCACGGACGTCCGCGACCGCGGCCATCGCGGTGCCGCCGGCCGCGGTGATCGCCGCGACCACCGCACCGGCCTGGTCGGCGTCGGCGGAGTTCACCGCCACCCGAGCGCCCCTGGCCGCGAGCAGTTCGGCGACCGCCCGCCCGATGCCACTCGACCCGCCGGTAACCAGCGCCACGCTCCCGGAGTGATCGTTCACTGTGTCCGCCCTCCGCCTTGCCCAGGGGGGCCAGACGCCCCTCGGACACAAGAGTGCCTCCCTCAGCAACATCCGTCGAGCCCAGCCACAGCGGGCAGGCCGAAGGCGGCGAGCAGGCCGGGGTCGTTGAACGAGACGACCCGTGACACGCCGGCCCGGGTGATGGTGAGCACCTGGACCCCGTGAGCACGCAGCACCCCGTCGTCTTCGCGCAGGTAGGCAGCGAGCGCGGGCTGGCCGTTGGCCGCCACCGGGATCATGCGGAAGCCCCGCGGCCGGAGCAGGACTCGCGCGGCCAGGAAACGGCCGATGGGCACACGGCCGGCGTACCAGGTGGGCAGCGGCGGCATCTCGAACACGGCGTCATCGCGCAGCAACCGGATCAGGCCGGCCACGTCGGCTTCCTCGAACGCCGTGGCGTACCGGCCGAGCAGCGCCTGGACGGCGGGGTCGTCCGGCTCGCTGATCTCGTCTTCGGCCGGGGCCGCCTGCGCGAGGTGCGCCCGGGCCCGCTGCAGCGCGCCGTTCACCGCCACGGTGGTGGTGCCGAGCAGCCCGGCTACCTCAGCCGACCGCCATCCGAGCACATCACGCAGGATCAGCACGGCGCGCTGGCGCGGGGGCAGGTACTGCATGGCGGCGATCAGGGCGAGCCGCACGCCGGCCCGGGACGCGGCCACCTCGGCGGGATCCCCGGCCCCGGCGCTCACCAGCGCATCCGGGATGGGCTGCAGCCACGGCACCTCGGGCCGGGCCGGGGCCAGCAGCCCGGCCGGGTCCTCGCCCGGTGCGGCCAGGCCGGATGGCAGCGGCCTGCGGGCCCGGGTCTCCAGCGCCCGCAGGCACGCGTTGGTCGCGATCCGGTACAGCCAGGTGCGCAGCGACGAGCGGCCCTCGAACTCGCCGTAGGAGCGCCAGGCCCGGGTCAGGGTCTCCTGCAGCAGGTCCTCGGCATCATGGACCGATCCGAGCATGCGGTAGCAGTGGGCCAGCAGCTCAGCCCGGAACGGGCCGGTCAGCCGCGCGAACTCGTCGCTGCCTGGCCGGGCGGTGTCCGTCCGCGCCTTCTCTACCGCTGGCATCGCTGCTCCGTTTCCGGCCCGCGCACCCGTGTCGCGCGCACTCACCAGTACAGATCCCGCCGGGCAGGAAAACTCACCGGCCGCAGGCAGTTGAGTTCGCGCGTACACCCGGATCGGTACGGCTGAACGGCAAGAACGGACCGCAGAGAACGGAGAACGGTAATGCCCGAGATGACGAGCGCGGCCGGGCCGGCCGTCGCGCTGGCCGGCGTGCGGGCGCCGGCGGATATGACGTCCGCACGCACGCCGGTGGCCGGCGCGCTGGCCAACCGGGTCGGCAACCGGCCCTTCATGTTCTCCGGCCTGGCCTTGCAGGCCGCGGGACTGGGCTGGCTGGCCGCCGTGGCCCGGCCGGGAGTCAGCTACGGGACCCTGGTCACGCCGCTGATCGTCGCGGGCATCGGCATCGCGATGTGCTTCCCCACCGTAGCCAACGCGGTCACTGCCTCCGTTCCGCCCGCCGACGTGGGCGTGGCCGCAGGCACCAACAACGCGCTGAACGCGCTCGGCGGCGTGTTCGGTATCGCGCTCCTCGCGGCGGTGTTCGCCGCCCGCGGCAGCTACGCCTCCCCGGCCGCGTTCATCGACGGGTTCAGGCCCGCCGAGTGGACCGCCGCGGCGGTGGCCGCCGCCGGCGTGCCGATCGCTGCCCTGGCCCCGTCCAAGTCCACTCAGGAGGAAGTCCGATGAAAGAAATTACCGGAACGACCGCACTAGTCACCGGGGCAAGCCGGGGCCTGGGCCGCGGCATCGCGGCGGCGCTCGGCGCGGCCGGCGCGCACGTGGTCGCCGTCGCCCGCGACGGCGACCGGCTCGCCGAGCTGGCGGCCAAGCTCGACGGTTCGGTAACGCCGGTCACCGCGGACGCCGCCGATCCCGTCGTGGCCGGGCAGCTCATCGACGCGCACCGGCCGGACATCCTGGTGCTCAGCGCCGGGGCGCCCCCGCTGCCCCGCTCGCTCCGCGACCAGACCTGGCAGACCTTCAGCCGAAACTGGGAAGTCGATGTGCAGCACGTGTTCCACTGGACCCGCGAAGCGCTGCTCGCCCCGCTTAACCCGGGCAGCTCCGTGATCGCGATGTCCAGCGGGGCGGCGCTGCGCGGCTCGCCGCTATCCGGAGGCTACGCCGGGGCCAAGGCCACTGTCAGGTTCATCACCGCCTACGCAGCCGAGGAGTCCGTCCGGGCCGGCCTCGGCATCAGGTTTGTCTCCGTGCTGCCGCAGCTGACCCCGGCGACCGGCCTCGGCGCAGCCGCGGTGGCCGCATACGCCGCCCGGGCCGGCCTGGACACCGCCGCGTACATCCGGCAGCTCGGCCCCGTGCTCACGCCTGAGCAAGCCGGGCGCAGCGTCTTGGAGCTCGCCACCAGCGACAGCCCGGACCCTGGCGCCTTCCTCCTCACCGGCAGCGGCCTGAGCCAGGTGAATGACTGACCCAGGTGCAGGACTGACCCGGTAAATGACTGACGGAGCGGGGCGGTAGGGCCAAGCGCTGGGCGGCGCGGGCCAACGCCGGAACCCGGCGAGCACGCTCGCCGGGTTCCGCGCCAGTCGTCGGCGCCGGTGATCATGCGGGCGAGCTGGGCGCGGGCTGCGGTTGGATGCGGCGCAGCACCGCAGGGTCGCCGGTGATGGTCAGGCCGAGGTCCTGGGCCTGGGCCGGAGTCAGGTGGGCGGAGAGCAGGCCGAGGATGAGCCGCGGGGATCCCTGGAGGACCAGGTCCGGGGACGGTGCCGTGCCGAGCCGGGTGCGGACCTCGCCGCCGGAGACTTCGATGACCGCGGGACGGCTGGCGGTGCGGAGCTCGATCGAGGTCGCGGGGCCGTCCGGATCGCCGTCGTGCAGGAAGAGCGCGACGGGGAAGGCAAACCAGTGGCTGCGGAACTCGTCATCCTCGTCGGGCTGGGCCATGTACCTGATCCCCCAGCCGCCGAGGGCGTCTAGCACCGGCTCGAGCTGAAGGCCGGCCTCGGTAAGGTGGAACAGCGTAGTGGCCACCGGCGGCGCCGCCTGCTCGCGGCGGACCAGGCCCGCTGACTCAAGGTCGTGCAGGCGGTCCGCGAGCAGGTTGGTGGCGATGCCGGGCAGGCCGTTCTTCAGGTCGGTGTAGCGGCACGGGCCCTGCAGGACAAGCTCCCGGATGATCAGCAGGGTCCACCGGTCGCCTACCACGTCGAGGGCCTTGGCCACCGAGCAGTACTGGCCATAGCTGCGCATGCCCCTACAGTATCCGAGTCGTGGTTGACTTCCAAGTTCTATAGCTTGACTTTATCAAGTTAATGCCTGATTATCTCAACCATGCGTTCTAAGCCGATGATCCTCGCCGCCCTGCTGCTCGCCGCCTTCGCGATCAACCTGGACACCACCCTGGTGAACGTGGCGCTCCCCTCCCTGGTCCGCGAGCTGCACGCCACCACCACCCAGCTGCAATGGGTGGTCGACGCCTACAACCTCACCTTCGCCGCGCTGCTGCTCACGTTCGGCAGCCTGTCGGACCGGCTCGGCCGCAAGGGGATGCTGCTGGCCGGGCTCGTCGTATTCGGCGCGGCCAGCCTGGCCGGCGGCTTCACCACCAGTCCCGCGGAACTGATCGCGGCGCGATCGGTGATGGGGCTGGGCGCCGCCATGACCTTCCCGGCCACCCTCTCGCTCATCTCCAACGTCTTCACCGAACGCAGAGAACGGGCCCGCGCCATCGGCCTGTGGGGCGCCATCGCCGGCGTCGCGATCGCGCTCGGGCCGATCGTGGGCGGCTGGCTGCTCGAGCACTTCAGCTGGGATGCCATCTTCCTCGCCATGGGCCCGGTGGCGGCGGCCGGCGTGCTGCTGGTCGCGGTGGCCGTGCCGACGTCGAAGAACCCGGACGCGACCGCGGTGGACGTCGCCGGCCTGGTGCTCTCGGCCGCGGCCATGGCGCTGCTGGTCTTCACCATCATCGAGGCGCCTGATTACGGCTGGGGCAGCGCGCGGAGCCTGGCCGGGTTCGGGGTCTCGGCCGTCCTGCTGGTCGCGTTCATCGGCTGGGAGCGGCGGGCCGTCCACCCGATGCTCGACGTGCGGCTGTTCCGCAACATGCGCTTCAGCGCGGCCAGCGGAGCGGTGACCGTCGCGTTCTTTACCCTGTTCGGCTTCATCTTCCTGATGACGCAGTACTTCCAGTTCGTCCGCGGCTACGGGCCGCTGTCCACCGGCGTGCACCTGCTGCCGGTGGCGCTGTCGGTCGGCGTCGGTTCGGTGGCCGGGACGCAGCTCGCGGTGCGGGCGGGCACCAAGCTCATCGTCACCCTCGGGCTCATCGCGATGGCCGCCTTCTACGGCTGGGTCGCCGCGTCCACCACCGCGACCATCGGCTACGGGATCATCGCGGTCCAGATGGTGCTGTACGGACTGGGCATGGGCCTGACCTCGGCGCCCGCCACCGAGTCCATCATGGGCGCGGTGTCCCGGCGCCAGGCCGGCGTGGGTTCGGCGGTCAACGACTCGACCCGGCTGCTCGGCGGGACCCTCGGCGTGGCCGTGATCGGCAGCGTCTACGCGTCCCTGTACGGCTCCCGGCTGACCGCCCGCCTTCCTGCCGGGCTGCCGGGGCAGCTCACGGCCATCGCGCACCAGTCGCTCGGCGCCGCGTATGCCGCGGCCGGCCAGGTCAGCGTGGCCGGCCACGGCGCCCTGGGTCATGCCGTGCGGAACGCGGCCACGAACGCGTTCCTGCACGGGCTGTCGATCAGCTGCCTGGTGGCCGGCGGGGTCGCCGCGGCCGGGGCCGTCCTGGCCGTCCTGTTCCTGCCGGCTCAGCCGGCCAGCCCCCCGGTGACGGCGTCCTCAGCGGCCGCGCCTTCGGAGACGTCCGTGGCCGCCGAGACCACGGGGTGAACACCGGCAAGCTGGTGCTCGCCCTAAACCGGAGCTGACCGGCTGTCAAGGCCGGAGAGCAGGGCTTCGATGACCGTGACGGCGCGGTCGATGTCGGGGGCGCGGTCGGCGATCACGTCGGCGTACAGGAAGCCCTCGCTGATCCGCACGATCGCGTAGGCCAGCGTCGGGGTGTCCAGCCGGGCGTCGAAGCAGCCGCGGTCGCGCTCCAGGTCGATGAGCTTCTCCAGCGCGCTGGCCATGCCCCGGTGCACGGTGCTGCGGGTGCCGGTCAGCAGGCGCAGCGCGGCCTCCGGGTCGGATTCCAGGAACGCCCGCAGCGGGCGGTCCCTGGCGATCGCGCGGAGCACGCCGCCGATCATCGCCACGAGCCGCTCCGTGCCCGCCAGTGACGCGGTAGCCTGCACCTGCTCGACGAGCAGGTGGCGGGCCCGCCACCAGAGCATCTCGTCGAGCAGCTGGTCCCGGTTGCCGGCCCGCCGGTACAGGGTGGCCCGGGCCACGCCGAGGCGGCGGGCCAGCGACCGCATATCCAGCCGCTGCCCGGCGACGAAGGTGTCCACGGCGGCCGCGAAGATCTCGGCCGGGATCCCGGCGGGCGCCGCTGCTCCCCCGGGCACGATCGCGCGGGCGTCGTCGTCGCCCAGTCGCGCGCCTTGCGGTGCCGATCTCATCAGCCGACGGCGCGCTTTTCTGCGGCATCAACCAGCAGGGCGAGCTCGTCGGTCAGGTAACCGGCCAGCGTATCGATGTCGGGGACCAGTTCCCGGCAGCTGACCAGGCCGAAGTGCAGCTGGCCGAGGTAGCCCACCAGGGTGATGTTCAGCCCCTGACCGTCGGTGACCACCGACACCGGGTAGTGCGCGATGAGCCTGGCCCCGCAGAGGTAGACGGGGACGTTCGGGCCGGGGACGTTGGAGATGGTGATGTTGAACGGCGGCAGCCGGTGCAGCAGGCCGGTGGCGAACACCACCCGGGCCGCCCGCGCGGTCAGCGCCGGCACGGCGAAGTCGCTGATCTGGTCGACCAGGCCTTGCGGGATCGCCGCCTGCTGGGTCTTGGCGACCTGCGTCGCGGAATGGACGATCTCCAGCCGCAGGCCGGGGTCGGTGACGCTGGTGGGCAGCGGGGCCAGCATCGCGGACACCTTGTTGCCCAGCGCTCCCTGGCTGGCCAGGTCCCGCACCGACACCGGGATCATCGCGACCAGCGGCTGGTCCGGCAGCGCGTCGTGGTCGATGAGCCAGCGTCGCAGCGCCCCAGCGCACATCGCCATCACCACGTCGTTGACCGACACGCCGAAGGCGTTCTTCACCATCTTGACCGTGTCCAGGCTGACGCTGCGGAACGCGAGCCTGCGGTGCGGCGTGATCGGCTTGTTGAATGGCGTCGCGGGCGCGCGTCCGGGCCTGGTGGCGATGACCGCGCCGTCGCCGCGGTCCAGCCCGAGCATGCCGCCGACCAGCGTATTCACCACCGGGGCCAGGGTCGGCAGCACCTTGACCAGTTCGTTGGTCAGGCGGACGGTCTGCACCGGGCGCCAGGCCAGCCGAGCGGCTGCCTTCGCGGCCAGAACCGGAAGGCCCGGCGGGCTGGCCGGCTCGAACGGCTCGGCCGGGGGCAGCTCGCGCCCTTGTGGTGTCAGGTCGAACAGGACCGTCAGCAGCTCGGCGCCGGAGGCCCCGTCGATCGCGGCGTGATGAATCTTGGTGTAGACCGCGGCCCGCTTTTTGGCCAGCCCGGTGATCAGGTAGATCTCCCACAGCGGGCGGCTGCGGTCAAGCGGCCGGGCGTGCAGCCGGCTGACCTGTTCGGTCAGCTGGGCGTCGGAGCCCGGGCGCGGCAGCGCGATCTCGCGGACGTGGTACTCGATGTCGAAGTCCGCGTCGTCGATCCAGTAGGGCTGGTCCAGGCCGAGCGGCACGTTCAGCAGCTTGCGGCGGAGCACGGGCACGAGCGTGAGCCGGGCGGCCATGACCTCGGTGAGCCGGGCCAGGGTCAGCGGCTTGGGCGCGGCGCTGGGATCCAGCACGCTCAGCCCCCCGACGTGGCCGGTGGTGTTGGCGGTTTCCAGGGCGAGGAAGGAGGCATCCAGTCCGGTGAGTTGCTGCATATCTGTTCCTCCTCGTGGCCCTAGGCCGCGGCTGGGGCGAAATGCCGGGCAAGCCAGTCCCGCAGCGTGCCGATGACCGTCTCCGGTACCTCGAGCTGCGGAGTGTGCCCGACTCCGGGCAGGATAACCATCTCCCAGCGCGGATTTCGGGCGGCCGCCTGGCGCAGGCTGGCCACCGGCACCAGCCGGTCGGCCTCGCCGCCGATGAGCAGGACCGGGACCCGCACCGAGGCCATCATCTCCCAGTAACGGCGCCGCAGGCCAACCACCCGCATCAGCGACCGGGACGCGGCCAGGAAGGCCTCATCCCTGGCGTGCAAGTCCTGGCTCTGGCGTTCGGCGGCCAGGGCGATCGACGCGGTGAGCATGGCCGGGTCGATCCGGGACGGATCGGCGAAGCAGAGCTCGATGACGCGCTGGACGGCCCGCTGCGGCGGCGTGCGGGCCAGCACCCTCCTGACGTAGAGCTCGCCGAGGCCGGGCAGCGCGTACATGAGGAACTGGCTCCCCACCTGCCGGTCCGGGGCGCGCGGCGGCAGCGGCAGCGACGGGGCAGGGTCGATCAGCACCAGACCCTGGACCGTGTCCGGCGCGGTGGCCGCCTGCAGGATGGAGATCAGCCCGCCCATGGAGTTCCCGGCCAGGATCACCGGCGTTCCGGTGATCTCCCGGACGAACCGGTCCAGGAGCGCGGCGTTGCGCCGCACGGTCGACGTGCTGCGGGTGCCCGGGGTCAGGCCGAACCCGTGCAGGTCCAGCGCGACCACGCGGCGGTTGGCGGCCAGCTGGGGCCCGACCAGGCACCAGTTCAGGTGCGAGCCGCCCAGGCCGTGCACGAACACGATCGGCGGCTCGTCCCGCCCCAGGTCCGGGGCTGAGCCCTGGACCGGGTCTTCGCCGAATTCGATCCAGTGCACCGGGCCGTCGAGGTCGGTGACGTAACCGCGCGCTCCCCACGGCGCCGCGAAGGCCCACGGCGCCGGCCTGGTGGCGATGCGCGGCGCCATAGCCGGGCCGGTCATCGGCGGCCGGGGAACAGCGGCCGCAAGACCAGCGGCGGGCGGAACGGGACTCGCTGGCCGGCCGGGACGGCCAGCCGGTCGGCGATCAGCCAGAGCGTCGCCGGGTCCACGCCGAAGCCGACGTGGCTGCACCGGACCTCGATGTTCTCGTGCAGCGCCGTATCCGGCTCGATGCACGCCCGCCAGGCCACGACACCGTCCCAGCGGGAGTAGACCGAGGTCGAAGGCACGTCGATCGGCCGGGCCCGCTGTTCGCGGCTGGGCAGCCTGAGGGCGGGGGCGTGCAGGAAGCTGAGGCGCTGGTAGGGACCATGGGCATGGCTCTGCCTCGGGTCAACCAGGGCAAAGGGACTGCCCAGGGTGATGACCTGGCGGACCTGCCGGGGATGGAGGCGGGCCATCTCCCTGGCATAAACGCCGCCCAGGCTCCAGCCCACTAGTGATACGGGTCGCCCAGTTCGTTCGGCATGATCGAGGACTGCCCGGGGCATCCCGGCCAGCACCGCCTCGGTCGGCCCGTGATTACGGCCGAGGTCCCAGCCGCGGACGTCGTAGCCCAGCCAGCGCAGGAAGGCCCGCAGCGGCACGGTGCTCGAATCGCCGGCCAGCAGCCCGGGGAAGACCAGCACCCCGTGACCGTCGCCGCGCGGGGCGGCCGCCAGCCCGGGCGCGGTCAGCAGCAGGGTGGCCAGGTCAGCCAGCCCGCGGATGGGCTCGGTCAGCAGCAGCCCGGCCGATGGTCCACCGGCCGGATGCCCGTCATCTGAGGCTGGAGGGGCGGCATCGCCGGTTCCCCTGGAGCCTCCCCGAATGAGGTACATCACTGTCCCCTCCGTCGCGCCGTCGCGACAACCTAGGCAAGGCGGTGATACACACTTAATATATGTCTCATTGACCGAAGTCTCAGCCAGTGCGCATTCCCGCAGGCCAGGGCTCTCATCTGCGGCCCTTGTCACACCCGGCAGGGCCGTTTTTGCCACGTTCTTGTCACACAGCCTCTGCAAACAGGCCACCGAGCGCGCCGCTGATCATGGCCAGGTCCGCGGGCTTGACGTGCGTGTAGGTGCCGACGTTCACGGCGACGGTGTGACCGAACCAACTGGCCCGGATCGAATCCGGGACGCCCAGGTGCTCGAGCAGGCTGTTGGCCGAGTGCCTGCAATCATGCAATCTGATCTTCGGCAGCCCGGCCGCCTTGCACAGTCGCGCGAAGGCATCTGAATACGTCTGCGGGTTCACCGGGGCGCCGAGCTCATCGCAGCAGACGAATCCGTCGTCGACGGCGCCGACCGCGTAGGCGGCACCGGCTGCCTTGCTCTCGGCCACCTGGGTCTCGTACAGCGCCAGCAGGGCGCCGAGCACCGGCTGGAAGAGCGGCAACGTCCTGTAGCCGCGGCGGGACTTCGGCCCCTTCTCGATCACCTCGCCGCCGACCGTGACGTGGGTGTTTTTGATGCTCAGGGTGGCGTCGGTGAAGCTGACATCGGACCAGCGCAGCCCGCACACCTCGCCGCGCCTCATGCCCAGCAAGCTGAGCAGCCAGCAGGCAGCCAGCCGCTCACCGGACACCGCCGTGATGAAGCGCCGGACCTCGTCTTCGGACCAGGTTCTGGCGCGGCGCCTTCGGCCCGCCGGTCACCTTGACCTTCCGGGCCGGGTTGCGAGGCAGCTTGCCGTCGTCGACGGCCATCTCAAATGCGGCCGAGAGCTGGCTGAGCATCATCCGCACCGTCGCCACGCCGAGGCCGGTGCCTGGCTTGCCGCCGCGGCTGCGGCCCGAGGTGAGTGCGTAGTCGGCCAATGCCTCGACGTCGTCCCTGGTGATGCTCGCTGGGCGTGATGGTAGGCCCGCACGGTGTTGAGCTCGCGGCCGCGGGTGGGTCGCCGCCGACCTGCGGCGGCGCATCGCAGCGGGGGAATGGGCCGTAGACGAGGCGCTGCCCGCGACGGCGGCGCTGGCCGAGCACTACCACGTCTCCCAGGCCACGATCACCAGGGTGCTGCGCGTCCTGGCCACCGAGGGGCTGGTGCGCACCGTGCCCCGGTGGGGGACTTTCAGGGCCGAGGGCAGCTAGGCCACCTCAGCGGCCAGCCTGGCTCGTCCTGCGCGGCGCTCAGAGCCCCCGGCGCTCGGGGCGGCTAGGCATACCGGCCGGGCCTGACGGCAAGGGCCAGGCCAGAGGCCAGGCCCGGAACGCGCGCGACGAGCCTCTGCGGCTTGCGCTCGGTACCTGCCGGGAGGACGGGGCAGAACGAGGCGCGCCTCACATGGTGCGCATCAAGCGTCACGTGACGGTATTCCGGACGCTTTTGCCTAGGTTTTGCCGGTGCCAGACGGGAGGCGCACCTGGTTGCCGGGACCGGGGGTGGGCGGCGCTTCATCGGGCCGGGGAGGCTTGATCCACTGGAGGTAGACCTCGTAGGCGGCGAGCAGCACGCCGATGATGAGGAAGCTGAGCCACGACACGCTCACGATCAGGAGCAGGATCCCGGCGACGACAGCGCCTCCCAGCTGGAGACCACCCGCATGCGCAGCCACCCAGGAGACCACGCGGCCTCGGTGGTCACCACCCCGTGCACCCGTGATGTTGCGCCAGGTCCGCGTCACCCACGAGCGGAAGGCCACCGCCCACCGGTACGGCCCGCTCAGCACGGCGATGACCAGGACGACCAGAGCCACGCCCAGGACCCATGCGGTGAGGACGAAGAATCCGTGCAGCAGGTCACCGAGAACAGTCTGAGCGAGCTGGGGGTTGTGAGCACCGCTGGCCAGCACGCTTTGCTCGTGGAGCGTAACGCGCCTCTCCACGATCATCAACAGAGATACGCCCACCGCCAGCTGAAGCAAGGTTCTGCGGCGATTCACCGACAGCCACAGGCTCAAGGCGATCAGGACGATCGTGACCAAGGGCAGGACCAGGGTGAACCGGTCGAAGGCCTTCACCCCTCGCTGGACCTCGGCCAGGTCACTCGACTTCACCAGGGTGATCTGGCCGAAGTCGCTCGGCAGGGTGACCCCCAGGGCCTTGGACAGCTTGTTCACCGCCTGCTGGGGCGGGTCGGCGCTGGTGATGGTGGGCAAGGTCACGGGCTTGCCGGTCAAGTTGGAGGCCAGGCCCGACACCTTCCCCAGGGCCTGGTTGATCAGGGGGACGGTGTTGAGGACGATATAGCCGCCCGAGTTGGATACTGCCGCCGTATGCTGGCCGCGCAGCACCGCCACCAGCAATTGGTGCATGGAGGTCAACGTTGCGGTCCAGATGGCCTGGAACTGGCGGGACGCCAGCACGGTGGCCAGCTGACCGGTAACGAAGCTCTTGGTGGCATTGGTGACCGGGACGGCCGCGATACTGGCCTTGGGCGGGAGCGCAGCTTTCAGGCGGGCCTGAACATGGAGCTCGGTAAACAGCTCGTCGGTGGCGCGCGCCGCCACGGCGGATGTCACTGCCGGATTCTCCAAGACGGGCGCGACCGTGCCGACGAACGTGCCGGTGTTCAGCAGGGTCCGGTGCGCCCACACCTCCGTGGTGGACAGCAGCACCAGGAGGCAGGAAAGCGCGACGAGCAAGCCGACGACAGCTCTGCGGATGCGTCGCCGACGCGGCTTCTTGACTGGCTGGGGAGGGTCGCCCTCAGCCTGGCTACGGGCGAGATCTGCCTCAGCGGGAGCATTTTCTTCAGGAGGCTGGACCGAGGGGGTGGTCACCTGCCTGGGGTCGGCATGAGACGCGCGGAGCGGATCACGGCCTGGTTCTCCTGGGACCGCTGGTGTCTCGTCTCCCGGCTCTGTCATCACCGGTGCCTCCCCACGAGCCTGATGGAGCGAAGCATAACGCGGCTGCCCTCTGCCAGGCCATCTCATAGGCGGCTAAGTCGGATATACGGTGGTAGTGACGGCAACACGGAGCGAGGTTCCACGACTATGGACACCGTGAACTAGCTGCCGAGGTCGGCCAGCCGTCGTAGATGCCGGTAGTTCGCATCGAGGGGATCAGCCGATGATCTTGGTCTGCGCTGGCCTGAATCTGGCCATACAGCACCGCGCAAGACAGGCTAATGACGCGCACCAATGAGTATCGTCCCACCAGGTCACAAGGTATGTACCCAGGTCGGCGACACTGCCGACACACTCTACGGATCAGATGCTCAGCGTCCGCTGATCGGCCGGGTGTAGCTGCCCCGCCTGCGGGTGGCACTCAGCGGCTGGCACGGCCGCAGGAGCGGACAGCAGAGCGCCCCGCCAGCCGTAGCCAGCGGGGCGCTTCTTTGACACATCGCTGACACAGACGCGGCTGGACCCGCTGGACGCGGCAAGAACGGCCGGACGTACGCACCGGCCTGGCCTGCGGGAATCTGGAACGGCTGGACGCAGCCGGACGCATTAAACTCGGATCACTTCTTATATGTCTCACTGAGTACCCGCGGGAAATCCGGTTCATGGCCGAGCTGCCCAAGGGACCGTGGGGCAAGATCCTCAAGGCCGCCCTGCGGGACGGATAGGAAGGTCCTGGCTTTCCTCAGCGATTTCGACAGGTTCAGCAAAGATCCCGGGAGATACGGCTAGCCTGGCCGGCATGACAACAACCGGGTTCGGGTTCGGCTCACGAGCGGGGCGTCTCGACCGGGCCGTGTACACCACGATCACCGTGATGAGTGTCCTGGTCGTCTACGACGGCTGGCAGAACCTGAAGCTCGGGGCGGCAATAGGGGTGATCCTCGGACCCGTGCTCGCCATGTTCGTGACACACGTCTTTTCCGCATCCCTTGCCCGGCAGGCAGAACTGCGCAAGCGCCCCAGCCGCAGTGAGGAGATGAGGATCATCCGAGCCGAATCGCGTTTCCTCCTGCTGGCCGCTCCTGCGCTCGCGCTCCTGGTCATCCTGGCTGTCGCCGGGGTCTCGGTCAGCCGCTCCATCCACGCCGTCATTCTGCTG
Organism: uncultured Actinomycetes bacterium; assembly: GCA_963800415.1. Taxonomy (GTDB): domain Bacteria; phylum Actinomycetota; class Actinomycetes; order Streptosporangiales; family Streptosporangiaceae; genus Palsa-504. The sequence goes on from CAWDBS010000069.1 coordinate 93,380, forward strand.
GAGGGCGCCTCGCTCGGGTTCTGGGCCTTCGTGGCAGGCCAGCGGGCGGGGCTGGCTGGCTGGCCGCTGGCGCGGACGGTGGTCCTGGGCCTGATCGCCGGCGTCCTGGTCCTGACGCTGCAGGTCTTCCTCCAGCCTGGCAGTTCCTCCGTGCTACCGTGACCGTCTGCGGGCTATCCCGGCGCAGCTCCTGACCTCACCGGTCCTGACCTCACCGGTTACGCCACTGGGGGCGCCGCTTGGCGGCGAATGCGGTCATGCCTTCGATGGCGTCCTCGCTGGCCATGAGCTCGTCGATGGCGGTGCTCGGGTGGTTGACGGCATCGACGACATCCGGGATGGCGCGGGTTTCCTCCATCACCCGCAGCGAGATCCGTACCGACGTGGGCGAGCTCTCCAGGATCCCGGCGGCCAGGGCGCGGGCGCCGTCCAGCGCGGTCCCGGCGGGGACGACCCGGTTGACCAGGCCGTACGCCAGCGCCTCGTCGGCGGTGACGCGGCGGCCGGTGAGGATCATCTCGGTGGCGACCTTGGGCGGCACGGTGCGCGGCAGCCGGATGAGGCCGCCGGCGCCCGCGACCAGCCCGACCCTGACCTCACTGAGCGCGAACTGCGCGGTGGCGTCGGCCACGACCAGGTGGCATGCTAGCGCGATCTCGCAGCCGCCGCCCATGGCGAAGCCGTTGACCGCGGCGATGACCGGCTTGGGCATGTGCGCCCGGCTCGTCAGGCCGGCGAACCCGTTCTTGGGCACCCACATGGCCTGGCCGGACGCCGAGTAGACCAGGTCGTTGCCCGCGGAGAAGGCCTTCTCCCCCGCTCCGGTCAAGATGGCGACCCACAGGTCGTCGTCGGCGAAGTAGGCGTCGAAGACGCGGTCGAGCTCGTCGTTCGCCATCGGGTGCAGGCTGTTCCTGGACTTGGGGCGGTTGATGGTGACCTCGAGCAGGTGGCCGTCGCGGCGGACCAGCACGTGCTCGTACGCCTCGCGCAGGACCGGCGGGCCGGGCGGGAACAGCTCGTCCATCCGGGCCCTGGTGGTGGTGACCCGGTTACCGAAGCCGAACGACCGGACGTAAACCGCCTGGCCGATGGGCTCCTTCGCCGTGGTGAGCAGGTCGAGGAGGTCCGGGTCGTCACCCTTGGCCACGAAGCGTGCCCGGCCGCGGTCGAGCCGGCCGACGACGATGCCGGTCCGGGCGCCGTCGCGGGCGTGCTTGACCGTGTAGGTCTCGATGGTGGCCGGGCCGTCGGCGTAGCGGGACTGCTCCGGCGCGGGCCAGCCGTCGATCTCGGCTTGCAGCGCGGCGCTCCGGTCCGGGATCCAGGCGGCCGGGGTGGTGGCGTACACGCCGGCCGAGTACTTGCTCATGATGCCGCCGTTGGCGCCGACCAGCCCGTAGCTGCCGGGGGCGCGGCGCGCCCGCTGGACGGTTTCGGCGATGGCGTGCATGGAGTAGTTGTTGCCCGCGCCGCCGAAGAACGGCAGCCCGCCGGTGACGGTCAGGCCACGCGGATCGGCGGGATCAAGGCCGAGGCCATCGCAGATGTTGAACACTGGCGCGGGAAAGCAGCTGTACAGGTCGATTGTGGCCAGGTCGTCCGCGCCGAGGCCGGCCATATCGAGGGCCTGGCGGACCGCCATTACGGAGGCCGGGCCGGCGGACAGGTCGGCCCGGTCCAGCAGGTCCCGCTCGCGCAGGTCAGCGTGCCCGTGCAGGAACACCCACCGGTCCCGGGGAACGCCGAGCCGCCGCGCCGCGGCGACCGACATGAGCAGCACGGCGGCGCCCTGGTTGACCTTTTCCCGCGCCACGATGTAGCGGGTGTACGGATCGGCGATGGGCCGGTTCGCCTCGGTCGGCGTGACCAGCTCCTGCGTGCTGCGCTCGACCGGTGCCGCGGCGTGCGGGTTGGCCGCCGCGACCCGGGTGAACGGCGCGAACAGCGCGCCGATGGCGGCCGCGTACTCCGGGCGGGTCTGCCCCAGGCGGGCCCGCCGGGCGTTGTCGATCAGCGCGTACTGGCTGGGCGCGCCGGTCAGCCCGTGCGCGGCCTGATGCCGGGACATCAGGCCGGCCAGCCCGTAGCCGCGGTCCTCTAGGCTGCCCTCGGCGTGCTCGGTGAAGTCGGGCTTGTCGCCGGCTAACGCCGGCCCGGGCGAAGTGCTCGACGGTGGAGATGGCCTCCGACCCGAAGATCAGCGTCACCTGGCTTCCGCCGCCCGCGATCACCGCGGCGAACTCGCTGACCAGGTGCTGCGGGGCCTGGCCGCCACTGACTTCCAGGACCGCGCGGGCCGGGCTCGCGCCGATCCGGCCGGCCACGGATCGGGAGTAATTATCCGAACGGCCCAGGGGTGCCCGCGCCCCCGGAACGGAATTCTCGAACTGGCGGATCCCGGCCACCGTGTCGATCGCCGCCGCGACCGTGACGGGCTCGCCTCCGCTGTCGGCCAGGGCCTCGCGGGCCGCGTCGGCGGCGAGGTCCACGGGCGAGCGCTGACGGTAACCCGGGGCATCGAGGCGCTCGGACGCCTGCCCGGCACCGACCACGACAGGCGTGCGGGGGTCGAGCGGCGGCTGGTCCATGGTGTCCGGTTCCGGCTGGTTCATGGTCTCACTTCCGGCGTCGCGCGAGCTAGGCCGGCGAGCGCGGCGATCTGCCGCTCGCAGTCGGCGACGATCTGGCGGGTGATCTCGGCGGCGGGCCTGACCTGGTCGAAGGAGCCGACGACCTGGCCGACGAAGAACGATTCGAGGTGGAGCGCGCCCTCGTGGCCCGCCCTGGCGGCCGCGTCGATCCGCTGCCAGGCCTCGTTGACCAGCATCGGCTGCAGCGGCATGGGCAGCGGCGCGGGACTGCCCGGCCGTTCCCACTCCTCGTGCCAGGCGCTGCGCAGCTGGCGGGCGGGCTTGCCGGTCCTGGTGGGCGAGCGAACCGTGTCCGAGCTGGTGGCGCGCAGGAACTTGGCCTTGATGGCCTGATTGGCGACGTCTTCCTCGCTGGACAGCCAGACCGACCCGCACCAGACGCCGGCCGCGCCGAGGGCCAGGGCGGCGGCCATCTGGCGGCCGGAGGCGATGCCGCCCGCGGCCAGGACGGGTCGTCCGGCGGCGATGTCGACGATCTCCGGGGTGAGAACCATGGTGGCGATGGTGCCGGTGTGCCCGCCCGCCTCGGTGCCCTGCGCGATCAGCAGGTCCACGCCGGCCTCGATCTGCCTGACCGCGTGCCTGGGCTGCCCGACCAGGGCGGCGACGGCCACGCCCTGTTTCCTGGCCCGCTCCACCAGGCCGGGCGGCGGCGGGCCCAGGGCATTCGCGATGAGGGCGATCGGGTGGCCGAACGCGACGTCGAGCAGGGCGGCCGCGCCGGCCGGGTTGAGGCTGGCCGCGATCTCGTCATACTCAGGGACCGGTGCGGCTTCGGGGACGCCGTACCGGTCGAGCAGATCCCGGACGAAGGCCAGGTGCCCGGCCGGGATCTGGGCGCGCAGGCTCGCGACGAGGTTGTCCGGGTCGCCAGGCGCGAACTTCTCCGGAACGAGCAGGTCCACGCCGTACGGCTTGCCGCCGGTCCGCTCCTCGATCCAGGTCAGCTGGGCGTCCAGTTCGGCCGGGGTGTAGGCCGACGCGGCCAGCACGCCGAAGCCGCCGGCGTTGGTGACCGCGGCGACCACGCCGGGCGAGCGGTTGAAGCCGACGATCGGGTGCGGCACGCCGACCAGGTCGGTGAAGGCGGTTCTCATCAGGAGGCTTCCTTCCAGGTGACGACGGCGTCGAGCGCCTCTATCCGGGCGATCACCGCGGTCAGGTTGCGGTAGGCCAGCATCGAAAACGTCGACTTGTCCGACGCGCCCACCAGCGCGACGCTGCGCGGTCGGAAGAGGCTTGTCAGCCGCTCGCCGGTGATCTGGAATGGCATGCTGATATCCTAGACGGTAAACGTTCAGCAATAAAGCGGAGGGGGAAGCGCGGTGAGCACGACGCACGTGACGCCAGGACGCCCGCGCGATCCCGGGGTGGACCGGCGCATCGCCCAGGCCGCGCTCGACCTGTTCGCTGATACCGGCTGGGCCGGCTTCGCGATGGAGGCGGTAGCCCGCCGGGCCGGCGTCGGCAAAGCCTCGCTCTACCTGCGGTGGAGCACCAAAGAGGCGCTGCTGACCGGCGCGGTGACCTGGCGCCTGGCCCGGGTCGCCGACACGGACACCGGCACGCTGCGCGGCGACCTGGCCGAGCTGGCGGCCCAGATGCTCGACATCTACGCGGGCGACACCAGCCGCGTCGCGCTCCGACTCGCACTCGAGGCCGACGCCATCCCGGGCGTGGCCGAGCACTACGCGCAGATGCGGCAGGCGCAGGTCCTCGCGGCCCGGGCCATCGTGCGCCGCGGCATCGGCCGCGGCGAGATCGCGCCCGATACCTCGGTCACGCTGCTGCTGGACACGCTCGTCGGCGGGGCCATGATGCACGCGCTGGTCACCCCGGCCGGCCGCCGGGCCGACCTGGCCCGCAACACCGGGGCCTACACCGCCCAGCTGGTCAGCTTTCTGCTGCGCGCCGTCACCCCGTACCGATCCCGGTAAACGGCGGCAGCAGGCCTGGGCCAAATGATCCTGGGCGGCCCGGGACACTAGTCCCGTGACAGCGGGACCAAAAGGGCCCATGGTAGGACTGTGAGTCTGGGCCTCCAGGAACGTTCGGCACCCGTGGCGCAGGCCCGGCGGCTGACGCCGGCCGGGCTGGCCTGGGCGGCTGCCGTGATGACGGTGGTCCTGGCGGTCGCAACGGCAGTACTGGCCATCCTCGGCCGTGATGTGTCCCTGCTCCTGGTGCTGGCGCCGCTCACCTACGCGTTGACGGGCTGCGTGCTGCTGGCCCGGCGGCCTGGTCATCCGATGGGCCCCCTGCTCTGCCTGATCGGGCTGGCCGACGTGATCGCGGTCGTGCCGTACGCATACGTCCGGTACGCGCTGGTTTACTCGCCCGGTTCGCTGCCGTTCTCGACCGCGATGCTGTGGGTGAACACCTGGGCCTACGCGCCCGCGACCAGCCTGGGCGGTATGGTCCTGCTGCTGGTCTTCCCGGAGGGCAGGCTGCTGTCGCGGCGGTTCCGGCCCGCGCTGTGGGCAGCGCTGGCGTTCATCCCGCTGTCCGTGGCCGGCTACGCCTTCGCCCCGCAGAACCTGGGCGTCCTGTTCCGCCACCATTCGAACCCGTACGCCATGGCGCGGCTGGTGCCGTTGTTCGACGCGTTTCAGGCCCTGGCCATAGCATGCGGGCTGGTGGCCGGCGCGGCGGCGGCAGCGAGCGTGACGCTGCGCTGGCGCCGGGCCAACCGGGTCGGACGCCAGCAGCTCAAGTGGCTGCTGGCCGTGCTGCCGTTCACCATCGCCTCGCTGATCGCCACCCTGGTCTTCCCGGGCACGTGGAGCCTGCTCCTGGCGCTGCCGGCCGGCATCCTGATGCCCATCGCCATCGGGATCGCGGTCCTGCGGTACAAGCTCTACGAGATCGACATCCTGCTGAACCGGGCGGCGCTGTACGGCACGCTGACCGCGGGGATGGCCGGGGTCTACCTGGCCGTGGTCGTGATCGCCCAGTCATTTCGCTCGGTCTTCGGCCTGAAGGGCACTGGCCTGCCCGTTCAGGTCATCGCGACCGTGCTGGCGGCCAGCGCGCTGTGGCCGCTGCACGACCGGGTGCAGCGCCGCGTGGACCGGCTGTTCTACGGCGACCGGGGCGTGCCCTACGAGGCCCTGGCCCGGCTCGGCCGCCGGGTCGAGGAAGCCGCCGACACCGAGACCGCGCTGCACTCCGTGGTCAAGACGATCGCGGACAGCCTGCGGCTGCCGTATGCGGCCCTTGAGCTGCGGCTCGGCGACGGGTGGAGCCCGGCCGCCACCTACGGCGAGGCCCCGCCCCAGCTGGTCGCGTTCCCGCTCACCTTCCAGCGCGAGACGGTCGGGCGGCTCCTGGTCGGCACCCGGTCGCGCGGCGAGCAGCTCGGCCCCGACGACGAGCGGCTGCTGGCCGACCTGGCCCGCCAGGCCGGCCCGGCCGCCCACGTGGTGGCGCTGCGGCGGGCCCTGGACGTGTCCCGGGCGGGCCTGGTCACGGCGCGGGAAGAGGAGCGGCGGCGGCTGCGCCGCGACCTGCACGACGGGCTCGGCCCGACGCTAGCCGGCCTGACCCTGGGCCTGGACACGGCCCGGGCCCGCTCGGCCGGGCAGCCCGAGCTGCAGGAACTGCTGGGCAAGCTGAAGGCGGAGACGCAGCGGGCGGTAGGTGACGTCCGCCGCATCGTCTACGGGCTGCGGCCGCCCGCGCTGGATGAGTTCGGCCTGGTCGGCTCGCTGCGCGAGGAGGTCGGGCGGCTGAAGTACGAGGCCCCCGCGCTCACCGTTACGCTGGACGTCCCGGACGAGGGCCTGACCGACCTGCCCGCCGCGGTCGAGGTGGCCTGCTACCGGATCGTGACCGAGGCGCTGACCAACGTCACGAGGCACGCGCACGCCATGCACTGCTCGGTGCGGATACAACTGGATAAGGACCTTGACGTGGAGATACGCGATGACGGAGTGGGCCTGCCGGAAGGCTGGCGGGCCGGGGTCGGCATCGCGTCGATGCGCGAACGCGTCACCGAACTCGGCGGAGACCTGGTGATCGAGCCCTGCCTACCGCACGGCACCAGGATCAATGCCCGCCTGCCCGCCCGGGAGCTGCCATGACCGAATCGATCCGGGTGCTGATCGCCGACGATCACCCGCTGTTCCGCGACGGCCTGACCGCGCTGCTGACCGACGGCCCGGACACCGAGCTGGCCGGGGCCGCGACCAGCGGGACCGAGGCCGTCGAGATGGCCAGGGATACCCAGCCGGACGTGGTCATCATGGACCTGCACATGCCCGGGCTGAACGGCATCGAGGCCACCCGCCGCATCGTGGCCGACAGCCCGCACATCACGGTGCTGGTGCTCACCATGTTCGACGACGACGACTCGATCTTCTCCGCGCTGCGGGCCGGCGCCCGCGGCTACCTGCTCAAGGGCGCCGACCAGGAGCAGATCCATGCCGCCGTCCGGGCCGCCGCCAACGGCGAGATCATCTTCGGCACCCAGCTCGCCGCCCGCATGCTGGCCTACTTCACCACCCCGGCCGTGGCCCCGCCGCAGGTGTTCCCGCAGCTGACCGACCGGGAACGCGAGGTGCTCGACCTGGTCGCCCAGGGCCGGGCCAACACGGCCATCGCGGCCAAGCTGGGCCTGAGCCAGAAGACGGTGCGCAACCACGTCTCCAACATCCTGACCAAGCTGCAGGTCGCCGACCGGGCCCAGGCCATCGTCCAGGCCAGGGACGCGGGCCTGGGACATCAGTCCCGGGTCTGAGGGACATTTCCCGCCTGGCACCGCCGTTTCCCGGCCGGGCATCGCGATTATTTCCCGGGCAACTCGTGACGGGTACCCCATGACGGCGGGACGGGTGGTCGCCGAAGCTGTCATCGATGACTCGGCACGCATTGAGGAGAACCGGATCATGACCGCTGAGGCAGTTTGCACCCTGGTACCGCCCGGACCGGCGAATTCCCCGGCCGAGCCGACGGTGAATGAGTTGGTGGCCCGCGCGCGTGACGGCGACAAGCAGGCGTGGGACGCCCTGGTCGAGCGCTTTGCCCCGCTCATCTGGTCGATCTGCCGCCGGCACCGGCTCGGCCGCGCCGATGCCGACGATGTGGGCCAGAGCGTCTGGCTGCGCCTGGTGAGCCAGCTGGACCGGGTCCGCGATCCAGCCGCGCTTCCCGGCTGGCTGGCCACCACCGCCCGGCGGGAGTGCCTCCGGGTGCTGTGCGCGGCGCACGGACCGCACGCGGCCGTGTACGTGCGGGACGTCGAGAGCCTCCCGGACGAGCGGGCCGGGCTGGCCGACCAGGGACTGCTCGCAGCCGAGCGCCAGGCGGCGCTGCGCGAGGCTTTCGCCCAGCTGCCGCCGAACGGCCAGCAGCTGATGAGCCTGCTCATCGCGGACCCGCCGGTGCCGTACGCCGACATCAGCACCCGGCTGGGCATTCCGGTCGGCAGCATCGGCCCGAACCGCAGTCGTTACCTGGACAAGATGCGCCGCCACCCGGCCGTCGCCGCGCTGATAAACGCC
>CAWDBS010000070.1:0-123958 GCA_963800415.1 uncultured Actinomycetes bacterium
AGGCGACGGGCAAGTGGGGAATCCGGGTCGGCCCGGGCCAAGCTCAAAGCCATCCAGCCGCCCAGCTCCATTCAGGACTCGATGGAGAAGCAGATGCGCGCCGACCGGGACAAGCGCGCCGCCATCTTGTCCGCCGAGGGGTCCAAGCAGTCGGCCATCCTGACCGCCGAGGGCGAGCGCCAGGCGGCCGTGCTCAAGGCCCGCGGCGACTCCGAGGCGCTCGTGCTCCGGGCGGAGGCGGACGCCAAGGCCCAGGCGGCGCGGGCGCGCGGGCAGGCCGAGGCGATCAGCACCGTGTTCAAGGCCATCCACGAAGGCAACCCGGACCAGCGCCTGCTGGCCTACCAGTACATGCAGATGCTGCCGCAGATCGCCCAGGGCGACGCGAACAAGGTCTGGATCGTGCCCAGCGAGATCGGCAAGGCCCTGGAGGGCATCGGCGGTTTCTTCAGCTCCGCGACCGCGAGCCGGGCCGACGGCCAGCCCGCCCCGGCGGCGGTTCCGGCCCCGTCAGCAAGCTGGCCCCGTCGGAGCTGGCCCCGTCGGAGCTGGCCCCGTCAGGGTCGGGGCCGCAGTTCGACCCGCCCGTCGGTCGTCACGCGGGTCTCGAAGGATGGCTGACGGGCGGTAGCGGGCCCGTGCACGACGGTGCCGTCGGCGATCACGAAGGTGGATCCGTGCCAGGGACAGGTGATGCAGGCAGCGCCCCGCTCCAGGACGACCCGTCCCTGATGCAGGGGCCCTCCGAGATGGGAGCACCGGTCTGACAGCACGCTGACCTCGGCTCCCTGCCGGTACACGAGCAGGGACAGGTAGCCGAGCTGGCGGCGGATCGGGCGCCGGTCGGGCAGTTCGGGCAGCCCGCACAGGTCGTGCCAGCCGAGCCCGGACAGGTGGCTGACCGACTCGGCGGTGGCTGGTGCCCGCGCCGAGCCGCAGCGCCAGGTGCCCGCCGAGGTAGGCGCCGACGGTGGCCACGGCGAACCCGGCCGCCGACAGCGCCCGGCCGTAGCGGCCCCGGCCGCCTGCCTCGGGCCGCCAGCGAGCCGAGGAACAGCGTGGCCGCGCCGCCCTGGCAGACGGCGTGCACCAGGCCGACCCGCTGCTGGTCCTGGTGCAGCGCCGACCAGTCGGCCAGCCCGGTGGCCGCCGCGGGCGCGGTGCCCGCGATGCCTGCCGCGAGCGACACCCGCGCGCTCGGTGCCGGGGAACAGGTCGAGCAGCACCGCGGAGGTCCGCAGCAGCCGAGCGGCAGCCGGACCAGCGCGGGGTGCGCGGGCTGGCCGAACGGGACGCCATGCAGGGCGTCGGTCCGCGCGCCGCCCGGCAGCGCGCGCACCACGGAGTCGGAAAGACGCTGGATGACGGGGTTGAGGGCGTGCGCTCGCTCGATGCGCCTCGGCGACGGCCGCTGGCCGGGACAGCAAGGAGGCCATACGGGTCTTGCGCGCGTGCCGCGCCGTGGGAAGCAGGGATTGCCGCACGATCAATGCGTACCCGCCCCTCGCGCCGCTATCCCCGGCGTGCCTCAGCAGCTTCGTCGCCCAGCCGGTCCGCTGGCCGCGGCAACTATGCCGAACTGTGCCTCTCGTCGTGTCACATCGTGCCGGCGTGCTACCCGGGCCTGGCTGGCACGGGTGCGCTGATCGGGGCGGGTAGGCCTGGTGGGGCCAAGGATGCGGGTTACCCGGCTGTCGAAACGACCGGGGTGCCTAGTGTCCACCGCGCAGGAACCCTACGGCTTGAACCGGTAGCCCATGCCCGACTCGGTGAGCAGGTACCTCGGCCGGGAGGGTTCGGGTTCCAGCTTGCGGCGCAGCTGGGCCAGGTAGACGCGCAGGTAGTTGCTCTCCGTCTCGTACGTCGGGCCCCACACCTCCCGCAGCAGCTGCCGCTGGGTGACCAGGCGGCCGCTGTTGCGCACCAGGATCTCCAGCAGCTGCCATTCGGTGGGGGTCAGCCGGACGCCGGAACCATCGGCCCGTACCACCTGCTTGGCCGCCAGGTCCACGGTGAAGTCCGCGGTCGCCACCACCGGCTCGTCCGGGGCGGGCGACGCGCGACGGACCGCGGCCCGCAGCCGGGCCAGCAACTCATCCATGCCGAACGGTTTGGTCACATAGTCATCGGCGCCCGCGTCGAGCGCGGCTACCTTCTGGCTTTCCTGGCCCCACGCCGACAGCACGATAATCGGGATCGACGTCCAGCCGCGGACGCCGTGGATCACCGCGGTGCCGTCCATGTCCGGCAGCCCGAGGTCCAGGATGATCACGTCGGGGCGGTCGCGGGCCACGGCGGCGAGCCCGGTGGTGCCGTCGACGGCCGTGCTGACGTCGTATTCGCGCGCGCTGAGGTTGATCCGCAGCGCGCGCAGGATGGACGGCTCGTCGTCGACGACGAGCACCCGCGTCATGACCCCGAAGACCCGGGAGCGCCGAGCACGGACTTGTCCTGGCTCGCCGCCGGCAGCGTGATCCGCACCGTCAGGCCGCCGCCCGGCGTGTCCGCGGCGATGATCCGGCCGCCCATGGCCTCGGCGAAGCCCTTGGCCACCGCGAGCCCGAGCCCCACGCCGCCCGGGTAGCGGTCGCCGACCCGGGTGAACGGCTCGAAGATGCGTTCCTTCTGCTCATCCGGCACGCCCGGCCCGTGGTCCACCACCTCGAGCCACACCGTGTCGCCGTCCAGCGTGGCCTGCAGCTCGGGCGGCCGGGCGGCCGGCGAGTGCCGCAGCGCGTTGGAGAACAGGTTGGCCAGGATCCGCTCGAGCAGGCCGGGGTCGGCCAGCACCAGCGGGAAGCCGTCCGGCACCGCCATCTCCAGCCGCAGGCTGTCATTGTCATCCAGCCCGAGTAGGGCCACCGGCGCCACCTCGTCGATCGCGGTCGGGCGCAGGAACGGCTGCAGCGATCCGGTGTGCAGGCGGCTCATGTCGAGCAGGTTGCCGATGAGGGCGTCGAGCCGGTCCGCGTTCTGCTCGATCGTGGCCAGCAGGTCGGCCTCGTCGGCTTCGGACCATTCCACGTCGGTCTGCCGCAGGCTGCTGACCGAGGCCTTGATCGAGGCCAGCGGGGTGCGCAGGTCGTGGCTGACCGCGGCGAGCAGCGCGGTCCGCATCCGGTTGCCTTCGGCCAGCGCCTCGGCCTGGGCGGCCTGGGTGCGGAGCCGTTCCCGGTCCAGCGCGGCCGCCGCCTGGGCGGCGTACCCGGCCAGCAGCGCCGGCGTGGCCGAGGAGACCTGCCCGGTGACCAGCAGGGTCAGGTCGCTGCGGATGTCGATGCGCGAGGCGGCCGGCAGGCTGCCCCCGGCGCCGCTGGAGGCGGCCCGCACCCACCGCCCGCCCGCCCGTTCGGCCAGTTCGGCCTGGCCGCCGTGGGTCCGGGTGAGGTGATCGAGCACGGCCGCGGGGGAGTCGGCGCCGGCCAGCACGGTCTGCGCCAGCTCGAGCTGCGCGGCCGCCTCTTCCCGGGCCGCGGCGGCCTGGACGGCGCGCCGGGCGGCGAGGTGGACCATGCTGCTGACGGCGACCGCGACCGTCACGAAGAGCAGCAGCGCCAGCAGGTTCTTCGGCTGGGCGATGGTGAACGTGTGAATGGGCACGGTGAAGTACCAGTTGAGCAGGAGGCTGGCCGTCACCGCGGCGAGCACGGCGGGCCAGAAGCCGCCGACCACCGTGATCGTCACCACCGCGACGAGGTAGATGAGCAGGTCGTCGGCCAGGTCCAGGTGCGGCCGCCAGGCCGCGAGCACCACGGTCAGCAGCGGCAGCAGGACCGCGGCGAGCAGCACGCCCGCCAGCCGCCGGCGCACGTCGATGGCGCCGGCCGCTGCCCCGGTCGCTGCCCCGGCCGCCGAAGCCAGCCCAGCCGATCCAGCCGCCCCGGCATCAGGCCGGGCCCTCTTCGCGGCAGGGCGGCCGGCCCGCATCCGCGTACCCATGCTTACCAGTGTGCGCCGTCGCCAGTACCAGCGGAACACCAGGCCGAACCCGACTCCGGCCGCCGCGCTCACGGCGAGCACGACGGCCGCGTGCGCGGCGGCCGGCCCGGTGGGCCGCAGCTGCGCGTAGGGCGGCCGGGAGAAGCCTGTGGTGGTGAGCCAGCCGATGCCGGCCAGCAGCACCGACGCGACCGGCTCGGCCGCGAACGACATGATGCCGGCGATTACCGCGCAGGCGATCAGCACCCCGGTCGCGGGCAGGCGGCCGTGCAGTGCGGCGGCCACCGTGCCGACGGCCAGGAACATGGCGAAGCCGACCGGCAGCGCGTAGGGCGCCGGTATCGCTCGCTGTCCTGGACGGTGTCTCATCTCTTGCTATTTCAGCCCCGGCACCAGCCAATATCAGCGGTCTTGACGGAACCTTAACGCCCAGCTCAGAAAGCTTGACGGGCCGCATACGGCGGCGGCCGGGCCGCGCGCATAGCGTCGTGACTTGACCAGCAACCGAGTGCCCGGACGGAGCTAGAGGCCAAGTGGCTGTGCGCAGAGCGGCTGGCTTGCTTACCGGCGACCAGGCCAACGAACTCCCGGAGACCTTCTGGTACTCGGCCAAGCGCCGCCTGCTCGGCCCGCCGATGATCAACGCGCAGCTCCGGGAGCAGCGGCTGTCCAAGACGCTCGCGCTGGGCGTGCTGTCGCCGGACGGCATCTCCTCCTCGGCCTACGGCACCGAGGAAATCCTCATTGAGCTGATCAAGCTCTTCGGCATCGCCGCGTTCGCGGTGCTACTGCCGATGACCGCGGTGATCTTGTTCGTCATGCTGCTCGTGGTGCTCCTGTACCGCGAGGTCGTCGTCATCTACACCCGGGCCGGCGGGTCCTACGTGGTCGCCAGGGACAACTTCGGGCCGCGGATCGCGCAGGTCGCCGCCGTGGCGCTGCTGATCGATTATGTCGTCACCGTCGCGGTGCAGATCGCCGCGGGCACCGCGGCCGTCGCCTCCGCGCTCCCGGCCATCGGCCCCTACGTGACCGAGATATCCATCGGCATCATCCTGCTGATGTGCTTCGGCAACCTGCGCGGCATCCGGGAGGCGGGCAAGATCTTCGCGCTGCCCACCTACCTGTTCTCCGGGTCGGTCATCTTGATGATCGTGGTCGGGACCGTCCGCGAGGCGCTCGGTAACCTGCCGCAGCAGAACATCTACGCCCTCCACGGGCTATATAAAATCGGCCCCGGCGCCTCCAGCTTTACCAGCTTGGTGATCATCTTCACGCTGCTGAGGGCGTTCGCCAACGGCGGTGCCTCGCTGACCGGCATCGAGGCGGTCTCCAACGCCGTCAGCGCGTTCAAGCCCCCTGAGGGCATCAATGCCCGCCGGGTCCTGGTGATAGAGGGCCTGATCCTCGGCACGCTGGTGGCCGGCATCTCCTGGCTGGCGCACCTGACCCACGCCGCTCCCTACCAGGTCGGCTTCCCGACCGTGATCTCGCAGGAAGCCAGCATGGTGTTCGGGTCCGCCGGGCACTTCATGTTCTTCGTGGTGCAGGCCGCGACCGCGCTGATCCTGTACACCGGCGGCAACACGAGCTTCAACGGCTTCCCGTTCCTGACCAGCTTCGTCGCCGAGGACTCCTTCCTGCCGCGGTGGTTGACGAAGCGGGGCCACCGGCTGGTCTTCTCCAACGGCATCATCGTGCTGACCGTGCTGTCCGTGACGCTGATAGGGGTCGTCGGCGCCAACGTGAACGCGCTCGTGCCGTTCTACGCGATCGGCGTGTTCACCGCCTTCTCCATGGCCGGATTCGGCATGGCGAAGTACTTCCGCACGCACCAGGGACCCGGCTGGCGGCACAAGCTGGTCATCTGCTTCTCGTCCGGGGTGCTCACCTCGATCGTGGTGGTGATCTTCGCAGTGGTGAAGTTCACCGAGGGCGCCTGGCTGATCCTGATCATCTTCCCGGTCGGAGTGTTCGCGCTAATCCGGCTCAACCGGGAGTACCGCACCGAGGCCCGGGTCCTGGAGAACCTCGGGGAGCGTCGCGCGTCAGGCGTGGGACCGAGCCAGCCGAACTACTCCCGCCGGGTGGTCGTCGTCTTCGTGGACGACTTCGACCTATCTACCGTGGCCGCGCTGCGGTACGCGAAGAGCCTGCGGCCGACGACGGTGCAGGCCGTGCACTTCGTCATCGACACCGAGCAGGCGGAGCGGCTGCGGTCCGCCTGGCTGCCCGATCGCGGCGTCTCGCTCGAGTTCGTCGACTGTCCCGACCGGAGGCTGACCCGGGCCGCCGCCGATCTGGTCAGCCACGAGGCGGAACATCCCGGCACGCAGGTGACCGCGATCTTGCCCCGGCGCAGCTTCTCGCCGCTGCTCGGCCGGCTCCTGCACGACCGGACGGCGGACAAGATCGCCGGCGTGGTGAGCCGGGTGCCCAACGCCGCGGCCACCATCATCCCGTTCGACGTGCAGAACCGGCTGCACGTTCTGCAGGAACGCCAGGCCGTGCGCGAGGGGACCGCGCCGGCCAGCCTGACGCCGGTGCCCGGCCCGCCCGCCGACGCGACGGCGGAGGAGCAGCACCTGGCGGTCGCGGCAGCGGTCGCCGCGGCCTCGACCGGCGAGGAGAAGCCCGAGCCGCTGCCCGGCGCCGGCGGGTACGACCGGCCGGTGCCGCCGCCGGGCGTCACCCCGATCGGCTCGATTCACCAGCCGCGCCGGACCGTCGTCGAGGGCCGCGTCCGGGTGGTCGAGATCAGGTCGGTGGAACAGAACTCCGTGCTGGCCTGCGAGATCTCCGATTCGACGGGGGACCTCACCGCCATGTTCTACGGTCGCTCCCGCATCCCGGGGCTGATGTGCGGCTCCAGGGTCCGCTTCCGCGGTCCCGTCGGCATCAAGCACGATGCCCCGGTGATGGTCAACCCGGCGTACGAGCTCATCGTCCCGTACACGGCCGGCGAGTCAGGCAAGAACGGCGATATATAGGCCGAACGACCGGGTTCGCGCCCCGCTGCCGCCCCGGCTACACCGCGGGGAAGATCAGCTCGTAGGCGGGATTGATCATCACCGGGTGGCCGTCCTTGATGCCGACCGAGCCCTTGAAGCGGACCCGCGCGCTGCACACGATGCCGGGGATGTGCGAGCGGCCGTAGAACATGGCGGTGAGCGAGCCGGTCCCGTCGGATATCTCACAGGCCAGCACGGAATTGCGCTCGACCGGCTTGATCTCGACCACCCGGACGCGGCCCTCGACGACGGCCCGGCCCGGCTTGGTCAGCGAGCCGATCGGCGTGACGCCGGGCGCCATGGCCGGCCCGTCCGCCTGGCCGGCGTGGGACCCGCGCTGGCCGTTGCCGTCGCCCGGCCCCTTCTTCCTGAGCAGGCCGCGGGCCTTAGCCGCCGACTCCGACAGCGGCGCGGTGGCCTCCGGGGTCTGTCCCGTCCGCCTGTGCCCCGTCCGCCTGTGCCCCGTCCGGCGCGGCGTGCTTGGCCGCCACCGCCGCTTCCCCGGACCTGATGTGCTGGTCGGCGGCGTCCAGGGCGGAGGCGTCCAGGGTGCCGGCGGCCACCGTGGCGGCCTGGCGTTCCTGCAGGACCCGGACCCGGCTCTCCACGTCGTAGGGAATGATGGTCGCGGCCGACCGCGGGATGCGGTTCACCACCGCGGCGATCTTGTCCGCGGTGCGGTCGTGCAGCAGCCGCCCGAGCAGCGCGGAGTAGCTGCGCCGGGGCAGCACGACGGTCACGTGCGTCCCCGGGTCGCTGACCTCCTGCTCGACCATTTCGGCCGCCGCCCGGAGCAGCCGGCGGTCGGAGACGTCGATGAAGTCCAGGGGGACGCCGCGGTCGGCGCGCATCCATTTCTCCCGCAGCTTGTCGGCCCGGACGCTGTCGATGACGAAGTGCACCGCGCGGATGCTGGTGGGCCGCATGCTCCGCGCGTACCGGAGCGCGGCCACGGCGGCTAGGTCGAAGTCGTCCACGAAGACGAACACGGTACGCCGGCTGTAGTGCGGCGGAGGCGGCGGCTGGTTCTCGGTGATCGTCTCGAGCACCTCGGACTCGGCCGAATACTCGCGGTTCATCCTGATCAGCGCCGGGACCAGGACGGCGAACAGGACGACGACCACCCAGGCGCCCTCGGCGAACTTCACCACCGCGAAGATGGCCACCACGATCGCGGTCATCACGCCGGCCGAGAAGTTGATGATCATCCGCCGCCGCCAGCCCGGCGTCCGGTGCCTGCTGTGGTACTTGGCCATGCCGAAGCCGGCCATCGAGAAGGCCGTGAACACGCCGATGGCGTACAGCGGGACCAGGTTGTTGACGTTGGCGTCCTTGATGATCAGCAGCGCGACGGACACGATGGTCAGCAGGATGATGGCGTTGGAGAACACCAGCCGGTGGCCCCGCTTGAGCAGCCACCGGGGCAGGAACGAGTCGCCGGCCACGTAGCTGGTCAGGAACGGGAAGCCGTTGAAGCTGGTGTTGCCGCCGGTGTACAGGATCAGCATGGTCGCGGCCTGGAGCAGGTAGAACATGGCGTGCCCGATGATCGTATGGCCGAAGACGAGCTGGGCTTCCTGGGCTAGGACGGTGGGGTAGCCGCTCTTGTAGGGCGTGGCGTGGGTGGCGTGCGCCAGCCAGGAGATGCCCGCCACCAGGCCGCCGAGGATCGCGCCCTCGGCCATCAGCACGCGGCGGGCGTTGCGGCCCTCCGGCGGCCGGAACGCGCCGACCGCGTTCGGACACCGCCTCGATGCCGGTCAACGACGCGCCGCCGTTGGCGAACGCACGCAGCAGGGTGAAGATCATCGCCCCCGTGATCAGCCCGGCCGAGCCGGAGCCGAGAGCGTAGGTGCCGGGCAGCGCGTGCGGATCGGACTGCGGCAGGGTTCCCGTCACCTCGCGGATCAGCCCGACGATGATCATCAAGATGACCGCGCCCGAGAACAGGTAGGTCGGCACCGCGAAGGCCCGGCCCGCCTCCTTGAGCCCGCGCAGGTTTCCCAGGCACATGAGCAGGACCACGCCGACGCAGATTTCGAGCTTGTACGGGCCGATCCCCGGGAAGGCGGAGGCCACCGCGGCTGTACCCGCCGCGACCTGCACCGCCACGGTCACCACGTAGTCAATGAGCAGCGCGACCGCGCACACCTGGGCGATGCGCGGGCCGAAGTTCTCGCGCGCCACCACGTACGATCCGCCGGGCCTGATGTAGACCATGACGATCTCGCGGTAGGACAGCAGCACGAGCACCATGACGAACAAGATGACCAGGGTCATGGGCAGGATCAGGCTGAACGCGGCCACGCCGAGCGCGGGCACCAGCACGATGAGGATTTCCTCGGTGCCGTAGGCCGACGAGGAGATGCCGTCGGGTGACAGCACGCCCAGCGCGAGCGGGTTGGATAGCCGCTGCTCCCCGAGGTCCTGGTTGACCAGTGGCGGGCCGAGCAGCCGGCGTTTGGTCGAGTACCAGAATGTATCGGGCAGGCCCTCGCTTCTGTCGAGCAAGCCTGCTGCCTTCCGCGTGGCCACTGATCTGCGCCTTTCATGGGGTCTCTACGCTTTGTGGGCGCCAGAGACTTCTTACCATCACAACTGCTGTGCAAGTAACCGGCAGCCCGCGGATGGCGGGGCCCGGGCCGTCGTGGCCTGCCTGGGAAAGGACTACCCCGTATACCGCGTGTTCACCCGCATGTGCCAAGGTAGCGAGCGGGCGACATCACCCTAGGCTGGGCGGGAAGACGTTAGCGGCCGAGCTCGAAGAGGCTTCCCATGACGACAACACCGGCCGCCGGGCCGGGTGCTCCGGCGGACAACAAAAGCACGCTGCGGCTATCGCGGCTGCTCAAACGGCCGATCGCGGACAGCCGCGGCGAGTCCATCGGTCGGCTGGCCGATGTCATCGTCCGGCTCCGCGGCTCCGACTACCCGCTCGTCACCGGCCTGGTGGCCGCCGTCGGCGGACGTCAGATCTTCGTGCCCATCGACCAGGTGAGCAGCTTCGACGCGGATCCGCTGCGGCTGTCCAGCGCGCGGCTGAGCCTGCAGCGTTTCGAGCGCCGGGAAGGGGAGGTCCTGCTCCGGGCCGACGTGCTCGGCCACCGGCTCATCGACGTGGAGAACGCCCGCCTGGTCCGCGCGGCCGACCTAGAGCTGGCCAGCGACGGCGAGGAGTGGGTGCTGTCCGGGGTGGACACCCGCCGCCGACCGCGTCGGCTGTTCGGGCTGCTCGGCCCGGATAATCCTCAAGACGCAGGCGGCTTCCGCGACTGGCGCGACTTCGAGTGGCTCATCGGGCACCAGAGCAGCGCGCTGCTGCGCGGCCCGTTCGCCCGCATCCGCAGGCTGAAGCCCGCCCAGATCGCCGACCTGCTCGAGAACGCCTCCAAGGAGGAGGAGACCGAGATCCTCGGCCAGGTACACGCGGATCCCGAGCTTGAGGCCGACGTCTTCGAAGAACTCGACGAGGACCTGGCCACCCGCCTGCTCGGCGCGCGCACCGACCAGGAGATCGCCGACGTGCTGGCCCGGATGCGCGCCGACGACGCCGCGGACGCGATCGCCGAACTGCCGCAGCGACGCAGGCAGCCGGTACTCGACCTGCTGCCGCCCGGCCAGCGGACCAAGGTGCTGACCCTGATGGGCTTCAACCCCACGAGCGCGGGCGGGCTGATGTCGATGGACTTCGTCGCCGTGCCCCGCAAGGCCAGCGTCGCCGAGGCGCTGGCTCGGGTCCGCGAGGCCGTCTCTCTTCAGCCCGAGGCGCTGACCAGCGTGCACGCCGTCAGCGACAAAGGCCGCCTGCGCGGCGTGGCCAGGCTGGTCACCCTGGTCCAGTCCGATCCTGACGCCACCGTGATCGACGTGTCCGACACCGATCCGGTCCGGGTCGGCCCGGACGCCGACATCACGGACGTCGCCGTCCTGATGACGGACTACAACCTCACCACCATCCCCGTCGTCGACGATGAGCGCCGCCTGCTCGGCGTGATCACCGTTGACGACGTGCTCGAGGTCACGCTGCCCGGCGACTGGCGGCGCCGCGAGACCGCGGAGCCGCCGGACGCCCACTATGGCAACGCCGACCATGCTGACGCGCAGTGACGACCTGTGAGCGCGCCCGCCTGGTGAGCGCGCCCAGCCTGGTGAGCGCGCCCAGCCTGGTGAGCGCGTGTCACCCGGCGAGCCCACGCCACCCGTCCCGTCCGAACGACCCGTCCCGTCCGAACGACCCGAAGCCTCCCAAGACCACCAGCGTCCTCAGCAGGATCAGGGTTCCCAGCCCGCTAACAGCCCGGACACCCGGGAGCCTCTGCCCGCCCAGCAAGCCCCCGTGGCCCCGGTGGCCCCGGTGGCTGCTCAAGGCCGCCCGGTTCGCCAGGGTCCTCAGCCCGGCCAGGCGCAGCTCGGACATCCCGCCGCCCAGGCCAGCGCGGTGCTGGACGAGGCCCACCTGGGTGACATCGAGGGCGCACTCGGCCGGGTCCGGATCGGCGACGTTCAGCAGGCTGGCCTCAAGCGCAAGCTGATCACCTTCCTGGCCATCGTCGGGCCCGGGCTGATCGTGATGGTCGGCGACAACGACGCCGGCGGCGTGTCCACCTACTCGCAGGCGGGGCAGAATTACGGCTACAGCCTTTTGTGGACGCTGCTGCTGCTGATCCCCGTGCTGATCGTCAACCAGGAGATGGTGGTCAGGCTCGGCGCGGTCACCGGCGTCGGGCACGCCCGGCTCATCAACGAACGGTTCGGCCGGTTCTGGGGCTGGTTCAGCGTCGGCGACTTGTTCATCCTCAACTTCCTGACCATCGTCACCGAGTTCATCGGCGTCTCACTCGCGCTCCAGTATTTCCACGTCTCCCAGTACATCTCGGTGCCGATCACCGCGGCCATCCTGATCGCGATCACCATGAGCGGCAGCTTCCGCCGCTGGGAACAAGCGATGTTCGTGTTCATCGCGGTGAGCGTGATCCTGGTCCCGCTCGCGCTCTTTTCCGACCCGCACTGGGGTCAGATCGCCTACCACTTCGTCGTACCCGGAGTCCAGGGCGGGGTCAGCTCCAACGCGGTGCTGCTCATCATCGCCATCGTGGGCACAACCGTCGCTCCGTGGCAGCTGTTCTTCCAGCAGTCCAACGTCATCGACAAGCGGATCACGCCGCGGTTCATCCCGTACGAGCGCGCCGACACCACCTTGGGCGCGTTCGTGGTGGTCGGCGGGGCGGCGGCGATCATGGTGACCGCCGTCTTCGCGGTGCGAGGCACCAACCTGGCCGGAAAATTCACCAATGCGCTCGGGGTAGCCAACGCGCTCGCCACGCACGGCAGGTGGTACGGCGCGGCGTTCGCGGTCGTGCTGCTGGACGCGTCCATCATCGGCGCGTCGGCGGTCACCCTGTCCACCAGCTACGCGTTCGGCGACGTGTTCGGCATCAAGCACTCGCTGCACCGCAAGTTCCGCGAGGCCAAGCCGTTCTACACCATCTACGCCGCGATGATCGTGGTCGCGGCGACCATCGTGCTCATCCCAGGCACGCCGCTGGGGCTGCTCACCGAGGCGGTGCAGGCGCTGGCCGGGATCCTGCTGCCCAGCGCGAGCGTGTTCCTGCTGCTGCTGTGCAACGACCCCGAGGTGCTCGGCCCGTGGCTGAACCCGCGCTGGCTGAACATCCTGGCCAGCTTTATCATCGGCGTGCTGCTCACGCTGTCGGGCACGCTCGTCGTCACCGTGCTGTTCTCGAACATCGACGCGTCAAAGGTCGCGATCTGGATATCCATCGGGGAGGTGGCCGGCGTCGTGGTAGCCGGGGCGTGGTTCTGGCTGACCAGGAACCGGCGCCCGGCACGCGAGCCGCACCCGCGCACCGCCATGTCCGAGGCCGAACGGATGCGCTGGCGGATGCCTCCGCTGGCGCTGCTCAAGCCGGTGGAGTGGTCGCCGGGAACCAAGCTCGCCATGCTGATGCTGCGCGGCTATCTCGTCATCTCGGTCCTGCTGCTGGTCGTCAAGGCCGTGCAGCTAGGCAGGGGCTGACGCAGCCGCGCGAAGCGCGTCCGCCGCAGGTCAGCCACGGATGGCCCGGTTTCGGCGAGTTCTTTACTCAAAGAACCGTTCTGGTCACTGGCCAGCCAGGCCTACGCGCACGCCGCTCAGTCGCTCTGGAAAGTTTGACCGGTAGTGCCAAACTGGTGACATGACTGACGCGTCACCACGTTTCCGTTCGGTCCTTGACGGCTTTCCCGCGTATAAGCCGGGCCGGACACCGGTGAGCACCACCGGCCGGACGCACAAGCTCTCATCCAACGAATGCCCGTTCGCGCCGCTGCCTTCGGTGCTGGAGGTCATCGCCGAGGCGGCGCGATCGGTCAACCGGTACCCGGACAACGGCGCGCAGGTCCTGATCGAGGCCATCGCGGACCGGTTCGGCGTGCCGCCGCAGCACGTCGCGGTCGGGTGCGGTTCGGTCGGAGTGGCCCAGCAGCTCCTTGAGGCGGTCGGCGAGCCCGGCGCCCAGGTGATCTACGCGTGGCGCTCCTTCGAGGCGTACCCGACACTGTCCGATCTGGCCGCGGCGGAGTCGGTCCGGGTCCCGCTGCGCGCGGAAACCCATGACCTGGCCGCGATGGCGGCCGCGATCACCCCGCGCACCAGGCTGATCTTCGTCTGCAATCCGAACAACCCGACCGGCACCGTGGTGCACGCCGCCGAGCTCGAGGCGTTCCTCGACCAGGTGCCCGCCGACTGCCTGGTCGTGCTGGATGAGGCCTACCGGGAGTACATCCGCGACGAGGCGGTACCCGACGGCATGAACCTCTACCGGGACCGGCCGAACGTCGCGGTGCTGCGCACCTTCTCCAAGGCATATGGCCTGGCGGGCCTGCGGACCGGGTTCATGATCGCGCACGAGCCCGTTGCGGCCGCGGTCCGGATGACCATGCTGCCGTTCAGCGTGAACAGCATCGCGCAGGCCGCGGCGGTGGCGTCGCTGGCCGCGGAGGACGAGCTGTTCGAGCGCGTCGAGCTCACCGTCAAGGAGCGGACCCGGGTGCGCGAGGCGCTGGTCGCCGACGGCTGGACCGTTCCCCCGACCGAGGCCAATTTCGTCTGGCTGCGGCTGGGCGAGCACACCATGGACTTCGCCGCGGCCTGCGAGGCGCGGGGCATCGCGGTCCGCCCGTTCGCCGCAGAAGGCGCCCGGGTGAGTATCGGCGACACCGAAGCCAACGACGCCTTCCTGGCCGTAGCCCGCGCGTTCCCGCACCGCAACGCCAGGCCCTAGGGGATCTCCCGGGGATAGCTGGCGTCACTGGTCGTCGTCGGGCTCGGTCAGCCTGAAGGTGAAAACCTGCGGACCGATCTGCAAGCTCCAGCCGGGCGGGAGCGGGCTGGGCTCGGTACCGATCCGCGTCCAGTCACCTCCGGGCGGGCTGAGGTAGGTCCCGTGCATCGAGCCGGCGTCGCGGACCAGCACGATGCCATTCTCGACCGAGACGTACGCGTGCACCCGCGAGATCACGTGGTCCGGGTCCTGCAGCTGAACCGGCGTAGCCTCGCCGCTCTCCGCCGCGGGATCCTGGTGCGGTTCCCGGCCGAGGACGTAGACGCGGTCCAGGACGATCGGCGGTCCGTCCTGCGATGTCAGCACACCCAGCGGCGGCTGCGTCGCCGTCGGCCGGGATGGCACCGGCGACACGGTCGTGGGCTGGATTTCCGGGGCCGGGGACGGCGGCGGTGCCCCGGCGCGCGCGACGGCCGTGCGGTCCGCCTCGGCCGGGCCCGGCTCAGCCCGGCTGGGCGCCGCTTCGTGTTCATCGGTCCGCACGACCATCGTCGACTGGTAATTCTGGGCCGGGGCCCGGAGCGCCCAGGCCTCCTGCGGCCGGTCCGCCGCCTGCCCTGGTGTCTCCTCCTGCCCTGGGGTCTCCTCCTGCCCTGGGGTTTCCTCCTGCCCTGGGGTCTCCCCGGCACGGTGACCACTCCTGCCCTGGGGTCTCCCCGGACGGTGACCACGCGAAGCCGCCGGAGCCGGAGCTGGCGGCCGCAGCCGGTTCCGGCTCGGACGTGCTCACGGCACCGGACCCGGAGGAGCCCGCCGTCCGGCTCAGCACGAAGCCCTGGCCGGGGACCACCCCGCCCCTCAGGTCGGACAGCGGGTCCGCCTGTACCGGCCGGCCTGCCGCGCCGCCGATCGCCAGCCGCTCGAACGTGCCGGGCACGATCTGGTCGACCCAGGTAAGGGCCTGCTCTCCGGATACCTCGCGGGTCGAGCCGCCCTCGGTGATCGTGCACCAGACCGCGCCACGCAGGAACATGACCATGCCATCGCGTATCGGGGCCACGATCCCGAACGCAGGGGCGTCCCCCGACATGTGGCCGATAACCCAGGCGGCCAGACGGCTTGCGATCGCGCTGGCCGGCACCTGGCGGTCGGAGGCGACCTCGGCGGCCAGGCTGAGCAGCTCCCAGGCGGCCTCGTGCGGGCCGGCGGCTGCCTCGCCACGAGGGATCAGGATGACCGTGTCACCGAACCGGCCGACAAGACCAGGGCCTGGTTCGATGCCGATACGCGTCGTCGGCTGCTCCATCGTGCGTCCTATTCGTCAAGGGGCAACGTGGGCATTGTGTCACGCTGCGGAAGCCAGGCAAACGCCAGCAATCAGGCGCCAACGGCCGTGATGTCCGCGCCGAGGGAGTTGAAGCGCTGGGCGATGGCGGCGTGCCCGCGATCGATCGGGTAGCCGGGCGTGACCAGGGTCTCGCCTTCGGCGGCCAGGCCGGCCAGCACCAGCGCGATGCCGGTCCGCAGGTCGTGCGCGACCACCTCGGCGCCCTGGAACGAGCAAGGGCCGTGCACGATGACCGCGCCGCGGTCAAGCTCGACCATGGCGCCCATCTTGTTCAGCTCGCCGACCAGGGTGTAGCGCCCGTCGAAGATCGTCTCGCGGATGTACGAAGCACCCTCGGCCAGGCAGGCGAGCGCCATGATGGGCGACTGCAGGTCGGTGGCGAACCCGGGGTACGGGCTGGTGATGACGTTGATGGGACGCACCGGGCGGTCCATCCGGACCGAGACGACCGCGCCGTTGGTAGCGAACTCCATCCCCATCTGCTCCAGCTTCCACCGAACCACCCCGAAGTGCTCCAGCGAGGCGCCGACCAGGTTGATCTCGCCGCCGGTGATGGCCGCCGCCATGGCGAACACGCCGGCGTCGATCCGGTCGGCCATCACGGTGTGCTCGACCGCGGTCAGCTCGTCCACGCCGTGCACGGTGATGAAGCCGGTGCCGCCGCCGGTGATCCGCGCGCCCATCTTGGTCAGGAACGCGATGACGTCGAGCACCTCGGGCTCTTGCGCGGTGTTGTCGATGATGGTCCGGCCCGGGGCCAGCGACGCCGCCATGATCAGGTTCTCGGTGCCGGTGTGCGACGGGGTGTCCAGGTACAGGTGGGAGCCCTGCAGCTTGCTGGCCTTGATCCGGATGACCGACTCGCCCTCGTCGACGACGGCGCCGAGCCGGGCGAAGCCGCGGTAGTGGAAGTCCAGGTTCCTGTTGCCCAGGTTGCACCCGCCGACACCCTCGATGACGGCCTCGCCGAACCGGTGCAGCAGGGCCGGCACGAACAGCACCGAGCTGCGGAACCGGCGGGCGATCTCGGCCGGCAGCACCGGGCTGGTCAGGTTGGACGCGTCGACGACCAGCGTCCGCTCGGACTCGTGGAACGTGACGACCGCGCCGACGGCCTCGGCCAGCTCGACGGCCCGGCGGACGTCCTCGATCGGCGGGACGTTCCGCAGCACCGTGTGGCCGTTACCGGTGAGCAGGGACGCGGCGATCATCTTCAGCGCCGCATTCTTCGCGCCCTGCACGAAAACCGTCCCGTGCAGCGGAGCGCCTCCGCGCACGCGGTAACTCGTCTCCGGTCCACCAGTCATGGGCGCTAGCTTAGCCGGGCGAGGCGCTCGAAGACTGGAGCTAGCCGCTGTGTGTACCGTTCTGGCCTGAATGTGGAGTCCAGTGCCTGTTCGGGAAGACTCTGCCCGCGTGTCGCCGCCTGCTTCCGCAGCGTGTCACGGAACGGCGTGCCGGAATCCCAGGTCTGGTTCGCCGCGGCCTGTACGAGGGCGTACGCGTCCTCGCGGGTCATCCCGGCGCTGACCAGGTCAAGCAGCACCGCGGAGGAGTAGATCAGGCCGCCGGTGGCGTCCAGGTTGGCGCGCATCCGCGCGGCGTCCACGGTCAGTCCCTCGACCAGCCCGACGGTCAGGTGCAGCTGGTAGTCGGTGGCGATGGCGGCGTCCGGCAGCGCGATCCGTTCCACGGATGAGTGTGAGATATCCCGCTCGTGCCACAGCGGGATGCCCTCGGTCACCGGGGTCACGTAGCCGCGGATCACCCGGGCCAGCCCGGCGATCCGCTCGGCGCGGATGGGGTTCTTCTTATGCGGCATCGCCGAGGAGCCCTTCTGGCCCGAACGGAACGGCTCGGCCAGCTCCCGCACCTCGGTCCGCTGCCCGTGCCGGACCTCCAGCGCGATCGCCTCGCAGACGGTGGCGGCCAGGGCCAGCGCGCCGACCCACTCGGCGATGCCGTCCCGCATCACCACCTGGGTGGCCACGTCCGCGGCCCGCAGGCCGAGGGCGGGCATGACCTCGGCCTCGACGGCCGGGTCGATGTTGGAGTAGCTGCCGACCGGACCGGACAGGGTGCCGACCGCCACCGCGTCCCTGGCCCGGACGATCCGGTCCCGGCAGCGCGCCATGGCGAAGGCGAAGTCGGCCACCCGGTGCCCCCAGGTGTCGGGTTCGGCGTGGATGCCGTGCGTCCGGCCGGCCCGCAGCGTGTCCCGGTGCGCCAGCGCGTGATCGCGCAGCGCCGCGACCAGCCGGCTGGCCCTGGCGACCAGCAGGTCGGTGGCCTCGGTGAGCTGGACCGCGAGCGCGGTGTCGAGCAGGTCGGAGGAGGTCATCCCGTAGTGCACGTAGGCGGCGGCCGAGCGGGGGGTGGTGTTGTCGGCCCAGGCGGTCAGGAAGGCGATCACGTCGTGGTCGGTGACCGCCTCCACCGCCGCTACCGCTTCGGGGCTCGGTGGCAGTGCCGAA
Organism: uncultured Actinomycetes bacterium; assembly: GCA_963800415.1. Lineage (GTDB taxonomy): Bacteria > Actinomycetota > Actinomycetes > Streptosporangiales > Streptosporangiaceae > Palsa-504. The sequence goes on from CAWDBS010000070.1 coordinate 18,056, forward strand.
CGGACCGGGTCCACGCTATCCGCCGGCACCGTGCCCGCCCGGGCGTGCGCCTCCAGGACCAGCACCTCTACCCGGCACCACAGCTCGTACTTGTGCGCCTCGCTCCAGACCCGCCCCATCTCGGGCAGCGTGTACCGCTCGATCATGGCTCCACGCTATCGGTCACAGCCGGGCGGCGATGTCGTGGCGGTACCAGCCGCCACGCAGCTCGATCCTCGCCGCGAGCCGGTAGGCCGCGTCCCGCGCGGCCGCGATGTCCGGGCCCGAGCCGACCGCGTTCAGCACCCGGCCGCCTGCCGACACGAGTTCCCCCCCGGCGCCGGGGCCCGCCCCGCTGACCGCGGTGCCCGCATGCAGCAGGTACGCCTGCCCACGCGGCGGATCGGGGGCGGCCGGGCGGGTCAACCCGGTCCGTTCGGCAGCAAAGATCGTGATGGTGTCGCCCTTGACCGGGTGCTCCGGGTAGCCTTCGGCGGCGATCACCACGACGACCGCCGCGCCCGGGCGCCACTGCGGCGGTCCCGTGCCGGCCAGGTCGCCGGCCGCGGCGGCGTGCAGCAGCGGCGCCAGCGGGGTGCCGAGCCGGTCCAGCACCACCTGCGTCTCCGGGTCGCCGAAGCGGGCGTTGAACTCGACCACCCGCAGGCCGGCCGGGGTCAGGCACAGCCCGGCGTAGAGCAGCCCGCGGTACGGCGTGCCGCGGCGCCGCATCGCGTCGACGGCCGGCTGGATGACCCTGGCCATGGCCTGTTCTGCCAGGTCGGGCGGGGTCCAGGGGAGCGGGGCGTAGGCGCCCATGCCGCCGGTGTTCGGGCCCTGGTCGCCGTCCCTGGCGCGCTTGAAGTCCTGGGCGGCCAGCAGCGGCACCGCCGTCACGCCGTCGCAGACGGCGAACAGCGACACCTCGGGGCCGTCCAGGAACTCCTCGATCACCACCGTGCCGCAGGCCCGCGCGTGCGCCCGGGCGGCCGCAAGGTCCGTGCTGACCAGCACGCCCTTGCCTGCGGCCAGGGCGTCGTCCTTGACCACGTAGGGCGGCCCGAACGCGGCCAGCGCGGCGTCCGCCTCGGCCGGGGTGGCGCAGCTGAACGACGCCGCGGTGGGGATGCCCGCCTCGGTCATGACCTGCTTGGCGAAGGATTTCGAGCCCTCGATCGTGGCCGCGGCGGCGTCCGGCCCGAAGCAGGTCAGCCCGGCCTCCCGCAGCGCGTCGGCCGCGCCCGCGACCAGCGGCGCCTCCGGGCCGATCACCACCAGGTCCGGGCTGAGCTTGCGGGCCAGCCCGACGATCTGGTCCGGGACCGGCGCGGTGTCCGGGTGGGTCTCGGCGAGCGCCGCGATGCCCGGGTTGCCCGGGGCCGCGTGCAGGCTGCCCGCGTTGCTACCCGCCTGCGCGCTCAGGGCGCGGACGATGGCGTGTTCACGGCCCCCCGACCCGATGACGAGAATGCGCACGCCGTGAGCTTACCTGCGCATCGATCACCGCAGCAGCGGGCGCAGCTGCAGGGTCTGGTCGCGGCGCGGGCCCACGCCGACCGCCGACACCGGGGCGCCGATCATCGTCTCCACGGCCGTGATGTAGGCCCGCGCGTTCGGCGGCAGCTCGTCGAACGTGGTGACCTTGGAGATGTCCTCCCACCAGCCGTCGAAGTACTCGTAGACCGGCACCGCGTGGTGAAACTCGGTCTGCGTCATGGGGATCTCCTTGCACCGCTTCCCGTCCACCTCATACGCCACGCAAACCGGCACCTTGTCCAGGCCGGACAGCACGTCCAGCTTGGTCAGGAAGTAGCCGGTGATGCCGTTGACCCGGGTCGCGTACCTGGCGATGACCGCGTCGAACCACCCGGTGCGGCGCGGCCGTCCGGTGGTCACGCCGTACTCCGCGCCGGTCTTGCGCAGCCATTCGCCCTGCTCGTCGCGGAGTTCGGTGGGGAATGGCCCCTCGCCGACGCGGGTGGTGTAGGCCTTGACGATGCCGATGACGTCGGAGATCCGGGTCGGGCCGATGCCGGACCCGGCGCAGGCGCCGCCCGCGGTGGGGGAGGACGAGGTCACGAACGGGTAGGTGCCGTGGTCCACGTCGAGCATGGTGGCCTGGGCGCCCTCGAGCAGCACCACCTGGCCCCGGTCCAGCGCCCGGCCCAGGGCCAGCCTGGTGTCCGCCACGTAGGGGCGGAGCCGTTCCGCGTACTGCTCGTACTCCGCCGCCGTCGCCTGCGGGTCGATGCCGCGGCGGTTGTACACCTTGCTCAGCATCTGGTTCTTCTCGCGCAGCACCAGCTCGAGCTTCTTGCGCAGGATGCCGGGGTCGAACAGGTCCTGGACGCGGATCCCCACCCGGGCGATCTTGTCGCCGTAGGCCGGGCCGATACCGCGGCCGGTGGTGCCGATCCGCGCGCTGCCCAGGTACCGCTCGCTGACCTTGTCCAGCGCCCGGTGGTAGGGCATGATCAGGTGCGCGTCGGCCGAGACGAGCAGCTTGGAGCAGTCCACGCCGCGGGCCGCCAGGCCGTCGATCTCGTCGAGCAGCACCTGCGGGTCGATCACCACGCCGTTGCCGATGACCGGGACGACGTGCGGTGACAGCACCCCGGACGGCAGCAGGTGCAGGGCGTAGCTCTCGTCGCCGATGACGACCGTGTGGCCGGCGTTGTTCCCGCCCTGGTACCTGACCACGTAGTCGACGCGGTCGCCGAGCAGGTCGGTCGCCTTGCCCTTGCCCTCGTCGCCCCACTGGGCCCCGACAAGCACGATGGCGGGCATGCGCATCCCTTCGGCTGGCGCAGGCTCCGGCTCGGTTCCTGGCGGGGTCCCGGCCTGGCCGCGCATGATTAAGCCCCCGCACAGGCGCGCACGCGCGGCAGGGGGTCTTGCGTTCTGAGATTACCCGCTAAAGCGGCAGGTAACCGAGGGATAGTCCCCTCCGGGCGGAAAGCTCCGGCGGGGATGGGGCCCGCTGCGGTCCGGCTACGCTGGCTGCCGGCGCGCAGCCGGCTACGGATGGCTCCCGCGCCCGGCGGCCAGTTCGGCGGCGAGTTCGGTGGCGGCGGCGGCGCTGCTGTCCCGCAGGAACTGCGCGCAGCGCTCCGCCTCGTCATTTTCGCCGATCGCGGCGGCCGAGGCGCCCAGCATGTGCAGCGAGCGCAGGAAGCCGCGGTTCGGCTCGTGCTCCCACGGGACCGGGCCGTGTCCGTGCCAGCCCGCGCGGCGCAGCTGGTCCAGGCCGCGGTGGTAACCGGTCCGCGCGTACGCGTAGGCGGTGACCGGGTCGCCCTGGCCGTACGCGCGGACGGCCAGCGCGGCCCAGGCCGCCGAGTACGACGGGAACCGCGCCGCGACCTTCTCCGGCGCCTCGCCCGACCGCAGCGCGGCGTCCGCTTCCTCGTTGGCGGGCAGGTAGGTGGCCGGCGGGCCGCCCAGCAGGTTCTGACGTTCCATTCGTCTCCCTTGGCTTAGCCCGTGTCCTGGCTCAGCTGAGCTGGTGGCCGGCCGCCAGCAGGTCCTCGCAGGCGTGGATGACCCGCGCCGCCATGCCCGCCTCGCCCGCCTTGCCCCAGCTGCGCGGGTCGTACACCTTCTTGCTGCCGACCTCGCCGTCTATCTTCAGCACGCCGTCGTAGTTCTTGAACATGTGGTCCGCGACGGGCCGGGTGAACGCGTACTGGGTGTCGGTGTCGACGTTCATCTTGACCACGCCGTAGGAGATGGCCTCCCTGATCTCCTCAAGCGCCGAACCGGACCCGCCGTGGAAGACCAGGTCGAACGGCTTCTCCTGGCCGTACTTCTGGCCCACGGCGTCCTGGATCTCCTTCAGCACCGGCGGGCGCAGCTTCACGTGCCCGGGCTTGTACACGCCGTGCACGTTGCCGAACGTAGCGGCCAGCAGGTACCGGCCGCGCTCGCCGAGCCCGACCGCCTCGGCGGTGGCCAGGGCGTCTTCCGGCGTGGTGTACAGCTTCTCGTTGATCTCGCCGACGATCCCGTCCTCCTCGCCGCCGACCACCCCGATCTCCATCTCCATGACGATGCGGGCGGCCGCGCAGTCGGCCAGCAGTTCGGCCGCGATCTCCAGGTTCTCCTTGAGCGGCACGGCCGAGCCGTCCCACATGTGCGACTGGAACAGCGGCTCCTCGCCGCGGGCGACCCGCTCCTTGGAGATCGCCACCAGCGGGCGCATGTAGCCGTCCAGCTTGTTCTTCGGGCAGTGGTCGGTGTGCAGCGCGATGTGGACCGGGTACTCGGCCGCGGCGACGTACGCGAACTCCGCCAGCGCCACCGCGCCCGTCACCATGTCCTTGAGCGAGCCCGACAGGTACTCGGCGCCGCCGGTCGATATCTGGACGATCCCGTCACTGCCGGCCTCGGCGAACCCGCGCAGCGCGGCGTTCAGCGTCTGGCTCGAGGTGACGTTGATGGCGGGGAACGCGAAGCCCCGCTGCTTGGCAGTGTCGAGCATCTGCGCGTAGATCTCTGGGGTCGCGATTGGCATGACGATGACTCCTCGGCTTAGATTGACCCCACTCTAGACACTCGGGCCTTGACCTCAGTAGGGACCTTAGTAGGGACCTTGGGCCTGATGACTGTAAGACATGAAGCACACATGAAGATGCACCGGGCATGGCCGGGCATGAGGTACAACAGGAAGCCTATGGAGAGCTTCCTCACCTCGGCGGGGTACGCCGCGCTAATCCTATTCGGCTTCCTGGAGGCGGCGTGCATCCCGATCTCGTCGGAGATCACGTTCGGCTTCGCCGGGGTGCTGGCCTACCAGGGACATCTTAACCTCGCCCTGGTCATCATCATCGGCTCGCTGGCCGAGCTGGCCGGGTCGTACGCCTCGTACGCGGTCGGCCGGGTCGGCGGCAAGCCGCTCGTGCACAAGCTCGGGCGCTACGTGCTGGTGACCGAGTCCGACGTGAGCCGGGCCGAGCGCTTCCTGGAGGGCCGGGGAGCCTGGGCGATTCCGGTAGGGCGCATGCTGCCCTTCGTCCGGGCCTTTACCTCGATCGTCGCGGGCTTGGTGCGCGTCCCCGCGATCCGCTTCGGGGTCCTCAGCCTGATCGGCACGGTCATCTACGCGACCGCGCTGTCCACGGCCGGGTATGCGCTCGGCAGCGCCTGGAACCAGGTCAGCCACGGCCTGGCGGTCGTCGGCTACGTCCTGTTCGTGATCGTGGTCATCGCCGTCGTCGGCTTCGTCGTGTACCGCTTGCGCCAGTTCCGGCATGAGGACCGGCTCCGGCGCGAGTCCGCCGTCGCTGCCCCGGGCGCTGGCGTCGCCCCGGGCGCTGGCGTCTCCCCGGGTGCTGGCGTCGCCCCGGGTGCTGGCGTCACCCCGGGCGCCGGTGCCCGGGCGCTTTCCCGTGGAAGCCCGCCCCAAGCCGCGGTCCCACCGGGCCGGCAAGTCAGACGCCTAGGTCGGCTAGCTCGTAGGCGGCCCGGTAGGCCAGCCCGCGCCCGGTCACGTTGTGCCGGGCGCCCCGGTCGACCAGCACAGCCACGCCGACGACCTCCGCGCCGGCCTCGCGCAGCGCCTCCACCGCGGTCAGCGGGGACGCGCCGGTCGTGGACGTGTCCTCGACCGCCAGCACCCGCCGTCCGGCCACGTCCGGACCCTCGATCCGGCGCTGCGTGCCGTGCTCCTTTTCCCGCTTGCGCACCACGAACGCGTCGACCGGCGTGCCGCGGCTGGCCGCGGCGTGCATCATCGCGGTGGCCACCGGGTCGGCGCCCATGGTCAGCCCGCCGACCGCGTCGTAGCGCAGGTCCGCGGTCAGGTCGAGCATGACCCGGCCGGCCAGCGGCGCCAGCCGCCCGTCGAGCAGGATCCGGCGCAGGTCGACGTACCAGTCGGCGTGCCGGCCCGAGGAGAGCACGAAGTCTCCCCGGATCACGGCCTTGGCCTTGATCGCCGCGAGGAGTTCGTCCCGGTCACTCACAGTGTCTCCCAACGTTGCAGGTGTGGTCAACGAGGCCAGCGGGAAACAATCCAGGCGCCGGGGCCCGTGGCCGCGCCCCGAACGCGGCGAGCGGTCGCCGTGGAAGTCCCTCGAGTTCTGTGTCCCCCGAGGCTTGGGTGGCGGAGGGTTCGGAACCTGACCTACGTGCTCTAGGCAGCGGGAATGCGCGGAAAGGCATCCCCGGGAAGGTTACTTCACTAGTCTAGAGCCGTCGGATCCACCCGGGTGCCGATGAGCTGGCCGCTGCGTCGAGGGAAGGACGGTGGGGCCGTGGATCGCTGTGCGCTGTTCGTTGACGCTGGCTACGTGCTCGCGGATGGTGCTATGGCCGTGCACGGGACGCGCCGCGGCGAGTCGGTCTCCTGGGATTACGAGGGCCTCCTGCAGCTGCTGTCCGGCCTGGCTAGGGAGCGGGCCGGCCTGCCGGTGCTCCGCTGCTACTGGTACGAGGCCACGGTGGACGGCCGCCGCACCGCCGAACAGGACGCGCTGGCCGACGTGCCGGGTATCAAGCTCCGGGTGGCCAAGATCCGCCCGGGCCGGCGTGAGGGCGTGGAAACCGAGATCCACCGCGACCTGACCACCCTGGCGCGCAACAACGCGATCAGCGACGCGCTCGTGGTCAGCGCGGAAGAGGACCTGGCCCAGGTCATCGCCGACGTCCAGGACCTCGGCATGCGGGTCACGCTGGTGCACATCGCGGTGGACGGGAACTGGACCATCTCGCGGGCGCTCCGCCAGGAGTCCGACGACATCATCGAGATCAGCGGCGAGCACCTGCGCCCGTACGTGGAGCTCATCGCCGGGGCCGAGCCCGTCCACCCGGACGAGGACAGCGACCTCGCGGCAGCCCGGCCGCTGGCCAACGGGCACTCGACCACGCCCGCGGCGTCCTACCAGCAGGCGCCCGCGGCGTCGGGCAATCACGCGCCGCCTGCCATCTACACCGCGCCGGTCGTGGCGGAGTACCAGCGGCCCGCGCTGCAGCTGCCGAGGATGGCGACGCGAGAGCCGCGGGAAGGCCGGGACGCGCGCGACGGCCGCGACGCGCGCGAAGACAGGGCCCGCGACGGGCGGGAAGACAGGGCCCGCGACGGGCGGGAAGACAGGGCCCGCGACGACCGGGCGCGCGAGGAGCGGACCGCGCCGTCGGCCGTCAACGGCGAGGCGCTGCCCGCCGCCCGCCAGGACATCCAGGCTCGCCAGGACCTGCCGAACCGGCCGGACATCTACGCCGCGCCGGCGACCAGCACGCGCAACCGGCCGGAGCCGGCGCCGCAGAACCCGGAGGCCGGACCGGTGACCACGGGCCCCGAAGCCACCCAGGCCCCGCCCGGCCAGCTCCGCCGCCTGCCTTCCTCGCGCACCGCGGTGAACCAGGGGCAGCCCGCACCGATGGGCATCTCCGGCCCGGTGTCGGCCGGCCAGCACGCCGCCCAGGGCCATACCAGCCAAGGCCATACCAGCCAAGGCCACGGCGGCCAAAGTGGCCAGGGCCACAGCGGCCAAGGCGGCCACGGCGGCCAAGGCGGCTCAAGCCACGGCGGCCACAGCGGCCAGGGCGTGGCGCGCAGCTCCCCCTTCAGCGGCCCGCAGCCGGTACTCAGCCCGGCCGCATCCGGCGGCTACCAGACCTCCGGCGGCGTCGCGCTGTCCGAGGCCGTGCAGGCAGCGCACGATGAGGGTCAGGAGTTCGGCGGTTCGGTGGCCAGGGACGCCCCGGCGCTGTGGCTGGAGGCGGTGCTGGCGCGCAAGCCGCGCATGCCGTCCGACCTCGAGGCCCGGCTGCTGCAGGGTTCGGCGCTGCCGATCGACTTCCTGTTGCACGACGAAGTCAGGCATGCGCTGCGCCGGGGTTTCTGGGACGCGCTCGAGCGTACCCGCCGGTAAAAGGAAAGACGCCCGGATTGTCCACGGCATCGATGGGTAAGGTCCTCAACGTGGTTGTGCTGTCCGGCGGGTTGTTCGACGCCATCGAGGTCAACGCGGCTCGCACGGGCAACCATAAGCGGGCCGCGGTGCGGATGAGCCGTCTGGCGACCCAGGCCAGCGCGGGCGAAATGTCCCGGGCCGAGGCGCACATGCGGGCGGGCGAGCAGTGGCTGCTCGCCGACGATGCCGAGGCGGCCGTGGACGAGTTCCGCCAGGCGATCGCCGACCCCGGGGCCACCTCCGACGACCCGCGGGTGCCGCTGGCCCGGGCGATGTTCACGCTGGGCCGCACCGCCGACGCCGAGGCCCTGCTCCAGGAACTGCGCGAGTCCGGCGGCCGAACCCTCCCGCGGACCTGCGACCTGGTGGCCGAGATCCTCACCGAGCAGGGCGACCTGGCCGGGGCGCTCGACTGGGCCACCGCCGGGGTCGAAGCCTGCCTGCGCGGCGACGACCGTGACGAGCTGCGGCTGCTGCTCCGGCTGCGGTACCGGCTCCGGGTCGACCTGGGCCTGCCCGAGGACGACTACGACAAGATGCTCGACGACAGGAGAGCGCAACGGGGCGGCCCCGCCGCGGGAGTGTGACTCCCGGCCGCGGAACCGCCCCTCGCTGAGCCGCCGGGCTAGGGAACGATCTTCTCGGCCCGTTCGGCCCTGGTCACGCTCAGCGCGTCCCGGGCCTGGTCCGCCTCGACGGTGACCTCGTCGCCGTCGATGATCTCGCCGGCCAGCAGCGCCCGGGCCAGCTGGTCGCCGACGGCCGACTGGACCAGGCGGCGCAGCGGCCGGGCCCCGTACACCGGGTCGAAGCCGGTCAGCGCCAGCCATTCCCGGGCCGCGGGGGTGACCGTCAGGGTCAGCCGGCGCCCGGCCAGCCGCGCGGCCAGCCGGTCCACCTGCAGGTCGACGATCTGGGTGAGCTCGCTGGTGGACAGCGCGTCGAAGACGATCACGTCGTCGAGCCGGTTGAGGAACTCCGGCTTGAACGCGTTCCGGACCGCGGCCAGCACCGCGTCCCGCTTGGCCGTCTCGTCGCCGAACGCCGGGTCGGCGATGAACTGCGAGCCCAGGTTCGAGGTCAGCACCAAGATGGTGTTCCTGAAGTCCACCGTGCGGCCCTGGCCGTCGGTGAGCCGCCCGTCATCGAGCACCTGGAGCAGCACGTCGAAGACCTCCGGGTGCGCCTTCTCCACCTCATCGAGCAGCACCACGCAGTACGGCCGGCGGCGGACCGTCTCGGTCAGCTGGCCGCCCTCCTCGTAGCCCACGTAGCCCGGCGGGGCGCCGATCAGCCTGGCGACCGAGTGCTTCTCCCCGTACTCGCTCATGTCGATCCGGATCATGGCCCGCTCGTCGTCGAACAGGAACTCGGCCAGCGCCTTGGCCAGCTCCGTCTTGCCGACGCCGGTCGGCCCGAGGAACAGGAACGAGCCGGTCGGACGGTCCGGGTCGGACACCCCCGCGCGGGCGCGCCGGACGGCGTCGGAGACGGCCTGCACGGCCCGCAGCTGGCCGATGACCCGCCGCCCGAGCTCGGCCTCCATCCGGAGCAGCTTGGCCGTTTCCCCTTCGAGCAGCCGCCCGGCCGGGATGCCGGTCCAGGAGGACACCACGTCGGCCACGTCATCCGGGCCGACCTCCTCCTTCACCATCGGCGCCGGACCGGAGGTCCCGGCCGCGCCGGTTCCGTCCATTGCGGCCGAACGGGCTGCCTTACTCGCCTCGGCCAGCTCTTCCTTGACCGCGGGTATCTCGCCATAAAGGAGCCGTGACGCCGCCTCGTAGTCACCGTCGCGCTGGGCGCGCTCGGCCTGGCCCTCCAGGTCGTCCAGCCGCTTCTTCAGCTCGCCGACCTTGTTCAGGCCTGACTTCTCCTGCTCCCAGCGCCCGACCAGCGCGTTGAGCTGCTCCTGCCGGTCGGCCATGGTGGCGCGCAGCCGCTCCAGCCGGTCCTTGCTGGCCGCGTCTTCCTGGTTGACCAGGGCCAGCTCTTCCATCTTCATCCGGTCCACGGTGCGCCGCAGCTCGTCGATCTCGACCGGCTGGGAGTCGATCTCCATCCGCAGCCGGGAGGCGGCCTCGTCGACCAGGTCGATGGCCTTGTCCGGGAGGAACCGCGCCGTGATGTACCGGTCGGACAGCGCGGCCGCGGCGACCAGCGCCGCGTCCGAGATCTGCACCTGGTGGTGGCCTTCGTAGCGGCCCTTGAGCCCGCGCAGGATCGCGATCGTGTCCTCGACCGACGGCTCGCCGACGAGCACCTGCTGGAACCGGCGCTCCAGGGCCGGGTCCTTCTCGATCCGCTCCCGGTACTCATCCAGCGTGGTGGCGCCGACCATGCGCAGCTCGCCGCGGGCCAGCATCGGCTTGAGCATGTTGCCCGCGTCCATGGCGCCCTCGGCGGCGCCCGCGCCGACCACCGTGTGCAGCTCGTCGATGAACGTGATGACCTGGCCTTCGCTCTGCCTGATCTCGTTCAGCACGGCCTTGAGCCGCTCCTCGAACTCGCCGCGGTACTTGGCCCCGGCCACCATGGCGGCCAGGTCCAGCGCGATCAGGCGCTTGCCGCGCAGCGACTCGGGCACGTCGCCGGCCACGACCCGCTGGGCCAGGCCCTCCACGACCGCGGTCTTGCCCACGCCGGGCTCGCCGATCAGCACCGGGTTGTTCTTGGTCCGCCGGGACAGCACCTGGATGACGCGCCTGATCTCGGCGTCCCGGCCGATGACCGGGTCGAGGCCGCCGTCCCTGGCCTGCTTGGTCAGGTCGATGCCGTACTTCTCCAGCGCCTTGTAGGTGTCCTCGGGGTCCTGGCTGGTGACCCGGGCGCTGCCGCGGATCTGGCTGAACGCCTCCAGCAGCGCCTCTGGCGTGGCGCCCGCCGCGGTCAGCACGGCCTTGGCCTCGCCGCCGTCGGCGGCCAGGCCGACGAGCAGGTGCTCGGTCGAGATGTACTCGTCGTTCAGCTGCCTGGCCCGGCTGGATGCGGTGGCGACCGCCGAAAGCAGCGGGCGGGACATCTCCGGCGCGCTGAGCGTGGCGCCGCGGGCGCGCGGCTGCCGGGCCAGCCGCTCCTCGGCCTGCTTGGCGACCAGCGCCGGGTCGGCGCCGACGGCGCGGAGCAGCGGGGCGGTGGTGCCGTCCGCCTGCTCGAGCAGCGTCAGCAGCAGGTGCAGCGGGTCAACCTGCGGGCTGCCGTCCGCCGCGGCGCGCCGCACGGCGACCGACAGCGCGTCCTGGCTCTTGTGGGTTAGCTTGTCATCCATTACGTATCTCCTCTGGGCGGCCCAGTTCCGCTGGACGGCCCAGTCATCGGTTCCCAGACCGCGACCCGGGCGCTTCGTACGGGTACCAGCCCGGGCGGGGTTTCACTGCCGCTGCGGCGCAGCTCGGCCAGCCGGGCCGCCACGGCGCGGGTGGACTCGAGTTCCATCCGCAGCTGGGCCAGTTCGGCGTGCAGCTCGGCGATGAGCCTGCGGGCCTGCTCGAGCTCCCGGTGCTGGTCCAGGATCAGCTTGATGCCGGAGAGGTTCACGCCCTCTTCCTGCGACAGCCGCTGGATCTCGCGCAGCGCCAGGATGTCCCGCATCGAGTAGCGCCGCCCCCGGCCCTGGCTGCGGCCTGGTGACACCAGGCCGAGCCGGTCGTAGGCACGGAGCGTCTGCGGGTGCATCCCGGACAACTGCGCGGCCACGGAGATGACATACACGGGCATGTCGTCAGACAGCTCGTAGGGGTTGCTCATGTCGTCTCCTCCTCTCAGGCCTGTTTCGCCCGCTCGAGGAGTTCCTCACGCGGATCCTGCCCGGCCGTGGCCTCCCGCAGGTCCTCGATGGCACTGCGGGCCTTGCTGTTCAGGTTCTGCGGCACCATCACCTCGACGGTGACCAGCATGTTGCCGCTGGTCCCGTCCTTGCGCCGCACGCCCTTGCCGCGGACCATGAACGTCCGCCCGTTCGGGGTGCCCGGCGGGATCCGGACGGTGACCGGAGCGCCCCGGTGCGAAGGCACCTTGACCTCCGCGCCGAGGGACAGCTCGGCGAACGCCACCGGCACGGTCACCGTCAGGTCGGCTCCCGACCGCCCGAACACCGGGTGCGGCTTCACGTGCACCCGGACGTACAGGTCGCCGCCCGGGCCGCCGCGCTCGCCGGGCGCGCCCTTGCCGGCCAGCTTGATCTTCTGCCCGTCCGCGACCCCGGCCGGGATACGGGCCTGGATGGTGCGCGAGCTCATCGCCCGGCCGCTGCCCGTGCACACCGGACAGGGGTCGTCCACCACCATCCCGCGGCCGTGGCACTCCTTGCACGGCTCGGAGATCCCGAACGAGCCCAGGTTCCTGCTCGACTGCCCGCTTCCCTGGCAGGACGGGCACATCCTCGGCACGGTGCCCGCCTTGGCGCCGGTGCCGTGGCAGGTCGGGCAGGGGCCCTCGCCGGTCAGCCGGAGCGCCACCGTGGTCCCGTCGATCGCGTCGCTGAAGCTCAGCGTGGTCTCGGTCTCCACGTCGGCGCCGCGGCGCGCCCGGTTCTGCGCCGTGGTGGTGCGGCCGCCGCGGTTGAACACGCCGCCGAACAGGTCGCCCAGGCCACCGCCGTCCCCGGTGCCATTGAAGATGTCGCCGAGGTCGAAGCCGCCGAAGCCGCCCTGGCCAGGCCGCTGCCCGGTCGGCACCCGGAACCCGCCGCCGAACAGCGAGCGCGCCTCGTCGTACTCCTTGCGCCGCTTCTCGTCGGACAGCACCGAGTACGCCTCGGAGATCTCCTTGAAGCGCTCCTCGGCCGAGGTGTCATTCTTGTTCGCGTCCGGGTGGTACTTGCGCGCCAGCTTGCGGTACGCCGCCTTGATCTCGGCAGGCTTGGCGGTCTTGGAGACCCCCAGCGCCTTGTAGTAATCCTTCTCGAGGAAGTCCTTTGTGCTCATCTTCTATACCCGCTCGCTCTGTTTTCCCGCTCGCCTCCGGGCGCCTGCGAGTCGGCTCCTTCCCTCGTCGCTCGTCGCAAGCTCCTCGCTCCTCAGTCCAGTCGCCGACGGCGCCCTTCGGCTCGCGGGGGATTTAACCCTCGCGGGGTGCGCACCATTTAGCGAGCTCATCCTTCCTCGCTGGCGGGCTTAGTTTTCGTCCTCGGCGTCCCAGTCGGGGTCGTTGCTGCTGCCGTCTGGGCCGGTCGCCGGTTCGGCGACGGCGACCCGGGCGGGGCGCAGGATCCGCTCCCCGACCTTGTAGCCGGGCTGCAGGATCTCCACGCAGGTGTCCTCGGCGACATCCGGTGAATAGGAATGGGTCAGTGCCTCATGGATCTTGGGGTCGAACGCGTCGCCCTTTTCTCCGTAGGTCACCAGGCCGAGCCGGCCGAGCGCCGCCTGCAGCGAGTCGGCGACCGACTTGAAACCTCCGGACAGCTCCCCGTGCTCGCGCGCCTGGTCGATGGCGTCGAGCACGGGCAGCAGCCCGGCCAGCGTGCCGGCCACGGCCTGCTCGCGCACCGCGGCCCGGTCCCGGTCGACGCGCTTGCGGTAGTTGGCGTATTCAGCCTGCAGCCGCTGCAGGTCGGCGGTTCGCTCCGCGAGCTGCGCTTCGATGTCCGCGGCCTGCGTGCCGCTCTTGACTGCTTGCGCGGTAACCATCTCTGGTGCCTCTTCGGGTGACTCCGGCGTTTCCGCGAAGTCCTGGTCGTCACGGGATCCGGTGGGTTCGGACGACGCGGGCGACTCGGCGGCGTCGGCGGCCGGAGCGGGTCCGGCGGGTCCGGCGGGTCCGGCCCCGGGGTCTCCGGGACCCGGCTGGCGGCACCTGCGGTGCCGGCCGGCTTGGATGCCGCGTGCTTGCCCCGAACCTGACCGGTGACCGGGTCGATGCGCCGCCGGTCATGAATGACCGGACCGGAGCCCGTCTCCTCCGATGGTGGCATTAGCGCGTCCCGCCCTCGCCGCCGGTCTCGCCCTCGTCCACGATCTCGGCCTCGACGACCTCGTCGTCGTCCGCGGGCGTGCCGCTGCTGCCGTCGGCCGCGCCGGACTGCGCGCTGGCCTGCTGTGCCTGGGCCTGCTGGTAGATGGCGGTACCCATCTTCTGGCTGACCTGCGCGGCGTGCTCGCTGGCCGACTTGATGGCGTCGGTGTCGTTGCTCTCCAGCGCCTTCTTCACCTCAGCGAGGGCCTCGCGCACCTCGGACTTGATGTCCTCGGGCACCTTGTCCTCGTTCTCGCCGAGGAACTTCTCGGTGCTGTAGACGAGCGAGTCGGCCTGGTTGCGGACCTCGGCCTCCTCGCGGCGCCTGCGGTCCTCCTCGGCGTACTCCTCGGCGTCCCTGACCATCTTCTCGATGTCGTCCTTGGGCAGCGCCGACCCGCCGGTGATCTGCACCGACTGCTGCTTGCCCGTGCCCAGGTCCTTGGCGGACACGTTCACGATGCCGTTGGCGTCGATGTCGAAGGTGACCTCGATCTGCGGCACGCCGCGGGGCGCGGGCGCGATGCCGGCCAGCTCGAACATGCCGAGCTTCTTGTTGTAAGCGGCGATCTCGCGCTCGCCCTGGAAGACCTGGATCTGCACCGACGGCTGGTTGTCCTCGGCGGTGGTGAAGGTCTCCGAGCGCTTGGTCGGGATCGTGGTGTTCCGCTCGATCAGCTTGGTGAAGATGCCGCCCTTGGTCTCGATGCCCAGCGACAGCGGGGTCACGTCGAGCAGCAGGACGTCCTTGACCTCGCCCTTGAGCACGCCGGCCTGCAGGCAGGCGCCGACGGCGACGACCTCGTCCGGGTTCACGCCCTTGTTCGGCTCTTTGCCGCCGGTCAGCGACTTGACCAGGTTGACCACCGCGGGCATCCGGGTCGACCCGCCGACCAGCACCACGTGGTGCAGATCGTCGAGTGAGATCCCGGCGTCCTTGATGACCTGCTGGAACGGGCTCTTGCAGCGGTCGAGCAGGTCGGAGGTCATCCGCTGGAACTCCGCGCGGGTCAGCTTGGCGTCCAGGTGCAGCGGGCCGTCGGCCGAGTGGGAGATGTACGGCAGGTTGATCTGCGACTCCATCGACTGGGACAGCTCGATCTTGGCCTTCTCCGCGGCCTCACGCAGCCGCTGCAGGGCCATCTTGTCCTTGGCCAGGTCGATCCCGTAGCCGTTCTTGAAGTCCTTGACCAGCCAGTCGACGACGCGCTGGTCCCAGTCGTCACCGCCGAGGTGGTTGTCGCCGCTGGTCGCCTTGACCTCCACGACGCCCTCGCCGACCTCGAGCAGGGACACGTCGAAGGTGCCGCCGCCCAGGTCGAAGACCAGGATGGTGGCCTCGGTCTCCTTGTCCAGGTGGTAAGCCAGCGCGGCCGAGGTGGGCTCGTTGATGATGCGGAGCACGTTCAGGCCGGCGATCTGCCCGGCTTCCTTGGTGGCCTGCCGCTGGTGGTCGCTGAAGTACGCCGGGACGGTGATCACCGCGTCGGTGATCTTCTCGCCGAGGTAGGCCTCCGCGTCCCTCTTGAGCTTCTGCAGCACGAACGCGCTGATCTGCTGGGGGGTGAACTTCTTGCCGTCGATGTTGACGGACCAGTCGGTCCCCATGTGCCGCTTGACCGAACGGATGGTCCGGTCCACGTTGGTGACGGCCTGCCGCTTGGCGACCTCGCCGACGAGTACCTCTGCGTTCTTAGCGAAGGCCACGACCGAGGGAGTCGTCCGTGAGCCCTCGGCGTTCGCGATGACCGTAGGCTCTCCGCCCTCCAGAATGGCGACGACAGAGTTGGTCGTCCCCAGGTCAATCCCTACCGCTCGTGCCATTAGCAGTCCTTGTGTGTGTGAAGTTGAGTAGTTCGGGCTCAAGCTTGCCAGCGGGCCTTACCGCCGTCAAATGACTTGAGTCATATAGGCTCAACTTAGCGGAGTCCAGGAAGATTCCCGCTCCGCCCGGGAAATTCGCCCCGCCCGCCCCGCGCCCCGGCCGTCACCCCGCCTGCCGCCGCCCCGCGCCCGCGCCCCGCGCCCGCGCCCCGGCTCCTAAGGGTAGTGGCTGACCCGCGATCATGACGGAGCGGGCCGGGCGCTCAACTGGCGGGGCGCATGAAACCCACCCGTTCGGGGAAAAGGGTTAAATAGTTTAAAAGGTTAGCGGCAGCTAGAATGAGCGGGCCCGCGCGGGTGCGGGCTCGGCTCGGGAACGTGGCCGGGGCTGATGCGCACGCGATCATGTTGCGGCGCGGCCCGCATGGCTACGCTTGAGCTCCGGATACTGAGGAGGTTCGCGTGGTCTTGCGGATGACCGTCGGCCTGGTCCTGACCGTGGTGGCGTTCGCGATCGCCGGGCGGCGGTTGTGGTGGCTGAAGCGGCTGGCGTTCACCGGGCAGCCCGCCCCCGAACGCATCGCGGCGGTGCGCCAGCATCCCGGCACCGACGTCAAGACGGAGACCGTGGAGGTGATCGGGCAGCGCAAGCTGCTGAAGTGGACGGTGCCCGGGGTGGCGCACGCCCTGACGTTCTGGGGTTTCCTCGTGCTGCTGCTGACCATCATCGAGGCCTACGGGAGCCTGTTCTCCCGTACCTTCGCCATCCCCGGGATCGGGCACTGGGCGGTCATCGGGTTCATCGAGGACCTGTTCGCGGTGGGGGTGCTGGCCGGGATCATCACGTTCACCGTGATCCGGCTGCGCGACAACCCGCATAAAGAAGGCCGCAGGTCGCGGTTCTTCGGCTCGCACACCCGCGCCGCCTGGGTCGTGCTGGGCATGATCTTCGGTGTCATCGCCACCCTGCTGCTGTACCGGGGCGCGCAGGTCAACACCGGCGTGTTCCCCTACGCGCACGGCGCGTTCGCCTCCCAGGAGGTCGGGCACTGGCTGGCTCCGCTGGGGTACGGGGTGAACAGCGTGCTCGAGGTGACCTTCCTGCTCGGGCAGCTCGCCGTCGTGCTGGCGTTCGCGGTCATCGTGGTGTACTCCAAGCACCTGCACATCGCGCTGGCCCCGCTGAACGTGCTGTTCGCCCGCAAGCCGGACGCCCTGGGGGCGCTGGAGCCGATGCGGTCGGCCGGGAAGGTGCTGGACTTCGAGGAGGCCGACCCGGATACCGACGTGTTCGGGCTGGGGAAGATCGAGGACTTCACCTGGAAGGGCATGCTGGACATGGCGACCTGCACCGAGTGCGGGCGGTGCCAGTCGCAGTGCCCGGCCTGGGCCACCGGCAAGCCGCTGTCCCCCAAGCAGGTCATCTTGGACCTGCGCGACCACGCCTTCGCCAAAGCCCCCTACCTCCTGGCCACCTCCGATTCCGAACGCGACGAGCTGCCCGAAGCGGTCAAGGCGGAGGCAGCCCGCCCGCTGGTCGGCACCGCGCAGGACCACGGGGTGATCGACCCGGAGGTGCTGTGGTCGTGCACGAACTGCGGGGCGTGCGTCCAGGAGTGCCCGGTGGACATCGAGCACATCGACCACATCGACGGGATGCGCCGCCACCAGGTGCTGATCGAGTCGGCGTTCCCGGTCGAGGCCGCCGGGATGCTCCGCAACCTGGAGAACAAGGGCGACCCGTGGGGCATGGGCGGCACCCGCCGCGCCGAGTGGATCACCGAACTCGACTTCGAGGTCCCCGTCGCCGACGGGAAGATCGACCCGGACATCGAGTACCTGTTCTGGGTCGGCTGCGCGGGCGCGCTGGAGGACCGCGCGAAGAAGACCACCAAGGCGATCGCCACCCTGCTGCACACCGCCGGGGTGAAGTTCGCGGTGCTCGGCCCCGCCGAGACGTGCACCGGGGACCCGGCCCGCCGGATCGGCAACGAGTTCGTGTTCTCCATGCTGGCCCAGCAGAACATCGAGACGCTGAACGAGGCGGCGCCGCGGACGATAGTCGCCAGCTGCCCGCACTGCTTCAACACCATCGCGAACGAGTACCCGCAGCTGGGCGGCACCTATGAGGTGGTCCACCACACCCAGCTGCTGGCGAAGCTGGTGGAGCAGGGCAAGCTGACCCCGGCCGGGCGGGTGGAGGAGAAGCTGACCTACCACGACCCGTGCTTCCTGGGCCGGCACAACAAGGTCTACACCCCGCCGCGGGAAATCCTCGAGGCCGTCCCGGGGGTGCAGGCCACCGAGATGCACCGGTGCAAGAGCCGCGGGTTCTGCTGCGGCGCCGGCGGCGCCCGGATGTGGATGGAAGAGCGGATCGGCAAGCGGATCAACACCGAACGGATCGAGGAAGCCCTGGCCCTGTCCCCGGACACCATCTCCACCGCCTGCCCCTACTGCCTGGTCATGCTCGGCGACGCGGTCAGCGCGAAGAAGAGCTCGGGCGAGGCGAAAGAGACTCTCGAGGTGGTCGACGTCGCGCAGCTGCTGGCCCGGTCGGTGACTCCCGTCGGCGCGGAGGCACACGCGGAGACTGGTCCGGCCGCAGCGCCCCCGGGGTCGCAGGACGGGCGGGAAGCGCCGGACGGCTGACCACCGTGGCCCTCCCGCCGGACGGCTGACCACCGTGGCCCTCCCGCAGGACGGCTGACCACCGTGGCCCTCCCGCCGTTATTCAGCCGAACGGGCGGTGGTTTCCCAGTCCGCCGTACCAGGAGGGCTCCTCTGGGCCGGCGCCGTCCGCCCCGCCGCGGTCCACATAGGGCCACGCTGGCCCGTCTCGGCCTTGCCCTGGCCCCGGGCGTTCGGCGGGCAGGCGACGGATCACCTCGAGCACCACGATGTGGCTGCGGCGATCGTTCACCACTACCCGGACGTCGCTGGCCCAGCAGGCGGCCCGCAGGATTTCCCGGGCCGCCGCCAGGTCCCCGGCGGTGATTCCGGCGCGGCACCACAGCCATACCCGCTCGCCGAACTCCGCCGGCACGGTGTACAGGACCGCCGGGAGCCGGCCGTCCCTGGTCTGGATCCAGGCGTGCGTGCAGCCGGTCCTGACCCGGTGCGGCGTGATGACGCACCAGGCCCGGGCGATGATGCGCTGGCGGGAAGACGGCCACGCCATCGCGGCGCCCAGGATGGCCATCGCCGCCGCCGCCGTGGCGATGAGCCAGCCCACGCCGAGCGTGTAGCCGATGCCGATCGTGCCCAGGAGCAGCCCGGCGATCAGTCCGAGCTCGTAGCGCCAGTGCCACATCCGGGGGATAAGGCCCGGCCGCGTGGCCACGCTGACGGCGGCCTCCACGCTCGCCATGACGCTCGGGTCGTTGGGCTGACGCGGCCGGCCGGACGCCATGGCTAGCGCACCTCCCCGCGGGTGAGCCGCCCCGTGCCGAGGCAGGGCAGGCACGGCAGGTCCGCGGTGACGCCCGCGCCACGGCACTTCGGGCACTCGGCCAGCGTGACGAACCTCGGGTCGCGGTATCTGCGCGCCAGGCCGCCGTGCGTCTTGATGATCTGCCAGCCGCGCCAGTAGGCCTCCGTGTCGTTCATGGCGAACAGCCGGTCGCCCAGGCGGCGCGAGATGGCGGCCAGCCAGCTCACCAGGACCCGGCCGGCGATGCCCAGGGTGCGGCCGAAGCGGGCGACGGCCGCGCGCTCGGTTGCGGCCCGGGCGGGTGCCCTCGGCTGCTTCGGCCGGGCTGGCCGGGTCGGCCCGGCCAGCTCCGCGAGCCACCACGGGGGGTTGTTTTTGCTGGTGAAGTTGCTAATGTTGATCACATCGCTAGCCCTTCTCGCTCGCTCGTGAGCCTGGGTAGTGTTTCGCTGGGTCGGTGTTGCAGCACCGGCCCAGCGGTGTGTCCGGGGTATGGCGCAACGGATCGCGGCGCGGATCCCAGATCGTTGCGGTTGCTGCCGTGGATGGAGAGCCACGGTCCGCATGGTTCGGCACAATGGCAGCGGATGCGGTTTTTGCGGGTTGACCGAAATGGCAGTGCCTCCCTCCCTACGTAGCCAGGTCTCCGCCGGGGACGACTCCCGGTCGCCCGGTGCGGGCCTTAGGCGGCACGCGGTCTCGTGTCGGTAACCCTCGGGTCACCGCTCGACCCCATTGTCGGCGGGTCGCTTGAGGTTGACTTCTGCGATCTGATTTCATAGTGCATCTGGCAATGCGAGTTGGCAAGTGCCAAAATAAAGTGCATCTTGCATGTATCATCGGCACAGTCCCAAGGGTTGGGATCATAGGTTCCGGGTTATGAGCTACCGCGTTGAACACCTGCGAAAGGATGCAACCTTCGTGCCCGAAGTGCGCAGCCCCACCGTTCGCCGCCGCGAACTAGGCGCCCTGCTGCGTGCACTTCGAACGGCTCAGGGACTCACGGTGGAGCAGGCCGCCGAGCGTCTGCTGTTCTCCATGAGCAAGCTGAGCCGGATGGAGACGGGGCACGGCATCGCGACGCGCCGGGACATTCGTGACTTGTGCCATCTCTACGGCGTGACCGACGAGGCCGAGCGCGACCATCTGATGAAGCTCGCCGCCGAAGGCAAGCAGCAGGCCTGGTGGCAGTCCTACGACCTGGGCTATGCCACCTACGTCGGGCTGGAAGCGGAGGCAGTAGCCATCTCGGCTTTCCAGTCATCAGTGGTGCACGGCCTGCTGCACACCGCGGACTACGCGCGTGCCGGTCACGAGGGCGCCATGCCCAGGCTCAGTCCGGATCAGATAGAGCTGCAAATCGAGGCGAAGCTCACCCGGCAGCGCATCCTCACCCGAGACAATCCGCCTCGTTTTTCGGTGGTCCTCGATGAGGCCGCACTGCATCGAGTTGTCGGAGGACGCCAGGTGATGGCGGCGCAGCTGGCCAAGATCCTGGACACGTCGTCGTTGCCGAACGTCACGGTCCAGGTGCTCTCTTACGAAGCGGGCGCGCATCCTGCGGCGGAGAGCAACTTCACCATCCTGGAGCTGCCGAATCCTACTCCCGGCGTGGTCTTCGTCGAGGGACTGATAGGGTCTACCTACCTTGAACGAGACGACGATCTCGCCAGGTATCAAATGATTTTCCACAAGTTGGAATCAATCGCCCTCAGCCCACAAGGCTCACTCGATTTGATTCTAAAACTTCTGCACCATTATAAAGGTAGCTTAGAAGTGGCCTAACAGGATTCAAATCTTTGCGTCTGCTTACCAGCGGTTCCCGCAAGAGAACTGCGGAGGCGGCCGGTAAGTGTTAATCGCCGCAGCGAAACTTAGGTCAAAGGAGTCCGATGACACCAAAGAGCCTGGAGGTCGGGGACCTTCAGTGGAGGACAGCTAGACGCAGCGCGGGTAACGGGGCATGCGTGCAGGTGGCGCCCGTGGCTGGAGCGATTCTTATCCGTGACTCGAAGGACCAGCAAGGCCCTGTCGTGCTGTACCCGGGCAACTCCTGGCGCACGTTCCTGGGAGCGGCCAAGACGGGCCGGTTCGACACCGAACGTCTATAGCTTTCCCCGCTATGTGCAGGCCGGGGAACCCGGCGTGCACACAGTTATCGTCTCTTTGCATGGAGCGAAGAGCCGCCCATGCCCCTGGCGCGGATCCGATGGGACTCGCCCAGTCGCTGGACGGCTCTTCCTCATCTCGCCCAGTCGCTGGACGGCTCTTCCTCATCTCGCCCAGTCGCTGGACGGCTCTTCCTCATTCTGCCAGGTTCTCATTCAGCCCGCGCCATTCATGCGGTGGCCGCGAGCCAGCCCATTGCGGGCCGGGGAAGACGGTTTCGTGCCGCCTCGGCCGTATGGCGTCGAGCCTGATCGATCGGCCGCGGCTGTCCGGCCTCAGCGGATGCTGCCCGCCGGGAACCGTCCGTAGGTCCTGGCCGCGGCGGTAGCTGCCCGCGGGAGCGCTTCTCATGCCGCGAGACGAGTACCTGGGCACCGCCGGCCAGCAAGGCCGTGACGTAGAAGGGCACGAAGACCGTGAGCGCGAAAGCGCCGGCGACGAACACCGCTAGCGCCATCGTGACCGCCGCGATGACCACGCATATGCCTGCCTTGGCTGCATTGCTCATCGGCGGCCGCGCCTGCGCCCGGGCGGCCGTGCGCGGCGACTGGTCTGCGATCGGCCCGGCGGGAATGCCGGCGGTCACCGCGGCCAGTTCCGCATAGGTCCGCGACGCCAACGTCCGGCCCACCCGCAGGTCGAACTCGTCCTTGGTCAGCCGCCCCTGCACGAACGCGGCCTTGAGCGCGTCGATCGTCCGCTCGCGATCGACGCGGGACGCCCGGAGGTGGCCACGGCCCGCCGCGGCTGTCATCTCGTCTCCAGGCCCTGCCATCACGCGCCTCTCCGCCAGGACGATGTAGGCAAAGCGTAGCGCGGTAACCCTCGGACGGCCATCCTAAGGAACGGTCCGGGTTCGGGAGACTTGGCCCTGACCTGGGCATTTGCCGTGGCGCGGGTGGCAGGAATCGAACCCGTACCATCACCCTTCGTTACCGGGGTTAATGGCACGCTGGCCTGCGGCCGGTGCATGCGTCTTCGGCTCGTCCCTGCTCGCTTTGGGCACCGGGGAATATGTGTCTCAAGACATTGCCGCTGGCCGAGAGCCTCCCAGCGCCGCTCACCCGTCAGGGGTGATGCGGGACATTGTTCTGGGCAGACGATTATCGTCATTTGGGAGTGCCCGCTGCAGTAATGCGCAAGGACATTCGCGCCGGGCCCCGGGAAGGGGTGCCGTGATGGCTGATCTGAACGCCGATGGCGGCGTTCCTGCTGGTACTCGCGTTGGCGCTCACTCCTGGCGTGCTCGTAGTGTCCGCGGCCTTCCGGCAAAAGGAGCGCGGGGCCAGCCGGACAATGCCTTCCTCATCGGCGGCCTGCTAATGAGCGCGAGCGGGCCAATTTTGCCAACCTCGAGTCGACCACATCGTCGTCATGCCCAGGGACGGCGAAACGCAATCAGCCACAGCCAGGAAGCCGCCCCCGCATTCAGCTGGTCAGCCATGACGGCAAACAGTGCCACCTAGGAAGGACATAGTAAATGGGTTCATCGACACGAATCATCCGGGTAGCGCTGCTGGTGGCGGCCGCCGTGGTCCTGGCCGCCGCAGCCGCCCAGCTGCGCGAGAAGCACCAGACGGCCGAGCTGACCGTGGAGAACATCCACCAGCAGCTCGATGCCCTGGATCCGGCTACGCGGGCAGCAGTTGTCGCCCGGCTGACTTCGGATGAGGTAAAGAAAGCCCGCGGCCACCGCCAATGATGGTGCCACCAGAAGAGGACGACGCTCATGGCACGGCGACTCCCGTCCGGCCTGTGCTGATCTCGTGTCCTGCCCATACTTCTCGATAGCCTGCGGCCTCAGGCCGTAGCCGCTCCCGATCACGTCTGGCTTCGCGCCGCGCCTGAGGCCTTGGGGGTTCGGGCCACCGCGCGGGATACTGCGGCTCTGACAGAACGGAGCCTGACATGTCACAGGGCTATGCCTATGACCACGCCTGGGTGATGGAACGAGTGCGGCTTGCCGGGCTGGAGGCGGCGCTCGACCCGGGGACGCGCGAACATCTCACACGGCTGGGGGCAGGGCCCGGAAAGTGCTGCCTGGAGGTCGGTGCTGGCGGCGGGTCGGTGGCTTGCTGGCTCGCCGAGCAGGTAACCCCGGGGGGGACGGTGGTGGCCACCGATCTTGACACCGGTTTCCTGGAGTCGAAGGTGGCGGGCCATCCCGGACTTGAGGTGTTGCGCCATGACATCACAGCCGAGGAGCTGCCGACCGGCTTCGACGTGGTGCACGCGCGATGGCTGGTTGAGTGGCTGCCGGACAAGCACCTGGCACTTCGGCGCATGATGTCCGCGCTTCGCCCCGGTGGCGTGCTGCTGATCGAGGAGCCGGATTTCGTGACCATCTACGGGGCGGGTGAGCCGCCTGCTGTCCGGCGCGTGTTCATCGCCGCGATGGCACATCTGGAGTCGACGTGCCCGGTGGAGGTCGAATACGGCCGCCGGGCGATGGGTGACCTCGCCACGGTAGGCCTAGTCGACGTACAGGCCGAGGGCCGATGTCCGATCGTGCGTGGCGGGAGCCCGCTCGCGGCGGACTTCCTGCGGCTGACCATCGAGAAACTGCGTGAACCCGTCCTGGCTGGCGGCGCTGTGACCAGCCAAGAATTCGCCCAGGCTGTGGCGGCACTGCAAGATCCGAATATCACGGTAGTGTCGCCGATGACGGTCGCTGCATGGGGCAGACGGCCCATGACATGACCGGCGAAGGGAACTGAATCTCCGTCGCCGCCGCCGCGAAGACCGCCCTGCGGCGCGGTCGAATCGCCGTCGCCGATTCCCGCCATTCGCATGATGAGCCTGTTTCCACGGGGAATCCTTGCATCTTCCCGGCCGGGTCGTCGCGACCCAGGTGGCTAACCTCAAACCGGGGGTGCCGGGTGTCCCGCGGGTTCCATCGAAGGATGCCCGCCGACAAAAGCCGACGGTTTCCAAAGATCGCTTGTGGACCGGAGTCCGCCGTCACTTTGACCTGCCGCAACAGACGTTGGCTGGTCAGATGACCGTAAGATCATCCCGCACGTATCCCGAGAAGCTGAGACCTGCTCAGCACCGCGAGCAGCCATACTCTGAGACCCGCCGACGTCCAGGTAGTCCTGTGCGCGGCTGACGACGGTCAGGAGCGCGATGCCATCGGCCCTTGCCGGTGCATTTCTCCGACAGGAGTGAACCACTCGACCCGTGTCGGCGGGGGAACGCTGGCCTTCTCGAATGCCGCGCCCAGCTCGATCATGAATTCTTCATGGGCCGCCTTCGACTCCCAGACCTCCACGACTATCAGCTTGTCACCCGAGGCTCCCGCGACGTGGCTGAGCAAGGGCGCTGGCCACGTGCTCAGATCGGATGGGCCGGACTCATTTCCGAGAACGCGATTGACCGAGCGGTAGATCTCGGCGGCCTCGGGCGCGGTGAATTCAAAAACGACGATCTCAGGCACAGCAAGCCCCCCTTGGCTTCATTTCCCACCCTCTGTACCGCGACGCTACAGGTCAGCGCCCTGTATAGCAAGGGAGCATCGAGCCGATGCCTGCCGTCCACGCGGGTCGGCAGCGTGCGCTCAATGAGGCGGCAGGCAAGTCGCTGTCGTCGTGATACGCCGCCGTCGCCACGCTCGACAGGATAGCCCGGCGGGAGCTGAAGGCCCCTGGCGCGAAGCGTGCCGCGCGCCGATTGGGCACGCAGCGGGCACGCGGAGCCTCGCCCCTGGCGCAACGGCCTGCCGGGCTCCTCGGGCAAGCCACGGCGTGGCGTCACCCGTCGCGGGGTGCGGGATAACGGGATAACGGGATAAGTTGTCTGGTCGCGGGTGGTGAATGCGTTGTCGCGGATCTCACGGATGGTGCCGTCCAGGTGCCGGAGGGCTTCTGCGATGCCGTTGCTGGCCGCGTCGTGGGGCAGGTCCGCGGCAGCCTGCAGGCTGAGCCCGACGTCGTACAAGCTGATGGTGATCGAGTCGAGAAGTTCCCGGCTGAGGTTTACCTTTGCCGCCACAGCGTCCCGGGCGAGGTCGGCGAGGCCGGCCAGCCTGCGGACCTCGCTGACGTCGCGGATGACGGCGAGGGTGAAGGTGCCGGTCGCGGTCGCCACCGGGCTGAGGCTGACTTCGGCCGGGAACGTGGTTCCGTCTTTGCGCAGCGCGACCAGCCGAGCCCCGGCGCCCATCGGCCGGGCCTTGGGTGCCTGGGCGTAGGCGGCCCGGTGGCCGCGGTGAGCGGCCTGAAGCTCGGCGGGCACCAGGGACTCGACCGGGCGGCCGATCAGCTCGGCGTGCGCGTAGCCGAACATCTCCTCCAGCCGCAGGTTGGCCAGCGCGAGCGTGCCGTCGCCGTCGGTCAGCGCCACCCCGTCGTGGAGCGCGTCGAGGAGCTGCCACACCACTGCCACGGTGATGACTTCGGTGGGCTCCTGCGGCCTGGCGGCCGCCACCGGGATTGCTGTGGCTGGCGCCCTGGCGGCGGTGGCCGCCTCCAGGGACGGGTAGATGGGGACCAGGCGATCCAGGCCGTTGAGGCTAAGCATGCGCCGGACGTTTGGCGCGGTGACTACTATCCGCAGTTCCGTGCCGCTGATGACGGCCCGCTGGTAGGCGCGTACCAGGGCATCCGCACCAGCGTGATCACAGGAGATCGTCGCGGCCAGGTCCGCGATCAGCGCCTTGGCGCCGCGGTTGATGACCGACAGCAGCTCCTCGCGGATCTGCCCGGCAGTAGAGACGTCAATGTGCTCGGGAAGCGCGATGACTGCCCGGCGGCCGGTCCACTGTACCGGGTAGATGTCGGTAAGCATGGCAGCGGACCGCTGGCGCGGCGGGCTGCAAGTGCCGTCGTCACGGCGGGCGCCTGGTGTGTTGGATGACTGGTCATGGCTGAGGCACCTGGATCCCATCCGGCCGTGACTGGCCGTGCAGCCGCCGGGGTCTGGAGCGACGCGGTCCCGCACCTTGTGCTTCCGCCCGGTGCAGGATGTTTCGCTGTTTCGCGATCGTGCTCCATCATTTAGGCCTTATGGCGCCCACACCAGGGACCTAGGTCCCCGGTGCGGTTGGGCCGAGGTCCTAGCCGTACCCGGCAACGCATCCGCATCATCTGACTCTCCTGTCGGGCATGCGACGGGCACGACCTTCTGACCCGTGGATCAGTGCCGCGGGTCCGGCCATCCCGGACCGATTCAGCTCGTTCGTATCCGAATGTGAACCAGGGACTTTGGTCCCTGGAGCATCGAAACGATCCGGGATAGATGTGGAAGTGATCGGTGAACTGAGGGATCGCCGGTGGATCCAGGGGGACCTACCCGGCCCGGCCTACATCTGTGCCAGATCCCTCGGCGTGGACGAGGAGAAGTTCGAGGTCCTTGACCTCCACGTCCGCCAGCTCGACTTTCGGAGTTCTGATGATTGAAGGCATGTCCCGGGACGAGATCCGGGAATCCCTGCCCGAAGGCTTCTGCGACGACTGCTGGCAGCAGTCCCTGGAGCGGGTCCCGAGGTTCGGCACCGACCCGGAAAGGGACTACCACGACGTCTTCTATGTGACGCATGTCTGGGACGGAATCTGACACCCCTTACGCCCGGTCTGCCCGGCCTGCAAGGAGATCTACCAAGGGCAGCCCCCGAGTCAAAGCCGCGCCCCCAGGGGCACAGCACCGGCGTCTCGCATCCTGACAGCTCCGAAGCCCCTGCCTTCTACCCCTGTGGCGCTGGGTGGTCTGATGCCATCCGAGCTAACCGCGGAGCAGCAGCGGCGTTACAGTAGCGCAAGGTGAGGGTGCTCGCGTGTGCCGGTGGCTGTCAGGGGTTGTTGCTGTACTTCGTTTCTGTACCTCCGCGCGGCGCGCTGCCCCGGCACCGTGTCCATTCAGGGGTGTCTGCCACCTGTGGGTTTCATCCTGCAAGCAGGTCGCCGGCGGGGAGCGGCGGGAGCCAGGGTTTGCCGGCTGAGGGCGGCACTGACGGAGTCCAGGGCGGTGAGCCCGTGGGCGGTGGCGGAGTCGAGGTAGCTGCGAATCCGGCACCAGCGGGCGAGGGTGGCCTGGGTGTGCCAGTACCCGGAGACGGCCTGGTGCCGCTTCGCGGCTTTGGCTCCTTGTTCAGAGACGTTGTTCAAGCGGACCGTCGACTGCATGTGATCCGGGCGGTCAGGCGCCAGCGGGCCGGGTGCAGGTGACGCACCGGTTCCACCCGTTGTCCGGGCAGTCGTTGGAGTTCGTCAAGCGGCTGCAGACGTGGCAGTCGGATCTGGTGTATTTCCTCGATTCCGCCGGAGAGCTGGTGAGCATGCCGGCGGCGTGGACCGATCTGGTGGCACCTGATCCGTTCGTGGTGGTCGCGGCGGGCCGGGCGGCGTTTCGCGCCGGGGACCTGGCTGAGCTGGCTGAGCTGGTCAGCGCGTGCCGGGAGGC
This sequence comes from uncultured Actinomycetes bacterium, assembly GCA_963800415.1. GTDB lineage: Bacteria > Actinomycetota > Actinomycetes > Streptosporangiales > Streptosporangiaceae > Palsa-504. The sequence goes on from CAWDBS010000070.1 coordinate 45,728, forward strand.
TGTCCACGGGATTACGTCATGATTGCCCAGCGGATTACGTCCGTACGGCGGCCAGTCGTCCGGCAGATCCACTGCCTTCTCCGGGCACTGGATGGGATTAGGCTGGGAATCCTGGCTTCTTTCCGCTGGATATTGTTCCGCCTGCCGGATCTGCGTGATGTAATTACATGGACAAGATCCGGCTGCGGGAGGCGGCGTGGCCAGGCGGGACGACGGCAAGGACGCCGCGCTGGCGGCGTCGCGGACGCTGAACAGCGATCCGCAGAAGGTGACCGATCCGGCGTTTGCCGCCGGCGGGTTCTTCGATCCCGCCGACCTGCTGCAGGTGAAGTACGAGATGGTGCGGCAGGTCGAGGTGGACGGCGTGCCGGTGTCCGCGGCGGCCAGCGCGTTCGGGTTCGCGCGCCAGAGCGTCTACAACGCCCGGGCGGCGCTGGCGGCCGGCGGGCTGGCCGCGCTGATCCCGGCCAGGCCCGGGCCCAAGGGCGGGCACAAGCTCACCGGGCCGGTACTGGACCATCTGGAGGCCCTGCTGGAGCAAGATCCCCGGCTGACGTCCGGCGAGCTGGCCGCGCAGGCCGCGCAGCGGTTCGGCATCCAGGTGCATCCCCGCTCGGTGCGCCGGGCGCTGGAACGGCGGTCCGCCGGCCGCGGGGCCGGGACCGCCGGGCCGGCGGCGCCCAAAAGCGGCCAGCACGGCTGAAAGCGGCAGCGCGGCGGACCAGCCGGGACCGCTGTCCTGGCCAGGCGCCGATCCGGCGGCCGGGCGCTATGAGGCCCTGCGCGCGATCGCGCTGGCCGGCGCTGGCGGCGGCTGGCGGTATCAGCTGCCCGTGCTGGCCGCCCGGGGAATGGCGTCCTGGCTGGCCCAGGGGCCCGCCGGCCCTGCGCCGGCGACCTCCGGGCAGCAGCGATGCCGCAGGCCGGCCCGTCCCTGTCCGCCCCCGACCCTGTCCTGCCCGGTACCAGCACGAACGGAGGTGATGCCCGCCCGCCGGCCTGCACGTCGCTGCCGCTCACCGCGGAGATCGTCGCGGTGCTCGCGCAGATGGCGCTCCACCATGCCCGCTGACAGCCACCCGCCCGCCCCCCGGCAAGGAAGGCCCGACCATGAGCGACGACGCCACCAAGGTGACTCCCGCGCGGCTGCGCCGCGACGAACCTACCTCTACATCCGCCAGTCCACCCTCTACCAGGTCATCCACAACACCGAGTCGACCGGGCGGCAATACGACCTGAAAGGCCGCGCGGTTGCGCTCGGCTGGCCCGAGGACAAGATCCACGTCATCGACATCGACCAGGGCCGCTCCGGCGCCAGCGCCGCCGACCGGGCCGGGTTCCAGCACCTGGTCGCCGAGGTCTCCCTCGGCCGGGCCGGCATCGTGCTCGGCCTGGAATGCTCCCGGCTGGCCCGCGACTCCGCCGACTGGCAGCAGCTCGTCAAGATCTGCGCCCACGCCGACACGCTCATCCTCGACGAAGACGGCCTGTATGACCCGGCCATCTTCAACGACCGCGTCCTGCTGGGCATGAAAGGCCAGATCTCGGAATTCGAACTCCATTTCCTGCGCGCCAGGATGCGCGGCGGGATCCTCGCCAAGGCCCGCCGCGGCGAGCTCGCGCTCGCCCTCCCGGCCGGCCTGGTCCGCGACCACCACGGCCAGGTGACGCTGGACCCCGACGCGGGCGTGCGCGACGCCGTGCGGCTGCTGTTCGGCACCTTCACCGCCACCGGATCGGCGTTCGGCGTCGTCAGGGCATTCCGCGAACAGCAGCTGACCTTCCCCGCCCGGCACCACCGCGGACCCCGCAGCGGCGAGCTGTTCTTCCAGCCGCTCACCCACGACCGGGTCCTCACCATCCTGCACAACCCCGCCTACGCCGGCGCCTACGCCTACGGGCGGGCCAGCCACGCCACCGGCCTGGACGGACACCACCACACCACCGCCAGGCCCGTCCCGGAGTGGACGGTCCTGATCAAAGACCACCACCCCGGGTACCTCACCTGGGCACAGTACGAGGCCAACCTCGCCGTCCTGGCCGCCAACGCCGCCGCCCGCGGCGACGACCGCGCCGCCGGCCCGCCCCGCGAAGGCACCGCCCTGCTGCAGGGCCTGGTCGTCTGCGGCCGGTGCGGGCGGCGGATGACCATCCGCTACCACACCCGGCACGGCACCCAGATCCCCAGCTACGTCTGCCAGAACGACGGCATCCGCACCGCGCAGCCGATCTGCCAGCACCTGGCCGGGGACATCATCGACGCCGCCGCCAGCGACCTCATCCTCGCCGCCCTCACCCCCGCGGCCATCGAGGTCTCTCTCGCCGTCAGCGACGAGCTGACCGCCCAGGCCGCACGCGCCGACCAGCTCCGCCGCGCGCACGTCCAGCGCGCCGAACAGGCCGCCGACGCCGCCCGGCACCGCTACCTCGCCGTCGACGCCGCCAACCGGCTCGTCGCTGACGCGCTGGAAGCCGACTGGAACACCGCCCTGCGCGCCCTCGCCGCCGCCCGCCAGGACTACCGCAAGGCCACCGCCGCCGCCACCAGCCCCGGCCAGCAGCAGCGCGACAAGATCCGCGCGCTCGCCACCGACCTGCCCGCCCTATGGAACGACCCCGCAACCCCGGTGCGCGAACGCAAGCGACTGATCCGCCTGCTGATCACCGACGTCACGCTAACCCGCAATGATGACTCCATGACTGCCGCCGTCCGCTTCCCCGGCGGCCGTCACCACGTCCTCCGCCTGCCCCTCCCGCAGACCGCCTGGCAGCGCCGGAAAACCCCCAGCCAGATCACCGGGCTGATCGGCCAGCTGCTCGACAGCCACACCTACGCCCAGATCGCCGGCGAGCTCAACGCCGCAGGCCACACCAGCAGCGACGGGCACCCCTGGGACGGCGACCGCGTCGCCAAGCTGGCCGGCTACCACCAGATGCCCAGCCACGACCAGCGCCTGCAAGACCGCGGGCTGCTCACCCTCAGCCAGATCGCCGCCGGCCTTGACGCCCACCCCAGCAGCATCAAACGCTGGCACCGGCTCGGCCTGATCACCGGCGAGCAAGCCGACGACCGCGGCGTCTTCCGCTACCACCCCGGCCAGGCCCGCCCATCCGGCACCGACACCCAGAACGCCCGCAAGCGCCTCGGCGACGACCACCGCTCAGGCCGCCGCAACCCCCACCGCAAATCCGGGCGCCCCCGCAAACCAAGGCAAAATGTCAGACCCCCCAGCGATACTCAAACCACCAGTACCACAGCGACCCGAACGCCCCGCCAGCCCCCATACTCTCCAGCCACCACAAGAGGTGCAGTATGAAGCCAGATCGTTCGTCCACTCGACGGCGGAGTCGCTCGTGAACAGCCACACCTGGGGGGCGTAGCCGTGCAGCCAGGAGCCGAGCGCGTAGCCAGGGTGGTTGCCGTCGTGCCAGTCCCGGTGCCGGTTGTGCGTGATCCCGAAGGAGACGGCCTCGTCGTAGCGGGTGCGCAGGTCCGCGATGACCTGCGGGTCGGGAGGCTGGCCGCGGGACCGGGCGTCCTGGCAGGCCAGGTGCGCCTGGCGGAGGATGATGATCACGTCAGTGGCCCAGGACTGCAGGCTGCCGGGGCCGAGCTTGCTGACCGCGCGGCAGCGGCGGATGACGTGCGCGGCGCACTGCTGGATACCCGTGAGATCGGTGAGCATCTGCTGGTAAGCGGTGTACCCGTCGGTGATCAAGATGCCGGTGAAGAACGACAGGATCGCGGTGATCGCCGCGGCGCGGCGCGATCCCATCGCCCGCAGCCAGGTCAGCTTCCCGCCCGGCGGGCGGACGATCAGCACGTGCGGCGCCCCCTCCTGCGGCTCCCCGGTCTCCGGGTCCGTATCGCGGGTCAGCACGTTGACCGGGGTCTCGTCCGCACCGAGCACCGGCTCGTCCGCAAGGGCGGCCTGCATCGCGTCGTCGAACGCCGCGGCCTGGAGCTTCTCGTCCAGCCGGGCGCTGGCCCGGTCCACGAAGCCCGGGGAGACCGGCATGCCCAGCAGCATCGCGATCAGGCGGGCGGCGCGCTCGGACGGCACGTTCCCGTACCCGCTCAGCAGCACCGCGGCCGCGTTGATCCCCGCCCCGTACGAAATGGTGCCCGGGTGCGCGCCCGGCGGCGCGTCCGCGGTCGTCAGCTTCCCGCAGCACCGGCACAGCAGCGACGGCAGCAGCCACTCGGTCGCCCACCGGGCGATCTTCACGTCCCAGACCTGCGCCCACGACGAGCCGGCCGCACTCACCCCGGCCAGGCTCGCCCCGCACCCGAGCACTCCGCCGGCGGACCCGCGGTCTTCCGCTCGTCCGGATCACGGTCCCGGGACAGGCCCGCGCCGGGGTGCCCGGGCTGCCCGCCGCGCTTGCGGTCCTCGCGCCGCTCCCGCTCCGAGGTATTCCGGTCCCGGCGCTCGGCCTTGCGGCGCTCTTTGGCCCCGATCGGCTCCTTCGATCCCGGCATCCCCGAGTTGCTGCTGTCCATGCCCAGCCGGCGTTCCAGTTCGGCGATCCGCAGCTCCAGCCGGCGTTCCCGGTCCAGCGCCGCCGCCAGCTCCGCCCGCAGCACCGCGTTCTCGCTGTCCTTCGCCTCCACCACAGCCCGCAGCCGGGCCAGCAGCTCACGCTGCTCCCCGGCACCGCCAGCCAGATCGGGCTCATCGGACACAAGCCGCAAGCTTGTTCAACCTGAACTGTAACTTCAAGCACCCGCTACGGCGTGTCGCGCAGCGCAGTCACCCTGCAGCCCCCTGAATGGACACCCGGCACCCCTGCGGGCTAATGGCACGAAAACTAAACAGCGGGTCCCGCGGGATGAGGAAACAAGCTCCGGAAACTGGCTTTGAACTGGGCCTTAGCCTCTTAGAAAGGTCCTCACGTTTGGGGCTGGCCTGGGGAAACGGGGTCTGGCTGGCGGGCTGCCCACAGGTTAAGCGCCGTGTGCCCACATTTGTCTTGGCTGCCTAGCGGTTCCAGCGGGGGTCGTTGTCGGCGATTTCCTGGCTGAGGGTTTCCAGCTGGGCGACCAGGGCGCGGAGCCGCCGCTGGTTGTCGAACCAGGGCTGGTAGTCGGCGAGCTGGTCGTCGGTCAGGATGCGGGTGACGGTCTTGCCGGCGATCTTGCGGGTCCACTGGTGGTAGGGGCCGTGCAGCCGGGGCGGGTCGGCGTGGCAGCGGCAGCCGGGGTGGCCGCAGCGGGTCATCCGCTCGGTGAGGGTGCCGGGCAGGACGAAGCCGACGGCGGCCAGGTCGGCCGCGACGCGGGCTGCCTGGGCTTGCTGGGCCGGGGTGGGCGACACGCCGTCATTGTCGCAGCCGGGGTCCCCCATCTCACGCATTACATACAGTATAAGAATTGTATGGCCGCTGATGTGGCCGGGTACGTCGCGTGCTGGCAGCCGGCGTCGGTGCCGCCGCAGGCCGCCTCGTTTGCCCGGTCAGTGGTGGAGCGGGCCGGGCCGGGCACCCGGGCGCGGGCGAACGCGCTGCTGTGGGCGGCGGCCCGGCTGGCCGGGTTCGCGGTCCCGCTCGGGCTGGAGGCGGTTCCCCAGGTGCTGCTGCACCCGTCGGTGACCGGGCGGTTCGCGGTCAGCGCGCCGGGCCTGTCGGGCTCGGCGCGCCGGACGCTGCGGACCAACCTGCGGTTCCTGGCCCGGGCGGTGGTCCCGGCGCTGGCCCCGGCCGATGCGGCGCTGCCCCGGGAACGGGCCAAGGCACCGTACAGCCCAGCGGAGATCGCCGGGTACCTGGCGCTGGCGGACGCCCAGCCGACGCTGGCGCGGCGGATGCGCGCGGCCGGGCTGGTCTGCCTGGGCGCCGGCGCCGGGCTGGCCGGCGCGGACCTGCGTTCTGCGCGCGGCAGCGACGTCATCTGCCGGTCCGGCGGGGTGCTCGCCGGGGTCCGCGGCGCCCGGCCGCGGGTGGTGCCGGTGCTGGCCCGCTACCACGAGCCGCTGCTGGCCTCCGCGGCGTTCGCCGGGTCCGGGCTGGTCACCGGCGGGACCAGCGCGGTGCGCAAGAACATCACCACGCCGCTGACCCGGTCGCTGGCCGGCGGTGGCGGCCTGCCCCGGCTGGAGGCCTCCCGGCTGCGGATGACCTGGCTGCATGACTGCGCTGAGCTGCTCGGCCTGGCCACCTTCATGCACGCTGCCGGGATCACCTGCTCCCAGCGGCTCGGCGACCTGCTCGCCACCCTCGACCCGGCCGGTGAGGCCACCGCGGTCGCGCTGCTCGGAGCGACGCGGTGAGCATCCCGCTGGCCGCACTCGAGGAGATCATCGATGCCTCCGGCATCGCGCCCCGGGTCGAGGCGCTGCTGCCCGTCGGGGTGCGGCACCGCCAGTTGCGGGTGCGCACCCTGCTGGCCGGGATGCTGCTGACCCAGGTCGGCCAGCGGCCCGCACACCTGACCCGGGTCCGCGACGCGCTGACCGCCCTGCCCGAGCCGGACCAGGCTCGCCTCGGCGTGACTGAGGACTGGAAGACCGGCCCGCACCAGCTCACCTACCGGCAGACCGAGCGCACCTTCGGCCTGGTCACCGGCGCGCTGGCCAAAGACCAGCCGGACGGGGCCCCGTCGGAGATCCTCGCGGCGATCTGCGACGACCTGCTCGAAGCCAGCATCCCGGACCAGTTCAAGGACGCCAGCACGGCGCTGGCGGTGGACTGGACCGACGTGGAGACCTTCTCCCGCCCCCCGCCGCACGGCACCCGGGACTGCGCCGATCCCGAAGCCTGGTGGGGGCACCGCTCCGGCGGTGGCCCCGGCCAGGACAGCGAGCTGTTCTTCGGCTACTACCTGTCCGCCGCCACCATGATGCGCGAGGAGCACGGCCCGGCCGTGCCCGAGCTGGCCCGCCGGATGACCGCGTGCTCCTGCCATGCCGACCCGGCCCGCGCCCTGGTCCCGGTGCTCATCCGGATGCCCGCGGCCGGCATCCCGCTGGGCGACATCCTGGCCGACTCCGGGTACGCCCACCGCGACGCCGATGCCTGGGCCATCCCGCTGCGCGCCGCCGGGGCGCAGCTCATCCAGGACCTGCACCCCTCCGACCGCGGCCCCCGCGGCACCCACGACGGCGCCATCATCGCCAACGGGAACCTGTACTGCCCGGCCACGCCCAGAACCCTGCTGGAACTCGGGCCGCTGGCCCGCGACGCCACCCCAGCCGAAACCGCCGCGCACGACACCCGGACCGCCGAGCTCGCCCGCTACAAACTCGGGCGCATCACCAGCGACGACGCCGGCGGCTACCACCGGGTCATGTGCCCCGCCGTCATGGGCAAGATCCGCTGCCCGCTCCGGCCGGCCTCGATGAGGCTGGACCGGCAGCGGCCGGAGATCCTCACCCCGCCCGGGCACCCGCCGGACTGCTGCGCCCGGCAGACCCTCACCGTTCCCCCGGACGTGGCCGCCAAGACCCGCCAGAAGCACGACTACCCCTCCGCGGCGCACCGGCGGTCCTACACCCGGCGCACCGGCGCCGAGCGGACCTTCTCCACCGCCAAGGACCCGGCCAGCAACAACATCGCCCGCGGCTGGACCCGGCTGATGGGCCTGGCCCCGCTCATGCTCTGGCTGGCCTGCCTGATGGCCGTCCGCAATCAGCGCATCCTGATCGCCTGGGACGCCCGCCAGGACGACAACGCCCGCCGCGCCGCTGCCTGCTCCGCCCCGCACCCGCCGCCGGCGCCGCAAGACCCTCACCGACCTGGCCACCGCAGGCACCCCGCCATGACACGGCCGGCGAACCCCGCACCGTTACCAGATCACCGCAGCTCAGGCACGCCAGACCAGCCGGCCCTGCCCCGAACAGCCAGCCGGGCACGCCGCAATCGCGAAAACCGCCCACGGCGGCCACCTGCACGGAATGTCAGACCGAAACGTGAAGATAAGTCCAGGTCAAACGTGAAGACCTTTTAGAGCGGGTGACGGGAATCGAACCCGCACTATCAGCTTGGGAATCGGACAGATCGTGGCCGGTAATACCGCTGACCAGGTAACTCGGAAAACCTGGAGTAGCTGTGATTGACCACTCGTCACCCTGACTAATTGCACCCTAATTGCACGACGATCTTGTGGAGCTGGAGTGTTCACGGCTCCAGAGGCCGCTGGAGTCGTCGCATGCTGAGCCGGGAGACCGTGATAGCCGTATCTCAGGTTCGGGTGGCTGCATTAGGATCTCCTGCTCGCCCGCGGCGAGCATTGAGATGCAGGTGACCGGAGTGGCCGGCACCTCAGGTCACAGGAGGCATCACGATGCATGCACCGGCTGACAACGTCCCTTCCTCGCAGCCCGTCCTGATGAGATTCCTGGTCAGGTCATGGGAATACCGCCGTCCCCGTTTCTGGGTGGGTGTGCGCGTTGCCTGTGGCATCTTCAACGTGGTCCTTGGCGTCCTCCTGCTCGTTTCCGTCCACTGGTTGGGGCCGCTGGCTTGGCTGGCGGCGCTGCCGCTAGCGGGGGCGGCGCTGATCTTCTGGACCGTCTACCGCCTGCAGCAGGACAGCGACCGCCGGGTGCGTGAGCTGGAGCAGTCCCGGGCCCACGTGGTGGAGGACTCGGCGGCGCGGCTGCGCCGGATCGAGCGGGACCTGCACGACGGGGCGCAGGCGCAGATGGTCGCCGTCGCCATGAAGCTGGGCCTGGCCAGGGAGAAGCTCGGCGGCGCGATCGACGGGACCACGCAGCCCGACCTGGAGCGGGTGCTTGAGCTGGTCGACGCCGCCCACAGCGGGGCCAAGGAGGCCATCGCCGAGCTGCGCGACCTGGCCCGCGGCATTCACCCGTCGGTACTCGACCACGGCCTCGGCACCGCGCTCACCACCCTTGCCGCGCGCAGCGACGTACCGGTGGACCTTGTCGTGGACCTGCATGTCCGTCCGTCGGCCGCGATCGAGACCATCGCCTACTTCTGCGCGGCGGAACTGCTCTAACGTCGCCAAGCACAGCGGCGCCCGGCATGCCACGCTGGAGGCAGTCCAGGTGAGTGCGCTGCTGCGGGTGCGGGTCAGCGACGACGGCTCCGGCGGCGCCCGCCTCGAAAAGCGCGGCGGCCTGGCCGGGCTCGCCGAGCGCGTCAGGACCGTGGACGGCAAGCTGCAGGTTAGCAGCCCGCCCGGAGGCCCCACCGTGGTCACCGTCGAGCTGCCATCCCACGCCTGACCGAACTGGAGTGCCCGATGCGTATTGTGATCGCCGAGGACTCGGCCGTAGTCCGGGCGGGCCTGGTCGAGATCCTGGCCGACCGCGGCCACGAGGTGGTGGCCGCCGTCGGCAACGCCGAGGACCTGCGGGCTGCCGTGGAGGAGTACCAGCCGGATGCCGCGGTAGTGGACGTGCGGATGCCGCCCGGCTACACCGACGAGGGCCTGCGCGCGGCGATCGCCATCCGCCGTGACGACCCCGAGACCGGGGTGCTGGTGTTCTCGCAGTACATCGAGACCCGCTATGCGGCTGACCTGCTCGGCGCGGCGTCCGGCGGCGGCGCGGCAGGTGTCGGGTACCTGCTCAAGGACCGGGTCGCCGACGTGGGCGAGTTCGTTGCAGCGCTCAGCCGGGTGGCGGCCGGGGGCACCGCCCTCGACCCAGAGGTTGTTACCCAGCTGCTGGGCGCCAGTCGCCGCACCGACGGGCTCAGCGCGCTCACCGCCAGAGAGCGCGACGTGCTCGGCCTGATGGCCGAAGGCCGGTCCAACAGCGCGATCGCCGGGATTCTCGTAATCTCCGAGCGGGCGGTGGAAAAGCACATCAGCAACATCTTCAGCAAACTCGGCCTGGCACCCTCCGACGCCGACCACCGCCGGGTGCTTGCCGTCCTGCGCTACCTGGAGTCCTGACCAGCGACACCGCCGACACCACTCGCCAAATGCCCGCTCGCCCGTACTCGCCTTCGTCCTGGGACGGTAATGCCCATTGCTGGCTTCCGGATGAGTGGCGGCCGGGAGCGGGACAATCGAGAGCGAGAAGGACGGCTCCCTGCACTCAGACGGCCTGACGAATGAGCCGGGAAGATCAGCGGCTCCGTTGCGGCTGGTCCGGCGCGGGTGCGCCGGGCGGGCGCCCCCAGCGCAGAGCCCGGCGCGGGGAGCGCCGGACCCGGCGCCGCGCAGCGGCGTCGCTTGACTGCGGCGAAGGCATACCGCTTCTTGCGTGCGGTTCTCATGACGGCGGTAGCCGAGGACAAGATTCTGCCTCACAACCCCTGCCGTATCCGGGGCGCTGGAGACGATCAGGCTCCCGAGCGACCGGTACTCACCGTCGCGCAGGTCTTCGAGCTAGCCGACCGCGTGGGCCGCCGCCCGGTCAGCAACATCCGGAAGGTTCCAGGGAACGGCTACCGGCTTCGCTTGGGCCACGACAGCGAGCGCGCCGCGCTGACTCCGCCAGAGCATGAGGCGCGTCGCGCTGACAGAAGGATCACTGATGCGATCGACTCTCACGTCCAGCCGAACGCAGCAAAGGCGACGATGACGACGACGGTGCGGCAGGCGCGCTCGTCCCGGCTGGCTAATTGCACGGAAGGCCAGCGACTGCTCCGGAACGATCAAGGCCCGGATCCAGGCTGTGTTCCTGAGCTGGGCTTTTGCCGTGGAGCGGGTGACGGGAATCGAACCCGCACTGTCAGCTTGGGAATCTGTGCCGTCCGGGCCTGTCACATGGCCTGACCTGCGGGGCGGGGTGTCCGCGAGTGGCCGTGAGAGACCGCTCGTCACTGGGGTTAATGGCCCGGCTGCAGGGGGTCGAACCAGGCCCAGGCACCCGCCGAACTCCGCGCCGCGCTGGCGACCATCGCCCGCCACGTCGACGACTACGCCGACCGGGCGTGCCTTCCCGGCGCCGGATGAAACGTGCACCAAACGTCCAAGCCACCAGTTCACGACCAAAGATCGTTGGCCCTGCCACACATTTCGTTATGAGCTTGGTGTTTGGCGTGACCTGGGAACAGCCGCGTCAGACCCAGTTGGTGATGCGGGGCCTTGCTGAGGAGGGGTTGCGGGTGAGCGATAACGTTCCCGGACGATCCGGGCGTACCGTTGCGTTCGTGAGGAGTCGGCGCCGGGTGCGCGTGGCCGCCTGGTCAGTGGCCGGGTTCACCGTGCTCGCTGCCGCCGTCGGGGCATGCTCATCGTCGGGCAGCAGCACCAGCGCGAGCAGCAGCGCCAGCCCGACGGCCATAGCCACCCCGATGTCCGGCATCGAGACGCTGACCGGCACGCTGACCGGAGCGGCAGCGACCAAGTGGCTGAACAGCTACGGCAATGCCGCGCCGTCGTTTGCCTCGCTGGTGCTCACCGGCCCGGTGGACACCGCGATCAGCGGCCCGGTGAGCCTGGGCACCGGGAGCGCCACGACGGCCACGCACACCTTCGTGACCCCGGCAGGCAACCTCACGGTCCAGTACACCGTGAAGACCGACAGCGGCGTCCTGCCGACCGTGACCGGCAAGAGTGGCAGCACGTGCTACTTCAGGCTGGACGGCGGCACCGGCACCTACACGGTGCTCGGGTCCAAGAGCACCGGGAAGTTCGCGGGCGCGACCGGCCACGGCACCTACGCCATTACGATCCTGGCTGCGGCCAACCTGCTGTCGGATAACACAGTGTGCGACCTGCTCCCCGGCTACGCCCTTGCGAAAGGCACGTCGGTCACGTTCAAGGCATCCGGCCCGCTGACGCTCAGGCAGTAGCCAAGCGCGGGGTCCCGACCGGGGACAAGGTGCAGCCGCAACGATACACCCTGACCTGCACTTATAGCCTGGAGCGGGTGACGGGAATCGAACCCGCACTGTCAGCTTGGGAATCGGACAGATCGCGGCCGATAAGGCCGCTGAGCAGCCGACTTCGGAGACCGTCAATAGCCGTGAGTGCCCCCTCATGACCCTGGTTAATTGCACACTAATTGCACGGCGACCTTCCACTTTTCAGGCCGGACATATCTCAATTTGGCACGAATCGTGCGAGCGTTGTGCGCTGCCGCTTGCCGCTGGTCGCTGCTGTTGCTGTCAACTCGGCGCAGGCCGTCCGGTAGCAAGCGGACCCGCACCTTGCAGGGGATGGCCCGCGTCCGCTCCGGGCAGGCTCCGGCCTGGCCCTTGTCTTCTGACCGGAGTGTCCGCAGAGGCTCCAGGATCAAGCGTGACTTCGCGTTATACGTTCACCAGGCACTTTCCAGCTGTGCTCGTTGCCCTGCGATCACAGTCATGCTTGATGCTGGAGGGGCGGGCACGTACACTCAGCGGGCCATCCCCGGCGCTGAGCCCAGCCAGGACTCATGCACCTTCCGCCTGGCGCGAAGACCTTCTAACCCGTAGATACCCGCGTTAAGCTGTACCGTTGGCCGCATATGGTGTCCTGCGCGATTGCGGCGCGGGCGGCTGCGCCTTCCACGCCCACGTCCTATACGACCAGTAGCGGAACAAGGCTGCCAGCGCGATGCCGGTCACCACGGCGATGTCGAAGGGAAGCTTGCCGTGCAGGCCCAGTACGAATGTGCTGACCCCGAGACAGACAAGCTGGACTGCCAGCCCAGCGGTGTTGAGCATCAAGAACAAGGTGCCGTCACGGGCTATAGTGCCGTGCTGGCGGTGCCGGAACGCCCAGTGGCGGTTGCCTGCGTAAGAGATGACGGTGGCCGTGGCGGTGGCGATCACGTTGGAGGTGAGCGGTCCCACACCGCCCTGGAAATGCAGCAGGATGGTGCCAGCAACGGTGACCACGAAGGCGAAGGCGCCGACGACGCTGAACGCGGCCAGCTCAAGGCCCAGCTGCCGGAACCTGGCATCGAGCAGGCCCGCAGGCCTTGGCAGCCACCGGCTTCCCGCTGACTGCCGGTGAGCTGCCGCAGGCCGCGCTGTCGTAGTGGACGTTGCGCCCGGCCGCCACACCCACGTCTTATACGACCAGTAGCGGAACAACGTTGCCAGCGCGATGCCGCCGTTTACGGCGATGTTGTAAGAGAGCCCGCTGTCCAGGTGGAGCGGATAGGTAAGTCCGACGGGTACCTCGGAGATGGCCGCGCCAATCCCGTTCACCCCGAAGAACAGGGCGGTTTCCCGCCCCAAGCCGGTGCGTTCACGGTGCCGGTACGTCCAGTAGCGGCTACCAATGAAGGTGACCCCAGTGGCGATCACACTCGCGTAACTGGTCAGGTGCCTGAAATCGTTGTTGTTTGATCAGGCGGCAGCGGGCATCCAGGGCTCGCCTTCGGTGAGCATGACCAGGGCGTCGAAGAAGCTGAGGCCGTGTTTGGCGGCGGTGGACAGGTAGCTGCGGATGGCGCAGAATTGGCGGGCGCCGGTCATGGTGCGCAGGCAGCCGGATATTTTCTGTTTCAGCTTGGCCATCCGGATGTCGCGCTCGGTGCCGTTGTTGTCCGGCGGCGTGCGGAGGTCGGTGGTAAATCGCAGGTAGTCGTCCTGGCGGTCGCGCAGGCGGCGGGCCAGCGCGTTGTGTTTTTTTATCAGCGGCCCGCAGCGGGCGGCGGTCTGGCTGGCCCCGGCCAGGACCGCGGAGCGGAACAGGCGGGTCTGGGCGGCCAGCGCGGCCGGGTCGACGGCGTCTCGTCCCTGGCTGATCGCTTCGCGCACCTGGTCCTGCATCGCGGTGAGCGCCTCGGCGGCCTGGGTGGCCCAGCACCACTGGCCTTGCGGCGCGGCATCGGTGACGGCTTGCAGCTCGCGCCGGGCGTGCGCGCAGCAAAGCTGGTGATCAGGCGCGGTGTAGCTGTCATACGGCGCCCAGGCGTCGTGGACGGCGACCCCGGCGAATGAGGGGAGGATGCCCATCGCCTCGATCGCCTGCTTCCCGCGCCGGGGATGGGCCATGAGCAGGGTGTACTTGCCGGTCCGGGCGCAGTGCACCCAGTGCAGCCTCCCCTCGACGCGGAACCCCGTCTCATCGAACCCGGCAACCGGGCTGGCGGCGATTCCCTGCCGTACGTGTTCCAGGAACCCGTCCAGCCGCCCGGCCGCGCGGGCGGTCAGCGCCGCGACCGTCCCGGATGACAGCGGGATGCCGAACAGCTCCGCCAGCGCCAGCGCGGTGCGGTCCTTGGACAGGAACTGCCCGGCATACAGGTAGACAATGATCGCGGCGATCCGCGGCCCGTACTGCACCGGGGCCTCCGCCCCCGCCGGGGCCGTGCCCTTGGTGCGGTGCCCGCAGCCGCATTCCCGCTCGATCAGCTGGTGCTCGGTCACCTCGGCGCGCGCCGGCGGCAGGTCGAAGACCTGGCGGCGCTCCACCCCGGTGACCGGCCGTCCCGCCAGCCCCGCCCCGCACCTGCCGCAGCAGCCCGGCTCATGGCGGATCTCCCGGTCCGGCTGGGCCGACTGCGCCAGCGTCGCGCCCTTATGCCCGTCCTGCCCGCCGGGCTTGCGCCCGCTCCGCTGTCGCAGCGACCGCGGCCGGGGCGCCGGCTTGCCCAGTCCTTCACTCGACGGCGGCCTGGAGGAGTTCCGCGGGTTCTGCCGCAGCCGGGCCTCAAGCTCAGCGATCCGCTCCCGGGCCTCCGCCAGCTCCGCCCGCGTCTCCTCCAGGGCGGCAACCGCGTCGGCCAGCTCCCGGCGCAGCGACGCCACCAGCGCGCCCTGCACCTCATACGACGGCAGCCCCTCATCACCGGGCTCGGGCCTGCCGAGACCCGGTCAGCACTTGCCCGGACCGATCGGGACGCTGACGGCCGCTGCCCGCGCCGATGGCGAGGAAACCTCGAAGGTCACACAGGCCGGCCCGGTGACGATGACGCCGCCGGCGAAGCCGGTGAAGCGCCGCCCGCACACAGGCAACCGCACCTTGCTCCGCGAAGCCGCAACCAGCGCCTGGCCCGACGCAGCGCTCATCAGCCCGCCGATGCGCGACGGCGAGCCGTACACAAGCCTGGCGCTCGCAGGACGGGTAATGGAGACCATCGCGAACGGTGCTGCGGACGCGGAAACGGCAAGAAAGGCCTTGTAGACGAAGTAGCGCCTGCCGTCACCGGCCCGGATCGGGTACAGGCCAGCGGGATCGTCCGACCCGGGCAGGACCAGGCCCTCGACCCCCCCGATCACGGTCTCGTTGTCCCTTCCCTGCTGACCGGCAGAATCGGAACAGCTCAGCGACAGCAGCGAGGATGCCGCAGGGCCAGCCACAGAATGCTCCGAGTACACCGGCGCGCCCGAGCACGCCGGCACGCCAGCACAGATGAATGCCGTGGTCAGGAGCATCACGGCTCGCCTCACAAGGACACAGTACCCAGGGCATTGACGCACAAGCCCGGACACACAACTGCACGCCCAGGTCGCGCTTGAGCCCTCCAGTTCCAGCGAACCGATCCGTTCCGCACCCGGTGGCCGGCGGCAGACTGACGACGTGCGAATCCGGCCACTCTCCGCGAGGACCAGCCTGCCAGCTTCGCGACCGCCGACGGCAGATCCTCATGACTGCCCACAGCACAGCGACACTCAGCTAAATGAACCTGACCAGTTACACACTCGCTATCGCGAACGAGCTGAGGCGGTCCAGGCCTGCCTGGTAGCGCAGCAGGTTGGTAACACCGTCAGTGACGACCAGGCCGATAAAGCCAACTACGCCGAAGCGGGCGCCTTCATGAATCAGATTGCCGAACCTGGCATACAGCGCGCGCACGCGAGTCACCAGGCCGAGTGTAGCCGCGCCCGGCCGTTGGCAGCAGGCCAAACCGCTTGTCCGGTAATCCAGGCGGCGGGTTCCGTGGGCGCGGCCTGCGATCTGGGCAACGATGAGCGCAGGAAATCCCCGCGGCCAGGATCGCGCGACTGATGAGCGAGTTAGATCAGTGTCACTGCCAGGCAGGGACGGCGCGGGCGTGCCGGGCGGGGCCTCCCAAGGCCAGAGCCCGGCGCGGGGAGCGCCGGACCCGGCGCCGCGCAGCGGCGCCGCTTGATGGCAAGCGGCGCTCAACGAGGCAAGATGGCGAGCTGGTCTCCGGGCAGAGCCCGATCCTTCGGGAGTCGGGAGGGCCGCATGACGAGCCGGTCCACGCCGGTGAAAAGCGGGCGGTTGCTGACCGTCGAGGCGGCCGCAGAGCACATGAGCACGTCCGTTCGCTTCATCCGCCGCCTTATCGCTGAACGGCGGATCGAGTTCATCAGGGTGGGCCGTCATGTGCGGATCAGCGAATCCGCACTGGCTGACTTCATCCAGGCTGGCCGTGTCGAGCCGCTGACGGCTGTGAACGCCCGGCGTCGATCGAGAGGGGCTGCCTGATGGTTAAGGGGAACAAGCCTGGGCATCGGCGTTTCGGCAATATTCGCAGGCTTCCGTCTGGTCGCTATCAGGCCAGCTACCTCGGACCGGACGGACAGCGACGGAACGCTCCGGATACCTTCGAGCGCAAGAGTGACGCTGAACGGGCGCTGGTGCTGATCGAGGTGCAGTTGAGCGCTGGCCAGTGGACCGATCCCGAGCGCGGCAAGGTCAAGCTCGCGGAGTACGCCGCGACCTGGATTGCTCAGCGTCCGGGCCTGCGTCCACGCTCGGCCGACAACTACCGGTGGCTGCTCAAGAAGCACATCACGCCACGCCTGGGCGGGGTGCCGGTTGGCAAGCTGTCAACGCCGATGATCCGCGAGTGGCGTGCGGCGCTCCGAGACCAGGGCGTCTCGGTCACGACAGCGGCGAAGGCGTATCGCTTGCTGCGTGCCGTTATGATGACGGCGGTAGATGAGGACAAGATCCTGTCCAGTAACCCATGCCGTATCCGGGGCGCTGGAGACGAGCAAGCTCCGGAGCGGCCGGTGCTCACCGTCGCGCAGGTCTTCGAGCTGGCCGACCGTGTGGGGCGTCGCCCTTTCGGCAACGTCCGTCAGGTGCCCGGAAACCGCTATCGGCTCCGATTCCGGAGAAACGGCGAGATGCGCACGTCGCCCGAGGTCTACAGCAGCAGGGCCGAGGCTATCCAGGCGTTGTGGAAGATGGCAGCGGATGGCCGTGCGGACTGTCGTCACGACACGCGATATCGGGCGCTGGTACTGCTCGCGACGTTCGCCAGCCTACGTTGGGGTGAGGTGATCGCACTGCGCCGCTGTGACCTGGACCTAGAGAGGCGCACCGTACGGGTAAGCGCCGCCTACGCGGAGCGCTCGACCGGAGAACTCCTGCTCGGGCCGCCGAAGTCCAAGGCGGGGCGACGTATTGTCGGCATTCCTGGCGTGATCGTTCCGGCCCTGCGCGAGCATCTTGCGGTCTTCGTCAACGACGAGCCTGGCTCACTCGTTTTCGCTGGCCAGAAAGGGATGCCGCTGCGGCGCAGTAACTTCAACAAGATGTCGGGCTGGCCGCATGCGGTGGAATCGATCGGGGCCGCTGGCCTACATGTTCACGACCTGCGGCACACGGGTAACCAGTTCGCGGCGAACAGCGGTGCGGCTCTTAACTTAGGTTTTAACCTTTTACGCGGCGGCTGGCGTGTCTGTTTTGTCTGTGTTGCCGGTTTTCTTCGGGACTGGGTAGCGGGGTGCCGGCCCGCTGGCGGAGCCTTTGGGCCGTCCGGGGCCGGGCCGGGCGGGTTTAGCGACATGGGCGGGGGTGCCGAGGAGCCTGCGGATGTTTGCAAATCCGCGGCGGACCTGGCCCGGGGTCAGGGGCGGCCGGCCGGTGGCCGGGTTTCCCAGGGGCGGCGCAGGTCGGCGGCGTGCGGGCGGGCCAGGAGCAGCTGGGCGTAGGCGGCCATGACCAGGCGGACCCACCGGTCGGCTTGCTGGGGGGTGCGGACCTTGGCGGCGGTCAGGCCGAGGGTGCCCTTGGCGAACTTGAAGGCGTGTTCTTCGTCGAAGCGGGCCAGGTAGGCGCGCCACAGCTCGTCCAGGGAGAGCGGTGCGGGCCCGGCGTGCCAGAGCCACATGGTCTTGTGCGGGGCGCGGCCGCCGGGCAGGCGGGCGACGATGACGCGGAGCACGGTGCCGCGCAGGACGGGCAGCTCGCCGTCCCAGCCGGCGAACCAGCCGCGGTCGCCGTGGATCAGCGGGTGGACCTGGTGCCAGGCGCTGACGCGGATGGTGCCGTACCGCGGGGTGTCCGGGAGCATCAGGGTCTCGTCGGGTTCGGGGTTGGCCTGGCCGGGGTCGTTGTGACAGGTGACCGGCATGCCGTGCTTGCCGGGGCGGCCTGACCGGAAACAATCACCCACCAGAGAGCAGCAGCCAGCCACCCTCGGCAGCTTGGCTGCGAGGGCTGCGGGTGACCTGCCTAAATTACGACGGGTAGCGTGACACCTCAGTAAGTGACGGGTGAGGGTGGTGTTACGGGGAGCCGGCGTCACGCCGCCCGTTCCGCTGGCCCGGCGGGAGGGGCGGTGGCGGGGTCGTCGATGAGGATGACCTTCTTGCCGGGGTTGTCTTTCTCGATCTGGCGGATGCTGGACCTGGTCCGCTGTCTGGCGTTGCGGGGCTGGTGGTAGTCCGGGCCGAGCTCGATGTAGCGGGCGCCGGGGTCGCAGATGAGGATCCAGGCGATCTCGCAGATGACGCGGCCGACCGCGACGATGGCTTTCTGCTTGCCGCGCTTGCGGGCGATCCGCCGGTACATCGCCCCCAGCCGGGTGCCGGTCTTGGCTGCGCTCATCACGGCCTGGCCGAGCGCGCCGCGCAGGTACCGGTTGCCTTTGCCGGCCCGGCCGTTCCAGGAACTTTCCCCGGACTGCATCATGCGGGAGGTCAGCCTGGCCCAGGCGGCGGCGTGCCCGGGGGTGGCGAACTGGGACGGGTCGGTGCCCAGCTCGGCGATCAGCACCCGGGCATTGACCGCGCCGATCCCGGTGATCTCGTCCAGCCGGTCCGCCAGCCCCAGCACCAGGACGCCCAGGTCCGTGCAGTCCGGGGCATGGCCGCCGCCGGCCAGCCCGCACGCGGTGCAGGCCGGGGCGGTGCGCGGCACCTGCGGCAGGAGCTGCTCGATCTTGGCGTCAAGGCCGGTGATCTCGGCGTTGATCGCATCGATCAGCCGCAGGTGAACCGCGATCTCCTCGGCGTGGATGTCACGGAACTGGCCGGTCAGCGTCTCCTCCAGCATCGCCTTGCTGGCCTTCAGCCGGTAGTCGCCCAGGGCGGCCAGCGCCGCGGGGGACCGCTCCCCGGCGACCAGGGCGCCCAGGAACAGGCGGCCCGACACGCCGAACAGGTCCGAGATCACGCTGGAGACCTTCAGCAGCGCGTCCTCCAGGATCTTCTCCACCCGGGCCTGGTGCCGGGCCTGGTCCTGCGCCAGCCGCGACCGGGTGCGGGTCAGCATCCGCAGGTCCCGCACCGCCCGCGGCGGGACGAACGAGCGGCGCAGCATCCCCCGCTCGTTCAGCTTGCACAGCCACACGCAGTCCGCCCGGTCGCTCTTGGCCCGCCCCGGCAGGTGCTTGACATCACGGGCGCTGGCCAGCCACACCTCCAGCCCGGCCGCCTCCGCCAGGTAATACCATATCCGCCAGTAATCGGACGTAGATTCGAGCACCAGCCGCTGGATGCCCTCGCACACCAGATGGTCCATCAGCGCGGTCACCTCGCTGAAAGTGGCGTTCACCCGCCAGACCTTCTGCCGCCGCCGACCCGCCCGCGACCCCGGGACCCGGGTGCACACCATCCCGAACCCCTTCGCCACGTCGATCCCCGCGGCGAACTCCACCACCTGGGTGACCTCATCGGACACCTCCGCGGCCTCGCCGCCGTGCGCCTGCACGCCGTCTCCCGCGCTATCCGCCTTCGCCTTCGCGTTCTTCCTCGCGGCCACCGCCGCCTCGCTTTCCTCCGGAAACCAGCAGGACGAGGCTGCCCGGGGGGCGAAACGGGAGAAACCGAATCTGATCGGCGTGCTCGAAGCGACAGTACCCCAGCCCGCGAGATCGCCCCCAGCGCACAAACTTTCTTTCGGGCTCCAAGGCACCAAGCAAGGTACGGCGTCACGGGCAGCACCCCGCCATCATCCGCCCCGGCCCCCCGGCCCCCGGCCCCCGGGAAAATCACACCAGAAACCGGCGAACCAGATGGACAGCGCCGCCCCTGCCGGCCACCCTGGAACCGGTCACGGCGCCGGCCCAGGCGCACGGGCAGCACACCTGTCGCCAGCAACGCCGGCCCGTGACCACCCGCAGCCGCCCCGCCGGCCAAGTTTCCCGGGAACCCCACGCCGCCAACCCCCAGGAACTTTCTTGCCGGGCCAGGTGATGGGGTCGGCGTAGAACACGCTGCCGGAGGCCAGCCGGATCAGCAGGTGCACTGGCTGCCCGGCCAGCGCGGCGGTCAGCGCGGCGGCGCTGTACCCGGCGTCCATGATGACCAGCGGCGCGCCGCGCCCATCGCTCCCGGCGGCGTGCAGGCGGCGCAGCAGGTTCTTGACCTGCCGGGCCGTCTGCCGGGTGCGGGTGGCGGGGGTGGTCCGCTCGGCATCGACCAGGGCGGCCCACGCGGTGCGCAGGTGCCCCAGCGCGGCGGTGAACTGGTATTCCCAGCCGGGGATGGTCTTGCGGGTGCTGTCGCAGCGGCAGGCGTCGTGGTGGACATGACCGCGTCCGGGGGAGCATTCGGCGTCCGGCCGGGGGTCGGGGGTGGCGTCGATCGCGAACCGCAGCCGGCCCCACCGCGCGCACGCCTCCCGGACCTGCGCGGCGTCCGCGGCCGGCACGGCGGCCAGGGCGGCTTCCAGCAGGCCGTAGTGGATCGTGTCGTGCCCGCTCACCCAGGCGCGGCCCTCGTCCCCGTCGATGAGCGGCGGCAGCGTCTGCGTCAGCAGCGCGGCGAGCGCCTCCTCGTCGATCTGCCCGGCGGCCAGCGCGTCATATAGCGCGCCGTGGCCGCGGCGGAACTCCGGCACCAGCGACAGCTCCGCCAGCGAGGTCACCGCGTGATCGGCGCACAAGATCGCGTCGCACAGCTCGGACAGCGCGTCAGCCCGCGCGGTCAGGCACCGGTACAGCCGGGCGCGGAACTCCCGCAGCGCCATGTACCGGTCGATGACCCCGGCGACCTGCGCCGGATCCGGGGCGGCCGGCACCACGGCCGGGCTGCTGCCCGCCGTGCAGTCCTGTGAGAACATGGATCCAGCGGCCCCTCTCTTAACCCGGTGTCTTGGCAGAAACCAGGAATAAGGGCAGGGGCCGTTGCTTGTCCAGCAATTCCGGGTAATTCACAATTGTGAATTAATTGTGTGTATACATTGCCGCGCGGAAATGCCGCAGAGACCGCGGCCTGCAGTCAAGCCGTGGTTACGGCAGAACGGGCTCATGAATAAGGAGGCTCGCGCGAACCCAGGCTCCGTCACGCGTCGTCGCAGGTCAGGTGCTCAGGACGGGGGTGTTTTGCATAAGCTTCGCGGCTCCCGCAAAACGGAAACCCGTAGGTTAAAACGTAAGCTTAACGGTAGTTTGTTAATTCGGGATGTAGAGGTGCAGGCCGCAGCCTGCCGCGACCGAGTTGATCAGGGCTTGCAGCTGCGGGGGCGGGGGCGCCTTGGACCATGCCGGCCACCAGCGCTGCAGCGCGATCCAGGGGGAAAGCCAGGCGCGTACCGCGCGCAGCGCCCGCGGCCAGGACGGCGCCGGCGGCGGTGCGGCGGCGCGGAGCCCCCTCTCTCCGCGGCCGGGTCCGGGCCGCGGTGCCGCGTCATGCTGCGGCGGGTGTTCGGCGAACCAGGCGGCCCAGCAGAAGCTGAACGCGCAGTTGACCAGGGCCTGGTGGCGGCGGATCGCGATGTCGGAGCGGACCTGGAAGTCGGCCCAGCCCAGCTCGTCCTTGACCTGCTTGTAGCTCTGCTCGATCCAGTGCCGGATCCCGTAGATCCGCGTGATCTCGGCCAGGCCCGCGGCCGGGTGCGGGCTGTCCGCCTCGCGCGGGCCGCCCGGCCGGGGCAGGTTGGTGACCAGGTACCAGGTGGCCTTGTCCGGCAGGGTGGCCGGGTCGGCGGTGGCCACCACCAGGCGCCGGGCGCCGTCCGGTCCCCACCAGCCCAGCCTCGCGTCGGCGGCCCACCAGGTCTCGGCGTGCCCGTCGCGGAAGGTGCGGGTCACCGGGTCCAGTCGCCGGGATCCTCCGGCCCGTCCCAGGCCAGCGCGCGGGCCGCGTCCACCGGGGTGTGCGCGTCGGCGCCGTAGGCCCAGGTCCCGCGGCGGGGCTTGAGCGCCATCACGAACGGCAGCCCGGCCTCGGCCAGCTCGCCGCGGAACCCGTCCTGGTCCCCGTAGGCGCTGTCCGCGACGACCGCGCGGAACACGAACCCCGCCGCCTGCGCCCGACCGCCAGCTCCGCGCCGATCGCCAGCTTGGTGCGGAACGCCGGGTCGTTCTTCCCCTTCGCGAAGTGCCTCGCCGGGGTGTACGGCACCGCGTGCACCGGGTAATACAGCCGCTCATCGGCCCACACCGTGGTGACGGTGACCACCCCGTTGTCGGTCTTGCCGTACCGGCCCAGCCACTGCCGGCCCACATGCGCGGTCTTCGCCCCGTCCTTGCGGTCCCCGCTGTCATCGATCACCAGCACCCCGCCGCCGTGCGGCGCGGTCGCCGGGTCCGCCAGCAGCAGCTCCAGCCGCCGGGCATTGACCCGCTCCGGGATCCCACCGGGACTCGGAGAGGAAGAACTGCAGCCGCTGCACCGCCGGGTGCTGCGCCCCGGTCACCGGCTCGGCCCCGGCCAGCGCGGTCAGCGTCTTGTTCCGGTCCCGCGGCGCCAGCAGCCCGGCCAGGTACTCCCGGAACCCCCGCCGCTGCGCCACACGAGTAAAAAGATCATCGAACCGGGCCGCATACCCCTCCAGCGGACCCGGAGCAGGCGGACACGGTACCGGCTTCGTCATCAGTCATCACCGGCTCCCAAACTCACCGGGAAACCTACTACAACCCTACCCGCCATCAGCCTTGACTCAACAAACTACCGTTAAGGACCGATGACGCGGATGGGGCACGACAGCGAACGTGCCGCGCTGATCTACCAGCATGAGGCGCGCGGCGCTGACCAGAGGATCACAGATGCGATCGACTCTCACGTCCAGGCCCAGAGCGACCAGGGCGACGATGGCCCGGCCGGGGTGCTCGTCCCCGCTGGCTAATTGCACGTTAATTGCACGGAAGGCGGCAACGCCCGTGAACCAGCAAGGCCCAGGCTCGGAGACTGTCGTCCTGACCTGGGCCTTCACGTTGGAGGGCCAACGACAGAACTCGCTGACCAGGAGTTACGGGTTGCCGGGTGGTGCGGGTTCCCGTGTTAAGCGGGCTGATCTCCCGGCGTTTTATCCGGTTTCGGGTGGTTTGCCGAGGATCAGTTCGGCGGCCTGGCGGGAGATGTCTTCCATCTGGGCGAGCAGGCGGCGCAGTTCGCGCTGGTTGGCGATCCATTCGGCGTAGCGGGTGGCCTGGCCGGCGGTGAGCCGGGTGGTGACGGTCTTGCCGGCGACTTTGCGGGTGAGCTGGTAGTAGGGCCCGTGGGGCTGGGGCGGGCTGGCCTGGCAGCGGCAGCCGGGCTTGCCGCAGCGGGTGTAGCGGCGGGTCAGGCTGCCGGAGACGGCGAAGCCGACCTGGCTGAGGCGGGCGGCCAGCGCCTGGTGGCGGCGGCGCAGCTGGGGCAGGTCTTCGGCCATGTGGTGATTGTCCCGCGCGCCTGCGCGGTTCCGGGCCTGCCAGTATCTAGGCTGTCATCAGAGGCCGGGCGGAGGCGGTCAGCGATGACGGCGGCCAGGTCGTGGCAGGATGTGCTGCTGGATACTGCGGTGATGGCGCCGCGGGAGCTGCCGCGGGCACGGTCGGTGCTGGCGCGGCTGGCGGGGTTCGCGGCGGGCCAGGGGGTCCCGGCTGCGCCGGAGCAGCTGCTGGACTATGACGTGGTCGAGGCGTTCTGCGTGCGCGGCTGCGCGGGCCGGGCGCCGGCCACCCGCGGCACCTACCGGTCGGTGCTGTACCGGCTGGCCGCGCCGGTGCACGGCGTGCCGGGGCAGCGGCCGACGCCGTTCCCGGGAGCGAAAGCGCCGGCGCCGTACTCGCCGGCCGAGCGGGCAGAGCTGGCTGCGGCCGCAGCAGCGCAGCGCGACCCGGTGAAGCGGTCCTCGGCGCTGGCCCTGGTGGTGTCCGGCATCGGCGCCGGGCTGCGGCCGGGCGAGCTGGTGGCGCTGCGCGGCGGTGACGTCGCGCGGCACGGCCGCCAGGTGCTGGTTCAGGTCAGCGGGCCTGCCGCGCGGGTGGTGCCGGTCACTTCGTGTTACGCCGGCCGCGCTGAGGGACTGGCCCGCCGTGCGGGCGGCGGGTTCGTGTTCCGCCCGGGCCCGGCTGACCGGAGCTATAAGAACTTCGTCACCAGTTTCGCCCGGGGCCTGGCCGCTGACCCGGCCGCGCCCCGGCTGTCGCTGCGCCGGGCCCGGTCCAGCTTCATCTGCGGTCACCTGGCCGCAGGCACCCCCGTCCCGGTGCTGCTGGCCATCACCGGGATCGCCGAGGCCGGGTCGCTGGCCCGCTACGCCCGCCACGTCAGCGGCATCAGCTGCTCCAAGGGTGTCCTGCGGGCCCGCTGGCGCGCGGAGCGCACCCGGTGAGCGGCGGCGGCCTGATGCTGCCGCCCGCCGGCGGCGGCGTCAGCGACCAGACGGCGGCGTTCGCCGCCGGGCTGATCGACCGCTCCGGCAAGGCCCCGGTCATCGAGGCCGCGCTGGCCCACCGCACCGGGCGGCCCCGGCCGCTGCCGGTCCGCGCGGTGCTCACCGCGCTGCTCTGCCTGGCCCTGGATGACCGGCCGCTGTTCCTCACCGAGGCCACCCGGCTGCTGTTCCAGCACATGTCTCCCGTCTCCCGCCGGCTGCTCGGCGTCCCCGGCACCGTCAGCGGCGACCGGGCCTTCCGGGCCGCCTGCCGGCGGGTCCGCTACTGCTTCGGCGCCATCTGCTCGGTCATGGACCCCTCGGTGCTGCCGAAAAACAGGCGGCGGAGCGAGCAAGACCTCACCGCTCGCACCAGGAAGATGACCCCTGCTCAGATCCAGGCTGCCCGCGGCCGGCTGGAAGCGTTCATCAACGCCCTGCTGGAGTCCGGCATCTCCGCCCTCACCGGCGACGAGCTCGCAGCATACGACGGCTGCACCGGGCTGGACGCCACCCCGGTCCCGCTGTTCTCCCGCGGCCCGTCCAGGCGCACCGGGCTGTGTGCCAGCGACCCGGACGGCGGCTGGTATGTCCGCGAAGGCGACCACCGCGAACGCGAAGACGACAAAGGAAAGCCGCTGCGCAAAATCTGCTGGGCGCTGGAGGCCACCATCGCCGCCACCGCCCGCCTGCCCGGCACCGCGCCCTCCTGCCCGGATCTCGCGATCGGGCTGGCCCTGGCCCGGCCCGGCGAAGACCCCGGCGGCACCGGCGCCCGCGTGCTGGCTTCCGTGGCCGCCCGCGGCCACCAGCCCGGCCCCCTGGGCTACGACCGCGCCTACACCCAGGCCCTCCCCGAGCGGTTCCACCTCCCTGTCCGCGCCCTGGGCTACTCCCCGGTCATGGACTACCGCGCCGACCAGCTCGGCATCCAGGCCAGCACCGGCGGGGCCATCCTCGTCGAGGGCACCTGGTACTGCCCCGCCCTGCCCGGGCCGCTGAGCACCGCCACCACCAAACTGCGCGGCCACGCCATCACCCGCGAGCTGTATGACCAGCAGATCACCGCCCGGGCCTGCTACCAGCTCAAACGCAAAGACGGGCCCGACGCCGACGGCTACCAGCGGCTGTCCTGCCCCGCCACCGGCAGCCATCCCGGGCTGATCTGCCCGCTCCGCAAGACCTCGCTGTCACCGCGCGACGGGCGGCCCAAGGTCCTCCAGCCCCCGCAAGAACTCCCCAGGCTCTGCCGCCAGACGGCGATCACCATCGCCCCCGACGTAGGTGCCCGCTACCGCCAGGACCTGCCCTACGGCAGCCCCGCCTGGCACGCCCGCTACGCCACCTTGCGGAACACCACCGAAGGCCTCAACGGCTACGCCAAAGACCCCGCCCACCAGGCCCTCGCCCAGCCCGCCCGCCGCCGCGCACGCGGCATCGCCGCCCAGTCGGTCTTCACCGCCCTGCTGCTGATCGCCGCCAGCATCCGCAAGATCCGCGCCTGGCGGGCACTCACCGCCCGCGACAAGGCCCGCATCACCCAGCGGGCACGGCGGCGCCGGTCAAGCCTGCGCGACTACCTCCCCGACGGCTGACAGGCACAAGCAGCCCTCGCCACCTTGATCACCTTCAGCCCGGCGGATCAGCCGCGTCCCCAGGCCCTCCAGCAGGCCCGCCGACGCTCTGGGGAGGCCACACAGCAGCCAGCGCCAGTGTCATAGCCCGGCGCCATACTAAAAGATCAGGTCACCGCCACAGTTCTGTCGATACAAGACAGGCAGTTCTGTCGGTAACCCTTGGAGCGGGTGACGGGAATCGAACCCGCACTGTCAGCTTGGGAAGCTGGTGACGCACCCTGGCCGGGGGGTACTCCGGTTATCGGCTGTGACCAGGAGATACAACCTCTCCAGCTCCACCTCGCTGCCTGTTTGGGTAGAAAATTGGGTAGAAAATTGCCGCTGCCTGGAATCTGTGGAGACTGGTGCAGCGTGGTCCCGTTCCATGCACTCCAACACCCGGACAGCCGGTGGCTCGCCGCACGGGCGTTCGGTGCACTGTCGTTACTCAGAGCACATGACCGTCATGAAGAGTGACTGCCAGCCTGTCAGCGCTCCCGACGGTTCGGCTGCCCTGCCGATTCCGTACCGGCGCAAATGTTCAGTTACCCCGATACGAGGCGCTCGTATCGGCCGGGAGTGCGCGCTCAGCCCAGGTCAAGCCCGTCACGGAGCCTTCGGCGAGCCCCCGGAAGCCAGGGCGGCATACGGACGCCCCCAGCCAGCCGGTGACCGGGCGAAGGGCAGAACAGCGGCTAGCTCAGCGGGACCGATGTCATCGCTGTGCGCGACGCGCGCCAGATGAAAGGGCCGGGTTCTGAGATCAGCGCCTCAATGCGGCGCCACTGCGTCATGAAAACCTCAAGCTGCACCCATTTCGTCTGCGCGTCCCGCTGGTTGAGGGCCACCATCTTCGCCTTGTTCTCCCGGACAGCGGT
Source organism: uncultured Actinomycetes bacterium (assembly GCA_963800415.1). Lineage (GTDB taxonomy): Bacteria > Actinomycetota > Actinomycetes > Streptosporangiales > Streptosporangiaceae > Palsa-504. Next base: position 72,808 of record CAWDBS010000070.1, read on the forward strand.
GATCTCGTTCCGGTTCTGGGTGATCATGCTGTCGCGCGTGACGATCAGCCATCCCCTGCCGGCCACCTCAGGTATCCAGTCCGTATCGAGCACGTCAGGGCTCGTGACGGGGCAAGGCGGCCTTTGCCGCCTGTGGATGACGGCTCCCGGGTCGCCGGGATACGTCACGTCGTTGCGGAGGCCGGCCAGGATCTTGCCGAGCCCGAGCATGTCAGCATCGACGCATATGCGGGCCTGTGCCGCCCGCAGGCCCATCCGGCGGCGCGCTGTGACAGCTCATAGCTCTGAGCCCACCGCACCGCGTCAAGATCCAGACTGAAGTCGCCGGCAACTTCCTCAAGGGATGCTCCGCCATCAAGCTCGCCCGCGATGGCCTCAGTGGAGATGCCGCGGACCGCGGGCATCCCGAAACGCACCAGGGGGTTGATCCGGACCGGCGAGTCAGGGTCCTCATGGGGCGCCAGCCAGCCGGTTCGTCGCCGGACCAGTCCACTCGCTCGTAGAACTCTTCTCCCGGCGCAGTCAGCACGACCTGCCCGTTGGTGACCGCGACCAGGCAGAACTCCGGATCGAGATGACTACGGTCTTGCGGGTCGGTCAGCAGACGCCGCCCTGAGCCAACATAAGGACGCCGGTAAGCAAGCGGATATGGGACCCGAAACTCTTCGCGGAGCCGGTCAATGAACTCCCGCAACTCCCTCAACGGCACGTCGTGCTCCCGCCGGTAAGACCGCAGGAGGCCGGCCTCGACGAATTCTGCCCACGTAACGTGGCGTGAGCCCGTCGGCTCCGGGCGGATGACAGGCCGGTAACGCGGTGGCCGGCCTTCGAGCCACCAGTGCAGCGTCGACGGTGCCACCCGCAATAAGCGCGCCGCAGCCGCCTCGGTACACATCTCGCGTTCGAGTATGGTGACGCTTACCCGGCTAGTGTCGCACGTCGCGCAGGCCCATCACGGGATCGCCCGCCCTGGCTGACCGGCTTGTCCTGAGAGCCGGGCGAGCCTGTGCCGAGACGGCGGCCACGGGAAACCGGCTCTGGCCCAGTTTCCGGGCCCTGGCGCGGATTCCGGCTCCGTAACCCGACTGGTGATTCCTTTGCGATCCGGCGGCAGGTGACGATAACAGAATGTAATGAGTAATCTGTGATCAGTTGATTGCAATTCGCGCATATCGATGCCGAATAGGAATGCCTACTCATTCGATAGGTATTGGCCGTACCAACCGCGCAGATCACCTGTTCGTGCGCAGTTGCTCGCGGTCGGCGGACGTTGCCTGCCGAGGTGGGTGCTGGTGTCTATCTTTAGGTGCGCCGGGCGGGGTGGTTTCGGTCATGGGCGAGACGCGACGTCTGCTCCCGCCGCCACCGTGCGCGCTCGGCGGCCACCCCTGCCAGCTAAGGGCGGCCGGCCGGTGCCGTGACGAAGGTGGAGGTGGAGAGATGCCGGGCGTGCTGTCCGGGTTGCAGCGCGACGTCGCGTCGGCGCTGCCCGGCTGCGATTACCACGATCCTGCCAGCTTCGGACTGGAGCGGCGGCGGATCTTCCAGCGGGAGTGGTTCTGCGCGGGCCGGGCGAGCACGCACATGGCAGTCAGCCCAAGCCCCCGCACGTAGACGGGTCCCGGCCTGCCAGTGATGGAGCGCTTGGCCCGGGTGATACTTGGTTCACGCAGGATCCTTGCCGCGGGCGGGCCGGCGAAGCCGCGGCTGGATCCGGCGCCCAGTCCGGCGGTGAACCAGGAGGGCCAGCATGGGCGACGTCCAGATCCCAGCCCCGCGGCGATTGTGCGGCTATCTGGCGACACCTGCGAGTCCTGGGCCCTGGCCGGGTGTCGTGGTCATTCATGACGCCGTCGGCATGACGCCGGATCTGCGCGCGCAGGCGGAGTGGCTGGCAGGTGCGGGGTATCTCGCGGTGGCACCGGATCTTTACTCCTGGGGCGGCAAGCTCCGCTGTGTCGTCTCTACCATCAGGGACATCGCCCGAGGCCGGGGTCCTGCCTTCGATGACGTCGACGCCACCCGGTCCTGGCTCGCGGGCCAGCCCGGCTGCACCGGGCACATCGGAGTGATCGGTTTCTGCATGGGCGGTGGATTCGCTGTCGTCTTGGCGGCCGGGCACGGGTTCGAAGCCTCGAGTGTCAACTACGGGGCGCTACCCAAAAACGCCGAGGACCTGCTCGGGAACGCCTGTCCGGTGGTGGCCAGCTACGGTGCCCGTGACCGGTCGGTGGGGGACGCGCAGGCCCGGTTGAAGCGAATCCTGGACAGTAACGGGATCGACGATGACGTGAAGGTCTACCCGGGCGTCGGTCACTCCTTCATGAACGATCATCCCGGCAAGCTGGCCACGTTCGCGGGCGCGGCGGGTAAGGATGCGGCGCTGCCCCGGGTGTTCACGGTCGTCAGCCTGCTCAGCGGGCCGCTGATCGGGATGGGCTTCGACGAACAGGCGACGGGTGACGCCAGAGCCCGGATTGTTGCTTTCTTTGATGGGCACCTGAGGCCACCGGTTCCCTGAGGTCCGCGTACCCCGAGCTCGACACGAGCGCGCTTCGCGACAAGAGCGTGCGTCCTCAGCGCACGGTAGCGAGGCAAGATTATGCAAGCCCGTCAACCGCTCGCCGGTCGGGGCCGGGATCGCTGGATGTCCTGTACCTGACACGTCGGCCCATTGCCATCGAATCTGGTCCGTTCGCGTATCTTTGCCAAGCTATATGGCTCACCGTCCCCGGTTGGCATGATAGCGATCCATTCGTAGACCGACGACGCTGGCCGCCGCCACGGTCAGGGCATGACACCCGGACAAGACCTTCCAGAAGCCCAGCCTGATCAGGGGCGGATCAATTGGCAAGAACCTTACGGGTGCGCTCGCGGAGCGCGACTATGGCTACAAGCGGCACGTTGATCGCCTGCAATGTAATCAGGGCCGCCCAGGTCGAGGTGGGGATGCCGACCGACTTATCGGGCACAGGACACTGGACCGCTAAAGGCGGAGACGTCCTACGCCCGGTGCCTACTCGCGGTTAGGAGTAAGGCTTTGCCTTACACATTGCCGACGAACGGAGAGCGATGTGGCGTTCTGTGTACCCAAGCCACGCCGCTACCCGCGCATGCTTGCTCATCGCACGGGGGCGTCCCCCAGCGGCGTATCGCAGCCGCTAGCGGCTTGGGCCAGCCTTTCCAAGGATTGGGAGGTCAGCAGATTTCTGGGAAGCTGCAGTAAGACAGGACAACCGAGCGACTGTCTCGCGCGTCCCATGATTGAGCCAGTTGGGGGGAATTTAGATGCGCGCATTCGAGCAGTTCCTCTGTTGTCCTCATTCGGTCGGCACAGCCACCGTCCGAATCCGGTCAGCACAGCCGCCATCCGACATTCCGCCCACCTGCGACACTTGTGCGACAAGGTGGTAATTAATTACACCGGTCGCGGGCCTGCGATGGGGAGGGTGGAAGAATGGTGACGCAGTCACCAGATTGCGATGACCTGCGCGCACTTTACCGGCGCGCCGCGGACGCGCCGATCGCGACGGGCGACCGTGTGAATGACCAGCGGGTGATCGGGTTCGGTCTCATCCGGGAGCCGGAAGCCGACCACATGCTGGTCGAAGGCGAGGAGGATCTCAGCGAGCCCCGGACCGTCCGGTGCCTTGCCACGGCGAGTCCGTGGGGATCTCCCGCGGCGACACCTCGCCGGTGCACGACCTTCCCGCCGCTGTGCTGAACCGCGGTGAGCACCTCGGTGAGTCTTTTGACCAGCAACTCAGCTCGCTCGGCGAAGGCGGCCTGTTCATTCGCAACTTGCTGGAGAAGCTCGCCGAGATGAAGCACCATACGTGGTTCGTCGGCGGCTCCGTGCGGGACCTGCTGGCACCCGGACCTGGTGCCCCGGTCAGCGACCTCGACATGACCGGAACGGTCGGGCAGGCGTGCCTCAGCAGGATCGCACCCCTCAGGCGAGTTGGCGCAGCGGACTACAGATGCATGATTTCCCCCCGGCTGGTCTGGTCGGTCACCCCGCCCGAGCATCCGCAGCGGTTGCTGGAATATAAACCGCTGGCCCGTACCTGGTTCCGCTTTCCCGCGTGGGGAGGCAGCCTGGCCGAGGACGCGGCGACCCGCGACCTGACGGTTAATGCTCTCTACTACGATCCCCTAAACGACGTGCTGGCGGATCCCTGCGGGGAGGGCCGCGCCCACTTGCTAAGCACGCCCACCGTGGCCAAGACGCCTTACCGCGGCGACGACCCGGTTGAGCAGGCGTGCGTAATCCTGCGCTGCGTGAAGTTCAAGCTCCGCTGGTCCGAACTCGACATGACCGAGATGCGCAGGTGGGTGAAGGGCAACACCATGGATTTAGGCGGTTTCAGCCTGGCTTGGCTGCGTGACCTGGCGTTTTGTGCCGCTTTGGAAGCTGAGCGGGACTCCTGGTAGGCGTTGAGTGTCGAATTCCGCGCTCACCAGGGAGTCCCGGGTGCAATCTAGCCTTGTCTGTACTGATGCCGCAATTCGTTCCGCGCAGTTCCCTGCCGCCGGGACGCCGGCGGGGACGCTGACGGTTCGTGCCGCTGACCTGCGGGTTCACAGTTCCCGGTCGGTCACCGTGGCCGGGATGGCGCCGGCGAAAGGCGAGGAGACGGGGTTCTTCCGGCCGGTCCTGACCGCGCCGGCGTTCGTGAAGCGGGACGGCACCGTGCTGGCGGATGCGTGGCTGCCGGACCTGGTCCGCCTCGGCGGCCTGGAGGCGCATCTCGGCGACGGCGTGATCGACAAGATCGCCGGGAATGCGGTGATGAACGGGCGCCTCCGGCCGCGGGAACGCCGCCGGCTGATGTCGTATCCGCTGGTCATCCGCCTGGTAATCGCGATGACCCTGCTGCCCGGCTCCTCGTACTCAGAGGCGATGCGGACCCTGGCCGGGCTGCTCGCGGACATCCCGTTCACCCTGGCCTGGCACATCCCCACCGGGAAGACGGTCACCGGATGGCGGCTGCTGGTCCCGGCGGAGATCATGGAGGAGATCTTCTGGCACGCCGCAGGCCCCCTCATCGGCGACGATGAGCCGTCCGCGGTCATGCTGGCCGGGATGCCCGTGAACGCCGCCGACGGCATGCTGGTGAACCTGGCGGACACGACGGAGAACCGGAACTATTTCGGCACGACCGGGACCGGGGACGGGTCCTCCCCGTTCCCGCAGGCCAGGATCGTCGCGCTGACCGCCCGCGCCGGCCGCGCGATCCTCGCCGCCGCCATCGGGAAGGCCTCCGACGGGGAGCAGACCCTGCTGAAGGACCTCGCGCGGGAGCGGCCGGAACTGTTCGCGCACCGGGTCACCCTCTTCGACCGGAACTTCCCCGGCCATGACCTGATCACCGCGATCCTCCTGGCCGAAGGGCACGTCATCGCCCGCGTCAAGGGCGGTATCGCCCTGCCCTTCCAGGACACCCCGGGCAAGGGCTGGCTGCCCGACGGGTCCCGCACCAGCTGGCTGAACGCCCCGTCCGGGAAGAAGGAGGACCGGCTCCCGGTCCGGGTCGCCGAGCACTCCGTCCTCGTAACCGGCCCGGACGGGGAAGAGGTATCGGAGACCTGCACCCTGGTCACCACCTTCCCCGACGAGCTGGCGGTGCCCGCTGCCAGCATCCGGGAGGCCTATCCCGCCAGGTGGACCGCGTCGGAGACGACGTTCGGCGAGGACAAGGCGACGATCACCTGCGCCGGGAACCGGACCTCCGGGCCCGTGCTCCGCTCTGGCTGCCCGCAGCTCGTCCTGCAGGAAGCCTGGGCCTGGCTGACGGCCACCCAGCTGGTCCGCGCCGGCGAGGCCGCCACCCTTCGCAGCGAGGAAGCCGCCGCCCGCGCCCTGCGCCGCAAGGACGCGCGGCCAGTCACCGCCGACGAGGAATCCTTCACCGCCGCCTGGCACCACGCCGTCCGCTCCATGGAAACCACCCAGGTCACCGCTGCCTCCTCCCTCGCGGCGCTCGCCGCCGCGGGAGACGCCGCCGCCCGCGCTCACCTGCACGCCCTCAACATCCCTGGCCGGAACCGGCACTCCCCGCGCGAGCAGAAAGCACGCCCGAAATTCCCGCACACGTCAGCGACCAAGCCCACCGTGACCGGGAAATACGAGGTCATCGTGTACGCGCCCGGCCGTCACTGAACCAGCACCCCGGCCCCGCGTGAAGAAAGGAGGCAGGCCGCACCGCCTCGCGGCCCGTGGAACCGCGCGCCCGAGCCGTCGCGACACGCGGGCAGAAACCATGCCCGCATCCCGTAAGGAAAAGGACTCCACGAACCACCTGGAACACAGGAGCATCAACCACCCGGCAGGGCCGAAATACCTAAAAGACCTGGCGTTGGGGTGAAGGGCCTTCCCGATGACCTGGCCGCCCGGATCCCGCCAGCTCGACGGCGCTGGATAGTGACCATGAGGGGTCACTGCGTTCCCGAGCCGGACAAAGGCGCCCCCGAGCTCGCGATCGCCGCCGAGCTCGGGCGGGCAGCGGTAGGCCTCATCGAAGAGCTTCAGGCCGGGCAGCGCCAGTGATGTCTCACCGGCCGCTCAGTACGTGGGTTGTCCCGGTGCGGCTTTCCGTCGGCGACACCGCCCGGTGGGAGCCCCCCCGGGACGTCAATTACGGCGACGAGCGTGCCGACGCGCGCGCGCTCCCGGCGTTCGCCGCTGGATGGCGTCGCCGGGCCATAGCACTGGACATCGGTTACCGCTCCCTCGGCCTGGTCCGCGAGGCACCGGACGAAGCCGTGATCGAAGTGGACGACCTCGCCCGGCCCGTCCGGGTGACCGACCGCGGAGCCCAGATCATCAGCCGCATGGAGGACGAGTGGCCGGACGCGCCCGTCTCAGCGGATGACCTCGAGGTGCTCGCCGGCGAGGAAGTGGAGGTCCGCTACCTGGTGATAGCGCGGCTGGCCGCGGAAGGCCACCCCCCGCCCGCGCTGTTCCACATTCTCCCCTGGGACCTGGTCGACCGGCTCGCCGATCAGGTGACCGCGATGCTAAGCGGCGCCGTGCCGCTGCAGGTCATCGCGCTCAGGCACTGGTTCACCCCGGTCGGCTCCCGTTTCACCGCCGCCCTGGAGCAGCTCGATGAGGGGCTGCGCGAGCAGGACGCCGGCATCATCCGGATAGCGGCCACCGCCTTGTGCGCGCGCCTGCTGGAGGTAGACCCGTCCCGCCTGCCTCTGTCGACTAGGCAGGCGCTCGCCGGGCTGGTCACCACGCTGCGGCCCGTCGACGGGTTTCTGGCCTTCACGGCCGCGAGAGCGGCCGGCCGGCTGACGCGAGACGTGAATGCCGAAGAGGCCGCGCGGGAGCCCCGGGTGCTCCGCCTGGGTACCCGGCTTCCCTCGGCGGCCGATACCGAGGAGGAAATCCGCACCCAGTCCCGGGATGCGGTGCGGGAGCCGTTTACCGTGCGGCTTACTGTCACCGCGACCGGTCGGGCCGAGATCACGGTCAGCGCCCGGCTCCCGGAGGATCAGCTGCCGTGGGTCAGGCGCGCCTACGGGGTGATGCTGGTGCCGGTCAGGGTGGCGGCTGCAGACGGCAGCACGCGGTACCTCCTCCCGCTGGGCTATTCGGACGGCGAGGTATCGGGGCGGCTGAACCTCGCCGTTCCGCCGGGTGATTTCGTCGAGGCCGATCTGGATGGGCCCCCTATTGGAGCCGCCGAGGCGAGCCTGCTGAACGTGACCGAAGTGGAACGCTCCATCCGCGCGCTGCGGACCAGGTCGGCCCGGGAGATGTGGTCGCAACTGGCGAGACTGTTGCCGCGGGCGCACCCGCTGCGCGCCGTGATTGCACGGGAGGCCGGATGACCGCCGTAAGCGGGCAGTGCGGCTGCCACGACAGCTATCTCCTCGACCCGCACAAGGACCCCGACACGCTGCTTGACAACATCCTCGGGCCGAAACAGCCGCTGTTCGCCCTGATAGCTGGCCTGGCCGCGCATCGCCACATCGATCTGTTGCAGATGCTGTACTCGGGTAAGTCCGCTTTGCATGTGGCGCTCAGCGACGACGCGCGGTTCGGCCCGCATCAGGACTTCACCGGGCGGTCCGGCGCGCCGTTCGTGCCGGGGGAACTGGCGCCGTCGCATGCGCTGCGCGTGCTGGCCGGCCTGGGGCTTGTGCTGGCGCAAGAACCGCCGCCCGAAGCGCCGCTGCGGGTCGCGATCGGCTGGTACCAGGAGGCGCGCGGTTCGCTGCCCGGCCGGTCCTGGCAATGGTCGCCCGCCCGGCTCTCCGGGGACAACCCTGATTTGCGGCGGCGGCTTGAGCTCCTCGGCCAGGTCGCGGGGGACGAACGCGATGACGGGGCCGTGCTGACCGTCGCTGTCACCCTGCAGCGCCTGGTCTACCCCACCAGGCAGGCCCCGGCCAGGCGGCGCTGGCTGCGTAACCCGCAACCGACTGTAGGAGTGCTGTTCGACCAGGGCAGCACCGGCGCACAAGCGTCGCTGACCGCGGGCAGGCTGGCCGGGACGCCCCCCGGCCTGGTCCCGGATCCGGAACGTATGTCCCTGTTCACCGCGGATGAGAGCTTCCAGAGCGCGCTCGGCCGGGCCTGGTCCCAGGTTGGCCAGGGAAAGATCGACGGGACCGTGCTGTGGTCGGCGGAAAGCCGCGAGGGACCATGCCCGCGCGCCACCGGCGAGTCGGCCGGCGCCGCCTTCGCGGTCGTGCTCGACGAGATCCGGCGACTCCAGCGGCGGCTATCCGCGTTCACCGTGATCCGGCGGCTGGTCGGGGACACCTCGATCACCGGGAAGATCGACAACGAGGGTTCCCTGCAGTCGGTGGAAGGCTATCGGAACAAGCTCAAGGTCTTGCCCGAACACGCCAAGGTGATCGTTCCGGCGGTGGATGCCGGCAAGGCTAGAGCCGCGACCGCGAGGGAACTTCAGATTGTTCCGGCCAGACGCTGGAAGGACGCCGCGCATTCTGCTCGCAGACGGAGCAAAATTGTCATATTCCGCCAGGCTGTCGCCGTCACGGCGGTCCTCGCGCTGGCGGGCGGCGGGTTCGCGTGGGTCCAAGAGCGCGCTGCGGTCGTTCAACGGCAGATGGACCTGTCCGTAAATCTCGCTAACCAGTCCAATAGCACGGTAGGCGTCAACCTTCGCGACGCCGATCTGTACGCGCTTGCAGCCTGGCAGACCTGGCACACCGAGTCTGCGCTGAGCAGCCTGCTCAGCCGCGAGGCGGACCCGTACCTCGGCTCGTTCGCCGAGCCCGCAAAGTTCATCGTGGGGACCATGGCGATCAGCCCGGACGGTCGGCTGCTCGCCGTCGGTGGCGCGGCAGACCCGCAGGACGCCGCCCACAGCAGCAGCGTCCAGCTGTGGGATATCACGACGCGCAAGCTGCTCGCCGCCTTTGCCGTCCAAAATGCAGTCCGCATGGTGGCGTTCAGCCCGGATGGCAGCACATTGGCCGCGGCACCGGCTACCCGCAGCGGGAACTTGCAGTTGTGGTCGGTGGCGACGCATCGGGAACTGCCGGACCCGGTCGCTGAGACGGGCGTGATCACCTCGATCGCCTACAACCCGGATGGGCGGCTGCTGGCCGTCGGCGTAGCGATCCCGCCTCGCTCCCAGAATGGGCAGCCGCTCGACCTCGCTAAAGTGCCTGCGGTGATCGATCTGTGGGACCTGGCCACGCACCGGCTGGTCCGCCGGCTGGGCGCCTTGGCCGGGCCGGTCTGGTCGCTGGACTTCAGCGATGACGGGCGGCTGCTGGCCAGCGGTGGTTACGATCACACGGTACGACTGTGGGATCCCGCCACCGGGCGGGAGCGCGCAGTGCTCACCGGTACCGGCGCCCCGGTTCAGGCCGTCCAGTTCGAGCCGGGCGGCGCCCGAATCCTGGCCACTAGCGGGGCGGACAGCAAGATCCGGCTATGGAACGCCGTCACCGGCGCCCCGGACCTGAGTATTCACACTAGCGGCGGTGCTGCGACTGCCTTCGCGTTCAGTCCCGGCGAGCCCTACCTCTATGCGGGCCTGGACTTTAATGACACGTTCCGTGTCGACCTTTTCACCGGGAACATCGCCGGCGCCCCCATCCGCCTGCAGCAGCCGGTGACCCGCATGGCGGTCAGCCCGGACGGGCGGATCCTGGTGCTAGGCGGCCCCCAGGGCAACCTAGCCGCGCTCGATATCGAAGGGCGCACGTTCTACAACCTGGACCAGAGCCCCCTGACGGCTGCCGCGGTGAACCGCTCGGGCCAACTGGCAGCTACCGGCGCGGCAGATGGCACAATACACGTGTGGCCCGTTAGCGACCCAGCCGCCGCGGCTATCTTGCGCGACGGCCAGGCCGTGGTGAGTGCCGCGTTCAGCCCGGACGCCAGCCTTCTGGCCGTGGGACACGCCGACTGTCGCGTCGCGATCTGGGATTTCAGTGGCGCCAGGCATCTGGTCGATATCGACAATGCTAAGCGTGTGGCGGATCTCGCCGCGCCCGGTACGAGCGGCGCTCCCCGGACCGTGGATCTTGCGTTCAGCAGGGACGGCAAGACCCTGGCTACTTACTGCGCTGACAACGCCACGCCTGGCTCCGCCGTCGCGATGCTATGGGATGCCAGGACTTTCAAGCGGCTAGCCATCTACCGTCCACCGGGCGCCCTTTCGCCGCAGGCATGGCTTACAGCCCTGACGGGCGCACGGTCGCGCTTGACACCGGCACCGGCAGCGTCCTGTTCTGGGATACGCGCCTCCGCCGGGTGACCGGCCGGATCTCCGTCGGCACTGGCACGCATTTCGCGCTGGCTTTCAGCCCGGATGGTCGGCTGCTCGCCATCACGGCCGCAGACAGCGTGCAGTTGTGGAATGTATCCAGCCACGTTCAGGTCGCCGTTACCAGCGTGAACACGTCACTGTTCCACCAGCTGGCGTTCAGCCCGGACGGCTCTACGCTGGCCGGCACGAGCCAGGACTCGACTGTGTGGATCTGGCAGGTGCCGAGCCTGCAGCTCATTGCTGCGCTGTCACCGCCGACGCCGCCACTGGCCACGGGAACAACGCCCGTGGCATACAATGGGCTGGCGTACAGTCCCGACGGCCGGACGCTCGTGACGGCGAGCAGCGACAGCACCGCCCAGGTCTGGGACCTGAACCCCGCCGACGAGGTACGCAACCTCTGCGACGCCCTTCGCGGACCGCAGCTAGCCAGCCAATGGCGGCAACTAGCCTCCAGCCCGGGACCCGACCCCTGCCCGTCAGGATGAACCGGAGATCTGGAAAATTTCGGCAACGAGAAAAGACGATGACAGTCTGATGATCCTTGACCCGACGCTCCTGCCCGGCGTGGCCGGGCCCGTCACATGGGTCGTAGCCCGTCGCGCTCGTTTTCGCACACTCGCGCGCCATCTCTGCCGAGGAGTGTTCTTACGAGTCAATGCTGTCGGCCGACCGTGAGATCCCGGTAACCGCTTCGAGGACTTGATCACTTTGCAGCACCATTCTGGCCCGGCAACCGCCGCCCTATGAGTACGTCTCTTGCTCGACGCTCTGCCCGGGCAGACACTGACCATCTATGCTTTCCTGATGGGAACCAGTGCGTGGTTGGCATCGGTGATAGGCCTAGCTGGGGTCATGCTTGGAGGCCTGATTAGTTTCACTGTAAGTCACCAACAGATACGGGAAATCCGCAATCAACGGTAAACATTCAGGTCTGTTTATGCGAATGCTCGCTTGCGCTGCGTAGCGGGGTAAGGACAGGGTTCAGGCGATGGCCGGGATTGGCGGCATCCAGGGGTTCCCGGTGAGCGCGTCCCGCAGGGCGGTGAACACGTGGGTGCCGTGCTTGGCGGCGGTGGACAGGTAGCCGCGAATGGCGTACCGGTCCCTGGTGACTTGTTCGGAGCGGAGCCGGCCGGAGATCTTCTGCTGGGTCTTCGCCGGGCGAAGGTCTCGCTCGGCGCCGTTGGAGGTGGGGGGTATCCGCAGGTCAGACAGGAACCGCAGGACGTCGTCCTCGCGGTCGTGCAGGCATTCCAGCAGCAGCCGGCCCGGCGGCTGTTTCTTGTTCGCGCCGGGGACGCGTCGCACGCTGGCCAGGCCGGCCAGCACGCCGTGCCGGAACAGCCGCAGGTCAGCCGCTATGGCGTCGGCGGGGGCGGCGGCCAGTTGCTGGTCGCGGGCGGTATTGGCGGCGTGGATGAGGGCGCGCAGGGCATCGGCGATCTGGCCGGGCCAGATGGCGCCGGGATGGGACTGGGCGGCGTCTTCGATGTCCCGCAGCAGGTGAGCTGCGCACAGCTGGTGGGCTAGCCCGGGAAGCTTGTCGTAGTTCTGGTACCGGTCGTGCACGATGACGGCTCCGGACAGGTCGGGGAACACGAAGCTGTCGAAGGTGGCCATGGACCGGTCGCCCAGCAAGTAATAGGTGAGCAGGTCGGTGCGGGCGACCAGCAGGTACTTCTTGCGGGTCTTCGGCCCGGGGCCGACCCGGATGGGGGTCTCATCCGCGCAGATCACCGACGCGGTGATGATCAGCGCCCGGATCAGCACGTTCGCGTGCCTCACCGCGGCCGCGGCCCGGGCCAGCATGCCGTGCACGAACCCGGGCGAGGGTTCCGCGCCGGTCAGCGCCTCGATCAGCTCCGCGCACCGGTGCACCGGGATGGCGTGCGCGGCCATCAGGTACACGCACCACGCCTGCAGGCTGATCCCGTAGGTCACCGTCCCAGGGGCGCCCGCGGCGGCAGGAGCCGGCGCCCGGTGCACCAGCCCGCAGCCGCAGGCCACCTCATGCAGGTCGTGCTGGATGACCTGCGCGGCCATCTGGGGGATGTCGATCTCCTGATGCGAGGCGGCCACCCCCAGGTCCGCCGCGCCGGCCAGGTCCGCACCGCACGCGCACGCCCCCCGCGGGAAATGCGGCACGATCCGGTCCGGGTTGCCGCTCCAGGCCAGGTGCGATCCCGGCGTGCCCGGCTGCTTGCCCGGATTCCGCTTCCCCTTGCCCCGCTCCGGCTTCCCCGGCGGCGGGGTACGGCCGGGCTGGTCATCTAGCGACGGCGGCAGCGAGGAATTCCCCGAGTTCCGCGACGCCGCCCGCTCCAGCCGCGCCACCCGCTCCGACAGCTCCGCGTTCGCCGCCTCCAGCTCAGCCACCCGCGCCGCGAGCGCGGCGTTCTGCGCCGCCAGCATCGCCACGAGCTGATGCTGCAGCCCGGCCAGCGCATCCCGGGCGGCATCCAGCGGCCTGGCGGTCACAGACCACCATCATCCGGGCACCCATCCAGTAATCAAGACGACACGCTGGGCCGGCTGGCACAAATCACACCGGACTCGCCACGGGTCCAGTGCCCAGCCCTTCCGGAAAGCCCATCTGGCCGATCACCAAGAGGCCTGAATGTTTACAATCAACGGGCAGACGAAGTGTCCCGGGAACGGCACCGACGCAGCGAAGACAGACGGTTTAAAGCATATACAGATTTCATCATTAGCCACCGCTCTGTCCAGAACGCATTGCACTTCTACTACTCGCGAGCAGACGGCAAGCCAAGTCTTGGCGATATAGATACGCTGCTGCAAGCGGGACATAACAGCTCTGCAATGGTGTTTCTTGTGGCGGAAACCGAGCGGACTCGCAAGGCCTGCATAGAAGTCCTGCGCGTTCTTGAACATGCGCGAGATGTCATCTCTGATCAAGGAAACTTCAGCAGTGGCGACCCGTGGTCTGAACTTAATGTCACAATGGGGCGCAGTATGCGCGAGTTCCAGAACGCTGCCAGGACAGAACTCGATGTCGCCGGCCCAGAGTGGCCTTGGGTTGAGCCGCGCCAAGCCAAATTAGGGGCGTAAGCAAGCCCGAAAATCTGCCTCGGACTGGATTTTCGTAGCCGAGGCTAGCCTCACGCTGGGACCGTATCTCCTCACGTGGGACCCCTCAACGCTTGGCTCGATCATGAGGCCATAGAAAATCCCTCGAGCATATTTGCGTCGCTAGTGCAGTGGCCAACCGTCGGCCCGTCTCCCAGCATATCCATTCATGTGCGCGACCACGCCCAGGTCAGCTGGACCACGAGTGAACATGACGGCTGACGGATAAGTATGCATACAGGCAACGCACTCTATTCGGCAGAAGAGGACGAGCGGACCGGAGGACAGTTGCGCGACAGAACGACCTGATCTGCATTGCGATCGGAAGCGGCAGCCCTATGGCCAAAACCGTACATAACGGCGGTTCCCGTTCACCTTGAGGTAGCGATGTGTCACTACGACGAAGTGGTCAGGTCAGTGGCCGACAGCGCCGCCGGGCGGCTGACCGCCAAGGGGAGCTGGTTTCAGTCGGCGCGTTACCGGGCGGCGCCCGCGACGCGGGCGGCCAGGGCGGCGATCGTGCCGTGAACGACGACGCGGCGCAGCGCGGCCGCGGGAAAGGCAAGGCGGTGATCGCGCCGGGCTCACCGCCGGCATAGATCCGGCGGCATACTGGGGACATGGGCCGGATCATCGGGACAATCCTCGGCGCGATTCTCGCCATCTGGCTTGCCGTCACGGCTGCGGGCGGGATCGTGGCTACGCTCAAGACGTTTGTCATCATCGGACTGATCGCGATGGCCGTATTCGTCGTCGTGTGGCTCGTGGCCAGGCGCCCTCGTCGCGGTTAGCGCGGCGCAGCCGCCGCGGCCACCCGATGCCGGCCACTGCGCGGCGGTACCCGGCCGGGCCGCAGACTCCGGGCAACAGGCTGGGCAGCCGATTACCCGGAGGTGATCACCGGGCCGGGGATGAGCATGGCCACCAGGGACACGCACCCGGCGGTGATGGCTGACAGCGGTTTCCTCTGCCCGGCCTTGGCGCCGGTCTCCTTGCTCCCTCGCCAGCTCGCCTGCCGCCTCCAAGGCTGCGCCCGGCCGGCGAGCACGGCCGGGCGCAGCCTTGCTGGATCTGCTCGCTGTGGCGCACGCTGAACGGGCTGGATCGCGCCGCGGCGACACCGGCTGACACCGGCGCCGCGCGTCCCACCGATCTCGAAGATGCTCCAGATCGTCGACTACGTACAGCTGAACTCTTGATCCTCTGTTGAAGCAGCTATCCGCAGATCCCCCAAATTCTGGGCGGGATAGGCGTCGCGGACAGCGGCGTTGCGAACGGGTGCGTGGCCCGGCGGTGCTTTGCGTAATCGGGACGTTGGCCTCTTGTCATCTGGGCCGGCTGCGGCAGCGTAGGAGTCAGGGCGAGGTCCCGCCTGGGTCCTTGGCCGTTCGGCCAGCCCGGGAGGTATTATGCGGACACGGCTTACAGACGTGCTTGGCATCGAGCACCCCGTCATGCTGGCAGGGATGGCCGGTGTGGCCAGCGCCGATCTCGTGGTGGCCGTCTGCGAGGCGGGCGGCTTCGGCTGCCTGGGCGCGGCGACCATGACCACAGGCCAGATGGTGGAGGAGATCCGCGCAATCAGGGCCCGGACCGGCCGGCCGTTCGGCGTCGACCTGCTCACGGCCATGCCTGGTGACCTCACCGGGCAGGTCGAGCAAATCATCGCCGAAGGCGCCAGGGTATTCGTCGCTGGCCTGGGGATCCCGGGTGCCGTCATTGATCTGTGCCACCGTCACGGCGTCCTGGTGGTCAACATGTGCGGCAAGGTCACTCACGCGCGGCGCGCCGTCGACGCCGGCTGCGATCTGGTCGTCGCGCAGGGCGCAGAGGCAGGGGGGCACACCGGGCGGGTCGCGACGCTCGCGCTTGTCCCTGCCGTCGTTGACGCGGTGGGCGGGGCCGTGCCCGTGGTCGCCGCCGGGGGCATTGTGGATGGCCGGGGACTGGCCGCCGCGCTGTGCCTGGGCGCAGACGGCGTGTGGGTCGGGACGCGCTTTATCGCCACGCCCGAAGCGCGGGCGGTCCAGGGCCACAAGGAAGCGCTCCTGCTCGCGGCCGAAGACGCGACCACGATCACCCGCGGGTACACGGGCAAGACCTTGCGAGTTCTCGCGAACGCCTATACCGCCTGGTGGGAGGAGCACCCGGACGAGCTAGAGCCGTTCCCCGCACAGGTCATCCGCTCGACGAACGACGGAGCCTTCCACCTGGGCGGAGACGCGGCCACGCCCGGGATCGATCCCGATCGTGAGTGCTATCCAGCGGGCCAGGGCACCGGCGCCATCGGCGCCCTCGTTCCGGCCGGCGAAATCGTGCAGACCATGGTCGCCGAAGCCGAAGCCGTGCTCGGTCGCCTTAGCCAGGAATTGCCGGCGTCCGCCTGAGCGCGAAGGCCCGGCGGCTCGTAGCGGCTGGTCGCGCCCGTGAGGTCCGAGGAAAGGCAAACTGAGATACCGTTCGCCCTCACGGCAGGATGTCTGACCGCGAGCCGGACAGCGCTCCCCGTCCGCTCACGGACGGGGACTGCGACGGGCGCCGCAGACGCCGGATCGGCCCAGTACGGAACGATCCGCTACCGCGCCCGGCCCGGGAACGAGCCGGCATGTTGCCATCGGGAGGTTTCGAGGTGGGGTGCGGCGATGACATATGCGGGTAAGGGCGCCTGGGTTCATGCCTGACCAATCCGGGAGCAGACCCGGTACGCAGGGGCCCCGGCCGGCCGGGCCGCCCCCGCGCAGCCCAGGCGCGGGCGTGCCGCCGGTGACGCCGCGACTGCGGCTCACCCTGCTCGGGGTCGGGGCGATGAACTCCCCCCGCTACCGCCGGCCGGGCTGCTGGTCGCTACCGCCGCCGCCAGGTCATGCTCGATGGCGGACCCGGCGCCGAGCCGGCCGGGCCGCTGGCTGCCTGGCTGGTCAGCGACGAACGCAGCGAACTGCGCCGTGAGTTGCGCGCGCTGTGCGCCGCCCGCGGGCTGCACCCGGCCGTCGCGGCCGTCTGTGTCGCCGACCTGGTGATCGAGCCCCGCCCGGTGGCCCACACCAGCCACCCCACGTGGGGATACCTGCTGCGCCTGCCGATGGCCTCGGCGGTGTGGGCCCCGGAGACCTGGGCCTTCCCGGCCTGGGCGGCCGGGGCGGACCTGATGTTCGCCGACGCGGCGGGCTGGAACCGCGCGATCCGGTTCGCCCGCGGGGCCGGCGGGCACATGGCGGCGCTGCAGGTTGCCGAGCAGGCCCGCGAGCACCGGGTAGCCCGGCTCGTGTTCGCCCACATCGGACGTCCCTCGCTGCGCGCGATCGATGCCGGCTACCGCCTGCCGTTCGGGGAATGGGGCGAGCCGGGCCGCACCTACCAGCTGCCCCCGCAGACTCATGACACCGCCCGGCATGCCCGGTGACCGGCGCCGCGCCCGACCAGGCCCTGCCAGCGCACACAGATCGACCCGTTCGGCGTGGCAGCGACGGTCATGGGCACGGCGCATCACAACGTACCGAACGGCGGATCAGGCGCGGCGCGCGAACCCGCCGTCAGTTACGGAACGTTACTGGGGAGATGCGGCCAGCATGATGCTGACACCGCAGAACAGGCATCGGGCAGATTGGTGCGGGTGACCGCAATTCTCATCGTGGGCTGCCGATCCGTGCTCACAGAGCGCTGCTGCAAGATCGCCAGATAGCGATGCCGGTAACACGCGCCACGGCCGAACGGCCGCGGCACCGCCCCGGGGATCTGCCCGCCGGGCGGACGGCGGCGGGCGTCGCGCTGCCCGCCTCGTCTTGCCCGGCCTGCTGACTGGCGAGGAGACTGACCAGCCGCTGCGTAACGTATTGCGAGCCTCAGGACCATGCCGACTTCCACCGTGGCCGGGGACATCTGCGTCTGGCCCGATGCCGCCCTCAGCACCCCCCTGATCACCGTCCCGTGCGTGGCAGCGGCCAGTAACGTGGCGGGTTCCCGTCAACCGGGCATCGACTCTACCGTGAGACCGCTACCACCGGCGGGCCTGGCCGAAGCCTCTGCCGGCCCCGCGGTTCCACCCGGGGCGAAGATCCCGGCAGCGCGGGACCAAAGGCGCTGGTCCCTGACCGGACGGCATGGCATTCCTAATACAGGCAATCTCACCCGGCTGTAGCCGGCTACCGGCCAGGAGGCGTCATGGCAGCAGCGATGCCTGCCGCCCGCCCGGCTGCCGATAATATCCAGGAGCACAGAACTATGGATCACGATGGTGAAAGATCCGATGTTGTCGCGGCAACCAGGGGCGGAGCGACCATCCAACTGTGGCAAACCCCGAGTCGAGTCTGGCCCGCGTATCCGACCGTGGCTGTGATCCGGGCCGTATCCCGGCTCGGCCAGGGCCGGGCCCAACGCCGGAGCCCTGCAATCGGTGGTGTCACCGTCTTCCTCGACGGCTCGAAGGCGGGCGCCATCTCGCCCAAGCAGATCAAGGCGTACCAGGTCTCACCTGGGGAACATTCCTTGAGTATTCACTTCCTCGGGGGCTTGCGGCGATCGAGGAAACTCCATGTTCCTCTAGCCGAGGGCGAGGAGAAGCAGTTCGTCTGTTTGCTGAACGGGTGGGCGTGGCCCTCCATCCGGCCCGCCACTCCCAAGGATGTCGCTGCAATGGAACGGTGGCAGTCTCCGGCTGTTGACGCCTCGGACTTGGCTGAGGACGATTCGAGATCCGAGACGACCCCATAAGCAGCGACTCCCGACTGGGCCGCAGTCGCTAGCTAGCTCCGCTAGCCGGGGATGAAGTTTCGAGTCAGATCAAGTTTGAGCCTTTCACGCCGGGGCCAGCCCGTGGACTATGAACTGACCGAGTTGGGTGGTGAGCTGTTTCCAGGCAAGGGCGAGAGGGCTGTTCCGGGTGACGTCTGGCGGTAGCCGGGGGTCGAGGGCGGCCAGGCCGGGGCCGAGGATGCGGCCGTAGGCCTTGGTGAACAGCACGGCGACGGCGCGTCCAGTCTGGGTGAGCTGGTAGCGGTGGGCGCCGGGGATCCGCTCGATGAGCTGTTTGCGGCGCAGCCGCCGCAGGTCGTAAGTCGCTTGCCTGGGCGAGTAGCCGGGTTCGAGGAGGGCGCGCATCCGCTGGACGAGGGCGCGGTTGTCGAAGCCGGCGATCAGGTGGCAGAAGCCGGCGATGGCGGCCATCAGCGCCATCGCCCGGGCATCCCCGAACCGCAGGGCCGGGGCGTGCTGGCCATTGCCGGTGAGCGACGGCTGGGTCACCTGGTTGAGGGTGGCCACGTCGGGAGCGGGCTGTGCGTCGGCGGCTTCAGCGTCACACGGACGCTGGCTGGCGTGCTCGCCAACTTCGCGCAGGGCGTTCCAGTTCTCGTAATTGAGTCGCCGCCCGACGCCGAAGTCCCGGGTGTCGCAGATCACCAGCTCGGTGCGTAGCGCCCGGGGGACGCACTTCCGGGATGGACAGCGGCGCGAGCCGCGCGACCGCGTCGAGCATCTCACGGAGCCGCCTGGGCCTCCCAGATGACCTGCGGCTCACCTGGCCAGGCCGAGCCGCCGCAGCGCCTCGTCGTGCGGAACGTATGAGGTCTGCCCGGCGGCTGCGATCAGGCCCCACCGATCAATGACCGCGCCTCTCCGGGGCCGACTACGAGATCGTGAAGGTCGCCGCCCACCTCGAGCCGACCCGACTGCTCGATCCCGCCGACCTTCACCGGCTCGAAGCCGGCCGTCCGGATCAACCGCTCGACTTCCTCGCCAGCACGGTCGTCGTCGGTCGCGTAGAAGAGGACCGCCGGCTCCGGTGACCGGTTGCTAGAGGAGTCGAAGAGATCGGCCGACAGGGTTCCAAACGCCATGGCCAAGCGCGCCGCCGCCGGCAGCCACCCGGCCACGACCTCGCCAGAGGATTGCCCTTCCGGCAGGACACGTGAGAGGTTACCTTGTGCGTCGATGGTGAGCGGGTTGCTCGGAACGACCACGAGCTTGCCGGCTAGCGGGCCGGCGATCTCGTCTATGACGCCCTTCAGCACGATAAACCGCAGCGCGAGGACCACGGCATCGGCGCCATACAACACGTCGCGGTTGTCGACGGCGACGATCGCAGCGCGACCGATCTCTGCAGCCAGCGTTCGTGCCGACTCATTGTCGGCGCTCGAGAGCCTCAGGGTCTCGCCGCCTGAGGCGAGCCGGCGGGCGATCACCGATCCGATCCCTCCAGTACCGATGATCGCGGTGGTCATGACCGAAACCTCCTCAGCGTCACAGTACTAACAACGGCGGCCCGGATGGGCTGGATCGCCGCGGCGACGTGTGGGTTCATCGGCACGGTGACGGAGAAGAACGCCCCGGCCGCCCGAGCCGCCCTAGGTGAACAGCCGAGTAGAACGCCAGTCGGCCCGCACTACCACGATCCCGCCGCATCCGGTGCCGCGAGCGGCACGTTCAGCCCGCGGATCAGCAGGCTCTTGCCTTGGATCCTTGGATAGCCGAACGCGGCACCTTGCTCTTGCGGCCGTAGACCCGTTTTGCTGGGGGTCGATTGCGATGAACGCCAGCGCCTGCCTGCCTGCCAGGCAGCAGCGGCGCCAGACGCGCCAGCTCGGCCAGCAGCAGCCGGTGCACCTTGCCCAGCTGCAGCACGTTCCCCCGCAGGAACGACCCCAGCGTGGACGGTGCCCGGATCCCGCCGAACAGCGCTGGCATCGCGCCGTGCCGCGCCTGTCCCTGTCGCCCCGCATCGTCGGCTCCCACTTGTACCGCATATTCCCGAAGCCGGATATCACCTCCCCAGCCAGCCGGCTGGACCTAGCCCCAGACCCAGCTGCCCGGACCTCAGCCTCGCGTGCGAACCTGAGGTCAGGTTTCGCGCAACGGAAAGGGAGGACCGTGGACCACTACCCGGACCCGGTCGAGAAGCAGGGGGTATAGCCGTGACGGCCCCGGCCACCATGATGGCACTGCGCGCGCACGCCCGCGGCGGACGGCCGGGACCGCACGCCGGTCATCCCCTCGCACGAGGTGTCCGGCGTTGTTCGCGGGCTGGGTGAGAACGCGCGGGCTGTCCATCGGGGAGGAGGTGTACGGCCTCATCGCGTTCGACCGGAACGGGGCCGCCGCCGACTACGTGACAGCCCCGGCGGCCGACTTGGCGGA
The DNA here is from genome assembly GCA_963800415.1 of uncultured Actinomycetes bacterium. Lineage (GTDB taxonomy): Bacteria > Actinomycetota > Actinomycetes > Streptosporangiales > Streptosporangiaceae > Palsa-504. The sequence continues at coordinate 93,795 of CAWDBS010000070.1, forward strand.
CCGGCCGCGCTTGGTATCCCACGCGCAGGCCGCGTCGCTGCCCCTGGCCGCGCTCACGGCCTGGCAGGCGCTGACGGACCACGCCGACCTCCAGCCGGGCGAACGCGTCCTCGTCCAGGGCGGGGCCGGCGGCGTGGGGGTATACGCGGTCCAGCTCGCCGCGATCCTCGGCGCGGACGTCACCGCTACCGGACGCGCCGGGCAGGGCGACTTCGTCCGGTCCCTGGGCGCGCGGACATTCACGGAGGATGCGGTGGACGTCAGGGATGGGTTCGATGTTGTCGTTGACACGGTGGGCGGGCCGGTGCTTGAGGCGTCCTACGGCCTCGCGCGGCGCGGCGGCCGGCTAGTGACGCTCAGCGCCCCGCCGTCGGCGCAGCGCGCTGAGAAGCTCGGTATCCACGCGATGACCTTCGTGGTCAGCCCGGACGCGGCACAGCTTTCCCGGCTGGCCGAGCTCACCGACTCCGGCAAGCTCCGGCCTGTGGTGAGCCAGGTCTTCCCGCTTCGCGAGGGCCGCGAGGCGTTCGAGAGCGGCACCCGGCCGCACCCGCCAGGCAAGACGGTACTGCTCGTCCGCTGATGGTGTGGTAATTAGCCGCTCGTAATCTGGCTCGCCTGGGCTCCTCCGCCAGCACCAGCAGGCCCGCCCGGCAGGCCAGCGCCATCACCGGTACCAGGCCCGCCCGCGGCGCCAGGTCCGGGTCATCGTACGTCGCGTGGATCTTTGCCAGATCATGCAACAATCGCACCCGCGAGGTGTCCTCTCGGCTCGGGACCGTGGTAGCTTCAGGAACTCTCATCGTCCCAGTTCAGAGGGAACCTTTCGCGCCCACCCGCCCGGTTGAACCGCTATTTACGCGGTGGATCGAGGCTCAGTGTCCGGGGGACCGGGCACGGTCGATGCGAGGGATTTCGCCGGTGATCTCGGCATTCACTCGGACTCCTCGGCGGACGCACTCGATGGCCAGTGAGCGGGCGACCAGTCCCCCTCTGGGTCCGTGGTCTGCCCCACTTCGATCAGATGACCGTCGGGATCGCGGATGTAGCAACGGATCTCGTACTGGTGCTGTTTCGGCGGCGTCAGGAATTGAGCACCCCGGGCGCTCCATTCGGCGTACACGGCCTGGATGTCTTTGACCCGGATATTGAGGAAGCTGCTGACCCGGCCGGGATCGCTTGGCGTCTCCAAGATGACCGTCGGCTTGTCGTCGGTCGGGCCTCCGCCGGCATTGATGATGATCCAGCTGTTGGATAGCGCGACATAGGTCAGCCCTCCGGGACCGGAGAAGGCCACCCTGCCGCCGAGTACTTCGGTATAAAAGCGCCGAGAGCGCTCGAACATCGTCTGAGACGATGAAGTGGGCCAGCACAATTCCCTCCGGAGGCGGCGGGAGTTCGGCCATCTGGTACCTCCACTGGTTGGGTCTCACACCCCGCTTACCACGGGGTCTGCGGCCGATATTATGACGAACACGGATTCCATCTCTTTCCACGGCCGCGGTCACTGGACACCATACCCATGACGAGTCTCGAGACGGCCGGTGATGCCGGACCGCGGTCAACCAGGTCGCCGAGGAAGATGACCCGACGCCCGCCTACATGTTCGGCATCCGTGGCCGTGTCGTTGACCTCGTAGCCAAGCTCGCTGAGGAGCCCGGATATGGGGGACCGCAGGCGACCAGTCACAGAAGCCGCGATGCGCAGCAGTTCGCGGCGATGGTCTCAACCGTCTGCCGCGCGCATCGAGAAGCAGGTCCTCATCGCATTACCCACAAACTCGCGCCGGGGAACGTGATGTAGCTGCTGTCTGTCGGCGGACGCGCTTATGCTGGGCTAGACGGCGACCCACAGGAGAGCTGCTGATGACCGCGCCGCATGCCAGGCAACCTCAGGTCCTGCCTCGCCCGGCCTGTACGCCGACGGCGATCCGGGCCGTGCTGGCCGCCAACGCGGATGGCGACATCCTTCAGCGGTACGACGAGGATCTGGATGCGGCGTTCGAACAGGCCCGCGAGCAAGGTGACGTGACACCGCTGGTGCAGACGGTCAAGCGCTGGTGGTTCGAGGCGGACGCCTGGCGTGACCCCCAAGCGCAGCGGGAGTTCCTAGCTCGCGTCGACAGCTACCGGGACGAGGGTCCGCCGCCTGCGGATCAGCGGATGAGCCGCGATGAGATCCGGGCCCAGTTCGGCGTCTGACGCGTGTACCGGTGGGAGCTGGATGGCCCGGCGCAGCAGGAGTTCGCCGATCTGCCGCCGGCCGCGCGAGTATCCCTCGCGGCATTCATGGACGCGGTCGTGATCGTGGATCCGGTGCAGTACCAGCGCCGTCGCGATGAGCGTGATGACGTCTCTATGCCGCTGCGCTCACTGCATTTCGGCCCGGACGGCGGGGGCCTGGTTACGTTCCTGGTGTACCCGCCTGATGATGTCGTGCTCGTAGTCAAGATCCAGTGGCTCGGCGGTTAGCAACGTTTGGCTCTCCTCGGCCGGCCCTATGCCATCAGGCGCGGGCACGCGCTGATCGGCCGGGCGGCGGTAACGTTCTGTAGCTGGCATCCGGTGATCGCCATGGTGAGGCGTGGACCGGTTCGTGGACCGAGCCATCGGTGCAAACGGTGCAATTAGCGCCATCGTTGGCACGACTCCGTGCCATCTGTGCAGCTAGCGGGCATAGTGCACGAGGCCGTACTTCTCATAATCCGCCGGTCATGGGTTCGAGCCCCACCCGCCCCACCCGCCCCACCGCCTGAACTGGCGTTTCCCGCCGTGTTTCCCCCTCGCGCGACGTCGCGAGTTGCGTTCCGAGTTGGCCAGGCGAGCCGGACTACGTGCTGTCCGCCTTCATCAACGGCATCAGGCGCCTGCCGTGCGATTTGGGCTGACCCTAGCCGAATGGCTCCCACGTGCCCGTGAGGTGCACGGTGAGCAGAGCGATCACCAGGCCGGCGAGGAGCGAGGCGATCAGCAGGGCCAGCCGGGTGCCGCAGGCGGCGAGGACTTCCATCGCCCGGCGGGCGTGCGCCCGGCGCTTGCGTGCCCGCCCGTTTCACCGTGCGGGAGGGAGACGCCGTCGAGCCACCGATGGGCTGGCTGCCGATCTGGCGCCCGCCGTCGCTCCGGCTGTGAGGCCAGCATCGCTGGCCGTATGAGCTGGCCCACGGGCGGCGATGAGCAGCCCTATTGCCGTTGCCAGGCCGGACACGCGACCCGGCAGCCGATGACACCGTGCGATTCCCGGACGGAACCCGACCCTACGTGTCCTCCTGATGCCGTCCGCTATACCATCAGAGTATATACTGAGAGTATACGCCCGTTTATAGCGACATCAAGATCTGTTGCTCGCGCCAGAAATGACAGACGTGGGAGGGACGTGTTAGTCCCGCTGCCGGGTCCGCCCACACGACCGGCTGGTCCAGGTCAACGTAAGAGCGGCGCAGTCCTGGCGCCTCGTTCTGCTGGGGTCCGAGCGCCCGTCGACGGCCCTCCTCGATCAAGGATAGCGGGCCGCGGTGGTGGTGTCCCGGCCGCGCGGACACCTGGATTTGCGGCGTGGTCCCAGGTCGGCGGCGGCCGGGCCAGGTCCGCCGGAATCGGTGTAGTGTTGAGCCGCAGCGCACGGCTCAGATGAGCAGCGCCAGGTAGGGGGGTCTCACGATGGCCACAATGATTGTGCTCCACGAGGTCGATGACGTTGACCACTGGCTTGCCTCACCGAAGCGGGACGAGTTCTTCGGGCTCATGGGTATGACGGCGCGCACGTTCATCGACCCGGAAAAGGCGAACAGGGTAGGGCTGATCGTGGAAGCACCCGACCCGGACACCTTCCGACGGGCGCTGGAGAGCAAGGAAGCGGCCGAAGCCATGAAGTACGACGGGGTACGTCCCGAAACGGTCGTGATGCTCGTCGAGTCGTAAATTCCGCCCGGGCTCCTGGCCGGTTGGTGGCCATCAGCGAGCAACCGTCGCCAGGAGTCTGCTCAGAATCCTGCGGAACCTTGATCAGCAGTGACGCGATGATGGTCAGCGCGCGCCTGTATGCCATCTGGCGGGACTGCGGTGTCAAGCATCTGCCGGGACAGGACAACCGAAGTCCCGAGCGCCCTGATGGGCAACGGCCTGGTAGCGATGGTTCAGCAGGTCAAGATGGAGGCTCACCCTCAGGAGGGGGGATCTCCTGGGTCGGTGTCCGGTATCCCGGTGATCATGATGCTGACCCCGGCCCACCGGCCCGCCGATGTCTTCGGGACGATGTCCCCGTAGCCGACCGTCGTCAGGGTTACGATTCCCCACCACAAAGCGTCACCGACAGTGGCGAATCCCGGGTTCTTCGGATGTTCGTGGACCGCGAAGTCGGCCGCGAACACGAACCAGGTGATGACACCGACGGCCGCGGCTACCCAGCCGCCGCCCCCGGGCGCGACAATGAGAGGCAAGACGGCCGAAACGATAAGAGGCAGCCGCATTCGCGCGTCGAAGCGCCGCAGCACCGCCGCGTCGGCCGCCGAGCGCGGCTCTCCCGGGCGAGCCGCTGTCCGGTGAACTGAATCCATGCCCACATCCTGCTGGGCTGGAACGCCCGAAGTAATCACCCGCAAGCGGCGACTCACATGAGCGGAATACCAGGCCAGGCCTGGCGGGAAGACCAGACAGCCAGCTCCACGGCTCGTCCGGGCCAGGAACCGGCCGGCCTGGCCGTGACCAGACCGGTCAGGAATCGAGAAGCGCCGGTCACCGGGCCGCAGCTAGGGTGACCGCCATGGACATCACCATTCACGCGAGCTTCGACGCTCCGGACGCCTCGCTGGCCTTCTATCGCGACGCCCTCGGCTTCGAGGTCCGCAACGATGTCGGGCAGGGCAAGATGCGCTGGATCACGGTCGGCCCGGCCGGCCAGGCACGTAAATTTCCGGGCTTCCCGTTCGTCTCTAAGCTCGACAAGGGCATACCGGGTCGATGTGACCCACGACTTCAGGGGTGACCATGACTGGCTCTTCCACCCAGGGAATCAAGACCGTGCTGCATCCCGTGTCCGACCTGGCGACGGCCAAGGCGGTGTACGCCGCCCTGCTCGGCGTACCGCCGCAGACCGACGAGTCCGTCTTCGGGCTGCTTCAGGACCGATGAGTGCCGACCCGCGCTCCCGTGCTCAGCGTCGTCGCGACACCGAGCATCGGCTCACCCACGACATCGATGTATGGGTGGCCAGTGCTTCGGCGGACGGTGCGCCGTACCTGGTGCCGCTATCCTTCGACTGGGACGGCGAGGCGCTGCTGATGGCCACGCCGGCGGACAGTCCGACCGGCAGGAACCTGGCTGCCACCCGGACCGTTCGGCTGGGGCTGGGCCACACCCGCGACGTGTCCATGATCGAGGGCGACGTCGAGATCCTGGAGATCGACGCGCTGCCGCGGGAGCGGGGCGACCGGTTCGTCGCGCACACCGGCTTCGACCCGCGTGCGCTGGCCGCGCCGTACCGCTGGTTCCGTATCTCCCCGCGCCGCATCCAGGCTTGGCGCGAGGTGAACGAGCTGCCCGACCGCGAGCTGATGCGCGACGGCCGCTGGTTGGCCTGACGCCCAGGCCGGGCGTGCCGGAACCCTGACAGATGGAGACACGATAAGCATGGCCACGAGGACGGATACCAAGTCGCCCGTGCCGCACGCTGCCGACAGCCACGATCTGATCCGCGTGCACGGCGCGCGCGTGAACAACCTCAAGGACGTCAGCATCGAGATCCCGAAGCGCCGGCTGACGGTGTTCACCGGTGTCTCAGGCTCGGGCAAGAGTTCTCTGGTGTTCGGCACGATCGCCGCGGAGTCGCAGCGGCTGATCAACGAGACCTATAGCGCCTTCGTGCAGGGCTTCATGCCTACCCTGGCGCGGCCCGAGGTGGACGTACTCGACGGGCTGACGACCGCGATTCTCGTCGACCAGCAGCGGATGGGGGCCGACCCCCGCTCCACGGTCGGCACCGCCACCGACGCAAACGCGATGCTGCGCATCCTATTCAGCCGGCTCGGGCAGCCGCACGTCGGCTCGCCCCAGGCGTTCTCCTTCAATGTTGCCTCGATCAGCGGGGCGGGCGCGGTCACGCTCGAGCGCGGCGGGAAGACCGTGAAGGAGCGGCGCAGCTTCAGCATCACCGGCGGCATGTGCCCGCGCTGCGAAGGCCGTGGCGCGGTCACCGACATCGACCTGTCCCAGCTGTACGACGACAGTAAGTCGCTCAACGAGGGCGCGCTTACCATCCCCGGCTATACGCCGGGCGGCTGGAACTTCCGGCTTTACAGCGCGTCAGGCTTCGTCGACCCGGACAAGCCGATCCGTGACTACACCAAGAAGGAAATGCGCGACTTCCTTCACCACGAGCCGGTCCGGATGAAGATCGCGGGCATCAACATGACTTACGAGGGGCTGATCCCGCGGGTCCAGAAGTCGATGCTCGCCAAGGACACGGAGGCGATGCAGCCGCATATCCGCGCATTCGTGGACCGCGCGGTCACCTTCACCACCTGTCCCGAATGCGGCGGCACCCGGCTCAGCGAGGCGGCCCGGTCCTCGAAGATCGGGGGAATCAGCATCGCCGATGCGTGCGCCATGCAGATCAGCGACCTGGCCGAATGGGCCCGCGACCTCGACGAGCCGTCGGTGGCGCCGCTGCTCGAGGCGTTGCGGCAGACCCTCGACTCGTTCGCCGAGATCGGGCTGGGCTACCTCTCGCTCGACCGGCCGTCGGGCACGCTCTCGGGCGGCGAGGCGCAGCGTACCAAGATGATCCGCCACCTTGGCTCATCGCTCACCGACGTCACCTACGTCTTCGACGAGCCCACCATTGGCCTGCACCCCCATGACATCCAGCGGATGAACGACCTGCTGCTGCAGTTGCGCGACAAGGGCAACACGGTGCTCGTCGTTGAGCACAAGCCGGAGGCGATCGCGATCGCCGACCACGTCGTCGACCTCGGCCCCGGCGCGGGCACCAAGGGCGGGGAGGTGATGTTCGAGGGCAGCGTCGAGGGGCTGCGGGCCAGCGGCACCATCACGGGGCGGCACCTGGACGACCGCGCCGCGCTGAAGCCATCGGTGCGGAAACCGTCGGGAAAGCTGGAGGTACGCGGCGCCAGCACCCACAACCTGCAGGACGTCGACGTGGACATCCCGCTCGGCGTGCTGGTCGTCGTCACCGGGGTGGCGGGCTCGGGCAAGAGCTCGCTGATCCGCGGCTCGGTGGCCGGGCGGGACGGAGTGGTTGCGGTTGACCAGGCCCCGATCCGCGGCTCGCGACGGAGCAACCCGGCGACCTACACCGGGCTGCTCGACCCGATCCGCAAGGCGTTCGCGAAGGCCAACGACGTGAAGCCGGCGCTGTTCAGCGCCAACTCTGAGGGCGCCTGCCCCAACTGCAACGGCGCCGGCGTGATCTACACCGACCTGGCGATGATGGCCGGCGTCGCTACCACCTGCGAGGTGTGCGAGGGGAAGCGGTTCGCGGCGTCGGTGCTGGAATACCACCTCGGCGGCCGGGACATCAGCGAGGTGCTCGCGATGCCGGTGACTGAGGCCGGGGAGTTCTTCGGCGCCGGCGAGGCGCGCACCCCGGCCGCGCACGCCATCCTCGACCGGCTCGCCGACGTAGGGCTCGGCTACCTCAGCCTCGGCCAGCCGCTCACCACGCTGTCCGGCGGCGAGCGGCAACGGCTCAAGCTGGCCACCCACATGGCCGACAAGGGCGGCGTCTATGTCCTCGACGAGCCGACCGCCGGCCTGCACCTGGCCGACGTCGAGCAGCTGCTCGGCCTGCTGGACCGGCTCGTCGGCTCCGGCAAGTCGGTCATCGTCATCGAGCACCATCAGGCTGTGATGGCGCACGCCGACTGGATCATCGACCTCGGCCCCGGCGCCGGCCACGACGGGGGCCGGATCGTCTTCGAGGGCACACCCGCCGACCTCATCGCCGCCCGCTCCACCCTCACCGGCGAGCACCTCGCGGCCTACGTCGGCACCTGACCGAGTGCAGATCGTCGCATCCGTAGCGGTACTGCTCGTGCTTGAGCTGGTGCCGCCGACGTAGCCCGTTGCCAGGCGACTCAATCGCGATATAGCTTGGCGGCATGGATGTACAGGCACACGAGGACGTCGCCGCGGCGGCGGCCGTGCATACCGAGCTCGGCCAAACATACGACGACGCCGTGGCCGAGGGACTGGTCGAGAGGATCAGCTCAGAGATCGACAAGCACGTGGACGCAAGGCTGGCACAGCGGGGCATTCAGCCCGGCACGGCCGTATGGACGAACCTCGCCATGGGCCTGGGCTCAATCGGGCTCGGCATCGGCGCAACGGCCGTGACGCTACGTTCCTGGCCGTCCAGCGGAGTCGCGCCCAAGGCAGTTCTCGAGTTGGGCTCATTCCGGGCATCCCTTCTGACAAGGACCAGCTCGGTGAGTACCGCCCAGGTGATCCTTATCGCGCTGATCTGGGTCGTCGTGGCGGTCATCAACATCGCTTACGCTCGCCGCCATCCAGGTCGGCCCTAAGCGGCCCACTACGCCACGACCAATCCGGAGCGAGCGATCTGGCTCCCTGCTTGCAGCTAGCCACGCCGGGCAACTTCTCGATCATCGAGAGCACCTCGGAGAGCCAGCGCGGACCCTCAGTTCGGCGGCCCGCGGCCCGTACTGCACCGGAGCGTTCACCCCGTCCGGCGCCCGGCCCCCAGCTCACGGTCCCGCACGCGCAGCGCCGCGCGATCATCGGGATGCGGTGACCTCGCCTTTCACTGGCGGGATCTCGTCCCCTTCGGCCGGCCCGGCTTACGCCCGGTCTGAGCACCTCGACCCGGAACGGCTCGGTGACCACACCTCGGGGTAGATGGCCAGGACTGCGGCGCGGCCGTCACTGCTGAATGCCGGGGGCGGTTTCGAGGGCGTCGGCCGGAATGGTTTCGGTGGCCGCATCGGAGGTGTGCGAGGCGATGGCCATCGAGGTCAACGCGGCGAGCAGGGCGAACGCGACGCAGGACCACAGCGCTGGCTGAAAGCCGGCGGTGACGCTGGCAGGGGTGCCGAGGTGTCCGTGGGCGGAGAAGACGGCGCTGCCGATCGCGATGGCGAAGACGGTACCTAGCCGCTGTGCCATGTAGTTGATGCCCGACGCCTTGCCTATATCGGTTTGGGCGACGGCGTTGAGGACGGCGGTGGGCACGGTGGGCAGGGCCATCGAAATTCCGATGCCTGCGATCAGCAGCGCGAGCATGAGTTCGATCCAACTCGTGGCCAGCGAGCCGCGGGCGGCGACCCAGGCGAAACCGAGCGCCTGCAGCGTCAGGCCGATGACCATCACCGGCCGCCGGCCGATGCGGTCTGAGGCGGCGCCGGCGATCGGCGAGATGAGCATCGGGGTGGCGAAGAACGGCAGCAGGCGCACGCCGGTCGAGATCGGTGAGTAGCCGCGGGCGAACTGGAATTCCTGGATGATCAGGAATGCGCCGGCGAAGATGGCGCCGGACATGAAGAACGTGGTGGCGTTGCCGATGGCGAAGGCCCGGTTGCGGAACAATCGGAGCGGAACCATCGGCGCGGCGGCTCGGTACTCCCAGGCGAGGAACGCGAGCAGCAGCACCGATCCCGCCAGCAGCGTGCTGAGCATCTCCGGACTCGACCAGCCGGCCTCGTCCGCGCGCACGAGCGCCCACACGATGGCGACGACGCCGGCTGTGACAAGCGCGACGCCGATCAGATCGAGCTGCTCCGGCGCGCCGTGACTTTCCGGGAGCAGCCGGGTCGCGAGGGCGGTCGCAATCAGACCGATCGGGACGTTGAGCCAGAAGATCCAGTGCCAGTCCAGGCTCTCGGTGACCGCGCCACCGACCAGCGGGCCGGCCGCCACGGCCAGCCCGGCGAGACCACCGTAGATGCCGACGATCAGCCCGCGCCGCTGCGGCGGGAAGGCGCTGGTCAGGATGGTCAGGCTGAGGGGCGTAACCACCGCGGCGCCGAGGCCCTGCACGGTGCGCGCGGCGATCAGCTCAGCGGCGTTCGGTGCGAGGGCGCATGCGGCCGAGGCGAGGGTGAACAGCGTGAGTCCGATGTTGAAGATCCGGCGCCGCCCGAACCGGTCGCCGAGCGCGGCGGCGGTGATGATGCCGGCGGCGAACGCGATGCCGTACGCGTTGACCGTCCATTGCAGGGACGCGAGGTCGGCGTGCAGATCGTGCTGCATCCGCGGCAGGGCGGTGAGGACCACGCTGGAGTCGAGTACCACCATGAAGTACGCAGTCGAGGTGAGGCCCAGCACCCAGCCCAGCCGGGGCGCGGTCGCAGTGGACGGGCGGCGGGTATTCGTCATCGGCTCCTCCAGTGGCTGCCGCCGGGTGGCGGATCTGGAGCAATGACGAACGGCCGGGTGCCGGACGGACACCCGCCCGGATAGATTTTCCTTCCGCCGGCTCGGTCCGTCCACGGCGACGCCGTTCGTCAATACTCGAACCGGCACCAATACTCGAACCGGCACCGACCCGTGACTGGAGGGCTCATGCAGTACGCATTGCTGATCTACGGCGGCCGTGGCAGCCCGCGCGACGGCGACGTCGCCGCCGTGCTCGCCCGGCCGTACGTGACCGGTTGGGCCAGCCTGCACGACGCCGAGTCGGCGACGACGCTCCGGACCATGAGACCCGGACGCTGCTGACAGACGGACCGTTCATCGACAGCAAGGAGTTCCTCGGCGGCCTGGTCATGATCGAGGCCGACAATCTCGACGGCGCGCTCGCCGTCGCGCAGGAAGATGCAGGAGACCCGGACAGGCGGCGCCATCGAGGTGCGGCCCGTCCGCGAAGGGCGCCCTCGTGGCGCTTGACGCAGTCTTCCGCGAGCACTGGGGACGGGTGCTGGCGACCCTGGTCGGCATCGTCGGCGACATCCAACTGGCCGAGGACGCGGCCGCGGAGGCGTTCGCGATCGCCGCCGAGCGCTGGCCGCGTGATGGGGAGCCGGCCAACCCCATCGCCTGGCTGGTCGTGACCGCGCGCAACCGCGCCATCGACCACATCCGCCGGCAACAACTGCTTGCCGAGAAGAGCAAGCTGCTGGCGCGCGACCTCGAGGCCGGACCGGAGGCAACCATGCACGACCCGTCCACCTTCCCGGACGAGCGGCTGGAGCTGATCTTCACCTGCTGCCACCCGGCGCTCGCGATGGACGCACAAGTGGCGCTGACCCTCCGCACTCTCGGCGGCCTGTCGACCGAGGAGATCGCGCTCGCCTTCCTCGTCCCGTTCGAGACGATGAGCAAGCGGCTGACCCGGGCCAAGCACAAGATCCGCGACGCCGGCATCCCGTTCGCCGTGCCGCCCGCTCGCCAGCTACCCGACCGGCTGGCGGCCGTCCTCGCCGTGGTGTACCTGATCTTCAACGAAGGCTGGGGCGGCGGACGGGTCGACCTCGCCGCCGAGGCGATCCAGCTCGCCCGGGCCCTCGCCGGGCTCATGCCCGACGAGGGCGAAGTGCACGCGCTGCTGGCGCTGATGCTGTTGCACGACGCGCGCCGAGCCGCCCGGCTCCGCGACGGACAGGTCGTCCTGCTTGACGACCAGGACCGGTCGCTGTGGGACCAGCAGCAGATCGCCGAGGGTCGACAGCTGCTCAGCGCGCATACGCGCAGCACTACCGGGCCCTACGCCGTGCAGGCGGCCATCGCCGACCTGCACCTGCAGCAGCCCCGCGACTGGCATCAGATCGCCGCGCTCTACGACGTCCTCGCCCGGCAGACCGGCTCCGCGGTCGTCGAGATGAACCGCGCCATCGCCGTGGCCGAGCTCGATGGACCCGACGCCGGCCTGGCCATCCTCGACCAGCTCGACCTCGACCACTACCGCTACTACCACTCCACCCGCGCCGACCTGCTCCGCCGCAACGGCCGCGACACCGAGGCCACGCAGGCATACCAGCGCGCGCTCGAACTCACCCAGACCGAGCCTGAGCGGCGCTTCCTGCACGACCGGCTCGCCGAACTGACACCCTCCGACTGACCGCACCATCACCACCCCGGTGCCCCTCTGGGTTCGGCGTCAGGTGATCCAACGCCCCGCTGGCGGCGTGGTGGCGGGCCGAAGTGCCCAGACGGCTACCCCCGGAGGTACGTGGCGCGGGGCGCCGCCTAGAGATCGAGGACGAGCCGGTCGGTGCAGGAGCGGGAGACGCAGATCATCATGCAGTTTCCGGCCCGCCGTTCCTCCTCGGTGAGGACCGAGTCGCGGTGGTCGGGCAGGCCGTCCAGCACGGCGGTCTCGCAGGTGCCGTAGGTGCCCTCGGCGCAGGACGACAGGACCCCGATTCCGGCTTCCTCGACAATGTCGAGAATCGAGCGGTCCGGCGGGATCGTCAGGGTGAGCTCGCTCTGCGCCAGTTTCACCTCGAACGCCTCGGCGCGCACCGGGGCGGTTAGCGGCCGGGCGCTGAACCGCTCCACCCGCAGCGACCGGGCCGGCCAGGCGCCGCAGCGTTCCTCGACGGCGGCCAGCAGGGGTTCGGGGCCGCAGCAGTAGACCAGGGTGTCCGGCTGCGGAGTGTCCAGCAGCGAGTCCAGGTCGAGCAGCCCGGTCTCATCCTGGGGCGCAACGGTAACGCGGTCGCCGTAGCGGGCGAGTTCGCCGAGGAAGGCCATCGAGGCCCGCTGGCGGCCGCCGTACAGGAGCGGCCAGCCCGAAGTTGTTCCGCGGGCCGCGGACCCGGACCGTGTCGCCAGCTCGCAGTTGGTCGTGGACAAAGCGGAGCCGCCGCCGCCCGCCGCGTCCCGCAGGACGCCCAGCCGCCACAGGTGATGGTCGGCCGGGTCGCCGTAGAGAGAGTACTGCCGGGTCGGCACCCCGTCCAGGATCAGGTCGACGTGCGCGCCCGGCGACCACGGGGGTAGCGGGCTATCGGCAATCTGCCGCGCCTGCTCAACAGCGGCCAGCCGCCGACCGCGATCTTCGCCGTCGATGACCTGACTTGCCTCGGCGCGCAGTCGGCCGCCTCGGAGATGAACGTCGGCGTGCCGGGTCGGCTCTCGCTCGTCGGCTACGACAACTCCTACCTGTCCCGGCTGCGGTCGATCTGGCTCACCAGCGTCGACAGCGGCGGCTTCGGCGCCGGGCGGCTCGCCGCCCGCACCCTGATGGCCCGGGTGGCCGACCCGTCCCGCCCCGCCGAGCTCCACCTCTTGTCCCCGACCCTCCAGGTCCGCGGTTCCACCGCGCCGCCGCCGGCCGCTGAATGCAGCGCACCCACCTCACTTGTCGCTCACACCCGCCCCAGGCCACAGTCTGATCACACCTCCATCTCCCCGACTATTTATTCGAATAAAATTGCCGATCGGCCATATTAGCTTGTGGAAGAGGTATAGTTTCGCTATCATGTTCTAGAGCTTGCGGAAGGTCAACCCGAAGATCAATATCCCGAACGGATGATGTCCATGCCTGCACGGCCGGTTCCTGCGGATCCCGGGCGGGACGATGATCCCGCCCGGTACGCCGCTGAGCCGGAGGGGCCGTGGTGGCAAGACGATGAGGAGGACGAGCCGCCCGGCGAGCTGACGGCGGAGGAGCTCGCGGAGGTCCGGGAGGCGGCCCGGGATCAGGCCGCGGAGGACGCCGGGACCGCGGCGGAGATCACCCGGCTGGGCGGTACGCTCGGCCTGATCGCGGCGGCAGCCGGTCGCCGGGGTCCCGGGCTGCCCGGGTCGGCGAGGATCCGGGCCGGGGAGTCGTGCAGCCGGGCGGCGGCGTTCGGCGCCGGGATGGCGCTGGACGTGATGCCGGCCTGTCCGGAGCTGGCCCTGGCCGGCCGCCAGGAACCCCAGGACGACCTGGTGCGTGACGGTCACCGAGGCAGCCAAGGGCATGCCATCGGGCACGGCTGCGCCCGACCTGAGCCTAAGAGCCACCGCAAACGAGCCGGGCCGGCGCCGCCGGACGGACCCGATCCGCCCCGCGGTACCAGCAGCACCCCGAGCCCCGGGTTCTCCTTCACCCTCACCAGCCAGGAAGGGCCGCCCGGCGGCCACGGCACCTGGCAGCTGCATACCCCAGGAGGCGGGCCGGACCTCCTGGTCACCCTCGACCCGATCCCGACCGGGGACTGCGACCACCGGTTCCAGGCCAGGGGCCACGATCCCGGGGTCAAGCTGCGGCACCTGGCCCAGGTCCGGAACGCGACCTGCACCGGACCGGTCTGCCGGCGGCCCTCTACCCAAGCCGGCTTCGAGCACAACACGCCCTACGAAGCGGGCGGGCGCACATGCCTGTGTAATGGGGGTCCACCGTGCAAACGATAATGACACACGTTGTCCACCCGGCTCCTGGAAGAAGGAGCCCAGGTGCACGACTACGACGAGGACAACGACGGCAGGTTCCCCGATGAGAGCTCGGTCGAGGTCCGCTACCACCGCAGCAAGCATGAAGAGCAGGGCGACCGCGAACAGCGGCCGTGGCTACCAGAAACGATTGTAGAACAGTGCGGCCCGGACGAATGGTACGTCTGCATCGAGGTCCGCGAGCCGGCCGTCCTGCGCGACGGCCGGCGGGCACCGCGCGGCACAGCTGAGTGGCCATGCAGTAGCTGCCGGAGCAGCCGCTTTATCGTTGCCAGCTCAGCCATCACGGCGGCGTGACGTGCGTCAGCCATGGCGACGAGCTGTCGCGGTATGCTCTGAACGTGAGTGAGAGTCCCGTTACCTCCGGCGACGAAATTGCTGATCACCAGGTGATCATCCGTGGAGGTCAGGTCGAAGCGGTTGTGGTCCCGCTGGAGGAGTATCGCGTGCTGAAGGCGCTGGAGCAGCGAGAGGCCGAGCTGTACTGGGCCGTTCACGAGGCAAAGTACCCATCCCGTCCCGGCGACGATGCGCCAGACGGAAAGGTGTACGACTCCATGGATGCGCTGCTGGCTGACCTCGGCTCGGACGGGTGAAGTACGTCCGGACGCCTGGCTTCCTGGCGGATCTCCGGCGCCTTCCTGACGAGCACCGCAAGATGTTCGCCGCTGCGGTCCATGAGCTGCTGCGTCCCGCCCTGGACGCTGGGGCCCATACTGGCGCTGCACCTTGGCCCAGGGCACTGCGCATCCACAGGATCGGCAGGGACTACTCGATGACCTGGAGCTTCGCCGGCCCCGACGGCCGGGCACTGTTCCGGCTGGCAGAGGTAGCGGGCGATCCTGTCGTCATCTGGCTACGGGTCGGCAATCACGACATCTATAACCATTGACAAACCGAAGACAGTAGCCTCGCTCTGTCCTGCGGCTCTCGTGTTTCCGAGTTATGCGGCGAGGGTGTCGCAGGTCCAGGCGTAGCCGGGGATTTGTCCGGGTGGGGTCTGACCCGGCCGTATGGCAGGAAATCGTGCGGTGAGGAACTCACGGGGGAGCCTGGCGAGCATGTCGGCGGTGCTGGGCTCGGTCTTGGTGATGTACCACGGGCATAGCATGCGGCGCCTGGCGACATCGGCGGGATCGTAGGCGTAGCGGGCGTACCAGCAGATCAGCAGGGGCTGCACCAGGAATCCGGGCGGGACGGTCCGCTCGGCCGCGGCGGTAAGCCGGTTGCGGGCATCGCCGACGCCCATGATCTGCTTTCCGGCCGCATTCGACGGCTCGATGGGCCACCGCCAGGCGTATCGTTCGATGACCGCCTCGGGGGAAGCTGCCGTGTCGAGGGTGAAGATCGCCAGGTCATAGGGCCTGGCGGACCCAGGCTCCTTGACCAGGACGAGGCGGCCGGGGGCCGTGCCGAAGCTGCCGTGCCACAGCGCGGCGGTGACGGATGCCTGCACGGCGGCGCTGGCGCCGTAGCAGGTGACGGTCACCTGCTGCCAGGCCGCGTCCGCGGCGATCTGGGCGGGCTTGCCCAGCCGGGCGCCCTTGACGCGGGGCCGGCCGCGCTTGCCGGTACGGGGCGGCTTCGGCCCGTACAGGACCGCGCTGGACGGCAGCCGGGTGGTCCAGGTCGTCCCCTGTATGACCAGGGGCTTGCCGTGGAAGGCGGCATCGCCCACTCCGTGAACCGCGCGGCCGGGGAACGCCCCGGCCAGGATCCGCACCATCTCCGCGGCCAGCTCCACCTGGCTAGGGGTGCCCTTGCCGCGCCACAGCCTGAACAGCACCGGCAGCGCCGCCGGCGAGGAGCAGAACGGCAGCTTAACGACGATCGCCGCGATCACCCAGGTGTTCCCGGACGCGATCTTCTTCCCGCCCTGCGCGGACCCGTCATAAGCCCAGCGGGCCTGGAAGACCTTGCGGCCCCCACCGCCTGAAGAGCGTCCCGTCGACGGCCACCGTGACCGGCGCGCCCGCCGGGACCAGGTACTTCACGATCAGGCCGGCCACCGCCAGGCCGAGGTCATCAACATCCCAGACCGCGCCGGAGAACAACCAGCACGCCCGCCGGAACTGATCCGCGATCCCGGCCGCCGCCGCCATCGCCACCACCGTGCGCCGCCCGGCCAGGATCATCCCGCACGCCAGCAGCACGAACAGCTGGTACGTGGAGCGGCGCCGGAACACCGGCCCCAGCTCGCCCAGCAGAACACCCCAGGTCGCGGGCATCGGTAGCATCGAAGACGGCAGCATCAGCGGGCACTCCGTATCACAGCGGTGGTGGACGACACCGCTGATGCTGCCCCGTCAGGCAATCACGCGCAAACCTGGCACCCGCGCCACCTCAGGCGCATCGACCTCACGCAGCCTGATCTCTCCCGCCGAAGATCAAGCGCACCATCCCGGCCTGAGAAACTCGGAAACACGAGGCGGCTATCGGTTTGTTATAAACGGCCACCCGGCCAGGCCAGCAAGTTCACCTACCGTATGCAAGTCGTAATGCAGTCATACTCCGCAGTGCAAGCGATAACCACACAGGTTGTCCACTTGGCTCCGGAAGTGGAGCCAGGTCATGCACGACGAGGACAACGACGGCAGGTTCCCTGATGAGAGCCCGGTCGAGGTCCGCTACCCGCGCAGTAGGCAAGAAGAGCAGGGCGACCGCGAGCAGTGGCCGTGGCTGCCTGGAACCATCGTAGAAGAGTGCGGCCCGGACGAATGGTACGTGTGCATCGAGGTCCGCGAGCTGGCCGTGCTGCGCGACGGCCGGCGCGCGCCGCGTGGCACGGCCAGCCGTAACCTCTACTACCCCTGCTGCTACCGGGACGGCTCGGAGATCCGGCCACGCACCGCATCCAGCGGTGCCGCCTCGGCGACGAGGCGCGGGGCGGCCCGGTGACCGGGGACCGGGTGATCCGCTTCACGACGGCAGCCGTGGTCTGCGCCGTGGCTGCCTTCGCGGCGGTGGTCTCTTACTCCACATCTACGGCCTGGGCCGGGACCACGGCCAGGACGGCACGGCGGCCCGGCTGCTGCCGCTGAGCGTGGACGGGCTGATCCTGGCCGCTTCCCTGGTGCTGCTGCACGAGGCCCGCAACGACCGGGACGCGCCGCGGCTGGCCCGGTTCATGCTGTGGCTCGGCATCGCCGCCACGATCGGCGCGAACATCGCCTACGGCGCGGGATACGGGCTGCTCGGCGCGCTGATCTCGGCCTGGCCCGCGGTGGCGTTCATCGGCTCGGTGGAGATCGCCATGCAGCAGGTCAGACGCGCCCGCGCGCCAGGCGCGGCCGCCACCGTGCCAGAAGTACCCGGCGATGTGGGGCAGGCGGTCCGCACGGCTTACGCGGCGTCGGTCGCGGCCGGGCAGCCGCTGAGCCAGCGGGCCATGGCCGAGCGGTTCGGCCTGTCCCGCCGCAAGGTGAGCCAGCTCATCACGACTATTGCCGTAGACAGTAATTGCCAGCTGCCGACCGCGAGGAAGGCATGAGCATGAACCGGCACGGCGTGATAGCCGAGTGGTACCGGGCACGATGGCTAGCAGAGCAGCACGCGGCGATCAGCGATCAGGACAGCTTCCTTACCACGCTCGGCGAAGAAGTAGCCCGCCGGATCTGACCGGCGAATTGGCCGGCAAGATTCTGAGGGGCGAGTTGTACCTCGCGGGGACGGTGAGCAGGCATAAGCAGATCGTCACGATTAGCGGTGCCTGCATCCCGGTCGTGGCTACTGGCTGGGCATGGCGGCGCCCCGGCATAACCGGTTATGCCGGGGCGCTTTCTCGACCCGTTGTGACCGGCCCGCCAGGAGCAGGGCGGACGGGGAGCCTACAGGGGATGACCGGTGGCAGGCCATCTCACGGCGCGGGCGACTTCGGTGAGGAACTCGTGCGTGGCGATGCGCTCGGCTCGCGTCATCCCTTCGGACAGCTCACGGGCGATCCGCGCCGCGACCGCAGCCGATTCTGCGCGCAGCGCAGCGCCACGCTCGATGTCCAGCTGGTTCAGCAGCTTGACCGTTGCCGGGGTCCTTGGCGCCTCCTGGCTCATGTGGCATCACCGGGGTTTTCCGGTATGTTCGGCGAGCCGCCAGATGACCTGGTGGGGCTTGGATCCGATGTGGCGCGCGTGGCCGCTTTTCACCAGGACTCCCAGCGCGTGCCGGGCCGTGGCCCTGGACACGGTGTGTGCTTCGGCCAGCCGGGCCGACGAGGGCAGCAGCGAGCCAGGCGGGTAGGTGCCATCTTCAATCCATTCCCGCAGCAGCCGCGCTAGCCGGATGTAGCGAGGGGTGTAGTCAGCGTCCAGGTCATCCATCGGCGCGGCCTTCCCCGGGGTCTGCGTTACCTCGATCGTCGTTGTCCGGCAGCGGGTCGCGCGCAGTCATCGCTGCCGCCGCGTCTGGCTAGCTCGGTGTCGATGGCGGTCATCTCGGCCAGGATCGGCACGCGCACCGGGGAGCCGGGGACCGCCAGGGACAGGCTGATCTGAAGATCCCGCCTGGCGCGTTCAAGCTGGGCAGCGGTCAGGCTGCTGACATCGTGGGGGCGGTCAGCGGGCATCGGCCAGCCTCGCGCGGTCTTCTTCCTCGGCTATCACGTCGTCAAGCGCGCCCTGAAGCTGGTCGCGGGCCTGGGGCACGGGGTTCTTCGTGCTGAAGGACGCGATAGCGCTCTCCAGCCGCTTACGGTAGTCGCGCAACTCGAACGTAGTCAGCGTATGAATCGGATGCTTGGGCTGGTCAACTGCGGCAGGTTCGGCGGGCATCGGCGACCGCTCCTTACGGGCATGTCGGGCTGGTGATCTCGGTATCCAACGTGCCCGCCCAGGACTACCGTTGGGTAGAGCTTTCGGTTGCTCAGCGTGATAGCGCGGCTGAAGCGGGATTCCGCGCTTGCGGCCCTGGACCAAGCGGAGCAGACATGACAGATGCGGAATCGAGCCCATTTCATGCGGAGTCCAGCGCAGCCGGTATCTTCGCTGCGGAACTGAAGGCGCAGCGCGGCCGGCTCGGCTGGACTCAGGTCCAGCTAGGACAAAGAATCGGCTACTCGGGCTCGTTCATTTCTGACGTGGAGCGCGGGGCACGGTGGGCGAGCCTGGACTTCGCGCAACGGTGTGACCAAGAGATGGGCATGCCGGGGACGCTGGAACGGATGCATGAGCTGACCCGGCGCGAGGCATACCCGTCGTGGTTCAGCCCCGTGATCCCGTTCGAGGCTGCGGCAGTCCGCATCCACGGGTGGGCACTGGGCGCGGTACCGGGCTTGCTGCAGACCGAGGGTTACGCGCGATCGTGATCCAAGCGCGCAGGCCCGAGGCCGATGAGGCCGCCATTGAGCGCACGGTCGCGGCGCGCATAGAGCGGCAAGCGACCGGTAACGCGATGTGGCGCAAGTCCAGCTACAGCGGGGGCTCGGGCGGCGACTGCGTAGAAGTCCGCGACGACACCGGGCGTGTGCTCGTGCGCGACACCAAGGACCGTACCGGTCCCGTACTGCCCTTCACTCCCGAAGCGTGGCAGCGGTTTGCTGACCGGGTGAAGCGCTCGTTAGCTGGCTGTAGGTTCCCGGTGAACCTTTCCGGTTCCCGGGCAAGTTTTCCAGCCTGTTTCCAGTTGGAAGGCTCGCGGGGAAGGTAGCCAGGTCACCGGCCACATGCAGTGTGTTGCAGTGCGGGCTGTCCGCGTGGTGGCCGCCGGACTGGAAACCTTGCCAGGTAAGCCCAGCCCAGAACAGTGGAAAACTTGCCGGGAAACCGCAGGTCAACCAAGATCAACTGGAAAAGTTCGCTGGGAACCTCCACTGCCCCGACGGCCAAGCATCTACGGGCACCCTCGCGTCTTGAGGGTGCCCGTTCGGCGTGTACCGGGCTGTTTCCTCGTGTCGTCGCGTCGCGGCATGCGCATTATGCCGCGCCGCGCGACACCCTGTGTATTTTCCACGGTCATGTGCGGTAGGTTTTGCTAGCTCCTCCCCGGTCATTCGCGCGGTGAGAACCGTCGTGCCGGGAGGCAGGAAGGGGGCCTGGGAAACCTGGAACCGCGTCGTGGTTTTCCGGGCCGGGAATTCCGGGTTTTCCCAGTGCGCTTCTGGATTGGTACTCTCCTGCTGGTCGTCAAGTTGAGCCGTAGTGTCCCTGGCCCCGCCCTCGGGGTGGGTAGATCAGGGAAACGGAGGCGGCGCGCAGAGGTGTCGCAGAGGGGGGCTGGCCGGGCTCACCCTCAAGGTTCGTTCGCTGCCGCCTGGCCAGGCCGGTCTATTTTCGACTCAGTCCCGCGGATCTCGCGTGCGGGCCGTAACCGGCGATCGTGACACTACGTTGCAGATGCTCGAGAGCACGAGCGACCTGATCGCCGAATCGGGCGCGGAGGTGATGCCTGCGGCTGTCCCGACGAGGCAAGCACAGAACGACCCGATCTGAGCGGCTCAGCCGGTGAGCACCAGTGACGAGATACGGCGCATAGCGGGTCTTTGCGCGGACGCATCCTCACAGCCTCAGTCACCTGCCGTGACATGCTGGCCGTCGCCGCACCGCCCGAGCGGGGCACCGGATCCGCCTGGAGGGGGCACCAGCCGAGCGGGTCACCTCCGTATGGCGGCGCGTGGCGATCGTGCTGGCCGCGGCAGAGGTGCCGCGGCCAGCACTATCGTGGCCGAACTGCGCGGCTCGGTTGGCCACGCGCCGGCGATTAACTTGTACTATCCCGGCGTCGGGGGACTACTACTGCGGGTTCCCCCCGTGCTTCCGGTTCTTCATCACTGCGGAAATCGACGAGACGGGTGGCAGCGAGCAAGCCAACGCGCTGGTCGCCGAGCAGTCCTGGAGGCGACCGAGCCGCGTGAGCTCACGCGGCGCGCACCTGCGGCGCGCACCTGCGGCGCTCGAGGGCTACGGGCGCAGCTTCGACGCGCCGGCGATCCTCGAGCACGAGTACGACCTCGCCGAGGAGCGGTGCCGCCGGAATAGCTGGCCGCGCTAGCTCGCCAAGCTGGCGGCCGAACGCGCCTGGCTCGAGCGCCACCGCGACCTGTTGTACGTCTGCGCAGGAGCCGCCAGACTGGAGGCATGGTCGGGCAGAGCGAAGCGCTGTGCGCGGCGTGCGGCGCCGCGAACCTGCCCGGATCGAGGTTCTGCTCGAGCTGCGGTGCGCGGCTCGACGCGTCGGAGGCGCGCGCGGAGCGGAAGCTCGTCTCAATCCTGTTCGTCGACCTCGTCGGGTTCACGGCCGGCGCTGACCGCGCCGACCCCGAGGACGTGCGCGAGTCGCAGCAGCTGTACCACGCAGAGGCGAAGCGGCACATCGAGGAGTACGGAGGGGTGGTCGAGAAGTTCATCGGCGACGCCGTGATGGCCGTCTTCGGCGCGCCGACCGCGCACGGCGACGACGCTGAACGCGCGGTCCGCGCCGGGCTCCGGGTTCTCGGAAGCCTCGACGCCCTCAATATCGAGCACGGCCTCGCGCTCGCCGCGCGGGCGGCCGTCAACACAGGCGAAGCGGTCGTGATGCTCGGCGCCGCGCAGGGGGAGCCGCTCGCGACCGGCGATGTGGTCAACACCGCGGCGCGGCTGCAGGCGGCCGCGCCCGAAGGCCGGCTGATCGTAGGTGTCGAGACCCACCGTGCAAGCCGACACGGGATCTCCTACGAGCAGGCCGCGCCGGTGCACGCGAAGGGGAAGAGCGAGCCGCTCGAGACCTGGATCGCGCTCGGCCCCGTCGCCGAGACCGAGCTGCGCGCCTGCCGCGGCCCGCTCGTCGGCCGCTCGAACGAGCTGACGCTGCTCGAGACGATCTGGGGCACGGCGCGGTCCGCAAAGCGGCCGCACCTCGTGACCGTCCTCGGCCCGCCGGGCATCGGCAAGTCGCGTGTGTGCCGGGAGTTCTCCGAGCACGTGCGCGCGCGCGGCGGCCGCATCCTGCGCGGGCGGTGCCTGCCGTACGAGGTGCAGGTGGGCTACCAGGCGTTCTCGCGCCTCGTCCGCTCGGCCAGCGGCATCCACGAGAACGACGCGCCCGCGACCGCCCAAGAGAAGCTGCGGCATGCGCTCGAGCGCAGGCTCACACCGGCCGAGGTCGACGAGTCGTACCGCTACCTCGCGCTCCTGCTCGGCCTCGCGCCCGACGTCGACGTGCCCGACATGCACTTGCTGTTCTTCGCCGCCCGCCGGTTCGTCGAGACCGTCGGGCTCGAACAGCCCGCCGTCTTCGTCTTCGAGGACATCCACTGGGCGCAGGAGAGCGAGGTCTCGCTCCTCGGTTACCTCGCACAACACCTGCGCGACTCTCCCGTCGTGCTCGTCGCGACGGCGCGGCCGGAGCTGCTCGACCGGCATCCGACGTGGGGCGCCGGGCTCACGGCCCACACGACCGTGTTCCTCGAGCCGCTCGCCAAAGACGACGCGGAGACGCTGGCGGCCCGACTCGTTCACGCGGCCGGTGCGGAGCGCGTCGCCGCCGCGAAGATCGCCGACGCCGCCGGCGGGAACCCGTTGTTCCTCGAGGAGCTCGCCGCCGCGCTCACGGAGGCCGAGGCGGGCGCCCGGCTACCAGTGACGGTCCGCGAGGCGATCGCCGCCCGCATCGACGCGCTGCCGTCCGAGGCGCGCTCCGTCCTGCTGGCCGCCTCCGTCGTCGGCAGGACGTTCTGGCGCGAGGTCGTCGCGGCCGTGTGCGACGTCGCGGAGGTCGACGGCGCGCTCGCACTGCTCGAGCTGCGCGACGTCGTGCGGCGCGATGTTGACAGCCAGTTCGCCGGCGACGTGCAGCTTACGTTCAAGCACGTGCTCGTCCACGAGGCGGCGTACGCGATCGTGCCGCGCGCAGTGCGCCGCGAGCGCCACGCCGCCGTAGCAGCCGCGCTCGAGGAGAAGATGGGCCAAGGAACGGCGACGCTTCCGACGCTGCTCGCACGGCACTGGCGCGAGGCGGGCGAGCCGGCGCGCGCGATCCCCTACCTGCTCGCCGCCGCGGACGCGGCACGTCGGAGCTGGGCGCAGGACACGCTCGTCGATCTCTACTCGCTCGCCGTCGACCTCGCCGACACGCCGGAGCTCCGGCGGACGCTGCGGCTGCAGCGCGGGCTCGCACTCGCCCACCTCGCCGACTTTCCGCGCGCCGCCGAGGAGCTGGCGGAGCTGTTGCCCGAGCTAGAGGGGCAGGAGAAGCTCAACGCAATGATCGGCCTCGGCCACGCCTACCTCTGGACGGAACGGGATGAGGACACGCTCGCCACGGCACAGACGGCCGCCGCGTTCGCCGAGGAGGTCGACGACCCGACGGCAGGACCGGCGATCCTCGCGATGGAGAGTCAGGCGCTGGCGATGCGCGGCAAGCAGGGTGACCTCGAGCGCGCGTTCGACCTCGGCGAGCGCGCACTCAAGACGTGGGTGCCCGGCGCGCGACCGGCCGACCTGACGGAACACCTGCAAAACCACGCCGACACCGCTTACTGGATCGGACAGTACGAGCGCGCCCTGGACCTGTCCCGCCGCACGCGCAGACAGGCGGCGGACATCTATCGCGCCGAGTCTCTGCTCCGGGGCGGTGGCTACGAGGCGCTGACGCTGGCGGCGCTCGGTCGGCATGAGGAGGCAATCGCGATCTGGGACGAGCTGTTCCAGATCGCTGGTGAGCTCGGGCGGCCGCGAACGGTGCTCCTGAACTACTCCTCACTCGCCTTCCGCGAGCTGTACGACATCGCCGAGGCGCGACGGCGAACCGAGGAGGCGGTCGAGCTGGCGGCGAGCTTGACGTTCAGCATGCCGCGCCAGTTCGCGGGTTCGGACCTGCTCTTCACCCACCTGATCGCAGGCGACATCGGCGCTGCGCAGGCGGCTTGGCCCGGCCGCTGGGACGGCGCAGCGGAGGCAACTGCGTGGACGACATGGCTGATCCGCGGCCGGCTCGCCGCCGCGCGGTCGGAGATCGCCCTCCACGCCGAGCCGGCCGAGTCGGCCCTTGAGTGGGCGGAACGGTCGCTGAATCTCGCGCGCCGGACGTCGCGGCGGAAGTACGAGGCGCGCTCGCTGACGCTGCTCGGGCAGGCACTGAAGCGGCTCGGCAAACGCGACGAGGCTCTCGCCGCGCTTCGCGAGGCGACCGTGGTCGCCGACTCGCTGATCGGCCCGCCGGGGCGGTGGCAGGCGTGGGGCGCGCTCGGGGAGGCGGCCTACACGCTCGGCGACGACGGCACCGCCGCCGCGGCCTACGCCCAGGCGCACGCACTGCTTGTGTCGTTCGCAGACAGCCTCTCGCCGGCGCGGCGCGCGGCGCTGCTCGCCGCCCCGCAAGTCGCCCACATCCTAAGTGCCGGGCGCACGACTGGCGGCTGACGACGTGCAGATCGATCTCATCGCGGTCGGCGAGCTCATGCTCGACGTGATCGTCCCGCCGCTGCGGCCGGGGCGCGCCGCGCACGACCGCATCGACGTCCGCGCCGGCGGCATCCCGGTCACCGCCGCGCTCGCGGCTAGGCGAACGGGCGCCGGCACTGCCGTCGCTGGCCGCGTCGGTGACGACCCCGCGGCCGCCGCGATCGAGTATGCGCTGTCGCGGGCGGGAGTGGATCTGTGGCTCGCGGTCGACGCCCAGCTGCCCACCGGGACGTTCGTGCAGAGCGGCGACGCGATCGTGGCCGACCGGGGTGCTAACGCTGGGCTCGCGGTCGGTGACCTGCCCGCCACGCTGGACGCACGGTGCGTCCTCGTCTCCGGGTACGCACTGCTGCACCAGGACACGTCCGCCGCCGGGCGCGCCGCGATCGAGGCGCGCCGCTCGTCGAGCGCGTCGGCGCGCGCGGGTTCCACCGCCTCGCCGAGGGCGCGACGGCCGTCATCGCGAACGATGAGGAAGCAGGCGTGCTGACGGGCCTGGACCCGCCGCAGGCAGCAGCAGAGCTCGCCAGGCGATATTCGCTCGCGTGCGTGACCGCCGGTGCCGGCGGAGCGTTCGCAGCCACGCGTGAGGAGGTGCTCCACGCACCGGCGGCCGGCGACGGCGCCGGTCAGATGACGGGAGCCGGCGACGCTTTCGCTGGCGTGCTCCTGTCCTCGCTCGTCCGCGGCGCGCGGCTCGCCGACGCGCTGCCGGCCGCGTGCGCCGAGGCGGGACGCCGCGCATGAGCGAACTCGCCGACCTCGCTTGCATGGTACCGCCACGGCGACGCCGGCACGCCGATCGCAGCGCGCATTATCGTGCACTGGCCCGGCTGATGCTGGCGATGGCCGAGGGAGCCGCCTCGCGCAAAACCGCTCCCACGGCGAACGTCTCCGCCGCCTCACCGACCGGGGAAACCTAGACTGATCCGGCATTGGAACCCCGCAAGCCGTCTCCGATGGAAGCTGACGATGAGATGGAACACAGAACAGCCAACTCGGTACGGCAGCTGCAACGGAGCAGCTTGAAGACCCACCCGCACCTAACGGCGGCGATGCGCGTCTTATCTGAGTCCAGGGTCGGTTCCGCACCGTGAGCAGAAACGCCTGGTGATCTGCAGGTATGATGCTCAGCGGCCAGGCGCTGGCGATGACTTCGGGCCTCGTGGATCGTCCTGGCTGGTGGCGGGCCGCGGCACCGGTCCCGGTCGCTGTGAAGCAACCTGTCAGGAGGTCATCGTGTCGCAGGTCCGGGTGCACAACTTCTCGGTGTCGCTGGATGGATTCGGCACCGGCGCGGGGCAACGCCTGGAGGCTCCGTTCGGGCATGCGGGAACCCGGCTGCACGAGTGGTTCTTCCCGACCCGTACCTTCCGCGCCATGCAGGGCCAGCCCGGCGGCAGCACCGGCATCGACGACGCTTTCGCCGGCGCCTGGGAACCGGGCATCGGCGCCGAGATCATGGGCCGGGGCAAGTTCGGCCCGCACCACGGCCCCTGGCCGGACCAGCAGTGGACCGGCTGGTGGGGAGACACCCCGCCGTTCCGCACCCCGGTCTTTGTGCTCACCCACCATCTGCGGCCCGCCGTCCGGATGAACGGCGGTACCACGTTTGACTTCCTCGACGCCAGCCCCGCCCAGGCGCTTGCGCAGGCGCGCCAGGCCGCCGCGGGCGCCGATGTCCGCATCGGCGGCGGCCCGTCCACCATCCGCGAATTCCTGGCCGCCGGCCTGATCGACTACCTGCACGTCGTCGTGGTGCCGATCGTGCTGGGCCGCGGGGAACGGCTCTGGGACGGTCTGGAGGGGCTCGAAGACCGGTTCCGGATTGAGGCCGTGAACAGCCCCAGTGGCGTCATCCACGTCACCTTCAGCCGGCGGTAACGGCCGGCAGCATGGCAGGGCAGGAGGCAGGGGCACCGGCCGAAGCCGTTCAGCACCTCATGATCGTTTGCAGGGGGCGATCCGGGCGGCGGCGTGACAGCGCCGGGCAGCGGCGATGCTGGCATGGCCGGCCAAGGGCAAGCTGGTCAAACCAGCCACGGCTTGTTTCCTCCCGGCCGCGGGCCGAACAGCCGTTCGGGCGCGGTAACGACAGTCACTCTGGCGATCCAGGTTGCCGCCCAGATCGAAAGCGGCTCTTAGCGCGAGTGCACGGAACCTCAGGTTGCTCTCCGTGACAGACCTCCCCGTCAGCGTCCGTCCTGGCTGGCAGAGTCCGCGGCTGCTGGCTGACCACCCGGGCATGGCCACGTCTCGCGCCGGGCCTGTGATGCTCGACCCTGCCGGCGGCATGAGCGAGTGCGGGCGGCGATCTCCGGCCGCCGGCCGGTCCCGTGATCGCCGGGGAGCCGTGGCCGGGCTCGCCCGGCGCGCTAGAGTCCAGCCTGCGGGCGAGGCGGGCGCGGACGGCGAGGCCATCACGGTGATCCGCGTCGCCGAGGCCGAGATCGGGGCAGATCTGAGCAGACGGCTGCAATCGCTGCTGCAGGCGTGCTTTCCGGGGTATCCGGGCGGGAGCTACTTCAAGCTGCCTCCCCATTTCCGGCATGTCGCGATGGCCGGTGGCGGGGACGTTGCGGCCCAGATGGGTGTGGAGTTCCGGGTCATCCGGGCGGGCGGCACCGTGCTGCGGACTTTCGGGGTCGCCGGCTTGTGCGTCGCGGACAGCCAGCGGTCCCGGGGCCTGGCGGCCGCGGGCTGCTGGCCGAGGTGACCGAGCTGGCCCGTTCCTGCGGGATGGCCTTGGTCGTCCTGTTCGCTGACGATTCCGGCTGGACGCCCGGAACGGGTGGGCGCGGGTCACGAACCGCTGCTCCTGGGTGCGGATCAACGATCACGTCACGCTGGGACTGGCCAGGCAGGCAGATCCGGGTGCCATGATGGTCAAGGCGCCCGGGGAGCAACCCTGGCCCGAGGGTGATGCCGACCTGCTGGGGCACCTGTTCTGATGCGGGCGGGTGTCCACACCATCGGGCTGCAGGCATAGCGGCATGCAGATGACCCAGTTCGGTGTGACATTGGCAGAGCGGCGCGCCGATCCCACCGGCAGGCAGTTCACGCTCTGGCTGAGGTCGCGATCCGTGACCCATTCCGGCGTGAGCTGCCGCCTGACGGCCGTGGTCGCCAGGCGGCAGGAACTCCAGCCTCCCGGTTACCTGGCGGCACCCGCGACGTAGGCGGCGACGATGTAGGTCGCGTGCCGCTCCAGGCTGCCGCGGGCCCGGTCATACCGGATCGTGGTGCGCGGATCGGCGTGCGACGCCGCCTCCTGCACGTCCCGCAATGGCACTCCGGCATCCAGGGCGGCGGTAATGAAGGCGTGTCTTAGCGTGTGGGGCGTGACGGTCTTGGCGATCCCGGCGCGGCGGGCGGTCTTGCGGACGATCCGCCCGGCGCCGTGCCGGTCCAGCCGACGGCCGTCCGTCGCGAGGAACACCGGCCCGTCCGCGCGCTCGCCGACGGCCAGGTCGATCGCCCGGGCGGTCCGCGGCGCCAGCGGGATGGTAACGACCTTGCCGCCCTTGCGGGTAATCGTCAGCGTCCGGTGCCCGCGCTCCAGGCCGAGGTGCTCGATGTCCGCGCCGGTGGCCTCGGAGACCCGCAGCCCGTTCAGCGCGAGCAGCGAGACCAGCGCATGCTCGCACGGCGGGCCGAGCCCGGCGGCGACCAGGATGGCGCCGAGCTCGTTGCGTCCAGCGCGGCGGCGTGGGACTCGTAGTCCACCCGCGGCCGCCGGACATGCGCGGCGGGTGAGTGATCCAGGAGTTCTTCAGAGAACGGGCCCGGCACCAGGTGGTGAACTGGCGCAAGTCGAGTGCGTAGGCCTCGCGGGTCAGGCCACGGTACCCGGCCAGGAACCCGGCGAGGGCGAGCCGTTCCGCGTCAGTGAAGGCAGGCTGGATCGTGGCGAGCGCAGTGGATGGGGCGGCAGTGGTCATCGGGCACCTCCCGGCCGGGCTGAGACCCGGGAGGCTGGGCCAGCTGCGGGTCCCAGCGATTGAGCGGAAACTCACCGTAAGCCGTCCGGCCCCGTCACGCTATGCCACAGATGAGGGCGCGCCGCGGCACATCAGGCCCCCCGTGAAATGCTCCAGACCGCCGACTCTGCACCGCACAGCATGGTTAGTGCCGTGTCCGCGTCGAGTCTCAGATGGCCCTGATCTGTGCGGCCAACCGTGTCGCGTACCGAGCCGCTGATTCCGCCCGCGTCGGCGGTCCTGCGCATTTGGCTCCTGATAAGGCGGATCACTTGCTGGGGGTTGATGGCTGCCGCTGCTGGCCGCTCGCTTTGCTCCCCGGTTCTCGTCAGCCTGGCTGCCGTGAACCTTGGGAAGGTTCCGGCTATGTCACTTGGGCGGTAGGAATACGACAACTGGCCGGTACGGCCGCATGATCGGGCGTATGGCCTCGGCCGCTTGCCGGGCCAGGCCTTCGGCTCGGGCGAGCCCGATGCGATCGAGCCAGCTGGCGAATAGGGGCTGGCCGAGGCGATAGCTGACAAGCTGTTCTGGCTGCGTGACGCCTACATCGACGGGCCGCTCGTGGGTGCTGACGCCGGTCAGGCCGGCTGCCCGGGCTGCTGCGGCCATGGTGGCGGCGCTACCGAGGATGGACACCGCGGTGGCCTTGAGCTCGGTGTACCAGCCTGGGACCTGCCAGCCGGCGTCCTGGGCAACGGCGTCGATCCTATCGCGCGCCGGGTCCCGGCTGGTGTTGCTGAAGACGGCCGCCAGCACGGCGCCGCCTGGGCAGGTGACGCGGGCCAGCTCGGCGAGCCCGGCTGACGGATCGGTGAGGTGGTTGAGCACGAACGCGGCAACGGCGTCGTCGACAGCGTGGGCGGCCAGCGGCAGCGCGCGGATATCGGCTACAGCGCTGGGTGGCCTGGCGGCGGCGTTCCAGGCCAGCATGCCGAACGACAGGTCCATCGCGATGGGCCTGGCCCGCTGGGCGGCCAGGGCACTGCTCGCCGCCCCGGTGCCCGCTCCGGCGTCAAGCACGGTGTGTCCGGCCAGCGGGTGCGGGCTGAGGGCGATGAGCTCAGCCGCGATCGGCCGGTAGACGAGCTCCGCGCCGAGGGCCCATCGCCGCCCCGCGTTGGCGTAGTGGTCGGCGGGCATCGGCTATCCCGGATCCGGGATGCCCTGGCGGGTGGCCGCGCCGGCGGCCGCCTCCTCCCACCAGGCCAGCTCACCGGCGTCGCCGAGCGCCTTCTCCCAGCCGAAGGTGGCCATGACGCCGATCATGCACAGGTCGAGCTGTTGCTGCCACCAGCCGCCGGTGTCAATCCCATGGTGTTCGAGCGCGGCCCGGAACCGGTCGATCACTGCCTATTTCAGTTCGGGCAGCCGGGCCCGGTTGAGCGCCAGGTACCAGCACAACTCCCAGCAGGCGGGCCCGGCGCCGGGCAAGGTCCAATCCAGCAGAATGGTCC